>NZ_JBIURQ010000024.1:0-1205 GCF_044740925.1 Streptomyces sp. NPDC088254 | reverse complement strand
GCGAGTGTCGTCCTGGGGTTCTGGGTGGTGCCGATGAGGTAGGCGGTGAGGCGTCCGTGGTGGACGGTTGTGGCGGCGTCGGTGATGCCGGGGAGGTTGCGCAGTGCGGTTTCGATCTCGCCGAGTTCGATGCGGTGGCCGCGGATCTTGACTTGGTGGTCGGTGCGTTCGAGGAACTCGAGTTGTCCGTCGGGGCGTTGGCGGACGCGGTCGCCGGTGCGGTACATGCGGGTGCCGGGTTGGGTGGCGTGGGGGTCGGCGGTGAAGGTGGTGGCGGTTTTGGTGGGGTTGTCGAGGTAGCCGTGTCCGACGCCGGTGCCGGCGACGTAGAGCTCGCCGGGGGTGCCGGGGGGGACGGGCTGGAGGTGGTTGTCGAGTACGTAGAGGCGGGTGTTGCGGACGGGGTGGCCGATGGGGGCGCGGGATCCGATGTCGTTTGGGGTGCGGATGACGGCGTGGGTGACGTCGTCGGAGCACTCGGTGGGCCCGTAGGCGTTGATGAGGGGGATGTGGGGAGCCAGCGTCAGCCATTCGCGGGCGAGGTCGGCGGGGAGTGTCTCGCCGGTGACCATGAGGTGGGTGAGGGGGGTGAGTTGGGGTCGGGGGAGTCCGTTGTTCCAGGCGTCGAGGGCGGCGCGCAGGAGGGAGGGGACGACTTCGAGGACGGTGACGTGGTGGGTGGTGATCCGGCCGAAGAGTTCTTGGGGGTCGGTGGCGGTGTCGCGGTCGACGACGAGGAGGCGTGCGCCGGTGATGAGGGGGGTGAGCATCTGCCAGACGGAGATGTCGAAGGTGACGGGTGCGTTGTGGATGACGACGTCGTCTGTGGTGAGGTTCAGGTCGTCGGTTTTGGCGAGGAGGTGGTTGACCATGCCGGCGCGGTGGACCATGGCGCCTTTGGGGCGGCCGGTGGAGCCGGAGGTGAAGATGATGTAGGCGAGGTCGTCGCCGTCTCCGGCCGGCGGGGCGAGTTGGGTGTCGGCGGCTCCGTTCCAGGCGATGACGGGCGGGGTGCTGGAGGCGGCGTCGAGGAGTTGGGTGGCGGTGTGGTCGAGTGCGGGGCCGGTGTAGAGGGCGTCGGGCCGGGAGTCGTCCAGGAGGGAGGCGGTGCGGGTGAGGGGGGCGCGCAGGTCGAGGGGGATCCAGGCGGCTCCGGCGCCCAGGATGGCGAGGATGCCGGTGACGAAGGGGATGCCGGGCTCGCA
>NZ_JBIURQ010000023.1:0-1431 GCF_044740925.1 Streptomyces sp. NPDC088254 | reverse complement strand
TTCAAGGTCGCCGACCTCTCCCTGGCCGAGTTCGGCCGCAAGGAGATCACGCTCGCCGAGCACGAGATGCCGGGCCTGATGGCGATCCGCAAGGAGTACGCCGACGCCCAGCCCCTCGCCGGCGCCCGCGTCACCGGCTCCCTGCACATGACCGTCCAGACCGCGGTCCTCATCGAGACCCTGGTCGCCCTCGGCGCCCAGGTCCGCTGGGCCTCGTGCAACATCTTCTCCACCCAGGACCACGCGGCCGCCGCCGTCGCCGTCGGCCCGAACGGCACGCCCGACAACCCGCAGGGCGTCCCGGTCTTCGCCTGGAAGGGCGAGACCCTGGAGGAGTACTGGTGGTGCACGGAGCAGGCGCTGACCTGGCCGAACACGCCCACCGGCGGCCCCAACATGATCCTCGACGACGGCGGTGACGCCACCCTCCTCGTCCACAAGGGCGTCGAGTACGAGAAGGACGGCAAGGTCCCCTCCGTCGACACCGCCGAGAACGAGGAACACCGCGTCATCCTCGAACTCCTCAACCGCACCATCACCGACGGCTCCCAGAAGTGGACCCAGCTCGCCTCGGAGATCCGCGGCGTCACCGAGGAGACCACCACCGGCGTCCACCGCCTGTACGAGATGCAGCGCGACGGCCAGCTCCTCTTCCCGGCCATCAACGTCAACGACGCCGTCACCAAGTCGAAGTTCGACAACAAGTACGGCTGCCGCCACTCCCTCATCGACGGCATCAACCGCGCCACCGACGTCCTCATCGGCGGCAAGACCGCCGTCGTCTTCGGCTACGGCGACGTCGGCAAGGGCTGCGCCGAGTCCCTGCGCGGCCAGGGCGCCCGCGTCATCGTCACCGAGATCGACCCCATCTGCGCCCTCCAGGCCGCGATGGACGGCTACCAGGTCACCACCCTCGACGAGGTCGTCGACAAGGCCGACATCTTCATCACCACGACCGGCAACAAGGACATCATCATGGCCGCCGACATGGCCAAGATGAAGCACCAGGCCATCGTCGGCAACATCGGCCACTTCGACAACGAGATCGACATGGCCGGCCTCGCCCAGATCCCCGGCATCGTCAAGGACGAGGTCAAGCCGCAGGTCCACACGTGGACCTTCCCCGACGGCAAGGTCATCATCGTCCTCTCCGAGGGCCGCCTGCTGAACCTCGGCAACGCGACCGGCCACCCGTCGTTCGTGATGTCCAACTCCTTCGCGGACCAGACCCTGGCCCAGATCGAGCTGTTCACCAAGCCCGAGGAGTACCCGACCGGCGTCTACGTGCTCCCCAAGCACCTCGACGAGAAGGTCGCCCGCCTCCACCTGGACGCGCTCGGCGTGAAGCTGACCACGCTCCGCCCCGAGCAGGCCTCCTACATCGGCGTCGAGGTCGACGGCCCCTACAAGCCGGACCACTACCGCTACTGA
>NZ_JBIURQ010000022.1:0-3362 GCF_044740925.1 Streptomyces sp. NPDC088254 | reverse complement strand
TCGGCGTGAAGCTGACCACGCTCCGCCCCGAGCAGGCCTCCTACATCGGCGTCGAGGTCGACGGCCCCTACAAGCCGGACCACTACCGCTACTGAGTCCACAGCCCGGCCCACCGGGGAACCCGTCCGTGCACGGACGCGTTCCCCGGCACCGGCAGGCCCTCCGAGACAGGCCCCCGCACCCCCGTGTCGGGGGCCTGTCCCGTCGGCCCACGACCGACCCGGCCCCTTCGACTCACCAGCACCGGGCCGGCTCGCCGAGGTGACCGGACCAGCCCGTCACACCCCAGGACCCCCATGCCCCGCGGCCGGTATTCGCTCCACGATCCGCACGATCACACCCCTCTCGCCCACGAGCACTTCCACTGCGCCCCCGGCCCCTCCGGCTGGCGTTACGTCTCCCAGCTGACCACCCCCACCGGCGAGCACACCGGCTCCGTCGACCTCACCCTCGACGACCTCGGCCGCCCCCTCCGACTCGAACTCCACGCCGCCGGCTGGCAGGTGCGCGGCGCCGCCCTCGACGGCGTCACCTGGGTCCGCACCGACCCCACCGGCGCCGAGGCCACGGAAGGCAACGTCCCCGCCCACGCCTTCACCGGCACCTCGCCCGCCTTCCTCGTCGCCACCACCCGTCTCCTGCGTCTCGCTCCCTCCTCGTCCGCGACCCGCGTCCGCCTCGTCGCCTTCACCGATCCGGTCCTCGCACCGCGCACCCTCGACCAGTCCTGGGCCCTGGTGAAAAGAGAAGCACACGCCACTGACAACGGCCCCCTGACCGTGGACGAATACCAGGTCACAGCCCTGGACACCGGCGAACAGCACACCGTGCACATCGCCGGCGACGTCGTCCTCGCAGCCCCCGGAATCGAGCTGGAAGACCTCGAATCACCCCCGTCGACGTTCACCGACTGAGGCGGTCAGGAGCGGCGAGCGGCTACGCGGGCGGGACGAACCCGGTGGCCGTCCCCTCGTCCTTCGCCGGACCGGACACAGGCGGTACCGGCGGAACGGCGGGAGAAGGAGAGGCAGGCGCACCGGGGGAGGGCGCGCCGGGCGGACCGTGGTCACCGTAGGAAGGGGGAGCGGGCGCACCGTATACAGGGGGAGCGGGCGCACCGTAGAAAGGCGTGGCCGACGGACCGTGAGCACCAGCCCCCGGACCGCCCCCGGCCCCGAAGGCCCGCCGCGCCTCCCGGTCCCGCCGCTCGTGCACCACCGCCGCCAGGAACGCGGCCGCAGGCACCCCCGGCGGCACCGGAGCCCCCGTCCGGGCCGCGAGATCACCGGCCAGCCGCTCCGCTGTCATCCGGCCCACCTGCGGATCCAACTGGTCCATCCGCCCCAGGTACTGCCGGATCTCCAGCCACAGACCGTCCGGCACCGCGGACAGATCGAGCCCCGAGAACCGCCCCGCCAGCCACGGCGGAGGAGGCGGCAGAAAACCGTTCCGCGCCACGGGCACCCGCTCCCGCACCACCAGCGTCCCGGCGAAGACGTCCCCGAGCCGCCGCCCCCGCGCCGACACCAGCGAGGCCACGCACGCCACCACCCCCGCGGTCAGCAGGATCTCCACCACCCCCAGCGCACCCCGCACCAGCGCGTGCCGGAACCGGATCGGCCCCCCGTCGTCCCGCACCACCCGCAGCCCGCAGGCCAGCTTCCCGAGCGAGCGACCATGACTGAGCGTCTCCACCGCGATCGGCACCCCCACCAACAGCAACAGGAACGAGGTGATCGCCACCGCCGTTCGCGCCGCCTCGTCCAGCGACGCCGTGGCCGCCAGCAAAGCGACGCTGACGACGACATAACCCGCGATGACGACGAGCAGATCGAGCAGCACGGCCAGAGCCCTGCTCGGCAGCCGGGCGGGACGCAGCTCCAACGCCACCGCCTCACCCGTCACCAGCTCGCCCACGACCACCGCCCCTTCCCCGACCCGCCCCGACGACGGCCAGTCTGCCAAGCTGACCGCACATCGCGCCTCCGTAGGACAAGCTGACATCGCCACCGGTCGCCGACGAGAAGCCGAGGAGCAGACACCCCGATGGACCTCGACGTCTTCGTCTCCGCCCACCGCGCCGAATGGGACCGCCTGGACGCCCTCCTGCGCCGGCGCCGCCTCACCGGCGCGGAAGCCGACGAACTCGTCACCCTCTACCAGCGCACGGCGACCCACCTGTCCCTCATCCAGTCCAGCGCCCCCGACCCGCAACTCACCGGACGGCTCAGCCGGCTCGTGGCACGCGCGCGCAGTACGGTCACCGGCACCCGACGCGCCTCATGGCACGACGTCGCCCGCTTCCTCACCCTGGGTTTCCCCGCCGCCGTCTACCGCGCGCGGCACTGGTGGATACCCACCGCGCTGGTCTCCACCGCCACAGCAGCCCTGCTCGGCTGGTGGATCGGAACCCATCCCGGGGTACAGGCCTCCCTGGCCGCCCCGGACGAGCTGCGCGCGCTCACCCGCCCCGGGGGTCAGTACGAGACGTACTACTCGAGCCACCCGGCCGCCTCGTTCGCCGCCCAGGTCTGGACGAACAACGCCCAAGCCGCCGCCATGTGTCTGGTCCTCGGCGTCTTCCTGGGGCTGCCCGTCCTCTGGATCCTCTTCCAGAACATGCTCAACCTCGGTGTCGGCATCGGCCTCATGTCCTCCGCCGGTCGCCTCGACACCTTCCTCGGCCTGGTCCTCCCGCACGGCCTCCTCGAGCTGACCGCGGTCTTCGTCGCCGCCGGCACCGGCCTGCGACTGGGCTGGACCGTCATCGATCCCGGCCCGCGATCCCGCCGTACCGCCCTCGCCGAGGAAGGGCGCGCCGCCGTCGGCATGGCGATCGGCCTCGCCCTCGTCCTGTTCGTCTCGGGCGCCATCGAAGGCTTCGTCACTCCCTCTGGCCTGCCCACGTGGGCCCGCATCACCATCGGCATCACCGCCGAAGTGGCCTTCCTGGCCTACGTCTACATCCTCGGCGGCCGTGCCGCGCGCGCGGGGGACACCGGCGACCTGGCGGCAGCCGAGCGCAGCGCCATGGTGCCGACAGCCGCCTGATGTGCGTGGGCCTCCGCCGAACTGCTAGTCTCCTCTTCGCCCCGCAAAAACCGTTGACACGGAGCGCGCGGGGAGGTAGATTCGAACAGTTGCCTGGACTGGACGTGGTCCGGTCGGCAGCGAGTTAGTATCTACAGGGCCTCGCGGAACTTCGGTTCCGTAGAAGCCACTCCCCGATGAATCGGAAACAACGGCCGGTCTGACCGGCTGAAAACCTCTGATAAAGTCGGAACCGCCGGAAAGGAAACCGCGAAACAAAAGCGGGAACCTGGAAAGCACCGAGGAAATCGGATCGGAAAAAGATCTGATAG
>NZ_JBIURQ010000021.1:1764-5272 GCF_044740925.1 Streptomyces sp. NPDC088254 | reverse complement strand
GTTCGGCGGCGTCCTACTCTCCCACAGGGTCCCCCCTGCAGTACCATCGGCGCTGTGAGGCTTAGCTTCCGGGTTCGGAATGTAACCGGGCGTTTCCCTCACGCTATAACCACCGAAACACTATGAAACTGTTTCAGCCGCACCACGCGTGGCAGCGTGGGGCCGTTCGTGGTTTCAGAACCAACACAGTGGACGCGAGCAACTGAGGACAAGCCCTCGGCCTATTAGTACCGGTCACCTCCACACGTTACCGTGCTTCCAGATCCGGCCTATCAACCCAGTCGTCTACTGGGAGCCTTACCCCATCAAGTGGGTGGGAATACTCATCTCGAAGCAGGCTTCCCGCTTAGATGCTTTCAGCGGTTATCCCTCCCGAACGTAGCCAACCAGCCATGCCCTTGGCAGAACAACTGGCACACCAGAGGTTCGTCCGTCCCGGTCCTCTCGTACTAGGGACAGCCCTTCTCAATATTCCTGCGCGCGCAGCGGATAGGGACCGAACTGTCTCACGACGTTCTAAACCCAGCTCGCGTACCGCTTTAATGGGCGAACAGCCCAACCCTTGGGACCGACTCCAGCCCCAGGATGCGACGAGCCGACATCGAGGTGCCAAACCATCCCGTCGATATGGACTCTTGGGGAAGATCAGCCTGTTATCCCCGGGGTACCTTTTATCCGTTGAGCGACGGCGCTTCCACAAGCCACCGCCGGATCACTAGTCCCGACTTTCGTCCCTGCTCGACCCGTCGGTCTCACAGTCAAGCTCCCTTGTGCACTTACACTCAACACCTGATTGCCAACCAGGCTGAGGGAACCTTTGGGCGCCTCCGTTACTCTTTAGGAGGCAACCGCCCCAGTTAAACTACCCATCAGACACTGTCCCTGATCCGGATCACGGACCCAGGTTAGACATCCAGCACGACCAGACTGGTATTTCAACGACGACTCCACAACCACTGGCGTGGCTGCTTCAAAGTCTCCCAGCTATCCTACACAAGCCGAACCGAACACCAATATCAAACTGTAGTAAAGGTCCCGGGGTCTTTCCGTCCTGCTGCGCGAAACGAGCATCTTTACTCGTAGTGCAATTTCACCGGGCCTATGGTTGAGACAGTCGAGAAGTCGTTACGCCATTCGTGCAGGTCGGAACTTACCCGACAAGGAATTTCGCTACCTTAGGATGGTTATAGTTACCACCGCCGTTTACTGGCGCTTAAGTTCTCAGCTTCGCCCACCCGAAGGTGAGCTAACCGGTCCCCTTAACGTTCCAGCACCGGGCAGGCGTCAGTCCGTATACATCGCCTTACGGCTTCGCACGGACCTGTGTTTTTAGTAAACAGTCGCTTCTCGCTGGTCTCTGCGGCCACCCCCAGCTCAGGAAGTAAATTCCATCACCGGATGTGGCCCCCCTTCTCCCGAAGTTACGGGGGCATTTTGCCGAGTTCCTTAACCATAGTTCACCCGAACGCCTCGGTATTCTCTACCTGACCACCTGAGTCGGTTTAGGGTACGGGCCGCCATGAAACTCGCTAGAGGCTTTTCTCGACAGCATAGGATCATCCACTTCACCACAATCGGCTCGGCATCAGGTCTCAGACTATTGCCAGGCGGATTTACCTACCTGACGTCCTACACCCTTACCCCGGGACAACCACCGCCCGGGCTGGACTACCTTCCTGCGTCACCCCATCACTCACCTACTAACCGCTTGGTCCGGCGGCTCCACCACTTTCCATTCCCCGAAGGGTCCGGAACGGCTTCACGGCCTTAGCATCACGATGCTCGATGTTTGACGCTTCACAGCGGGTACCGGAATATCAACCGGTTATCCATCGACTACGCCTGTCGGCCTCGCCTTAGGTCCCGACTTACCCTGGGCAGATCAGCTTGACCCAGGAACCCTTAGTCAATCGGCGCACACGTTTCTCACGTGTGAATCGCTACTCATGCCTGCATTCTCACTCGTGAACCGTCCACAACTACCTTCCGGTGCTGCTTCACCCGGCACACGACGCTCCCCTACCCATCACAGCCGGCGTTGGCCGTATTGCTGCAATGACACGACTTCGGCGGTACGCTTGAGCCCCGCTACATTGTCGGCGCGGAATCACTAGACCAGTGAGCTATTACGCACTCTTTCAAGGGTGGCTGCTTCTAAGCCAACCTCCTGGTTGTCTGTGCGACTCCACATCCTTTCCCACTTAGCGTACGCTTAGGGGCCTTAGTCGATGCTCTGGGCTGTTTCCCTCTCGACCATGGAGCTTATCCCCCACAGTCTCACTGCCGCGCTCTCACTTACCGGCATTCGGAGTTTGGCTAAGGTCAGTAACCCGGTAGGGCCCATCGCCTATCCAGTGCTCTACCTCCGGCAAGAAACACACGACGCTGCACCTAAATGCATTTCGGGGAGAACCAGCTATCACGGAGTTTGATTGGCCTTTCACCCCTAACCACAGGTCATCCCCCAGGTTTTCAACCCTGGTGGGTTCGGTCCTCCACGAAGTCTTACCTCCGCTTCAACCTGCCCATGGCTAGATCACTCCGCTTCGGGTCTTGAGCGCGCTACTGAATCGCCCTGTTCGGACTCGCTTTCGCTACGGCTTCCCCACTCGGGTTAACCTCGCAACACACCGCAAACTCGCAGGCTCATTCTTCAAAAGGCACGCAGTCACGAGACACCAAGCAAGCTTGATGTCCGACGCTCCCACGGCTTGTAGGCACACGGTTTCAGGTACTATTTCACTCCGCTCCCGCGGTACTTTTCACCATTCCCTCACGGTACTATCCGCTATCGGTCACCAGGGAATATTTAGGCTTAGCGGGTGGTCCCGCCAGATTCACACGGGATTTCTCGGGCCCCGTGCTACTTGGGTGTCTCTCAAACGAGCCGCTGACGTTTCGACTACGGGGGTCTTACCCTCTACGCCGGACCTTTCGCATGTCCTTCGCCTACATCAACGGTTTCTGACTCGTCCTGTCGCCGGCAGACGACAGAAGAGAGATCCCACAACCCCGCATGCGCAACCCCTGCCGGGTCTCACACGCATACGGTTTGGCCTCATCCGGTTTCGCTCGCCACTACTCCCGGAATCACGGTTGTTTTCTCTTCCTGCGGGTACTGAGATGTTTCACTTCCCCGCGTTCCCTCCACACTGCCTATGTGTTCAGCAGCGGGTGACAGCCCATGACGACTGCCGGGTTTCCCCATTCGGAAACCCCCGGATCAAAGCCTGGTTGACGACTCCCCGGGGACTATCGTGGCCTCCCACGTCCTTCATCGGTTCCTGGTGCCAAGGCATCCACCGTGCGCCCTTAAAAACTTGGCCACAGATGCTCGCGTCCACTGTGCAGTTCTCAAACAACGACCAGCCACCCATCACCCCCAACCGAAGTCGGAGTTCACTGGGGCCGGCATCTCGAGGGAGTTCATTCCCTCAGACACCCAACAGCGTGCCCGGCACCCCCGCCACTCGTGATCAGCTTTCCACGCTCCGAAGAGCAGTACTAG
>NZ_JBIURQ010000020.1:0-9756 GCF_044740925.1 Streptomyces sp. NPDC088254 | reverse complement strand
CGGGTGAGGGGGGCGCGCAGGTCGAGGGGGATCCAGGCGGCTCCGGCGCCCAGGATGGCGAGGATGCCGGTGACGAAGGGGATGCCGGGCTCGCACAGCATGGCCACCCGTGAGCCGGGGCCCACCCCGGCCGCGACCAGACGACGACTCAACGCCGAGGCCAGCCCCACCAGTTCGGCATAGGTGGCAGTCCCGGTCGGGTCCTGCACCGCGAGCCGGCCCGGGCACACGGCGGCGTGCGCCCGCACCCGCTCCACCACCCCGGTGTACGCCTCCTCGACCGTCGTCGCCGCCCAGCCCGCCCGCACCGCGGCGGACTCGGCCGGCAGCAGCGCCCCGGCCTCGCGGACCGGCCGGTCCGGCGCCGCGACGAGCACGCCCAGCAGGTGCGCGAGCCGGTCGGCGAAGGACCGCGCGGTCGCCTCGTCGAACAGGTCGCTGCTGTACTCCAGGACCGCGTCGATCCCGTCGGCCGCACCCTCCTCCGTACGCCGTTCGAACAGCTCGAAGGCCAGGTCCGCCTTGGCGGTCCCCGTGCCGAGGAGCAGCGGCTCCGACTCCAGGCCCGCCAGCCGCACCGCCGACTCCGGCGTGTTGTGCAGGGTGAGCATCGTCTGGAACAGCGGGTGCCGGGACAGCGACCGGGTCGGCGCGAGCGCGTCGACCAGGGCCTCGAAGGGCAGGTCCTGGTGCGCGTACGCGGCCAGGTCGGTGGCGCGGACGCGGTCGAGCAGTTCGAGGAAGGTGGGGTCGCCCGACAGGTCGGTGCGCAGCACCAGGGTGTTCACGAACAGGCCGACCAGCTCGTCGAGCACCGGGTCCGTGCGGCCCGCGACGGGCGAGCCGAGCGGGATGTCGTCACCCGCGCCCAGCTTGGACAGCAGGGCGGCCAGCGCCGCCTGGAGCACCATGAACGTGCTCACGCCTCGCGACCGGGCCAGCTCGCCGACCGCCGCGTGCAGCGCACGGTCGATGCCGAACTCCACCTGCCCGCCCCGGTGCGCGGGGACTGCGGGCCGCGGCCGGTCGGTCGGCAGCTCCAGCTCGTCGGGGAGGTCCTTCAGGGCCTCCCGCCAGTGGCCGAGCTGCTCGTCGGACACCGACGCGAGCAGCTCCCGCTGCCACAGCGTGTAGTCCGCGTACTGCACGGGCAGCGGCGTCCGGACCGGCGCCCCGCCCGCGCGGCGCGCCTCGTAGGCCGTCGCGAGGTCGGCGCCCAGGGGGCCCACCGACCAGCCGTCGGCCGCGATGTGGTGCACGACGAGCAGCAGCACGTGCTCCTCGTCCGAGGCCCGGAACAGCTCCGCCCGCAGCGGCAGGTCGGCCGCCAGGTCGAAGCCACGCCGGGCCGCCCGGCGTACGGCGTCCTCGCTCATCGGGGTCACCGGCAGGTCGATGCGTACCGCCTCCGGGTCCAGGACCTCCTGGCGGGCGCGGCCGTCGGTGTCCGGGAAGCGGGTGCGCAGGGCCTCGTGGCGCACGACGACGTCGCGCACCGCCGCACGCAGGGCGGCCACGTCGAGGGCGCCCTTCAGCCGGACGGCGACCGGGATGTTGTACGCGGGGTTGTCCGCCTCCAGCCGGCCGAGGAACCAGAGCCGCTGCTGGGCGGGGGAGAGCGGCAGCACGTCCGGGCGTACGGCCGGCGCGGGGGCGGGCCGTGCCTCCCCGGCGTCCGCGACGCGGGCCGCGAGGGCCGCCGGTGTCGGTGCGTCGAAGACCGCGCGGACCGGCAGGTCGGCGCCGAGCGCCGTCCGGATCCGGCCGGTGAGCCGGGTCGCGAGCAGCGAGTGGCCGCCGAGCTCGAAGAACGAGTCGTCCGGACCGGCGGGCGCGGGCAGCCCGAGGACCTCGCCGAACACCTCGCACAGCAGCTGCTCCTGCGGGGTGCGCGGTCCGCGAGCGGCGGTGCGCGGGCCCTGGGCGGGCACCGGCAGCAGCTTGCGGTCGACCTTGCCGTTGGCGGTGAGCGGCAGCGCGTCCATCGCCACGTACAGGGCGGGCACCATGTGCGCGGGCAGGCTCTCGGTCAGGTGCGCGCGCAGCGCGGCCGGAGCGGCCGTGCCGACGGTGTAGGCCACCAGTTGCGTGCCGCCCGGCAGGTCCTCGCGGGCCACGACCGTCGCCTGGGACACCTCGGGGTGGGCGGCGAGCGCCGACTCGATCTCGCCGAGCTCGATGCGGAAGCCGCGGATCTTGACTTGGTGGTCGGCCCGCCCGATGTACTCGATCTGCCCGTCGGCGCCCCAGCGCACGACGTCGCCGGTCCGGTACATCCGGCTGCCGGGCGGACCGAACGGGTCCGGCACGAAGCGGGTCGCGGTCAGCGACGGGCGCCCGTGGTAGCCGCGGGCCACGCCGTCGCCGGCGATGAACAGCTCGCCGACCGCCCCCGCGGGAGCGGGCCGCAGCGCCTCGTCGAGGACGTACACCTGGGTGTTGGCGACGGGGCGGCCGATCGGCGGGACGCCGCCCCGCTCGCCGTCCAGGACGGCCGCGGTCGACCAGATCGTCGTCTCGGTGGGCCCGTAGACGTTGGTGACCTCGCGGGACGCGGCGCGCAGCGCGTCGGCGAGCGGTTCGTCGACGGCCTCGCCGCCGATCAGGACGCGCAGCCCGGCCAGGCTCTCCGGGTGCTCGGTGACCAGGGCGTGCCACAGCGTCGGCGTGGCCTGCATGACGGTCGCGTCGCTGCCGGTGACCAGCGCGGCGAGGGCGGCCGGGTCGCGCACCGTGTCGCGCTCGGCGAGGACGAGTTCGGCGCCGGTGAGCAGCGGGACGAAGATCTCCAGGTTGGAGATGTCGAAACCGAAGGTGGTGACCGACAGGAAGCGGTCCCCGCCCGTCACCCCGAACCGCTCGCCCATGTCGTGCACGAGGTTGATCAGCGCGCCCTGAGGCACGACCACGCCCTTGGGCCGGCCGGTGGAGCCCGAGGTGTAGATCGTGTACGCGGTCTCCAGCGGGTCCGGGGCGGGGGTGCTCACCGGGCCGGCGGGCCGCTCCGCGAGGAGCGCCGCCGCCGTGTCCAGGGTCAGGTGCGGGCGCTCGGTGACGGCGGACAGCGTGGCGGCGACCCCGGTCGTGGTGACCACGAGGGCGGGCGCCGCGTCGTCGAGCATGTAGCCGATACGGTCGGCCGGGTAGTCGGGGTCGAGCGGCAGATAGCCGGCGCCCGCCTTGACGACGGCGAGCGTCGCGACGATCAGCTCCGTCGACCGGGGCAGCGCGAGCGCCACCAGGGCGCCCGGGCGCGCGCCGCGCGCCACCAGCTCATGGGCGAGCCGGTCGGCGCGGGCGTGCAGCTCGGCGTAGGTGAGCCGCTCGGCCCCGCAGCGCAGCGCCGGCGCGTCCGGGGCGGCGGCGGCCCGCGCCGCGAGCTGCTCCCGCAGGGCATGGCGCGGGTAGGAGCGAGCGGTGGCGTTGTACGAGCCGAGCAGCGTCGTCCGCTCCTCCTCGTCCAGCAGCTCCAGCCGGGAGAGCGGCAGGTCGGCCACGTCGGGAAGGGCGGCGAGGAGCCGCAGCACCCGCCCGGACAGCGCGGCGGCCTCCGCGGCGGTGACCAGGTCGGGGGCGTGGTCGAGCCGCAGCGCCAGCTCCTCGCCGGGCAGCACGAGCAGCGACACCGGATAGTGCGTCGCGTCGCGGCCCTTGACGCCGGTGACCGTCAGACCGGGGACGGCCGAGCGCAGGGCGTCCGGGTCCAGCGGATAGTTCTCGAAGATCAGGACGGTGTCGAACAGCTCGCCGTGGCCCGCGTCCCGCTGGATGCGGGACAGGCCCAGGTGCTGGTGCGGCAGGAGCGCGGTGTGCTGCTCCTGCGCCGACTCCACGACCTCCGCGAGGGTCCGCGAGGCGCTGGTGCGCAGCCGCACGGGCAGCGTGTTGATGAAGAGGCCGACCATCGACTCGACGCCCGGCAGCTCCGGCGGCCGCCCCGACGTCGTGGTGCCGAACACCACGTCGTCGCGGCCGGTCAGCGCTCCGAGGACGACGGCCCACACGCCCTGCAGGACGCTGGACAGGGTGACGCCCCGCGCCCGCGCCCACTCGGTCAGGCGCGCCGTCGCTGCGGCGTCCAGCCGGGCGATGTGCTGCTCGGGCAGCACCGGGGCGCGGCCGGGCGGCGCCGGCGCCAGCCGGGTGGGCTCCTCCAGGCCGTCGAGCAGCTTCCCGTAGGCCGCCGCGGCGGCCCGGCCGTCCTGCCGGTTCAGCCAGGACAGGTAGCTCTTGTACGAGGTGACGGCGGGCAGCGCCGAGACGTCGCCGCCCGCCGCGTACGCGGCGAACAGCTCGGACAGCAGCAGCGGCATCGACCAGCCGTCGAGCAGGATGTGGTGGCAGGTGACGAGGAGCCGGTGGCGGTCCGGGCCGGTGCCGACCAGGGTGAAGCGGATCAGAGGCGGCCGGCCCACGTCGAACGGCTCGGTGCGGTCCCGGTCGGTCAGCGCCTCCACATCGCCCGGCTCCGTCACCTCCCGCCACGGCACGGGCACCTGGCGGGGGATCAGCTGGACCGGCTGACCGTTCTTGCGGTAGCGGAAGCCCGCCCGCAGGTTCGGGTGCCGGGCCAGGACGCCGGCCGCGGCCGCCCTGAGGGCGCCCCGGTCGAGCGGCCCCTCCAGGTCGAGGACGAGCTGGACCGCGTACACGTCGAGTTCCCGCCGGTCGTACACGGCGTGGAAGAGCAGGCCCTCCTGGAGCGGGGTGAGCGGCAGTACGTCGCTCAGTCCGCCCGACGCCCGCGGCGCCCCGGGGCCCTTCCCCTGTGCGGTCGTGCTCATCCTTCGTCCCCCCACTCGTCTGCGAACTCGTTCTCGAACTCGTCGATCTCGTCCTGGCCGATCCCCTCGACGAGCCCCAGGTCCGAGGGTGTGAAGCCCCCGGCGTCGGGCCGTGCGGCGTGCGCGGCCAGCGCCTCCAGCGCCCGGAACCAGCCGCGCGCGATCGCCTCCGCGTCCGCGTCGGCGACCGTCCGCCCCGCCCACGTCCACTCGGCGACCAGGCGCGGTCCGTCGGGCAGGTCCTCGGTGCGTGCGTTGACGCCGAGCGCGTGCGGCAGCGGCATCTGCTTATCGGTGCCGGCCGCGACGTCCAGCGACTCCGGCACGACCTGCCAGTCGCCGGGCTCCGACAACGCCATCCGGCCCAGGTAGTTGAAGCCCAGCTGCGGCGATGGGCGGCCGCCGAGCACGGCCGCCGAAGCGGCGTCGAGCCGGCTCAGCAGACCGTGACCGATGCCGTGGTCCGGTATCCGGCGCAGCTGCTCCTTGACCTCCTTGAGCGCCTGGCCGAGCGCGGGCCCGCCCGCCCACACCTCGTCGAAGTCGCACAGGCCCACGTCGAGGCGCACCGGGTGCGTGCTGGTGAACCAGCCCACCGTGCGGGCCAGGTCGACGCCCGGCACGACCGCCTGGCGCCCGTGCCCCTCCAGGTCGACGAGGACGTCCTGCCGCTCGCCGCGCCCGCGCCGCCAGTCGGCCACCGCGAGGGCGAGGGCGGTCAGCAACACGTCGTTGATCTCGGCGTGGAACGCGGCAGGCACGGTCGTCAGCAGCTCCGCCGTGGACGCGGCGGGCAGTTCCAGCCGCAGTCGCCGGGCGGTCGCCGCGGTGTCCTGCCCGGGGTCGAGCGGCCGGGCGCCGAGCGGCGGGTCGCCGCCGTCCGCGATCTCCCGCCACAGCGGAAGTTCGGCCCGGCGCTCCTCCCGCGCGGCCTCCTCGTGGAGCAGCAGCGCCCACTGCCGGAAGGACGTTCCGACCGGGGCGAGGGGCCGCTCGGGGTGCTCGTACGCCTGGGCCAGGTCGGGCAGCAGGATGCGCCAGGAGACGCCGTCCACCACCAGGTGGTGCAGGGTGAGCAGCAGCCTGCCGGGCCGTGCGGCGCCGGCGTCGATCCACACCGCGCGCACCACGTCGCCCCGGCCGGGCGCCAGTTCGCCGCGGGCTGCGGCGGCCGTCTCGCGGACGAGGACGGCGAGATCGTCGGAACCGGCCTCGACCCGGCGCAGCACGTCCCCGGCCCGGACCGCCCCGGCCTCCAGGATCTCGTCGCCCCGCCGGCGCAGGGCGTCATGGTGGTCGAGCAGCGTCTGCAGCGCGACCTCGATCCGTTCGTACGAGGCGCCCGCGGGCGTCCGGACGACGGCCGCCTGGTGGAAGCCGTCGGTCGGCCCGTCGATCGCGTCGAACCAGGCGGTGATCGGCGTGGCCGGCACCGGTCCGGTGCCTTCGCCGACCCCCACGGTCCCGGTCCGTCCGACGGCCTGGGCGGCGAGCGCCAGTCCCTGCGGGGTGCGGTGCACGAAGACGTCCTGCGCGGTGATCGCCAGGCCGGCCTCTCGCGCCTTGCCGACGAGCTGGATCGAGCTGATGCTGTCCCCGCCGAGGTCGAAGAAGCCGGCGTCGGCGCCGACCGACTCCAGCCCGAGCACCTCCGCGAACGCCCGGCACAGCGCCGCCTCCCGCTCGTTCGCGGGAGCCCGCCCCTCGGCGGCCCGCGTGAGGTCGGGCGCGGGCAGGGCCCGTCGGTCCAGCTTGCCGTTGCCGGTGAGCGGCAGCGCGTCGAGGGCGACGACCGCGCTCGGCACCATGTGCTCGGGCAGTTCGGCGGCCAGGCGCGCGCGGATCTCCCGCACGTCCACCGGGACGCCCGCGGCGACGACGTACGCGACGAGCCGCTTGTCCCCGGGCCGGTCCTCGCGGACGATCACCGCGGCCCGCGCGACGTCGTCCCGGGCGAGCAGCACGCCCTCGATCTCGCCCGGCTCGATGCGGAAACCGCGCAGCTTCACCTGGTCGTCGACGCGCCCCACGTAGTCGAGGCTGCCGTCGGCGTTCCAGCGCACCAGGTCACCGGAGCGGTACATCCGGCCGCCCGGCGCGGTGGCGTACGGGTCGGCCACGAACCGGCTCGCGGTCAGCTCCGGGCGCCGCAGATAGCCACGGGCCAGCTGGTCGCCGCCGATGTACAGCTCACCGGTCACACCCGGCGCCACCGGCCGCAGCCGTGCGTCGAGCACGTACAGCCGCGTGTTGTGCAGCGGGAACCCGATGGGCGGCTTGACCGCGCCGGACAGCGGTTCGCTGATGCTCGCGCAGACGGTGGCCTCGGTCGGCCCGTACGCGTTGCGCATCACGCGCCCGCGGGAGAACCGCTCCACCAGCTCCGGCGGGCAGGCCTCGCCCGCCACGACCAGCTGCACGCCGTCGGGCATCGGCCGGTCGGCCGGCCACGCGGACAGGACCGTCGGCGGCAGGCAGACCATCGTGGTGCCAGTGCGCTCCACCAGCTCCGCGAGCGGCGCGCCCGGGCCGCGCTCCTCGGCCGTCGACAGAATCATCGTCGCGCCCGAGAGCAGCCCGATGGACAGCTCCCAGGTCGCCGCGTCGAAGCTGTACGAGGCGAACTGCAGCCAGCGGGTGGCGGGGCCGATGCCCATGCGGGGACCTTGGTCGGCCACCATCACGGCGACCGTGCGGTGCTCCACGACGACACCCTTGGGGCGCCCGGTGGAACCGGAGGTGTAGATGACGTACGCGGGGTCGCGCACGGTCAGCGGCCGCGTCCGGTCGGCGTCCGTCGGCACCCGGTCCGGCCGGGCCCGCACCGCGGCACGCACGTCAGCGTCGTCCAGCAGCAGCCGGGGCACGTCCGAGTCGCCCAGAGCGGCGGACTCGGCGTCCATCGTCAGAGCGAGCGCCGGCCGCGCGTCGTCGAGCATGTAGCCGATGCGGTCGCGCGGGTAGGCTGCGTCGATCGGCAGGTAGGCGGCGCCCGCCTTGAGGACGGCGAGCAGCGCGACGACCATCTCCGGCGAGCGCGGCAGCAGCAGGGCCACCAGGTCGCCGGGCCCGGTGCCGCGGGCGGCCAGCTCATGGGCGAGCCGGTTCGCGCGGGCGTCCAGCTCCGCGTAGGACAGCACCTGCGCGCCGAACTCCACTGCCGGGTGCGAGGGTTGAGCGGCCGCCCTGGCCGCGTACAGCTCGTGCACCGGGGCCGTCTCGACGTCCTGGACCGGACCGGCCCACTCGCCCAGGATGCGGGCGCGCTCGGCGGGCAGCAGGGTGTCGACCCGGCCCAGCGGCAGGTCGGGGTCGCCGGTCAGCACGCCGATGAGGCGGGCGAACCGGTCCGCCATCGACCGGGCCGTCGCCTCGTCGAACAGGTCGCTGCTGTACTCCAGGACCGCGTCGATCCCGTCCGGCGCCCCGCCCGGCCCGTGCCGCTCCGTCAGCTCGAACGCCAGGTCCAGCTTGGCGGCGCCGCTGCGGACCGGGACCGTCTCGACGTCCAGGCCGGGCAGCGCGAGGTCGGCGGCGGCGTTGTTCTGCAGCACCAGCATGGTCTGGAACAGCGGCTGCCGGGACAGCGACCGGCTCGGCGCGAGCGCGTCGACCAGCGTCTCGAAGGGCAGGTCCTGGTGCGCGTAGGCCGCCAGGTCGTTCGTGCGGACCCGGTCGAGCAGCTCGCGGAAGGTCGGGTCGCCGGACAGATCCGTGCGCAGCACCAGCGTGTTGACGAAGAAGCCGACCAGCTCGTCGAGGGCCGGATCGGTGCGCCCCGCGACGGGCGTGCCCAGCGGGATGTCCTCGCCCGCACCGAGGCTCGACAGGAGCGTGGCGAGCGCGGCCTGCAGCACCATGAAGGTGCTCGCGCCCTGCGCCCGGGCCAGCGCCGTGACCGCCGCGTGCACCTCGGCGTCGACACGGAAGCCGACCGTGCCGCCGCGACGGCTGGGGACGGTGGGCCGCGGCCGGTCGGCCGGCAGCTCCAGCTCCTCCGGGATGCCGTCCAGCGCCGCCTTCCAGAAGGCGAGCTGCTCCTCCGCCAGCGCGTCCAGGATCCCGTGCTGCCACAGCGTGTAGTCCGCGTACTGCACCGGCAGCGGCGCCCGGTCGGGGACCGCGCCCGCCCGCCGCACCCCGTACGCCTCGGCGAGGTCGCGGGCCAGCGGGGCGACGGACCAGCCGTCGGACGCGATGTGGTGCAGCACGACGAGCAGGACGTGCTCGTCGTCGGAGAGCCGGAACAGCTCGGCGCGCAGCGGCAGCCCGTCCGCCAGGTCGAAGTCGCGGGCGGCCGCGGCGGCCAGTACCCCGGGCAGCGCCTCGCGGGTCGTCCCCGTGACCGGCAGCGCGGGACGCGCCTCGGTGGGGGAGAGGATCCGCTGGCGCGGCCGGCCCCCGGCGTCGGGGAAGACCGTGCGCAGGCTCTCGTGGCGGGCCACGACGTCACCCAGCGCCGCGCCCAGCGCGTCCGCGTCCAGGTCGCCGCGGAGGCGCACGGCGAACGGCAGGTGGTAGGCGGCCGAACCGTTCTCCAGGTGGTTCAGGAACCACAGCCGCTGCTGGGCGGGGGAGAGCGGCAGCTCGTCCGGGCGCTCGACGGCGGTCAGCGCGGGCCGCACCGGACCGTCCGCGCCGTCCAGGCGAGCGGCGAGCTCGGCGACCGTCGGCGCGTGGAACAGCGTCCGGACGGCGACCTCGACGCCCAGCCGGGCCCGGATCCGGGACACGACCTTGGTGGCGAGCAGCGAGTGCCCGCCGAGGTCGAAGAAGCTGTCGTCGATGCCGACGGCGGGCAACCCGAGGACCTCGGCGAAGATCTCGCACAGCGCCTGCTCTCGTGCGTCGCGCGCCGGGAGCAGCCCGGAGACGGCGGCCGAGGGGTCGGGTGCGGGGAGGGCTTTGCGGTCGATCTTGCCGTTGGGGGTGAGGGGGAGTGCGTCGAGGGTGAGGAAGGTGCTGGGGACCA
>NZ_JBIURQ010000019.1:0-23609 GCF_044740925.1 Streptomyces sp. NPDC088254 | reverse complement strand
CATCTGGCTGCGGGTGGCCCGGCCCGCTTGGCGGCCCAGTGTCCTGTGGCCGCCGCCGTCGGGGATACGGCCGAGTTTCTTGACGTCGACGTGGATCAGTTCGCCGGGCCGATCACGCTCGTAGCGGCGGATGACCTGACCGGTGGGCCGGTCCAGGAACGCCAGACGGTTCAGACCATGGCGAGTGAGGATGCGGTGCACGGTCGAGGCGGGAAGGCCCAGGATCGGTCCGATACGCGCCGGTCCCAGCTTGCGGTCCTGCCGCAGCCGGCAGACGTGCGCCTCGGTGGCGGCCCCGGTCCGGTGCGGTGTCGTGAGCGGACGGCTGGAACGGTCGAGGAGTCCACTCTCGCCCTCCAACCGCCAGCGCCGGATCCACTTGTGGGCTGTGGGACGCGAGATACCCATCTCTGCCGCGACATGCGCGACCGGACGGCCGGAACTGACACGCTCGACCAGCAGCCGCCTGCCGTGAACGGTCAGGCGGGCATTACGGTGGGACACGAAGGCCTCCGTGCGGTGAAGATTCGACACCTCCACCACACACGGGGGCCTTCGCCACGATCAAGACCGACCCGCGTTAACAACGCTCGTGATCAATACACCTAGCGCACTCGCTCCACGCGGCGTTCGTCCCAGACCGGGGCCGGGGTCTCGCGGACCCGGCCGTCCGTGCCGAAGACCAGGTAGCGGTCGAAGGAGCGGGCGAACCAGCGGTCGTGGGTGACCGCCAGGACCGTGCCGTCGAAGGCCTCAAGGCCTTCCTGGAGGGCTTCGGCGGACTCCAGGTCGAGGTTGTCGGTCGGCTCGTCGAGCAACAGGGCGGTGACGCCCTGAAGTTCCAGGAGCAGGATCTGGAAGCGGGCCTGCTGCCCGCCGGAGAGCCGGTCGAAGCTCTGCTCGGCCTGGCCGGTCAGCTCGTAGCGGCGCAGCCTCGACATGGCGGCGCCCCGGTCCTGGGAGTGCTCGCTCCACAGGATGTCGAGCAGGGTGCGCCCCTGGAGCTCGGGGTGGGCGTGGGTCTGGGCGAAGTGCCCGGGCACGACCCGGGCGCCGAGCCTGAACTCCCCCGTGTGCGCCACGTCCTCGCCGGCGAGCAGGCGCAGGAAGTGGGACTTGCCGGAGCCGTTGGAGCCGAGGACGGCGACGCGCTCGCCGTAGAAGACCTCCAGGTCGAACGGCTTCATCAGTCCGGTCAGCTCAAGTCCCTTGCAGGTGACCGCCCTTACGCCGGTGCGGCCACCTTTGAGCCGCATGGTGATCTCCTGCTCGCGCGGCGGCTCGGGCGGCGGCCCCGCCTCCTCGAACTTGCGCAGCCGGGTCTGGGCGGCGTGGTAGCGGGACGCCATCTCATGGCTGACGGAGGCGGCCTGACGCAGGTTCAGCACCAGCTTCTTCAGCTGGGCGTGCTTCTCGTCCCAGCGGCGGCGCAACTCCTCGAAGCGGGCGAAGCGTTCACGCCGGGCGTCGTGGTAGGTGGCGAAGCCGCCGCCGTGCACCCAGGCGTCGGCGCCGGCCGGGCCGGGCTCCACGGAGACGATCTTCTCGGCGGCGCGGGAGAGGAGTTCGCGGTCGTGGGAGACGAACAGGACGGTCTTGCGGGTTTCCTTCAGCCGCTCCTCCAGCCACCGCTTGCCCGGCACGTCGAGGTAGTTGTCGGGCTCGTCGAGGAGCAGCACCTCGTCGGTGCCGCGCAGCAGCGCCTCCAGCACGAGCCGTTTCTGTTCGCCGCCGGAGAGGGTGCGGACCTCGCGGAACTGCGCCTTGTCGTACGGCACGCCGAGCGCGGCCGTGGTGCACATGTCCCACAGCGTCTCCGCCTCGTAGCCGCGCACCTCGGCCCAGTCGGCGAGGGCCTGCGCGTACTGGAGCTGGGCGGCCTCGTCGTCGACGGTCATGATGGCGTGCTCGGCCCGGTCGACGGCCCGCGCGGCCTCCTGGATGCGGGGCTGGGCCACGGACACGAGGAGGTCGCGCACGGTCGTCTCGTCCCGTACGGAGCCCACGAACTGCCTCATCACGCCGAGTCCGCCGCTGACGGTGACCGTGCCGCCGTGCGGTTTCAGCTCGCCGGAGATCAGCCGCAGCAGGGTGGTCTTGCCGGCGCCGTTGGGTCCCACGAGGGCCACGACGGCCCCTTCGCCCACCCGGAAGGACACGTCGCCGAGCAACGCCCTCCCGTCGGGGAGGTAGTACTCGAGGTGCGCGGCTTCCAGATGTCCCATGGGGATGCATTCTGCGGGCCGCGCGCGGCGGGCGGCAAACCGATATCCCCCGGCCCCGGCAGCCCGCCCCGCTCTCGCGTGCGGGCGGCGCGGCCGCACGGGCGGCCCGGGTGAGGCAGGAAACGGCCACCTCAGGGTACCAGCGGCCCTATGAGCCCAGACGTCGACCTGACCTCCCCCGCGCCCGGCCGCAGTGTGCTGCGCGACCGGCTGATCGCCCTCGACTGCCGTCTGTTCGAGTTCGCCGCCGAGCGGGACTGGCCGGGCGCGCAGCGGATCCTGCCCCGGCTGAGCCGCGGCGCGAACCACGGGGTGCTGTGGTTCGCCACGGCCGCCGTGATCGCGGCGAGCCGCACGCCCCGGGCCCGCCGGGCCGCCGTGCGCGGCATCGCCTCGCTGAGCCTGGCCTCGCTGGCGATCAACACCGTCGGCAAGCGCTCGGTGCGCCGCCCGCGGCCGGTGCTTGACCCGGTGCCGCTGGTGCGGCGGCTGAAGCGGCAACCGATCACCACGTCCTTCCCGTCCGGTCATTCGGCGTCGGCGGCGGCCTTCGCCACCGGCGTGGCCCTGGAGTCGCCGGCGTGGGGCGCGGTGGTGGCGCCGGTCGCGTTCTCGGTGGCGGCGTCCCGCGTGTACACGGGCGCCCACTTCCCCGTCGACGTCGTCGCGGGCGCGACCCTCGGCGCGGGCGCGGCCTTCGTCGTACGCCGTCTGCTGTCGACGCGCGAGGTGACGCCGGAGGCCGGCGAGGAGGGGTCGGAAGGGGCGTCGGCCGCACAGCATCTGTCCACATGACGGAATGAACTGTCTCAGCATATGGCTGGCCGCCTACAGTGGAGGCGATCCCGGCGAGAGAGGGGAACGGCCATGCCGCGAACACGGGAGACCGCCGTCTACACCCATGGGCACCATGAGTCGGTGCTGCGGTCGCACACCTGGCGGACGGCCGCCAACTCGGCCGCCTATCTGCTCGGCTCGCTCACGCCCGGGATGCGGATCCTGGACGTCGGCTGCGGGCCCGGCACCATCACCGCCGACCTGGCCGCCCTGGTGCCCGACGGGCACGTCACCGCCGTCGACCACGCGCCCGGCATCCTGGACCGGGCCCGGGCGACCGCCGCCGAACGCGGCCTGACCAACGTCGACTTCGCGGTCGCCGACGTGCACGCCCTGGACCACCCCGACGACACGTTCTGCGTGGTCCACGCCCACCAGGTGCTCCAGCACGTCGGCGACCCGGTGGGCGCGCTGCGCGAGATGCGCCGGGTGACCCGGCCCGGCGGGCTGGTGGCCGTGCGCGACTCGGACTACGCGGCGATGACCTGGTATCCCGCGTCGGCGGGACTGGAGGACTGGCTGGACCTGTACCGCAGGGTGGCCCGTGCCAACGGCGGGGAGCCCGACGCGGGGCGCCGGCTGAAGTCCTGGGCCCTCGCCGCCGGCTTCACCGACGTCACCGCCACGTCGTCGACCTGGACGTTCAGCAGCGAGCAGGAGCGCGCCTGGTGGAGCGGCCTGTGGGCCGACCGCACGGTGGCCTCCGCCTACGCCGGGCGCGCCGTCGGCGGCGGACACGCCACCGAGGCGGAACTGCGGGCCGTAGCCGAGGCCTGGCGGGAATGGGGTCAGCGGGAGGACGGATGGTTCAGCGTCCTCCACGGAGAGATCCTGTGCCGGAAGGACGCGAAGGACACGGGCGACGCGTAGGACGCCTGACACCCGCGGCACCCCCGACCGCGGGGTACCGGGGGCCGTCGGCGCAGGCGCCGGGCGGCCCCCGGAGTCACTCCCGGGGCAGGAGCGGGCCGAGCGGCCCGAGGTCCAGATTCAGGTCCTCGGGGCGCAGGCCGTAACGCTCGCGCAGTTCGGTCATGCGGTCGTCGAGCAGCATCAGGGTGAGCCCGATGCGCTCCTCCTGTTCCTCGCTCAGGTCGCCCTGGTCGAAGCGGCGCAGCGCCTGACGCTCCATCAACTGGCGCAGCAGTTCCACCACGGTGAGGACGAGCTTGACCAAGTCGCGCTCGACGGTGTCGGGTTCGAGATCGAGGCGTTTACGCTGAGTCGTCACATCAGATCCCCCCAAGGCGACGAGACGTTCTCGTTGACGGAGCTGATGAGGGCGTTGAGGTCGATCCGGACGAGGTCGACGTCGGCGATCCGCAGGGTGATGTCGCCCGTGATCACGACCCCGCCGGCGAGCAGCCGGTCGAGCAGGTCGACGAGGGCGACCTCACGGCGTTCGACGACGGTCATGAGCCGGCCTCCTGGGAATCCCTCTCCGCCTCCTGGGTCTCCATGTCCACGAAGGAATAGGCGGCCCACGGCCCGGTGAGCTCCACGCGCATCCCGGGCTCCTGGTCCTTGGTGTGGTCGACGATCTCCACGAACTCCTCGGACCCTGCGCGCGGCACGAGATAGGCCGCGTTCAGGACGTTCTGGCCGGACGCCTTGGAGAGGGCGGGGTTCTGCGGCGCGTGGAGACGGGCTGCGTCGGCGTGCTCGGACAGCAGGGTGTGCAGCCGGCCGGCGAAACGCTCGGCCCGCTGCCAGGTGTCGTCCTGCGCCCTGGCCTGCATCCGGCGCCGCAGCAGATAGTCCCGGCCCGAAGCGGGCTTCGCGCTCGCCTCGGAGTCGGCGCCGCTCGCGGGCGGCTCCGCCTGGGGCTCGACATAGACCTTCACGCCCCACTCCACCCGGCCCTGAAGCCGGTCCAGAGTGCGCCGGAAGTCGTCCTCGCGTTCCTCCATCATCACGCGGACGCCGCTGTCGTCGCGGAAGACGGTGGCGAGCCGCAGCGGCAGCGGTGTGGTGACCGCGGTGAGCGCGTCGATCACCTGCTGGTGGCCGCGGGCGGTCGCGCTCAGCCAGTCCAGGTCCTCAAGATGGGAGCGCAGCGGCTCCTCGGCGAAGTCCTTCACCGGCACGTCGCTGACGACCGCCACGAGGCCGTGGTGGTGCAGCAGCTTGGCCGGTGCGCCCGCCACCCCCGTCAGCTGGACCTGGAGCGGCGCGTCGAAGGGCCGGCAGACGGCGTACACATAGCGCAGTCCGGTCATGTGGACTCCTCCTCCCGGGAGCGGGCACGACCCAGTTCCAGCTCCTCCAGCCGCGCCAGCCGCTCTCGCAACTCGACGTTCTCACGCGCGAGTTGGTCGCGACGGGCGCGGGTGGAGAGCTCCGGGTCGTCCTCCCACCAGTCGATGCCCATCTCCTTGGCCTTGTCGACCGAGGCGACGATCAGACGGAGCTTGATGGTCAGCAGTTCGATGTCGAGCAGGTTGATCCGGATGTCGCCGGCGATGACGATGCCCTTGTCGAGGACGCGTTCCAGAATGTCCGCGAGATTGGCGCCGCCGCTCTGACCGTACGGCTCCGGCATCCGGCTCGGCATGGTCATCGACGACTCCCGCCCTCGGCGTACTCGGCGTCCTCGTCTTCGGCCTCGTCCTCGTACTCGGCGTCCTCGTCTTCGTACTCCGCCTCGGGCTCCTCCTCGTCGTACTCCTCCTCGGGCTCGCCCTCCTCGTCGTACTCGTCCTCGTACTCCTCGCCGTCCTCCGGCTCGCCTTCCTCGCCGTTCTCGTCGTTCTCCTCGGCCTGCTGCTCCTCCTCCAGGGCGTCCTCGTGGGACTTGACGACCTCGCCGTCGCGGATCTCACCGCGCCAGCCGTCCTCGGCCTCCCCCTTGAGGGTGATGAAGCGGACGTAGTTCTTCAGGTCGAGCCGGGCGCGGCGGCCCTGGGCGCGCCAGATGTTGCCCGTCTTCTCGAAGAACCCGGAGGGGTAGTACTCGATGACCAGCAGGACACGGGTGAGGTTGTCCGCGAGGCGGTGAAAGGAGACGACGCCCTTCGTGGTGCCCTTGGCGCCCTCAGACGTCCAGGCGATCCGGTCGTCGGGCACCTGCTCGGTCGTCTTCCCCTTCCAGCTGCGGTTGGACCACCAGACCTTCAGCTGCCAGTCGCTGGTGGTGTCGTCCGCGCGGCTCGCGCTCTTGACGCCCTTGGCGAAGGTGCTGAAGTCCTGGTACCTGGTCCACTGGTCGTATGCGGTGCGCAGCGGCACACCGACGTCGATCTGCTCGATGATGACGGTCGGCTTGTTGCCCGAGCCGCTCTTGCCCTTCTTGCCCTTGCCGCCGCCGAGGTTCTTGAAGGTCCCGGTCACCTTGTCCTTGATGCTGGAGGCGCCGACCTCCAGCGCGCTGCGCAGCGGGCCCTTGCCCTCGGCGAGCTTGCGGCCGCCGTCCAGTGCCAGTTTGGCGAAGCCGGGGCTGTTGCCCTCGGCGATGTCGTTCAGTTTGCCCGTGGTCTCGCCGAGCTTGCGGCCTACTTCGGTCAGCACGCGCTGGGCCTGGGCGGAGAGGTATTCCTGCACCTCCGCCTTCAGCCGGTCGGCGGCCTCGCTCTGGGCGAGGCCGGAGAGCGGGTTCCCGCCGTCGCCCTTGGCCGCCTTGCCCGCGGCGGAGGTCGCGGATCCGAGGGTCTCGGTCATCGCTCACCGCCTCCCTTCGGCCCCCGGGCACGGGAGGCCGTCTTGCTCGCCGTCTTGCGGGCCGTCGCGGTCCTCTTCGCGGCGGTCTTCTTCGCGGGGGTCCGCTTCGCGGCGGCCGTCTTCTTGGCCGGGGCCTTCTTCGCGGGCGCCTTCTTGGCCGCCTTCTTCGCGGGTCGCTCGTCCTCGCCCTCGTCCTCGTCGGCGTCGTCCTCGCCGCGGGCCTCCTCGGGCTCCTCCTCGTCCTCCTCGCCGCGGGCCTCTTCGGGCTCCTCCTCGTCCTCGGCGGCCTCGGGCTCCTCCTCGTGCGCGTCCTCGGGCTCCTCCTCGTCGTCCGAGCGGGAGCCGGGCGCGTCGGGCACGACGCCGTTCAGCTGGTCGCGCACATCGGAGGTCCGGCTGTGCAGCCGGTCGGCGAGCGCGCTCATCTGGCGTTCGACCATGGCGCCGGAGGCGGCCTTGCCGACCCCGCGCAGATCCTGGCGGAGCTGGTCGCCGATCTCCTTGAACTGCGGGTTGTCCTTCAGCTGCTGGGACACCATGTCGGCCAGGCCCCGCGGGGTCAGGTTCATCCGCTTGCCGGCCACCAGGGAACCCACCGCGAACGCCAGCTTCATCTTCTTCGTACGCCCGAGGAGATATCCGGCCCCTACCGCGAGGCCCAGTCCCATTCGGTTCATCATGCCGTCCCGTCGTCCGTTCCCGCGCTTCTGCGCGCGGCGATCTCCAGCCGGTCGAGAAGTTCGTCCTCCTTCTGGTCGAACTCCTCCTCGGTGATCTCGCCCGCCTCCAACTGCTCTTCGAGCCGCGAGAGTTCGGCCCGAACGGCGGCGGGGTCGTAGTAGATCCGCTCCGCTTCACGGAGCACCTGTCCGATCACCCAGCCGCTGCCGCGCACCGGAGCGAACGGCAACAGCAGCACCTCTCCGATCAGGCCCATCTCCCTGCTCCTTCGTTCGAGCCGTCCGGTCGCCGGGCTACACGGCGTGCTCGGCCGACGGCACCGCGGGCTTCGCCGGACCGGGTTCGACGAAGCTGTACGGCGGCAGCGGCCCGTTGACCCGGACCTCCAGGTAGGGGTGGCTCTCGCGCAGCGCCTCCGCGGCCTCCAGGAAGCGCGCCGCGGAGTCGCGGTCGACCAGGAAGGACACGTTGGCCAGCCAGCCCGTGGACTCGGGGCCCGCCTCGACGTCGGCGGCCAGCGGCTCCAGCGTCTCGCGCACCTCCGCCGCGTCGGTGGCCTCACGGGCCTTGACCGCGGCCGCGACCATCTCGCCGAGCTGCAGCCGCTGCTCATAAGTGCCGCCGCCGGCCTGGCGGTTGGCCTCGGCCATCCCGCGCAGCTCGGGGCTGTCGGCCATCACCTGGTGCAGCACCGCCTCCTCGATGTGCGAGGCCTTCACGTTGTACTCGACCTTGTTGTCAAGGGCGGCGAGCCGCTCCTTGTAGTGCTCCAGGCGCTCGGT
This sequence comes from Streptomyces sp. NPDC088254, assembly GCF_044740925.1. NCBI lineage: Bacteria > Bacillati > Actinomycetota > Actinomycetes > Kitasatosporales > Streptomycetaceae > Streptomyces > Streptomyces sp. NPDC088254. The sequence goes on along the minus strand of NZ_JBIURQ010000019.1, from coordinate 15,427 downwards.
GAGCACGGCGGTGACGGCGCTGTCGTCGGGGGCGACGCTCCCGAAGCGCATGGGCAGCACGCATCCCTCGGCGCCCGCCTCGGCCAGGACGTTCTGGTGGGCGAGCAGGTCCTTGCGCTTGGGACGCAGGTTCTCCGGGGCGTCGCTGACGATCGCCGCGAGTTCACCGGTGTCCTCACGGAGCACCCGGATCTGCATCGGCGGGTCGCCCACTCCGCCCAGCCCCTCCGGCACTGCTGGGTGGGAGGCGGCGGTGATGCCGTAGACGTACGTGCTCACTCCTGCTCCTCCTTACGGCTGCGCGAGGCGGTGGACTTGCGGGCACGCGGCCGCGACTCGGTCTCGCTCTCCTCGCGGGCCTGCTTGAAGGCGCCCGAGATGGTCTCGGCGGCGCCGGACAGGGCGCCCTTGGACTTGCCGCGCGCGCCGGACTCGGTGACCTCGCCGACGATCTCCGGCAGCCCCGGGCTCTTGCGCGGGCCGGCCTCCAGGTCGAGGCGGTTGCACGCCTCGGCGAAGCGCAGATAGGTGTCGACGCTGGCGACGACGACACGTACGTCGATCTTGAGGATCTCGATGCCGACCAGGGACACCCGCACGAACGCGTCGATGACCAGTCCCCTGTCGAGAACCAGTTCCAGGACGTCGTAAAGGCCGCTGGAGCCGCCTCCGCCTCCGGACTGCTGTGCCGGGACTACGGTCATGCCGACCGCACCTCCTTGTCTCGCGGATGATGTTCTGGCTGTGCCGGGCTCAGCCCCGGCGATGCGCGTCGGCCCGTCCGCGCTCGTAGCGGCGAACGCGCCGGTAGCCGGTGAGCTGACCTTCCGGGTCCAGCTCCACCTCGTAGCTGGCCATGAGGCTCATGGTGTCGGGCACCCGCTCCAGTTCGAGGACCTCTACCTCCAGCGACCAGCCGTCCTCCGTCTGCGCGAAGGACGAGACGCTCTCGGCGGTCATGCCCGTCAGCTCGGCGAGCTGGGCGCGCGCCTGACGCAGCACCTCCATGGGGCTCGGCCGGTCCGCCACGGTGTCGTCCTCGTCTCTGCGGGTGTCTCGGGTGCTCCGATCGCTGCGCTCCGGAGCGCTGTCGTCTTCCTGTGAAGACCGTGAAGTCTTCGTCTCCGATGTGTTCTTCGTGTTCGCCATGACCACCTCTCCTTCCGGGTGGCCTGAAGGTTGTTGGCCAAACCTTCACGAGGGCGCGGGTCTGGGCCGCCGTACGGACATCACTGCGTACCGGCGGTACGTGTATCAGCCACGCGAGTCGGCGGGCCCGCGCCGGGCGGGGCGCCGGCGCGGGCCGCTCGTCACGGCACGACCGCCGTCTCCACCAGCAGCCGCGCCGAGGCGGCGATCGACTCGGCGTCGATGCCGGCGGCGTGCAGCTGCTCGTCCGGGCTCGCCGAGCCCGGCATAGTCCGCACTCCCAGCCGCACCAGGCGGGGCACCGGCCGCCCGTCGGCGAAGGCCTCCGCGACCGCGTCGCCGAGGCCGCCCTCCGCGTGGTGGTCCTCCACCGTCAGCAGACAACCGGTCTCCTCGGCCGCGCGCCGCAGCGTCTCCCGGTCCACCGGCTTGACCGAGTACAGATCGATGACCCTGACGTCGACGCCCTCACCGGCGAGCGCGTCGGCGGCCTTGAGCGCCTCGTGCACAGTGACGCCGGCCGCCACCACGGTGAGCCGGTCCCGGCCGGAGGAGCGGAGCACCTTGCTGCCACCCACCGGGAACTCCTCGTCGGGCCCGTAGATCACCGGGCTCGCGCCGCGCGAGGTGCGCAGATAGCGGACGCCGTCCAGCCGGGCCATGGTCGCGACCAGGCGCGCGGTCTGGTTGGCGTCGCACGGGTACAGCACGGTGGAGCCGTGCACGGCCCGGAACATCGCCAGGTCCTCCAGACCCATCTGGGAGGGCCCGTCCTGTCCGATGGCCACGCCCGCGTGCGAGCCGACCAGGTTGATCCCGGCCCCGCTGATCGACGCCATCCGCACGAAGTCGTGCGCCCTGGTCAGGAACGCCGCGAAGGTGGAGGCGTACGGCACCCGGCCGCGCGCCGCGAGACCCACCGCGGCGGCGACGAGCTGCTGCTCGGCGATGTAGCACTCGAAGAACCGCTCGGGATGCTCCTTGGCGAAGAACTCGGCCCGGGTGGAGTCGCTCACCTCGCCGTCGAGGGCGACGACGTCTTCGCGGGCGGTGCCGAGGGCGGCGAGCGCCTGCCCGTACGCGTCACGGGTGGCGACGCCCTTGTCCGGATCGCCCTTCTCCCAGCGCGGCAGGTCGAGGTGCCCGTCGGCGACGGCGTGCAGCAGCCGGGCGCTGGGCGGCGGCTGCACCCGCACGCGCAGGTCGCGGACCCCGCCGAGTTCCTCGATCGCCTCGTCGGCGTCCTGGAGCGGCTTGCCGTGCAGGCCCTCGCGGTCCTGGACGGCTTCGACGCCCTTGCCCTTGAGGGTGCGGGCGAGGATCGCGGTGGGCTGGCCCTTGGTGGAACGGGCCTCGCCGTAGGCGCGGTCGACGGCGTCCACGTCATGGCCGTCGACCTCGACCGTGTGCCAGCCGAAGGCCTGGAAGCGGCGCGCGTAGGCGTCGAGGTGGTGCCCGTGGCGGGTCGGGCCGCGCTGGCCGAGGCGGTTCACGTCGACGATGGCCACCAGGTTGTCCAGCTGCTCGTGGCCCGCGTGCTCGGCGGCCTCCCACACCGATCCCTCGGCCATCTCGCTGTCGCCGCACAGCACCCACACCCGTGCCTCGGAGCGGTCCAGCCGCTTCACGGCGAGCGCGATGCCGACGCCGACCGGCAGTCCCTGCCCGAGCGAGCCGGTGGCGGTCTCCACCCAGGGCAGCCGGCGCGGAGTGGGGTGCCCTTCGAGCCGGCTGCCGAGCTTCCGGAAGGTGAGCAGCTCGTCGTCGTCGACGACCCCGGCCGCCTTGTAGGCGGAGTAGAGCAGCGGGGAGGCGTGGCCCTTGGAGAGGACGAAGCGGTCGTTGCCGGGGTGGTCGGGGTGGTCGAAGTCGTAGCGGAGGTGGTGGGCCAGCAGGACGGCCACGAGGTCCGCGGCGGACATCGAGGACGTCGGGTGCCCGGAGTTCGCGGCTGCGGCGGCACGGACGCTGTCGACGCGCAACTGCTGTCCGAGTTCGGTGAGTTCGGCGGTGTCCATCGGGTCGCTGATCTCCTTCCCCAGGGTCGGGGGTGCGAGGGCTGTCGTTGGCTCCTGATATCTGTCGGGCCGCGGCCCCGCCGGGCTCACGCTCCCCGGCGGTTCACCACGGGCCCCTCACGAGCGGATCCGCCACGGGCCCACTGGGCGGGCCGGCCGGCCGGGCTGTCTCTCGGCGGGTTCGCCGCCGGGCTGGTTCCTGGCGGCGTCGCCACCCGGCTGGTGCTTCGCGGTCTCACCGCCCGGCTGGTCGCCGGTGGCTTCGCCGCCTGCAGTCGAGTCCTGGCGGGTTCACCACCTGGCTGACTCTTCGCGGCCTCACCACCGGGCTGATTCATGGCGGGTTCACCGCGGGTTCCGCTGGGTGGGGCGGTCGCCGGGCTGATTCTTGGCGGGCTCGCCGCCCGGCTGGTTCCTGGCGGGTTCGCCGCCCGGCTGGTTCCTGGCGGGTTCGCCGCCCGGCTGGTTCTTCGCGGGTTCACCGCCCGTCTGGTTCTTCGCGGGCTCGCCGCCCGGCTGGTTCTTCGTCGGCTCGCCGCCCGGCTGAGGCTTCGTGGGCGTGGGTTCGCCGACGGGTTCGTCCTTCGTCGGCCGGCCGTCCATCCCCGTGGGGCCGTCGTCGTGTCGCCGCTTCGCGGGCTCGTTCTTCACCGGCTCGGGTGTGGGTGAGGTGATCGTGCGGGTGGTGTCCTCACCGCCGCCCCCGCCCGTGGCGCTCTCGACGGCGGTTCCGTCGGCCTGGGCCCGCTCGGGCTGCACCCGGCGCCGCGCGGGCTCGGTGCGCACCGGCTCGGGCGTGGGCGAGGTGATCGTCCGTGACGTGTCCTCGCCCCCGCCGCCACCCCTGGCCCGCGATCCGTCGCCGTGCGCGCTGTCACCGTGCGCGCCGCCGCCGGCGGCCCCGCGCGGCTCGCCCCCGGCCGGGGCCCGCACCAGCTCCGGCGAGGCCGTGTCCAGCGGCACCGCCCAGGAGCGGACCAGGCCCAACTGGACGCCCTGGCGCGGCAGTACGGCGTCCAGGAGCCAGTCGGCGGCGACCCGGACGCGGTTGCCGGGCATCGCGGCGAGATGGTAGCCGCGGGTGACCACGCCCGCCGGCAGCCCGGAGAGGTGGACACCCAGCGGGTTCGCGGCGGCCTTGACCCCGCCGAGGTCGACGACGAAGCCCATGTCCTTGTGCCGGTAGGGCCGCAGCTCACGGCCGGTCAGCGAGGCGGCGATGTTGTGCGCGGCCACCTTGCCCTGACGCCAGGCGTGCTGCGCCGTCATCGGCGTGTACTGCCCGGGCTTCTCCAGGTCGGGCACCGCGGCGGCGTCGCCGCAGGCGAACACCTCGGGCCGCCCCGGGACCTGCAGCGTCGGCTCGACCAGGAGCCGGCCGCGCTCCAGGGGCACTCCGAGAGACTCGACGAGCGGGTCGGGCCGTACGCCCACGCACCACACCAGGGTGCGGGTGTCGACGGACTCGCCGTCGGTCAGCAGGACCCCGTCACGGGTGGCCTCCTTGACGGAGGTGCCCATCCGGACGTCGACGCCCCGTCCGCGCAGCACGGCGTCGGCGGTGCGCGAGAGCCGCTCGTCCAGTTCGGGCAGGACGCGGTCGGCGATGTCGAGGAGCATCCAGCGCGGCCGTACGTCGTCGCGCAGCGGGCCGGAGCGCACCAGCGCGTCGGTGAACAGCTGTCCCTGCGCGGCGACTTCGGTGCCGGTGTAGCCGGCGCCGACCACCACGAACGTGCGGCGCGCCGCGCGCTCCTCGGGGTCGTCGGCGGTGGCCGCCAGCTCCATCTGCCGGGTGACGTGGTCACGCAGGTACAGCGCCTCGGGCAGGCCGCGGAAGCCGTGCGCGTGCTCGGCGACGCCGGGGATGGGCAGCAGCTTGTTGACGCTGCCGGCGGCGAGCACCAGCCGGTCGTACTGAAGCGTGCCCTGGCGGCCCTCCGGGTCGGTGTAGTGGACGGCGCGCCCGTCGAAGTCGAGGCGGCCCGCCTCGCCGAGCACCAGCCGCACGTCGGGCAGGGTGCCGGAGAGGGAGACGGTGACCCGGCGCGGTTCGAGGATGCCGGCGGACACCTGGGGCAGCAGGGGAAGGTACAGGAAGTAGTCGGTCGGGTTGAGCAGGGTGATGTCGGCCCGGCCCCGGGCCGCCCGCGCCAGGCTGCGGGCCGTCCGGTACCCGGCGAATCCGGCTCCGACGATCACGATGCGGGGTCGACTCACGGTTCGCCTCCGATTGGGGAGTCGTACGGTCGTACAAGGGCTTCCGCGTCCCCCTGGGCAGGGGGGCCAAACGTCGGCCGGTGCGCGCGGTCGCGGTTTCCCGGCCGGGTGCCGGGTACCCGGACCGACGACCCCCACCCACCCGCGGCACACCAGCGGAGGTTCCCCCATGCCCGAGTACGGCTACTTCCTGTCCACCGAGGAACACGGCCCCGCCGACCTGATCGAGCAGGCGCGCATGGCCGAACAGGCCGGATTCCAGGCGCTGTGGATCTCCGACCACTACCACCCGTGGAACGACGCGCAGGGCCAGAGCCCGTTCGTGTGGTCGGTGATCGGCGCGCTGTCGGAGGCGGTGTCGCTGCCGATCGAGACGGCGGTGACCTGTCCGACGGTGCGGATGCACCCGGCGGTGGTGGCGCAGGCCGCCGCCACCGCGGCGGTGATGACCGAGGGCCGCTTCCGGCTGGGCGTCGGCTCGGGCGAGGCCCTCAACGAGCACATCCTCGGCGACGCGTGGCCGCCCGCGCAGGTGCGTCTGGAGATGCTGGAGGAGGCGATCCAGATCATGCGCCGGCTGTTCACCGGCGAGGAGGTCACCCACCACGGCACCCACTACACGGTGGAGAACGCGCGCCTGTACACCGTCCCCGACCAGCCGGTGCCGATCGACATCTCCGGCTTCGGCCCGAAGGCGACGGCGCTGGCCTCCCGCGTCGCCGACGGCTACATCACGATGATGCCGGAGGAGTCGATGGTGGAGCAGTTCCGCAAGGGCGGAGGCGGCGGGAAGCCGGTCAGCGGCGGCACCAAGGTCTGCTACGGCGCGGACCGCGAGGAGGCTCTGCGCACGGCGCACCGGCTGTGGGCGAACGAGCTGCTGCCCGGCGAGCTGGGCCAGGTCCTGCCCACACCGCGCCACTTCGAGCAGGCGCAGTCGCTGGTCACCGAGGACATGGTGCGCGAGAACCGGGTGTGCGGCGACGACGTCGACGAGCACGTCGCGGCGCTCACGGCGTTCGCCGACGCCGGCTTCGACCGGGTCTACGTCAACCAGATCGGCCCCGACCAGCGAGGTTTCTTCGACTTCTACCGTACGAAGGTGCTGCCGCAGCTGTCGTGAGGCGCCCCCGACACCGCGGGCCGGGACCCACGACGACGGGGTCCCGGCCCGCGGTGTGACGGCGGTGGTTCAGGCGGCGCGTGCCCTCCGGCGCAGTCCCGCCGTCACCGCCGCGCCGACGCCCGCGGCGAGCAGCCCGGCGCCGACCCGCCCCCGGTTGCGGGAGGCCCACTCCTGCGGGCTGTGCCCGATCGCCTCGTCGTCGAAGCGGCCGTGGGCTCCGTGGTCGTGCCCGTGGGGGCCGTCGGCGGGTTCCCACAGGTTGCCGGGGCCGTGGGAACCCCCTGTCCCGTCGTCCTCCTGCTGCGCGTCGAAGGCGGTGCGGGCCAGGTAGCGGTCGAGGAGGCCGGGGATGACGGCGTTGGCGACGAGGGTGGCCGCGGTGGAGCCGCCCACCCAGTACTCGCGCCGCCGCGCGTGTCCGGCGGCGTGCACGATCGCCCGGGCGGCGACCTCGGGCTGGTACACGGGCGCCACCGGGCGGGCACGGCCCGGCATCCGGTTCAGCAACCAGTCGAACTGCGGGGTGTTGAGGCCGGGCAGCTGCACCATCGCGGTCCGCACCCGGCTGCGGGAGTGCAGCAGCTCGCAGCGCAGGGACTCGTTGAACCCCTGGATGGCGTGCTTGGCCCCGCAGTACGCCGCCTGCAGGGGCACCCCGCGGTAGGCGAGCGCGGAACCGACCTGGACGATCGTGCCGCGGTCGCGGGGCAGCATGTGCCGCAGTGCGGCGCGGGTGCCGAACACGAAGCCCAGGTACGTCACTTCCGTCACCCGGCGGAACTCGTCGGGGGTGATCTCGGTGAACGGGGCGAAGACGCTCGTGAAGGCGTCGTTGACCCACACGTCGATGCGGCCGTAGGCGTCGACGACCTGCTGCGCCGCGTCCTCGACCGCCTTGGCGTCGGCCATGTCGACGCTCACGGTCAGCGCCTCGCCGCCCGCCCGCTGTACTTCGTCGGCGGCCGCGGCGAGGCCCTCACGGCCCCGGGCCAGCAGGGCGAGACGGTCGCCCTGTGCGGCGAAGGCGCGGGCGGTGGCCCGCCCCACTCCCCCGCTGGCCCCGGTCACCACGACGACCCTGCGTCCGTCGTCCGCCGCCGTCCTCCACGGTGCGCGCATCCGGCATCACGCCCCGTGGTGCGGGACGTCGGGGCCGGTGCCGCCCTGACGGGGCACGTCGGGCGGGGTGGACGGCATCGGCGGGACGGACATGCCGAGACCGCCGGCGGGCGTGCCCACGGGCGGGGCGGCGAGGCCCGCTCCGGCGTCCGGGTGGCCGCTCGTGCCGCGGTGCGGGCGGGCGGCGCCGCGCAGCACGTACGCCAGCACGCCGAGGATCGCCGCGGTGATCAGCGCGGCGGCCCAGCCGGGCAGCACGAGGGCGAACGCCAGGCCCACGGCGAGGGAGACGGCGGCGCCCGCGTACAGGGCGAGGGCGCCGGAGGAGGCGTACAGCACGGCCCTACGGCGCTGTTTGCGGGTCTGCTCGCGCACCTCCTCCCGGATGGTCTCGCGTGCCACCTGCGCCAGTTCGTCGACCAGGTGCTTGTCCAGATGCTCCAGGTGATCCATGCGCTCCATCGGGCTCGGGTACCCGGGGTGTGCGGAGGATAACGCCGGGGATCGCCGAGGGGATCGGGTGCAGGCGCCTCGTCTGCGCCGCCGCCCCAACTACGCTCTCACGCATGGAGATTCTCGGAACGACGCTGCGGGTCTGCGTCGACGACCTGGAGGCCGCCGTCCCCTTCTACGAACGGCTCGCGAACGCCCCGGCGCTGCGTTTCGAGCGCGCCGGGGTGCAGGTCGCGGCGGTCGGCTGCTTCCTGCTGATGAGCGGGCCCGCCGCCGAGCTGGAGGTGCTGCGCAAGGTGGCGGCGACGATCGCCGTCACGGACGTGAACGAGGCCTACAAGACGCTCACCGACCTGGGCGCGAACATCCTGGCAGGCCCGGTGTCGACCCCCGCGGGCCGCAACCTGGTGGCCCGCCACCCCGACGGCACCCTCTACGAATACGTCGACCGCCGCCGGGGCTGACGCCCGGACGGGGGGCCGCTGGAAGCGCTCGCGGATCTCATCTCCGCCGTCAGGGCCCAGCGTTGGTGGTCTCGCCAGGCGCCGTCTATGTGGATCATGCCTGGGGAGAAGCCCTCCAGGCGGAAGCCGCAGCTCTGGGCGAGGGCGATCGAGGCGGCGTTGCCGGGCTGGACGTTGATCTCCAGGCGGTGCAGCCGCATCGGGCCGAAGGCGTGGCCGACGACGAGGTCGAGTGCCTCGCGCATGAGTCCCCGCCCGGCGGCGTGCGCGAACGCGCCGTAGCCCAGCGCCCCGTTCCGGAAGGCGCCCTGGACGATGTTGTTGATGTTGACGAATCCGGCGATGGCCCCGTCGTCCTTGGTGCACACCAGGAAGCCGGCCTTGGAGGGGTCCTGGATCAGCCGGTCCGCGTAGGCGGTGTACGCGGCGGGGGTGTCCGGCGGGAACAGCCACGGGCGGTGCAGGTCATGGCTCTCGCGGGCGCGGGCGGTGAACTCGGCGCCGTCCGCGTGGGTGAAATGGCGTATGCCCACGCGGGGGCCCTCGGCGAGGTAGCGCGATGCGGTGTGCGGCATCCGGCCAGCGTAGTCAGCCGCGCCGCCGCACGGCGTGGGCGCCGCACGGCGCGCCGACGACGGTCCACCGGCCGCTCAGATCAGCGCGGGCGCGTCCAGGCTGAGTGTCCCGGCGTCGGCGTCCAGCTCGGCGCTCACACCGAACGGCACGGTCAGTGCCCCCTCGCAGTGGCCGAAACCCAGCTCCTCCACGACGGGCACCCCGAGTCCGCCCAGCCGGTCGGCGAGGACGGGGCGCAGCTCCTCGTAGGGGCCGCAGCGCTCCCAGGAGCCGAGGGCGACGCCGGCGACGCCGTCGAGCCAGCCGGTGCGCAGCAGTTGGGTGAGGGTGCGGTCGAGACGGTACGGCGGCTCCCCCACGTCCTCCAGCAGGAGCAGTCCGCCGCGCGCGCCGGCGCGGGTGTGCGGGGTGCCGTAGCCGGTGGCGAGGAGGGTGAGGCAACCGCCCAGGGTGACGCCCCGGGCCCGGCCGGGGGCGAGAGCGGTGCCGGTGGAGGCGAGGACGCGGACGGTCTCCGGGGCGAACAGGGTGGCCCTGAGGTGGTCCTGGGCGCGGGCGTTCTTGATGAAGTCGACGCCGGCGGCGACGGGACCGTACAGGGTGACCAGGCCGAGGCGGACGGCGAAGGCCTCCTGCAGGGCGGTGCTGTCGCTGAAGCCGATGAACACCTTGGGCCCGGCCGCCCGCATGGCGTCCCAGTCGAGCAGGTCGACGACGCGCTGCGCGCCGTAGCCGCCCCGTGCGCACATCACGGCGTCGACGGACGGGTCGCACCAGGCGCGCTGAAGGTCGGCGGCCCGGTCGGCGTCCTCGCCCGCGAGGTGGCCGATGGTGCGGTGCCGGTCGAGGGCATGGGGCGCGGCCACCGGGTCGAGGTCCCAGCCGCGCAGGACGTCGAGACCGGCCTGGAGCCGCTCCTCGGCCACGGGTCCGCTGGGGGCGACGACGGCCACCCGGGCGCCGGGGGCGAGCCGGGAAGGGCGTACGAGGTCGTTCACCGGGTGAGCTCCAGGGTCGGGATGCCGGGCGGGCGCAGCCCGAACACCTGAGCGTACAGCGAGAGCTCGGCCTCCAGGGCGCGCACCATGGTCTCCGCCCGCCGGAACCCGTGCCCCTCCCCCTCGAAGGCGAGGTAGGCGTGCGGGACGCCGCGGCCTGCGATGCGGGCCAGGAGGCGTTCGGCCTGGGCGGGCGGGCAGATCACGTCGTCGAGGCCCTGGAGCAGCAGGAACGGCACGCGGATCCGGTCGGCGTGCTCGACGGGCGAGCGTTCGGCGTACCGGGCGGGCACCTCGTCGAGCGGTCCGACCAGGGTGTCGAGGTAGCGGGACTCGAAGTCGTGGGTGCCGCCGGTCGCCCAGGCCGCGAGGTCCAGGACGGGGTAGACGATGGTGCCGCAGGCGTAGACCCCGGCGCCGGTGAGCGAGACGGCGGCGGTCCAGCCGCCCGCGCTGCCGCCGCGGATCGCCAGCCGGTCCCGGTCGGCGGTGCCCTCCTCGGCGAGGGCGAGGGCGACGGCCGCGCAGTCCTCGACGTCGACGACGCCCCACTGTTCGCGCAGCCGGTCGCGGTACTCCCGTCCGTAGCCGCTCGACCCGCCGTAGTCGACCTCGGCGACGCCGATGCCCCGGGAGGTGAAGTAGGCGGTCTCCAGGTCCAGTACGAGCGGGGAGCGGTCGGTGGGCCCGCCGTGCGCCCGGATGACGTACGGCGGCAGCTCTGCGCCCGGGGCGACGCACCCGGGGTTGTGCGGCGGGTACACGTGCGCGTGGACGTCGCGGCCGTCGGGTCCGGTGAAGGTGCGCAGTTGCGGTTCGGGGTAGTAGGCGGGGTCCACGGTGTCCTCGTGCGGCGCGCCGATCACCCGGGCCCGGCCGGTGCGGGTGTCGAGCTCCACCACCTCGTAGGCGCTGCGCGGGCTGGCGCCGACGGCGACGACGCGCTCGCCGTGCACGGCGAGGGTGGAGGCGAACTCGGTCCACGGCCCGGCCACGTCGACGACCTCGCCGCTCTCCGGGTCGAGGACGCCGAGCGCGGCGGCGCCCCGGCCGTGCACGACGGCGAGGAGACCGCCGGGAAGCGGCGCGAACCAGCGGTGGCCGAGCTTCCACAGCGGCCCGCCGAACTCCTCCTCGCGCGGGCAGACGGGTTCGTGGTCGCGGTACACGTTCCACCAGCCGGAGCGGTCGCTGGTGTAGAGCAGGCGGCCGTCCGCGGACCAGTCGACCTGGGCGACGGACTCCTCGGGCCCGCCGGCCACCACCCGGGCGTCGTCGAACGCGCCGTCCGCCCCGATGCCGGCGACGACGACGTCCGTGCCGTCCCACGGCATCCGCGGATGGTCCCAGGCGAGCCACGCGGCCCGCCGGCCGTCCGGCGAGATGCGCGCCCCGGTGACGAACCGCCGCCGGTCGTCGGTGAGTTCGCGTACGGCGCTCCGGTCCCCGGCGGCCGATCCGTCCAGCGGCACGGCGGCCAGGACCCGGCGCACGTCGGTGGGCCCGTCCCCGGTGAACTCCTCCAGCACGCACCACACTTCGCCCCGGTCGAGCAGCAACCGCGGTTCGGCCCAGCGCAGTCCGCCGCCCACCGGCGACAGCGGGGTCAGCGGCCGGGGCTCGCCGCCCGGCCGCCAGACGTACAGCCTCTGGTCGGCGAAGTGCGCGAACACCACCAGCGGTCGCCCCTCGTGAAGCGCGCCGGCCCAGGGCTGCCCGCCGTACTCGAGCACCCGGCTGCGCACGTTCCACGGAGCGGGCAGCACCGACTCCTCGGCGCCGTCGGCGCGCCGTCGCACCAGGGTGCGCCGGCCGCCCTCGGCGGGGCGGGGGGCCGTCCACCACACCTCGTCGCCGACGAAGCCGACGTACTCGGGCCGCCCGTCGTGCGCCGCGGCGAGCCGCGCGTCGAGCGGCGAGGGCCAGGAACCGTACGGCAGGATCTGCACGTCTCCCCCGCCCTCTCAGGCCGTGCGCAGGAAGCGGTCGAGGACGTCGACGCCGAAGTGGAGCGCCTCGACGGGCACCCGCTCGTCGACGCCGTGGAAGAGCGCCTGGTAGTCCAGCCCCTCCGGCAGCCTGAGCGGCGCGAACCCGTAACCGGTGATGCCGAGCCGCGAGAACTGCTTGGCGTCGGTGCCGCCGGACATGCAGTAGGGCACCACGTGTCCCCCCGGTGCGAACTCCTCGACGGCGGCGCGCATCCGTGCGTACGTCGGCGAGTCCACCGGCGCCTGGAGGGCGACCGTGTGGTGCTGGAACTCCCAGTCCACGTCGGGGCCGGTCAGTTCGTCGAGGGTGGCTCGGAACTCGTCCTCGCCGCCCGGCAGATACCGCCCGTCGACATAGGCGACGGCCTCGCCGGGAATGACGTTGATCTTGTAACCGGCTTCCAGCATGGTCGGGTTGGCGCTGTTGCGGACGGTCGCCTCCACCAGCCTGGCGGCCGACCCCAGCTTGTCCAGCAGGGCGTCCACGTCGTCGAGGCGGGCCTCGACGCCGTACACGGCGGCCAGTTCGGTGAGCGCGGCCCGCACGGTCGGGGTCAGCCTGAGCGGCCACTCGTGCTCGCCGATCCGCGTGATCGCGGCGGACAGGCGGGTCACCGCGTTCTCCCGGTTGACCTTGGAGCCGTGCCCGGCGCGGCCGCGGGCGGTGAGCTTCAGCCAGCCGGTGCCGCGCTCCCCCGCCGCGATCGGGTAGATCTCCCGGCCGCTGCCGTCGTGGAAGGTGAACGCGCCGGACTCGCCGACGCCCTCCGTGCAGCCCTCGAAGAGGTGGGGGTGCTCGTCGGCGAGGAAGCCCGAGCCGTCCTCGGCGCTGGCCTCCTCGTCGGCGGTGAAGGCGACCACGACGTCACGCCGGGGCCGTACGCCCTCTCGGGCCCAGGCGCGCACGACGGCGAGGATCATCGCGTCCATGTTCTTCATGTCGACCGCGCCGCGCCCCCACACCACGCCGTCGCGGATCTCCCCGGAGAAGGGGTGCACGCTCCAGTCCGCGGCCTCGGCGGGCACCACGTCGAGGTGACCGTGGACCAGCAGCGCTTCCGCCGACGGGTCGGAGCCCTCGACGCGGGCGACGACGTTGGTCCGGCCCGGCGTGCGCTCCAGCAGCGTCGGCTCGAGTCCCGTCTCGGCGAGCAGCGCGGCCGCGTACTCGGCGGCGGGCCGCTCCCGGCAGTCCCCGCCGCCCCGGTTCGTGGTGTCGATGCGGATGAGGTCGGACGTGAACCGCACGACCTCGTCCCTCGCCTGCGCGTCAGCCATGCTGCTCCTCAGCCGTGTTGTTCCTCAGCCGTGTTCTGCCTCAGCCGTGTTCTGCCTCAGCCGTATTGTTCCTCGACCGCCGCCGAGACGACCGTCGTGACCGCCTTGAACGTGCGGATGCCCTCGTACATGGTGCCGCTGGTGTACGCCACCTTGCGCTCCCCGATCCGCGCCACACCCGGCACCACCGTCGCGGCCATCGCCAGGTGTTCGGCGTCGAACTCCACCGCCACGGTGAACGGCCCTTCCCGCGACGGCCCCTGACGAACCGCCAGACGAGCGGCTTCCTTCGCCGCGGCCCGGATGTCGGCGGCGGTGCGGGCCGGCGTCCGGCACACGGCCGCGTACCGCGACACATGGTCCTTGACCGCCACCTTCAGCGCCTCGGGCGCGTACCCGAGGGCGTCCTCGCAGGCCACGTCGTCACCCGTGACCAGCACTACAGGTACCCCGAACTCGGCGGCCACGCGCGCGTTGAGCAGCCCCTCACTGGCCCGTACGTCGTTCAGCCACACCCCGGTGATGGAGTTGGCGAGGTAGGTGTGGGCGAGGACGCCCTCCGCGCCGGCGCCGGCGTGGTAGCCGACGAAGGCGACGCCGTCCACGTCGCCGTGCTGGACGCCTTCCACCATGGACAGCGACTTGTGCCGCCCGGTGAGCATCTGGGCCCGCTCGTCGAGCTGTTCCAGGAGAAGGTTGCGCATGGTCCAGTGGGCCTCGTTGATCAGGACTTCGTCGGCGCCGCCGTCGAAGAAGCCGAGGACGGCCGCGTTGACGTCCGAGGTGAACAGCGCCCGGCACCGCTCCCACTGCGGAGTGCCCGGCAGCACGTCGGCCGGCCAGGTGACACCGGTGGCGCCCTCCATGTCGGCGCTGATCAGGATCTTCATACCGGCATCCGCCCTTTCCGGGAAACGCCCCGAGCTTAACCGGTCCCTTTCTGCTCTGATCCACCTCGCACGCCGCTCACCGCTCACCTTCGACGAACGGGGAACCCGTCATGACCGGGCGCATACTCTCGCCGGAACGCTTCGAGGAGGACCGGCCGCGACTGCGGGCCGTCGCCCACCGCATGCTCGGCTCGCTCGCCGAGGCCGACGACGCCGTCCAGGAGACCTGGCTGCGGGCGTCCGCGGTCGACCTCGGCGAGGTGGAGAACGTCACCGCGTGGCTGACCACCGTGGTGGGCCGGGTGAGCCTGAACATGCTGCGCTCGCGCAGGACACGGCGCGAGGAGCCACTGGAGGCCTCAGAGGCCGGCCCCGGGGCCGGCGTCGCGCCCGGCGGCGATCCCGAGGAGGAGGCGCTGCTCGCCGACTCCGTCGGGGTGGCCCTGCTCGTCGTCCTGGACTCGCTGGGGCCGGACGAGCGGCTGGCGTTCGTCCTGCACGACATGTTCGCGGTGCCGTTCGACGCGATCGCCCCGCTGATCGACCGCAGCCCGGCGACGACCCGGCAGCTCGCCAGCCGTGCCCGCCGGCGGGTCAGGGGCACGACGCCGGCGCCGGCCGGCTCGCGGGCCGCGCCCGCCGCCGACGCGCACCGCCAACGGCAGGCGGTGGAGGCGTTCCTCGCCGCCACGCGCGGCGGCGACTTCGAGGCCCTGCTGGCGCTGCTGCATCCGGACGTGGTCCTCACCGCCGACCGGTTCGTCGTGCCGACGCCGGAGCCGGTCGAGGTCGTCGGCGCCCGCACGGTCGCGCAGGGCGCGATGACGGCGGCCGGCCGGGCCCGGTTCACCGGCCCCGCGCTGCTCGACGGCCGCGTCGGCCTGGTGCTGGCGCCGCACGGGCGGCTGCGGCTGGCCCTGCTGCTCACGGTCGCCGACGAGGGGATCACCCGCATCGAGATCATCGCGGACCGCGAGCGACTGGCCGGGATCGAGGTGGCGGTACTCGACGACTGAGACCGACCGGACGGACGGGCGCGGGGGGCGGGGGGTCCCCCCCCCCCCCCCCCCCGGGCGGGCCCCCCCCCGGGCCCCGCCCCCCCCCCCCCCGGGGGCCGCCCCCCCCCCCCCCGGGGCGGGGCCCCG
>NZ_JBIURQ010000018.1:0-49088 GCF_044740925.1 Streptomyces sp. NPDC088254 | reverse complement strand
CGCTGTTGAGTTCTCAAGGAACGGACGCTTCCTTTGTACTCACCCGAGAGACTCTCTCAGGCTTTCCTCCGGGCGCTTCCCTTCGGTCTTGCGTTCCCGACTCTATCAGATCTTTTTCCGATCCGATTTCCTCGGTGCTTTCCAGGTTCCCGCTTTTGTTTCGCGGTTTCCTTTCCGGCGGTTCCGACTTTATCAGAAGTTCTGAGTCGGATTTCCCGGCCCCTCCGGGGAGTGGTCCAGACACGCGAGGCGGCTGGGTTCCCGTTCAGGCGGAGCCGTAAACGTACTGGAGCGGAGCGCCCCGATGCAAATCGAGGAGCTCCGCTCCAGGTGCACGCGCCCTGAGGGCCGTTGGCGGACCCGACGGTCCGTCAGACCTCCACGACGACCGGGAGGATCATCGGCCGGCGCCGGTAGGAGTCCGAGACCCACTTGCCCAAGGTGCGGCGGATGAGCTGCTGCAGCTGGTGGGGTTCCACCACGCCGTCCTGAGCCGAGCGCTCCAGGACTTCGGTGATCTTCGGGATGACGTCCGCGAAGGCCGAGTCCTCGATGCCCGAACCGCGGGCCTGGACGTGCGGACCACCGGTGATCTTGCCGGTCGAGGAGTCCATCACCACGAAGACGGAGATGATGCCCTCGTCGCCCAGGATCTTCCGGTCCTTCAGGGCGGGCTCACCCACGTCGCCGACCGAGAGGCCGTCGACGTACACGTACCCCGCCTGGACCTTGCCCGCGATCTTTGCCTTGCCCTCGATGAGGTCGACGACGACGCCGTCCTCGGCGATGACGATGCGGTCGTGCGGAACGCCGGTCATGGCGCCCAGCTCGGCGTTGGCCCGCAGATGGCGCCACTCGCCGTGGACCGGCATCAGGTTCTTCGGCCGGCAGATGTTGTAGAAGTACAGGAGCTCGCCCGCGGACGCGTGGCCCGAGACGTGCACCTTGGCGTTGCCCTTGTGGACGACGTTCGCGCCCCAGCGCGTCAGGCCGTTGATCACGCGGTAGACCGCGTTCTCGTTGCCGGGGATGAGCGAGGACGCCAGGATCACCGTGTCGCCGTCGACGATGCGGATCTGGTGGTCGCGGTTGGCCATCCGGGACAGGGCGGCCATCGGTTCGCCCTGGGAACCCGTGCAGACCAGGACCACCTCGTGGTCCGGCAGGTCGTCCAGGCTCCTGACGTCGACGACCAGGCCCGGCGGGATCTTCAGATAGCCGAGGTCCCGGGCGATGCCCATGTTGCGGACCATCGAGCGGCCGACGAAGGCGACCCTGCGGCCGTACTCGTGCGCCGCGTCCAGGATCTGCTGGATGCGGTGGACATGGCTCGCGAAGCTCGCCACGATGATCCGCTTCCGGGCGTTCGCGAAGACCTGGCGCAGGACGTTGGAGATCTCCCGCTCCGGCGGGACGAACCCGGGGACCTCGGCGTTCGTCGAGTCGGAGAGAAGCAGGTCGATGCCCTCTTCGCTCAGTCGTGCGAACGCGTGCAGGTCCGTGAGGCGGTTGTCCAGCGGAAGCTGGTCCATCTTGAAGTCGCCGGTGTGGACCACCATGCCGGCCGGCGTGCGCACGGCCACGGCGAGGGCGTCCGGGATGGAGTGGTTGACTGCGATGAACTCGCAGTCGAACGGACCGATGCGCTCGCGGTTCCCCTCGGCCACCTCGAGGGTGTAGGGGCGGATGCGGTGCTCCTGGAGCTTGGCCTCGATCAGGGCGAGGGTCAGCTTGGAGCCGATCAGCGGGATGTCCGGCTTCTCCCGGAGGAGGTAGGGGACGGCGCCGATGTGGTCCTCGTGGCCGTGGGTGAGGACGATGCCCTCGACGGCGTCGAGGCGGTCCCGGATGGACGAGAAGTCCGGCAGGATCAGGTCGATTCCGGGCTGCTCCTCCTCGGGGAAGAGCACTCCGCAGTCGACGATCAGAAGACGGCCGCCGTACTCCATGACCGTCATGTTGCGGCCGATCTCGCCGAGGCCGCCGAGCGGGGTGACCCGCAGACCCCCTTCGGGAAGCGGCGGGGGCGGGCCCAGTTCGGGGTGCGGATGACTCAAAAGACTCTCCTCAACCATGCGCGCCACGTACCGGTGGGCACGTGGCGCGTATGACGTTCGTGCAGAAGCAGTTGTCGTTGTGATGTGCAGGCACCGGTGGCCTGCCGTATTCAGTTGTGCGGTGTTCAGTTGTGAAGTCCGATGTCAGAGCTGTACCCCGCCCGCGGCAAGATCGATCTTGAGCTGCTCGGTCTCTTCCGCGGTGAGTCCCACCAGGGGCGCCCGCAGCGGGCCGGCGGGCAGGCCCTGGAGGGCGAGCGCGGCCTTCGTGGTCATGACGCCCTGGGTGCGGAACATGCCGGTGTAGACGGGGAGCAGCTTCTGGTGGATCTCCGTGGCCTTCTGGACGTCGCCGGCGGAGAAGGCGTCGACGAGGGCGCGCAGGTCCGGGGTGACGACATGGCCGACGACCGAGACGAAGCCGACCGCGCCGACGGAGAGCAGCGGCAGGTTGAGCATGTCGTCGCCGGAGTACCAGGCGAGGCCGGACTGGGCGATGGCCCAGCTGGCGCGCCCGAGGTCGCCCTTGGCGTCCTTGTTGGCGACGATACGCGGGTGGGCGGCGAGGCGGACGAGCGTCTCGGTGTTGATCGGGACACCGCTGCGGCCGGGGATGTCGTAGAGCATGACCGGCAGCTCGGTGGCGTCGGCGACGGTCGTGAAGTGGCGGTAGAGGCCCTCTTGCGGGGGCTTGTTGTAGTACGGGGTGACGACCAGGAGGCCGTGTGCGCCCGCCTGCTGCGCCGCGCGCGCCAGCTGGATGCTGTGGTGGGTGTCGTTGGTGCCGACGCCGGCCACGATGTGGGCCCGGTCTCCGACGGCCTCCAGGACGGCTCGTACCAGGTCCGCTTTCTCCGCGTCGGTGGTCGTGGGGGACTCGCCGGTGGTGCCGTTGACGATCAGGCCGTCGTTGCCTGCGTCCACCAGGTGGGTGGCGAGCCGCTGAGCGCCGTCGAGGTCTAGTGCGCCGTCCGCCGTGAACGGCGTGACCATGGCGGTGAGGACCCGCCCGAAGGGGGTCTGCGGAGTGGAGGTCGGAGCCATGGGTAACACGCTACTCGTTGCTCAGAGCGGGGTCTGCCCTCGGGGCAGGCGGCAAGTCGGGACAAATGTGGAGCCCGGCACTGCCTGCTCGGGGGTTCAAGCAGTGCCGGGTCCGTTTGATCAGGCTAGATGAACTTCTCTAAATGCCGCAATACGGACACTTCGCGCGGCTGATCCGCACATACGTCTCCCGCTGCGAGGCGGTCAAGGGGCGACACGGCCGTTGGCGTTGAAAGCGGCGTGAGTGAGGGGCATGAGCCTCGCCCACTCGGCCTCCATCCGCTCGCCCACCATCTCGATCTCCCGCTGCGGGAAGGACGGGACCTTCGCCAGCTCGTGCTGGGTGCGCAGGCCGAGGAAGTGCATCAGGGAGCGCGCGTTGCAGGTGGCGTACATCGAGGAGAACAGGCCTACGGGGAGCACCGCGCGGGCGACCTCGCGGGCGACGCCGGCGGCGAGCATCTCCTGGTAGGCCTCGTAGGCCTGCCGGTAGGAGTCCTCCATGGTGCGGGCCACGAGCTCCTGCTGGTCCTCGGTGCCCTCGACGAAGACGTACTTGCCGGGACGGCCCTGCTGGACGAGCTTGCGGGAGGCGTCGGGGACGTAGAAGACGGGCTGGAGCTCGCGGTAGCGGCCGCTCTCCTCGTTGTAGGACCAGCCCACGCGGTGCCGCATGAACTCGCGGAAGACGAAGATCGGGGCGCTGATGAAGAAGGTCATCGAGTTGTGCTCGAAGGGGCTGCCGTGGCGGTCCCGCATCAGGTAGTTGATCAGGCCCTTCGAGCGCTCCGGGTCCTTCTGCAGCTCGTCCAGGGACTGCTCGCCGGCGGTGGAGACACGGGCGGCCCACAGCACGTCGGAGTCGGACGCGCTGTGCTTGACCAGCTCGACGGTGACGTCGCTGCGAGTGTGGATCTTGGTGTCGTCGGCGGGCCTGTCGGTCACGGTGCGGAGGTCCTTCCAGGGGCGTTGCAGAGGCGGCTTGCGAGCGGCGCCAACTCTACGGGGGTCCGGGGCGGGCGGGCGGGCCGGGGCACTCGGGCGGCCGACGGCCCGCCGCAAGAATTTTTTCCCGGAAATCTCGTGACATGGGGCACCTTTTCGGGCACCCGCTCGTCTGAATCAGTGGCAGCGTCCACTCGTCATCGGTGGCGGCGTCCACTCGGTCACGCAGTTCGTCTACCCAGGGAGGAAGAACCCACCATGTCCCGTCGGCGCGAGCCCGTTCCCTTCGCCTTCGTCGCCGAAGCCGACACGTTCCGCAGTAACGTGGCCCCTCCGCCGCCCGAGCCGTCCTCCGCCGGACAGATAGCCGGGCGCTGGCTCATGGCGGTCACCATCGTGGCCGCGCTGGTGGGCTCCCTGGTCATCGGGATGCCGGCGCTGAGCCTGGACCACACCGCACCGTCCCAGCAGTCCCAGGCCTCGCAGACCTCCGAGGGGCGCTGACACCGTCCGGCCCCCCGCAGGTGGTGAGCGGGGACACAGGCGGATAACCTCACCGGGCACAGCCCCAGCATGGATCGAGTGAGGACCAGCCGTGCCCCTGCCCTTCCTGACGGCCGACCGCGCATCCGAGGCAGCGGACGACGTCGCGTTGCCCTTCGAGGACCGTGAGCGCTGGCGGCGCCCCTACCGTCCCGGACCCTGGCGGGTCGCCGTGGCCGCGCTGAGTCTGCTGATCGCCTCGTACGTGCTGCTCGCCGCGGTGGTGATCGCGCTGACCGGCTCGCCGAGCGAGGCCGGTACGGTGTTCGGCCTCTCGCTGCTGGTGATCACCGCCGCGCTGCGGCTGCTGCGGATGGGCGTGTGGGTGAGCGAGCGCGGGCTGCGGCACGTGAGGTTCTTCGTGACCCGCACGGTGACCTGGAACCAGGTCGCGTCCGTGCGCACCGTGCAGCAGCCGGTGCGCTGGCTGGGGCTGCCGCGGACGCTGCAGGGCCAGGCCCTGACGCTCGTACGGCGGGACGGGTCCCCGCAGGACGCCGTGCCGTTGCTGACCACGCACGGGGCGGACTTCCTGGGGCGGATCGAGGCGTTCGACCGGGCGGCGGACACGGTCGAGGCATGGGCCGACGAGTACCGGCAGCCCTAGGCTCTGTCTGAGGGTCTCCACGGGCAGGCGGCGGGCCCGGCCGGCGTCATCGACGTGGGCCGGGCCCGCCGCTTGTGTGCGTCGGGACGGTCGGGCTGCTGTGCGTCAGCGTGACGCCTGGTGCAGCGTGATCGCCCGTTGCATCGCCTTGCGGGCCCGCGGGGTGTCACGGGCGTCGTGGTAGGCGACGGCGAGGCGGAACCAGCTGCGCCAGTCGTCGGGGGCGTCCTCGGTCTCGGCCTTGCGGCGGGCGAACACCGCGTCGGCGGAGTCGCGGTCGATGCGGCCGCTGGGGGTGCGCTCCAGCTCGTCGACGGGCAGACCGCCCTCGGCGTCGAGTTCGGCGGCGAGCTGGTTGGCCCTGCGGACGAACTGGGTGTTCTTCCACAGGAACCACACGCCGATGAGCGGCAGGATCAGCACCGCCACCCCGAACGTGACGGTCAGCAGCGTGCCGGCCCGGATGAGCATGACGCCGCGGCTGCCGACCAGGACGAAGTAGAAGACGAGGACGGCGGCCGTGAGGGCGTAGGAGAGCTTGGCGCGCATGACGGTTTGACTCAGTTCAGGTCGAGGAAGTGTTCCAGGCCGAAGGTGAGGCCCGGGGTCGACACCACCCGGCGGGCGCCCAGCAGGATGCCGGGCATGAAACTGGTGTGGTGCAGGGAGTCGTGCCGGACGGTCAGGGTCTCGCCCTCGCCGCCCAGCAGCACCTCCTGGTGGGCGAGGAGGCCGCGCAGCCGCACGGCGTGGACGGGGACGCCGTCGACGTCCGCGCCGCGGGCGCCGTCCAGGGCGGTGGTGGTGGCGTCGGGGGCGGGGGCGGAGCCGGCGGCGCGGCGGGCCTCGGCGATGAGCTGGGCGGTGCGCGTGGCGGTGCCGGAGGGGGCGTCCACCTTGTTCGGATGGTGCAGCTCCACGACCTCGACCGACTCGAACCAGGGTGCGGCGATCTGCGCGAACTTCATGGTCAGCACGGCGCCGATGGAGAAGTTCGGCGCGATGAGCACACCGGTCTCCGGGGACTGCGCCAGCCAGCCCTTGAGCTGCGCGAGGCGCTCGTCGGTCCAGCCCGTGGTGCCGACCACGGCGTGGATGCCGTGCCGTACGCAGAAGTCGAGATTGCCCATGACCGAGCCCGGGGTCGTCAGTTCGACGGCTACCTGGGCGCCGGTCTCCGCCAGGGTCTCCAGTTTGTCGCCCCGGCTCAGGGCGGCCACCAGCTCCATGTCCTCGGCGGCCTCGACCGCCCGGACCGCCTCGGAACCGATGCGGCCCTGTGCGCCGAGGACCGCCACGCGCAGCTTGCTCATGTCTTGCTTCCTTACCGAAGGTGACTTCCGAGGATGTCCGCCGTGGCCGGAGCGGGGTGTCAGGCCACGGCCTCGTGCAGACGGGAGGCCTGCTTGTCCTTGAGCGGGCCGATGACCGACAGCGAGGGGCGCCGCCCCAGGACGTCGCGGGCCACCGCGCGGACCTCGTCCGGGGTGACGGCCGCTATCCGGGTCAGCATCTCGTCGACGGACAACTGCTCGCCCCAGCACAGCTCACTCTTGCCGATGCGGTTCATGAGCGCACCGGTGTCCTCCAGGCCGAGCACAGTGGAGCCCCGGAGCTGGCCGATGGCGCGGGCGATCTCGTCGTCGGACAGGCCGTGCTCGGCGACGTGGTCGAGTTCGTCGCGGCAGATCTTCAGCACGTCGTGCACCTGGCTGGGCCGGCATCCGGCGTACACACCGAACAGGCCGCAGTCGGCGAAGCCGGAGGTGTACGAGTACACGCTGTAGGCCAGGCCGCGCTTCTCGCGGACCTCCTGGAAGAGGCGCGAGGACATGCCTCCGCCGAGCGCGGTGTTCAGGACGCCCAGCGCCCAGCGCCGGTCGTCGGTGCGGGCGAGGCCGGGCATGCCGAGGACGACGTGGGCCTGCTCGGTCTTGCGGCCGATCAGCTCCACGCGGCCGGCGGTGCGCAGGGCTCGCCGTCCGTCGCGGGGGGCGACGGGGGCGGCGTCGACGTCTGAGAGGGCGCCGGCCTTCTCGAAGGCGGCGCGGACCTGGCGTACGACCTTGTTGTGGTCGACGTTGCCGGCCGCCGCGACCACGAGGTGGGTGGGGTCGTAGTGCTTCTTGTAGAAGCGGCGGATGCGGTCGGCGGTGAGGGCGTTGACCGTGTCGACGGTGCCGAGGACGGGGCGGCCGAGAGGGTTGTCGCCGAACATCGTGTACGCGAACAGGTCGTGCACGCAGTCGCCGGGGTCGTCCTCGGTCATCGCGATCTCCTCGAGGATCGCGCCGCGCTCGACGTCGACGTCCTCCTCGCGGATCAGCGAGCCGGTGAGCATGTCGCAGACGACGTCTATGGCGAGCGGCAGGTCGGCGTCGAGCACGCGCGCGTAGTAGCACGTGTACTCCTTGGCCGTGAACGCGTTCATCTCGCCGCCGACGGCGTCCACTGCGGCGGAGATGTCCAGGGCGCTGCGGCGGGAGGTGCCCTTGAAGAGCAGGTGCTCCAGGTAGTGCGTGGCGCCGTTCAGCGCGGGCGTCTCGTCGCGGGAGCCGACGTGCGCCCAGATGCCGAAGGTCCCGGAGCGCACCGAGGGGAGCGTCTCGGTGACGATGCGCAGGCCGCCCGGGAGGGTGGTCTTGCGGACCGTGCCGATGCCGTCGTCGCCCTTGATGAGGGTTTGGGTACGGGCGACGGCCCGCGCCTTGGTGGAGGTGCGGGCCGTCGCCTTGGAGCCGTGGGACGTCACTGGTCGGCGTCGTCCTTCTTGTCGTCAGAGGCTGCTTCGTCCTCGCCCTCGATCACGGGGATGAGGGAGAGCTTGCCGCGGGAGTCGATCTCGGCGATCTCGACCTGGACCTTCTGGCCCACGCCGACGACGTCCTCGACGTTCTCCACGCGCTTGCCGCCGGCGAGCTTGCGGATCTGCGAGATGTGCAGCAGACCGTCCTTGCCCGGCAGCAGCGACACGAACGCGCCGAACGTGGTCGTCTTGACGACCGTGCCCAGGTAGCGCTCGCCGACCTCCGGCATGGTCGGGTTGGCGATGCCGTTGATCGTGGCGCGGGCGGCCTCGGCGGCCGGACCGTCGGCGGCGCCGATGTAGATGGTGCCGTCGTCCTCGATCGTGATCTCGGCGCCGGTGTCCTCCTGGATCTGGTTGATCATCTTGCCCTTCGGGCCGATGACCTCGCCGATCTTGTCGACCGGGATCTTCACGGTGATGATCCGCGGCGCGTTGGGGGACATCTCGTCCGGCGTGTCGATCGCTTCCATCATCACGTCGAGGATGTGGAGGCGGGCGTCACGGGCCTGCTTGAGGGCGGCGGCCAGGACGGAGGCGGGGATGCCGTCCAGCTTGGTGTCGAGCTGGAGGGCGGTGACGAACTCCTTGGTGCCGGCGACCTTGAAGTCCATGTCGCCGAAGGCGTCCTCCGCACCGAGGATGTCGGTGAGGGTGACGTAGTGCGTCTCGCCGTCGATCTCCTGGGAGATCAGGCCCATGGCGATACCGGCGACGGGGGCCTTCAGCGGCACACCGGCGTTCAGCAGCGACATGGTGGAGGCGCAGACCGAGCCCATGGACGTCGAGCCGTTGGAGCTGAGCGCCTCGGAGACCTGGCGGATCGCGTAGGGGAACTCCTCGCGGGTCGGCAGGACGGGCACGAGGGCGCGCTCGGCGAGGGCGCCGTGGCCGATCTCGCGGCGCTTGGGGGAGCCGACGCGGCCGGTCTCGCCCGTGGAGTACGGCGGGAAGTTGTAGTTGTGCATGTAGCGCTTGCGGGTCACCGGGGAGAGGGTGTCCAGCTGCTGCTCCATGCGGAGCATGTTGAGGGTGGTGACGCCCAGGATCTGGGTCTCGCCACGCTCGAACACCGCGGAGCCGTGCACGCGCGGGATGGCCTCGACCTCGGCGGCCAGGGTGCGGATGTCGGTGACACCGCGGCCGTCGATGCGCTTCTTCTCCTTGATGACGCGCTCACGGACCAGGGTCTTGGTCAGCGAGCGGTACGCGGCGGAGATCTCCTTCTCGCGGCCCTCGAACTGGGGCAGGAGCTTCTCGGCGGCGAGCGCCTTGACGCGGTCCAGCTCGGCCTCGCGCTCCTGCTTGCCGGCGATGGTCAGCGCGGAGGCGAGCTCCGGCTTGACGGCGGCGGTCAGCGCCTCCAGGACGTCGTCCTGGTAGTCGAGGAAGATCGGGAACTCGCCGGTGGGCTTGGCGGCCTTGGCGGCGAGGTCGGCCTGCGCCTTGCAGAGGACCTTGATGAAGGGCTTCGCGGCCTCGAGGCCGGCGGCGACGATCTCCTCGGTGGGGGCCTCGGAGCCGCCCTTGACCAGCTGGATCGTCTTCTCGGTGGCCTCGGCCTCGACCATCATGATCGCGACGTCGCCGTCCTCCAGGACGCGGCCCGCGACGACCATGTCGAAGACGGCGTCCTCGAGCTCGGTGTGCGTCGGGAAGGCCACCCACTGGCCGCGGATCAGCGCGACGCGGACGCCGCCGATCGGGCCGGAGAAGGGCAGACCGGCCAGCTGCGTGGACGCGGACGCGGCGTTGATCGCGACGACGTCGTACAGGTGGTCGGGGTTGAGCGCCATGATGGTGGCGACGACCTGGATCTCGTTGCGCAGGCCCTTCTTGAAGGACGGGCGCAGCGGGCGGTCGATGAGGCGGCAGGTGAGGATGGCGTCCTCGGAGGGGCGGCCCTCACGGCGGAAGAAGCTGCCGGGGATCTTGCCGGCGGCGTACATCCGCTCCTCGACGTCCACCGTCAGGGGGAAGAAGTCGAGCTGGTCCTTGGGGTTCTTGGAGGCGGTGGTGGCCGACAGCACCATGGTGTCGTCGTCCAGGTAGGCCACGGCGGAGCCGGCGGCCTGCTTGGCCAGGCGGCCCGTCTCGAAGCGGATGGTGCGGGTACCGAAGGCGCCGTTGTCGATGACGGCCTCGGCGTAGTGGGTCTCGTTCTCCACTAGCGTTTTCTCCGTTACTTGTCGTCTTTCGTCCCGTCCGCCCGTGTGGCGGGGGGACCGTGGCGGAGAAGCGCTCCGTCTGGTGCGGGCCGGTCTTCGATCGAAGCACCCGGGGCTCGTCGCCCGGGGGCCACTACCGAGGACCGGCGGCGGCGCGGTGCGCTCCTCCTCATGTGTCGTCGTGTGTGTCGTCCGTATTGCGTTGTGCTACCACACTACAAAGCGCGAGTGACACTCCGCATGTTTCCGTCCGACGGGTGCGTGCGTACGGCTGCGTGGACCGCTGTGTTCGTACGACCGTGTGTACGGCAAAGGGAGCGGCCCCCGATCGTCACGGGAACCGCTCCCTTCACGGCGTCTTACTTGGCGCCGGCCGCACCGCGGCGGATGCCGAGGCGGTCGACCAGCGCACGGAAGCGCTGGATGTCCTTCTTCGCCAGGTACTGCAGCAGGCGACGGCGCTGACCGACGAGGATCAGCAGACCCCGGCGGGAGTGGTGGTCGTGCTTGTGGGTCTTGAGGTGCTCGGTCAGGTCCGAGATACGGCGCGAGAGCATCGCGACCTGGACCTCGGGGGAGCCGGTGTCGCCCTCCTTGGTACCGAACTCGGTGATGATCTGCTTCTTGGTAGCGGCGTCGAGCGGCACGCGTACTCCTCGTAGTCTCTGAAATGGCCACCGAGTGCCCCCGGTCTTTGTCTCGGGGGAGCTTCCGTTACTCGGGAGGCGGGGATCCGCTGGGCGCGTCCTCCAGTGCCGAGGGCTCCGGGGGTGCGTACACAAACGGCCGACAGACAGCGTACCAGCAGGCAGGGACCGCCCTGGCCGCGGCCTGCGAATCCCGCCGCCGGGGCGGACGCCGCCGTTAGGCTCGGCTGCTGGATCACCCACATGCCGGGAAGGGGTCGCTTCGCCATGGCGGAGGAAGTGAACGAGGACGTCAAGGCCCGCAAGGAGAGGGAGCGCGACGAGCTGTACGCGCTCGACATCTCAGGCGTCGAATGGACGTGCGCACCGGGCACGGAGCAGCACGAGGAGCGCGTGGAGATCGCGTACCTTCCCGAGGGCGCCGTGGCGATGCGGTCGTCGCTCGACCCGGAGACGGTGCTGCGCTACACGGAGGCGGAGTGGCGCGCCTTCGTCCTGGGCGCACGCGACGGGGAGTTCGACCTTGAACCGGCGCCGCACAACGGGGGGCTGGACGCCCAGAAGTGACGCAGACAGGGCGGGAGGCCGGGCTGCGCACCGGCTTGCCCGCCCTGTTGCGTCGGTGGGTCGGCGGCGGTTTCTGTCCGCGCCGCCCTTCTGACGACCGCGGTCAGCCGGTCATGGACCGGACGGACGCGTAGACGTCGAAGACGGCCAGTGCCAACGGCACCAGGGTCAGCAGGACGAAGCCCTCGGCGATCTCCATGAAGCGCCCCCAGAACGGGGTGGGGCCGCCCCTCGATGCGATCAGGCCGATCGCGGTGATGAGCGCGGACGCGACCGCGATGGCGGCGACCAGCCAGATCGTGCGGACGTCGAGGTCGGTGTGGTCGCCGGTGAGGGCGTCGCGGAAGGCCGGCCGGGGCGGGTTGAGCGCCAGCCCCAGCCCCAGCAGGACGAGCGAGCCCAGTCCCGCGGCCAGGAGCGGGGCGACCTGGGCGGTGTACCGGAAGAGACCGGCCCGCATCAGCAGCGCGATCCCCACGGCCAGCGCGAGCAGTTGGGCCCAGAGACCGTCCGAGAAGCCGAGGACCGCACTGGAGCCGACCGCGAGCACGGCGCAGCCTCCGACCAGGCCGACGAGCAGTTCGTGGCCGCGACGGGCCTGAGCGGTGATCCGCTCGACGTCGACCGGCTCCTGCGGGGCCGGGTCGGTGCCGTACGCACTGCGTGGAGCGGTGTCCGGGGCGTCGAACCCGATGGGCAGCCGGGCGAAGCGCATGGACAGGCCGGGAAGGAAGGCGAGTGCGCCCACGGCGACAGGCGCGCACAGGGCAGCGGTCTCGGCCGGCGACCAGTGCGCGAGGATCGCCGCGAACACCGCCGCCAGGGCGACGCCGGAGGCCACGACGCCTGCGACGAACGGCGCGTCGCCGCCCGGGGAGCAGAAGGTGAGGATCACCGTGGCGAGCAGCACCGCCGCGCAGGCGAGCAGGAACTGAAGCTTGCCGATGCCTTGGCCGTCGGCGAGCGGAAGGAGTCCCGAACCGGCCACGCCCACGTTCGGCAGCGCGCCGAGCCCGAGGGCGATGGTCGAGGCTCGGTCGTCGTAGACGCGTGCCCGTACGCAGGCGAGGGCGACCAGGAGAACGCCGGTGACCGCGGCGAGGACTCCGGGCAGGGAGTGCATGTCGTGGCGCGGGTCGCCCATCCAGGCGACGAAGGCGAGCAGTGCCGGCAGGACTCCCCCGCCGACGAGGCCGGCCGCACGGGTCAGGTCGCCGCTCCACAGGGTGTGCTCGCGCGTCACTGCTGAGGCGATCACCTCGGACACGTCGTCGTGGACGGCCGGAGGCAGTGACTCGGAAAACGGGCGCAGCGTGAGGAGTTCGCCGTCGAGGATGTGCTGGGCCGCGAAGGAGCGCGAGCCGTCGAGCACCCTTCCGTCCCGGCGGACCAGGTGGTAGCCGACCGGGGCGCCCTCGGCCGGACTCTGCCGGGAGAGCCTGAGGATCTCGGGGTACAGGTCGACGACGGGGACGTCGTCGGGCAGTGCCACGTCGATCCTGCTGTCGGGCGCGACGATCGTGACCCGGCAGAAGCCGAGGCCTGTGCCGGAGGCGCCTGTTCCCTGTCCCCCTCCGGTGGCTGCCGCGGAGGCCGTGATGCTCACCTGCTGCTCCCCCTCAGTGATGGTTTCGCGTCGGCGGTGTGAAGGTCGTGCACGCCGGTTCGTGCCCCGCGGGACCGATGCAATCCGGCTGGGCGGCGAAACAGTCGTCGTCGAGCGGCCGCGGAGCGTCGGAACGTGCTGTGACCAGGCCGAACCGTGCGGGGCCGCACGGCCTGCGTCAACTGTGCTCACGCGAACATCCGGCACCCTACCTTCCCCTGGTCGTGCGCGAAGTCAGTAGGATCGCGCGGCGGCCTGCGTCCGCCTGACACGGGGTGGCGGACGATTACTTTCCCGGGGCCGCTTGGGGATTGGTGAGCAGTGAGCCACATCGTCGTGAAGCGCCCTGCCCGGTCGCTGCCGTCCGAGGTGCCCACGGGCGAGATCGCGGTTCAGCCCCCGCCGGAACTGCCGCGGGGTCATCAGGAGAGCGTGCTGATGCAACTCCTGCCCACCCTCGGCATGGGCGGGTCGGTCGTCTTCTTCTTCACGAGCGGGCAACCGTTCATGAGGATCATGGGCATGGTCATGATCGCCTCGACGATCGCCATGTCGATCGCGATGGTGGTGCGCTTCCGCCGCGGCTCCCAGGGACAACTGGCGGACCTGCGCCGTGACTATCTGGGTTACCTGGCGCAGACCCGCCGTACGACGCTGGACACCGCGAGGGCACAGCGGGACGCGCAGTACTATCTCCACCCCTCCCCGGAGCAGCTGTGGGCGCTGGTCGCCGAGGGCAGCCGGGTGTGGGAACGGCGTCCGGGTGACGACGACTTCGCCCAGGTCCGTATCGGTCTCGGCCCCCAGGGACTCGCCACACCACTGCTCGCGCCCGAGACCGGGCCCGTCCAGCAGTTGGAGCCGCTCACCGCGGGCGCCCTGCAGCGCTTCCTCGCCGTCCACGGCACGGTGGAGGACCTGCCGATGGCCGTCTCGCTGCGCGCCTTCTATCACGTGACCCTCAGCGGCGAGTCGCAGTCCGTACGGGCCTGTGCCCGCGCCTTGGCGGGGTCGCTGGCCGCGCTGCACTCCCCTGAGGACCTGGTCCTCGTCGTCGCCGCGGGCCGGGAGGAACTGGCGCACTGGGAGTGGGCGAAGTGGCTGCCGCACGCGCAGTCGCCGGACTCCATGGACGGCGCCGGCAGCCGTCGGCTGATCGGCACCGACCCACGCGAGCTGGAGAACCTGATCGCCCCCCGGCTCACCGGCCGTCCCCGCTTCCATCCCCATGCCACGCCGCTGCCGGACGAGCCGCACATCGTCGTTCTGCTCGACGGCCTCTCGCTCCCCCCGGACTCGCACCTGGCCAACCCCGAGGGCCTCCAGGGCGTGACGGTCCTCGAGATCGTTCCCGGTGAACCGACCACGGTCAGCGGCGAGTTGAACATCGCCGTACAGCCCGGAGCGCTGCGCCTGGAGTCGGGGCACGGCATGGTCTACGAGGGGACGCCCGACGTCCTGTCGTACGAGTCCGCGGAGGTGCTCGCGCGTCAACTCGCGCCCCTGCGCATGGCTTCCGGCGGGGACGACGACGAACCGCTGCTGGCGAAGCTGGAGTTCACCGATCTGCTGAACCTCGGCGACGCGGCCTCCGTAGACCCCCGGCGCACCTGGCGCCCACGGTCGTTGGCGGAGCGGCTGCGGGTGCCCATCGGCGTCGGGGAGGACGGCCGGCCCGTCATGCTCGACCTCAAGGAGGCGGCGCAGGAGGGCATGGGCCCGCACGGTCTGTGCGTGGGTGCGACCGGCTCCGGCAAGTCGGAGCTGCTGCGCACCCTGGTGCTCGGCCTGGCGGTCACTCACTCCTCGGAGACCCTGAACTTCGTCCTCGCCGACTTCAAGGGCGGCGCGACCTTCGCGGGAATGGCGCAGATGCCGCATGTCGCGGCCGTCATCACCAACCTGGCGGACGACCTGACCCTGGTCGACCGGATGGGCGACTCCATCCGCGGCGAGCTCAACCGCCGCCAGGAGATGCTCCGGGACGCGGGCAACTACGCCAACATCCACGACTACGAGAAGGCACGGGCGGCGGGGGCCCCGCTCCAGCCGATCCCGTCACTCGTCCTGGTGATCGACGAGTTCAGCGAGCTGCTGACGGCCAAGCCGGACTTCATCGAGATGTTCGTCCAGATCGGCCGTATCGGCCGCTCGCTCGGCGTGCACCTGCTGCTGGCCTCGCAGCGCTTGGAGGAGGGCCGGCTGCGCGGACTGGAGACCTACCTGTCGTACCGCATCGGTCTGCGGACGTTCTCCGCGGCGGAGTCGCGTGCCGCGCTGGGCGTCCCCGACGCCTACGAGCTGCCGAACGTGCCGGGTTCCGGGTTCCTGAAGTTCGGCACGGACGAGATGCTCCGGTTCAAGGCTGCCTACGTCTCCGGCGTCTACCGTTCGGGCCCGCAGCGGGCGGCGGCGGGGTCGGGCCCGCTGCCGGTGGACCGGCGGCCGGTGCTGTTCACCGCGGCCGAGGTGCCGGTGCGGTACGCGCAGGTGCCCCAACCGCGGACCGCCCAGGGGGATCCCGAGATCGACGAGGCCCTTGCGGACACGGTGCTGGACGTGATCGTGCGCCGTCTGGAGGCGCAGGGCCCGTCGGCGCACCAGGTGTGGCTGCCGCCGCTGGACAGCCCGCCGTCGCTGGACGCTCTGCTGCCGGGACTCGCCGCGGTGCCGGGCCGGGGTCTGACGCAGCCGGGCTACGAGGGCGCGGGCCGTCTGGTCGTGCCGGTCGGTCTCGTCGACAAGCCCTACGAGCAGCGCCGCGACGCCCTCTGGGTGGACTTCTCCGGCGCGGCCGGCCACATGCAGATCCTCGGCGGCCCGCAGTCCGGCAAGTCGACCCTGCTGCGGGCGCTGATCTGCTCCTTCGCGCTGACCCATACGCCGTACGAGGTCCAGTTCTACGGTCTCGACTTCGGCGGTGGCGGCATGGCGTCGGTGGCCGGGCTGCCGCATGTGGGCGGGGTGGCCTCGCGGCTGGACCCGGAACGCGTGCGGCGCACGGTCGCCGAGGTGTACGGCGTGATGACCCGCCGGGAGGAGTACTTCCGTTCGGCGGGCATCGCCTCGATCGGGGACTTCCGGGCGCGGCGGGCCCGAGGCGAGATCTCGGTCTCCGACCAGCCCTGGGGCGACGTCTTCCTGGTCATCGACGGCTGGGGCAACTTCCGCACGGACTACGACGCGCTGGAGCCGATCGTCCTGGAGATGGCGGCCCGGGGCCTGGGTTACGGCATCCACGTCGTCGTGACGGCCTCCCGCTCGATGGAGGTCCGGGCGAACATGAAGGACCACCTGATGAACCGCCTGGAGCTGCGGCTCGGCGACACCATGGACTCCGAGCTGGACCGCAAGGTCGCCGCGAACGTCCCCACGGGCGTGCCCGGCCGCGGTCAGACCCCGCAGAAGCTGCACTTCATGGCGGCGGTGCCGCGGATCGACGGGCTCGCCTCGGACACGGACCTCGCAGACGCCACGCAGGCGTTGGCGACGGAGGTGACCCGCCACTGGCAGGCGCCGCCGGCTCCGGAAGTCCGGCTACTGCCCCGGGTGTTCCCGGCCTCGGACCTGCCGGCCGGCGACCGTCTCCCCCGGCAGGGCGTCGCCTTCGCCCTCGACGAGAACAATCTCGAGCCGGTCTTCGTGGACTTCGAGACCGACCCGTTCTTCCTCGTCTTCGGTGAGAGCGAATCGGGCAAGTCCAACCTGCTGCGCCTGCTCATCAAGCAGCTGACGGAACGCTACTCCGGCGACGAGTGCAAGCTGTTCGTGGTCGACAACCGCCGCTCGCTGCTGGACGTCACACCGTCCTCGCACCTGGCCGAGTACATCCCGATGTCCAACTCCATGGACCATCACATGTCCGCGCTGGCCAACCTGATGCAGCGCCGCACTCCGACCGCGGACGTGACGGCACGGCAGCTGCGGGACCGCAGTTGGTGGCAGGGGCCGACGGTGTTCGTCGTCATCGACGACTACGACCTCGTGGCGACGTCCAGCGGCAACCCTCTGGCGGGGCTCACGGAGATGCTGCCCTTCTCCCGGGACGTCGGCGTGCGCTTCATCATCGCGCGCTCCACGGCCGGCGCGGGCCGGGCTTCCTACGAGGGCTTCATGCAGCGCATCAAGGAACTCGGCGCTCAGGGTGTGGTGCTGGCGGGCGACCCCGGAGAAGGCGACCTCCTCGGCGGGGTCCGACCGCGACCCATGCCCGCGGGGCGGGGGGTCTTCGTGTCGCGGCGGCGGGGGAAGCCGTTGATCCAGGTGGGTTTGGCACCGGAAGGGGCCTAGTGATGGTCGGTGTCGGGATATTCCTGCTTGTGTTGGCCGGGGCACTCGCCGGACTCGGCGCGGCCGACCAGCGGGCACTGTGGTGGCGGTTCCAGGCGAAACGGTTCCGGGATCCGGAGGCGAACGAGCCGTCAAACGCGGAGTACCGGTCGAAGCAAGTTGTGGCGTTCTCTGTGCGGCGTTCATGGTGGGCCTCGCCATATGGACGTTTCAGCAGGCCACGCACATGTGAGACGACGGCGGGGTGGATCCGCGGGGGCACGGTCGACCCTGCCGAGCCACGGACCCGTGATGCGCGGAAAGTAGGGTGACATCCGTGAACTTGCTCCGAACGAGTTCATGGATCTGCCCTGTCAGCAGCTTGTCGGAACCGCCTGTCACGGATGGGGCTTAACGGGGACACGGGGGAAGGGATTCACGCATGGCCTGGGACGAATGGGAACAGCTGAAGGCGGAGGCGGCCGGGAGCGGTGCTCCCCACATGCGGCTGAACCAGCTGGACCCCGGCAGCGGACCGGTGCGCCCAGCACCCGATCCCGGACAATACGGCGAGCTCAAGGTGAGTCAGTCCGATCTGGCGAACATCGGCAGCCACGCGTTCGAGCTGTACGAAGATCTCTGGAACAAGGGGCGCCGGGCGGTACCCACCAGCGAGAACGCCGCCGGAAAACTCAGCACCGCCGGGTTTGCCCTAGGCGGGGCTCTGCAGCACGTGGCGCTCCGCTGGGACGAACAATTGGGCTCCCTCAGGGACGCATGCGCCCACATCTCGAACCACATGACCGTCACAAAGAAGCTGCACGCCGGTGACGACCATTACATCCGCCGCCAGATGAGCAGCATCGAGCTGCTGGACGCAGGCTTCGACGAGCGCGTCGGCAACCCCGGCAAGCCAAACCCGGTATACGGCGAGAAGAACGACGAGAAGGGCAAGAAGGACTGATGGATCTCGACGCCCTCAGGAACATCGACTTCGGCCTGCTCGATGACGCCGTCGACGACTGGTCCACGATGGTCGACGACCTGAATACGCTGATGGACGCCGCCGACAAGGGTCTCCGCGGTGCCGCGAACAAGGCCAACTGGGCGGGTTTCAACGCCACCGTTTCAAAGGAGTTCATCGGCAAGACGGCCGGTGAGTTCAGGGACGCGCACAGCCAGGCCTCGTCCATTTACAAGATCCTCAAGGACACCCGGGACGAGCTGAAGAAGTACAAAGGCCAGCTCGACGACGCCATTGAGCGCGGCCGCTCGAAGAACCTGACGGTGATCGGCTACGAGGGCGGATTCACGGTCACGTCGAACCTCCCGCCGGAGGGCCGCGCCCGGCAGAACAAGGACAACGCGGGCGAGATCACCGCGCTTCGCGACGAGATCCAGGGGATTCTGGACAAGGCTACCGAGAGCGACACCACGGCCGGCAAGGTGCTGACGGCCATCGCTGACCATAGCAAGCTGGGTTTCTCGGACGTCGACTACTCGGACCGGGACTCTGCGGCCAAGGCACTGAAGGACGCCGACGAACTGGCGGAGCTGGCGAAGCAGAAGCTCGAGGACCTGTCGCCCGCGGAGTTCGACCGGCTCAACACGGGGCTGAAGGACCACGCCGACGACGCACTGTTCGCGGAGCGCTTTGCCACGCGCCTGGGAGCGCAGGGCACTCTGGACTTCTGGACAGGCATCAACGACCCGCACAGCGCCTGGAAGGTCAGTCAGGCGCGGGGCAACCAGTTCGACGACCTGCAGAAGAATCTCAGCCTCACGCTAGCCACTGCTTCGCATAGCGACAGTGCCGACATGACCACGTGGAAATCCAACATGATCGACTCGGTCGACAAGCCGGTCGGCCGCAGCGGTGGCTTCCCGCTCGGCGGACAGGTCATGTCCAACTTGATGCGGTACGGCGACTACGACGACCGGTTCCTCGTCGACTATGGCGACAAGCTGATCGAGGCGGAGAAGAAGTTCACGGGCAACGGCCGTCACGGCGCCTGGTCCCGTACCGCCGGCGACCCTCTCCTCAACCGCACCGGCACCGACTCGGGCTGGGACCCGATGACCGGTTACCTCAAGGCTCTGTCCAACAGCCCCGACGCGGCCACGGACTTCTTCAACGGCACCTTCGTCACCAAGGACGAGGACCACGACTTCACCCACGACACGGACGGCGACGGCAAGCAGGGGCGCCGGGCCCTGAGCAACTTCGACTACCTCTTCGAGGAGCGCGACTGGCCTCAGGACCGGGACGACAAGGGCGAGGACAGCGTAACGGGGCGGAACAACCTCGCCCTGGCGCTGGAGGCGGCCACTACCGGGCATCCGGCGGGGGAGATGCCGACGGCGGACACCCCTGCGCACAACGCGGGCCAGACCAGGCTGTTCGAGAACATCGTGGCCTCGATCGCGGAAAACGGCGAACGACTCACGAGCAACAGCTACATGTCGGACAGCATGGGCCAGATCGCCTCTGAATACCTCCCGGACATCAATCGGGCCACAGCGGACGCACCTAAGGGCAATACGAGTGTGGAGCGCCTCTTCCCGATCGCCGGTGTGGCCGCCGATCTAAAGCACGCTGATGTCAGCCGCTTCCTCATCACAGTGGGGCAGAACCCGGAAGGCTATGCAGCGATCGAGGTCAGCCAGAAAACTTACATGGCCAGCCTCATGGATTATCACCTCAACCCCGACTTGCCTGAGGGCCAGCGCTACGGCCAGAGCACCGAGGACACCGTCAAGGAGATCTCTCGCAGATCGGGTGAGATCGGCGGCACCCTCGCAATCGCTCGTCAAGAAGCTGTGCTGGGGCCAGCCGCTGCGCAAGACGGCGACTTCGGAAATGCCGTGAACCAGAAGAAAAATCTCATTGCCGGCACAGTCGGCACCCTCACCGGTGTGGGCACATCCTTCCTCGCCAGCCCCGCTGTGGGTGCCGGCGTCGGCGGCGCGGCCGGGACCGTGACCAGCATCGTGTTGGAGCAGTTCTTCAAGGACTCCGAGCCCGAGTTCCGTAAAGAGTTGGGGACGGACATCGCTGAACGCTGGGAAAACTCCAAGGACGCCAATACAGCAATGAGTCACAACGCGGCTCTGGCTGCGGCTAATGCTCACAACTCGCCATATTCCGAAAAGGTCGAGGAGTGGACGCGAGTCGGCACAAACGACGGTTTCAACGATGCGTCCACTGCAGGCCACCGCATGGCGAAGGATATGGAGACGGAGATCCCTGACTGACCCCAACGCCCGGGAACCCGGCGGCAAGCCGAATAGGCGCGAAGGTTCCTTCCTCTGCCTGCTGTCCGAGCGTCTCTTACTATCCGAGCAAAGGGCTCCTGTGAAGAAGAACCGCAACGCCGCGCGGCCGAAGGCTCACGTCACCCTCGCATGTGTCGCCGCGATGACCGCTCTGCTGTCGGCCGCCGCGTGCTCGTCGTCCGACAAGAAGTACACAGTCCCTGAGTCGCTTTGCGGAATCGACGTTCCGCAGAACCTGCTGAAGCCGCTTCTCCCGGAGGGGGAAACGCTGACGGAACATCTGGAGTCCTCGGGAAGCACCAAGCGCTGCCGTATTCATATCGACGGCAAATCCGTCCTTTCCGCCAGCACCGAACGCTGGGAAGACGAGACGACAGCGAACGATGTCGCCCAGTCCGCCCTCGCCGTCGATCCGCAGGACGCGCAGAGCGACAAAGGGCGATACATCTACTCGGCGACCGGAGCGGTCGGCAAGGTTGACTGCGCCAAGGCCGAGGCGGCCCACGCGCCACTGTGGGCTTCAATCAGGGTGACTCACGACAAAGCGAAGGCGGCGGACATGCTCAAGCTTATAAAGGCATACGCAGCTGCCGTCGGCGATTCACAGGGGTGCACCCAATGAGAGCTGCGGGCGGGGCTCTCCGGGCGTCCCTGAACCTACAGTAATGCGGGGCTTTCTACTTCAAATGTCACACCCGCCGGTCATATTCCACTGTGTCGCGCGAAGCATAGATCCAGGACTTTCCGAAAGGAACCAGAATTCTCCCGGCCCTCGTGCGAGCCGGCGGACAGGCGGCAGGTTGCGGGGTACCGACGGCTGCTACGTCGTCCGGTGCGCAGCCGTAGAGCAGTAAGGGTGGGCACCTCCCGTGTGTGCCCACCCCGGTACTGCGCGGCTCGTGCCTCTACTGGAAGTAGCTGGCGCCCTTCAGGTCGCCGCCGCGGTAGTCGCCGCCGGCAGAGTGCACCAGCTTGGAGATCTGGACCAGGGCCGAGTGGATGCCGCGGGCGTGCCTGTTCCACTCCTCGCTCTTGCCCTGGAAGGCGTTGAACGCCTCGCCGCCCCAGCCCGCGGACACGTCGAGCACGGCCTTCCTCAGGGCCTCGAGGTCCTCCTCGAGCTTCGTGGCCTGGTTTCCGAGTTCGGTGGCGAGCGCGTCCATGGTGCCGTACGTGACGGCAAGGTCGTCGTAGTGGGCTCCGGGCATTGTTCCCTCGTTTCCTTGTCCTTGAAGATTTCAGCCGGACTTCACAGACCGGGCTATCAGTAGCTGTTGAGCGCCGAGGTCTTGCCGCCGAGGTCCTCGACCGAGATCTTGGTCATGTCGGCGGTGATCTGGTCTTCGAGGTTCTGCTTGTCGGTCTTCGTCATATGGACGCCCTCGAGGAAGTCGTCGAGCATCTTGCCGATCTGGACCATGTGACCGTTGATCTCGGTCTGCTTCTTGTTGAACGACAGGGCGCCCTGTCCCGTCCAGGCCTTCTCGATCATGTCGATCGTGCCCTGCAGCTTCGCGAGGGAACCCCGGATGTTGTCGTAGCGGTCGATGACCTCGGTCTGGAGCTTCTGTACGTCTGCGTCATTGAGCTTGCGGTCGACCATGTCGGCACTCCGTTTCGTGAGAGCTGGGGTTTGTCGTTAGGGCGCGGTCAGTTGTGCGAGACCGCACGGCCTCCGTCATGCGCGTCGCCGGGAGCGGATCACCGCGAAGACACCGCCGCCGAGCACCAGGACCGCCGCGGCTCCGAGTGCCACCCACATCGCGGTGCTGTCGGACGACTCCGAGCTTGATCCTGTCGTCGACGCCGGGCCGTCTGAAGTGTTCTGCGGCGCTTGTGACGAGGTTGATGCGGAAGCGGAGGGGGAGGCGTCGGCGGCCTTCGTCACGCCCGCCGCGTTCTCTTTCGCGAGGGGGTCGGTGCCGGCCGCGCCGGGGTTGATTCCGCTGTTCTCCAGCACCTTGCGGGGGCGGATGAGGCCGTACCCGAGGTAGGTGCTCGGGTCGTTCTTCGCCCAGTCGCGCCCGGCGGTGTCGATCAGGCTGGCGAGCACCTGGTTCGCCGTCCAGTCGGGGTGGGCCGACCAGATGAGGGCGGCGGAGGCGGAGGCTATGGCGGTGGCTTGGCTGGTGCCTTGGCCGGTGCAGTAGGAGCGGAAGGTGTTGTCGCACCAGGAGGGTACGTTCAGGCCGGGGGAGGCGAGATCGACGTAGTTGCCGTGTTCCGAGAAGTCACCGGCCTTTCCGTCCTCGTCCGATGCCGCGATTCCTACGACAAACGGGTACGCGGCTGGATAACCGATGAGGCTTTTGCGCTGTGCGTCGTTGCCCACACTGGCAAACATCAGCTTGCCCTTGGACTGGGCGTACTTGACCGCCGCCTCCTCCTCCGGGCTGCTGCCGGGGCTACCGAAGGACATGCTGATGATCTTGACATCGGTGTCAGCGGCGGCCTTGATTGCCTGAGCGGAGCTGGCGGTCTTCGTTCGCTCGGCCTTGCCCGTCAGATCGTCGAACGCGATGCGGTAGGGGACGATCTTTGCTTCCGGCGCAAGGCCTTTCAGACCACCACCCGCACCCGTACCGGCGATCAGTTCCGCCATGGTGGTTCCGTGCCCGTCGTAGTCTTTTGTGGCACCGTACGCCACAGTCTGCGGCACCTCGGCGGTGAGCACCTGTCCCTTCAAGGAGGAGGTGTTGGGGTTGACGCCCGAGTCGATGACCGCGACCTTGACCCCCTTGCCGGTGCTCACCTTCCACATTTCGTCGGCCTTCATCGCCGACAGGTACCACTGCTGGGACTGGACGTCCGCGGTCGCCGCGCTCGGGGCCAGACCTACCGACAGGACTGCCAAGGCGCCAAGCGCTGAACAGACGGCGGAAACCCGTCTCCCGTTCCGTGACGCGAAAGGCGCGCTCCACCTTCCGCGTCGGCTGTTCCCTGCCACCATGTCTCTGTCTGTCCTCGCTCTTGTCCGGTCAGTCGGTCGACGACGACCCGTCGCGCCGCTTCTCACGGCGCGCACGCGTCTCGCCGGAACGCTGATTGCCTGCGGCGTCGCGCGTCACACCGGTGCCGCCCGGCCCGCGTCCGGCGTTCCTGGATCCGGTGGCTCGCCCCGTCGGCGTTCCCGCCGCCCTGTCAGGGCTGGGGACAGGGCGGCGGGGCGTCTGTCCCGTGCCCGTGGTCGAACCCGGCGCCCCGACGACTCCCCGCTGGCCCGGCCGCTCCCCCGTGCCTAGCGTGGTGGGCGTGTTCTGACCGCCGATGACTGTTCCCCGCGGGACCCTGGAGCCGCTGGTGCCAGGCGGGGCTCCGGTGACGGGACGCCCACCGACGACGCCATCGGTGGTACGCGCCACTCCGGCACGGCCGGCAACGGTACGCCCGGGGTTCGCGGGTCCCATGCCAGTGACGGGGCCCCGCGGAACGCCACCGGTCTGCCTGGCCGTCGGTCCCGCGGCTTTGGGTACTCCGCCGACAACGCCTCGCCCCATGGGGCCGGTCGTACGACCGCCCACCTGACCCGGTGTGCCGGCACGTCCCACCGGCCCCATGGAGCCGGTTCCCGTCCGTCCGGCCTGGGCCGCAGGCGGCATACCGCCGAGTCGCCCCTGTGAGGTAGCAGGAGTCCTGGCCGCCGGCACGCCGCTGATGCCTGAGCGCCCGACCGGACCGCGCGATACAGGCGGTCCCGCAACAGGCGCAATAGGGCCGGGCGTTGCCACTGGGGTGACGTTGGGGCCAGACGTCGTAGGCGACGTGACGGGCGCTGGCTTCGCGGTCTCCTGCGGCGGCAAGGTTCCTACGCTGTCGATCTGCGTACCCACGTGCCGGTCCGGGATCGTGACAGAGCCGTCCGTGTCCTTGGCGGTCGGCAGAGAAACGTCCGCCTGCGGGCGCTCTGTCGACGCGCTCACCGAGTGATGGCGCGTGGCTTCCGAAACGCTCGTACTCGCGAGGGAGCGGGGCTCCGCGGCGACAGGGGGCTCCGCGCCGTCGCGGCTTCGAGGCGTCGGCACCCCCGCAGCCGGCATCTTCGGGAACACCGGTTCCTCGGCCGTCTGCATCATTCCGCTCGACACCGTGTAGAACGACGCCAGCCGGTACATCTGGTTGATGGCTTCCTGCCGGTGGGCTTCCGCCTTCACCGCTGCCGTGTACTCGTCGTTGCTGTCGACCCGCTTGGCCTCGGGGATGTCGTCGACCTTCTTGGGGTCGGTGCGGGCGTCGCGTGGCGGCATGGACTTGCGTACGGAGGCGAGTCCCGAGCTCGCGGCCAGGACCTGGGTGCCCACGACGTCGGCGTAGTCGGCCAGGCCGTAGGCCGTGGTGACCAGGTCGTTGCCCCAGGTCGTGAAGGCGGTGTGGGCTTCGCCCTTCCAGTCGACGTCACCCAGGTTGAGGCTGAGTTCCTCGGCCGCCTTGGTGATGGCGTCCCGGGCGGCCACGAGGGCGGTGCCCGCGCTTTCCACGAGTTCGGGGTTCGAGGACTCGACGATGTCGATCATCTCGTTGAGGTCGTAACCCTCGAAGCTGGTCTTGCCGAAGTGGAAGCCGCTGTTGAGTCCCCAGGGATTGATGACCTTGGGCATGTTCATGACCGCGTCGAGAGTGCCGTTCTGCTGCGCGGCTTCCTGGCGTTCGGCCTTGTAGGGGTCCGGCTGCTTCTTGCTGTCGCTCTGACCGCTCATCAGTACCCCGCGTCAGTGTGGTCGGCGTCGTTGCCGCGCTTGCCGTGCTCGTTCAGCATCTCGTCGCGTTCCTGGTTGACCTCGGCGCGGATCTCGTGGAACCGGTAGCGAAGATCCTCGTCGAGGTTGTCGAAGGTGACGTCCACGCCGTGGACGGCGATCTGCATCGCCTCCAGCTGAAGCCCGAGCGACTTGGACAGTGACGTGATCCGCTCGTGGACGCGCTCGTACTCCAGGTGGAGCGCCTTCGCTTCCGGGAAGTTCCCCATGCCGAAAGCGGTTTGCGACAGGCTGTGCGCCGCGACCTTCGACGAGCCGCCGGCTGAGTCCTCGAAGGACTTGAGCAGGTCGTCCACTCGCTTCTTGAACGTCGAGAGCGCCATCAAGCCACGCCGTACGTCGGCGGATCCGCCGCCCATGTCTGCAGGAAGCACGAAGCTTTCCCTCCCCGTTTTCCGCTGCTGTCCTGAGCAGCCCGCACTCCTCAAGTGTTCATGACCGCAACGCGACCACTCTACTGACTGCCTACGCCACTCCCAACTGCCCTTTGCGTCCAATGTGCTACAGGTCATGGAGGCTTCACACACTCCTCACGACACTGAGCGGCCGGCATCTGTCCTTCAGGTCCCCGGTAGTTGGCCGGCTTGCTCGGCTCCCGCCACCCTCCTCGCCCGCCGCCGCGCGTCGCGGATCGCCACCGCTGTGCCGGTGAGGCCCGCGACGAGTACCGCCACGGC
Organism: Streptomyces sp. NPDC088254; assembly: GCF_044740925.1. NCBI lineage: Bacteria > Bacillati > Actinomycetota > Actinomycetes > Kitasatosporales > Streptomycetaceae > Streptomyces > Streptomyces sp. NPDC088254. The sequence continues at coordinate 23,122 of NZ_JBIURQ010000018.1, read as the reverse complement.
CACGGCGACGTACGTCGCGAGGCGGGTGTTCCGCTCGTCAGGGGTTTCACCGACCTGGAACTCCGCCGCGGTGGGGGCCTCCGCTCGGGCGAGGCCCTCCCGGGGGTCGGGGGACTCGATCGGGTGGTCGTCCTCGGTGAGAGCGCGGACCGGGTCGACGACGCCCCAGCCCACCAGGCGGTCGTGGCCGGCGATCGTGCGCTCGGCGGTCTGCTCGATCTGAGCCACGATCTGGCGAGCGGTCCAGTCGGGGTGCCGCGCCTTGAGCAGGGCCGCGACGCCCGCGACGTACGGCGCGGAGAAACTCGTGCCGTTGTCCGAGCAGTGACCCCCCTGAGGGACCGTGGAGATCATGTCGACGCCGGGGGCCGCCACGCCGACGAAGTCGCCGGACTGGGAGAAGGAGGCGCGTTCGTTGTTGCGGTCGGAGGACGCCACCGCGAGGACACCCTCGTAGGAGGCCGGGTAGGTCTTCTTCTCGTGGCCGCCGAGGCCGTCGTTGCCGGCTGACGCCACGACCACGATCTTCTGTGCGAGTGCCTCGTCGATCGCGTTCTCCAGGGTGGAGGACGGCTTCATCGCGTTGGCCGTGTCCTGGGAGATGTTGATGACCCCGGCCTTGGCCCGGATGGCGTAGCGGATCGCGTCGGCCAAGGTGTCGGTGGTGCCGTGGCCCTCCGCGTCGTTCTGCTGGATCGGGATGATCGTCGCTTCGGGAGCGAGGCCCACGAAGCCGGTGCCCTCGGCGGGGCGGGCCGCGATGATGCCGGCGACCTTGGTGCCGTGGCCGACGGTGTCCGTCGTGCCGTTCTCCTTGCCCCGCTCGATCGGATCGCCGTTCTCGTCCTTGAGGCCCTTGGGCAGGAAGTTCCGGCCGCTCTTCACGTCTACCGCGTCGGTGAGCTGCGGGTTCTTGACGTCGACGCCCGTGTCGATGACGGCCACCCGCACGCCTTCACCTCTGGAACGGCTCCACAGCTCCTCCATGAGCACACGCTGCAGCGACCAGGGGCGGCCCGGATAGAGGCCGTTGGGGAACTGGCACTGGTCCGAGTAGGGCAGCTTGTCCGCGGCCGTGGCGGGCGGTGCGACGACCGTGGCCATCGTCACCAGGGTCGCGGCCGCCACCAGCGTCGTACGCAACACTGTCGTCCCCTCTCAGGAGCCCTGCGGCTGGCGTGCCGCGGCCGTCGACAGACGTGGGCCGGTGGGCAGGAACTTGGACCAGGCGACGGGGATCGGCGCCGGGTCGACGTCCTTGTAACCGAGGCGGCTCTGTGCCTGTCGGGCCTCTTGCTGCAGTTGCTTGCGCTGCTCGGCCGTCGTGCCGATGCCGGCGTCGTCCGTGGCGCTGTCCGAGTTGGACTGCAGGACGTAGCGCAGGCCCGTGTCGGTGACCAGGAAGACGGGGCCGGTCTTGGTCGCCTCGCCCTGGAACTGACGGTAGAGCTGGCCGGAGCCGGGGGTGACGTAGGCGCTGGAGGACCCGGCGGGCAGCTTCTCGGGGAAGTCCGTGCCCGCCCAGGTGCTCAGGGTCGTGGCACCGGAGCCGGCGTCCACGCCGCGCAGGACGTTGCAGACCGTGCTGCGGCTGCCGGAGGCCGCGGAGGCGTCGTTGACGGGCGTGGGGTCGCCGGTCGGCCAGCGGTGCTCGGTGCCGAACGCCTGGCCCGGGACGATCGCGCCGGGGCTGACTTCGCGCGCCTGACCGGCCTGGCCGACGCGAGCCAGTTCCTCGCTGAACAGCAGGAGTTGGGCGACGAAGGCGGAGACGGGCGCCACCCGGCCGGGCAGGACGACGTAGTACTGCTCCTGGTTGTTGTCGAACCCCTTGAGCACCATGCCCACCTTGTCGGCCGACTGGTCCAGTTGCCCCGGCGCGTCGGCCGGCTCGCCCGGTCGGCCGGTGATGTCGGGGAACGTGATCGCGTCGCCCCGGTGCAGGGTGGCCAGCCACTCCGCGGACACCTTCTGGGGCTGCCGGCCCGAGCCGACCACGGCACGCAGCAACAACTCGTCGCTCTTGTCGATCGGGTACGCCCGGCCGTCCGCGTCGACTACATAGCGTTTGCCGTCGGGGTCGCTCACGTAGAGCAGTTGGCCGCCGGTGAGGCGGCCCTTGCCGTCGGTCGCCTTCATGTCACGGGCGGAGAGCACCAGAGCGGCCTTCTGCACGGAGTCGCCGCCGCCGGCGCTCGGGCGCTCGCACACCGCCCAGCGCTTCGCGCTGCCCGCCTCGGAGGGGGAGGGCAGCCGGTCGGGCGCGTACGGAATGCCGATGGTGACGCCGTGCGGGATCTTGCCGTTGTCGAGGACGGACTCGGCGACGGTGACGACGTCTCCCCCGCCCTCCTCCAGAAGCAGTTTCGCGGACGCCATGTTGAGGACCGGATGGAGCTGCACCTGGCCGTCGGTCTTCAGGACGACGTACCGCGTGGTCGACTTGTCGGCGACGATCACTTTGGCGTTGGGTTCGTCCCAGCCTTTCGGCGCGGTCGGTTTGAACATGCCCCACGCCCCGAAGACCGCCATGACGACGACGCCCACGATGGCGCCGGGCAGGATCGCGCGCAGCGGTCGTGGCGCTCCCTCCTCCGACCCGTCGGGCGACGACTGCAAAAAGGCCGCGAGTGTACGGCGCTTCGCGAAGGTGTAGGCATTGAGCTGATCGCGCCGGGATGCCATCTGTCTCTGTCTCTCCCCGTTTCCGGCCTGGCCGCACCATCGGAGCCGTTGTCGCCGCCCCGATGTCAGAGCAGCCCCCTACTATGCCTGGTGTCGGACGGCGCCCAGGGAGCGGGTAAGGTTCCGGGGCCGTCAAGTGCCCTGTGCGGTGCCGAAATGCGGGCGGGACGTGAGCAGAGCGGGGGGATCGTGTGATGGCCGTGGGAACGCGCGTACGCTCCGGCCGGTCGCGGACGCGGGGCGGCCCGGAGCCGCTGACAGACCCGTCACAGCAGAGGGCGAATTCGGGTCCGCTCCAGATCAGGGCACGTTCAGGGCAGGGCGGGGCATTCCGGCTGCAACGCCTCGTTCTGTGGGAGATCGCCGCCGCCGCCCTGCTCGTCGGATGGGCGATCGGTCCGGTGGGCCTGGTCGTCGCGGGCGTTGTGGCCGTCGCGCTGGTGGCACTCTCCGTCGCGCGTCGTCGCGGCCGCTCCCTTCCGGAGTGGCTGGCCACTGTGCGGGCGCTGAAGGCCCGGCAGCGGTTCGCCCGAAAGTTCGAGGTGCCGCCCGGGACCGAACCGGGCTTCGGACCGGCCCTGGAGTGCGACCCGAGCCTGCGGACGTACACCTATCGCGGGCGTGACCGGCGTCCCGTGGGGATCGTCGGCGACGGCACGTTCGTCACCGCCGTCCTCCTGGTGGAAGCGGACGCGACCGCGTTGCGGGCCGAGCGTGACCGGCAGCCGTTGCCGCTGGCACTGGTGCACGACGCGCTGGAGGTGGACGGGATCCGCCTGGAGTCCGCTCAGATCGTGCTGCACACCCAGCCCGCGCCGGCGTTGCATCTGCCTCCGCAGTCCGTGGCCGTCTCCAACTACGCGCCGCTGCAGGAGCAGACGGGCGCCCCGGCGGTGCGCATCACGTGGATCGCGCTGAAGCTGGACCCTGAGCTGTGCGCGGAGGCTGTCGCCGCGCGCGGGGGCGGCCTCGTCGGAGCGCAGAAGTGCGTGGTGCGGGTCGCCGACCATCTCGCGAGCCGGCTCACCGGGGCCGGGTTCCGAGCGACCGTCCTGGACGAGGAGCAGCTGACGACCGCCATCGCCACATCGGTGTGCGCCAACCCGCTGGTGACGGCGGAGGCGGAACGGACCGGAACGCTGGACCGGCGCACCGAGGAATCAAGCCGCAGTTGGCGGTGCGACAACCGCCGGCACACCACGTACTGGCTGCGGCGGTGGCCCTCGCTGGGGGGCGGTTCCGGTCCTTCGCTCCCGCAGTTCGTCGCCCTGATCACCGCGGTCCCCGCCCTCACCACGACGTTCAGCGTCACCCTCACGCGCGGTGACCGGCAGGAGGTGTCCCTCACCGGGCACGTCCGGGTGACGGGACGCAGTGACGACGAACTCGTCGCGGCCCGGCGTTCGGTGCAGGGCGCGGCCCGGCACACCGGTGCGGGTCTCGCCCGTCTCGACCGGGAACAGGTTCCCGGCGTCCTGGCCACGCTGCCCCTCGGAGGTGTTCGGTGACGGTGTCGACGGCTGGGGCGGCCACCACGCCCGGTGGGCCTGAACCCGCGTCGGGTCGCCTGGGGGCTCGGCTGCTGCGCGGCGGCTTCGGGCTGATCGGACCACGGCACGGCCGTCATTCGGCGACCGTGGAACAACTCGCCTCGCTGACCCTTCCCATCGGGGACGACGGCGTGGTCATCGGTGTCGACTCAGAGGGGCGGCCTGCCGTTCTGGGCCTCAACCGACCCACGCCGTACGACGTCGTCCTGATCGGCGGTCTGTGGACGGCGCAGGTGCTGGCTCTGCGAGCCGCCGCGACCGGGGCCCGGGTGGCCGTGGAGACGGGGCGGCCGCAGGCCTGGGCGCAGATGGTGCATGCCATGGGCGGCGGGCAGAACGGCCTGGCGGTGCACGAGGTGGGCCGGGTGCCCCCGCAGGGCGCCTCGGCGGGCACGCCGGTGCTGGTGGTGCGGGACTGCGGGATGCGTCCGCCGCGCGGGCGCGTGGCGTCCGGCCCGTGGCAGGCCGTGCTCACCCTGTTGCCGTACCTCAGTCCGGTGGCGCCGCGCCTCATTCGGCAGGCCCGGCTCGTGGGCGTGCAGCGCATCTCGCCGGACGAAGCGGTCGATTTCGGACGGGAGTTGACGCTGTCCCGGGAGGATGTGGAGGCCCTGCCCACCCTCATGGACGGATTGACGCTCTGGTGCTCGGACCGTGACCGGCAGTATGTGATGACGCAGCCCACGGACGCGGAGGTCGGACTGCTGGGGACGCCTCGGCGGATGGACTGAGGGGTCGTCCGATCCGGCGCGTGGTCCGGCGGTGCAAGGGCGCCCGAGGTCGGTCTGCGTCTTCGCTTCCGGCCGGTCGGTGTGGGCAGTTGGCTTGCGTCAGGCAGCGGTCGGCGTGATGGACTGGTGCGAAGGTGCGGGCGGGCCTGCCGGGGTGGGGTGGCTGGTGATTAGGCTGGGTGCGGGCGCGGCACCAGAACCCGTGGACAGGTGGCCGGCGTCTCAGGGGGAGAGCCGGTGGCCGTATGACCCGCAGCGCGGGCGTGCACTGCTCGGACTTCCTCGGCATCGAACGACTTCGGACGACAAGAACTGGTCGCCCCGGCACGGCATGAGGGTGCTCGACCACACCAGGAGGAACTGTGAGCAGCGATCGGGACGGGATCCGCGGGGGCTGGGCCACACCCGGCGATGACCAGCCCGACGCGGAGTCCGCCGTCGAGGCGACGGGCGAGTTCACCATCGACTACGCGCCGCCTGCCTGGTACACGCAGAACGCGGCGGGGGCCGGCGGGGGGGCGGGGGCGGCGTCTCCGGCGGCGGGTTCGGGGACGGCGTCCCCTGCGACTCCGGAGTCGGGGGCTGAGGGGGCTTCCCCTGCGGGCCCTGCGGCGGCTCCCCCGGCTGCGGGTCCCGGGGCTGCGGGTCCCGGGGCTGCTCACCCTGCTGCGGCTTCCGGTTCGGACGGTGGGGTGGGGGCCGGAGCCGGTTCCGGTTCCGGTTCCGGGGCGGGAGACGGCTCGCAGCCTGGGGCGGCTGGTCCGGGGGTGCCCGGTGGGCAGTTCCCCGTCGACGGTCCCATTCCCGGGCTGGCTCCGCCGGCCCACGCCAACGTCTCGTCCGGGGCGCCGTTCACTCCTCCGCTTCCTCCCGTGCCGCCCACGCCTCCTGAGCCCGGGGCACCCTTCGCTCCGCCGGCGGGGCCCGGGGCGCCGTTCACCCCTCCTGCGGCGAGCGTGCCCGGGCCGTCCTCGGGCACCGGGGTCGAGCCTCAGGGGGTGCAGTCCGGGGCCCCGGGTGCCGACGCCTCCTCCGGTGACGCGTCGGCCGGCGCCGGGAACGGGGACCTCGAGAGCGGCGCCACCATGCGTTTCTCGGCGGCCGCTCTCAAGCGGGAGATCACGGAGAACGCGGCCGCCGCTGCGTCCGCCGGCGCTCCTGGCGGCGCCGATGCCTCGGCTGAGGCGCAGGCCGCTGAGGCGAGTGCGGCCGGGGCCGCTGATGAGTCCGGTGATTCCTCTGCCGCCTCGACGGACCTGCCCGTAGCGGCCGTTGCCGAGGAGACGCCTGCGCAGACAGAAGGCACTGGGGAGGAGTCCCCTGCTGCCGAGAGTGGACCGGACGCTTCGGCGCAAGCCCCGGCACACGTGGACGCTGGGGCCGAGGCGGTCGGCGGCGAGGAGCCCGCGGTGGCTGCCGTCTCCGACGATGCCTCGTCGCAGGGCGACGCCCCCGCCGACGCGCAGCAGACGCCGTCTGACGCGGCCCCGGCGGAAGCGGTCGAGCCGCAGGACACGGCTCCCGTGGCGGCCGTCAGCGAGCCCGCCGCGCCGCAGGACACGCTGCCTGCAAGCGTCCCCGAAACGCAGGACGGCCTCCAGGCGAGCGCCCCCGAACCTCAGGGCGATGTGGCGACGAACGCCGCCGCGCCGCAGGACGCCCCGCCCGCGGGCCTCCCGGAGGGTGCCGAGGCCCAGCCCCAAGGCACCCCGGCTGCGAACGCCCCCGGGCCGCAGCACGCCGCTCCCGCGAGCGTCGACGCTCCGGCCGCTCCGCCTGCCTGGACTCCCCCGCCGGTGCCTCAGAGCGGGGTTCCGCCGCTGCCTCCGTCCTACCAGCCCGCCGCGCCGGCACCGGCCGCACAGTGGCCGGCCCAACCGCCGCAGACGGACCCGGCGGCCACCGCGCCGGCGCCGCAGCCGACCGCGCCTCCGGCGGCCTGGAACCCGCCGCCCGCGCCACCTGCCGCTCCGCAGGCCGGTCACGGGTTCCCGCAGCCTCCCGCGCCCGCGCAGCCGGGGCCCGCCGCGCAGCCTCACCCGCCGCAGGGTCACGGCTTCCCGCTGCCTCCGGCCGCCCCACAGCCGCCCGCCGCGCCCAACCCCCAGGCCGGCTACGGCTTCCCCCAGCCCCCGCACCAGCAGCCCTCCCCGGCACCGGCGGACGAGTCACAGCCCCCGGCGGCGTCCACTACCCCGGACAGTCACGGCTTCCCCCAGCCGCCCGCCGCGCCCACGCCCAACCCCCAGCCCGGCTACGGCTTCCCCCAGCCCCCGCACCAGCAGCCCTCCCAGGCACCGGCGGAACAACCACAGCCCCCGGCCCCGCAACCGCCCGCCCCGCCCGCGCCCAACTCGCAGCCGGGCTACGGCTTCCCGCAGCCCTCGGCGGCCAAGGCCCCGGACGGTTATGGCTTCCCCCAGCCGTCCGCCGCACCGCCGGTCAACTCCCAGCCCGGCTACGGGTTCCCGCACCCCCCTCACCAGCAGCCCTCCCCTGCGTCGGCGGACCAGCCACAGCCGCCCGCCGCACCCGCGCCCCACTCGCAGCCGGGCTACGGCTTCCCGCAGCCCCAGCAGCCCATGGGGCACCCCCAGGCCCCGGAGACGCCCGGTGCTGCCCCCTGGGCTCAGCACGGCACTCCTCAGTCCGACGTGCCTCAGGCTCCCCCCGCAGCCCAGCCCGTGGACCCCCGTGCCGGTGCCGCATGGCCGCAGCCTGTTCAGCATGATCAGCGGCAGATGGTCAACCCCGGTGCCGCGCCGCTGGGTTACACCGCGGCCGTGGAGCTGTCCTCCGATCGGCTGCTCAACAACAAGAAGCAGAAGCCGAAGAGCGGGCGGCCCGCCGCCGCGTCCTCCCGGTTCCGGATCGGAGGCAAGCGCGAAGAGGCGGAGCGGCAGCGGAAGTTGGAGCTGATCCGGACGCCCGTGCTGTCCTGCTACCGCATCGCCGTCATCAGCCTCAAGGGCGGCGTGGGCAAGACCACGACCACCACCGCGCTCGGTTCGACCCTCGCCAGCGAGCGGCAGGACAAGATCCTCGCCATCGACGCCAACCCGGACGCCGGCACGCTCGGCCGCCGGGTGCGGCGTGAGACCGGGGCGACCATCCGTGACCTCGTCCAGGCGATCCCGTACCTCAACTCCTACATGGACATCAGGCGGTTCACCTCCCAGGCCGCCTCCGGTCTGGAGATCATCGCCAACGACGTCGACCCGGCCGTGTCCACCACGTTCAACGACGAGGACTACCGGCGCGCCATCGACGTGCTCGGCAAGCAGTACCCGGTCATCCTCACCGACTCGGGCACCGGCCTGCTCTACAGCGCCATGCGCGGGGTACTGGACCTCGCCGACCAGCTGATCATCATCTCGACGCCGTCCGTCGACGGCGCGAGCAGCGCCAGCACGACGCTGGACTGGCTGTCCGCGCACGGGTACTCGGAGCTCGTCTCACGGTCCATCACCGTCATCTCCGGTGTGCGCGAGACCGGCAAGATGATCAAGGTCGAGGACATCGTCGGGCACTTCGAGACCCGGTGCCGCGGTGTCATCGTCGTGCCGTTCGACGAGCATCTCGCCGCCGGTGCGGAGGTCGACCTCGACATGATGCGGCCGAAGGTGCGGGAGGCCTACTTCAACCTGGCGGCCATGGTCGCCGAGGACTTCGTCCGGCATCAGCAGCTTCAGGGCCTGTGGACCAACGACGGCAACCCGCCGCCGGTCGCCGCCCCGCCCATGCCCGGACAGCCCATGCCCGGGCAGCCCATCCCCGGCCAACACCCCATGCCCGGCCAACAGCCCGTGCAGGGGCAGCAGTTCCCCGGGCAGCCGATGCCGGGGCAGCCCATGCCGGGGCAGCCCATGCCTCCCGGCCAGCCGTACCCCCAGCAGCCCCCGCAGCCCCCGCAGGCCCAGCAACCCTCGCAGTACCCCCAGCACCCCGGCCAGCCCCACCCGCCGCACCCCGGCCAGCCCTACGCCCCGCAGGCGCCGCAGGCCTATCCCCCGCAGGGGCAGCCCGACCCGCAGCACTACCCCCAGCCCCACCCACCGCACCCGCACCCCGGTCACCCGCAGGGTCCGGACGGGCAGACCCCGCCCCCTCCCCCGCCGCCGCACCAGCAGTGAGCCGTGACGGGTGAAGCATGAAGGGCGGCCGGTGTCCCAGGACACCGGCCGCCCTTCCTGTGCGCGCGAGTCGCGGCTACCCCGCCGCCGCCACCAGCTCCCGGCAGCGCTTCACGTCCTGCGCCATCTGCTCCAGCAGCCCCTCCAGGGAGTCGAACTTCGCCTGGCCGCGGACGAAGGCGAGGAAGTCGACGGCGACGTGCAGCCCGTACAGATCCAGGCCGACGCGGTCGATCGCGTACGCCTCCACCGTGCGCTCGGTGCCGTCGAACTGCGGGTTGGTGCCCACGGAGATGGCGGCCGGCATCGCCTCGCCGCCCGCGTGGAGCCAGCCGGCGTAGACGCCGTCGGCGGGGATCGCGGTGTGGGGCAGCGTCTCGACGTTGGCCGTGGGGAAGCCCAGTTCACGGCCCCGCTGGGCACCGCGCACGACCACGCCCTCCACCCGGTGCGGGCGGCCGAGGATCTCGCCGGCGCCGGTCACGTCCCCCTCGGCGACCAGGCGCCGGGTCAGGGTGGAGGAGAACGGCTCGCCGCCGCCCGCCTCGCCGGTCACGTACAGGTCGACGACCTCGACCTCGAAGTCGTAGACCTTGCCCTGCTCGGTCAGGAACTCGACGTCGCCCGCCGCCTTGTGGCCGAAGCGGAAGTTGGGGCCCTCGACGACCGCCTTGGCGTGCAGCTTGTCGACCAGGACCTTGACGACGAAGTCCGCGGGCGACAGCTTCGAGAACTCGGTCGTGAAGGGGAGGATCAGCACCGCGTCCACACCCAGGTCGGCCATCAGCTCGGCCCGGCGGTGGTGCGGGGCGAGCAGCGGCGGGTGGCTGCCCGGGCGGACGACCTCGCTGGGATGCGGGTCGAAGGTGACGACGACGGAGGGCACGCCCAGGTCACGGGCGCGCTCGACCGCGTGCCGGATGATCAGCTGGTGGCCGCGGTGCACCCCGTCGTACGAACCGATGGTGACGACGCTGCGCCCCCAGTCCTGGGGGATGTCCTCCAAGCCACGCCAGCGCTGCACTGTGACCGCTCCTCGAACCCGTGTCCGTGTCGTACGTCGGTTGCTTCGTACGTGTGTTCGTCGACCGCTTACGCAGCGACCCGTACGCAGCTCTAAGAGTGCCATGCCGGGTGGCCCCGGCCCGCATCGGCATGGGTGCTGTGACTCGGCCCACGCACGGACGGGGCGTCACACAGGGACACGACGGACGGCGGACCGTTCTCCAGGGCGGCGCGGGCGGTGACACGGCGGGACACCGCGGGCGCGCCGGCGTCTGCGAGGGCGTGCAGCAACGCGAGCGCGCCCTCGTGCGGAGTGAGCGCCCCGTGGTGACGAACCACGGCTTCCTCGTGCGGAGCGGGCGCGGGATCGGCAGGGCTGGTGAGCAGCGCGCGGGCCGCGTCACGCAGCAGTTCGCGGTCGGCGGCGGTGCGGGCGTGGGGCGCGACGCGCAGGGCGTACGCCGTGGCGGCGACGCGCCGGACCGGCCGTTCGTCGTGCGCCCAGCGGTGCACGGCCCGGCACAGTGCGGACGGTTCCTCCTCGGCCAGGACGGCGAGGAGCTCGTCGGCGCGGGCGTGGGCGCGGTCGGCGAGGAGTTCGACGAGGTCGTCCGGCGCCGTGTGCCGGTGGGTGTGCAGCAGCGCCTGTGCGGCCGTCGCGACGGTGGCGTGCGGCGTCGCGGGCAGCGGGCGCTCGTCGTCGAACCAGAGAGTGAGCTGCGGCTGTACGGCGAGGGGGTCGGCGGTGAGGAGGCGGGCGACGGCGTCGAGGTAACGGGGCGCGTCGGCGGCGCGCGGGGCGGCGTCGGCGACGACCAGCCGGCGCAGGAGGTCGAGACGGGCGTCGACGGGGAGCCCTAGCTCGGCCCAGAAGTCCGGGGCGAACTCGCTCGGCGGCTCGGAAGACGCACCCGGCCACTCGGAAGACGCACCCTGCGGCTCGGAAGACGCACTCGGCGGCTCAGCAGCCCGGCCCCACGGCCCCACACCCGCCAGCCCGCCGGATCGCCCCCGCCCCCGCCACCGCGCGACGAGGTCGGCCAGCGGGCGCAGGACGCCGAGGTACGGCGTGGCGTCCCGGACGCCGCGCAGGGTCTCGGCCAGCAGACGCGCGGCCCACCAGGCGTCGGGGTCGGCCCGCAGCGCAGCCGTCAACTCCCCCAAGATGTCGGAGAGTCGCCGTGGGCCGTGGTGGCGGGCGAGGAGCAGCAGGGCCTGGACGACCGGGCCGATGCGGTGGTGCGGGACGGGCAGCGGGCGGGTGCCGTCGAGAGAGCCGCGGCGGCCGCGTCCGCGCACCAGGACGTTCAGGGCCTCGTCGAGGTCGAGATGGGCGCCCTGGATCCAGTCGCCGAGTTCCTCGTGGGCGAAGCGGTAACCGGCGCCCGCGGGCACGAACAGGCCCTCGGCGAGGACGGCGGACGCCCAGCCAGTGCCGCCGCCGAGCCGTGCGGGCGCGGGCCCCCAGGGGAACACCGCCTCGAACGCGGCGCGGTCCAGCGCCCCCTGGCCCGGTCCAAGGCTGCGCCGGGCGGCCTCGTGGACCTGTCCGGCCACCTTCGCCGCGAGCAGTCGTACGGCGGCGCCGCGCACGCCGTTCTCGGCGGCCAGCCGCACCGCGACGCGCAGGCACACCAGGTCCAGGTGGGCGGCGAGCACGGCATCGCGGTCCACGGGGGCGCCGGGGGCCTCGGGCAGGGCGGCGCGGACCTCGGCGTAGAGGCGCAGCGTGAGGGGGTGGCGGGCGTCGGCGTCGGTGAGCTCGGCGTCCGGGACGCCGTAGCGGGCGCGGGCCTCGCGCGCCTCGGACGGGGTGAGATCGCCGAGGAGGACGCACGGGGGCAGCGCCGGGGCCGTACGGCCGTGCAGCAGCTCCGCGGGGTAGCGGGCCCCGGCCTCCTCCCAGTACTCGGCGCGGCACGCCACCACCAGCCGCGCCCCGGTCTCCCGCAGCCACCCGGCCGTTCCGTCGGCCCACTCCCGCAGGCGGTCCGCCGGGGCCGGGGGCATCTCCTCGGGTCCGTCGAGGAGCAGCAGCAGGGGGCGGCCGGCACTTCGTGCGAGCTGGGCGAGTCGCTCCGGGGTGAGCTCGCCGGGGTCGCCCTGGACCGGCCGGGAGGCGGTCACGATACGGGCCGCGCGGGTCAGCGCCCGCCGGGCCGCATCCGCGATCGACGCGTCCTCCCCCCTGAGGTCGGCGCCGCGCAACCACAGGGTGGGCGCCGGCCGGGGGTCCCGGGCGCGACGGGCGGCGAGCGCCGCGAGTTCGGTCGTACGGCCGCTGCCCGGCGCTCCGACGAGGGCGAGCACGGCCGCCGGGCCCTCGGTGAAGTCGGCGAACTCCCTTGCGATCACGGGGCGTTCGACCGGTGGGACCGCTGTGCGGAAGTCGGAGCCGACCGAGGTGGCCGTCAGCTCCAGCAGGGCCGCGGGGTTGAGGTCGGCGCCGTAGGCCGGGACCGTCGCCGCGTTGCGGGCGAGCAGGTCGGCGAGGGGGCCGTCGGAGGGGGCGGGGCGGAGCGGGACTGCGAAGCCGGCCTCGCGGTGGCCGGTGCTGAGGGAGGTGCCCAGGACGGCCACGACGGCGCCGGTCGCGGCGTCGAGCACCGGGCCGCCCGCCGCGCCGCCGCCGCGCCGCAGCGCGTCCCGGCCGGCCGTGCCGATAGCCAACTCCAGTGCGCCGTGGAGGAGATGGGAGCTGTGCGGGGCCATGTAGGTCGCGGGGGCCAGGGCCAGCACGCGTGCCTCACGCCAGCAGCCGGCGGTCAGCCGGACGTAGGCACCCGCCTCGACGTGGTCGCGGACGGTGAGCGGCAGCGGCTCGCCGTCGAGCCCCTCGGTGTGCACGAGCGCCAGGCCGAGCTCCGGCAGCGCGGTCACCGCGTCGGGGTGCACCGCGTGGCCGCGTCCGTCGACGTCCTCCACGACGAGAGGCGTCATGCCGTCGACGACCTCGTGGCCGGTGAGCACCGTGCCGTGATGGTCGGCGAGGAACCCGACGCCGCGCGGCCGGCCCAGGGGGTCGCGGAAGCGGACGAGGGAGCGGTCGGGGGGAAGGAAGGGATGGTCGCCGGGGCGGGAGGAAACACCCGAACGCGAGGAGGCACCCGACCGAGGGGCGACACCACCCGAACCGGAGGCGACACCCGATTCTCCGGTGTCGTCCGGGTGCGCGGTCGCGTCAGGGCGCGGGCGCCGTTCCTTCATCGTCGTACCCCTGCGCCCGTCCGCTTCCGCTGCTGTCTGCCGTGTGCCGTCCGCAGAGCTCTGCCGCTCTGCAGCCCGAACGGTAGGCCCGGAAAGATCGGCAGGACCAGCGCGCGAGGCGAACGCGCCCCCTTGCGCCCCCCGGGTTGACTCCGAGCGCCTGCCGGACGGGTGAATGAACGTGTCCCGTCGGACACAGCCTAGGGAGGGGGGAACCGAGGGGGGACCGTGGAGCGGCGGCACAGCAGGCCCCGTGTGCCGCCGCTCCACGGGCGGTCCGGCCGGAGGGTCAGCCGAGGACGGCCAGGCTCTTGGCCTTGCCCTTCTGTTCCTCCACCAGGGCGAGGAAACGGCCCTCCGGGTCGAAGACGGCCACGGCGCCGACACCGGCGTACTCCTCGGGCATCTCCAGCCGGACGCCGTTCATGAGCAGCCGGGCCCGTCGGGCGTCGACGTCCCAGCGGGGGAACGCGGCCGCGGCGGCCTGGGCGATCGGCATCACGGTCAGCTCCTCCTGGAGCTGGTCGAGGGTGCGCGCGGAGTCCAGGCCGTAGGGGCCGACGCGGGTGCGGCGCAGCGCGGTGAGGTGGCCGCCGACGCCGAGGTCGGCGCCCAGGTCGCGGGCGAGGGCGCGGATGTAGGTGCCGGAGGAGCAGACCACCGAGACGATCAGGTCCATGACGGGGGTGCCGTCCTCGGCGACGGCCTCCCGGACGTCGTAGACGGTGAACGACGAGACGGTCACCGGGCGGGCGGGGATCTCGAACTCCTCGCCCTCACGGGCCCGCTTGTACGAGCGCACGCCGTTGATCTTGATGGCGCTGACCTTGGACGGGACCTGCATGATGTCGCCGGTCAGCTTGGCGACGCCGGCGTCGATCGCGTCCCGGGTGACCCGGGAGGCGTCGGTGGCGGAGGTGATCTCCCCCTCGGCGTCGTCCGTCACGGTGTTCTGGCCCAGCCGGACGGTTCCCAGGTACTCCTTCTCGGTGAGGGCGAGGTGCCCGAGGAGTTTGGTCGCTTTCTCCACGCCGAGGACGAGCACGCCCGTCGCCATCGGGTCGAGCGTGCCGGCGTGGCCGACGCGGCGGGTCCCCGCGATCCCGCGCATCTTGGCCACGACGTCGTGCGAAGTGAAGCCCGACGGCTTGTCGACGATGACGAGGCCGTCGGGCGCGTTGTGCTTGCGGTTCATTCGGCGGCGTCGTCCGTCTCGTCCTCATCGGGCTTGCGGTACGGGTCGGCGCCGGCGGCGTACGCGGCGCCCGCGGACGCCTCGCGCACCTTCTCGTCGGACTGGCGCGCCTTGTCGAGGAGGTCCTCGATGGTGCGGGCGTTGTCCGGGAGGGCGTCGGCGACGAAGGCGAGCGTCGGGGTGAACTTCACGCCGGCGGCGCGGCCCACCTCGGAGCGCAGGATGCCCTTGGCGCTCTCCAGTCCGGCGGCCGCGGCCTTCCGCTCCTCGTCGTCCCCGTACACGGTGTAGAAGACGGTCGCCTCCCTGAGGTCACCCGTGACGCGGGTGTCCGTGATGGTGACGTGGGAACCGAGCCGCGGGTCCTTGATCCCGCGCTGCAGCTTCTGGGCCACCACCTCTCGGATGAGGTCCGCCAGCCTCTTGGCGCGCGCGTTGTCGGCCACTGGTCCGTCTCCCGTTCTTGTTCTTCTGCTTGCGTTGTGTGGTCCGTGTCCGGTCAGTCGTCTTCCCCGTGGAAGCGGCGTCTGACCGACAGCAGCTCCACTTCGGGGCGGCCGGCGACCAGCCGTTCGCAACGGTCCAGTACGTCGGTCAGGTGCTCCGCGTCGCCGGACACCACGGCCAGGCCGACGACGGCCCGGCGGTGCAGGTCCTGGTGGTCCACCTCGGCCGCGCTCACCGCGTACTTGCGCTGGAGCTCGGCGACGATCGGGCGGACGACGGAGCGCTTCTCCTTCAGCGACCGGACGTCGCCGAGGAGCAGGTCGAAGGACAGAGTCCCCACGTACATGTGTACAGCCGGTTCACCCGCCGGCGCGGGATAGATGGCCCTGCCCTCCATGGAGCAGGGGCATCAAGAACGGTACCGCGTACCCGCCGGAGGCTCGACAGAGTTTCCGGCGGGGCCGCCCCAGGGCGTGGGCCGCGGCACTGCCCATAACGGGCCACTGGCCGACGGGACCGTGGTCCCGTCGGCCAGCAGCTTGCGCCGTGGGCGTCACACCCGCGGCTTCTCCCGCATCTCGTACGTCGCGATGACGTCGTCGACCTTGATGTCGTTGAAGTTGCCGAGGTTGATACCGCCCTCGAACCCTTCGCGGATCTCGGTGACGTCGTCCTTGAAGCGACGCAGTCCCTCGATGTTGAGGTTCTCCGCGACGACCTTGCCGTCACGGATGAGGCGCGCCTTGGTGTTGCGCTTGACCTCGCCCGAGCGGATGAGGACACCGGCGATGTTGCCCAGCTTGGACGACTTGAAGACCTCGCGGATCTCCGCCGTACCGAGCTCGTGCTCCTCGTACTCCGGCTTCAGCATGCCCTTCAGGGCCGCCTCGATCTCCTCGATCGCCTGGTAGATGACCGAGTAGTAGCGGACGTCCACGCCCTCGCGCTCGGCCATCTGCTGCGCACGGCCGGCCGCGCGCACGTTGAAGCCGATCACGATGGCGTCCGAGCCCATCGCCAGGTCGATGTCGGACTCCGTGACCGCACCGACGCCGCGGTGCAGGACGCGGATGTCGACCTCTTCGCCGACGTCCAGCTGGAGCAGCGAGGACTCGAGCGCCTCGACGGATCCGGAAGCGTCACCCTTGATGATCAGGTTCAGCTGCTGGACCTCGCCGGCCTTCAGCGCGGCGTCCAGGTTCTCCAGGGAGAACCTGCGCGTGCGCTTGGCGAAGGCCGCGTTGCGCTCGCGGGCCGCGCGCTTCTCGGCGATCTGGCGGGCGGTGCGGTCCTCGTCGACGACGAGGAAGTTGTCGCCCGCGCCCGGGACGTTGGTCAGGCCGAGGACCTGGACCGGCGTCGACGGGCCGGCTTCGGCCACGTTGTTGCCGTTGTCGTCGAGCATGGCGCGCACTCGGCCGTAGGCGTCGCCCACGACCATCGTGTCGCCGACCCGCAGGGTGCCTCGCTGGACGAGGACCGTCGCCACGGCGCCGCGGCCGCGGTCGAGACGGGACTCGATGGAGATGCCCTGCGCGTCCTGGTTCGGGTTGGCCCGCAGGTCGAGCGAGGCGTCCGCGGTGAGGACCACGGCCTCCAGCAGCGAGTCGATGTGCAGACCCTGCTTGGCGGAGATGTCGACGAACATGGTGTCGCCGCCGTACTCCTCGGCCACCAGGCCGTACTCGGTCAGCTGACCGCGCACCTTGGTCGGGTCGGCGCCCTCGACGTCGATCTTGTTGACCGCGACGACGATCGGGACGTCGGCCGCCTTGGCGTGGTTGAGCGCCTCGACCGTCTGCGGCATGACGCCGTCGTTGGCCGCGACGACCAGGATCGCGATGTCCGTCGACCGGGCACCACGGGCACGCATGGCGGTGAACGCCTCGTGACCCGGGGTGTCGATGAAGGTGATCGCGCGGTCCTCGTCGTTGACCTGGGTCGAGACCTGGTAGGCACCGATGTGCTGGGTGATGCCGCCGGCCTCGCCCGCGATGACGTTCGTCTTGCGGATGGCGTCGAGGAGCCGGGTCTTGCCGTGGTCGACGTGACCCATGACGGTGACGACCGGCGGGCGGACCATCAGGTCCTCCTCGTCGCCCTCGTCCTCGCCGAACTCGATGTCGAAGGACTCGAGCAGCTCGCGGTCCTCCTCCTCGGGGCTGACGATCTGAACCTCGTAGTTCATCTCGCCCGCGAGGAGCTGCAGCGTCTCGTCGGAGACGGACTGCGTGGCCGTGACCATCTCGCCGAGGTTCATCATCACCGCGACGAGCGACGCCGGGTTGGCGTTGATCTTCTCGGCGAAGTCGGTGAGCGACGCACCGCGCGACAGGCGAATGGTCTCGCCGTTGCCGCGAGGCAGCATCACGCCGCCGACCGACGGGGCCTGCATGGCCTCGTACTCCTGGCGCCTCTGCCGCTTCGACTTGCGACCGCGACGCGCGGGACCGCCGGGACGGCCGAAGGCGCCCTGCGTGCCACCACGGCCACCGGGACCGCCGGGACGGCCGCCGAAGCCGGGACGGCCACCGCCGCCACCGCCGGGACCGCCGGGACGGCCGGCGAAGCCGCCGCCACCGCCGCCGGGACCGCCGGGACGGCCGGCGAAGCCGCCGCCACCGCCGCCGGGACGGCCGGCGAAGCCGCCGCCGCCACCGGGACGACCGCCGCCGCCCGGACGACCGCCGCCGCCGGGACCGCGGCCGCCGGGGCCGCCGCCGGGACGGGGGCCGGCAGCGGGACGCTGCGGCATCATGCCCGGGTTGGGACGCGGGCCGCCGGGACGCGGACCGCCCGCGCCGCCCTGCGGACGCGGCATGCCGGCCGGGGACGGACGGGGACCGCCGGGAGCCTGCGGACGCGGACCGCCGCCCTGGGCGCCGGGCGCCTGCGGACGGGGGCCGGCACCGGGAGCGCCGGGACGCGGACCGCCGGGGCCGCCCTGCGGACGGGGCGACTGCGGACGGGCCATGCCGGCGTTGCCGCCGGAGGTGAAGGGGTTGTTGCCCGGACGGGGACCGGCCGGACGGGCGCCCGGACGCGGCGAGCCGCCGCCGGGACGCTGACCCTGCGCGGCCGGGCGCTGGCCCTGACCGCCCTGCTGACCCTGACCGGGCGCGGGACGGCCGCCGGGCTTGGGCGCGCCGGGGCGCGGACCCTGGGCGGCCGGCTTCGGGGCGGCCGGGGCCGACGGCGGAGCGGTGAACTCCGGGGCAGCCGGGGCCGGACGCGGCGCGGGCCGCGGGCCCGGACGCGGGCCGGGGGTCGTCGGCGCGGGGCCCGACGGGGCGGACGGCGCCGACGAGGCGGCCGGAGCCGCGGGCGGCTGAGCCGTCGGGGGCTTGGGGGCAGCCGGCCGGGGTGCGGCCGGGCCCGGACGGGCCGCCTGCGCCGGGGAGGGCGCCGCGGGCCTGGGGGCGGCCTTGCGCGGGGCGGGCTTGGCGGACTTGCCGCTGCCGCCGCCCTGGAAGGCGTCAGTCAGTTTGCGTACCACGGGCGCTTCGATGGTCGAAGACGCCGAACGGACGAATTCACCGAGTTCTTGGAGCTTGGCCATGACGACCTTGCTCTCCACGCCGAACTCCTTGGCGAGTTCGTATACCCGGACCTTAGCCACTTCGCTCCTTTTAGGTCCGGGTTGCGGCCGGACCGTCGCTACTTCATGGGCGTACTCATCGCGTGCTCATCGAGTGCTCATCGCAATCTCGACCTACTTCCAACTCGCGGGGTACCTGGGCCGCGCGGGGGTTCCACGCAACGCTTCCTTACGGTGTTGCCTGATCGGCAACTGTCGTCTGCTCGACGTACCGGCGCAACGCCTTTGTGTCGAGCGCTCCCGGGGCACGCAACGCCCTCGTGAACGCCCGGCGGCGTACCGCCTGGTCGAGACAGACCGAGGCGGGATGCACGTACGCACCCCGGCCGGGCAGCGTACCGCGAGGATCGGGGACGCAGGCGTCCTCGACCGCCACGATGCGCAGCAGCTCCGTCTTGGCCGTCCGCTCCCGACACCCCACACAGGTGCGTTCAGGGCATGATCGGTCGTGCGTCCGGCCAGACACAGTTAAGTCTACCTCCCCGCGGCGCCCTCATCCCTTCGGGGCAGGATTCGAACAGTTGCCGCGCGTATAACTGACGTGATCTGAGCGTGCCGAGGCCTGGATCTATTCCCCGGCCTGCTCGGTGTCGGGCCGGATGTCGATCCGCCAGCCGGTCAGCCGGGCGGCGAGCCGGGCGTTCTGCCCTTCCTTGCCGATAGCCAGCGACAGCTGGTAGTCCGGCACGGTCACGCGCGCGGAGCGGGCCGCCATGTCGACGACCTCCACCTTGGACACCCGGGCGGGTGACAGCGCGTTCGCCACCATCTCGGCCGGGTCGTCCGACCAGTCGACGATGTCGATCTTCTCACCGTTCAGCTCGCCCATGACATTGCGCACACGACCGCCCATGGGGCCGATGCAGGCGCCCTTGGCGTTCAGACCCGAACGGGTGGAACGGACCGCGATCTTCGTACGGTGACCGGCCTCACGTGCGATGGCGGCGATCTCGACGGACCCGTCGGCGATCTCCGGCACCTCCAGCGCGAACAGCTTCTTCACCAGGTTGGGGTGCGTCCGCGAGAGCGTCACGGACGGGCCGCGCACGCCCTTGGCCACCCGGACGACGTACGACCTCAGGCGCATGCCGTGCTGGTAGGTCTCGCCGGGGACCTGCTCCTGCACCGGCAGGATGGCCTCCAGCTTGCCGATGTCCACGAGCACGTTCTTCGGGTCGCGGCCCTGCTGGACCACACCGGTGACGATGTCGCCCTCGCGGCCGGCGTACTCGCCGAGCGTCGCGTCGTCCTCGGCGTCGCGCAGGCGCTGCAGGATCACCTGCTTGGCCGTGGTGGCGGCGATACGGCCGAAGCCGGACGGCGTGTCGTCGAACTCGCGGGGCTCCTGCCCCTCCTCGAGGTCGTCGGGGTCCTCCTTCGCCCACACGGTCACGTGACCGGTCTGCCGGTCGAGCTCCACGCGCGCGTGACGGCGGCTTCCCTCGGTGCGGTGGTAGGCGATGAGGAGGGCCGACTCGATCGCTTCGACCAGCAGGTCGAAGGAGATCTCCTTCTCCCTGACCAAGCCCCGCAGGGCGCTCATGTCGATGTCCACGGCTACGCCTCCTCCTCTTCCTTCATGTCCTTCGCGTCCTGCGCGTCTTGCTTGTCCTTGCGGCTGAACTCGACCTGCACGCGCGCCTTGTCGATGTCCGTGAACGCGATCCGGCGGGCGGTGGGCTTGCGGCCCTTGACTCCGGGAACCTCGACGTCGACGCCTTCGTCGTCCACGGCGAGGATGCGGGCGACGAGTTCGCCGTCCTCGCGCAGCTGGAACTTCACCAGGCGGTCGGTGGCACGCACGTAGTGGCGGTGCTCGGTGAGGGAACGCTCCGCGCCGGGGGTGCCGACCTCGAGGGTGTACTCGCCCTCGCCCATCGCGTCGGTCTCGTCGAGCTTCGCCGAGAGCGCGCGGCTCACATCGGCGATCCGGTCCAGGTCCGCTCCGGTGTCGGAGTCGACGACGACGCGCAGCACCCGCTTGCGTCCGACGGAGTCAACGGCGATCTCTTCGAGGTCCAGGCCCTGGGAGGCGACGAGGGGTTCCAGCAGTTCTCGCAGCCTCTCGCTCTGGGTGGTGCTCATCCGGGTGACTCCTCGGCCGCGTGTGCTGTTGTGGGATGGGTCGCGTGTCTGATCAAAGGGTATCGGGTCGCGGGGGGTGTTGCCGTCCACCGGGCGGTGCCGGTGACCGGCGGGGGGCGGGGGCGCGGGTACGGTGATCACGGGTGTGCCGCGCGTGTGCGGGCCCTGATCGGTGTTCCCTTCGAGTTCCCCGAGGACGTCTGCCGTGCCGTTCCCTCCGCCGCCGCGCACCCTGTCCGGGCCGCGCAGAAGAGCCCTGCTGGCCACCGCCGCCGGGACCGCCCTGCTGATGAGCTGCTCGGGGCCCGGGGACTCCGGTGAGGAGGGCCCGGGCGGCAGCCCTTCGGCGGCGGAGCGGGAACGCGCGCGTGCGGCCCGGGACAGCGCGGCGCTGGCGGCGCGGTACGACGCCGTCCTCGCCGCGCACCCGAGGCTGGCGGAGCGGTTGACGCCGCTCCGGGCGGAGGTGGTGCGGCACACGGAGGCGCTCGGGGGCGGCGCGACGGGGGCTTCGGGACCTACGCCTTCGGGGGCGGCGTCTTCCGGGGCTGCTTCGGCCTCTCCTTCGGGGGCGGCGCCCTCCGGGGCTGCTTCGGCTTCCCCTTCGGGGGCATCCGCTTCCGGGGCGGCCGCCGCCGGCCGTTCCGCACCGCCCGCCTCCGCGGCGGCCGTTCCGGCGAACGAGAAGGACGCCCTCGCCGCGCTGGCCGCCGCCGAACGGACGCTGGCCGACAGCCGGGTCGCGGCCCTGGCTGGCCTGCCGGGCGAACTGGCCCGGCTGGTGGCCTCGGTGGCGGCGGCCGGGGCGGCGCACGCGTATCTGCTGACGGAGGGGACCCGATGAGCGGCTCACAGGGCACGGAGGACACCGTCCGGGCAGCCGAGATGACGGCCCTGCAGGCCGCGCTGGCCGCCGAGCACGCGGCGGTGTACGGGTACGGGGTCGTCGGCGGGCGGATCGGCGAGCAGCGGCGCGCGGAGGCCCGTGCGGCGTATGACGCGCACCGGGCGCGCCGGGACGCTCTGATGCGTCAGGTCCGCGACCTTGGCGGTGTGCCGGTGGCGGCGAGCGCGGCGTACGCGCTGCCGTTCGCGGTGCCGGACTCCGCGGCGGCGGTGCGGCTCGCCGTGGAGCTGGAGGAGCGCGTCGCCGGGGTCTACTCGGACCTGGTGCGGGCGGCCGGGGGCGCTCGGCGCCGTGAGGCGGCCGGGGTCCTGCGGGAGGCGGCGGTCCGGGCGGTTCGCTGGCGCGGGGGGAGCGTAGCCTTCCCTGGTCTGGCGGAGCGGGCCGGCCCGGCCCCGGATCCGGCCGCCACGGGTGCCGGAGCCTCGGCCACGCCGGCGCCCGCTCGATGACGGCGGACGCCGGCCGGGCGGCCGGAGCCGGGCAGAAGCGGACCGGCGGCCCCGCACCGCTGAGCATCGAGTACCACTGAGCACGCACGAAGCACGAAGCACCACCGGATCCAGCAGCACGACCACGAAGGGACGGCTCGCGCATGACTTTCGAACCGCCGCCGCGTCTGGTCAGGGCGCTCGGTGAGACGGCGCCGGACGGCGACGAGTGGCTGGCGGGGCTGCCCGAAGCGGCCCGACAGGCCGCCGCTCTACGCGAGTTGACCGTGGAGCGGGTGCAGGTGCCGGGCGGGCGCAGCAGCCTCGTGGTGCTGGTGCGGTACGCGGACGGCACGCCGGCGGTGCTGAAGCTGGCCCCGCCGCGGTTCCGGCCCGAGGCCGAGCGGGCCGCGCTCGCGCACTGGGGCGGGCTGGGCGCCGTACAGCTGAAGGAGGGGCCGGCCGACGAAGGAGTGCTGGTGCTGGAGCGGCTGCATCCCGATGTGTCGGTGCGGTCGCTGCCGGAGGCGAAGGCGCTGCTGGAGGCGGCGGGAACGCTCAGACGGCTGTGGGTGGAGCCGCCGGCCGGGGAGTCGTTCGAGACCGTCGCCGAGCGGACCGGGCGACAGGCGGAGGCGATGCGCGGCACCGCGGCCGGCCCCGAGGCGAGTGCGCTGGTGGACGCGGCGCTCACGGCGCGTGCGGAGTTGCTGGCCGCGCCGCCCGAACACCGGCTGCTGCACGGGACGTTCCGGCAGAGCAAGGTGCTGGCGGGTGAGCGGATGCCGTGGCTGGCCGTGGGCCCCGATCCGGTGGTGGGCGAGTGCGCCTTCGACCTGGCCCGGCTGGTGCGGGACCGGGTGGAGGATCTGATCGCCTCGTCGTCCGGGGCGTCGACCACGCGCCGGCGGGTGCGCAAGCTTGCGGACTCGCTGGACCTGGACCAGGAGCGGGTGCGGGGCTGGACCCTGTTCCGGGCGGTCGAGTCCGGCGTGCGCGCCCTCAGGGTGGGGCGGCCCAGGGACGCCGAACTGCTGCTGGAGTTCGCCGGCTGGCTCTAGGTGTATTGATCACGAGCGTTGTTAACGCGGGTCGGTCTTGATCGTGGCGAAGGCCCCCGTGTGTGGTGGAGGTGTCGAATCTTCACCGCA
>NZ_JBIURQ010000017.1:0-153661 GCF_044740925.1 Streptomyces sp. NPDC088254 | reverse complement strand
TCCGCGGCGCGGACATGCAGAGCGTCCCGGTCCGGGTCCGCGTAGACGGCCACGCTCGCGATACCGGCATCCCGGCACGCCCGGGCCACGCGGACTGCGATTTCGCCACGGTTGGCGATGAGCACCTTGCGCACGATTGAGGCTCCCTCCTTGAAACAAGCCGAGTTTAGGGACAGCCGACACGCCTCTTCGACCCGTCCCCAGAGGTGAGCTTGCCCACACGGAGCGTGATGCGAGGCTCACTCGACCGCGAAATCCCTTGTAGTACCGCCGTACGCAGCACTCCTCCCGGAAACCCTAGCCCTCCATTGTGGCCAAGGTCTCTGTGAGCACGTGCTGCGGCCCACTCCGTTTCTTTGTGGAGTCCCTACGAATGGCCCAACGATTCTTTGCCGCCCGCGGAACCCTTGTCCCGCGGTTTACCCGTTAGTAGCGTTCGCGATGTCACGAACGCACGTACTTGGAGTAACGAGGGCCCCGCTCGGGGCCGGGTCGAAAGTGGGTGGGGTCGGTGGTGCGCAGGCCGGTGGCTGCGGTGGTGACGCTGGTGCTGTTCGCCGAGGCGCTCGGCGTGGCGGCCCTGAACTGGTTCCTCGGCATCGTCGTCGACCGTCAGCACATGTCCCTCGCGGGGCTGGACCCTGACGTGATGTCGACCTCGTCGAAGATCGGCGGGATCGTCTTCGGCCTGTACTTCGTCCTGTGCGGGGTGGTCGCCCTGCTGGTGCTGGTCCGCGACCGCCCGCCGGCCGGCCTCGGCCGCATCCTGCTGATCAGCGCCGCCGTGGTGCACGGCCTGCTGGGCGCCTTCAGCTGGGGCCTGGTGGGCCGGTCGGCGTTCGCCTTGATGATGGTCGTGCTCGGGCTGATCGTCCTGCTCCTGATGGGCTACGACCGCCAGGAGGGCCCGTCCGCCGCCGAACCGGCGCCCACCGCACCCTCGGACGCCGGCCCGCCGGGGGACGGCCCGACGGACGTCCCTCCGTCCGGGCACGGTCCGTCGAACGTCGGTTCGCCGGATGACGGACCCAAGGGCGCCGGTCGCCCGGGGCAAGGCCTCTCGGGTACCGGCCCCTCCGGCGGCGGCCCTGCGGTCACCGCGCTGGTGACCACAGCTCCGTGATGCCCACGCCCAGCTCGGCCAGCAGTCGCCGGACGAGGGGCAGGCTGATGCCGATCACATTGCCGTGGTCGCCGTCGATGCCGTTGATGAAGGGCGCCGAGCGGCCGTCGAGGGTGAAGGCGCCGGCGACGTGCAGCGGCTCGCCCGAGGCGACGTAGGCGGCGATCTCCTCGTCCGTCGGCTCGCCGAAGTGGACGACCGTGGAGGCCACGGCCGAGGTGTAGCGTTCGGCGGCGGTGTCGTAGACGCAGTGACCGGTCTGGAGCGTGCCCGCGCGGCCGCGCATCGCCTTCCAGCGGGCGGTGGCCTCCTCGGCGTCCGCCGGCTTGCCCAGCGCCTGGCCGTCCAGGTCGAGGACCGAGTCGCAGCCGATCACCAGCGCGCCCTTGACCTCGGGCTTCGCGGCCACCACGGAGGCCTTCGCCTCGGCCAGGGCGAGCGCCAGCTCGGCCGGGGTGGGGGCGGTGACGGCGTCCTCGTCCACCCCGCTCACGATCACCTCGGGAGCGAGTCCCGCCTGCCGCAGCAGGCCCAGCCGGGCGGGGGACTGGGAGGCGAGGACGAGGCGGCGCGGCTGATCGGTCATGCGGTCAAGCGTATCGGCCGGCGCCGGGCCCTCGGCCGCCTCACCCGAGGGCCAGCACCAGCAGCGCCACCAGCATGGCCACCGCGAGGAAGAGACCGAGCCGCCTCAGCGTCTCCTGCATGGCGCGGAGTTCGTCGGGCGGCTCGTTCTTCGGATCGGACCACAGCATTCCACTAGCGTGGGGCTCGGCCAGTGGAGGGTGCCTGAGTACGGGTACTCAAATCGGCGCCCCGCGGACCCTCCCGTGCGCGGTCCCCGCGCCCCTGAAAAATCTGCTCTCAGCTCGGCCAGTACGTGCGGGCCCAGGACGCCTGGCCCGGTTGCGGGACCCGACGGGCCGCTATCCGGGACGGGTCGGACCACGCGTCCCTGGGGGCGAGGTCCGCGCCGGACGGCTCGGCCGCTGCCGCCGCGGCGCGGGCGCGGACCACCGCCAGGGCGGCGGCCAGCTCCTCCGGGGTCGGATTGCCTCGAACGACCTTGATCACAGCGGCTCCTTACAGGGGGATGTTGCCGTGCTTCTTCGGAGGCAGGGATTCCCGCTTGGTACGCAGTTGACGCAGCCCGCGCACGACGTGCCGGCGGGTGTCCGACGGCATGATCACCGCGTCGATGTATCCGCGTTCGGCGGCGACATAGGGGTTGAGGAGGGCGTCCTCGTACTCCTGGATCAGCCGGGCCCGCGTCGCGTCGCCGTCCCCGGCGGCCTCCGCCTCCGCGATGGTGCGGCGGTGCAGGATGTTGACCGCGCCCTGCGCGCCCATCACGGCGATCTGGGCGGTCGGCCAGGCCAGGTTGAGGTCGGCGCCGAGGTGCTTGGAGCCCATGACGTCGTACGCCCCGCCGAAGGCCTTGCGGGTGATGACGGTGATCAGCGGGACGGTCGCCTCCGCGTACGCGTAGATCAGCTTGGCGCCGCGGCGGATGATGCCGTCGTGCTCCTGGTCGACGCCCGGCAGGAAGCCCGGCACGTCGACGAAGGTGAGCACCGGGACGTTGAAGGCGTCACAGGTGCGCACGAAACGCGCGGCCTTCTCGCTCGCCTTGATGTCCAGGCAACCCGCGAACTGCATCGGCTGGTTGGCGACGATGCCGACCGGATGGCCCTCCACCCGCCCGAAACCGGTGAGGATGTTCGGCGCGAACAGCGGCTGCGTCTCGAAGAACTCGGCGTCGTCCAGGACGTGTTCGATCACCGTGTGCATGTCGTACGGCTGGTTGGCGCTGTCCGGGACCAGCGAATCCAGCTCCAGGTCCTCGTCGTTGACGGAGAGGTCCGCCTCCTCCGGGAACGCCGGGGCCTCGCTGAGGTTGTTCGACGGCAGGTACGACAGCAGCTGCTTGACGTACTCGACGGCGTCCTTCTCGTCGCCCGCCATGTGATGGGCCACGCCCGACGTGGAGTTGTGGGTGCGGGCGCCGCCCAGCTCCTCGAAGCCGACGTCCTCGCCGGTGACCGTCTTGATGACGTCCGGCCCGGTGATGAACATGTGCGAGGTCTGGTCGACCATCACCGTGAAGTCGGTGATCGCGGGCGAGTACACCGCGCCGCCCGCGCACGGCCCGACGACCAGGCTGATCTGCGGGATGACGCCGCTCGCGTGGGTGTTGCGGCGGAAGATCTCGCCGTACGCGCCGAGCGAGGCCACGCCCTCCTGGATGCGGGCGCCGCCGGAGTCGTTGATGCCGATGACCGGGCAGCCGGTCTTCAGCGCGAAGTCCATCACCTTGACGATCTTCTGGCCGTAGACCTCGCCCAGGGCGCCGCCGAAGACGGTGAAGTCCTGGGAGAACACGGCCACCGGGCGGCCGTCGACGGTTCCGTAACCGGTGACGACGCCGTCCCCGTAGGGGCGGTTCTGATCCAGCCCGAAGTTGGTGGAGCGGTGCCGGGCGAACTCGTCCAGCTCGACGAACGACCCCTCGTCCAGGAGGAGTTCGATGCGCTCACGGGCCGTCAGCTTGCCCTTGGCATGCTGCTTCTCGACGGCGCGCTCGGAGCCGGCGTGCGTCGCTTCCTGGACGCGGCGCTGCAGGTCGGCGAGCTTGCCCGCGGTCGTGTGGATGTCGATCCCCGGGTTCCCGTGGATCTCTTGGCGCTCTTCCGGCTCGGACATCGGGATGCGGCTCCCTGCCTGCTCAAAAGGGGGGACGGTTACTCATCCGTAGAGTAGTGCTGGGTCAACCGATCGGCAGTGCGGCGTTTCACACACCTAGGGTGGCTTGCATGACGCCGCGAGATGCAGCAGACGCCAGCCGCTGGTCCGACCTCGACCGCCCGCCGCTCAACGCCGCCGCGCTGCGGCGCGGGCTCGTCCGGGAGGGGGGCCTGTGGACCGCGGTGGACGTGGTGCCGCGCACCGGCTCCACCAACTCCGACCTCGTCGCGCTCGCAGCCGCCGGGAAGGCGGACGAGGGGAGCGTGCTCGTCGCCGAGGAGCAGACCGCGGGCCGCGGCCGCCTGGACCGCCAGTGGTCCGCGCCGCCCCGCTCGGGCCTCTTCTTCTCCGTCCTGCTGCGCCCCGCGCAGATCCCGGTCGGCCGCTGGGGCTGGCTGCCCCTGCTGACGGGCGTCGCGGTCGCCTCCGGACTCTCCCGCGCGGCCGGCGTGGACACGGCACTCAAGTGGCCGAACGACCTGCTGGTGACCGTCGGCGGCGAGGAACGCAAGGCCGGCGGCATCCTCGCCGAGCGCGCGGGCGAGGACGGCGTCGTCGTCGGCGTGGGGATCAACGTCACGCTCCGGTCCGGTGAACTGCCCGTGCCGCAGGCGGGCTCCCTGGTCCTCGCCGACGCGGTGAGCACCGACCGCGACACCCTGCTGCGGTCCGTGCTGCGCACCCTGGAGGACTGGTACACCCGCTGGCGCGCGGCCGACGGCGACCCGGCCGTCAGCGGCCTCCAGGAGGCGTACGCGGCGGGCTGCGCCACGCTGGGCCGCACGGTCCGCGCGGAACTCCCCGGCGACCGCCAGCTCACCGGCAAGGCGACGGCGATCGACGGCGACGGCAGACTGGTGATCACCACGGACACAGGCACCCGCGAACCGGTGGGAGCAGGAGACATCGTCCACCTGAGGCCGGCGTGAGACCAGCCCTGTGGGCGCGACCGGCCGCAGGGTGACGGCACCCGCCCAAGGGGCGCAGGGCTGTGACACGTGCGGCTCCGCCGCGTGGGCGCGACCGGCCAAGGGGCGCGGGGCTGTGAGCCGTGCGGCTCCGCCGCGTGGGCGAGATGGGTCCAGGGTGACTGCACCCACCAAGGGGCGCGGGGAACTGCGCGATCAACCCCCACAGCCCGCACCCGGCAACCAAGAGATCCCCCACCCCGGTGGCCGAACAAGGACCGCACCAACCCCGTACACAAAGAAAGGCGCCTCGACTCAAGGATCGGTCCAACCCCACGGAGTGAGTGAGCTAGCGCACAGCTGCCGTAGAGTTGAGGCCGGTCGATACCTGACCGCGGTAGATCGGAAGGGCAGCACGCGTGACCGTCGACGACACGGGCTCCGGCGAGGGCGAGGGCGTGGACGGCCGGGTTGACCCTCCTCCACTCTCGGCCTCGTCCGAGCGGGGGGACCCCCTGGCCCCCGAGCCGGGCGACGACCCGCTCGCCCTGCGCCTGGAGCAGCTCATCCTGGGCGCGGAGCGCCGCTACACCCCGTTCCAGGCGGCCCGCAGCGCCGGTGTCTCCATGGAGCTGGCGTCCCGTTTCTGGCGGGCGATGGGCTTCGCCGACATAGGGCAGGCCAAGGCGCTCACCGAGGCCGACGTCCTGGCCCTGCGCCGCCTCGCCGGTCTCGTGGAGGCGGGCCTGTTGAGCGAGGCCATGGCGGTGCAGGTCGCGCGGTCCACGGGCCAGACGACCGCCCGTCTGGCGGAGTGGCAGATCGACTCCTTCCTGGAGGGGCTCACCGAGCCGCCCGAGCCGGGGATGACCCGCACCGAGGTCACGTATCCCATCGTCGAGCTGCTCCTGCCCGAGCTGGAGGAGTTCCTCGTCTACGTCTGGCGCCGCCAGCTCGCCGCCTCGGCGGGCCGGGTCGTGCAGGCCGCCGACGACGAGGAGATGGTCGACCGGCGGCTCGCCGTCGGCTTCGCCGACCTCGTCGGGTTCACGCGGCTGACGCGGCGCATGGAGGAGGAGGAACTCGGCGAGCTCGTCGAGGCCTTCGAGACGACCGCCGCCGACCTGGTGGCCGCTCGCGGCGGCCGGCTCATCAAGACCCTCGGCGACGAGGTCCTGTACGCCGCCGACGACGCGGGCACCGCCGCCGACATCGCGTTGCTGCTGGTGGAGACCATGAGCAACGACGAGACGATGCCCGAGCTGCGGGTCGGCATGGCGTTCGGCACGGTGACCACCCGGATGGGCGATGTGTTCGGGACGACCGTCAACCTGGCCTCGCGGCTGACGTCGATAGCGCCGCGGGACGCCGTCCTGGTCGACAGCGCCTTCGCCGAGGAGCTGATCCGCACCGGCGACGCGCCCGCGTCCGAGGCACAGGCGGCCGAGGAGGCGGCGGCCGCCGAGAAGGAGGGCGAGGAGCCGCCCGCCTACCGGTTCGCCCTCCAGCCGATGTGGCAGCGGCCGGTGCGAGGGCTCGGCGTGGTCGAGCCCTGGCTGCTCACCCGGCGCGCCGTCGGGGGGTGAGCGCGGCTACCGGCCCAGGAGCGGGTCCACGCAGAGGCCGATGACCGGTACGCACAGCCCGGGGCGGTCCGGCCGCTGCGGCACGGGGGCCGCCGTGCCGGGCGCGGGTGCGGGCTCGGGCGGCACCGGGGCGGCCGTCGACCGGGGTGGTTCCGGACGTTCCGCAGGCTCCTGTGCCTCTGGCGCGTCGGGTGTCCCCGGCGTCTCCGGGGCGGTGTCCGCTGCGGACCCGGTCGGTCCGGGGCGCCTCGGGGTCGTCGCCGGACGCGAGGACGCGTAGGGGGCGCCCCGGGTGAGGGCCGGGGCGGCGGACCCGGTGGCGGCGGGGCTCGTGCCGGGGGCCGGCGTCGCGGACGGCCCGCCGCCCATGGGCGCGGGCGCCGTCGGGTGCGCCTCCGGGACGGACGGGGTCGCCGTGGACGGCGCGTCCGTCGACTCCGCGGTGGGCTCCAGGCGCGGTTCGGCCTCCGCCGTGCCGATGCCGGGCACGGGCGAGTCGGGCGTCAGCCGTACGAGGCTCAGCGCGCCGGCGGCGAGGGCGAGGCCGCCGGCGACGAGCAGGACCTTGCGGGGCCGGGGGCGGCGGTGCCGGCCGCGGGCCCGCGGGGGCCAGAGGCGGACGTGCTCCACCGGCTCCGCCGTCCTGTCCGCGGTTCCGGTGCCGGTGCCGGCCCCGGTCGCCGTCCGCCGTTCGTGCGGTCTTCCGTACGTTTCGGTGTGCGTCTTCACCGGTGTCGTCGCCATCGCGTTGCCTCCCCCGTCTGTGCGCCCCCGATGCGCCGTGGCGCACGCACGTTATGCGCTCCCGTGGGTGGTGTGGGGAGAGTCGGGCGGGATGTCACCCGAACGGGTAACCGGCCGTCGACAAGAGGGGGTGACGGGCGGCGTCGGACGCGGCCGGCCCTTTCCCCGGCGGGGCGCGGCTGCGATGATCGGGCGAGCTGGAGTTGTTAACCCGCGTTAACCGGAGGGTGTCATGAGCGAGGAACGGTTCGGGGAGTTCGTGCTGGTGCGGCGGCACGAGGACGGGCATGTCGCGGAGCTGGCCCTCGACCGGCCGAAGGCCATGAACGCAGTGTCGAGCGAGATGGCCCGGTCCATCGGCGCGGCCTGCGCAGCGCTGGGCGGGGACCGGGACGTACGGGTGGTCGTGGTGACCTCGATGCACGAGCGGGCCTTCTGCGTCGGGGCCGACCTGAAGGAGCGGAACTCGCTGACCGACGCGGAGCTCGTACGGCAGCGGCCGGTGGCGCGGGGCGCATACACCGGGGTGCTGGAGCTGCCGGTGCCGACGGTCGCGGCGGTGCACGGGTTCGCGCTGGGGGGCGGGTTCGAGCTGGCGTTGGCGTGCGACGTGATCGTGGCCGACCGTACGGCTGTGGTGGGGCTGCCGGAGGTGTCGGTCGGGGTGATCCCGGGAGGCGGGGGGACGCAGTTGCTGCCCCGGCGGGTGGGGGCGGCCCGGGCGGCCGAAATGATCTTCACGGCGCGGCGGGTCGAGGCGGCCGAGGCGAGTGAGCTCGGGCTGGTGGACGTCCTGGTGGAGGCGGGGCGGGACCGCGAGGAGGCGCTGGCGCTGGCGGCCCGGATCGCGGCGAACTCGCCGGTGGGGCTGCGGGCGGCCAAGCGGGCGTTGCGGCTGGGGCAGGGGCTGGACCTGCGGGCGGGACTGGAGGTCGAGGACGCGGCGTGGCGCGCGGTGGCGTTCTCCGGTGACCGCGCGGAGGGGGTGGCGGCGTTCAACGAGAAGCGGACGCCGCACTGGCCGGGGGAGTAGGGCCTGGCCGGCGCCGACAAGCCGCAGGGATGCAAAGGCGGCTTGTCGGCGCCGAGCCCCCGGCTGCGGCATGATCCGCCGGGCCGGCCCCGGCCACCGGGGCTGAGCGCGGCGTTTGGTGGGGAATGTCCCTAGCCTGGGGTGATGGGTGATGACGGACGGCTCGCGGCTGTGGTGGCGCTCGCTCAGGGGATGGCCGCCGCACGGTCGCCCAGGCAGTCGTGGCGGGCGGCGGCGCTCGGCGCGTGCCGGGCGCTGTCCGGCGGGTTCGCCGCACTGTCGGTGTGGGAGCGGGACCTCGGACGGCTGCGCGTCCTCGTGAACGTGGGGGAGCTGGCCCCGGACGAGGAGGAGTTCCCGGAGGGCGAGGCCTACCCGGTGCACCAGTTCCCCGAGATCACCGAGTTCCTGCACGAACGCTGGGTGTCCGGCGGCGAGCCCAACGCCTGGGTGGAGACGGCCGAGGGCGCCGCCGCCGGCCGGCCCGGGTACTGCCACCAGCGGGTGGCCGCCCTGCGCCGCCGGGGCCGGGGCTCCTGCGTCGTCGCGCCGATCGTGCTGCACGGCCTCGCCTGGGGCGAGCTGTACGTGGCCCGGCCGGCCGGAGCCCCTGCCTTCGAGCGCGCGGACGCCGACTTCGCCACCGTCCTGGCCGCCGTGGTCGCCGCCGGTATCGCGCAGACCGAGCGGCTGGAGGAGGCCCGCCGGCTCGCCTTCACCGACGCCCTCACCGGTCTGGCCAACCGCCGCGCGGTCGACGTACGGCTGGAGGAGGCCGTCGAGCGGCACCGGGCCGGCGGGGAGGTCGTCAGCCTCGCGGTCTGCGACCTCAACGGGCTCAAGCGCGTCAACGACACCCTCGGGCACGCCGTCGGCGACCGCCTGCTGGAACGGTTCGGCTCGGTGCTGTCGCTGTGCGGGGCGATGCTGCCCGGAGCGATCGCCGCGCGGCTCGGCGGGGACGAGTTCTGTCTGCTGGCGGTCGGCCCGTCCGCCGACGACATGGTGAAGGTCGCCGGCGAGCTGTGCCGGCGGGCCGCCGAACTGGAGCTGGGGGAGGGCGTGGCCTGCGGCGTCGCCTCCACCGGCGACCCGATCGGCCCCGTGCGCTCCGCCCGCCGCCTGTTCCGGCTCGCGGACGCCGCCCAGTACCGGGCGAAGGCCGTCCGGGCCTCCCGTCCGGTCGTCGCGGGCCGGGAGGGACCCGACGACCCCGTCGTGCGCCTCGCCGACGAGCCGCCGCGCGGCCCGGCCGCCGAACGCCGCAGCTTCCGCGGGCGGCCGTGACGCCGGCGGTGACGCGACCGGTCGCCGTGGCCGGTCGCTGCGACCGGCGGCGAGGAGCGCGGCG
Organism: Streptomyces sp. NPDC088254; assembly: GCF_044740925.1. NCBI lineage: Bacteria > Bacillati > Actinomycetota > Actinomycetes > Kitasatosporales > Streptomycetaceae > Streptomyces > Streptomyces sp. NPDC088254. Next base: position 144,171 of record NZ_JBIURQ010000017.1, on the reverse strand, counting down.
ACCGCCTGGTGACATCTTCGTCTTCACTGCGTACGCTCCTGAATATGGATATGCATACTGTGGTGGTGGGGACGTCCGGCGTCACCGCGTCCGACGTGCTCGCCGTGGCGCGGGGCGGCGCGCGGGTCGAGCTGTCCGAGGAGGCGGTCGCCGCCCTCGCCGCGGCGCGCGGGATCGTGGACGCCCTGGCGGCCAAGCCCGAGCCCGTCTACGGCGTCTCCACCGGTTTCGGCGCCCTCGCCACCCGGCACATCAGCCAGGAGCTGCGCGCACAGCTCCAGCGCAACATCGTCCGCTCGCACGCCGCCGGCATGGGGCCGCGCGTGGAGCGCGAGGTGGTGCGGGCCCTGATGTTCCTGCGGCTCAAGACCGTCTGCTCCGGGCACACCGGCGTACGGCCCGAGGTCGCGCAGGCCATGGCCGACCTGCTGAACGCCGGCATCACCCCCGTCGTCCACGAGTACGGCTCCCTCGGCTGCTCCGGCGACCTCGCCCCGCTCTCGCACTGTGCCCTGACGCTCATGGGCGAGGGGGACGCCGAGGACGCGGACGGCGTCGTCCGCCCCGCCGGCGAACTCCTCGCCGCGCACGGCATCGCCCCCGTCGAACTGCGCGAGAAGGAGGGGCTCGCCCTCCTCAACGGCACCGACGGCATGCTCGGCATGCTGATCATGGCCCTGGACGACCTGGACACCCTCTACAAGTCCGCCGACGTCACCGCCGCGCTCAGCCTGGAGGCCCTGCTCGGCACCGACAAGGTCCTCGCGCCCGAGCTGCACGCCATCCGCCCGCACCCGGGCCAGGGCGCCAGCGCCGCCAACATGCTGGCCGTGCTGAAGGGTTCGGAACTCACCGGGCACCACCAGGACGACGCGCCCCGCGTCCAGGACGCCTACTCCGTGCGCTGCGCGCCCCAGGTCGCCGGCGCCGGACGCGACACCATGGCGCACGCACGCCTGGTCGCCGAGCGGGAACTCGCCTCGGCCGTCGACAACCCCGTCGTGCTGCCGGACGGGCGCGTGGAGTCCAACGGCAACTTCCACGGTGCGCCCGTGGCCTACGTCCTCGACTTCCTCGCCATCGCCGCCGCCGACCTCGCCTCCATCGCCGAGCGCCGCACCGACCGGCTGCTGGACAAGAACCGCAGCCACGGCCTGCCGCCGTTCCTCGCCGACGACGCCGGCGTCGACTCCGGGCTGATGATCGCCCAGTACACGCAGGCCGCGCTGGTCAGCGAGATGAAGCGGCTCGCCGTACCGGCGTCCGCCGACTCGATCCCGTCCTCCGCGATGCAGGAGGACCACGTCTCCATGGGCTGGTCGGCCGCCCGCAAGCTGCGCACGGCCGTCGACAACCTCGCGCGCGTCATCGCCGTCGAGCTCTACGCCGCCACCCGCGCCGTCGAACTGCGCGAGGGACTCACCCCCGCGCCGGCCACGCGGGCGGTCGTCGAGGCGGTGCGCGCTGCGGGCGTCCAGGGCCCGGGCCCGGACCGGTTCCTCGCCCCCGACCTCGCGGCGGCGGACGCCTTCGTGCGCGGCGGACGGCTCGTCGCGGCGGTGGAGACGGTCACGGGGCCGCTGCGGTAGCCGGCGCGGAAACGGCTCGGGGCCCTGCCGGGTTCGTCCGCCGGCAGGGCCCCGATGCGTGAGAGGAACTACTTGAGCTTGGCGACCTGCGCCTGGATCACCGGGGCCGGGACCTTGGACTCCCCGCCCTTCGACATCGCGCTGAAGTTGATCGCGTAGAACGTGGCGACGACGCCGCCCTTGCGCGCCACCTCCACGTTGAACTTGGCCGTGCCCTCCCCGTCCATGTCGGCCACGGCGGTGAACGCCGTGGACTCGTCGGCGGCGGCGGACGCCTTCCCGGCGGTGACCTTGGTGATCTTCTGCTTCTCGCCGTCGGCGGTGATGCCGAACCCGCCGGAGCAGGCGGCGATGCCGTCGGACACCGCCTTGAACGCCTTCTGCGCGCCGTCGCCGTCGTAGGAGGAGAGGCCCACGAAGGTCGTGGCGATGTCGAACGCGTCCTCGAGGCTGCTGACAGCGTCCTTCGAGGCGGACGGGCTCGCCGCCTTGTCCTCGGCCACGGTGTTGCTCGCACCGGCGTCCGTCTCACCCGGCGGCAGCGCGGCCATGGCGTAGGCGAGCGGCGCGCACTCCGCCTTGTCGACCTTCACGACGCTCTTGGACTTCGGCAGGGTGGCGTCCCCCGAGTCCACCTTGTAGCCCTTGATCTCACCCTGCGTCAGCAGCAGCTTCTCCAGCTCGGCCTTGGCCAGGGCCTTGGCGGCCGGCGCCGACGACGCGGGAGTGCTCGCGGCGGTCCCCGCGGCGCCCTTGGCGTCGTCCTTCTTCGAACCGTCGTCAGAACAGCCCGTGATGAGGGCGAGCGACAGTGCGCCCGCGACGGTCACGGCGCACAGCCGCGCCCCCGATGATCTCTTCATGGGCGGACTATGAACGTTGGGTCATGTAAGCGTCAAGTTGATCCAAAAGCGACTCAGAAGCCGAGCCGCTCCCGCCGCACCGAGTACGCCACGAAAGCCGCCCCCAGGGCGAGCAGGGCGGTCCCGCCTATCACGTAGGGCGTGGTGTCGAAGCTGCCGGTGTCGGCGAGGCGGGCGCCGTCGGCGGTCGTGGCGACGTCCGAGGTCGCGTCGGATGCGGCGGCGGCGTCGCCGGCGGTCGTGTCGGACGCATTGGAGGCGTGGGACGCGGCCGACGTGTGGGACGGCGCCGAGACGGCCCGCGCCTGCGTGGTGACGTGTGTCGTCACTGCCGTTCTCGCCTGGTCGTCCGGCGTCGCGTTGGCGTTCGGGACGAACCACAGGGCGCCCAACAGGGTCCCCGCGGCGGTGGCGGTCAGCAACGGACGGCGAGCGGATGACACGGAATATCGATCCCCTTGTGGCGCTGGCGAATTGGCCGTGTGGGCCGATGCTAGTGAAAGGCGCGGGTCGTGGGAAAGTTGCCGGAGGGCGGAGCCGTACGCTCCGGTGCATGAACACTGAAGAGACGTCACGATATGTCCGGCTTCGTGTGGAACTCGTGCTGGAAATCGACGATGCGGACGCGGTGACCGAGGCCGCACTGCGACGGGTCGCCGAGGATCCCGAGATGCCGGAGAGCGAGCGCGCGCACGCCGAGAGCACCGTGCGGGAGGACACCGCCGAGGCCCTCGCCTACCTCGTCGACCCCTTCGACCTGGTCGGCGACGTCCCCGGAGTGGAACTCCAACAGGCCTCCTGGTCCAGCGAACCCGTCGCCTACGACCCGGACGCGCCCGACTGGGACATCGACGACGAGTTCGAGGACGGCGCCGACGGCAAGGACGACGGCGGTGATGGCGGCGGCGATTCGCGCATCGGCTGAGCGTCTTGGGAAACTCGTGGCCCCGGGCGGCAACCGCCGCCCGGGGTTTCCTCGTCTCAAGGGACGCGCTGACGACATCCGCACCACGAATGCCGGCGGACCTTCCGCCGCGAGGCGGCCCGCACCACCGAGTGGACGTGGTGTGGCCCACACATTCCACGGAAGTGGAACGGGGAGAACGGGTCGTAGCGTTGAAGCCCTTGACGAGGACTCTCGACGGGGACTCACGGGGTCACGGGAATCGGCAACGATGGAGAAGCGTGTGATGACGAACAGTAGGCGGCGCAGGGGTCTGGCGACCGCGTCCGCACTGCTCGGCGGTGTTCTGGTGCTCTCTGCGTGTTCGAGCGGCGACAGCAGCGCCTCGGACGACAAGGGCAGTTCCTCGCAGGCGAAAGCCGACGAGGCGGCGGCCGAGAAGGCATCCGAGGCCCAGATCAAGATCACGCCTGCGGACGGCTCCAACAACGCCTCCATCAACAAGTCGGCGACCGTCACGGTGAGCAAGGGCACGCTCACCACGGTGACGATGACCGCCGCCGACGGCACCGCCGTGAAGGGCGAACTGTCCGCCGACAAGACCAGCTGGAAGCCGAGCGGGCAGCTGGAGCGTTCGACCACCTACAAGCTCGCGGCGACCGCGAAGGACTCCGACGGCCGTGAGGCCCACGAGAACGCGTCCTTCACCACGGTCTCCCCGGCCAACAGCTTCATAGCCAACTTCACGCCGGAGGACGGCTCCACCGTCGGCGTGGGCATGCCGGTGTCGATCAACTTCAACAAGGAGATCACCGACAAGGCCGCCGTCCAGAAGGGCATCACGGTCAACTCCACCGGCGGCCAGGAGATCGCCTGCCACTGGTTCAGCACCACCCGCATGGACTGCCGGCCGGACGAGTACTGGAAGGAGAACTCCACCGTCACGCTGAAGCTCGCGCTCGACGGCGTCCAGGGCGCCAAGGGCGTCTACGGCGTCCAGCAGAAGACGGTCACCTTCAAGATCGGCCGCAACCAGGTCACCTACGTCGACGCGAAGACCAAGCAGATGAAGGTCACGCGGAACGGCAAGACCGTGCGCACCATCCCGATCTCCGCCGGCTCGCCCGAGAACAAGACGTACGAGGGCCAGATGGTGATCTCCGAGAAGTTCAAGGAGACCCGGATGAACGGCGCGTCGGTCGGCTTCACCGACGACGACGGCAAGGGCGAGTACGACATCAAGGACGTGCCGCACGCCATGCGCCTGACCACCTCGGGCACCTTCGTGCACGGCAACTACTGGGGTGCGAAGTCCATCTTCGGCTCCGTGAACACGAGCCACGGCTGCGTCGGCCTCTCCGACGCCAAGGGCGCCAACGACAGCAGCACGCCCGGCGCGTGGTTCTACAACAACTCCATGGTCGGCGACGTCGTGGTCGTCCAGAACACCGGCGACAAGACGGTGTCCCCGGACAACGGCCTCAACGGCTGGAACATGGACTGGGCCCAGTGGAAGGCGGGTTCGGCCGCCTGAGCCGCCCGCGCTGAGTCACGCCTCCCCGATGCCGTCCCCGTCCCGGGGGCGGCATCGGCGTCTTCGCGGCAGCCTCCCCAGCCCCCCTGAGCGCTCCGCCCGCCGCGTTCGCTGAGCGCTGAGCGAACGCCCCGCCGGAAGACGAGCCTCCAGCGGCCGTTCGTGCTTGCGTAGGCCCATGACGGCAGCAGAGACAGTCAGCAAGGTCATCGAGTACATCCGGTACCGCATTCCCGAGGAACACTCCGCCGACTTCCTCGCCGCCTACCACCGCGCCGCCCCCCTCCTCGCAGCCTCCCCCCACTGCGTCGACTACGAACTCACGCGCTGCGAGGAGGACTTCGCCCACTTCGTGCTGCGGATCACCTGGACGTCCACGGCGGACCACCTCGAAGGCTTCCGCACCTCGGACCTGTTCCCCGCCTTCCTCGCCGAGATCCGCCCGTACGTCGGGCACATCGAGGAGATGCGGCACTACAAGCCCACCTCGGTGCGCGGCCGGGGCTCCGCCGAACCCACCCTGTACGCGTGGGCGGGCGGCGCGGAGGCCTTCACCCGCCTGACGGAGGCCTTCTACGCCAAGGTGCTCGACGACGACCTCCTCGCCCCCGCCTTCTCGGGCCTGGCCCCCGAGCACGCCGAGCACGTCGCCCTCTGGCTGGCGGAGGTCTTCGGCGGCCCGCAGACCTACTCCGCGACGCGGGGCGGCCACAGCCACATGGTCGCCAAGCACTTCGGCCGCGACATCACCGAGCCCCAGCGGCGCCGCTGGGTGAACCTGATCCAGGACGCGGCGGACGAGGCGGGCCTCCCCACGGACGCGGAGTTCCGCTCGGCGTTCCTGGCGTACGTCGAGTGGGGCACGCGCCTGGCCGTGCACTTCTCGGGGCCGGACGCCAAACCGCCGGCCGAGCAGCCGGTGCCGAAGTGGGGCTGGGGCGCTGCCCCGCCGTACCAGGGCTGACGCTCCCGAGCCCGGGATCCCGCCGGCGCAGCGTCCCTCCCTCCGGACGGCCCCTCAGGCCCCGGCCCCGGCCCGCGGAGCAGTCGCGTCCGCGCCCCAACTGGCCAGCAGCCGCAGCGCGTCCGCCGAGGGCGAGCCGGGCTCCGCGTGATACGTCACCAGCGACTGCTCCCCGTCCCCCATCAGCCGGAACCCCTCGAAGTTCAGGGACAGTTCGCCCACCAGCGGGTGCCGGAACCGCTTCACGCCGAAGCTCTTGTCCTTGACGTCGTGGGTCGCCCACAGTCGCCGGAAGTCCTCGCTCTTCACCGACAACTCGCCCACCAGAGACGACAGTCGGGGATCGTCCGGGTGGCACCCGGCGTCCATGCGCAAGGCGCACACGATGTCGATCGCCTTCTGCTCCCAGTCGACGAACAGCTCCCGGTAGGCGGGCCGCAGGAACACCAGCCGGGCCCAGTTCCGCTCCCCGGCCGGGAGTTCGCCCCAGTCGCCGAAGACGGCCGCCGCCATCCGGTTCCACGCGAGGATCTGCGTGTGCCGCCCCACCACGTACGCGGGCACCCCGTCCATCCGGTCCAGCAACTGCCACAGCGACGCCCGCACCTGCTGGCTGCGCGCCGCCGGCTTCTTCTTGTGCTGCTTGGGCTTGGCGAGATGCGTGAGGTGGGCGTGCTCGGCGTCGGACAGCCGCAGCGCGCGGGCGATGGAGCCCAACACCTCCGCGGACACGTTCCGCCCGTTGCCCTGCTCCAGCCGCGTGTAGTACGCCACCGACATCCCGGCCAGCTGCGCCAGCTCCTCGCGCCGCAGCCCCGGCACCCGGCGGCGCCCGAAGTCGGGCAGCCCGACGTCCCCGGGCTTCAGCCGGGCGCGCCGGGTGCGCAGGAACTCGCTGAGCTCGGCCCGCCGGTCCAGCCGCCCGCCGGACTCCTGTGCGGCGGCTTCGCTCTGTTCGTCCATACGCCCAGTATTCCTGGTCGTAGGCCCCCGATCCTGACCCCGCCAGTGGTACGCACACCGAGCGTAGGCACAGCTGAGGCCTGGGTGAGCCGCGCGCCTTCGGGCAGGCTGGACGCCGTGCCCGGCCGAACGACAGGCCGGACCCCTTATCCCGAACCACTGCTAGGAGATCCTCGGCATGACCACCGTCGCCGCCTACGCGGCCCCCTCCGCCAAGGCTCCGCTGGAGCGCACGACGATCGAGCGCCGCGAGGTCGGCGAGTTCGACGTCCTGATCGACATCAAGTTCGCCGGCATCTGCCATTCCGACATCCATCAGGTCCGGGAAGGCTGGGGCGAGGCCATCTTCCCGATGGTCCCCGGCCACGAGATAGCCGGCGTGGTCTCCGAGGTCGGTCCCGGAGTGGCGAAGTTCGCCGTCGGCGACCGGGTGGGCGTGGGCTGCATGGTCGACTCCTGCCGCGAGTGCGAGAACTGCAAGGCCGGCCTGGAGCAGTACTGCACCGGCGGCGGCATGGTCGGCACGTACAACGCGGTCGGCAAGGACGGCGAGCCCACCTACGGCGGCTACTCCCAGAAGATCGTCGTCGACGAGAACTACGTCGTCCGCGTCCCCGACGGCCTCGCGCTCGACGTGGCCGCCCCGCTGCTCTGCGCCGGCATCACCACGTACTCGCCGCTCAAGCACTGGAACGCCGGACCCGGCAAGAAGGTCGCCGTGCTCGGCATGGGCGGCCTCGGCCACATGGGCGTCAAGATCGCGCACGCGCTCGGCGCCGAGGTGACGGTGCTCTCCCAGTCGCTGCGCAAGAAGGACGACGGCCTGCGGCTCGGCGCCGACCACTACTACGCCACCAGCGACCCGGAGACCTTCAAGAAGCTGGCCGGCACCTTCGACGTCATCCTCTCCACCGTCTCCGCCCCGCTGAACCTGGACGCCTACCTGTCCCTGCTGCGGACGGACGGCGCCTTCGTCAACGTCGGCGCCCCCGAGGAGCCCGTCGCGCTCAACCTGTTCTCGGTGATCGGTGGTCGCAAGACCCTCGCCGGCTCGGGCATCGGCGGCATCCAGGAGACCCAGGAGATGCTCGACTTCTGCGCCGCGCACGGCTTCGGCGCGGAGATCGAGCTGATCAGCGCCTCCGAGATCAACGACGCCTACGAGCGCGTGCTCGCCAGCGACGTCCGCTACCGCTTCGTCATCGACACGGCCACCATCTGATCCGGTCCCGCCCGCGAACCGCGCCGAGCCCGGGCCCCGCGCCGAGCCCGGGCCCCGCGCCGAGCCCCGGCCCCGCGCCGAGCCCCGGCCCCGCGCCGGGGCTCGGCGCGTGCGCCCGGACCACGGAATCGCCGGGAGGCCGCGTGTGTTGTCCACGGTGAGCCCGGAGAACCGGGCCGACCGACGTGGGAGGAGCCGTGATGGCTGTGCAGACGCAGAGGGCCGTGCTTGCGGGCGGATGCTTCTGGGGCATGGAGGAACTGATCCGCCGGCTCCCGGGGGTGACGGCCACGCGTGTCGGCTACACCGGAGGCGACGTGCCGAACGCGACGTACCGAAACCACGGCACGCACGCGGAGGCCATCGAGATCCTCTTCGACCCCGAGAAGACCGACTACCGCGCGCTCCTGGAGTTCTTCTTCCAGATCCACGACCCGAGCACGAAGAACCGCCAGGGCAACGACATCGGCCTCAGCTACCGCTCGGCGATCTACTACGTCGACGACGAGCAGAAGCGGATCGCCGAGGACACCATCGCGGACGTGGACGCATCAGGACTGTGGCCCGGCAAGGTCGTCACCGAGGTGGAGCCGGTCGGCCCCTTCTGGGAGGCCGAACCCGAGCACCAGGACTACCTCCAGCGCTACCCCGACGGGTACACCTGCCACTTCCCGCGCCCGGGATGGCGGCTCCCCGCCCGCACGGAGGGCTGACCCCCGGGCCGGACCGCCAGGTCCGGCCGCGAGGCGCGACCGTCAGGCCGCCCGGCCGGCGCCCGCTCAGTGCGGCAGCGACGCCGGGCTGCCGCCGTTCGCCTCGTAGCCCGCCACCGCCAGGGCCCGGTACACGGCGAACTCCGCCGCCGGGTCCGCGGACAGCGTCCACGGCAGCGCGCCCACATGGCCGTCGACGTGTATCAGCTGGTTCATGGCCTCCGACCAGCGCTCGGATCGCACCAGGAAGAACACCAGCAGATGGCGCACATGCGCCGCCATCGGGTCGTCGGGGCGGGCCGACTGGACGGCGAACAGCGCGCCGTGGACCGCCTTGCGCACCACCTCGCTCTGGTAGAAGCCGCTCACCAGGTTCACCTCGGGCAGGTGCTCGAACACGGCGAACAAGGGCATCGCGGCGAGCAGCGAACCCTCGGGCGCGCGGGCCGCGGCCGCCTCCGCGAAGGACGTCGCCTCCTCGCGCGAACCGTGCCACTTCTCGCACCAGTAGTGCAGGGCCGCCAGATGCGCCCCCATGTGCGCGGGCGCGCGGTCCAGGATCTTCAGCCAGAGCCGCTCGAACTCCGGCTGCGAGTAGTCCAGCCCCCGCGCCACCGACAGCTCGACGATGTACGGGATCGGGTCTCCGGGGGCCAGCAACGCCGCCTGACCGCAGGCGTCCTGGGCCTCCTCCATGATGATCCGGAAGTCGTCCGTGCCCGGCGTCGACGTCCGCCACGCCTGCTGCACCAGGAACTCGGCGTGCACCGCCGCGCCGCCCGCGTCCTTGGGCTCCTCGGTCCGCCACACCCGCAGCCACTGCCCGCCCGGGGTATCCGAGACGCCGCCCGGCCGCTGCTGCAGCTCCAGCGCCGCGGCGCCCGCGAAGGCCTGCACGCGCTGCCAGCGCAGCTCGCCCTCCGTCTCGGTCCCCGCCAGCAACTGCTGCGCCGCCCGGTAGTCCTGCGTGCGCTGCACCACCGCCAGGACGTCCAGCAGGTCCTGGTCGGGGCCGGGCATGCGGATGTCGAGCTCCTCCTCGCGGACGAAGCCGTAGTTCGCCGGGTCCGCGGCGTCCGGGTGGCCCGCCGGGACCAGCTCTATCCCGCCCCGCCGACGCCGCAGGAACGGGAGCAGGACGAAGCCGAACACGACCAGCGCCATCAGGACCCAGAGAATCTCCATGTCTCAAGGGTTCCAGAAGCCTCTGACAATTGGCGAACCCGGTCGGGACGAGCACCCGCCGCCTCGGCGCATTACTCTCGGGACCCATGAGCGACAGGCACATCAGTCAGCACTTCGAGACCCTCGCGATCCACGCGGGCAACACCGCCGATCCCCTGACCGGCGCGGTCGTCCCGCCGATCTACCAGGTCTCGACCTACAAGCAGGACGGCGTCGGCGGTCTGCGCGGCGGCTACGAGTACAGCCGCAGCGCCAACCCGACCAGGACCGCCCTGGAGGAGAACCTCGCCGCCCTGGAGGGCGGCGTCCGGGGTCTCGCGTTCGCTTCCGGACTGGCGGCCGAGGACTGCCTGTTGCGTACGCTGCTGCGGCCCGGCGACCACGTGGTCATCCCCAACGACGCCTACGGCGGCACGTTCCGGCTGTTCGCGAAGGTCGTGTCCCGGTGGGGCGTGGAGTGGTCGGTGGCCGACACCAGCGACCCGGCCGCCGTGCGCGCCGCGATCACCCCGAAGACGAAGGCCGTGTGGGTGGAGACCCCCTCCAACCCGCTGCTCGGCATCACCGACATCGCCGCCCTCGCGCAGGTCGCGCGGGACGCGGGCGCGCGGCTCGTCGTCGACAACACCTTCGCCACCCCCTACCTCCAGCAGCCGCTGGCGCTCGGCGCGGACGTCGTCGTGCACTCGCTGACCAAGTACATGGGCGGGCACTCCGACGTCGTGGGCGGCGCGCTGATCGTGAGCGACCGGGAGCTCGGCGAGGAACTGGCGTTCCATCAGAACGCGATGGGCGCGGTCGCCGGGCCCTTCGACTCCTGGCTGGTGCTGCGGGGCACGAAGACGCTGTCGGTGCGCATGGACCGGCACAGCGAGAACGCCACCAAGATCGCCGACATGCTGACCCGGCACGCGCGCGTGACGCGCGTCCTCTACCCGGGTCTGCCGGACCACCCGGGCCACGAGGTCGCCGCCAAGCAGATGCGGGCCTTCGGCGGCATGGTGTCGTTCCAGGTCGAGGGTGGCGAGGAGGCGGCCGTCGAGGTCTGCAACCGCGCCAAGGTGTTCACGCTCGGCGAGTCCCTCGGCGGCGTGGAGTCCCTGATCGAGCACCCCGGGCGCATGACGCACGCGTCCGCGGCCGGCTCGGCCCTCGAGGTCCCGGCCGACCTCGTGCGCCTGTCCGTGGGCATCGAGAACGTCGACGACCTCCTGGAGGACCTCCAGCAGGCCCTCGGCTAAGGGCTGCCGCAGCCTTACCAGTTCGTCAGGGGTGGGGTCGTCTCCGACGGCGGCTCCACCCAGGGCCGGGCCGTGACCGCCCAGACGGTGAACGCCAGGGCCACGGCCAGCAGCGTCAGCCACAGCAGCCGCCGGGCGAGCGCGCGGCGGCGCAGCAGGCGGTCGCCGCGGCGTACGACGTCCTCGTGGAGCCCCGGGGGCACGCGCGTCACCGTCCGCTCCATGATCCGCCGTACGGCGGCCTCCCGTTCCGGCCGGTTCACCCGAGCCTCCCCGGGGCCGGCCCCGCGGCGTCCGCGTCCGGCGTCCTCACGGCGTCGCCGTCCTCGCCGCCGCCCCGGCCGCCGCCGGGTTCGCGGCGGGTGGGCGCGGAGGGTGCAGCAGGGTCGCCGTCGCCCGGTCGCACAGGGCGTGGACGCGCTCCTGCGGGAGGCCGAGGAGGGCCGCGACCTGCTCCTCCCCGACGCCCTCGTACAGCCGCAGCACCAGGATCAGGCGCTCCTGGGGTGTGAGCAGGGCCAGCGCTCCGGTGGGGCGCGGGCCGCCGTGACGGTGCCAGGCGCTGCGGGCGAAGCGGGTGGCCAGGTACTGGCGGGCCCGGTCGTACGGGTCATCCCCGCGCAGCCGGTCCCAGCACGCGTACGTGTGCGCGAGGGCCAGCGTCAGCAGGCGCCGCGCACGCGGGTTGTCGTCCGGCGCCTCCGCCGTGAGCAGGGTGGCGGTGTGCAGCAGCCGTCCGCCCGCGCCGGCGACGAACGCCTGGAACTCCCTGGCCCGGCGGGCCGCCCGCGCCTCGTCACGTGCTCTCACCGCGCCCTCCCGCCCGTCGGCGACCCCGTGGGAACGGGTCCCGGCGGTGTGCGTACGGGGACCCGGTCTCATATAGGGCCCGGGGCGGGGTTTCGGTCAAGAGCCGCGCACGCGCGGGATCCCGTCGAGGGGGGCCTCGGGGGAGGCTCAGGAAGCGGGCGCCGGCTCCGCGCCGGGGAGCCCCTGAGCGGCCATCCGCGCGGAGAGCGCGCCGTTGAAGCGCGTCAGGAGCGTGCAGAATGACTCGCGCTCCTCCGGCGCCCAGTCCTGGGTCAGTTCCGCCATCAACCTGCGTCGGGAGGAGCGCACTTCCTCCAGACGCGACATCCCGCGCGGGGACAGCTGCAGCACCACGGCCCGGCCGTCCTCCGGGTGCGAGGTCCGCTTGACCAGCCCGGTGTCGACGAGGGGAGCCACCTGCCGGGTGACGGTCGAGGAGTCGATGCCCATGCTCGCCGCGAGCGCCTTGACGCCCATCGGGCCTTCGTTGTCGAGACGGTTCAGCAGCAGGTACGCGGCGCGGTCCATGGAGTTGCGCACCTGCCCGACGCCGCCGAGCCGGGTCTGTTCGGCACGGCGCGCGAACACCGCGACCTCGTGCTGCAGCGTGTCGAGAAGACCGGTGTCACCGACGGTCGTCATGTCCATCGACATTTCAGGTGTTGTGGGCATGGCCGGGGGCTCGCTTCATGAAAAGGGGTGCTGGGTTGGGGGACAGGGTACGCGGCCCGAAGGCGGGCCGTACCGGCGCTGAGGAAACCGGTCTCGGTGGTTGGTCACAGCGGTTGTTCCCGCTTGTGAACTGCGATGCTGGAGTCATGAGCTACGGCACGGCTGACTCCTTGCGGCCCGTCACCCTCGACGATGTGCGCGGCGCGCAGAAGATGCTCACGGGCGTGGCGCGGACGACCGCGATGGAGGGCAGCCGGCACCTGTCCCAGCTCGTCGGCGCGCCGGTGCACCTGAAGTGCGAGAACCTCCAGCGGACGGGGTCGTTCAAGCTGCGCGGCGCGTATGTGCGCATAGCGGGTCTGCTGCCGGAGGAGCGGGCCGCCGGGGTGGTGGCCGCGAGCGCCGGCAACCACGCGCAGGGCGTGGCCCTGGCGTCGTCGTTGCTGGGCGTGCGGTCGACGGTGTTCATGCCGCAGGGCGCCCCGCTGCCGAAGGTCAGCGCGACGCGGGAGTACGGCGCGGAGGTGCGGCTGCACGGCCAGGTGGTCGACGAGACGCTGGCGGCGGCGCAGGAGTACGCGGCCGAGACCGGCGCGGTGTTCATCCACCCCTTCGACCACGCGGACGTCATCGCCGGGCAGGGCACGGTCGGCCTGGAGATCCTGGAGCAGTGCCCGCAGGTCCGCACGATCGTCGTCGGGATCGGCGGCGGGGGGCTGGCGGCGGGCATCGCGGTCGCGGTGAAGGCGACGCGGCCGGACGTGCGGCTGGTGGGCGTGCAGGCGGAGGGCGCGGCGGCGTATCCGCCCTCGCTGGCGGCCGGGCGTCCGGTGTCGCTGAGCGATCCGGCGACGATGGCCGACGGCATCAAGGTGGGCCGCCCCGGGGACGTGCCGTTCGGGATCGTCGGCGATCTCGTGGACGAGGTGCGCACGGTCTCGGAGGGCGAGCTGTCCGCGGCGCTGCTGCTCTGTCTGGAGCGGGCGAAGCTGGTCGTCGAGCCGGCCGGGGCGAGCCCGGTCGCGGCGCTGCTGAGCGATCCCGGCGCGTTCGAGGGCCCGGTCGTCGCGGTGCTGTCGGGGGGCAACGTCGACCCGGTGCTGATGCAGCGCGTCCTGCGGCACGGCATGGCCGCGCAGGGCCGCTACCTGGCCGTTCGCCTGCGTCTGACGGACCGGCCGGGGGCTCTGGCCACACTGCTGGGGGCGTTGTCAGTGGTGGACGCTAACGTCCTGGACGTGAGCCATGTGCGAACCGATCCCCGGCTCGGGCTCTCGGAGGCGGAGGTCGAGCTGCATCTGGAGACGAAGGGGCCGGCGCACTGCGTCGAGGTCGGTCGGGCTTTGCGTGAAGCGGGCTACACGGTCATCGACTGACCGGTCGCCGACGAGTTGATCACCGCTCCTTCACTCGTTCGGGTAAGTCCATTGAGAGACGCGATACATCGCGTTATGGTGTGTGTCACATGGCCCGACCGACCGATCGCCCCCCGACGACATCCCTACGACGATCCCCGACGACGCGGAGACTCAGGAGACCCATATGCCAGGCGCCATCCATGCCGAAGGACTGGTGAAGACCTTCGGTGACGTCAAGGCTCTGGACGGCGTCGATCTCGACGTCCCGGAGGGCACGGTCCTCGGCCTGCTCGGGCCGAACGGTGCGGGCAAGACCACCACGGTCCGCTGCCTGACCACACTCCTGCGCCCGGACAGCGGCCGCGCCGTGGTCGCCGGGCTGGACGTGCTCAAGCATCCCGACGCGGTCCGGCGCTCGATCGGCCTGTCCGGCCAGTTCGCCGCGGTCGACGAATACCTCACCGGACGCGAGAACCTTCAGATGGTCGGCCAGCTCTACCAGATGCGGACCGCGGACGCGAAGGCCCGGGCCGCGGAGCTGCTCGACCAGTTCGACCTGGCCGACGCCGCCGACCGCACCACCAAGACCTACTCCGGAGGCATGCGCCGCCGCCTCGACCTGGCCGCCGCGCTGGTCGTCTCACCGCCCGTGATGTTCATGGACGAGCCGACGACCGGCCTGGACCCGCGCAACCGCCAGCTCCTGTGGGACGTGATCAAGCGCCTCGTCTCCGACGGCACCACACTGCTGCTGACCACGCAGTATCTGGAGGAGGCCGACCACCTCGCGCACGACATCGCGGTCGTCGACCACGGCAAGGTGATCGCCCGCGGCACCTCCGACGAGCTCAAGGCCCGCACCGGCGGCGAGCGCGTGGAGGTCGTGGTCCACGACCGCGAGCACATCCCCGCCGCCGCCGAGGTGCTGACCGGCTTCGGCAAGGGCGAGACCGCCGTCGAGGAGCACACCCGAAAGCTCACCGTGCCCGTCACCGGCGGCGCGAAGCTCCTCGCCGAGGTGATCCGCGAACTGGACGCCCGCGGCATCGAGATGGACGACGTCGGCCTGCGCCGCCCCACCCTCGACGACGTGTTCCTGTCCCTGACCGGACATGTCGCCGAGTCGAAGAGCGGCGAGACGGGCCACCACGCCAAGGAGGAAGCGAAATGAGCGCCGCCGTCCAAGCCGCCCCCGCCGCGGTGCCGAACCGCCCGCGAGGGCAGGCCGTCCGGGATTCCCTGGTCGTTGCAAAACGCAACTTGATCAGAATGTCCCGAATTCCGGAGATGGTCATTTTCGGGCTCATTCAGCCCATCATGTTCGTGGTGCTGTTCACTTACGTCTTCGGCGGGTCCATGCAGATCGGCGGCAGCACCAGCGCCACCGACTACAAGAACTTCCTCATGGCGGGGATCTTCGCCCAGACGGTCACCTTCGCCACCGCCGGAGCCGGCGCGGGCATCGCCGACGACATGCACAAGGGCCTCATCGACCGCTTCCGCTCCCTGCCCATGGCGCGCGGCGCGGTCCTCACCGGCCGCACCCTCGCCGACCTGGTGCAGACGGCGCTCACCCTCCTCGTCCTCGCCGTCGTCGCCCTCCTGGTCGGCTGGCGCCCCGGCTCCGACGGCAGCACGAACGCCGGCCGGATCCTGGCCGCCTTCGGGCTGCTGCTCCTGCTCGGTTACGCGTTCACCTGGATCGGCGCCCTGATCGGCCTCACCGTGCGCACCCCCGAGGCGGCCACCTCCGGCGGGCTGATCTGGCTCTTCCCGGTCACCTTCATCTCCAACGCGTTCGTGGACACCAGCAACATGACGCCCTGGCTGCGCCATGTCGCCGAGTGGAACCCCTTCAGCGCCACCGTCCAGGCCTGCCGGGTCCTCTTCGCCAACCCGGGCCAGTCACCGTCCGACGCCTGGCCCATGCAGCACCCGGTCTGGGCCTCGCTGATCTACTCGGTCCTGATCGTCGTCGTGTTCCGCACACTGGCGGTGCGCAAGTACCGCTCGGCCACCGCATGAGCGATGCCCCCCGGCGCCACAGGGGCGCCGGGGGGCATCGGGCAGAGATCAGGGATGTCAGCCGTTGTAGGGCTCGGCCTTGAGGATGCGCACGGAGGCGGTCTTGCCGTTCGGCAGCTCGTACTCCGCGTCCTCGCCGACCTTGTGACCGATCACGCCGGACCCCAGCGGGGACTGCGGCGAGTAGGTCTCGATGTCGGCGCTCGCGTACTCGCGCGAGGCCAGCAGGAAGTCCAGGGTGTCGTCCTCGTCACCGTCGAAGGCGATCGTCACGACCATGCCGGGGGCCACCGCACCGTCCGCGGACGCCGGAGCCTCGCCGACCTTCGCGTTCTCCAGGAGCTGGGTCAGCTGGCGCACTCGGAGCTCCTGCTTGCCCTGCTCCTCCTTGGCCGCGTGGTACCCGCCGTTCTCGCGCAGGTCGCCCTCCTCGCGCGCGGCGGCGATCTTGGCGGCGATCTCCGTGCGCGCAGGACCAGTAAGGTACTCAAGCTCGTCCTTGAGCTTGTTGTACGCCTCCTGGGTCAGCCAGGTGACGTTCTCGCTGGTCTGGGTCACAGGGTGCTCCTCGTCGGTACTGGGAAATACACAGCTCGCCCTGCCCGGAAGCATGTTCCTCCAGGGATGGGCGAAACCACGAGCCTAACAATTCAGGGGCCGAAGGGGGAGGACATAAGCCACCAGAATTACGTCGGTGCAGGTCACCGTGTACGTATTGGGGAGGAAAGACAGGCTCCCCGGCGGGCGGAGGGCCGCAGCCGGGACCGTGAGGTCAGTCCGCGTGACAGCCGAGCAGCTCCGCCGTCGTGCCCTGCGCCGTCGTACGCAGCGTGACCACGCGGTCGATACGGGTGTCCGAGCCGGAGAACCGGAAGTCCGCGCGGCCCACCTCGGCGCCGTTCTCGGCCTGCGAGCGGACCGTGCAGTAGCCGCTCGTGCCGGCGTCCTTGCGGACCTCCAGATGCGCCTGCACCGAGTTCGCGGTGGCCTTGAAGCTGATCACCTCGGCGCTGATCTTGTTCTGGCCCACGTAGTGGTAGGCGAAGTAGCCGAGCAGGGCGAGCAGTGCCGCGCCCAGGACGGCGCCGACGAGCTTGAGGGTGCGGTCGGCGCGCTCGTCGGAGGAGCGGCCGTAACGACCCTGGGGCGGTCGCGTGGTCGCCGTACTCATGATCGTCCTCTCCGCCGGGGCGGGACGAACGTCCCGAAAACGGCACCGGAGCCCCGCTCCGGAATTATCGAGCCCCCGATTCGGTCACTATAGAAGCCGCCGACCGCACCCCGGCCCGCGGGGGCGCCGACTTTTCGAGGATTGAGTCTTGACTGACCAGCTGCGACTGATGGCCGTCCACGCGCACCCCGACGACGAGTCGAGCAAGGGCGCGGCCACCATGGCGAAGTACGTGTCCGAGGGGGTGGACGTGCTGGTCGTGACCTGCACGGGAGGGGAGCGCGGCTCCATCCTCAACCCCAAGCTCCAGGGCGACACGTACATCGAGGAGCACATCCACGAGGTGCGCAAGAAGGAGATGGACGAGGCCCGCGAGATCCTCGGGGTCAAGCAGGAGTGGCTCGGCTTCGTCGACTCCGGCCTCCCCGAGGGCGACCCGCTGCCCCCGCTGCCCGAGGGCTGCTTCGCCCTGGAGGACGTGGACCGGGCGGCCGGCGAGCTGGTGCGCCAGATCCGCTCCTTCCGCCCGCAGGTGATCACCACCTACGACGAGAACGGGGGCTACCCGCACCCCGACCACATCATGACCCACAAGATCTCGATGGTCGCCTTCGAGGGCGCCGAGGACACCGTGAAGTACCCGGAGGACGAGTACGGCCCGGCGTACCGCCCGCTGAAGCTCTACTACAACCAGGGCTTCAACCGCCCCCGCACCGAGGCGCTGCACCACGCGATGCTCGACCGCGGGCTGGAGTCCCCCTACGGGGAGTGGCTCAAGCGCTGGGACGAGTTCGGGCGGAAGGAGCGCACCCTCACCACGCACGTCCCGTGCGCCGACTTCTTCGAGATCCGCGACAAGGCGCTGATCGCGCACGCCACGCAGATCGACCCCGACGGCGGCTGGTTCCGGGTGCCGATGGAGATCCAGAAGGAGGTCTGGCCCACGGAGGAGTACGAGCTCGCGAAGTCGCGGGTGGACACCTCCCTCCCCGAGGACGACCTGTTTGCGGGCATCCGCGACAATGCCTGACATGAGCGCAAGCGTGAGCCTGGCAGTGACGCAGTTCGCCACCCTCGCCAAGGAGGTGGACAAGGACAAGGTCACCCCCGGAGTCCTCGGTTTCATCGTCTTCGCGGTGATGGCCGTGGCCGTGTGGGGCCTGATGAAGTCCATGAGCAAGCACATGGGCAAGGTCGACTTCGAGGAGAAGCCCGAGGACCGGACGGCGGCCCCCTCCGGCGCGGCCCCCTCCGGCGACGGCCCCGAGGGCAAGGCGTCCCCGGCGAACGGCTGACCCGCCCACAGGGGCGCGAGGGCCCCTGAGAGCCGCCCCACGCACACCGTGCCCCGTGGGGCGGCCCCCGGCGCGCCCCCGCGCCGTGCCACGGCCGTCCCGGACGCACGCCTGACGTACGGGGGGCGGGGTACTGCGGCAGGATGGACGTCATGGCGAACCGACTGGCCCACGAGACCTCCCCCTATCTCCTCCAGCACGCCGACAACCCGGTCGACTGGTGGCCCTGGTCGGCGGAGGCGTTCGAGGAGGCGCGCAGGCGGGGCGTGCCGGTGCTGCTCAGCGTGGGGTACTCCAGCTGCCACTGGTGCCATGTGATGGCGCACGAGTCGTTCGAGGACCAGGCGACCGCCGACTACCTCAACGAGCACTTCCTCAGCGTCAAGGTCGACCGCGAGGAGCGCCCCGACGTCGACGCCGTGTACATGGAGGCTGTGCAGGCCGCCACCGGGCAGGGCGGCTGGCCGATGACCGTGTTCCTCACGCCGGACGCCGAGCCCTTCTACTTCGGTACCTACTTCCCGCCCGCGCCCCGGCACGGGATGCCGTCCTTCCGGCAGGTGCTGGAAGGGGTGCGGCACGCCTGGACCGACCGGCGCGAGGAGGTCGCCGAGGTCGCCGGGAAGATCGTGCGGGACCTGGCGGGCCGGGAGATCGCCTACGGCGACGACGTCGCCCCGGGCGAGCAGGAGCTGGCGCAGGCGCTGCTCGGTCTGACCCGGGAGTACGACCCGCAGCGCGGCGGGTTCGGCGGGGCGCCCAAGTTCCCGCCGTCCATGGTGATCGAGTTCCTGCTGCGCCATCACGCCCGCACCGGTGCCGAGGGCGCGCTCCAGATGGCCCGGGACACCTGCGAACGCATGGCCCGCGGCGGGATCTACGACCAGCTCGGCGGCGGTTTCGCCCGCTACTCCGTGGACCGGGACTGGACCGTGCCGCACTTCGAGAAGATGCTGTACGACAACGCGCTGCTGTGCCGGGTGTACGCGCACCTGTGGCGGGCCACCGGATCGGAGCTCGCGCGCCGGGTCGCGCTGGAGACCGCCGACTTCATGGTGCGCGAACTGCGCACCGCCGAGGGCGGGTTCGCCTCAGCGCTGGACGCCGACAGCGACGACGGGACCGGCCGGCACATCGAGGGCGCGTACTACGTCTGGACGCCCGAGCAGCTCACGGAGGTCCTCGGCGCCGAGGACGCGAAGGAGGCCGCCCAGTACTTCGGCGTCACCGAGGCGGGCACCTTCGAGGAGGGTGCCTCCGTCCTGCAACTCCCGCAGCAGGACGGTGTGTTCGACGCGGAGAAGATCGCTTCGATCAAGGAGCGGCTGACCGCTGCGCGGGCGGCGCGGCCCGCTCCCGGCCGGGACGACAAGGTCGTCGCCGCCTGGAACGGGCTCGCGATCGCCGCGCTGGCCGAGACCGGCGCGTACTTCGACCGCCCGGACCTCGTCGACGCGGCCGTCGCAGCCGCCGACCTCCTCGTACGGCTGCACCTCGACGACCGGGCCCGGCTGGCCCGCACCAGCAAGGACGGGCACGTCGGCGCGAACGCGGGCGTGCTGGAGGACTACGCCGACGCGGCGGAGGGTTTCCTCGCGCTGGCCTCCGTGACGGGGGAGGGCGTGTGGCTGGAGTTCGCGGGCTTCCTGCTCGACCAGGTGCTGGTCCGTTTCGCGGACCCCGAGTCGGGGGCGCTGTACGACACCGCCGCGGACGCCGAGCGGCTCATCCGGCGGCCGCAGGACCCGACCGACAACGCGGTGCCCTCGGGGTGGTCGGCGGCCGCGGGCGCGCTGCTGTCGTACGCGGCGCACACCGGCTCCGAGCCCCATCGCACCGCCGCCGAGCGGGCGTTGGGGGTCGTGAAGGCGCTCGGGCCGCGGGTGCCGCGGTTCGTCGGGTGGGGGCTGGCCGTGGCGGAGGCGCTGCTCGACGGGCCGCGTGAGGTGGCCGTGGTCGGCCGGGCCGGGAGCGATCCCGCCGCCGACGAGCTGCACCGCGCCGCGCTGCTCGGCACCGCGCCCGGCGCGGTGGTCGCCCGGGGCGCGCTGGGCAGCGAGGAGTTCCCGCTGCTCGCGGACCGGGTGCTGGTGGAGGGCGCGGCGACGGCGTACGTCTGCCGGGGGTTCGTGTGCGAGCTGCCGACGACGGACGCGGACGCCCTGCGGGACAGGCTCACGCCGTGAGCGGTTTCGTGACCGGCGGCCGCGGTCAGTCGGTGGGCGCGAACTCCGCCATCGCTCGTTCCACGATGGTCTCCAGCTGTTCGTGGTGGGCGCCCTTCCAGTAGGCGCGGCCGCATTCCCGGCACTGGGCGAACACGTCGTAGGAGCGGTGCGTGCCGTGCTCCAGCTGGTCGGCGACCTCGTCCTTGGTGGCCTGTCTCAGCAGACCGTTGCAGGCGGTGCAGCGCGTCCAGGGGCGCAGCTCGGGGGCGAACCGGGCCAGGACGTCACGGAGTTGGTCGTCGGGGCGGGTGCTGTAGACGTATCCGCCGGCCCACAGTTCGCGGCGGCGCAGCAGGCCCCGGTCGCGGCTGAGCATGACCCGGCGCTCGGCGGCGGAGCGGGCGGCGAGCGCCGGGTCGCCGATGTCCGTCGACTCGTACGCGGTGTCCACGCCGAGCAGGCGCATCCGCCGGGCGAGGGTGCCGAGGTGGACGTCGAGGAGGAAGCGCAGGGGCGCGCCGGGCACCCGCTGGGGCCGGGCGACGGGGCGGACGCTCACCGACTCGCCGTGCGCCGGGATGTGCGAGAACGGCGCTTCACGGCCGTCGACGACGAGGGCGCCGACCTCGGTCAGCGGGACGCCGAGGGACTCCACGACGTGGCCGAGGGTGGAGACGCCGTCGACGGCGAGGGGGTGGACGCCGGTCCGCCGGGCGTGCGGGACGAACAGGGCCAGTTCGGGGGCGACTTCGACGTGGATCTCGGATGTGCTCACCCGGTCAGGATGGCACGGGGAGGGCCGGGGCTCGCCGGGGTTTTCCCGGGCCTTGCCCCGGCCCCTCCCGGAGGCCTTTCTCAGGGGCCTTCCCGGGGCAGGCCCTGCTGGAGGACCCGCAGGGAGCGGTCGACGAGGTCGGCGAAGTCGTCCCGGTGGCCGTTCTCCGCCCAGTACAGCGAGGTCTCCATCAGGCCGCCGAGGAGGGACATCGCGTACACCCGCACCTCCAGGCTGTCGGGGTCGCGGCCGGTGCGTTCGGCGATGGCGGTGCACAGCATGCGGCCGGTGGCCGACATGCTCTCCATCATCCGGGAGCGCACGGCGGGGACCTCGACCATCAGCCGGGTGCGCAGCCGTGCCACCTCGCGGTCCTCCTCGACGCCGGTGCGGACGGCCTCCCGCAGCATGTGCCGGATGCTGTCCGCCCACGGCTCGTCGGCGGGCCGGCCGCGGAGCTCCTCCAGCAGGACGGCGTCGTACTCGTCGGTGAGGACGATGTCCTCCTTGGCCGGGAAGTAGCGGAAGACGGTCGACGGCGACACCTCCGCCCGCTCGGCGATCTGCTCGATCGTGGTGGCGTCGTACCCCTGCTCCTCGACGAGGGCGTAGGTCGCGGCGCGGATCGCCTCACGGGTCTTTATCTTCTTGCGCTCACGGAGTCCCGGCCGGGGCCGGTCGCCGGGGGAGGTGGTCTGTACGGCCGTCATGCAGGTCATTGTCGAACATCACCCGGCGCCAGGACCACGCCCGAGGACCCGGGCGCCTCGTCGGCATCCCGAGCCGCGGGCCGGGGCGTGCTCGGCAGCAGCGCGGCGGCGAGCAGGGCGGCGACGATCGCCGCGATCCCGCACACCGCGAGGGCGACGTCCATGCCGTGGACGTACGCGGTGTTCGCGGAGGCGGTCAGTTCGGCGAGGCCCGTGCGCTCGGCGAGCAGGTGGGCGGCGACCACGGATTCCCCGGCGGCGTCGGCGGCCTCCGTGGGCAGCCCGGTGACGTCGAGGCGGCCGCGGTAGGCGCTCGCCAGGAGGCTGCCGAGCAGGGCGATGCCGATCGCGCCGCCCACCTGGCGCAGCGTCATCAGCAGCCCGGAGCCGCTTCCGGCCCGATCCGACGGCAGGGTGCCGAGGGCGCCCGACATCGCGGGCACGAGGGAGAAGCCGAAGCCGAACCCGGCGACCGACAGCCACAGCGCGGTGAAGCCGTAGCCGGAGTCCACCGTCGTACGGCTGCCCAGGAGCGCGGCGAAGGCCAGCACCGTCAGACCGGTGCTCACCACGGTCCGCGCCCCGAGGCGGACGACGAACGGCTGCGCGGCCCGGGCGGCCACGACCAGCCCGCCCATCATCGGCAGCAGACGCACCCCGGTGCCGAGGGCGTCGTGGCCGAGGACTGCCTGGAGATAGGGCGGCAGCACGAACAGCAGCCCGGATAGGACGAAGACCACCAGGGTCGCCGCGAGCGTGTTGAACAGGAACCCACGGCGGGCGAGCAGCGCCAGGTCGAGCAGGGGCCGGGGCGTCCGGCGTTCGCGCAGCACCAGGGCGGCGATCAGGGCGACCGCCGCGCCCAGCATGGCGAGGACGAGCGGATCGGCCCAGCCGCGGCCGGGCGCCTCGATGATCGCGTAGACGAGGGCGCCGAGCCCTGCCGCGGTGAGCGCGGTGGAGACGGCGTCGACCTTGGGCGAGGACGGGTCGCGGGTCTCCGGCAGCAGCAGGAGGCAGGAGGCGATGCCGAGCGCGGCCATCGGGACGTTGACGAGGAAGACCGAGCCCCACCAGAAGTGGTCGAGCAGCCAGCCGCCGACGATGGGCCCGAGCGGCAGGCCGAGCGTCGAACCGGCGGAGACGATGCCGACGGCCTTGGCGCGCTCCTCGGGTGCGAACAGCGAGGGCAGGACCGACAGGGCGAGCGGGGTGACCAGCGCCGCCCCGACGCCCATCACCGCGCGGGCGGCGATGACCGCGCTCACGTTCTCGGTGAGCGCTCCCGCCAGCGAGCCGGCCAGGAAGACGCCGAGTCCGGTGATCAGCATTCGCCGCCGGCCGAACCGGTCGCCGAGCAGCCCGGCGGGGAGCATCAGCGCCGCGAAGACGACGACGTAGGCGTCCGCCATCCACTGCTGTTCCCCAGTACTCGCGCCCAGGTCGGCGGCCATGGTGGGCAGCGCCACGTTGAGGATCGTGATGTCGAAGCCGAGCGTGAGCATGCTCGCGACCAGGGCCCCGAGGGCCCACCAGCGTCGGGGGTCCGGGCTGGAAGGCCCGGCCTCTAATGTGACAGAGTCCATGAAATGAGAGTAGCTCTCAAAATGTAGATGCTGTCAATAGCGAGGGTGTCGGTGTCGGATCGGGCAACGCGGAAGGGCCACGGCTCGCAAGCCGTGGCCCTCTTTGTTTCGGGATGGGAGTGCTCTTCCCGCGCTCTACGTGTGCTGGTACGCCACCAGGGAGATGCCCACGTAGTGGACGACGAACGCGGCCAGCGTCAGGGAGTGGAAGACCTCGTGGAAGCCGAACCAGCGGGGTGAGGGGTTGGGGCGCTTGATGCCGTAGATCACGCCGCCGGCGCTGTAGAGCAGGCCGCCGACGACCACCAGGACCAGGACGGCGATGCCGCCGGTGCGCATGAAGTCCGGGAGGAAGAACACGGCCGCCCAGCCCATGGCGATGTAGCAGGGGGTGTAGAGCCAGCGCGGGGCGCCGACCCAGAACACCCTGAACACGATCCCCGCGGCGGCGGCGGCCCAGATGCCCCACAGCAGCCACTGCCCCTTGGCGCCGGGCAGGAGCAGCATCGTCAGCGGGGTGTAGGTGCCCGCGATGATCAGGAAGATGTTGGCGTGGTCGAGGCGGCGCAGGATGCCGTCCATGCGCGGAGACCAGTCGCCCCGGTGGTACAGGGCGCTCACGCCGAACAGCAGGCAGGCGGTCAGTGCGTAGATGCCGCAGGCGATGCGGCCTCTGGTGGAGCCGGCCAGGGCTGTGAGCACGAGCCCGGCGATGAGCGCGGCCGGGAACATACCGAGGTGCAGCCAGCCGCGCAGCTTGGGCTTGACCGGGTGCGGCAGGGAGAGCGCCACGGGACCGCTGCCGGCGGCCGGCTGGTCCGTGGGCGCATCAGGGGCGGACGCAGTCATACCCGGCATCGTACCTACGGAACCGTAAGTTGCGGATCCGTGCGACGAGATGGGAGGCCGCCGATGGCCATCATCTCACGCCGGACCGCAGGTGGGGGAGGGGGTCGGCCGGTGCACGTGGCGAGCCTCACGCTGCTCATCTGTGACGTCCCCTGGACAGATGCGCTCATACGGCGGATGATCAAATGAGTGCGGTCGGCACCGGATGAGCGCTCAGCAGGCAGCTGCGAAGCATCCGGGCCGCGGCCCCCACGGGGCAGACAAGGACAAAATCCCTCACCTAGGAGCGATCGTGGCGCGCGACATCGCGGCTCCCCCCGTCATCCCCACCCAGCACCAGGAACTGATCTCGTGGGTCAACGAGATCGCCGAACTGACGCAGCCGGACAACGTGGTCTGGTGTGACGGATCCGAGGCCGAGTACGAGCGGCTCTGCGAAGAGCTGGTCGCGAAGGGCACCTTCAAGAAACTCGACCCGGTCAAGCGCCCGCATTCCTACTACGCGGCCTCCGACCCGACCGACGTCGCGCGTGTGGAGGACCGCACCTACATCTGCTCCGAGAAGGAGGAGGACGCGGGCCCGACCAACCACTGGAAGGCCCCCGCCGAGATGCGGGAGATCTTCAGCGGCGAGAAGGGCATATTCCGCGGCTCGATGCGCGGCCGGACGATGTACGTCGTCCCGTTCTGCATGGGCCCCCTCGGCTCGGACCTCTCCGCCATCGGCGTCGAGATCACCGACTCCGCCTACGTCGCCGTCTCCATGCGCACCATGACCCGCATGGGACAGCCCGTCCTCGACGAGCTCGGCTCCGACGGCTTCTTCGTGCGTGCCGTGCACACGCTCGGAGCGCCGCTCGCGGAGGGCGAGCAGGACGTGCCCTGGCCGTGCAACAGCACCAAGTACATCTCGCACTTCCCCGAGAGCCGCGAGATCTGGTCCTACGGCTCCGGCTACGGCGGCAACGCTCTGCTCGGCAAGAAGTGCTACGCCCTGCGCATCGCCTCCGTCATGGCCCGCGACGAGGGCTGGCTCGCCGAGCACATGCTCGTGCTCAAGCTGACCCCGCCGCAGGGCGAGGCCAAGTACGTCGCCGCCGCCTTCCCGAGCGCCTGCGGCAAGACCAACCTCGCCATGCTGGAGCCCACCATCTCCGGCTGGACCGTGGAGACCATCGGCGACGACATCGCCTGGATGCGCTTCGGCGAGGACGGCCGCCTGTACGCCATCAACCCCGAGGCCGGCTTCTTCGGCGTCGCCCCCGGCACCGGTGAGCACACCAACGCCAACGCGATGAAGACGCTCTGGGGCAACGCGGTCTTCACCAACGTGGCGCTGACGGACGACGACGACATCTGGTGGGAGGGCATGACGGAGGAGACTCCGGCCCACCTCACCGACTGGAAGGGGAACGACTGGACGCCGGAGTCCGGCGTCCCGGCCGCCCACCCCAACGCCCGCTTCACCGTCCCCGCCGCGCAGTGCCCGATCATCGCGCCCGAGTGGGAGGACCCCAAGGGCGTGCCGATCTCCGCGATCCTCTTCGGCGGCCGGCGCGCCACCGCCGTACCGCTGGTCACGGAGTCCTTCGACTGGAACCACGGCGTCTTCCTCGGCGCCAACGTGGCCTCCGAGAAGACCGCCGCGGCCGAGGGCAAGGTCGGCGAGCTGCGCCGCGACCCCTTCGCGATGCTGCCGTTCTGCGGCTACAACATGGGCGACTACATGGGCCACTGGATCGACGTAGCCAAGGACAAGGACCAGTCCAAGCTGCCGAAGATCTACTACGTCAACTGGTTCCGCAAGAACGACGCGGGCAAGTTCGTCTGGCCCGGCTTCGGTGAGAACAGCCGCGTGCTGAAGTGGATCGTCGAGCGCCTCGAGGGCAAGGCCGAGGGCGTCGAGACCCCCATCGGCGTGCTGCCGGCCAAGGGCGCACTGGACACCGACGGCCTCGAACTGGCCGACTCCGACCTCGATTTCCTGCTCACCGTCGACAAGGAGGTCTGGCGCGAGGAGGCCGCCCTGATCCCCGAGCACCTCAACACCTTCGGCGACCACACGCCCAAGGAGCTGTGGGACGAATACCGCGCGCTGGTGGAGCGCCTGGGCTGAGCAAAGCCCCCCAAGACGCCGCGGCCGGCTCCGATCGTGCCCTGACCAGCAACATCGTCACGGTCGGCCGCGGTGAGAGCACCACAGGAACGAGGTCCCGCACAACGGCGTGCGGGACCTCGTCCGTGTGTCGGCGCCCTCGCCGGCGCCGGGCCTTCGCGGGAGTCGGCTCAGGGGGTCCGATTCCATCCTTTTGGGGGTGTGGCGGGCGGTCGCCAAAGGTGCGCGCGCCCCTCGGGTGATCCTTGTCCACGAGGAGGGCGAACACATAATCATTCTTAATGGAAAAGGGAAGAACTGCCTCGTCTGTGTCCGCAAGGGGATGAGGCACGCAAGTGAGACGAAGTGCGCGAAATGCGCGCCGGCGGTCTGATCCCTCTTCCGTGAGGAAGGTTCTCTTGAACCGTAGAACGATTCGAATCGCGCGCCTGAGGTCCGCCACGATGGTGTCGGTGGGCGCGGTCGCCGTGGCCCTCAGCGTCGTCCCGAGCACGGTGGCCGTCGCCGACGCGATGCACGGGTCCGGTGGCGGCCGAGCCGCGACCCACCTGCGCGCGAACAACGCCCCCACCGGCGCCATCGCCGACGCGATCCGCCGGGCCGGCGAGGCCGGCAAGGCCCCGGTGCTGCGGGCGAGCGCCCTGGACTACGGCAACGACGGCCGTGGTCACGGCGGTCACGACCGTGGTCCCCAGGGCCCGCGCGGCCCCCAGGGCAAGCCCGGCAAGCCGGGCCCGCAGGGCCCGCAGGGCCCGCAGGGAGCCCAGGGTGCTCAGGGAGCCCAGGGTGCTCAGGGTGCTCAGGGTGCTCAGGGTGCTCAGGGTGCTCAGGGCGCGCAGGGTGCTCAGGGCGCGCAGGGCGCGCAGGGAGCCCAGGGTGCTCAGGGCGCGCAGGGAGCCCAGGGTACTGCCGGTGCCGACGGCGCTCAGGGAGCCCAGGGAGCCCAGGGAGCCCAGGGAGCCCAGGGAGCCCAGGGAGCTCAGGGAGCCCAGGGTGCTCAGGGAGCGCAGGGTGCTCAGGGTGCTCAGGGTGCTCAGGGCGCGCAGGGTGCTCAGGGAGCCCAGGGAGCCCAGGGAGCTCAGGGCACGGTCGGCAGCTCCTACGTGATCACTGCCACCGCTGCCGGAACCGCGACTGCCAACTGCCTTGACAACGACGTCGCCACCGGCGGCGGCGCTCTGACCGCCACGGGCATCCTCAGCGGGAGCGTCCCGATCGGAGGCACCGCCGTCACGCCTCCCACCGGGTGGCAGGGCTCCGTCACCGACGCGGACACCTCCGTGACCGCCTACGTGGTCTGTGCCCTGGTGCCGTAACCATCTCCACGCGGTGCCCCCGCGGCTCCGGCCGCGGGGGCACCCGCCCCCTCAGACCAGCAGCGGCCCGCCGCACCGTTCGGCGCCGTCCTTCACCGCGATGAGGTTGGCGATCACGTACGGGATGTTCTTCTCGGAGTGCCACTCGGACGGGAAGCAGGTGGCCAGCCGCGAGCTCTGGAACCGGGCCTCGAGATCGGGCACGTAGGCGCGGTACTGGTCGTCCGTGTAGTACCAGAACGAGTTCTCGTTGTAATACGCGACATGACTGGGGTCCTGGTGCGCGCCGCGGCCGTCGGAGCTGGGCGTCGTGGTGAGGAGCATGCCGCCGGGGGCCAGCAGCCGGTACAGCTCGTTGATCAGCGGCACCTTCGCGGGCACGTGTTCGAGGAAGTTCACCGCCCGCACCAGACCCACGGAATCGTCGGCCAGGTCCAGCCTGTCGGGCAGGGCGGCGACGATGTCGACCCCCTCACCCGGATGTCTGTCGACTCCCGTGTAACCGGGGGGCTTGCGGCGGGCCGCGCCGAGGTCCAGCGCGAGGAGCCCCTTGCGGTACGTCCAGGCGAGGGCGTTGGCCTCGATGTACTTGTCGTACAGAGCGACCGTCTCCCGCTGGATGAACGCGTTGATCTCCGGGTCGCGCTGGGTGTTCGCGGGGTGCATCCGCTGGAGGTACAGACAGCGGGGGATGTGGTGGAAGTCGCCGACGTGGAAGAGACGGCACATCAGGTCCTGGTCGTCCAGCACCGTGCGGGTGGCGTCGTAGCCGCCGGCCTTGTCGTAGGCCTCCTTGCGGAACGCGCGGACGTGGTTGGGCGCGTACCAGATGTAGGCGACGTTGTGCGGGGTCGGCGCCATGGACCGGACCTGCAGCAGCTTGCGGCCGTCGACGCGTACGTCCTCGTAGTGCCAGCCGTGCGTCTCGTTGAAGCGGCTGTCGTCCCGCTTGCCGTCCTCGGTGATCTGCGCGGTGTTGCTGTAGACGAAAACGGCGTCGGGATGCGCGTCGAAGGCCTCGCCGAGTTCCGCCAGGCACGCCTTCGCCAGCAGGTCGTCGTGGTCGAGTTCCACGAGGATCTCGCCCCGGGCCAGTTCACAGGCCCTGCGCTTGGCCGCTCCGACGCCGAGGGCATCGTCGGCGATCTCCACCCGAACCCTGTCATCGGGGTGTTCCGGCCGCCAGCGGGCCCCGTTGTTGAGCAGGACGATCCATTCCCAGTCCGGGCAGGTCTGCGCCTGCAGAGTCGCCAGGCACTCGTCGAGGAACCGGGGCCGGTGGCTGGGGGTGAAGACGGAGAACCTGGGTGTCGCGGTCGACGTCATCTGATGCTCCCTGCTGGTCTCGATCAGGGGGAGCCAGGCGGTCGGAGCGGGATTCCGGGCACTTCCGGTGCTGGGAACGGCGGGGAGGACCGGCCGCGACCGCTCGGCGTATTCGTCCGCTGACGTTACGAGGCCCCGTCGGCGCCGCCGTCGTCCGGCGGGCTCTCCGGGGCGCGGTCCACCCGAATGTACGCAGAAGGCCGGGTGCGCTGATGGCGCCCGGTCCGCGCGTCGCTGCGGGTGCACGCGAACCGGGGCCGATGAGGGGACCCCTGGGCGGGGTCGGTCAGCCGGCGGTGGCCAGTCGTCCGTCCGCCAGCGCGGCGGAGTGGGCGTCCATGCGCTCCGCCGTGAGGATCGCGGCCGCCGTGTCGGCGCGGGAGGCGGCGACGACGAGGGCGCGCCCCGCGAGGGTGTGCGCCCGCCGGTGCAGGGCCGCCGCCTGGGGCCCGCCCGCCCCGGACGTCGTGGAGCGGGCCGGAGCCCGGCCGCCGCGCAGTCGGGTCACCTGCTGGGCGAGCCGGTCCGCCGCCGTGTCCAGGTCGGCGGACGGCGTCAGCACGCGCAGTTCGTCGGTGACGGCGAGCAGGGCCGCGAGATGGCCCGCGAGCTGGATGTCCAGCTCCTCCTCGCGGGACCGGTGCGGAAAGCTGGGGTTGGGCCCGTCCGCCGTGCTGTGGACCGACTTGGTGCGGATCGGTTCGTACATGGGAGGGCCTCCTGAGTGCTTCCAGGAAGCCATCCTAGCTTGGATTGCGTCTAAAGTTGAGTCGAGGGTGAAATTGGTTCGGTTCGCCGTCAGTCGTGTTCCGGATCGGTGCCGGCCGTGTCCGGTGTCAGTGCTGGCTGTAGCCGTCCAGGAAGCGGCCGATCCGGCCGACCGCGTCCCGCAGGTCCGTCACCGTCGGCAGGGTCACCACCCGGAAGTGGTCCGGCTCGGGCCAGTTGAAGCCCGTGCCCTGGACCACCATGATCTTCTCGCGGCGCAGCAGGTCCAGCACCATCCGCCGATCGTCCTTGATCTTGAACACCGTCGGGTCCAGGCGCGGGAAGAGGTACAGCGCGCCCTTCGGGCGTACGCACGTCACGCCAGGGATCTGCGTCAGCAGCTCGTAGGCGGTGTCCATCTGCTCCCGCAGCCGCCCGCCGGGCAGCACCAGGTCGTCGATGGTCTGACGGCCGCTGAGGGCGGCCACCACGCCGTGCTGTCCCGGCATGTTCGCGCACAGCCGCATGTTCGCCAGGATCGTCAGGCCCTCGATGTAGGAGTCGGCGTGGGCGCGCGGGCCGGAGATCGACATCCAGCCCACCCGGTAACCGGCCACCCGGTACGCCTTCGACATGCCGTTGAAGGTGAGGGTGAGCAGGTCGGGGGCGATCGCGGCGGTCGGGGTGTGCGTGGCGCCGTCGTAGAGGATCTTGTCGTAGATCTCGTCCGAGCAGACGAGGAGGTTGTGGCGGCGGGCGATGTCCGTGAGCCCGCGGATCATCGCCTCGTCGTACACCGCGCCCGTGGGGTTGTTCGGGTTGATGATGACGATCGCCTTGGTGCGGTCGGTGACCTTGCGCTCGATGTCGGCGAGGTCCGGCATCCAGTCGGACTGCTCGTCGCAGCGGTAGTGCACGGCCGTGCCGCCGGAGAGGGAGACGGCGGCGGTCCACAGCGGGTAGTCCGGTGCGGGGACGAGCACCTCGTCGCCGTCGTCCAGCAGGCCCTGCATCGCCATCACGATCAGCTCGGAGACACCGTTGCCGATGAAGACGTGCTCGACGTCCGTCTCTATGCCGAGGGTCTGGTTGTGCATGACGACCGCGCGGCGGGCGGCCAGCAGGCCCTTGGCGTCACCGTAGCCGTGCGCCGAGGAGACGTTGCGGAGGATGTCCTCCAGGATCTCCGGCGGGCAGTCGAAGCCGAAGGCGGCGGGGTTGCCGGTGTTCAGCTTCAGGATGCGGTGCCCGGCCGCTTCCAGGCGCATCGCCTCTTCGAGAACCGGCCCCCGGATCTCGTAACAGACGTTGGCGAGTTTGGTCGACTGGATCACCTGCATGTCTGGGAGCTTACGGCTCGGTAACGGCTCTCGGGGGGTGTTTTCCGCCACGTGGGACGAGTGCTTTGGGCGGGTATCGCCGCTCGCTGTCCCGACGGCCCCACTGGTCTCTGGAATGCGCGGCCATGTCCAGGCCTGGTGAAAAAGGAACCCCCCGGGTTGCGCCGAACGTGTACCTCCCGAGCGGGGCGGACGTGCCGGCGTACGACGCGTACGTGGATCCGGCCGCCGCCCACGGCCGGCAGAACGCGTACGACGAGACGGCCGAGCTGCCCCGCGTCGGCCCGTCGGCCGGTGTCGTCGGCCCCTCGGCCGGGCGGGCCGGCCGGCGGCGCGACGCCCGCCGGGTCGGAGGGCGCCGTTCACGGCGAGTGGAGCTCGCGGCGGGCGCCGCGGGCCTGGTGTCCGCGGGGCCGTGGTCGCGGCGCTGGGCTTGTCCTCAAGCCCTGAGGGCGGGCGGCGGACGGGCCCGGAGGGCACCCGCTCGGCGACGGACGGCTCCGCCGGTCCGGTGGAGCCCGCTTCCCCCTCCACGGCGGTGAGCGCTTCCGGCGATCCCGGTGTGCGGGCTCCCGCTTCCCGGGACACTCCCTCTGCCTCGGCCGCCGTCTCGGAGGCCTCCGCGGTCGCGTCCTCGACCGTGAGCGCCACGAGTCCGGCGCCCGCCGCCTCGGCGTCCGCGTCGGTGACGCCGTCCGAGCGGACCAAGGGGAAAGAGCGCGGCCAGGGGACGGTCAAGGGCCGCCGCCAGGGCGTGGTTCGAAAGCGGCGTCGTCCGCCGGGAACCGGACGGGGCTCTCCGGACATGCCCTGGGCCGGACAGGGCACGGGCCGACCGGCCGTGGGCGTCCCGTGGCTGAAAGCCACTGCTTGTTCTCTCCCTCCCTCGCGCTAACAATGCGCATGACAAATCGGTGGGCGGCCGGACGATCTCCGGTCGCCCTGTCATGCAGAGGGGACCCCCCACATGAGAAAGCCTCTCGTCGCCGCGTTCTTCGCCCTGGCGATCGCCGGGGCCGGCGCGGCGCCCGCGACCGCGGCGCCCGCCTCCACGACCACCGCCCCCGCCGCGGCCGCCGTGAACGCGGCGCAGACCCCGGCGAGCACCACGGTGAAGCTGGCCGCCGCCTCGCCGACCCTCAAGGCCGTCAACTTCGCCGGGACCGTCGCGCTCAGCAACTGCTCCGGTTCCGTCGTGCGCTTCCCCAACTCCCTGGACACCGCCCCCGCGCTGGTCCTCACCAACGGCCACTGCCTGGAGACCGGCTTCCCGGAGCCCGGCGAGGTGCTCGTCAACCGGACGTCCACCCGCTCCTTCGGCCTGCTCAACTCCGCCGGCACCCGCGTCGCCACCCTGCGCGCCAACAAGATCGCCTACGGCACGATGACCGACACCGACGCCGCGATCTACCAGCTGACCAGCACCTACGCGACGATCCGCAACACGTACGGCATCAGCGCGCTCACCGTCCAGGACACCCACCCGACGGCCGGCACCGCCATCACCGTCGCCTCCGGCTACTGGAAGCGGCTCTACAGCT
This sequence comes from Streptomyces sp. NPDC088254, assembly GCF_044740925.1. Classification (NCBI taxonomy): domain Bacteria; kingdom Bacillati; phylum Actinomycetota; class Actinomycetes; order Kitasatosporales; family Streptomycetaceae; genus Streptomyces; species Streptomyces sp. NPDC088254. The sequence continues at coordinate 111,227 of NZ_JBIURQ010000017.1, read as the reverse complement.
GCAACATCGACGGGTTCGTGTACCGGATGAAGGAGGGCGACTGGACCTGGAAGGACTCGGTCCGCTACACCTCCGCCTGCCAGACCATCGGCGGCACCTCCGGCTCCCCGGTGATCGACCAGGCCACCGGCAAGGTCGTCGCGGTGAACAACACCGGCAACGAGGACGGCGGGCGCTGCACCGAGAACAACCCCTGTGAGGTCGACGCGAACGGCAATGTGACCGTCCGCAAGGGCACCAACTACGCGCAGGAGACGTACCTGTTCGCCGCCTGCTTCACCAGCGGCAACCAGCTCAACCTGAGCGCGGCCGGCTGCACCGTGCCCAAGCCGTAGGCGAAGCCACAGCCGCAGGCCACGCCGGGGGGCGCTCCGTCACACGGGACTGCGACGGATCGCCCGGCCCGCGAGGATGTCCGTGCGACGGCCGTCCTCGATGACGAAACGGCCGTCGATCAGGACGTGCGGGATGCCGGTGGGCAGGGTGCGCGGGGCGGCGTGGCTGGAGCCGGCCGCGACGGTGCGCGGGTCGAAGAGGACCAGGTCGGCCCGGTGTCCCTCGCGGACCAGGCCCCGGTCCGGCAGGCGCAGCCGGGCCGCCGGGCGCGAGGTGAGATGGGCGACGCACTCCTCCAGCGACAGCACGCCCGCCTCCCGCACGTAGTGACCGAGGTAGTGCGGGAACGTGCCGTACGCGCGCGGGTGCGGTTTCGCGCCGTGCAGGATGCCGTCGGATCCGCCGGTGTGGGCGCGGTGCCGCATGATCGCGCGGACGTTCTCCTCGTGCCCCACGTGCTGGAGGATCGTCGGGGCCGGCCGGTCTTCGACGAGGAGCCGGCGGGCCGTCGTCCAGGGCGCCTCGCCGCGCAGGTCCGCCGACTCCCGGACCGTGCGGCCGACGTGGTCGGCGAGGTGCGCGGCCGTCACGCCGGAGATCTCGACCGTGTCCCAGTCGACGGGCACGCCGTGGCAGCCGTCGGAGCCCACGACCTCCAGCTCGTGGCGGATCCGGGCGGCGGTCGCGTCGTCCGCCAGTCGGGCGAGGAGCGCGTCGGGGCCGCCGTCGGCCGCCCAGCTCGGCAGCAGGGCGGCCAGCGTCGTGCAGCCGGAGGTGTACGGGTAGGTGTCGAGGGTGAGGTCTACGCCGGCCGCCGACGCCTCGTCCAGCAGGGACAGCAGCCGCGGCGCACGGCCCTCATTCAGGCCGAAGTTCAGTGTGGCGTGCGCGAGATGGAGCGGGCAGCCGGAGTTCCGGGCCACCTCCACCATGTCCGCGTACGCGTCGAGCGTGCCCGCGCCGTAGGAGCGGTGGTGCGCGCAGAAGTAGCCGCCGTACGACGCCACCACCCGGCACAGCTCGGTCAGTTCGGCGTCCCCGGCGTACATGCCGGGCGGGTACGTCAGCCCGGAGGACATGCCGACCGCGCCCTGCTCCATGCCCTCCGCGGCCAGCCGCCGCATCCGCTCCAGCTCCCGGGGCGTCGCCGCCCGGTCCTCCCAGCCGACGGCGAGCGCCCGGACCGTCCCCTGCGGGAGCAGGTAGGCGGCGTTGACCGCGATGCCCCGGCCGTCGACGCCGCGGTCCAGCCGGTCCAGGTACTCGCCCACCGAACGCCAGTCGAAGTCGACGTCGTCGCCGTGGCCGTTCCAACCGGCGATCGCGCGACGCACCCCGGCCAGCGTCCGGTCGTCGACCGGGGCGTACGACAGGCCGTCCTGGCCCAGGACTTCGAGGGTCACGCCCTGCGCGGCCTTGGCGCTGTGGTCGGGGTCGCGCAGCAGCGCCAGATCGCTGTGGGCATGCATGTCGATGAAACCGGGGGAGAGGACCAGGCCCTCCGCGTCCAACTCGCGCATCGCACTCGGGCGTTGACAGCCAGCAGCCGCGGCTTCCCTGACGATCGCGACGATCCTGCCGTCGTCGACCACCACGTCCGCGCGGTACGACGGCCCGCCGGAGCCGTCGACGACGTCCGCGTCCCGGATGACGAGGTCCTGCATCCCGGCGCTCCTCAGAAGAAGGTGCGGACGTAGTCGACGACCGTGCCGTCCGCCTCGGCCAGCGGGATCACCGGCCACTTGTCGAAGGTCGTGCACGGGTGGGACAGGCCGAGGCCCACCCAGTCGCCGACCTCGACGTCCGCCTCGGGCCGGGTGCGCAGCCAGGCGTGCTGGTCGGACAGCGCGGTGACACAGACGCCGGTCGCGGGGCGTTCCACGCCGTCCCGGCGGATCACCCGGGCGACGGGGAGGTCCATGTCGTGCGCGGCGTCCCGCTTGCCGCCGTTCACGAACGCCTGCTCCGGAGAGGGCCGGGAGACCACCTGCGTCCACAGCAGGAACGCCGGTTCCAGGGCGCCCTCCTCGGGGACCCGGTTGAACGGGGTGAGCTCGCGGTAGTGACCGTCGTCGTGCGAGACGTACGCGCCCGAGCGCAGCAACTTCAGCACCGGAGCAGAGAGTTCGGGGATCTCCGCGAAGACCTCGGCGACCACGTCGAACCACTCGCTGCCGCCCGCGCTGATCACGATCTCGTCCAGGCCCGGGAAGCGTCCCGCCTCGTCGAAACCCACGGCGAGGGCGACCAGTCGCCGCAGCCAGGCCCGCACGCGCTCCGGGGAGGCGTCCGGCACCGAGGCCTCGTAGCCGGCGACACCGACCAGGCGCAGGGTCGTCGTGGCCGCGACCGCGTCCGCGACCGCCGCGCACTCCGCCTCCGTCCGCACACCGGTGCGGGCGCCTTCCCCGGCGGCCAGCTCGACCACGACGTCCAGGGGGCGCCGCGCACCGCGCAGCGCCGCGTCCATCAGCTCGACGCCGCGCACGGAGTCGACGTAGCACACGAGACGGAAGGCGTCGTCCGCGTCGAGCTGGGCGGAGAGCCAGCGCAGCGCCGCCGCGTCCACGACCTCGTTCGCGAGGAACACCCGCTGGAAGCCGAATTCCCTTGCCACACGCACCTGGTGGGGGACGGCGAGGGTGATGCCCCAGGCGCCGTGGTCGAGCTGCCGCCGGAAGAGCCGGGGGGCCATCGTCGTCTTGCCGTGCGGGGCGAAGGCGAGGCCGTGACGGGTCGCGTAGGTCTCCATCAGGCGCAGGTTGTGCTCCAGGCGCTCGGCGGACAGGACCAGGACGGGGGTGGTGAAGCCGTCGGTGAAGAGGTTGCGGCGCTGGGCGGCGAGTTCGGCGAAGGTGAGTCCGTCGGCGTCCGGAGGGAGGCCCTTGAAACGGTGGTCGACTCGTTCCCCGGCGAGGCGGGCGAGCGCTTCACTGCTCATCGAGGGCCTCCTGATCTGCCTTGTCGCGACTGCCTCACGCTAGTCGCTCATGTCGTCCGCTCCTGTCCGGCATCCGGGCCGCGTGAGGCCGTCCCCAGGCCGACGGGTCGCCCCCGTCTGACCGCTTGGAGTCCCGACCGTCTGAAGTAGGCGTCTGATAACGAAGTTAGGGGCGGGCTGTGTCCGGCACAGGATCGTCGACCATACTGCCCGGTGTGGAGCAGCGCATAGGTTCGAGCAGCCAGCCCCTGGAGGGCGCCGGATTCGACCCGGCATTCATCCCCGGGCTCACGTCGCCCGCGACCGTCGAGCCGGAAGACGGGAAGCCGGGGGACCGGAAGCCGGGGGACGCGAAGGCGGGGACCGCCGAGGCGGCGAAGTCCGACGCGGCGAGGCCCGAGGCGCCTGAGGCGCCCGAGGCCGAGAAGGCCGACGCCGACAAGAGCGCCGACGAGACCGAAGACGAGTCCGCCGAGGAGCAGGGCGCGACCGACGGCCCCGTCTTCGAGGCCTCCGACCGGCGGGCGCGGATCGTCGCCGACGCCAGGGGCGTCCGGCTCCGCCTCGACGAGGAGGAGTGCGAGTTCCGCTGGGACGAGATCGGCGCCGTGGAGACGGAGACGCCCCGCTTCGGCAAGCGGTACACCGTCACGGTCCATACCCCTGACCGCCGCTGGTACCCGATCGAGATCGAGGCGACGGCCAGGGACCGCTTCAAGGAGTGGGACGACCGCCTCGACGAGGTGCTGGACGCCTACTTCGAGGACGAGACCCCCGCGGAGCCGGCAGCCTCCGACGAACCGGCGGAACCGGCGGAAGCGTCAGAGCCGGCAGCCGCCGACAAGTGAGCCGACAGGTGCGCGGGAAGCCGCGCACCTGCGTCCGCCGCGGCGCTAACCGCAGTACTGCGCCGCCTTGCCGATGGACCGGTACATGCAGTCCGCGTTCTCCAGCAGTTGCAGCACCGCGTCCCTGTTCCGCGCGGTCTCCCGCTCGATGACCTCGTCGGGCGGGTAGAAGCCGCCGCCGCCCGCCGAGCCCGGGTACATCTCGAAGGTGTACGCGAAGATCTTGTGGGCGCCCCAGAGGTAGTCGTCGATCGAGCCGTCCGTGATGTAAAGGTCGCTCGACTGCTCGGGCGTGTAGCCGTTGCTCGCGGCCATCGAACGGCCCACCGTGGCGAAGGCGTTGCGGTCGTCCGCCGTCATCCCGGTGGTGGTGTCGGAGTAGGTGAAACCGAAGGGCCACAGCACCAGTTCGCTGTAGGTGTGGAAGTCGATGCCGGCCTTGATCTGCTGCACGCCGCCGACGACCCGGCCGCGCACGAAGTCGGAGACCACCTTCACCTCGGGCGCCGACTCGGCCGCCGGGCCCCGGTAGGTCTCGGAGGACGTCGAGCCGGAGGAGCCGCCGCAGCAGCCCCAGCGGAAGGCCCAGTTGCGGTTGAGGTCCGTACCGACGTTCGAGGAACCGGAGTTGGGCTGGCGGTTCTTGCGCCAGGAGCGGTAGGAGCCGGTGGCGACGTCGTACTCGCCGCCGTCCGGGTTGACGTCAGGGACGATCCAGATCTCCCGGCTGTTCACCATGTTCGTGATGCGCGCGTCGGTGCCGTAGCCGGCGCCCAGCTCGCGGATCAGGTAGAGCGCCATCTCGACGGTGAGGTGCTCACGGGCGTGCTGGTGGTGGGTGAACAGCACCTCCGGCTCGGCCTCGTCGGCGCCGACGTTGTCGCTGATCTTGACGGCGACGACGTCCCGGCCCTGGTACGACTTCCCGATCACCCGCTTGCTGATGATCCCCGGGTGGGCCGCGATCCGCTGGTCGATCTCCGCGTTCATCTCGGCGTAGTTGTGGTAGCGGGAGTCGGCGGAGGGGAAGTCGTACAGCCGCGCCCCGCCCCCGGCGGCGCGGTCCGGCGCGGAGCCCAGGAGCGCGACCTCGTAGCCCTGGGCGCGCAGCTTGCCGATCTGGTCGGCGCGGCCGGAGACGACGACGGTCTCCTCGTCGGCCTCGTCCACGCTCACGCCGGAGGCGGCGATCGCGGTGCGGGTCTGCGGGGTGCTGTGGGGGACGTGGATCTCGTACTGTCGGATGTCGTCGGCGGCCGGCGCGGTCCTGAGGGCGCTGCGCGCGGCGGCGTCGGTGGCGGTCGCCGAGAGGGGCGCGGCGAGGGCGAGGGCCAGCAGTGCGGCGAGGGCGGCGGTCCGTCCGCCGCGGGAACTCCGGCCGTCCGGTGCGCCGGGCCGGCCGGCCGCGTGTCGCGCGCCTGAGCCGCGTGTGCGAAGTCGCATGAAGTCTCCTCGGTTCTCCGGGAGTCCGGGGTCGCCGGACGTGTGGGGAGTGGAGCGGGGGTGGTCCTGCGTGCGACGTGCTGCTGCTGTGCGCTTGCTGTGCGTTTGCCGTGAACGGCGTGCGGGGGTGTCGCTCATCGTCGATGCATGTCATGGTCAGGTCAATAGCGTGCCCTCTTGCGGCCGGACCGGCTTTGCTGTTCCTTGACCTTCATGGCGGACACCACGGGAAACCCCACGCACTCCGAGGCATCATCCGGCACCGACCGCACCACCTCCCCCCGCACGTCCAGTTGGCGCCACATCGGCCCCGGCATCGTCGTCGCCGCGACCGGCGTCGGCGCCGGCGACCTGGTCGCCACCCTCATCGCGGGCAGCAACTTCGGCTACACCCTGCTGTGGGCGGCCGTCGCGGGCTGTCTGGTGAAGATCTCCCTCGCGGAGGCGGCCGGCCGCTGGCACCTCTCCACCGGGCGCACCCTCTTCGACGGCTGGGCGAGCCTCGGCCGCTGGACGACGTGGTTCTTCGTCGTCTACGTCGTCGTCTGGGGCTTCGTGTACGGGGCGGCGGCGATGTCGTCCAGCGCGCTGCCGCTGCAGGCGCTGTTCCCCGGCGTGATGGACCTGCGATGGTGGGCCGTCGCCTGCGGACTGGTCGGCCTGGTCTTCGTCTGGTTCAACAAGTACGCCGTCTTCGAGAAGGTCATGACGGTCCTGGTCGGCGTCATGTTCGCGGTGACGGTCTACCTGGCCGTCCGTGTCACCCCCAACCTCCCGGACGCCCTCGCCGGCCTGCTGCCGGTCCTGCCCGACGAGAAGGACTCCGTCCTCAACACCCTCGGCCTGATCGGCGGCGTGGGCGGCACCATCACGCTCGCCGCGTACGGCTACTGGGTCAACGCCAAGGGCTGGACCGACACCGGGTGGATGAAGGTGATGCGCCTGGACAACCGGGTCGCGTACGCCACCACCGGGGTCTTCGTCATCGCGATGCTCTTCGTCGGGGCGGAGCTGCTGCACTCGGCGAACGTGGCCATCGCGAGCGGCGACAAGGGGCTGATCCAGCTCGGCGACATCCTGGAGGAGGAGTACGGCTCGGTCACCGCCACGTTCTTCCTCATCGGCTTCTTCGCCACCTCGTTCACCTCCCTCATCGGCGTCTGGCACGGCGTGAGCCTGATGTTCGCCGACTTCGTGGCCCGCTACCGCCGGGGCGACAGCGCGACGGGCGCGGAGGTCGCCTCGGGCGAGCGGGAGCGCTCATGGCCGTTCCGGCTGTACCTGCTGTGGCTGACGTTCCCGCCGATCGTGCTCCTCTTCCAGGGCCAGCCGTTCCGGCTGATCATCCTGTACGGGGTGCTGGGCGCGGCCTTCCTGCCGTTCCTCGCCGTGACGCTGATCTGGCTGCTCAACTCGGCCCGCACACCCCAGGAATGGCGCAACGGCCCGCTGAGCAACGTGATGCTCGCGGCGGCGGGTCTGCTGTTCCTGGTGCTGTGCGTGAAGCAGGTCTGGGACCAGCCATGGGCCGAGTTCTTCTGAGCCTCGCTCTCCTCAAGGGTGCCGATCACGCTATGACCTGGAGTACAGGCCTGGCCCCGGAGGCGAGGAGCCGTCGGCTCGGACGCCGTTCGTGACCCGCAGGAACTCCAGCTTTTCCGCATCGGCGGAACCCGCGGGCACCGTGGAGACGACGAGGCGGACGTCGCAGCCCGGGACGGTGAGCACGTCGCAGTCGCATGTCACCTCGCCGACCCGGGGTGCACGATGGCCTTGCGGGCCGAGACGTGCGGACCGACCGCACCCTCGTCCCACAGAGTGGCAGCGCACGGACGGTGGGTCGCCCCGTCCCGCCGGCCGACCGTGGGCAGAGGCCGGCCGGCGGGGCGTGGCTGATCAGCTGCCGAGCGACTCCCAGTGCGGTGCGAGGGCGATGTCCCTCAACTCCCGCATGCTGAGCGCCGGTTCCGGCCGGGTCGCCCCCGTCTTCAGGCCGGCCGCGTTGTAGGCGCTGACCACGACCCGCTTGCCGTCCTTGCGCATGGTGTCGACGGTCCACATGACGACCCCCTCGCGCCCCTTCTCGTCCGGCTGCTGACGGGTCTTCACCCGGGTGCCGTCGGGGAGGGTCTCGGCCCCCTGGTACAGCGCGTCGGCGGCGTCCAGCATGTTCGGCTGCACGTTGATCTCGACGTAGCCGCGGCCCTTGCCGTCGTCGACGACGACATAGCCGTACTCCGTCTCCTGCCCGCCGCGCGAGACGACCTTCACGTCCTTCGGCAGCCGCGCGGTGAGGACGCCGAGGATCCGCTGGAGCCCCACGCTCTGGCCTGCGCTCGGCGAAGCGGTCGGCGCCGGGGACGGCTCGGGCAGGACGTCGATGATCCGGCGCCACTCCTTCGCCGCGGCGAGCCGCTTCAACCCAGCCGTGTCCAGCGGCGGTTCGGGACGGCTGACCGGCTTGCCCTTCTCGGCGGGGGAGTTCCACTCGGACACGTTCACCCGCTGCCCGGTCGGCGTGATCAGCTCCGCGCCCCACGCCTTGGTGTCCGCGCGCCGGTCGGGGTACTCGTACCCCTGGTACACGGTGATCGCGGACCCGTCGGGCAGCTTGCCGGTCTCACAGCTGTCCAGCCCGGACGGCGCGCCCTCACCCGTCTCGGGGCAGGGCTGCACCTCGCGGGCCGGGTCGAAGCCGCGGCCCGTCGGGATCCGGCTCAGGGCGACGGAGACGGCAGCCGGGCCCTTGCCGTCGTCGTACACGACGTAGGCGAGCGGCCCGGCCTCGTCGGCCGTCCCCCGGCCCTCCTGGCCGCCGAACGTGCCCCCCGGCAGCAGCCTCTCGAGCGTCCTGACCACTTCACGGGCGGAGAACCCGCCCGCCGCGGGCGTGGCCGTGCCCTTCGCGGCGACGGAGGACTCGGCCGGCCCATGAGTGCTGCCGGACGGTACGAGCAGGGCCCCGCCCACCCCCACGAGGGCGAGCCCTGCCGCACCCCCCGCGACGGCGGCCCGCCGCCGCAGCCGCAGCCGGCGACCACGCGCCTGGCCCGCGGCGGCGAGCGCCGCCCGGTCGGTGTCGAAGGAGCCGCCCGCGTCGCGCAGGGCGACGGAGAGCTGCTCCTCGAAGGGGTCGGGGAACTGGTCGACGGACATGGCACACCACCGGTTTCCGTGGCTCGAAGTGATGAGAGAAGTCGTGGGGGTCGTGTGCGGGCGCGACGCGAGCGGGCAGCTCGCCCTACGGCCGCGCGTACTCGCCGATGTCCTCGCCCAGCAGCTCCCGCAGCCGGCCGAGAGCCCGCACGCACCGGGTGCGCACGGCGGCGGAACTGGCGTTCATGGCCCCGGCCGTCTCCTCCACGGACCGGTCCTCCCAGTACCGCAGGACGAGGACGGCCCGGTCCTTGGCGGGCAGCCGGCCGAGGGCCTGCAGCAGCGTCAGCCGCAGCGTCACGTCGGCTCCCGCGCCGACGGCGCGTTCGGGGACGACGTCCACGACGCGCTCGCCGCTGCTGCGCCGGCGCTGGTGCGCGAGGAAGGCGCGGGTGAGGACGGTCTGGGCGTACGCGGCGGGGTTGTCGGCGCGCGCGACGCGCCCCCAGCGGACGTACAGCCTGCCGAGGGTCTCCTGAACCAGATCCTCGGCGAGGTGGGTGTCCCCCGCGGTGAGCAGACAAGCGGACCGGTACAGCTGCCCCGTCCGGGCCGCGGCGAACTCCGCGTACTCGTCCGCGCGGGCCTGTCTCATCGGCTCTCCCTCTTCGCTCTGTCCGTCCGTACCGTCCTCAACCCCACCGATGCGCCGGCCCCGGGGAAATGTTTCAGAGCCGGCGGAAACTTCTTCTCCCGGGGCCGGTGTGCGCAACCTGCCCCGGTTTGCCGCCACTTGCGCCGGAGGCAGTCTCCGAGAGGCCGTCGAAAGCGGTTCTCCGCCCACAACCACGTGGCTACAGTGCTGCTGTAGTCACGCAATGAAGTCACCCCGGTGCACCGGAGTAACACCGGCGCACCGGACCGCGGGAAGTCGGGGAGCTGCGCGTGCCAACTGCCATTGCCGTGACCGGCGCCGATCTGGCGTTGCCGCCGCAGGACGAACGGACCCAGCCCGCGGCCGTCCTCGACGGCCTGGACCGCCGCTCCCTCGACGACGCCGTCACCGCCGTGCAGACCCTCGTCGACCAGCACGGCCATGTGATCGTCCTGTACTCGCGGGCCACACCGCCGGCCGTCGTACAGCGGCTGCACACCGTGCGCTCCCTCATGGAGAGCGACCGCGTCGCCCTGTTCCGGCCCGAACTGCCCCCGCTGTCCGTCGCCGTGCTGGCCCGCCAGTTACGCCAGTTGGCCTCCTGCGACCTCGGCCCCGGCGTCCTCGCCTCCGCGGGCCGGCTGCTCACCCACTACATCCACGCCGGCGCCCTCCTCGCCTCCGTCGCCCGCCTCGACCGCGTCCCCGTCGGCCTGAAGTCGCACGCCCGCTCCTGGATGCCCGGCAGCCAGTTCGGCGTCCTCGCCCACCCCCAGCCCCGGTTGGTCAAGGCCGGCCCCGAAACCGTCCTGCCCGGACCGGAGTTCGGCACCTGGATGCTGGTCGCCCGCGGCCAGCTCCAGTCCGACTGGGTCACCGGCGTCCTCGCCCCCGCCTGGCAGGCGCAGGGACTGCGCGAGACCGGACTGCCCGCCGAGTCCGCCCACTGGTGGGGCACCGGCCGGCTGATCGAGTTCTGCGCCTACCTCCCCGACCTGCCGGTCCTCTACCAACTGGTCGCCTCCGTACGGCAGACCGCCTGCCACTGGTGCGGCATCGACGTCATCGGCGACCGCTGCGTCTTCTGCTCCGCCACCCCGCCGCCCCCCGCCGAGATCACCGCCCACCCCGCCCGAGCGCTCACCGCGGGCGGCTGAACAACCCAGGAACCCAGCGCGTCCGTCCCGCTCGACCCGACCCCAACGAGGTTGCACGGAAATGAACTCCCGTCAGCGCCGCGGCGTGATCCTCCTGCTCCTGTCGGTCCTGTGCGCCCTCGGCGCCTTCGCCGGTGTCCTCTCCGTCATCGACGACGTGCGCTCCAAGGTCGGCCCGGAGGTCGCCGCGTACCGGCTCAGGGCGAACATCGCGCCCTACACGCCGCTCACCACGGCCCAGTTCGAGAAGATCGAGATGCCCGAGCGCTGGCTGTCCGACAACGCCGTCACCGACCTCGCCGCCATCCGAGGCAAGATCGCCGTGACGACCCTGAAGAAGGGCTCCCTGCTCCAGACCGACATGATCGTCGACCAGCCCGCCCTCCAGGCCGGCGAGCAGGAGGTCGCCATCATGATCGACGCGGCCACCGGCGTCGCCGGCAAGATCACCCCGGGCTCCTCCGTCAACGTCTACGCCACCTTCGAGGGCGCCAAGCAGAGCGATCCCGACCAGTCGAAGATCATCGTCACCAACGCCCGCGTCCTCGACGTCGGCGAGCTCACCGCGCTCAAGCCCGACGCCGACGACCGCACCCGTCGGCCCACCGACGCGGTCCCCATCACCTTCGCGCTGTCCACCCGCGACGCCCAGCGCATCACGTACGCCGAGTCGTTCGCCAAGCGCGTCCGGCTCGCCCTGGTGGCGCCCGGCACCCCCACCACGGTCCCCGACCAGGACCGGACGTACGAACTCGCCACGGACAAGTGAGAGGCCGCCGCCATGCCCACGAGGATCCTCCCGGCCGTCGGCGACGCGGACGCGGTCCGCTCCCTCACCACCCTGCTCAGCCAGCTCCCGGACGCCGAGCCCCTCACCCCCGTCACCGACTCCACCCAGCTCGTCGACGCCCTCGCCCGCCTCGCCGCGGAGTCCGTCGACGAACTCCCCGAGGTCGTCGTCGTCCACGAACGGATCGGGCCCGTCCCGGCGTTGGAGCTCGTGCGCGAGGTCGCCCTGCGCTTCCCCGCCGTCGGCGTCGTCCTCGTCACCACCGACGCGAGCCCCGGTCTCTTCCAGGCCGCCATGGACGCCGGGGCCCGCGGCCTGGTCACCCTGCCGCTGAGCTACGAGGAACTCGCCAGCCGCGTCCAGTCCGTCGCCCAGTGGTCGGTCGGCGTCCGACGCCATCTCGGTCACGGCGGCGACGTGTTCACCGGCGTCGGCGGCACCGTCGTCACCGTCAGCGGCGCCAAGGGCGGCGTCGGCGCGACCCTGCTCGCCGTCCAGCTCGCCCTGGCCGCCCAGGCCTCCGGCCGGCCCACGGCCCTCGTCGACATGGACCTCCAGACCGGCGACGTCGCCTCCTACCTGGACGTGCAGTTCCGCCGCTCCGTCGTCGACCTCGCCGCCATCGCCGACATCTCGCCCCGCATCCTCGCCGAGGCCGTCTTCCGCCACGACAGCGGCGTCGCCCTGCTCCTCGCCCCCGGCGAGGGCGAACGCGGCGAGGAGGTCACCGACCGCGCCGCCCGCCAGATCGTCGGCGCCCTGCGCTCCCGCTACGAGGTCGTCGTCGTCGACTGCGGCGCCCAGCTCGCCGGCGCCGGGGCCGCCGCCGTGGAGATGGCCGACCGGGCCCTGCTGGTCACCACCCCCGACGTGGTCGCGGTCCGCGGCGCGAAACGCGCTGTCCGCATGTGGGACCGGCTCCAGATCCGCAAGGCGGAGGAGACCACCGTCGTCGTCAACCGCCACGGCCGCGGTACGGAGATCCAGCCCGCGCTGATCCAGCGCATCACCGGCACCGCCGTCGCGGCCACCACGGTCCCGGCGAACTTCAAGGAACTCCAGGCGGCCGTCGACGCCGGCCGCGTCCACGACCTCGACGCCAAGGGCGCCGTACGGCAGGCGATGTGGGCGCTCGCCGGGGAACTGGGGCTGGTCCGGGCGCCCGGGGGCGAGCCGGCGCGCCGCGGGGGACGCGCCCGGGAGCGGGGCGCGGGCGGCCTGCGGCGGCGGAAGGAGTGAGGGGGATGAGGGGGACCGCGACGGCGATGAGAACGGGACGGCTCGCACGGGACCGGGGCCAGGTCACGATCGAGTTCCTCGGCATGACCCCGCTGATCATCGTGACCCTGGCGGTGGTCTGGCAGTTCGTACTGGTGGGATACACGTTCACGCTCGCGGGCCATGCCGCCGACGAGGCGGTGCGGGCGGGGACGGCGGCGCCGCGGGGGGAGCGGCCCGCGGCGTGCGAACAGGCGGGACGCAGGAACCTGCCGCCGGCGTGGAAGGGGAACGCGGAGGTGACGTGCGGCGGCGAGGGCTATGTGACGGCCCAGGTCACCCTGTACGTCCCCGTCCTCTTCCCGGGCCTGATCGACTTCCCGTTCCCGGTGCACGGCCACGCCGGCGCCGTAGAGGAAGAGGACGGCGACTGACATGCGGCACGCACCCGCACGCCGGGGCCGGGACCGGGGCCAGGTGGCCCTGGAGTACCTGGGTTTCCTCCCGCTCCTCCTCCTCGTCGCGCTGGCCGCCGTCCAGTTGGGCCTGATCGCGTACGCCGCGCAGCAGGCCGGCACCGCGGCCCGCGCGGGCGCCCGCAGCGCGTCCCTCGCCGGCGACGCGCAGGGGGACTGCGCACGGGCGGTGAGCGGCCGGCTCAACGCCCGCTGCGACGGCCCCGTGTTCCTGGGCGACGAGGTCCAGGTCACCTCCACCGTCGACATCCCGTCCGTCATCCCCGGCATCGCCGACTTCGGTCAGGCCCACAAGACGGCCACCATGCCGGTCGACCACCGAAGCCCATGAGGAGGAACCGAAGATGAGCCTGAGGGCCCGCATCACCTCCCCCGAGGAGAACGGCGGCCGGGGCGAGGACGGCCACCTGGTCTCCTCGTACCGGGCGAAACTCCTGGAGGAGATCGACCTCGCCGAGATGAGCTCGCTCGCGGCGGCCGAGCGCCGGGCACGCCTGGAGCGCGTCCTCGGGCACATCATCAGCCGCGAGGGCCCGGTGCTGTCCACCGTCGAACGCTCGCAGCTGATCCGCCGAGTCGTCGACGAGGCCCTCGGCCTCGGCATCCTGGAACCGCTCCTGGAGGACGCCTCCATCACCGAGATCATGGTCAACGGCCCCGACGCGATTTTTGTCGAGCGGGCCGGCCGGGTGGAGCAGCTCCCCCTCCGCTTCGCCTCCGACGACCAGCTGATGCAGACCATCGAACGCATCGTCTCCACGGTCAACCGGCGCGTGGACGAGACGAACCCCATGGTCGACGCCCGGCTGCCGTCCGGCGAACGCGTCAACGTCATCATCCCGCCGCTGTCGCTGACCGGCCCGACCCTCACCATCCGCCGCTTCCCGCGCTCCTTCACCCTCAACGAGCTGATCGGCTTCGGTTCCCTCGACGAGTCCATGGTCCATCTGCTGGCCGGCCTGGTGCAGGCCAGGTTCAACGTGATCGTGTCCGGCGCCACCGGCACCGGCAAGACCACCCTGCTGAACGCCCTGTCCGGGCTCATCCCCGACGGCGAACGCATCATCACCATCGAGGACTCGGCGGAACTCCAGCTCCAGCAGTCCCACGTGATCCGGCTGGAGTCCCGCCCGCCGAACGTCGAGGGCAAGGGCCGCATCACCATCCGCGACCTGGTCCGCAACTCCCTGCGGATGCGGCCCGACCGGATCGTGGTCGGCGAGGTCCGCGGCGGGGAGTCGCTCGACATGCTCCAGGCCATGTCCACCGGCCACGACGGCTCCCTCGCCACCGTCCACGCCAACAGCGCCGAGGACGCGCTGATGCGGCTGCAGACCCTGGCCTCCATGAGCGACGTCGAGATCCCCTTCGTCGCCCTGCACGACCAGATCAACAGCGCCGTCGACGTCGTCATCCAGCTCACCCGCTTCGCCGACGGAGCCCGCCGCATCACCGAGATCGCCCTGCTGGAGAGCCACGGCGGAGAGCCGTACCGGCTGGCGACGATCGCCCGCTTCAACGCCCGGCCGATGACCGCCGACGGCCGCGTCCACGGCGTCTTCGAGTACTTCCCCCTGCCGCGCCGCACCGCCGACCGCCTCCACATGGCGAGCCAGCCCGTCCCACAGGCCTTCGGCGTGGCTCGCACCCTCGACGAACTGACGACCAGGGAAGCTCGGTAGCCGCATGGACCTCGACACCCTCATCAGCCTCACCACCGGCGCCGCCCTGCTGACCTGCGCCCTGGCCGTCGCCGGCGTGCACGTCTACGCCAGAGGCCGCGCGCAGCGCGCGGCGCTCGTGGAACGGCTGTCGTACACCGGACAGGTCGCGGCCACCGGACGCCGGCGCCGCTTCCGCGCCCTGGACCGGCGGCTGCGCCGCACGGCGGCGGGCCGCAGACTGGAACGGAAACTGGCGGCGACCGGACTCGACGTCACACCCGGGGAGTTCGCCGTCTGCATGCTGGCGGCGGTGGCCGGACTGTGGCTGATCGGCCAGGCCACCCTGGCCCCCTTCTTCGGCCCGCTGGCCGGACTCCTGGGCCTCTGGGCGGCCTGGCAGTTCCTCAACTGGCAACGCCAGAAACGCATCGAGCGCTTCATCAACCAACTCCCCGAACTGGCCCGCATCCTGGCCAACGCGACCAACGCCGGACTCGCCCTGCGCACCGCGATCGGCATGGCGGCGGAAGAACTCGAAGCTCCCGCCGGGGAGGAACTCGCCAAAGTGGCGAACCAGTTGGCCGTCGGCCACTCCCTGGACGACGCACTCGGCGAACTCGCCGACCGCCTCCCCTCCCGCGAACTGGTCGTCCTCGTCACCACGTTGGTCCTCTCCAACCGCGCCGGCGGCCAGGTCGTCGCCGCCCTGCGCAACCTGACGGAGACCCTGGAGGAACGCAAGGAGACCCGACGTGAGGTACGCACGCAGCTGTCCCAGGTGAACATGACGTCCTACGCGGTGCCGGCGCTGGGCGTCGGGGCGCTGTTCCTCATGGACAGCGTCGAGGACGGCACCCTGGACCGCATGACCGGCTCCGCCGTCGGCCAGGCCTGCGTGATCGTCGCCTTCGCCCTCTACGCCGTCGGCTTCGTCCTCATCCGCCGCATGTCCCGCATCGACGTCTGAGGAGGGAAACCCCGGCATGGATCTCCTGCTCGCACTCCTCATGGGCGTCGCCGTCTGGGGCGTCTTCACCGGCATCCGCATGTACCGCGCAGAGGTGAAACTCCCCGGCGACCTCGCCCTGGCCCTGGAGGTCGGCTCCACCCGCACCGGCGCGGTGGGCTCGCTCGTCGACCGCCTGGGCATGCGGTACGCGCCCGCCGTCCTGCGGCTCATGGGCCCCCGGCAGGTCGCCCGCTACCGGCGGCGCATCGACCTCGCCGGCAACCCCGGCGGACTCACCGTCGACCGCTACGCGGCCCGCCGCGCGGTCTACGGCGCGATCGGCGCCCTCGGCGTCCTCGCCGCACTACTCCAGGGCAGCTTCCTCATCGCCCTGCTGATGTTCGCCTTCGCCGCGTTCTGGTCGGAGGTCGGCATCTGGTCCGCGATCCGCGTCCGCAAGGACGCCATCGAACGCACCCTGCCCGACTTCCTCGACGTGCTGGCCGTCGTCGTCAGCGCAGGCCTCGGCTTCCGCCAGGCCCTGGACCGCGTCGCGTCCCGCTACCAGGGCCCGTGGGCGGACGAGATCCGCATCACCCTGCGCCAGATGGACCTCGGCGTCAGCCGCCGCGCGGCCTTCCAGGAACTGCGCCGCCGCAACGACTCCGAACAGGTCGCCATGTTCGTCACCGCGCTCCAGCAGGGCGAGGAACTGGGCGCGCCGATCGTCGACACCCTCGTCTCCATCGCCAAGGACATGCGCCGCACGGACGCCCAGAACGCCCGCCGCAAGGCCGCCCGCGCCGTCCCCAAGGCCACCCTGATGATCACCACGTTCATGGTCCCGGCCACGATGCTCCTCCTCGGCGCGGGCATGCTGCTCGGCTCCGGCACCGACTTCACCTCGATCACGGGCGAGTAGGGGGGAGGGGGATGGCCGTGACGGCGGCGGCGCGACGGGAAGACAGAGGACTCAGAGCACTGTTCGGACGCCGAACAGCGCCCCGGGACCCCGTCACCGGTCCGCCGCTCACCCTCCAGATCAACGCCCTCCAGGCGATGTGCCGGCAGGTCTTCGGCTTCCGCCTCGCCATGATCGCCCTGGCCGCCCCGGCGGCGCTCCTCAACGCCACCCCCGGCCTGGGCGTCCGCCTGGTGGGCGCGGCCGTCGTCATCACCTTCATGGGCTCCTACGTCCTCTTCCGCGACTGGGAGCGCTTCGGCCCCCTCCTCCTGCGCCACCCCAGCCTCCTGGCCGTCGACACCCTCTTCGGCACCCTGCTGCTGGTCTCCGCCGGTCCCGACACCACGCTCGCCTACGTCAGCGTCTGCACCCCGCTGCTCGCCGGCATCGTCTACGGCTGGCGCGGCGCCGCCTGCTTCGCGTCCCTCCAGTCGCTGATCCTCCTGCTGGTCCACGCCACCCTGGAGCGGGAGTCGGGCACCGGCCTCGCCGAGAGACTCGTTCTGCCCGGCTTCTGCCTCATCACCGGGGCCGTGGGATCCACCCTGCGCGGCCTCATGCTGCGCTTCGGCACCGCCACCCAGGCCCTGACCGCCGTCCGGGCCCGGCTCGCCGTCACCGAGGCGGTCGCCGCCGAACGGGCCCGGCTCGCCCGCGAGATGCACGACTCCGTCGCCAAGACCCTGCACGGCGTCGCCCTCGCGGCGGACGGCCTGGCCCACTCCGCGACATCGCCGCACCCCGACCCCGAGAGGGTACGGCAACAGGCCGAACTCGTCGCCCGCGCCGCCCGCCGAGCCGCCGCCGAGTCCCGCGCACTCCTCACCGACCTGCGCCGCGAATCCGACCCCGCCCACGGTGTCGACGTCCTCGCCGAACTCGCCGCCCTCACACACGACTTCGCGGCCCGTACGGACCTGCCGGCCACGTACCACGCCACGGGCGACCACGTCTGCCTCCCCGTCCCGCCCGCCGTCGCCCGCCAGCTCCTGACGATCGCCTCGGAAGCCCTGGAGAACGCCCACCGCCACGCAGACCCCTCCCACATCCAGGTGCGGGCGGGTGTGGACGGTGACCTCCTCCGCGTCGGCGTCCTCGACGACGGCCGCGGCCTGCCGGCCGACACCGACCTGCAACGACTGCGGACCGAAGGGCACTTCGGGATCGTCGGCATGACCGAGCGAGCCGCCTCCGTCGGCGCCCGCCTCACCATCGGACCCCGCCCGGACGCCCACGGCACCGAAGTCCTCCTGGAACTACCGCTCGACGCCCTGACCGACCACCCGCTCACCTCATGAGAGGAGGCCGCCCGATGCCGAACCAGCCGCCGCCCGGCCGGGAACCCGCCCCCACGCCCGTGCGCGTGGTCGTGGTGGACGACAACCCGGTGGTCCGCGCGGGCCTGACCGCACTGCTCCACCACCGGGAGGACATCGACGTCGTCGCGGAGGCCGCGGACGGCCGCCAGGCCTACGAGGCCACCCTCCGTCACCGGCCCGACGTCGTCCTCCTCGACGTCCGCATGCCCGGCGTGGACGGCCTCGCCGTCCTGCCCCACCTGGCGCCGATCTCCCCGGTGCTGATGCTCACCTACAGCGACGAACACAGGATCGTCCAGGAGGCCCTGCTGCGGGGGGCCGGCGGCTACCTGGTCCACGGGGAGTTCACCGTGGACGAGCTGCTCTCCGCCGTACGGGACGCCTGCCGGGGCCGCGCCCACTTCACCCCGACGGCGGCCACCGCAGCCCTCGCCCACCTCCGCGCCGGTGCGACTGCACATGCTGACGTAGGCTCAATGCCCCAATTTCCGGGAACTTTTACGGAACCACTTTCGCAACTGCAATCGCCTGTGGGACAGTCACGGACAGGGTTCCGGCTCAGCGGGAGGGAGGCGGAGATCATGGAGCTGATCGCCTCGGGCATGAACAACCGGCAGATCGCCGCCGCCTGCTTCATCAGCGAGAAGACGGTCAAGAACCACATCAACCGCATCTTCGCCAAGCTGCACAGCAGCAGCCGCGCCGAAGCGGCGGCCAAGTGGCTGGGCACGGCGGTGACGACATGAAGACGCACCGCCGACCGGCGACTTGGGCCCGGCCGTGGGCCCTGGGACCCTCCCCCTCTTCCCGCCGCGCGCCTTACGTTCCTCGTGCCGGTAACGCCCCATACGGAGAGGAACGCCATGAGCGACCTGATGCTGAAGACCACCGTCGCGGCCAGGACCCGGGTGAGCGGCTGGGCCGACACGACGGTCCGGGCGCTGCGCCGGCGCAGCGACCGGGGGCAGACGGCGGTCGAGTACCTGGGCATCATCGCGGTGGTGGTGGCGATCGTGGTGCTGATCGCGAACACGAACCTCGGGGCCACCATCGTCAACAAGCTCCGGACGCAGATCGAAAAGGTGGCGCCCTGATCCGTTGCCGCGGATACGCAGACTCAGGGCAGGCCTTCCCCATCTACATCACGGTGGTGGCGGGCCTGCTCTTTGTCGCGTTCGCGTTCTTTGCGGTCGGTCAGGCGGCGGTGAAGCGCAACGAGGCGCAGACCGCCGCGGACGCCGCGGCGCTGGCGGCGGCCCAGGAGACCAGGGACGAGCTCGCCGACCTGTGGGCGCTGGCCGTTCTCGACCCGACGAAATGGCTGGCCATCTTTCACGGCGAGGGCGGAAGCGACCAGTGTGACCGGGCGGTCGAGCTGGCCGCGATGAACGACGCGACGGTCCGATGCTTCCGTGACGGCCCTCTGAGCTACAGAGTCGAGGCGGCCACGAACAAGCCCGTCGGCGAGTCGGTCGTTCCCGGTACGGCCGGCAAGCAGGCGCACGCTGACGCCGTCGCGGTGATCGAGCAGTTGTGCGATTTCGACCTTCCCGGCCAGACCCCGCCGGGCAACACACTGCCCACGCTCGAATGCGACGACGACATCGACTGGGTGCTGGACCCGGCGAATCTGACCGATCTGCCGGGGCCCGAGGACCTGTTCGACGTCCACCTGGCCCGCGGCTGACGAAGAAAGCGGAGTGATGAACATGCGATGCACGGCGAAGGCCCGACGGGGGATGGTCGCGCTGGCGGTCGTCGCGGGGCTCGCCCTGGGCTCGGCCGCGTGCGGGAGCGGAGGTGACGGCAGCGACAAGAAGCCCCAGGCCTCACAGTCCGCCTCCAAGCCCGAAGGATCGAAGCCCAACCCACAGGAGGCGCAATCAGAGGCGCCGATCGCCGAGGTGAAGGGCCCCAGCGGACTCCTTCTCCGCATCACCTCCGCGGTACGGGATTCCGGTGGCTTCATCACCCTCAACGGTTCCCTTAAGAACGACGGGGCGGAAGTAGCCGTGATTCCACAACAATTGAGCGGCAACGAAACCGAGATCATCAACAACGGGCTGTCCTTGGGCGGCGCGACCCTCGTCGACTCCAAGAGCAAGAAGCGCTACTACGTACTGCGCGACACCGAGGGCCGACCTCTGACGACCACCGGGTTCTCGGCCCTCAAGGCCGGCGAATCGATCGACGTCTTCCTCCAGTTCCCGGCCCCGCCCGCCGACACCACCGACGTCTCCTTCCAACTCCCGCTGTTCCCCAGCGCGGTAGTCAAGATCTCCGGGTGAGGCCGCCATGACCCCACGCCTCACCCTCGCGGTCGTCACGGCCACCTTGGTGATCGTCGGCACGGCCCCCACCGCGCACGCCGACACCTCGCCCAGCGTCCCCCCGGGCACCGAACCCACCGCCGCCGCCCCCGTGAAGGTCGACGCCAACGACCCGGATCTCAAGCTGCCCGAGGGCGGCACCCTGGCCGAGCCCAAGGTGCTGGACATCAAGGAGGTCGTCGAGGACGAGTCGGGTGACGAGCGGCGCGAGGACACCAACGCGGACGTGACGTTCGCCCTCCAGGCGGAGGTCCTGTTCGGCAAGGACAGCGCGCGACTCGGCGTGGCGGCGAAGGCACGGGTCGCGGCGATCGCCGCCGAGATCAAGAAGCAGAACACCACCCTGGTCCGCGTCTTCGGCTTCACCGACAACCTGGGCTCCTCCGCCCACGGCGACGTCCTGTCGAAACAGCGCGCCGACGCCGTACAGGCGGAACTCGCCGGCGACCTGAACAACCCGGGCATCACCTTCGAGGTGCGCGGCTACGGCGAGCAGTACCCCATCTCCGACAACTCCACCGAGGAGGGCCGCAAGAAGAACCGCCGAGTGGAGGTCACGTTCCCCCGCACGACGAACTGACGACCTCGACCCGCACCCCGGCCCCCATCCCCCACCCCGCCATCGCACCGGCCTCCGCCTCCAGAACATGCCGGGCTCGCGGGCGGGGCAGGCCCAGGCGGTTCGGGGGCATGGTGCGTACCGTGAGGACGCGCAGGTCGCGGTCCAGGTAGGCCACGTCGATGGGGATGCGCATGCGGAAGGTGTGGACGCTGTTGGCGGGGGACAGAAGCAGCGCCCCGTCCAGGGACGTCCGCCCCAACAGCCCCCGTGTGCGGGCGCGGTAGGAGGACGCGATCTCCAGCGGGACGGTGACCGCCCCCGCCTCCCCCTGCACGACCAGATGACCCCGTCCGTCACGCCAGCGCGCCATGGCGCCCCCCTCAGCGGATCCGTAAAGCACTTGTCGTCGCGGCGGACGGCGGATAGGAAAGGATCATGACCGCACTCGGCGCCCTCTTCCGACCCCAACTGCCGCCCGAACGGCTGCGCGAGATCGCCCGTCTCGCCGACGGTACCGGGCTGGACGAGCTCTGGCTGTGGGAGGACTGCTTCCGGGAGGCGGGGATCTCCTCGGCGGCGGCCGCGCTCGCCTGGACCGAGCGGGTCCGCATCGGCGTCGGACTGCTGCCCGCCCCACTGCGCAACGTCGCGCTCACCGCGATGGAGGCGGCCACCCTGCACCGGATGTTCCCGGGCCGCGTCGTCCTCGGCGTCGGCCACGGCGTCCAGGACTGGATGGGCCAGGTCGGCGTCCGTGCCGCGTCCCCGCTGACGCTGCTGCGTGAGTACACCCTCGCCCTGCGCGGTCTGCTGAACGGCGAGCGGCTCACGAGCGGGGGGCGTTACGTGACGCTGGACGACGTCGCCCTGGACTGGCCCCCGCAGAGCGGCGCCGAGGTGCTGGTGGGCGGCATCGGCCCGCACACCCTGCGGCTGTCCGGCGAGGTCGCCGACGGCACCGTCCTCAACGAGTCCTTCTCGCCGGACGGCGTGCGCGAGGCCCGCCGGATCATCGAGGAGGGCAGGTCGGCGGCCGGCCGGGACGACGGACACCACCGGATCGTCGTCTACCTCACCACCGCCACCGGCCCCGACGCCTCCGCCCGCCTGGACCGCGAACTGGCCGCGACCGGGCTCACAGGCACCCCCGGGCTGGGCGTCGCCGGTGACGCGGCCACGGTCGCGGAGACCGTCCAGCGGTTCGCCGACGCCGGTGCCGACACCGTCGTCCTCCTCCCGACGGCCGACGAGCCCGACCCCGAGGGTTTCGTCCGGTTCGCCGGGGACGCCGTACGACCGCTGGTGAAGTGACATGACGCACACTCACGATCAGAGGGGCGCCGCCGGGCGCACCTTCGAGGACCTCGTCGCCGAGGGCGCCGCCGTGCCCACCGAGGGGTGGGACTTCTCCTGGTTCGAGGGGCGGGCCACCGAGACGCGGCCCTCCTGGGGGTACGCCGTGTCGCTGGCGGGACGGCTGGCCCTCGCGAACGCTGCGCTCGACCTGGACACCGGCGGAGGGGAGGTCCTGGACTTCGCCCTCGGCCGCGCCGCCCCCAGGGCCCCGGTCCTCACCGTCGCCACCGAGGGCTGGCCGGCGAACGTGACCAAGGCCACCGCCCTGCTCCGGCCGCGCGGCGTCGCGGTCGTCGCCGTCCCCGAGGACGCGCCCCTGCCCTTCGCCGACGACGCCTTCGACCTGGTCTCCAGCCGGCATCCGGTACGGCCGCCGTGGGCGGAGATCACCCGGGTCCTCCAGCCGGGCGGCACCTACTTCGCACAGCACGTGGGCCCGCGCAGCGTCTTCGAACTCGTCGAACACTTCCTCGGCCCCCTGCCGGACGAGGTCAGCTCCGCCCGCCACCCCGACCGCGAGCGCGCCGACGCCGAGGCCGCCGGCCTGGAGATCGTCGACCTGCGGGCGGAGCGGCTGCGTGTCGAGTTCCACGACATCGCCGCCGTCGTCCACTTCCTGCGCAAGGTGGTCTGGATGGTGCCGGGCTTCACCGTGGCGGGCCACGAGTCCCGGCTGCGGGCGCTGCACGAACGGATCGAGTCCGAGGGCCCGTTCGTCGCCCACAGCACCCGTCACCTCGTCGAGGCGCGCAAGCCGTCCCGCTGACCGAGAGGGGAGGCGGCCCGCCCCATCCCGGACCTCGCTGACCGGACGTCAACAGCCAATTGTCGAAAGGAAGTTCACGATCGGAAAGTGGGTCCGTGTCCGGGGTTCCGGCCGGACCGGCCGGGGATCGCCGCCGAAACCACTTGCCCGCTCGCCGCGCATCCGCCGCCCATCGCCCGGCTGCCGCGCGCCACCCGCAGCCTCTGCGCGCCCCAAGCTCCCTGCCGCTGCAACGCCGGGAAGAGAGCCGCATTCAAGCCCCGCACCCGACAAGGAATCGGACATTCCAGGTCACTCTGCTGCAGAGTGACCCTCATCTCCACGCGGTTTCCACATCGTTATCGCGAACGGCTCGCATCTGCTCCCCGCCTCACGTAAGTTCAGTTTCAGGCAATTCGCGTGAGCAAAGCTGCGCGGGCGTCACCGCGCGGAGGAGGGGGCCGCGCGGTGCCGTCGGCGTCAAGGGGACGCACGTGCCCGGGGTAGTCCGTCGGAGGGACCCCGGGTGCGGCGACCCGCCGCGAGGTGAACCGGCCTCGACGCCTCCACTTCCGCCGTGTGCCACCTGATTCGCCTGCGAATCCGCCGTTTTCCGGCCATGAATCACCCGAATGCCTGCCTCCGGGCGACCGCCGCCCCGTCGCCGAGCGGTTCCGGAGAGTAATTATTGTGCGCCGATGCACGCGGCATCCCTCACGAAGGGTTATGGTGGAAACCCCCCCTCGGGCCGGTCCGTCTCCCCCCCCACGGACCGGCCCGTTTTTCTGCCCGCATCCGGGTGACTCGACCGAAGCAACCGCCCGAGCACCGCACCCCGCTGGCGCCCGACCGCTCCCGGAGAGGTAGGCTGCGCCTCGCGGGGACCGCCACCGCATGGAGGGGCTGACAATCACGTGAACCTGCGCGACAAGCTGCGCGGCCTGTTGGTGAGGCTGTACGCGCGCCGGGT
This sequence comes from Streptomyces sp. NPDC088254, assembly GCF_044740925.1. NCBI lineage: Bacteria > Bacillati > Actinomycetota > Actinomycetes > Kitasatosporales > Streptomycetaceae > Streptomyces > Streptomyces sp. NPDC088254. The sequence continues at coordinate 87,408 of NZ_JBIURQ010000017.1, read as the reverse complement.
GGAAGGTCACCTGGACCACGCTCAGGTGCCCAAGCACATCGGCGTCATCATGGACGGCAACCGCCGCTGGGCGAAGGCCGCCGGCTCCACCACCGTGCACGGCCACCGGGCGGGCGCCGAGAAGATCGAGGAGTTCCTCGGCTGGTGCTCCGAGACCGACGTCGAGGTGGTCACCCTCTGGCTGCTGTCCACGGACAACTTCGACCGCGCCAAGGAGGAACTCGTACCGCTCCTCGGCATCATCGAGGACGTCGTGCGCACCCTCGCCGCCGACGGCCGCTGGCGCGTCCACCACGTGGGCACCTTGGACCTCCTCCCGGCCGGCATGCAGCGCACCCTGAAGGAAGCCGAGGAGAGCACCGCCGACAAGGACGGGATACTGGTCAACGTCGCCATCGGCTACGGCGGCCGCCAGGAGATCGCCGACGCCGTGCGCTCGATGATCCTCGATGCCCACGACAAGGGCGTCCCGATGGAGGAGCTAGCCGACTCCGTCACCGTCGACATGATCGGCCGCCACCTCTACACCAAGGCGCAGCCCGACCCCGACCTGGTGATCCGCACCAGCGGCGAGCAGCGGCTGTCCGGGTTCATGCTGTGGCAGACGGCCCACTCGGAGTACTTCTTCTGCGAGGTCTTCTGGCCGGCCTTCCGTAAGGTCGACTTCCTGCGCGCCATGCGTGACTACGCCGCGCGCCACCGGCGCTACGGCGGCTGACAATCAGCCACGGCCAGGGGGCGCGTTTCAGCGCCGTCGAGCGGTCACACGCGGCCCACTGGGCCGTTCGAGTACCCCGTTCGGGGCGGAAGTAACGCGGAGTTCACCGGTGCGCCGTCATATGCCGTGGCATGGCGGCGTGTGTTCGAGGGAATAAGCCAAGCAGGTCGATGCCCGAACCACGGGTGTCGGATCCTCAGCGGACGGCACGGGGCCGTCCGCCCGGGAGGCCCTTTGCACCAGCCCGACCGTGCGGTCCGCACGGACGCAGCGGAGGGCCGGTTCTCGGCCCGTGCAGACGGCCGACTTCCGGCCCAGTTCCACTCCGTCGCTCCCCGACCTCATCCGAGGGGGTACGTCCTTCCGTGGTGACCAGCACAAAGCGCCACAAGCCCGACCGGCGCACCTACGTTCTCGACACCAGCGTCCTGCTGGCCGACCCGAACGCCCTGACCCGATTCGACGAGCACGAGGTCGTGCTCCCCATCGTCGTGGTCACGGAGCTGGAGGCCAAGCGGCACCATCCCGAGCTCGGCTACTTCGCCCGGCAGGCCCTGCGCCTGCTGGACGACTACCGGGTGCAGCATGGACGCCTCGACGCCCCCATCCCCATCGGGGACCTGGGCGGGACCATCCGTGTCGAGCTCAACCACTCGGACCCCAGCGTGCTGCCCACCGGCTACCGCCTGGGGGACAACGACTCACGCATCCTCGCGGTCGCCCGCAACCTGCAGGCCGAGGGGTTCGACGTCACCGTCGTGTCGAAGGACCTCCCCCTGAGGATCAAGGCGTCCTCGGTCGGCCTGCTGGCGGAGGAGTACCGCGCCGAACTCGCCATCACGGACGCCTCCGGCTGGACCGGGATGTCCGAACTGAGCCTGTCCGGCGAGCAGGTGGACATCCTCTTCGAGGAAGGCCGCGTGCACGTCCCGGAGGCCGCCGACCTGCCCGTGCACACCGGTCTGACCATCCAGTCCGAACGCGGCAAGGCACTGGGCCGGGTCACGCCCGACGGCAACGTCCGCCTCGTGCGCGGCGACCGGGAGGCGTTCGGCATCAAGGGCCGCAGCGCCGAACAGCGGATCGCCCTGGACCTGCTGCTCGACCCGGACGTCGGCATCCTGTCGATGGGCGGCCGGGCCGGCACCGGCAAGTCGGCGCTGGCGCTGTGCGCGGGTCTCGAGGCGGTGCTGGAGCGCCGTCAGCACCAGAAGGTGATGGTCTTCCGTCCGCTGTACGCGGTGGGCGGGCAGGACCTGGGCTACCTGCCGGGCACCGAGGCCGAGAAGATGGGCCCCTGGGCGCAGGCGGTGTTCGACACGCTGTCGGCCGTCGCCTCCCGCGAGGTCATCGAGGAGGTCACCGCCCGCGGCATGCTGGAGGTCCTGCCGCTGACCCACATCCGCGGCCGCTCGCTCCACGACGCGTTCGTGATCGTGGACGAGGCCCAGTCCCTGGAACGGAACGTGCTGTTGACGGTTCTGTCCCGGATCGGCGCCAACTCGCGGGTCGTTCTGACCCATGACGTGGCGCAGCGGGACAACCTGCGGGTCGGCCGCTACGACGGTGTCGTCGCCGTGGTGGAGAAACTGAAGGGGCATCCGCTCTTCGCGCACGTCACACTGAGCCGGTCCGAGAGGTCCCAGATCGCGGCACTCGTGACCGAAATGCTGGAGGACGTGCAGATCTGACCCGCTCGCCCCGTTTCGCGGGGCCCGTAGGGCAGTTGGCGCCGTCCGGCAAAGGCCGTGAGCTTAGCCGGGCGGCGCCTCCATGTGTGGCCGAACCCTGAAATTCCCGGGGCCAAACGGGGTGTGAGCTTTCACACGCAACTCGGAATTGCCTCGCGGCGTCCGGTTACGGCAAAGTCTCATTCCTGTCAGGCCCCGCATACGACACACGTGTACCCCCAGCGGTCCACAGCACCGAAGCACCACCTTCAACTCCATATCCGCGTCGTATGCCGCCCGAGCATCACACGGCTCTCCCGCAAGGGAGTCGACCACCGGGCCCGCGCCTCCGTGACCCCGCAGTTGGGAGGCCAGCGCCAGGGGCACGATTGCGTCCGCCAGGGTCACCGCGGCGGGCGCTGCTGGAAGGAAAACCGTGTGAGCCGGATCTCGGTCCGGGGATTCGCAGTGGCCTCGGCCACGGCGGTCACCGCTGTCGGAAGCGTCGTGGGCGTTGCCTCGGGCAGCACCGCGCAGGCCAACGACGCAGAGGCGACGGCGGGCGACGCCACGCTCCTCGCGGACGTGCCGGTCGGCCTCCAGGCCACCGTCCAGACGACGTCCCTGACGGAGCAGGCCAGCGTCCAGGCGATCGCCGCGGACGAGAGCGCCAAGAAGGGTGCCGAGGAAGCCGCTCGCAAGGCCGCCGCCAAGACCGCCGTCGCGAAGAAGGAAGCCGCCGAGAAGGCGGCCGCGGACGCCAAGAAGCGTGCTGAGCTCAAGGCCGCGGCCAGCCGCAGCGCCTCCGACTTCCCCGTCCTCAGCCACTACAGCATCGAGCAGATCCAGGCGATGGCACGGCAGATGGTCCCCAGCGGCCAGTTCCAGTGCTTCAGCAACATCGTGGACCACGAGTCCGACTGGAAGATCGACGCGGTCAACCCCTCCTCCGGCTCCTACGGCCTGTTCCAGGCCCTGCCGGCGTCCAAGTACTCGTCCGCGGGGGCCGACTGGCGGACCAACCCGGCCACGCAGATCAAGTGGGGCCTGAACTACATGAACGACCGCTACGGCAGCCCGTGCGAGGCCTGGTCGTTCTGGCAGGCGAACCACTGGTACTGAGCACCGGCGGCCCCGGCCGCGCGCACCACTTCCATCTGACGCCCAGAGTTAAGGAAAACGTGTGAGCCGGATACCGGCCAGAGGATTCGCCGTGGTGTCGGCCACCGCGGTCACCACTGTCGGCGCGGTCATGGGCGTGGCCCAGGCCAACACCGGACAGCCCGGCGACGAGGCCGAGACCAAGGCGAGCGGATCCGCTCTCCTCGCCGACTTACCTGTAGGCGCACAGGCGCAGGTGCAGACCGCCTCGCTGACCGAGCAGGCGGACGCCCAGGCCATCGCCGCGGACTCCACCGCCCGCAAATCGGCGGAGGAGGCGGCCCGCAAGCAGGCCGCCGAGGACGCGGTGGCCAAGCAGAAGGCCGCCGCGGACAAGGCGAAGGCCGACAAGGCCGCGCAGGAGGCCAAGGAGCGCGCGGAGCTCCAGGCCAAGTCGGCCCAGGCCACGACCGAGAGCGCCGTCACGGGCGGCAGCAGCGCGAGCTTCCCGCAGCAGTCGTCGTACTCGGTCTCCGAAGTGCAGGCCATCGCCCGGCAGATCGTGCCCAGCGGCCAGTTCCAGTGCTTCAGCAACATCGTGGACCACGAGTCCACCTGGAACTACCGGGCCGTCAACCCCTCTTCGGGCGCCTACGGCCTCGTCCAGGCCTACCCCGGCTCCAAGATGTCGTCCGTGGGCGCCGACTGGCGGACCAATCCGGCCACGCAGATCAAGTGGGGCCTGAACTACATGAACGACCGCTACGGCAGTCCCTGTGACGCCTGGGCGTTCTGGCAGGCCAACGGCTCCTACTGAGCCCGTCCCGCGCCCGGCCGCGATTCCTTCGACAGCCCCTCCCCGTCCCCGGGTGAGGGGCTGTCGCCCTGTACGGTCGAAGCCGACGACTCCAGGGCGACATCAGGTCACCCGGAGGGGGGAACCGGTGAGGGAGAGACGGGGGAAGAGGACGGACATGTCGCGACTGCCGGGGTGGCTTGGCCGACTGGGCACGGGTCTGAGCGAGATGGGCGAGCGGCTCGACCAGCGCCGCGCCGAGGCCGAGCGGAAGGACGACGGCATCGAGCCGCCGCTGCCGGACATCGTCCGGACGCTCCCCGAGGAACTGCCGCCGCACGTCCAACGCCCCGACCCCGCGCACGTCGTGCCGTGGGGGGTGCGGGTCGCGGCCGAGGCCGGCTGGCGGCTGCTGGTGCTGGCGGGCACCGTCTGGGTGCTGATGAAGGTGATCAGCGCGGTCCAACTCGTCGTGCTGGCCTTCGTGGTGGCGCTGCTGCTGACGGCGCTGCTGCAGCCGACGGTCGCCCGGCTGCGGCGGAAGGGCGTCCCCCAGGGGCTCGCCACCGCGCTGACCGCCATCCTCGGGTTCGTCATCATCGGCCTGATGGGCTGGTTCGTGACCTGGCAGGTCATGGAGAACATCGACAACCTCTCCGACCAGGTCCAGGACGGCATCGACGACCTGCGCCGCTGGCTGCTCAACAGCCCCTTCCACGTCACCGACAAGCAGATCAACGGCATCGCCCAGAATCTGCGGGACGCCATCGGCGCGAACACCGAGCAGATCACCTCGGCGGGCCTGGAGGGCGTCACCGTCGTCGTCGAGGCGCTCACCGGCATCCTGCTGGCGTTCTTCTCGACGCTGTTCCTGCTCTACGACGGCAAGCGCATCTGGGAGTGGACGCTGAAGCTGGTGCCCGCGGCGGCGCGGCCCGGCGTGGCCGGCGCGGGCCCGCGCGCGTGGGCGACGCTGACGGCGTACGTGCGCGGCACGGTGGTCGTCGCGCTGATCGACGCCATCTTCATCGGCCTCGGCATCTACTTCCTCGACGTGCCCATGGCGGTCCCGCTCGCCGTCTTCATCTTCCTGTTCTCCTTCATCCCGCTCGTCGGCGCGGTCGCCTCCGGCGCGCTGGCGGTGGTGGTGGCGCTGGTGACGCAGGGTGTGTTCACCGCGGTGATGACGCTGGCGGTGGTGCTGGCGGTGCAGCAGATCGAGGGCCACATCCTCCAGCCGTTCATCCTCGGGCGGGCGGTGCGGGTGCATCCGCTGGCGGTGGTCCTCGCGGTGGCCTCCGGCGGGATGGTCGCGGGGATCGGCGGGGCGGTGGTGGCGGTGCCGCTGGTGGCGGTTTCGAACACGGTGGTGTCCTATCTGCACGCCTACTCGCGGGAGGCGGCGGTGCGGACGGCTCCGCGGCCGCGGGGGGCGACGGCGCTGGACGCGGCGCCGGTGAGCCCGCCCTCCTCGGAGGACCCGTCGTCGTAACGGCGACCCGGTCCCTCCCCCGCCGCTTTCCCCCGAGCGAGTCGATCGGTGGGTGGGCACAGGCCGGGGGTCTGGGGGCGGAGCCCCCAGGTACGACGACGAGCCCCGCCCACCATCAGGTGAACGGGGCCCGAGGCGCGTGGCGCGGTCACTCGGAGAGAACCGACTCCGCGTCCAGCGTCACGCCGACCGCCTGGATCACCGAGGCGATCTTGAACGCCTCCTGGATGACCTCACGCTCGACGCCGGCCTTGCGCAGCACCTGCTCGTGCGAGTCCAGGCACATCCCGCAGCCGTTGATCGCGGACACGGCGAACGACCACAGCTCGAAGTCGACCTTGTCGACCCCGGGGTTGCCGATGACGTTCATCCGCAGACCGGCCCGCAGGTTGCCGTACTCGTGGTCGGACAGCAGGTGCCGGGTGCGGTAGAAGACGTTGTTCATCGCCATCACCGCGGCGGCGGACTTGGCGGCCGTGTACGCCTCCGGCGACAGGTTCGCCTTGGCCTCCGGCTCCAGCTCGCGCAGGACGATGGGGGAGCGGGAGGCGATCGCCGTCGCCAGCACCGTGCCCCACAGCTGCTGCGCGGGAAGGTCGGAGTTGCCGATGACCGAGCCCAGGTTGAGCTTGAGGTCCTTGGCGTAGTCCGGGACGCGCGACTTCAGGGTGTCGAGGGACATGTCAGATCACTCCCCGGCCAGCAGCGCGACCGGGTCGAGGGTGTCCTCGCCCTTGGACCAGTTGCAGGGGCACAGCTCGTCGGTCTGCAGGGCGTCCAGGACCCGCAGGACCTCCTTGGGGTTACGGCCGACGGAGCCCGCGGTGACCATCGTGAACTGGATCTCGCGGTTGGGGTCCACGACGAACACGGCGCGCTGCGCGAAGCCGTCCTCGCCCTCGATGCCCAGGTCCCGCATCAGCTCGTGCTTGGAGTCGGCCATCATCGGGAACGGCAGGTCCGTCAGGTCCGGGTGGTCCTTGCGCCAGGCGTGGTGGACGAACTCGGAGTCACCGGAGAAGCCGAGGATCTGCGCGTCGCGGTCGGCGAACTCGTCGTTCAGCTTGCCGAACGCGGCGATCTCGGTCGGGCAGACGAAGGTGAAGTCCTTGGGCCATGCGAAGACCACCAGCCACTTGCCCTCGTAGGACTTGTGGTGGATCTGCTCGAACTCCTTGCCCTTCTCCAGCGAGACACAGGCCGTCAGTTCGAACTCGGGGAACTTGTCACCAACAGTGAGCACACGCTCTCCTTGCAGCGAAGAAGCGTCCGGATCGCGGACGCTTCTCATGGGTTGGACGAGTGCGACTCTGGCACAGGGTGCATTGATTAGAGAAATCGCTACACTCGGTCGGGTTGATCGGAGGTGGCTATCAGTGACCGTGGGTGACCTGAACCCCAAGAGCACCGGCGTCAGCGTGGGCGTCGGAGCCAAGCGGCGGCTCCCCAGTCTCGCCCAGCTGCGCGCCTTCGCGGCCGTCGCCGACCATCTGCACTTCCGGGACGCGGCAGCCGCCATCGGCATGAGCCAGCCCGCCCTGTCCGGCGCCGTCTCCGCGCTGGAGGAGGCGCTCGGTGTGACCCTCCTGGAGCGTACGACGCGCAAGGTGCTGCTCTCCCCGGCCGGCGAGCGGCTCGCCGTACGGGCCAGGGCGGTGCTGGCGGAGGTCGGCGCGCTGATGGAGGAGGCCGAGGCGGTGCGGGCGCCCTTCACCGGGGCGTTGCGCCTCGGCGTCATCCCCACCGTGGCGCCGTACCTCCTGCCCACCGTCCTGCGCCTGGTCCACGACCGCTATCCGCGCCTCGACCTCCAGGTCCACGAGGAGCAGACCGCCAGCCTCGTCGACGGCCTGCACACCGGCCGGCTCGACCTGCTGCTCCTCGCCGTGCCCCTGGGGGTTCCCGGCACGGTCGAACTACCCCTGTTCGACGAGGACTTCGTGCTCGTCACGCCCCTGGGGCATCCGCTCGGCGGCCAGGACGGCATCGCCCGCGAGGCGCTCAAGGAGCTGAACCTGCTGCTCCTGGACGAGGGGCACTGCCTGCGCGACCAGGCCCTGGAAGTCTGCCGTGAGGCCGGCCAGGAGGGAGCGCCGGTCACCACCACCGCCGCCGGGCTCTCCACGCTCGTCCAGCTCGTCGCCGGCGGCCTGGGCTGCACCCTGCTGCCGCGCACCGCCGTCACCGTCGAGACCAGCCGCAGCACCCAGTTGCGCACCGGCCGCTTCGCCGACCCCGCCCCCACCCGGCGCGTCGCCCTCGCCATGCGCGCGGGCGCCGCGCGCCGGGCCGAGTACACGGAGCTGGCCGACGCCCTGCGCGAGGCGTTGCGGCCGCTGCCCGTACGGGTTCTCGGGGCCGGCGGCTGACCGCTCACACCCGGTCAACCGAGCGCCCGATCCGGTGAATTGAGCGCCCTGCGAGAACCCGAACGGGCAACTTCTCTCACCCTGGGGGCAGCTGGGGAATCCGCCACTGGAACATCCGCCCGCCCTGATACACCTTCCCTCCTCAGTGCTACGCGTCAGGCGTATGTGCGACAGGCCAAGGGGAGTGATGTCGGGCTACGAGCTGCTGGCACGCGAACTGGCCGCGTGCGGGCGTGACGGCTTCACTGGCGAGGTGCGGGTGTCCGGCTCACCCGGCGGCACGGTCCACCTGCGCGGCGGACTGGTCGTCGCCGTCGAGTCGCCGGGCGCTCCGGGACCGGACGCCCTGCTGCTGCGCTCCGGCCGGATCGGCGGCGAGGAATGGGCCGACCTGGTCCGCGAGTCCGGCGGATCGCGCTGGCCGGCCGCCCAGCTCATCGCCCAGGGCCGCGCCGGCGCCGCCCAGCTCCGCGTCGTCTGCGTGATGGCCCTCCAGGACGCCGTGTTCGCGCTCGTCGCGGGCATCGTCGACGACTGCGAGCGCGGCCCCGGCGACGGCAGCCCGCCCGCCGCCATCGCCGTCGGCGAACCGCCCACCCGGCTCCTCCAGGACGCGGCACGCAAGGTCAACGCGCTGCTCGCGCTCCCGTGTCCGGTGCGCCCCGAGCGGGAACGCCCCGTGCCCGCCCTGCCGTCGTACGACGCCACCCGGCTCGGCCCGCTGCAACGGGAGCTGCTCCTGCACGCCGACGGCCGCCGCACCTCCCGTGACCTGGCATTCCTCACCGGGCGCGGGGTGTACACCGTCACCGTGGAGGTGGCCCGGATGCTCGGGGAGGGACTCCTGGAGTGCCCTCGCACACCCGCGCCGATCCCGGTCCGGCTCCCGCCCGGCGGACAGCCCGTCCGCCCCCGAGAACCCGCACCGCCCCCGCCCGTACCCGCGCCCGCTCAGGCCCGTCCTCCCGAACCGGCCGCGCTGCCCCGCCGGCGTCCCGGCGCCAGCGGCATCACCGAGGCGATCGGCGACGAACGCGGCGGGACGGGCTGGAAGGAGTTCTTCCGGCTGCGCAACCCGACGACGAAATAGGCCCCCCGTAGGTACGCGACAGACGACAGACGGTCATATGCGAACAGAGACAAGGGAGTTCCACCCATGGACCACCAAGCCCTCGCGCGGGAGATGCGCGGCCTGCGCGAGCAGGTGAGCGGCATCACCGACACCGCGGTCGCGGCGGCAGACGGCCTGCTCATCGCCGCCGACACCGCGGACTCCATCGACCCCGACGGCCTCGCCGCCCTCGCCGCGGCCGGCCTCGGCCTCGCCCGCCGCACCGCCGAGGCCACCTCCCGCGGCTCCCTCGACCGCACGGTGGCCTACGGCAGCCACGGCTGCGCCGCGTTCTACGCGGTCGGCGAGACCGCGCTCATGGTCGTCCTCGGCGACGAGGGCATGGACGTGGAGCGCCTGCACCGGGCGACCCAGCCGGCCCTGCGCCGCATCGACCTGATCCTCACCGACCGGGCCCCGGAGCCCACCCCGTTCGCGCAGCCCCACAAGGCAGCCGAAGGAGTCTGAAAGGATGGCGACGAAGCGTATGACCCCCGGTTTCTCCGACCAGGTGATGGGCCTGGTCAAGTCGTTGCGCACGGATGCACCCGACTGCCTCGCCTCGGGCGTCGTCGACATGTCGACCGGCATGCTGCTGTCCTACGAGACCGTCGACAACCACCCGCCGGAGGTCCTCGACCTGCTCGCGGGCGCGACCCTCGACCTGTTCCAGGGGCGGACGGTGGTGATGATCGAGGACGTCTTCAAGGAGCGCCGCGGGAGCAGCAGCGACAACCACTTCTTCCAGGAGATCCTCGTCAACAGCGAGAACCTCACCCACCTGTTCGTGAGGATGAACGAGCAGCAGGACGTCGTCGCGGTGGTCGTCTGCCGCAAGTCGGTCAACGTGGGGATGCTCTTCGCCCAGGTGCGGCGCGTGGTGAAGGAGTACAGCCTCTGAGACGGGCGACGGCCCCTCCCCGGGCGGGGAAGGGCCGTCGCCGGTGCCCACGGGCCGGCGCTCACTCCGTGCGCAGGCCCTCCGGCCGCATCAGCCGCACCAGCGGCGGCAGGCTGAGCAGCGTCACCGCCAGTACGACGGCCGCGCCGATGCCGGTCATGGACAGCACGCTCGCCCAGTCCACGCTCACCGGCGTGTCCGTCATCATCAGCAGCACCGTGCCCAGCGTGATCCCCACCAGCGAGGCCAGCAGCAGGCCCAGCCCGATCGGGATCGCCGTCTGCCACAGCACCGACAGGCTCAGCGTGCGCCGCCGGGTGCCGAAGGCGACCAGCGAGGACAGCAGCTTGCGCCGTTCGCGCAACTGCTCCAGCTGCGACACCAGCAGGCTCGCCCCGATCAGCGCCAGCACACAGGCGGCGCCGACCAAGAGGCCGGTACGGATCTTGTCGAACGTCTCCGACCGCTCCTCGGCCGTCCACATCGAGGCCTCCCCGACCGGGCTGATCCGCCCGGTCGTGTTCCGCACGTACTCGGCCGCGTCGGCCACCTTGTCGTCGAGCGAGAGGTAGACCTGCACGGACACCGCACGCTCGGATCCCGCGGGCAGCGCGGCGGGAGTCAGCAGGAAGCCGCCGCGCATCTGCCCCGTCGGGTCGGTGACCGGACGCACCCGCTCGATGCCCGCGGGCACCGTCCAGCCGTACGGGCTGTCCTGGCCGTCGTCGAACCAGAGGCGCGTGCCGGGCTTCGACACCTCGGGCGTGGCGGCCCCGTAGTCGCCGCCCTCGACGAGGAAGGAGTCGCCGTCGCGGCAGGAGGGGATCGACGCCACCGAGCGCAGGGTGGCGCAGTCGGCGACGGTGAGCTGGGTGAGCTCCTCGGCGTCCCTGCGCCGGTCGTTGACGTAGGCCTCACCGAGGACGTGGACCTTCCGCACCCCTTCGGTCGCGTCGAACGCGGCCGCCGTCCCGGCCAGGGCCGTCCCCTTCGGCAGCCACACCTGCATCTGCGCCCGGGAGAGGTCGTTCCCGGTCTCCTCGGTGTACTGGCCCTCCACCCCGGCGAACAGCATCTGCAGGGCGATGGCGCCCGCCACCGCGACCGCGATGCCGTTCACCATGCGGGCGGCCGTCCCGCTGCTCAACTGGAGCCTGCGGATGGCCAGTTGCCAGGCGAGACCGCCCGCGCCGAGCCGGGCGACGACCGCCTCCACGATCCACGGCAGCAGCGCGGTCACGCCGACGAGCAGCAGCAGCACGCCACCGGAGACCAGGTACTGGTTGAAGTCCCCGTTGCCGCGGCCCTTTCCGATCATCGGGTAGAGCAGCCCGAGCCCGGCCAGCGGCACCAGCAGCCGCCACCACAGTCGGCGGCGCGGCGGCTTCGCCGTGCGCACCACGCCGAGCGGCTCGATCACCACGCCCCGCAGCGCGAACAGCGTGACCAGCACGGCGGCGGCCGGGACCGCGACCGCGACCAGCAGGGCCAGCGTGGGGGAGGGGTCCAGATAGCTGGGGAACACGCTCACGTCGAGCAGTTCCACGGACCCGGCGGCCTGACGTCCGATCAGGAAGAACACCGTGCCGAAGACGAGGCCCACCACGGCGCCGGCCATCGCCTCGCCCGCGGCCATCCGCCGGGTCATCCCGCTGTCGGAGCCCACCAGCCGCAGGGCGGCGAGCCGCCGGTCGCGGCGCTCGCCGCCGAACCGCACGGCAGTGGCGATGAACACGGCCACCGGCATCAGCAGCACCAGGAACACCACGAGGGTCAGCAGGACCAGGATGGGGTCCATGCTCTGCGGGGTCGGATCCGGGTCGCCGAACCGGTCGATGCGGGCGATCCGGTAAGTCTCCTCGGTGATCACGAGGTGGTCCACACCCCGGAAGTACGCGAACTCCTGCGAGCCGATCAGCCCCGACTCGCCGATGGTGCCGACGATCCGGTCCGGCAGCCGCTCCCGCAGCAGCTTCCCGTCGTCCGACTCCAGCAGCCGCTTCAGCGCCGGGGAGACCACCATCTCGCCCACACCCGGCAGCCGCGAGAGCCCCGGCGGCACCGGCGCCCGCGGCCCCTCCGGCTGCACCTCGCGCCCGCGCACCTCCTTCTCGCGGAAGGTCGTGGGGACGTCGGCGACCAGCAGCGTGGCGTCCGACCTCGGGATCTTCGGGTTGTTGAACGTGACGTCGGTGCGCGCCTCCTCCCGCTCCTGCCGTACGGCAAGCGCGTTGGGGATCGCGGTGGTGAGCAGCAGCAGCGCCACTCCGAGTCCCACGCCGACGGCGGTGAGCAGCATCCGCGCCCACCCCTCCCGCCCGCCGGCGAAGGCGAACCTGGCCCCCATGCCCAGGTCCGACACCCACAGGCGACGTCTCATATCGCCCGCTCCATGTCCCGCGACTTCCCGTCCCTCACGACGATCTCGCGGTCGGAGTAGGCCGCCACCCGGGCCTCGTGCGTCACCAGCACCACGGCGGCGTTGGTCGACCGGGCCGCCTCGGTGAGCAGTTCCATCACGCGTTCGCCGTTGAGGGAGTCCAGCGCTCCGGTCGGCTCGTCGGCGAACACCACCCGCGGGCCGGTCACCAGCGAACGGGCCACGGCGACGCGCTGCCCCTGGCCGCCGGACACCTCGCCGGGCCGCTTCCTGGCGAGGTCTTCGACCTCCAGCCGCTCCATCCAGGCCAGCGCACCGCGCTCGGCCTGCTTGCGGGGGGTGCCGTTCAGCCTGAGCGGCAGCGCCACGTTCTCCACGCAGGTCAGCTCCGGCACCAGCTGGCCGAACTGGAACACGAACCCGAACTCCGAGCGCCTGAGGGCGCTGCGCCGGGCGTCGTTCATCGTCGCCAGCTCCTGCCCGTCGTAGAGGATCGAGCCCGAGTCGGGCGTGACGATGCCGGCGAGGCAGTGCAGCAGGGTGGACTTGCCGGACCCGGAGGGGCCCATCACTGCGACGACCTCGCCGGGGTGGATGGAGAACTCGGCGCCGTCCAGCGCCAGGGTCGGCCCGTACGCCTTGCGCAGGTCGTGTGCGGCCAGCAGGGAGCCCGCGGGAGCTTTCACGCGGTCACCGCCTCTCGGAGCTTGTCGAGGCGCGCGGCGGTGAGCTCCAGCCAGCGCAGATCGGCTTCCAGGTGGAACAGGGCGTGGTCGCAGATCAGCTGGTCGGCGAGGTCGCCCTTGCGTTTGCGGTCGGTGAGGATCCGCATGCTGCGCAGATGCTCGGAGCGTTGGGCGTCGAGGATCTCGGTGGCGTCGCGCCGGGTGAGCAGGGCCAGAACGACCTTGGTGTAGAGGGTCGACTGGAGGTACTCCTCCGGCTTCTCCGGGGTCGCCAGCCACCGCTGCACGTCGGTGACGCCGGCGTCGGTGATGGCGTAGCGCTTGCGCTCGGGACCGCCGCCCGCCTCGATGCCGTCGACCTCCACGAGGCCGTTCTTCAGCAGCCTGGACATCGTCGAGTAGACCTGGCCGTAGTGCAGCGGCCGGTCGTGACCGAACTTCTCGTCGAAGGCCCGCTTCAGGTCGTAGCCGTGGCGGGGCCCGGACTCCAGGAGTCCGAGGAGCGTGTGACCGATGGACATGGCCAGGACTGTACATGCGGTGTATACCCGCGATGTATACGCGGTGTGCGGAGGCGGTGGCCCGGTGTGCGAGTGCGCAGGTGAGGAGGGGTTGTCACCGTTTCGCTACAGCGCCGCCGCGTGGTGCGCCCCGGGCCGTTCAGGTCGGTGGAGGACCGGGGGGCGGGCACCCGGGCGGCCGTCCGCGGCGCGGGATCGGCCCGGTGTCGCGCGGCAGCCTCCCGGCCTCGGCGAGGGCGCGGCGCAGCAGGAACTCGATCTGCGCGTTGGCGGACCGCAGTTCGTCCCCGGCCCACCGGGCCAGAGCCTCGTACACCAGCGGGTCCAGCCGCAGCAGCACCTGCTTGCGCTGCTGCGGCCGACGCCGAGGGGGCGTCCCCTCTTCGGGCGGGGTCACTGGTAGAGCGTCCCGGTGTTGAGCACGGGCTGGGGCGCCCGGTCCCCGCAGAGCACCACCATCAGGTTGGACACCATCGCCGCCTTGCGCTCCTCGTCCAGTTCCACGATGTCCTGCTCGGCGATCCGCTGGAGCGCCGCCTCCACCATGCCGACCGCGCCGTCCACGATCTCCCGCCGGGCCGCGACCACCGCGCCCGCCTGCTGCCGCTGGAGCATCGCGGAGGCGATCTCCGGGGCGTAGGCGAGGTGGGTGAAGCGGGACTCGATGATCCGCACACCGGCCGCCTCCACGCGCGCGTGGAGCTCGGCGGCGAGCTTCTCGGTGATCTCCTCGGCGTTGCCCCGCAGCGAGAGCTCGCTCTCGTCATGGGCGTCGTAGGGGTACTCGATGGCGATGTGCCGGACGGCGGCCTCGGTCTGGGTGGCGACGAACTCCAGGAAGTCGTCCACCTCGAAGCTGGCCTGGGCGGTGTCCTGCACGTTCCACACCACGACCGCGGCGAGCTCGATCGGGTTGCCGTAGGCGTCGTTGACCTTCAGCACCGAGGTCTCGTGGTTGCGCACCCGGGTGGAGATCTTCTCGCGGGAGGTGAAGGGGTTCACCCAGCGCAGTCCGTCCTCGCGGATCGTCCCCCGGTAGCGGCCGAAGAGCTGCACCACCCGGGCCTCGCCCGGCGCGACCATGTTCAGCCCGCACATCGCTATGAAGGAGGCCAGCGCCACCGCGATGCCGCCGACGATCAGACCGGCCTTGGCGGCGGTCACGGTCATGGCCGCACCGGCCAGGATCAGCGCGACGCCGACCAGCAGCCCCAGCAGGCCGGTGAGCAGGGCCAGCCCGCCGCCGACGCTGCGCGCCGGGAACTCGTGCACGCGCGGGGCGGGCATCGCGGGCGCGTCGACGGTGTCCGACGGGCGGACAGCCGACGGGTCTGTCGTGGACGGGTCGTGCGCGGTCATGGGGGTCCCCCGTTTCTCGAACTCAGCTTCTGTCTAGCTAAGTGATATCACTTTACCTCGGGATGGCAACCCTGAACCCCTTTCGCACGTCGAATCCCTTGGAACGGGGGCCGGTTCCAGCGGACGGGGTGCTGATTCTCACCCCCGGCCGGGGCCGGATCGAGGGCCCTTTGTCATAGAGAGCGGTGTTAGCTTTCTGAGCTGACTGCCTCCGGGCACGGGTGTGACAGCCGAGTAGGAAGCGGAGCGAGCGGACTCATGGGACGAGCGGACGACAGACGAGCGCGCCAGCGCGGTGGCCGCCGCGCGGCGCCCAAAAATCGTTCGTCACGGGCGGAGGCGCCGCCCACGCACAGCAGGCCGGCGTCCCCGGCCGAGGAGACGCCGCCCGCGGCCACAGCCACCGCCTCCGCGGGCGGCCGCGCCGCCGCCCGCCGGGGGGCCAAGAAGGGCGCCAACGCCGGCAAGGCCGACCGCGGCCTCATACGCCGCATGTTCACGTGGAAGAAGGTGCTCGGCACGTTCCTCGGCGTGTCCCTGCTCACCATCGGCGCGTTCATCGTGCTCTACGTGACCACGCCGATCCCGGACACCGCCAACGCCGAGGCACAACTGCAGAGCAACGTCTACAAGTTCAGCGACGGCACGCTCCTCGCCCGCGACGGCAAGCTCAACCGCGAGAACGTCGACCTCGCCGACGTGCCCAAGGCCGTCCAGCGCACCTTCGTCGCCGCCGAGAACAAGTCCTTCTACGACGACGCCGGCGTCGACCTGCGCGGCACCGCCCGCGGTGTCCTCAACACCCTCATGGGCAAGGGCGCGCAGGGCGGCTCGACGATCACCCAGCAGTACGTCAAGAACTACTACCTGACCCAGGAACAGACCGTCACGCGCAAGCTGAAGGAGCTGGTCATCTCCCTGAAGCTGGACCAGGAGGAGTCCAAGGAGTACATCCTGGCCGGCTACATCAACACCAGCTACTACGGCCGCGGCGCCTACGGCATCCAGGCCGCCGCCCAGGCCTACTACCGCGTCGACGCCGACAAGCTCACCGTCGCGCAGGGCGCCTACCTCGCCGCGCTGCTCCAGGCCCCCAGCCAGTACGACTGGAGCTCCGCCACCCCCACCGGCAAGCGGCTGGTCCAGCAGCGCTGGAACTACGTCCTGAACAACATGGTCGAGGAGAAGTGGCTGGGGCAGTCCGAGCGCGCCGGCATGAAGTTCCCGGTCCCGAAGGAACCGAAGGCCGCGCCCGGCATGCAGGGCCAGGTCGGCTACCTGGTCGACGCCGCCAACGGCGAGCTGGAGAAGCAGCTCGTCGCCCAGGGCGTCGCGGCGAACGCCAAGGAAGCCGAGGCGATGGTCAACGCCGGCGGCTGGAACATCACGCTCAACATCGACAAGAAGAAGCAGAAGGCGCTGGAAGCCTCCGTCAAGGAGCAGCTCACCGACAAGCTGGACCCGAAGAAGCGCTCGGTCGACGCCGACGTCCAGGCCGGCGCCGCCTCGGTGGACCCGAAGACGGGCGCGGTCGTGGCGATGTACGGCGGCGTGGACTACGTCAAGCACTACGTCAACAACGCCACCCGCGCCGACTACCAGCCCGCCTCCACCTTCAAGCCGGTGATCCTGGCCGCCGCCCTGGACAAGGGCGCCAAGACCCAGGAAGGCGACCGGATCACCGCGAACACCATCTACGACGGCACCAGCAAGCGCCCCGTCAAGGGCAGTGACATCGGCTTCGCCCCCGAGAACGAGGACGAACGCGACTACGGCGACGTCACCGTGCAGACCGCGATGAACAAGTCCATCAACTCCGTCTTCGCGCAGATGGGCGTCGACGTCGGCATGGACGAGGTGCTCAAGACCGCGAGCGACCTCGGCATGAACACCAAGGACCTGAAGGCGGTGCCCGCCCAGACGCTCGGCACCATGGGCGCGAGCCCCCTGCAGATGGCAGGCGTCTACGCCACCCTCGACAACCACGGCAGGAAGGTCACCCCGACCCTCATCAAGTCGGCACAGAACAGCGCCCACTCGGTGCAGCCGGCCGACGGCGTCGGCGAGCAGGTCATCGACCGCAAGGCCGCCGACTCGGTCACCTCCGTCCTCACCGGCGTGGTCGACGACGGCACGGCCAAGCTGTCCGTGCGCGACAACCCGCTGCGCAAGGGCCAGAAGGTCGCCGGCAAGACGGGCACCTCCGACTTCAACAGGTCGGCCTGGTTCACCGGTTACACCCCCGACCTGGTCACCTCGGTCGGCCTGTTCGGCGAGTCCGCCAAGCCCCCGCACGCCCAGGTCCCGCTGACCGGCGCGACCAACGGCCTGAAGGGCGACGACGGCCGCGTCAACGGCGGCACCTTCCCGGCCGAGATCTGGGCCGGGTACACCTTCGGCGTCTCCACCAAGGTCAGCAAGTTCGACCTGGAGACCGACCAGGGCGCCGCCGTCCAGCAGCCCCCCTCGCCCAGCTCGTCGCCGTCGCAGTCCGACGAGCCGTCGCAGGAACCGAGCAGCGAGCCGCCCACGAGCAGCGCGCCGCCCAAGAGCCCCTCGCCCTCCCAGTCGCCGACCACTCAGGAGCCGTCGGAGTCCCCGACCACCGAGGAGCCGTCGGAGTCGCCGACCACCGAGGAGCCGCCCACCACGGAGGACCCCGCCAACCCGCTCGACCCGCAGCTGGGGAGCGGGACGGGACAGTAGGCGGCGGGAACGGCGGAGGGCGCCCGGTGATCACCACCGGGCGCCCTCCGCCGTCGTCGTCCGGTCACTGACCGCCCTTGTTCAGCTCGAACCAGACCACCTTGCCGGTGCTCAGCCGGGTGGCGCCCCATCGGCGGGCCAGCCGGTTCACCAGGTACAGCCCGCGGCCGCCCTCGTCCGTGGCCCGCGCCTGCCGCAGCCGCGGCAGCTGCGGCACGTCGTCGCCCACCTCGCAGCGCAGCACGTCCGTCCGCAGCAGCCGCAGTGTCACCGGCCGCGTGGCGTAACGCACCGCGTTGGTGACCACCTCGCTCACCAGCAGCTCGACCGAGTCGGTCAGCTCCTCCAGCCCCCAGCGGGACAGCGCCCGCCGGGCCAGCCGGCGCGCCTGCCCCGGAGCGGCGTCCTCCGGTTCCAGGTACCAGTACGCCACGTCGCTCGGCGCGATCCCGTCGAACCGGGCGGCGAGCAGCGCGATGTCGTCGTCCCGGTCGCCCGGGCCGAGCATGTCGAGCACCTCGTCGCACAGCGCCTCCAGCGGCGGCGGGTGATCCGGCCCGGTGAGCTGCGCGGTCGCCGCGAGCTTCTCCCGCAGCTGCTCTATGCCGGTCGCCACGTCCCGCAGCCGGGACTCCACCAGGCCGTCGGTGTACAGCAGCAGCGTCGCCCCGGCGGGCGCGTCCAGCTGCACCGCCTCGAAGTCGACGCCGCCCACGCCGATCGGCGCGCCCGGCGGCACCCGCAGCACCTCGGCCCGGCCGCCC
Organism: Streptomyces sp. NPDC088254; assembly: GCF_044740925.1. Taxonomy (NCBI): domain Bacteria; kingdom Bacillati; phylum Actinomycetota; class Actinomycetes; order Kitasatosporales; family Streptomycetaceae; genus Streptomyces; species Streptomyces sp. NPDC088254. The sequence continues at coordinate 68,834 of NZ_JBIURQ010000017.1, read as the reverse complement.
AGATGCAGCAGGACGGGCGGCGGATGGCCGGCGTTGGCGATGGTGATGCGGTGCGAGACCGGGTCGTACACCGCGTACAGGCAGGTCGCCATGCGGTCGGTGCCCAGGCGCTGGGCCTGCTCGTCGAGGTGGTGCAGCACCTCCTGCGGCGGCAGGTCGAGCCCGGCCAGGGTCTGCGCGGTCGTGCGCAGCTGGCCCATGATGGCCGCGCTGGTCATGGAGTGCCCCATGACGTCGCCCACCACCAGCGCCACCCGGCTGCCCGGCAGCGGGATCGCGTCGTACCAGTCGCCGCCGACCCGCGCGGTCTCCGCGGCCGGCAGATAGCGGGACGCCAGCCGTACGCCGGTGGGGCGCGGCAGGGTCTCCGGGAGCATCGTGCGCTGGAGCTCGTCCGCGATGTACGCCTCACGGTCGTACAGCACGGCCTTGTCGATGCCGAGGGCGCTGTGCGTGGCGAGCTGGGCGGCGACCAGCAGGTCGTCGTTCTCGAACGGCATCCGGTCCGGCCGGCGAATGAACACCGCCGCGCCGATCACCCGGCGCCGCCCGCGCAACGGGGCGAGGATCGCCCGCTGCTGGTCGGGCACCTCCAACTGGCTTTGTTCGCCCAGGAGTTCGGGCAGCGCGGCGAGAGCGGCCGGGGCGTCCGCGAACACCGGGCGCACCCCGCGCAGCACCTCCGCGAGCGCCCCGCCGGGCCGTACCTCGCACAGCTCGGCGATCGCCGCCGACAGTTCGGACAGCTCCGGCGCCTCCGGCGGCGCCGCCAGGGCCGCGAAGCCGCTCTCGGTGTCCCGATCCTCCGGGATGCGGTCGGTGCGCCGCAGCCGCAGCACCACCCGGTCCGCGACCGTCCGCTCGTCACCGACCGGCAGCGGGTCGCGCAGATAGACGAGGATCGCGTCGGAGAACGTCGGCACGGTCGCCCGGCACAGCCCCATCACGATCTCGTCCAGGTCCAGACCGCGGGCGATCCGCCGGGTCGCGGCGCCCACGAAGCGCAGCCGGTCCCCGTCCCGCCGCATCGGCGTGGGCCGGCCGGGCGCCGGGATCTGCCCGGTGCGGCGCTCCCGGCCGTCGGCCGCCTGCTCCAGCACCCGGTCGTAACCCATGTCCGCGGCGCGCTCGGCTCCCCGGTCGGTCCGCGGGTCGGCCCGGGCGCCGGGCTGGACCGGGATGGACTCGGGCGCGGGGCGCGGCCGGTGGGTGTCCGTCTCGGCGGTCGCCGGCTGGGAGTGCTCGGGCTCGGAACCGGCCGGATCTTGCCCCATGATGCCCTTGCTCCCCCTGATCGCTTTGCTCCCTTTGCTCCCCTTGCCTCCCCGGACCGCCGGACCGGCCGGGCCACCCGGCCCGCACGGCGCTGTGTCGCCCGGCGCCGCGGAGGCCGATCCGGTGGCGTCCTCCGGCGCGTGCGCCGGGGTACGGGGGAGCGCCCCACGGGACTCCGTGGGTTCCACGCCCTGGGGGCGTTCGAACGAGGTGGGCTGCTCCGTCACGCGCGTCGAATCCGTCCGTCCGGGGCTGCGTGCCGCGCACGCAGTCGGTCCCGCAGAAATCCCGATACCCGGAATACGTGTCCCCGGAACGGATTTCCCGCGTGGTCAGAGGCTGTTCCCGTGCCACCGGTGGACCGTGCGCGGCCCCCGGGGCCTCTCCCGGGGCGTGTTCCGGACGTACCGTCCGCCCCGCCGGTGCCGCCCTCGTACCCCTCGCTCACGTCCTGCCGCCCCTCGGTGACGTTCGGTCAGACCCGGCACGTGCTCCGGGAGTTGCTGTTGCGCATCCTTGCGGAGGACGATCCTACGTTTGCTGCCCGGGGGCACATCAAGGGTCTCATGTGGACAGATGCGCGGGCGTGCGGTCCCAGTCCTCCGGCAGCAACGGTACGGCCCAGGACGGATCGGGGCGCCAGTGCTGCCAGCCGTCCGCGAACGGGGACGTCCACGCGGAGATCTCCGCCACCGCCGAGCGGCCCGCCTCCCGCACCCGCTCGGCCACCTGAGCGTGCATCAAGCCGTCAGCCTGCGCCTGCGCGAACTCGTCCTCGTCGCACCAGCCCCAACTGCGGTCCGGGTAGACGCAGATGTCCAGGAAGTGGTCCTCGGAGTCCACCCCGCCCTCCCAACGGGCCAGCGGCTCCTCGAGGTTGACGTACCAGTTCTTGAACTTCCAGCCCGGCTCCCAGAACAGCCACACCGACCACGGCGCGCCGGGCCGGGCCAGCTTCAGCACCCCGGTGCCGAACCAGCGGTCGCGCACCACACCGCGCGGCTTCGTGTAGCGGGTGGCCAGCGGCTCCCGGTGCAGCGGGGTGCCGTCCGCGAGCACCGGCTTCACGCACTGGGTGCCGGGCGCCATCCACACGGCGAGCAGCTCAGCGTCGTCGCGCACCACCGTGACGGGACGGGCGATGTGGATGCGCGCGCCGCCGTTCTCCCGGTAACGCCACAGGATCTGGTCCCCGGGCTCCCAGTGGACCGCCGCACCGCCCGTTCCCACGCTTCTCACCGCTCCGCCGTCTGCCATGGACAGATATTAGGTGCCCCGGGCACCCGACGCTGCGGTTCCTGTCACGGTTCGCCCGTCAGCGGCGAAAGGTCACGGGCGCGTCATCCGCAGGACATCCAGCGCCTCGTCGAGCTGCTGGAGCGTCAGGTCGCCCCGCTCCACGTAGCCGCCGTCGAGCACCGCCTCCCGGATCGTCTTCCGCTCCGCCAGCGCCTTCTTGGCGACCTTCGCGGCCTCCTCGTACCCGATGTACTTGTTGAGCGGGGTCACCACGGACGGCGAGGACTCCGCGTACTCACGGGCGCGTTCGCGGTGCGCGACGATGCCGTCCACGGTCCGGTCGGCGAGCAGCCGCGAGGCGTTGGCCAGCAGCCGCACCGACTCCAGGACGTTCTTGGCGATCACCGGGAGCATCACGTTGAGCTCGAAGTTGCCGGCCGCCCCCGCGGTGGCGACGGTGGCGTCGTTGCCGACGACCTGCGCCGCGACCATCAGCACCGCCTCCGGGATCACCGGGTTCACCTTGCCCGGCATGATCGAGGAACCGGGCTGGAGGTCGGGGAGGCTGATCTCCGCCAGCCCGGTCATCGGCCCGGACGCCATCCAGCGCAGATCGTTGGCGATCTTCGTCAGGCCCACCGCGACGGTCCTCAGCTGCCCGCTCGTCTCGACGATGCCGTCCCGCGCACCCTGCGCCTCGAAGTGGTCGCGGGCCTCCGTCAGCGGCAGTCCGGTGACCCGGGCGACCTCCTCGATCACGGCCGCGGAGAAGCCCGGCGGCGTGTTGATGCCGGTGCCGACGGCGGTGCCGCCCAGCGGCAGCTCGGCCAGCCGGGGGAGGGAGGCCCGCAGCCGCTCCACTCCGTAGCGCACCTGCGCGGCGTACCCGCCGAACTCCTGCCCCAGCGTCACCGGGGTGGCGTCCATCAGATGCGTGCGCCCCGACTTCACCACGTCGGCGAACTCCTCCGCCTTGCGGCCGAGGGCCTCGGCGAGGTGCTCCAGGGCGGGGATCAGGTCCCGGGTGACGGCGGCGGTCGCGGCGATGTGGATCGACGACGGGAACACGTCGTTGGAGGACTGCGAGGCGTTGACGTGGTCGTTGGGGTGCACGTCCCGGCCCAGCCGCTCGCTCGCCAGGGTCGCGATCACCTCGTTGGCGTTCATGTTGGACGAGGTGCCCGAGCCGGTCTGGAACACGTCGACGGGGAAGTGCTCGTCCCAGTCGCCCGCGGCGACCTCCCCGGCCGCGTCCTGGACCGCCTGCGCGACGTCCTTGTCCAGGACCCCCAGCTCGGCGTTGACCTTGGCCGCCGCCTGCTTGATCCGGGCGAGCGCCTCGATGTGCGCGCGCTCGATGCGCTGCCCGGAGATGGGGAAGTTCTCCACCGCGCGCTGCGTCTGCGCCCGCCACTTCGCGTGCGCGGGGACGCGGACCTCGCCCATGGAGTCGTGTTCGATGCGGTAGTCGCTCATGCCCTGTACAGCGATCGGAACGCCGGTGATGTTCCTGCCGCCCGGTGAACGTCCCGGGACGGCCCCGCGCGCATCCTGTGCCCCACGCCTCGGCGAAGCCTGCCCGGACCGGCTACGTGCCGCACCCGGCTCGCACCGACGAACGGACGCCCGCCCCTGGCGTGACCGGGGGCGGGCGTCCGTTCAGCGGATCACGCCAGGCCGGGGCCGCGCACCGGGATCGAGGTGAACGTCGGGGCGGGGGCGGGGTCCTTGAAGAAGTCGTTGCCCTTGTCGTCGACGACGATGAACGCCGGGAAGTCCTCGACCTCGATCTTCCACACGGCCTCCATGCCGAGCTCCTCGTACTCGACGACCTCGACCTTCTTGATGCAGTCCTGCGCGAGCCGGGCGGCGGGACCGCCGATCGAGCCGAGGTAGAAACCGCCGTGCGCGCCGCACGCGTCGGTGACCTGCTGCGAGCGGTTGCCCTTGGCCAGCATCACCTTGGAGCCGCCCGCCGCCTGGAACTGCTCGACGTAGGAGTCCATGCGCCCGGCCGTCGTCGGACCGAACGAGCCCGACGCGTAGCCCTCGGGCGTCTTGGCCGGGCCCGCGTAGTACACCGGGTGGTCCTTCAGGTACTGCGGCATCTCCTCGCCCGCGTCAAGGCGTTCCTTGATCTTGGCGTGCGCGATGTCACGGGCCACGACCAGCGGGCCGGTCAGCGACAGACGGGTCTTCACCGGGTACTTCGTCAGCTCGGCGAGGATGTCGTCCATCGGCTGGTTCAGGTCGATCTTCACGACGTCCGACGACTCGTCGAGGTGCTCGTCGGTGGTGTCCGGCAGGAAGCGCGCCGGGTCTGTCTCCAGCTGCTCCAGGAAGACGCCCTCTGCGGTGATCTTCGCGACGGCCTGGCGGTCGGCCGAGCAGGAGACGGCGATCGCGACCGGGCAGGACGCGCCGTGCCGCGGCAGCCGCACCACGCGCACGTCGTGGCAGAAGTACTTGCCGCCGAACTGCGCGCCGATCCCGATCTTCTGCGTCAGCTCGAAGACCTTCTCCTCCAGCTCCTTGTCCCGGAACCCGTGCCCGAGCGGCGAGCCCTCGGCCGGGATCTCGTCCAGGTAGTGCGCGGAGGCGTACTTCGCCGTCTTCAGCGCGTACTCGGCGCTGGTGCCGCCGACGACGATCGCCAGGTGGTACGGCGGGCAGGCGGCCGTACCGAGCGAACGGATCTTCTCCTCCAGGAACTTCATCATGGAGGCCTCGTTCAGGACGGCCTTCGTCTCCTGGTAGAGGAACGACTTGTTGGCGGAGCCGCCGCCCTTCGCCATGAACAGGAACTTGTACGCGCCGCCGTCCGTGGCGTACAGCTCGATCTGCGCCGGGAGGTTGGAGCCGGTGTTCTTCTCCTCCCACATGGTGAGCGGAGCCATCTGCGAGTAGCGCAGGTTGAGGTTCAGGTAGGCGTCGTGGATGCCGCGGCTCAGCGCCGCCTCGTCGCCGCCCTCGGTCAGCACGTTCTGGCCGCGCTTGCCCATCACGATCGCCGTGCCGGTGTCCTGGCACATCGGCAGCACGCCCGCCGCCGCGATGTTCGCGTTCTTCAGCAGGTCCAGCGCGACGAACTTGTCGTTGGCCGACGCCTCGGGGTCGTCGATGATCCGCCGCAGCTGCGCGAGGTGGGCGGGGCGCAGGTAGTGCTGGATGTCGTGGATCGCCTCGGCGGCGAGCTTGCGCAGCGCCTCCGGCTCCACCTTGAGGAAGGTCCGCCCGTCGGCCTCGAAGGTGGAGACACCCTCGGAGGTCACCAGCCGGTAGGGGGTGGTGTCCTCTCCCATGGGGAGCAGATCGGTGTACTCGAACTCAGGCATCTCGCCCATTCCTCACTCGACAGACAGCGCGGCTGACCTCCGTTGGCAGCGCCCACCAGCGTAGAACCTGCCCGGAGGGGCCGGGCTTGTGAGGTAAGGCTCAGTTCGGCGGCCGGCTCCGCCCGGCGGGCCCGTCCGCGGCACCCGATCGGGGGACTATCGCGATCTATCGTGTTTGGGTACGCTGCTGCCGTGGACCTTCAGAAGCAGACCGCCCCCGCTGCCGCCGCCGAGCTGCGCGCCTCGGACGCCGACCGCGACCGTATCGCCGACATCCTGCGCGACGCCCTCGCCGAGGGCCGGCTCACCGCCGATGAGCACGCCGAGCGCGTCGAGGGCGTCCTCGGCGCCAAGACGGTCGGCGAACTGGACGTCTACATACGGGACCTGCCCGCCGCCCACCAGCGGCACGCCCCGCCCCACGCGTCCGCCCCCAACCGCCCGCCGGCCGGCGCGATCCCCGCCGACCCGGACGACAACCTGGTCGCGATCTTCAGCGCGAACGTCCGCAAGGGCCGCTGGCGCGCGGGCCGCCGCATCCACGCCTACGCGATCTTCGGCAGCGTCGAGATCGACCTCAGCGAGGCCCTGTTCGAGTACCGGCAGGTCGTCATCAAGGCCATCTCCGTCTTCGGCAGCGTCGAGGTCCACGTCCCGGAGAACATCTCGCTGCGCGGCACCGGCGGCGGCGTCCTCGGCCACTTCGAGGTGGAGACGCTCGACTCGCCCGAGCCGGACGCCCCGGTGGTCTACGTCGACGGATGGGCCGTCCTCGGCAACATCGAGGGCCGGCCGAAGCGCGGGCGGCTCGTCGCCGACATCCTGGACCGCGTCCATCGCAAGGTCGACAAGAGCCTGCGCAAACACCTCGACCGGTGACGCCGGTCGAAGCGGTTCCCCAGGCGGCGGCTGGGAACCCTGTGCATAGGCGCGCGCACAGCGGGTAGGGCTTGCTGCGTCGTCTCTCGCTCGCGAAGCCGTCGTCAGGAGTAGACCGTGCTGCAACCGCCGCATTCGTCCTTGCAGGTAGCCGCCGTGCCGGCCCAGCGGGTGTCAGCGCGCGACAGGGACCAAGACGCTCCATGGCACACCGAGGCGGTGTGCCGGCGCGACGAGGCGGGGCTGTTCTTCGCCCCGTCGAAGGAGCCGACCGCCGCCCGGCTCTCGCGCGAGGAGGCGGCCAAGCGGGTCTGCGCCCGGTGCCCCGTGATGGTGGAGTGCCGCGAGCACGCCTTGCTGCAGCCCGAGCCGTACGGCGTCTGGGGCGGCCTCACCGCCGCCGAACGCCGCGTGGTCCTGGCCCGGCGCCGCCGCCGCGACCTCGACCTGAAGGCGGCGCACACCACGGGTCGCATAGCCGCGGCAGGCTGACGCGAAAAGGGCGCCCCCTCCGCACCGGGGGCGCCCTTCTCGATTCCGGACCCGGGAGTTCCTCGTCGGGACGCGGGCATGTGCGTCTTTCAGGGGCGCGGTGCGGTGTCGATCTGCGGCTCAGCCGCGTGGGCGACCAGCCACAGCGATCCCGCACGCGCACGACGGCCCGCAGATCCCCGCCGAACAGCCCGCGTAGCTACTTCGCGCGGTCGAAGTCGATCGCCGAGTACGCCCGCAGCTTGCTCAGCCGGTGCTCGGAGTCGATCCGCCGGACCGTGCCCGACTTGGAGCGCATCACGATCGAGTCGGTCGTGGCCGTCTCCGCCCGGTACCGCACCCCACGCAGCAGCTCACCGTCGGTGATGCCGGTGGCGACGAAGAACACGTTCTCGCCCTGGACGAGGTCCTCGGTCGTCAGCACCCGGTCCAGGTCGTGCCCGGCGTCGACCGCCCGCTGCCGCTCCTCGTCGTCCTTGGGCCACAGCTTGCCCTGGATGGTGCCGCCCAGGCACTTCACGGCACAGGCCGAGATGATGCCCTCGGGCGTCCCGCCCACGCCGAGCAGCAGGTCGATGCCGGTGCCCTCGCGCAGCGCCAGGATGGAGCCGGCCACATCACCGTCGGAGATCAGCTTGATGCGGGCCCCGGTCGCCCGGATCTCCTCTATGAGGCCCTGGTGCCGCGGCCGGTCCAGGATGACGACGGTGACGTCCTCGGGCGTGCCCCGCTTGGCCTTCGCGACCCGGCGGATGTTCACCGAGACCGGCGCGTCGATGTCCACGAAGTCGGCGGCCTCGGGGCCGGTGACCAGCTTGTCCATGTAGAACACGGCGGACGGGTCGAACATGGCCCCGCGCTCGGTGGCGGCGAGGACGGCGATCGCGTTCGGCATGCCCTTGGCCGTCAGCGTGGTGCCGTCGATCGGGTCGACGGCGATGTCCACCTCGGGCCCGGTTCCGTCACCGACGCGCTCGCCGTTGAAGAGCATCGGCGCCTCGTCCTTCTCGCCCTCGCCGATGACGACCACGCCGTTCATCGACACCGTGGAGACGAGGGTCCGCATGGCGCGTACCGCGGCGCCGTCGGCGCCGTTCTTGTCGCCGCGCCCCACCCAGCGGCCCGCGGCCATCGCGGCTGCCTCGGTCACGCGGACCAGTTCGAGGGCGAGGTTGCGGTCGGGCGCCTCGGAGGGAACGTCCAGCTCGGACGGGAGATGATGATGCTCGGTCATCGATCGCACCTTTCTGATACGGCGACGGCCGTATGAGGGTTCGAAGCCTGACTCTATCGCCAGTCCGACAAAATGAGCAGGGGACCCCACGGATGAGCGGCCCGGGCACCTGCGACGATAGGGAGCGTGGCAGGTAGGAAAGGCAAGATGCAGACGGTCCGGGACATGGTGCTCTCCCTGGGCCTGATCATGGTCGCCGGCTTGGTGATGTACATGTTCGTCCCGCATGACGACACCCCGCCCGAGACCAAGGCGGTCGACTACCGCGTGGAGCTCCTCACCGCCCGCCGCGCGGCCTCGTACCCGGTCGCGGCGCCCGAGGGGCTGCCAGCGACGTGGAAGGCGACGTCGGTGCGGTTCCGGGGCGACCAGTTCGACGCCTGGCACCTGGGCTTCCACACCCCGGACGGGGAGTACGTGCAGATCGAGCAGTCCACCGAGAAGCGCTCCACGTTCGTCGAGGAGGCGACGCAGGCCGCCCGCCGGACGGACAGGACGGAGCAGCTGGCGGGCCGGACCTGGGTCCGCTACGTCGACGGCCGCTACAACGCGCTGGTGCAGGAAGGCGCGGACGGCTCGACGACGGTGGTGGCCGGCACCGCGTCGTGGGCCCGGCTGACACAGATGGCCCAGGCACTGAAGACGGCGTGAGCGGCCCGGCGCTGAAGCCGGCGAGCGGTCAGGCGGCTCAGGGGCGGACGGCGGCGTGAGCGGCTCCAGTGGCCCGGCGCTGAAGCCGGCGTGAGCGGCCCGGTGGCCCGGCGCTGAAGCCGGCGAGCGGCCGGGCGGCTCGGGCGCCGACGGTGGCGCGAGCTGCCCTATGGCTCAGGCGCAGATGACGGCGTGAGTGTGCGGCGGCCGAGGCGTGCCGCCCCGGATGTGACGCAGGCCCCCGGCGATCATCGCCGGGGGCCTGCGTCATGCGGTTGCCGCTCAGACGGTGGTGACCACGTCGTCGTAGGCCAGGCGCGGGGAGCGCGGGTAGGACGCGTTCTCGGCAGGCTTGCCGATGTTGACGACCATCAGCGGGGTGTGGTCGTCGTCCAGGAACTCCTTGCGGACGCCCTCGAAGTCGAAGCCGGTCATCGGGCCGGCGGCGAGACCCGCGGCGCGGACGCCGACGATGAAGTACGCGGCCTGGAGGGCGGCGTTCACCGTGGCGGAGCCCTCGCGGGCGGTGCGCTCGGCGAAGAAGAGGTCCTTGGCCTGCGGGAACGCCGGGAACAGGGTCGGCAGCTCCTCGTGGAACTCGTTGTCGGCGGAGAGGATCGCCACCAGCGGCGCGGCGGCGGTCTTGGCCTGGTTGCCCTCGGCCATGTGCTGCACCAGGCGCTCGCGGGCCTCGGGGGAGCGGACCAGGGTGATGCGCAGCGGGGTCTGGTTGAAGGCGGTCGGGCCGTACTTGACCAGGTCGTAGATCGCCTGCACCTGCTCGTCGGTGACCTGCTCGTCGGTGAACGCGTTCGCGGTGCGGGCCTCGCGGAACAGCAGGTCCTGGGCGGCGGGGTCAAGAACGAAAGACATGCGGGAACTTCCTCCAATGCGCGTCCCGGTCCGGCGGCGCCGGACCGGCTGACAGGAAGACCGTACGCCAAAGAAGTTCAACGTTCAACAAGGCGGGGATGTGAGAGGTATGACGTGATCCACCTCACGGAGTGCTGGTGTGCGCGTGAGGCGTCACGGGCCACCCGGAGCCTCACGCGCACCTCTTCGCGCGCCCCCGTCAGGCGTCCCCGGAGGGGCTCCCGTCCCCTTCCTCCGCCTCCTCCTCGGCGAGCGCCGCGTCCAGCCGGGCCCGGGCGCCCTCCAGCCAGCGCCGGCACACCTTGGCCAGCTCCTCCCCGCGCTCCCACAGGGCGAGGGACTCCTCCAGCGTCGTGCCCCCCGCCTCCAGGCGGCGCACCACCTCGATCAGCTCGTCGCGCGCCTGCTCGTATCCGAGCGCCTCGTCCGTCCTGCTCGTCATGCGTCCGATCCCTGCTCGTCGACAATCACCATGAACTCGCCCTCGGCGACCCGCGCCCGCAGCGGCTCCGCCGCCGCCACCTCCTCCGGCCCCCGGACCACATGCCCGTCGGCCTTCTGCAGCACGGCGTACCCCCGTTTCAGCGTCGCGGCGGGGGACAGCGCCACCACGCGCGCGTGCGTGTGCGTCAGCTCGGAGTCGGCGCGGTCCAGGAGGTGCCCCAGCGTGCGCCGCGACCGGTCGGTGAGCGAGGTGACGTGGTCCGCCCGCTCCTCGATCATCCGGTGCGGATCCTGCATCACGGGCCGCGCCAGCGCATGGGCGAGCCCACGCTCCTCCCGCTCCACGAGCGCCTCAACACACCGCCGCGCCCGGCCGAGCAGCATCCGCACCCGCTCCAGCTCCTCGCCCACGTCCGGCACGACCTTCTTCGCCGCGTCGGTCGGCGTCGAGGCACGCAGGTCCGCCACATGGTCCAGCAGCGGATTGTCGGGCTCGTGCCCGATCGCCGACACCACCGGAGTACGGCAGGCCGCGACCGCCCGGACCAACTGCTCGTCGGAGAACGGCAGCAGGTCCTCCACGCTCCCGCCGCCCCGCGCGACGATGATCACGTCCACGTCGGCCATGGCGTCCAGCTCCTTCACCGCCTGCACGACCTGCGGCACCGCGTGCACCCCCTGCACCGCGACGTTGCGCACCTCGAAGCGGACGGCGGGCCAGCGGTGCCGGGCGTTCTCCAGCACGTCCCGCTCGGCGGCCGAGGCCCGCCCGCAGACCAGCCCGATCAGCTGCGGCAGGAACGGCAGTGGCTTCTTGCGCTCCCGGGCGAACAGCCCCTCCGCCCCCAGCGACTTCTTCAGCTGTTCGAGCCGCGCCAGCAGCTCCCCGACGCCCACCGGCCGGATCTCGACCGCCCGCAGCGACAGCTGACCACGCGGCGCGTACCACTCCGGCTTGGCGTGGACGACGACCCGCGCGCCCTCCCCGACGACGTCCGCGACGGCGTCGAACGCCTGCCGGAAGCAGGTCACGCTCACGGAGACGTCGTACGACGGATCCCGCAGGGTGAGGAACACGACGCCCGCGCCCGGACGCCGCGACAACTGGGTGATCTGCCCCTCGACCCACACCGCGCCGAGCCGGTCGATCCACCTCCCGATGAGCCGGGACACCTCGCCGACCGGCAGCGGGGAGTCCGCGGACGTGTTGACAGCCATGCGGCGAGGGTAGTGGCCGCGACTGACATTTCAGCCCGTCCGGTGTTCGAGGCCGAGGCCCGTCAGGGCCGGAGCGAGGGCCTGGGGGCGGCAGCCCCCGGCCGCGATCGGTGGCCGGCACCCGGCCTTACGATGGACCACATGACTGCTTCGCCTGGCCGCCGTGTCCTGCTCGCCGCCCCGAGGGGCTACTGCGCCGGTGTGGACCGCGCCGTGATCGCCGTCGAGAAAGCCCTGGAACAGTACGGCGCCCCCGTCTACGTCCGCCACGAGATCGTCCACAACAAGTACGTCGTGCAGACCCTGGAGAAGAAGGGCGCGATCTTCGTCGAGCGGACGGAGGAGGTGCCCCCGGGCAACATCGTCATGTTCTCCGCCCACGGCGTGGCCCCCGTCGTCCACGAGGAGGCCCGGCGCGGCCGCCTCGCCACCATCGACGCCACCTGCCCGCTGGTCACCAAGGTCCACAAGGAAGCCGTCCGCTTCGCCGACGACGACTACGACATCCTGCTGATCGGCCACGAGGGCCACGAGGAGGTCATCGGCACCTCCGGCGAGGCCCCTGACCACATCCAGCTCGTCGACGGCCCCGGCGACGTCGCGGGCGTCGAGGTCCGCGACCCCTCCAAGGTCGTCTGGCTGTCCCAGACCACGCTGAGCGTGGACGAGACCATGGAGACGGTGGACGCGCTCAAGGAGAAGTTCCCGCAGCTCATCTCCCCGCCGAGCGACGACATCTGCTACGCCACGCAGAACCGTCAGCTCGCGGTGAAGCAGATGGGCGCCGAGGCGGAGCTGGTCATCGTCGTCGGCTCGCGCAACTCCTCCAACTCCAAGCGGCTCGTCGAGGTCGCCAAGCTGGCCGGTGCGCGCGAGGCCTTCCTGGTGGACTTCGCGAGCGAGATCGAGGAGGCCTGGCTGGAGGGCGTGACCACGGTCGGCGTCACCTCCGGCGCGTCCGTCCCCGAGGTCCTCGTCGAGGAGGTCCTCGCCTGGCTCGCCGAGCGTGGCTACGGGGACGTGGAACTGGTCAAGGCCGCCGACGAGCACATCACCTTCTCGCTGCCCAAGGAACTCCGCCGCGACCTGCGCGATGAGGCGGCGGCACTGGTCGCCCAGCGCGGCGGCAGCGGTGCGGCGGGAGCGGACTCCCCGGCACCCGCTGAGTGACTGTCAGTCGGCCGTCGTAACGTGGAGCCATGCAGATCTTCGGCGTGGACATCGGCGGATCCGGAATCAAGGGCGCCCCGGTGGACCTGGACAGGGGCGACCTGGCGGAGGAGCGCTTCAAGGTGCTCACCCCGCACCCGGCGACGCCCGACGGCGTGGCCGACGGCGTGAAGCAGGTCGTCGAGCACTACGGCTGGACGGGCCCGGTCGGCCTTACCTTCCCGGGTGTGGTCACCGGTGGATCCCACGTTCGCACGGCGGCCAACGTGGACAAGAACTGGATCGACACGGACGCGCGGGCCCTCTTCAGCGAGCGGCTCGGCGGCCTGCCGGTCACAGTGGTCAACGACGCGGACGCGGCGGGCGTCGCCGAGATCGCCTTCGGTGCCGGCCGCGACCGCAGCGGCACCGTGATCCTGCTGACCTTCGGCACGGGCATCGGCAGCGCCGTCTTCGTGGACGGCGTCCTCGTCCCCAACACCGAGCTGGGCCACCTCGAACTGAAGGGCCACGACGCGGAGAAGCGCGCCTCCAGCAAGGCCAAGGAGGACAACGACCTGACGTGGGAGCACTGGGCCCACCGCGTGCAGAAGTACCTGGCGCACGTCGAGATGCTGTTCTCGCCGGAACTCTTCATCATCGGCGGCGGCGTCAGCCGCAAGTCGGAGAAGTTCCTGCACTACATCGAGGGCATCGAGGCGGAGATCGTCCCGGCGCAGCTGCAGAACAACGCGGGGATCGTGGGCGCGGCGATGCACGCGGCCAAGCAGGCGTAACAGTGCGGGGCGGGCGTTTCCCCGCCCGCCCCGCCTCCCCCTTCGGCCTACCGCACGGCGCTTACCGCCTGCCGCCGCCCCGCACAGCCCTCTCCCGCAGGGCGGCCCTGCGGCGGCGGGCCATCCGTGCCAGGCCCCGGCCCAGCGCCACCAGCCCCGCCACCAGCGTCCCGCTGTACAGCCAGCCGACCTGCGTGCCCAGGGCGGTGAACAGACTCATCAGCCGATGCCCGATCCCGTCCCCCGCCTCGGTCATCGGAAGCAGCCCCAGCGTGTAGGCGATCGGTACGACGACCGGCGCCGCCACCAGCTCCGTCCCGCTCACCCAGAGGCCGGCCAGCACACAGAGGGGCAGGAACAGCGCGCCGTACACCGTCGGCGAGGCCCCGAACAGCAGCTCGTCGAGCCACCCCAGCGCGAGTGCCGTCCCCCCGAAGAGGAGCCCGGCCCCGAGCCCGGTGAGCCGGGGGTTCGGCAGACGCCGTACGGGCGACGCGGCGGGCGGAGCGGCCGGCGCGGGCCTGGCGCCGCCGAGCGGCCGCCGACGGACGGCGTCGTAGCCGCGTCCGGCCGGCCCGCCGCCCCGCACGGGCCGCCCGGCGCCCCCCGGGCCCTTGTCTCTCCCCCCGCCCCGGCCTCCACCACCACTGCCCCCGTTCCGCCCCACCTGCGGCGGGACTGGTGGGGTGCGGCCTCGCGGGGTGCTCTGCCGTGGGCGCGTCCTGTGGTGCTCCATCGGACCAACTTAGGTCGGTTAATGTGCCGAATCGGGCCCGGGACACGCCGGGGGACGGGCCCCGGGACTGCGTTCGAGAGGCCAGCGGGGCCGGTCCTGGGCACGCCGTAAACTGGTGGATCGGCCAGCCCGCTGGCCCCTGGCCGTCTGGCCCCCTGGCCCTCTGACTACGGGAAGTCGCAACGTGTCGCTCACGATCGGAATCGTCGGTCTGCCGAATGTCGGCAAGTCGACCCTGTTCAACGCCCTGACCAAGAACGACGTGCTCGCGGCCAACTACCCGTTCGCCACGATCGAGCCCAACGTCGGTGTGGTCGGCGTCCCCGACCCCCGCCTGGCCAAGCTGGCGGAGATCTTCAGCTCGCAGCGGGTCCTCCCGGCGACCGTCGACTTCGTGGACATCGCCGGCATCGTGCGCGGCGCGAGCGAGGGCGAGGGCCTCGGCAACAAGTTCCTCGCGAACATCCGCGAGTCGGACGCGATCTGCCAGGTCATCCGCGCCTTCAAGGACGAGAACGTCGTCCACGTCGACGGCAAGGTCTCGCCGAAGGACGACATCGAGACGATCAACACCGAGCTGATCCTCGCCGACCTCCAGACGATCGAGAAGGTCCTGCCGCGTCTCCAGAAGGAGTCGCGCATCAAGAAGGACATCGCCCCGAAGGTGAAGGCGGTCGAGGAGGCGAAGGAGATCCTGGAGAAGGGCGACACGCTCTTCGCGCACGGCATCGTCCAGGGCACCGAGCGCAACGAGCTCCTCCACGACCTGCACCTCCTCACCACCAAGCCGTTCCTCTACGTCTTCAACGTCGACGAGGACGAACTGGTGGACGAAGACTTCAAGAACGAGCAGCGGGCCCTGGTCGCCCCGGCCGAGGCGATCTTCCTGAACGCCAAGCTGGAGGCGGACCTCGCCGAGCTCGACGAGGCCGACGCCATGGAGCTGCTGGAGTCGGTCGGCGCGGAGGAGCCGGGCCTGGCGACTCTGGCGAGGGTCGGCTTCAACACCCTCGGCCTCCAGACCTACCTCACGGCCGGCCCCAAGGAGTCCCGCGCCTGGACCATCAAGAAGGGCGCGACGGCCCCCGAGGCCGCCGGAGTGATCCACACCGACTTCCAGAAGGGCTTCATCAAGGCGGAGGTCATCTCCTTCGCCGACCTGGTGGAGACGGGTTCGGTCGCGGAGGCCCGCGCGAAGGGCAAGGCCCGCATGGAGGGCAAGGAGTACGTCATGCAGGACGGGGATGTGGTGGAGTTCCGCTTCAATGTCTAGCGGGTGACTTAGCACCACTTCGCTGATCTGGCAAATGCGCAGGTCAAATGGGGTCTGGCTCTTCGGGGTCAGGCCCCTTGATTTTTACCGTGCTGGATAGGTGCTGGATTTTCTGACCTCTCGTCACCTGTCATCACCCCTGCTCATCCCTACCGTGCTGGATCCGTGCTGGACGCGGACAACATGGGTGGACGCCTCGGGGTGTGTGGATACCTCGGGCGTCGATGCTGTGCGCGCGAGGTGCTGAGCCAGTTCCGCGGGGTCCGGTTGGTCTGCCCTGCTGCGGGCCTCGGCCGCATCCGGCGACCCAGTAGCCTCGGCGGCGTGATGAGCCATGCCCGCGGGGCCGGTATCGCCCGGATGGGAACCCAGTCGGTACTCGTCGTCCTGTTCGACGGCGTTCAGCCCCTCGACGTGGCGGGGCCTGTGGACGTGTTCTCGGTGGCGGCACGCTTCGCCGGAAGCACCGACACGCCTCCGTATGTCGTTCGTACGGCCTCACTCGGAGGCGAGGCCGTGCGGTCCGCGGGTGGCCTGCGGCTGGTTCCTGATCTCGATCTGGCCGACGCCGAGGATCCCGACCTCCTTCTCGTGCCGGGCGGGCCGGGCGTGGGGGACGTCGACAGCCGGCTCGTGGCGTGGCTTCGAGGGCGCGCTCCGCACGTGAGACGTGTGATGTCGGTGTGCACCGGGGCGTATCTCCTGGCTCTTGCCGGGCTGCTCGACGGCCGTCGGGCGACGACCCACTGGGATTCCTGTGACTACCTCGCGAACAGGTTTCCCCAGGTGCTGGTCGACCCGGTCCCGATCTTTGTCCGGGACGGCCCGATCTCCACGTCGGCGGGAGTGACGGCCGGCGTGGACCTCGCCATGGCCCTGGTCGAGGAGGACTACGGCCGCGCGGTGGCACACGAGATCGCGCGGCTGCTGGTGGTCTACGTGCGTCGGCCGGGCAACCAGGCGCAGTTCAGCGTGCAGCTCTCGGCGCAGGTTGCGCGTTCGGATCCGCTGCGTGAGGTCCAGTACTGGGCCGCCGCCCATCTGGCATCCGATCTGTCGGTTCCTGCGCTGGCGCAGCGTGCCGGGCTGTCTCCCCGTCAGTTCGCCCGTGCGTTCGGCGAGCAGGTCGGGATGACCCCGGGCCGCTATGTGGATCTCCTCCGCCTGGAGGCCGCGCAGCGCCTGCTGACGGACACTCGCGACGGCGTGGTGCGTATCGCGCGCGCTTGCGGATACGGGACGGCGGAGGCGATGCGTCTCGCCTTCATGCGGGAACTCGACGTCTCGCCGACGGAGTACCGCAGTAGGTTCGCGAAGCCGTCGACGCTCGACACCATTCCTCGGTAGGACGGCGTCCTGCTTCGCGTCCTCCCGGTCCGCGGAATGGCAGATTTCTTGGGCAGTGTGACATCGACGACGTGGTGGAACGCTCATACGCTCTGTGAGCAGGCCGAGTTGGTGCGAACGCGCGCCCTGGATGTGCCTGTGAATTCCTGAAAGCAGATGTGTAGATGCCTTTGACGTCCGTCTCTTCCATGCGGCCCAAAGTGAAGCGATGTGCCGTCGTGATGTTCACCGCCGCATTGACTTTTCCGGTCACGGGATGCGGCTCCGACGACTCGTCGGGGTCCGGTTCGGGTGGTTCGGCTGCCGCGGAGAAAAGCGTCGCGCCGACCAGAACGTCGTATCCATTGACGTTGGAGAACTGCGGCCAGAAGGTGACGTTCGACGCGCCGCCCAAGCGTGTCCTGATCATGAATGGCGCGTCCGTCGGAGAGGTTGAGACGTACGTTCTTCTCGGCCTTCAGAGCCATGTACTCGCGAACGCGCAACGCGTCACCATTTCCGATGACCCGAAGATGGTCGCCGAAGTCGCGAAACTACCGACCCGGGGCGTCGAGTGGAACAAGAATTTCGATGTTCCCGCCGAGCAGGTGCTCGACCTCAAGCCCGACCTCGTGGTGTCGACGTGGAGCGGCGGGTTCAACGCCAAGAGCGGATTCGCCACCAGGGAACAGTTGGCGAAGGTCGGCATCAAGTCGTACGTCAACCCGGTCGACTGCGCGTACGGCGCGACGAATCCCTCGGCCGAGGATCAGGCCGTCTACGACCGGCAGTCGATCGCGTCGACGTTTGAATTCATCAGGCAGACCGGGGTCATCTTCGACGAGCAGCAAAAGGCCGCGGACCTCGTCGCCGAGCTCGAAGGCCGGATTTCGGCTGTCAAGGATCGCGTCAAGGGCGAGCATCGCAAAAAGGTGCTGTTGGCGTATCCCGGTATGGCGATGATGAGCGCCAACAACCTGCCGGCCGTGTTCTCCGGGGGTGTCTACGACGACATCATCGAGGCGGCGGGCGGCGAGAACGCCTTCCCGAGCGACAAGCCGAATCCGGAGCTGACCTCGAACCTGAGTGCCGAGGCGCTGGCGTCCGCCGATGTCGATGTGCTCGTGATCGGACTGTCCGATCCCTCCGAGAAGAGCAAGGTGAAGCAGTTCGCCGACCAGCTGTTCAAGAAGTATCCGCAGTGGGCGGCGTCGAGGACGAAGACGTACACCAGCGTCTCGGACGGCGCGTTCATCGGGCCGACGAACGCGAACGCCGTGGAGAAGATCGCCGATGCGGCGCACCCTCAGTAGGCCCGCCGTACCGACGCGCGGTCCCCACCTGGTGACGGGCCGCGCGACCGTACTCCTGTACGGCGCGCTCGCCGTGGCGCTCGCGGCGGCCGTCACCGCCGGAGTCTCCATGGGGACTGTCACCATCCCCGCCCGTGAGGTGTGGACCGTGATCCTGCGCCACATCACGGGTGACACCGGCGGTCTGAACCCGCTCCAGGACCAGATCGTCTGGGAGCTGCGGCTGCCGCGCGTTCTCGTGGCCGCGGCGGTCGGTGCGAGCCTGAGTGTCATCGGGGTCGGGCTGCAGGCGCTGGTCCGCAATCCGCTCGCCGATCCCTACATGCTGGGGATCACTCCCGGCGCGTCGCTCGGAGCGGTACTCGTGCTTGCGGTCGGCTCGGCGGCGTTGAACGGGCTGGGAGTGACGGGCGGCGCCTTCGTCGCGGCGGTGCTCACCATGGCCGCGGTATTCCTGATCGCCCAGCGGAGCGGCCGGCTCACCGACACGCGACTGATCCTGGCCGGAGTCGCCGTGGGCTATCTCGCGGTCGCGGCCACGAGCTTCGTGCAGTTGCAGACGAACCCGAACCAGCTTGCCGGCATCATGTTCTGGCTCATGGGCAGCCTCGCCGGGGCGGCGTGGCCCGACCTTCGCATACCGACCGTCGCGCTCGCGCTTGGCGTCGTCTGGCTGTTCGCCCAGGGGCGCGCCCTCAACGCGCTCATGATCGGCGATGACGCGGCGGCCGGGCTCGGGGTCGACGTGCACCGGGTTCGGCGTCGGCTGCTCGTGGTGACGTCGCTGATGACCGCGACCATCGTCGTGGTCGCTGGCGGGCTCGGATTCGTCGGACTCGTGATCCCCCACATCGCCCGCCTTGTTGTCGGCGCCGAGCACCGGCGTGTCCTGCCGACGTCCATGCTCGTCGGAGCGACCTTCCTGGTCCTCGTCGACCTCGCGAGCCGCACGGTGGCCCGGCCGAACGAGTTGCCGGCTGGCATCTTCACCGCCGGCATCGGCGTGCCCGCACTGCTGTGGCTGCTCCGCCGCAGCAGCCGAGGGGAGGGATCGTGACGCGGCTGGAGTTCGAAGGCGTCAGCATCGACATCGCTTCGACACGGATCGTCTCCGAGGTGTCGTTGCGCGTCGAGCCGGGGGAGATCGTAGGTCTCGTCGGTCCCAACGGCAGCGGGAAGTCCACGCTCCTGCGCAGCGCCTACCGGGTCCTGAGACCCAGCGGCGGGGCGGCGCTCATCGATGGCGAGAGCGTGTGGAACCTGTCCGCGCGGGAGGCGGCACGACGGCGCGCGCTCGTCACCCAGCACACCGTGCTCGGTGCGGAGTTCTCCGTCCGGGAGGTCGTGGCCATGGGCCGGACGCCTCGCAAGGGCATGCTCGAACGGGACGGCGAACGGGACCGCCAGGTCATCGAGCAGGCACTTGAGGACGTACACATGCGCTGGGCGGCCCAGCGGTCGTTCTCGACGCTCTCCGGCGGTGAACAGCAGCGTGTCCTGATCGCCCGTGCGCTCGCGCAGGAAGCGGGGCTGCTGATACTCGACGAGCCGACGAATCACCTCGACGTGCGCGCGCAGTTCGAAGTCCTCGACCTGCTCCGGCAGTTGGGCCTGACGACGCTCACGGCCCTGCACGATCTCGACCACGCGGTCTCCTACTGCGACCGGGTCGCGGTCATTAAGGAAGGCAGGCTCGTGGCGGTGGGCATGCCGACCGAGGTACTGACGCCCGGTCTCGTGCATGACGTGTTCGGGGTGCGTGCGGTGCTCGACACCCACCCGATCACGGGCCGGCCTCGCATCGCGGTCGCGTCCGTCGCCCGTTGCTGAGCGTCCATGTCCACGGCGGTCAGCCGGATGTCCGGTGTCCGTTCGGACCGTTCCGTCACAAAGGCAACCGCCCGCCACCAAGGCAACTGAAGGAGTCCCCTCTATGCAGGTCGCGATCGTTCTCTACCCCGGGTTCACGGCGCTGGACGTCATCGGGCCGTATGAGGTCCTGGGCCGCCTCCCGGACACCGAGGTCGTCTTCGTCGCCGAACAGCCGGGCCTGGTCCGCAACGACCTGGGCAGTCTGTCGGCCGACGTCGTGGCATGTCTCGACGACGTGCCGCGCCCGGACATGGTGATCGTCGGCGGCGGCCCGGGGCAGGCGGAGCAGATGTCCGACGGGGCCCTGCACACATGGCTGCGCACGGTCGACCGGACCGCTGCGTGGACGGCCTCCGTCTGCACGGGCGCCCTGATCCTTGCCGCCGCCGGAGTCCTCGACGGCCGCCGGGCGACCACCCACTGGGGGGCGCTGGAGCATCTCGCCGAGTTCGGCGCGACGCCGACGAACGAACGGGTCGTCATCGACGGTCACTACGCGACTGCGGCAGGCGTCTCGGCGGGCATCGACATGGCTCTGACCCTGGCGGGCCTGATCGCCGACCACGACGTGGCGCAAGCCCTTCAACTCCTCATTGAGTACGCACCGGAGCCGCCCTATCACGCGGGCTCCCCGAACTCAGCTCCGGCGGAGGTCGTCGAGAAGCTGTTCACGCTGTTTCCGTCCGCGTGACCGTGTGAGCCACCGGGGGCCTTCGTGTGGCGCACGCCACATGCTTGTTCCGGAACCCGGGCACCGAAGAGTCCGACTCCTGGACCGGTGCCGCTCGATTCCGCCAGGAGGCCGCAGCGGCGCAGGAGACGGAGAGCGAGGCGCTTGATGGATCGCCCGGGTGGAAGCGGGGCACGGCATGTGGTGCTCATTCCCCTGTTCGACGGGGTCCAGAGCCTGACCGTCTCGGGCCCCGCTGATGTCTTCTCCGCGGCGACCGCGGCTGTCGAGGCGGAGCCGAGTAGGAAGGCGTTCGGCTACGAGGTGCTGACGGCGTCCCGTGGCGGTGCTGCGGTCCGCACGTCCAGCGGGCTCCGAGTCGTGCCGGATGCGGCCTTCGAGGACGTGACCGACGCGGGCACGGTGGTCGTGCCCGGTGCTGAGGGCGTCCCTGCCTTCGACGAGGAGACCGTAGCGGCCATCAGCGTCCTGGTCGGACGGGCGGGGCGGGCCGCGTCTGTGTGCACCGGCGCCTTCCTGCTCGCCGCGACCGGTCTCCTCCACGGCCGCAGGGCGGCCACGCACTGGCAGTTCGCGGAGGAGCTCCAGCGCCGCCATCCGGCCGTCGAGGTCGACGCGCGGGTGACCGTGGTCCGAGACGGGCCCGTCACGACCGCGGGCGGCATCGCGTCCGGCGTCGACCTGGCGCTCGATCTGGTGGAGCAGGATCTGGGCAGGGAGGCCGCCCACGTCGTCGCTCGGAACCTGGTCACCCACGTGCGTAGGCCGGGCGGGCAGGCCCAGTCCGCCGAACTGCATCTCCGGGAGGCGCGGAACGCGTCCCTGCGTGAGGTGCAGCGCATGGTTCTCGCCCACCCGGACGCGGATCTGACGCTGCGTTCCCTGTCCCGGCGCGCGGGTCTGTCCGAGCGGCACCTCTCCCGCCTCTTCCGGGAGCAGACCGGTATGTCGGCGAGGGTGTACGTGGAACGTGCCCGGGTGGCGGTCGCGTCGCGCCTGCTGACCGAGACGCTCCGCAGTATCGAAACCGTCGCGGAGGAGACGGGATTCGGCACCGTCGCCACGATGGGGCATGCCTTTCACCGGGTGCTGGGCATCTCACCGCTCGACTACCGGGAGCGGTTCTCTTGATGGCGACTGCCTTCCGGCGCGCATGTGATGCGAGTCACGATTAGGTGTCGGAACTCGATGCTCCGTCAGCTCGACTACTGGAGCGGTACGGCTACGACTGCCATCTTCTCCAAGACGGTTCGACGCGACCAGGAAAGGCCGGGCATGGCCGATATTCCGTTGTCACCCCGCCCCGTCGGCGGGACCCTCCGCAGAGTGCTGCCCCCTCCCGCGCTCTGCGGCTTCCTGCTCCTTCTCGTCCTGGTGTTCTCGGTGTCCTACGCCGTCGGATCGGCGGCGGGCCCGGTGGCGCCCGGCATCCAGGGCACCGGGGGAACAGGGGGAAGTGGCGGGGGCGGCGACGGCGACGGCGGTGATGGCGGTGACGGCGGCATGGACGACATGCCGGGCATGGGGCACGGGAGTGGTGAGTGATGGCGGCCGAACCGACGGCGAGCCTGGTGGTCACGGACATCACCGTGGGCGGGATGACCTGTGCGGCCTGCGTCCGCCGGGTGGAGAAGAAGCTCGGCAAGCTTGAGGGCGTCACGGCCACGGTGAACCTGGCCACGGGACTGGCTCGCGTCAGTCATCCGGCGGCTGTGGCGCCCGAGGAACTGGTGACCGCGGTCGAGCAGGCCGGGTACGAGGCGGCTCTGCCCGCGCCGCCCGAGGACCAGGAGGTACCCGAGGGCGCCGACGGGGCGGATGCCGACGGGGCGGCCCGTCGCGAGCGGGAGCGGCTCCTGATCACCGCTTTGCTCGCGGTGCCGGTTCTGGTGCTGTCGATGGTGCCGGCGCTCCAGTTCCGCAACTGGCAGTGGCTGTGCTTCGTGCTGGCCGCCCCGGTGGCGGTGTGGAGCGCGTGGCCCTTCCACATCCGGGCGCTGCGGGGGCTGCGGCACTCCACGGCCACCATGGACACCCTGGTCTCGTTGGGGGTCGTGGCGTCGTTCTCCTGGTCGGTGTACGCGCTGTTCCTGGGCGGGGCGGGCGAGCCCGGGATGCGGATGTCGTTCAGCCTGGTGCCGTCCGCGTCGGAGGGTATGGCGCACCTGTATCTCGAAGCCGCGGTGAGCGTGCCCCTGTTCGTACTGGCCGGGCGGTTCCTGGAGGGCCGTGCCCGGCGGGGGACCGGTGCGGCACTGCGGTCGCTGGCGGAGCTGGCGGCCAAGAAGGTGTCGGTGCGCGACGGGAACGGCGAGCGGTCGGTCCCCATCGAGCAGCTGCGGCTGGGGCAGGTCTTCGTCGTGCGCCCCGGTGAGCGGGTCGCCACCGACGGCCGGGTCACGGAAGGCAGTTCGGCGGTGGACCTGTCCCTGGTCACCGGCGAGAGCGAACCCGTCGAGGTGAGCCCGGGATCGGCGCTGGTCGGCGGCGCCGTCAACGCGGGCGGGCTGCTGCTCGTCGAGGCCACGGCGGTCGGCGCGGACACCCAGCTGGCCCGGATCACCCGCCTGGTCACGGAGGCACAGGCCGGCAAGGCGCGGGCACAGCGGCTGGCCGACGCGGTCGCCGGAGTGTTCGTACCCGTCGTGCTGGCGATCGCGGTGACCGTCCTCGGCTTCTGGCTCGGCGCCGGAGCCGACCCGCAGGCGGCGCTCACCGCCTGTGTGGCCGTACTCGTGGTGGCCTGTCCCTGTGCGCTGGGCCTCGCGACCCCGACCGCCCTGATGGCGGCCACCGGCCGCGGTGCCCAGCTGGGCGTGCTGGTGAGCGGTCCGCAGACGCTGGAGGCCCTGCAGCACGTGGACACCGTCGTCCTGGACAAGACCGGCACTCTGACCACCGGCCATATGACGGTCGCCAAGGTCACCGCGCTGCCGGGCGCGCTCAGCGAGGCGGAGGCGGTGCGGCTGGCCGGGGCGGTGGAGCAGGGCTCCGAGCATCCGATCGGGCGGGCGGTCACCGCGTACGCGCGCCGCAAGGAAGCGGACGAACCGCTGCCGGACGTGACGGACTTCGCCGCGGTCCCGGGATTCGGAGTCAGCGGCCGTGTGGACGACCGTACGGTCGAGGTGGGCGCGCCCGACGGCAGGCTGCCGCGCGCGCTGGCCAAGGCGCTGGCCGCCGCGGAGGAGGCCGCGCACACACCGGTCCTGGTGAAGGTCGACGGCCGGGCCAAAGCGCTCATCGCCGTCGGCGACCTGGTGCGCCCCGGCAGCTACCGGGCCGTGGACCGGTTGCGGCGGCTCGGTATCCGCCCGGTGCTGGCCACCGGCGACCGCAGGGCACCCGCCGAGGCCGTCGCCGGAGCCCTCGGCATCGACGAGGTGCACGCCCGCTGCACCCCCGACGACAAGGCCGCCCTCGTACAACAGCTGAAGGAGGAGGGCTACCGGGTCGCGGTGGTCGGCGACGGCGTGAACGACGCCGCCGCGCTCGCCGCCGCCGACCTGGGCATCGCCATGGGCAGCGGCACCGACGTGGCCATCGGCGCGGCCGACCTCACCCTCGCGCGCGGCGACATCGAGGCGCTCGTCGACGCGGTCCGGCTCGCCCGGCGCACGCTGGGCACGATCCGGGCCAACCTGGCCTGGGCGTTCGGCTACAACGTCGTCACCGTGCCCCTCGCCATGGTCGGTCTGCTCGATCCCATGTTCGCCGCCGCCGCCATGTCGTTGAGTTCCGTGCTGGTGGTCGCCAACAGCCTGCGGCTGCGCAGCTGGCAGCCGTCCGTCGCCCGCGGCCGGAGCGGCGGCGGGGCGCGCGGCGCGAGGGCCGGTGCCCGATGAAGCGGGTCATGGACCCCCGACGGCTGCGGGACACCGCGCTTGCCGCCCTGGTGCCCGTTGCCGCGTGCAGCGTCGCCCTTGCCGGTCTGACCACCTGGATCGGCACCGGACGGGCGGGCAGTCCGGCCCGCATCCAGGTCACCGAGGGGAAGGTGCTGCTGCCGTCCGCCGGAGTCCCGGAGACAGCCGCGTTCTTCCACATAGCCAACACGGGCGGCTCTGCCGACGCACTGGTCAGGATCACGGCACGTGATGTGTCCGGCGAGGTGACGCTCTCCCGGCACCGCATGCGGCAGGGCAACGCGGCCTACCGCTCCCAGATCGACTCCGTCTCCGTCGCCGCGGGCGACACCCTCGCCATGTCGCCGAGCGGCGTGGACCTGACCGTGCCCGTGCCTTCGGCGGGGTGGCGGTCGGGTGACCTCGTGTCGTTCACCCTGGAGTTCCGGCGCAGCGGCCCGGTGAAGTCCCTGGCCGTGGTGGTGCGGCCAGGAGAGGTCTCCTTCCAGTAGTCGTCCGTCGCGGACTCCGAGTTCCCGGCTGCCGGGTGTGAGTTGAGTCACCCCGGTGTCGGTGAGTCGAGGGGTGGGAGTCCGTACGTACCCTCTGACGACGTTCGGATGCCGGGTGCGAGGATGAGCGGGCTATGACTGTCCGAGGGTGGTGCCGCACGACGCGGGCCGGCGTGTTCGCCGCCGTCTGTGTGCTGCTCGCCGCCCTCGGTCACGCCACGATGTCGGCAACTCCCGTGCCCTGGTGGGCCATGGCCGCGGGCGCGGCCGGGACCGGTGCGGCCGGCTGGCTGCTGGCAGGGCGGGAACGCGGCCGGACACTGATCGTCGCGGTCGTGACCGCCGCGCAGGCGGTGCTCCACGAGACGTTCTCCCTGGCGCAGACGCTCGCGTCCGAGTCGGCCGTCCCGCACGCCGGCACTTCCCCGGGCGCGCACTCGATGGACATGGGCTCGACGGGCTCCATGGACATGGGTTCCATGAGCGGTATGGACATGGGGGCCGCCGCGCACTCGATGCACGGCATGAGCGGCCTCGACCACGCGCACGACATGGCCGGCATGAGCGGCACGGCCTCGGTCGGCATGTTCGCCGCCCACCTGCTCGCCGCGACCCTGTGCGGGCTGTGGCTGGCCCACGGCGAGCGAGCCGTCTTCCGCGTCCTGCGGGCGGCGGCGGCCAGGCTGGTGGCCCCTCTGCGGCTGTTGCTGGCCCTGCCCGCACCGCTCGACCGACCGTCCGTGCGCGGGTGCCGCGCTGCCGCGTGTCCGGCTCCCGTACGGCTGCTGCTGTGTTGTTCCCTCACCTTCCGGGGGCCACCCGAGGGCGCCGCTGTCCTCTGAGACAGCCGGATCCACCGGGGCTCACCCCGCCACCCTCCCGCGGCGTCCTCGCGCGCGGCTCGACCGGCGGACTCCTCACCTCGGGGCACCCATGTGCTCCCTGACGGGCCCCGGGCACCGCCGTACCCCCTCCGGGTACGGGCGCCCTCCCCTTTACCGGCGAGCCATGCCCCTGTGCGGGCCCGGCCCCGGAAGAACCCGAGAAGGACATCACGTGATGATCTCCGTCCTGCCCGCTCGCCCGACGGAACGCGCCAGCGCCGACGCGTCGGCGACCGCCTGGGCCCTGGCCGCCCGCGGCGGCGACCCCGACGCGGCCGACCATTTCGTCCGCGCCCTGCACGGTGACGTGCTGCGCTACGTCGCCCACCTCAGCGGCGACCCCCAGTCCGCGCACGACCTGACCCAGGACACCTTCGCGCGGGCGCTCGGCAGCCTGCACCGGTACGAAGGCCGCGCCTCGGCCCGCACCTGGCTGCTGTCGATCGCCCGGCGCGCGGTCGCCGACAGCCTGCGCCGCGCCGCGGTCCGCCCGCGCATCGCTGACACCGTCGACTGGCGGGCCGCGCAGGAGCGGGCCCAGCCACGCGACCTGCCGGGCTTCGACGACGGGGTGGCCCTGCTGGACCTGCTGGAGAGCCTGCCCGAGGAACGCCGGGAGGCGTTCGTGCTGACCCAGGTGGTCGGGCTGTCGTACGAGGAGGCGGCCGGCTTCGTCGGCTGCCCCGTCGGCACGGTCCGCTCCCGGGTCTCCCGCGCCCGTACGACGCTGGAGCGGCTGCTCCAGGAGGCCGAGGCGCCCAGCACCCTGGCGGCCTGACCCCAGGCGCGGGAGCACTTGCGTCGGCCGGTCCCGGCGGCACGGTCCCCGCACCGGGGCCGTTCCGCCGGGAACTCGACGGGACAGTGGGACGACTACTACCGCGTGGCAGTCATCAGCAAGCGATTCCGTCGTCCGACGGAGAGTCCGGCACCTCAGGTGCCGTCGGCCGCCGCCGATCCGGTTGCGCTGGACGTACGACTGCGGGACGTGACCTTCGAGGACGTCACGGGGCTGTGCCTCGATGTCGCCCCGGGCGAACGTGTCGCTCTGACCGGCCGGGACGGCGCGACGGGCACGACACTGCTACGCGCGGTCGCCGGCCTGCGTCCGGTGCACGGCGGCGAGATCACCGTCGGTGGCCGGGGAGACCGGACCCCCGCCGAACGTGCGTGGCGCGGCCGGGCCTGCGCGTGGCTGCCCCGGGCCGCCGTCCCCGCCCGGTCCCGGGCGACCGCGGGCGGCGTACTGGCCCGCAGCGGAAACCCGGCGGCGGCGGCACTGGCCGCCGACCTGCTGGGCGTGGGCAGGCTGACGGACCGCCCCCTGCACAGCCTCACCCGGAGCGAGGCCCAGCTTCTACATCTGGCCCGGGTGATCGGCTGTGTGACGGCGGGAGCCGGCGTACTGGCTGCCGACGACCCCACCGACGGACTGGAACCGGCCCACCGGGACGCTCTCGTGCGGCTGCTCGCCGAACTGCCGGTGACCCTGCTGGTGTCGACCGCCGACCCGGCGCTCACAGCGCTGTGCGACCGGAAGGTACGTCCGGTGCTTGGGTCAACTCCCCTGGCGCGCTGAAGAATTGGCGGAAACTCGCGGGAACTCCCCGGCTTCTCCCCCCGACTACTACTGCGACGCCGACCCACCGGTCGGCCACCGCGGTAGCGGCCGGGAGGGGCCAGCATGACACCCGAGATAGAGGACGCCTTCGCGGCGATCAGAGGCGAGCACGGCACGGACACCTTGAAGCGTGTGGAGCGGATGCTGGAGCCCGGGGGAGGAGCGCCGCGCCATCCTCTCCAGAAGGGGGCCAAGTGGATCCTGCCGGGTTTGTCCCCGACCCCATGGCACGATCCGCGTGGCCATCCGGAACTGACCCCCCTGGTCGAGGCGTTCGAAGCCGCTCATCCGGTGATCAAGGAGGAGCTGGCCGCGGCTTGGGAGACACGCCGGGAGGTGTTCTCCGACTACGAGCACTACCTGACGCGCCAGGAGGACTGGCAGGCGCTCTATCTGTACCGGGGAGGGGGCCTGGTCGAGGAATCGGCGGACACCGCACCGACGGCGTACAAGGCTCTCAAAGAGTTCGCAGTCGACACTGAGAAAATATGCCCGCTGCTGGAATGTCATTTCTCCACCCTGCTGCCAGGTGCTGCCGTCGCCCCGCATTGTGACCTGTGGAACTTCAGCATCAATCTCCATCTCGCCGTGGATATTCCGGACGGGTGCAGTATCACGGTCGCTGGAGAAACTCGTTCCTGGGAGGAGGGGAAGTGCCTGCTCTTCGACTACTCCTTCGAGCATGAGGCGCGCAATGACGGCGACCGGCCGCGAACCTGCCTGCTCGTAGACCTGTGGCATCCGGAGACAACCGTTCCCGAACGGCGCGCGCTGACCGTGCTCATCACGGAGATCAGGCGCCTCATGGGGGACGGCTGACCGCCTGAATCCTGTCAGTGAAAATCATCCGGCAGTCCGGTGCTGCCGGATAGAAGTGCTGCCCTAAAATGCAATTAAGGCGCGCTCTATCTGTTTTTCCGGTGGCGCTTTTCAAGCCTTCTTGCCAGTGTTATGGTGACTGAAAATGATCGACTGGACCGATTATCGGATCTGAATTTTTCGCTGCTTTTCATTGACGGCTGAGGAGGATGTCGACAGGTGCGGGCACGACTGTCCCTTCTCGTTCTGGCGCTGGCCCAGCTGGTCATCGCGCTCGACTACAACATCGTCTATGTTGCCCTTCCGGACATAGGCGCCGAGCTCGGTTTCTCCTCGCACGACCTCCAGTGGGTGGTCAGCGCCTACGTCGTGACCACGGGCGGCTTCCTCCTGCTGGGCGGCCGGACGGCCGATCTGCTGGGAAGGCGGCGGGCGTTCGTCGCCGCGGCGCTCCTGTATGCGGGTTCGTCCCTGGTCGGCGGACTCTCCCAGTCGGCGGGGGTGCTGGTCGTGGTGCGCGCGGTGCAGGGGCTCGGCGGCTCGCTGCTGTTCCCGGCCACCCTCGCCCTGATCAACACGATCTATGAGGAGGGGCCCGCCCGGAACCGAGCCCTGGCGGTGTGGGGCGCGGCGGGGGCCGGTGGCCTGTGCTTCGGGTCGCTCCTGGGCGGGGTGCTCGTGGAGGCGTTCGGCTGGCCGTCGGTGTTCTTCGTGAACGTCCCCATCGCGGCGGCACTCGCGTGGGCGGGTCTGCGGTTCTTCCCTGCGGACGGCCAGCGCAACGTCACCCGCCGGTTCGACGTCACGGGCGCGCTGGCCGCCACCGGCGGTATCACGCTCTTCGTGTTCCTGCTGGTGCACGCCCCCGAGGCCGGCTGGGGCAGCCCCTCCGCACTGCTCAGCGCGGTTATCTCCTTCACCCTGCTCAGTGTCTTCGCGCTCGTCGAGACCCGCTCGCGGGACCCGCTGGTGCCGGCGCGGCTGTTCGCCCACCGGGGCCTGGTCGCCGCCATGGCGATCACCGCCCTGTACAGCGCCACCTTCAGCTCCCTGCCCTATTTCATGACCCTCTACTTCCAGAACGTACGCGGCTACGGCGCGTTCGCGACGGGCCTGGCGTTCCTCGTCCCGGCGGTGGTGACCGCGCTGGGCACGCAGGCCGGTGAGCGGGCCGTCGCCCGCGTCGGAGTGCGCCGCATGCTGGTCGGCGGCATGGCGCTGGGTGCGGCAGGGGCGGCCGCCCTCGGTCTCGCGCTGACCGGGGACGGTTCGTACGCCCTGCTGCTGCCGGGGATCGTGCTGCTGGGGCTCGGCCAGGGCGCCGCCTGGACCGGCATGTGGATCGTCGCCGCCTCCGGAGTGGCCGCCGAGGACCAGGGCGTGGCCTCCGGTATGGCTTCCACGACGCTCCAGGTGGGCGGTGCGGTCGGCCTCGCCCTGCTGGTCGCCCTGTCGGGCAGCGTTGGCACGGGTCCGCCGGCCGAGGCCCTGCTGTCCGGGATACGTGGCGCCGTGTTCGCGGTCGCGGCCGTCCTGTGCTGCGGCGTGCCGCTCACCCTGGTCCTGCGCAGAACCGCGACCGCCGCCGTGTAGACGCCTCAACCACCCTCCTTCTCACCACCCCACGAGCCCCACGAGGAGAACAGCTGTGCCCAGCAACGCCTCCAGCCCGCCGGGCCCGGTGGCCGTCCTGTGCGGACTGGCCGGATGGGTGCCGCCCCGTGTGGTCACCAACGACGAACTCGCCGCACGCCTGGACACCGATGACACCTGGATCCGTACCCGCACCGGGATTCGCAGCCGGCACGTCGCCGAGCCCGGCCAGGCCACCTCCGACCTCGCCGTCGAAGCGGGTCGGCTCGCCCTGCGCTCTGCCGGTGGCGCCCCCGCTGACGCGGTGATCGTCACCACGACCACCCCGGACCGTCCCTGCCCCGCCACCGCGCCCGTGGTGGCCGCCCGCCTCGGCCTCGTGGGGGTGGCGGCCTTCGACGTCGGCGCGGTGTGTACGGGGTTCGTGTACGGCCTCGCGACCGCCGCCGGGCTGATCGCCGCCGGGGTCGCCCGCCGGGTGCTGCTGATCGGCGCGGACACCTACTCCACCATCGTCGACCCTCTGGACCGCACCAACGCGATCATCTTCGGGGACGGCGCCGGAGCGGTCGTCCTACGGGCGGGACGCCCCGACGAGCCGGGCGCGGTCGGCCACTTCGACCTGGGCAGCGACGGCGCCCACGAGGACCTGATCACCGTCGCGGGCGGCGGCTCCCGCCAGCGCTCGACCGGAGCCGAACCCACCCACGCGGAAAGGCACTTCGCGATGCGCGGTAAGGAGGTCTACCGGCATGCGGTGACCCGCATGGCCGCCTCGGCGCGGGCCACCCTGGAGCGGGCCGGGTGGAAGACCGGCGACGTCGACCACTTCGTGCCCCACCAGGCCAACCTGCGCATCCTGCACTCCGTCGCCGACGACCTGGGCCTGCTGAGGGAGCGTTGCGTGGCCAACGTCGACGCCGTCGGCAACACCGGAGCCGCCTCCATCCCGCTCGCCCTCGCCGACGCCGTGGCCGGGCAGCGGATCCGCCCCGGCGACCGCCTCCTTCTGACTGCCTTCGGCGGCGGCCTCACCTGGGGCTCCTGCCTGATGACCTGGCCCGAACTCCCCCCGCACCCTCACCCGCAATCGGAACGGACCACACCATGACCACCTACGAGCAGATCGTCGACGTCATCGTGAAGCTGCACGACGTCCCCGCCGACCTGATCCGCCCCGAGGCCACCCTCGGCGCACTGGACGTGGACTCCCTGACCACCGTCGAGATCAGCATCCGCATCGAACGCGACCTGGGCGTCACCGTCGGCGACGACGAACTCCAGCCCGACCTCACCCTCGGCCAGATCGCCGACCTGGTCGACTCCCGCCGCACCACCGCCGTCTGAACCGAACGGAAGGACCGACAGCCATGCAGATCAAGGACCAGCCGGGAGCCGCGCTCGGTGTCACCGTCGAGGGCTTCGACCACACCACGGCCTCCGAGGCGGACATCGAGGCTCTCAAGGCGGCCGTCTACACGAAGAAGATCGCTGTCCTGAAGGGCCAGGACCTCACCCCCGAGCAGTTCCTCGCCCTCGGCATGCGGCTGGGCCGCCCTGAGACGTACTACGAGCCGATGTACAAGCACCCGGACGTGCCCGAGATATTCGTCTCCTCCAACGTCCCGGAGAACGGCAGGCAGATAGGTGTGCCGAAGACCGGCAAGTTCTGGCACGCCGACTACCAGTTCATGCCCGACCCCTTCGGCATCACCCTCATCCACCCCCAGGTCGTCCCCGAGAAGAACCGCGGCACCTACTTCATCGACATGGGCCGGGCGTACGAGAAGCTGTCGGCCGAGCTGAAGAAGGAGATCGCCGGGACGCGCTGCCGCCACTCGGTGCGCAAGTACTTCAAGATCCGACCGCACGACGTCTACCGCCCGATCTCCGAGATCATCGAGGAGGTCGAGACGAAGACCCCGCCCGTCGTCCAGCCCACCACCTTCACCCACCCCATGACCGGTGAGACCGTCCTCTACATCAGCGAGGGCTTCACCGTCGGGATCGAGGACGCGGCCGGCGAACCGCTCGACGAGGAGCTCCTCAAGCGGCTCTTCGAGGCCACCGGCCAGCTCGACGACTCCTTCGAGCACGAGGGCATCCACCTGCAGAGCTTCGAGAAGGGCGACCTGCTGGTCTGGGACAACCGCAGTCTCATCCACCGCGCCCGTCACACCACCACTCCGGAGCCGACCGTCTCGCACCGCGTCACCGTCCACGACGAGCGCAGGCTCTACGACGGGATGCGCGCCGCGTGACCGCGCCCGCCGACGCATCGCCGCAACGGTCGTATCCCCCTGACGGGGAACTGCTGGTCCGCGTCCTCGCGCCCTACAAGCCGCACTGCAAGTACCTGAGGTCGGCCGAGGTCATACCTGGCGCCGGACTCGCCCGCGCACAGGGTGTGTTCGCGATCTCGGAGTCCTGCTACATCGACGACACCGGCCATCTGAACTCGGTCGAGGTCAACATCGCCTACAACCAGTTGATGTACTACCTGGTCGCCAAGTCCGTGCAGGAGGGGCTGCTGACCGGGTTCGAGGACTGGACTCTCGACGACTTCTGGCGCCACCAGCTCCCGGACATCCTCATCGCCCGCTTCGCGTCGAACTTCCGGCGGCCCGTCAATCCCCGTGATTTCACGGGGGAGATGGAGTTCCGCTCCGTGGCCCGGCGCGCTCCGGGCGGCGGCAGCCCCTTCCTCCACGCCCAGACCGTCTTCCGCTACCAGGACGCCCACGGCGGCCGGTGCGACGGCGAGGCGACCCTCGCATTCGTCAACGTCCCCTGACCCCACCGGAGGCAGAGCTTTCATGGAGACATCCACGGCGCCGCAGCCGCAGGACGCGAAGCTCCACCACCCCGAACTGAGCACCCTCGTCCACACCACCCGCTTCCACGCCGCCCGGCAGCCCGAAGCCGCCGCGGTGATCTGCGAGGACCGCACCCTGACCTACGCGGACCTCCACCACCACAGCAACCGCATGGCACACGCCCTGCGGGCCGCTGGACTCGGCGTCGGCGACCGGGTGGCCTACCTGGGCAAGGAGTCCGAGCACTACTACGAGGCCCTCTTCGCCTGTGCCAAGACCGGCACCGTGCTGGTCCCGGTCAACTGGCGGCTCACCGCACCCGAGGTGAGCCACATCCTCCAGGACTCCGGCACCCGGCTGCTGTTCCTGGAGGACGAGTTCGCCCCGATCGTCGAGGCCATGCCCACCAAGCCGCCGGAGACCGTCGTACCGGTGACCTCGATCACCACCTGGCGGGCCGGGCACCCGGACAGCGAGACGGAGTTCGAGGCCGGCCCGGACACCCCGGTCGCCCAGCTCTACACCAGCGGCACCACCGGCCTGCCCAAGGGCGTCGTCCTCGCCCACCGCAGCTTCTTCGCGATCCGCGACGGTCTCGCGAGCGAGGGACTGGACTGGATCGACTGGCGAGCGGGCGACATCGCCCTGATCGGCATCCCCGGCTTCCACGTCGGCGGACTGTGGTGGGCCACCCAGAACTTCAACGCCGGGACGACGGTGGTGGCGATGCGCGCCTTCGCCGCCCGGCAGGCCGTCGACCTCATCCGCGACCTCGGCATCACCACCGCCTGCGTGGTCCCGGCGATGTTGCGCATGATGCTCACCGAACCCGGGGTGAGCGCGAAGGACTTCACCACCCTGCGCAAGACCGTGTACGGCGGCTCCCCGATCTCGGAGGCGCTGCTGGAGGAGAGCCTCGCCGTCCTGGACTGCGAGTTCGCCCAGATCTACGGGCTTACCGAGACCGGCAACACCGCTGTCTGCCTGCCCCCGGCCGCGCATGTCCCGGGCGGGACGCTCATGCAGGCCGCCGGCCACCCCTACCCGGGCGTACGCGCCAAGGTCATCGACGACCAGGGCCGAGAACTGCCCCCGGGCGCGGTCGGCGAGGTCTGCCTGCACACCCCGGCCCGGATGGTCGAGTACTGGGGCCTGCCCGACAAGACGGCTGAGACGCTCGTCGACGGCTGGATCCACACCGGGGACGCCGGGTACCTCGACGAGGACGGCTACGTCTTCATCCGCGACCGGATCAAGGACGCCATCCTCGTCGCGGGCGAGAACGTCTACCCCGCCGAGATCGAGAACGTCCTGGAACACCACCCCGGGGTCGGGGAGGCGGTCGTCGTCGGCATCCCCGACGAGCGGTGGGGCGAGAAGGTGCACGCCTTCGTCGTCCCCGCGGCCGGGGAGCGGCCCAGCCCCCGGGACCTGCACACCTTCCTCGTGCCGCGCCTGGCCGCGTTCAAGCTGCCCGCGAGCTACGAGTTCACCGACCACGTCCCGCGCAACCCCAGCGGCAAGATCCTCCGCCGCGAGCTGCGCGACCGCTTCTGGAGCGACTCCGCGCGCAAGGTCAACTGACCGGCCCGTCATCGCCACATCACGGGACGAGCCACGAGAGAGAGCCCTTATGCCTGAACCCCTCACCCTGGACGGCTTCCGCGCGGACCTCGCAGAGTGTCTGTTCCTGGAGCCCGGTGAAGTCGACCTGGAGGACAGCCCGTTGGACGCGGGGCTGGACTCGCTGCGCATTGTCACCCTGCTGGAGCGCTGGCAGGCGGCGGGTGCCGAGGTGACCTTCGTCGAACTCGCCGAACGCACCACGTTCGCTCAGTGGTGGCAGCTCCTCTCCCAGCGTCAGGGGCAGCGGACATGACGGGCAGTCAACCACTGCTGGCCGCCCAGGAGGGCATCTGGGCCGGCCAGCAGCTGGACGCGGACAGCCCCGCCTACAACACCGCCGAGTACCTGCGCATCACCGGCGCGGTCGACCCGGCTGTCTTCGACCGGGCCCTGCACCACGTCGTCGCCGAGACCGAGGCCCTCAACGTCACCTTCGACACCGACGACACCGGCCGCCCTTGGCAGATCAGCACTCCGGCAGGGGACTGGCGCACTCACATCGCCGACCTGACCGCCGAACCCGACCCGCACGCAGCCGCCCTGGCCTGGATGGACCAGGACATGACCCGCCCCGTCGACCTCACCCGGGGCCCGGTCTTCGGCCACGCGCTGCTGCTGACGGGGCCGGAGGAGTTCCTCTGGTACCACCGCGTCCACCACATCGCGCTCGACGGCTTCGGCCTCTCCCTAGTGGCCCGGCGGGTCGCCGAGGTGTACACCGCCCTCATGGCGGGCGAACCCGTACGGGAGAGCGGCTTCGGCACCCTGGAGTCCGTCCGCGCAGAGGAAGCCGCCTACCGCGACTCCGCCCGGCACGCCAAGGACCGGGCCTACTGGACCGGCCGTTACGCGGACCGTCCGCCGGTGGCCACTCCGGCGGGCCGCTCCGCGCTGCCCGCCCGCACCTTCCACCGCCATGTCACCGACCTCGACCCGTCCGCAGCAGGTCAACTGCGTACGGTCGCCCGTGACCTGTCGGTCACCTGGTCCGAGGTGCTCCTCGCGGTGACCGTCGCCCACCTGCACCGGCTCACCCGGGCACCGGAGATCGTCCTGAGCCTGCCCGCCATGGGCCGCCTGGGTTCCGTCTCCCTGCGGGTGCCCGCGATGGTGCGCAACATCCTGCCCCTGCGCGTACCGGTCGCCCCCGACGACAGCCTGCGCGTCCTCGCTCCCCGCGTCTCGCGCGAGCTGCGCGCCGGACTGCCCCACCAGCGTTACCGCTACGAGCAGTTGCGCCGCGACCTGAAACTGGTGGGCGGCCAACGCCGGCTGTCCGGTCCTGGCGTGAACATCATGCCGTTCCAGTACGACCTGAAGTTCGCCGGACATCCGAGCACCGTCCACAACGTGTCCGCGGGCCCTGTCGACGACCTCGCCGTCAACGTCTACGACCGCGGCGACGGCACCGGTCTACGCGTCGCCGTCGACGCCAACCCCGACCTGTACACGGCGGCGGAGACGGCCGCCTTTCAGGAGGGCCTGCTCGCCCTGCTGACCACGGCCCTCACCGACCCGGACCGGCCGCTCGGCGGATCACGGGCGCACGCCAGCGTCCCCGTCCTGGACGGCGGCCCGCTGCCCGCACCCGCCCGCCCGGTCCTGAGCCAGATCGCAGACCACGCGGCCCGCAGGGGCGGGGCCGTCGCCGTCGAGCATGGCGGAGACGCACTGACCTACGCCCAACTCTTCGGCGCGGCCCGGGACATCGCGCGCCGTCTGGCAGCCCGGGGCGTGGGTCGCGGCGACGTGGTGGCGGTTGCCCTGCCCCGGGGCGGCGCCGCCGTCACCGCCGTCCTCGGCGTACTGATGTCCGGCGCCGCCTACTGCCCCCTCGACCCGAAGGCACCCGCCGACCGCACGGCCCGCCTGCTGGCCGACACCGTCCCCGCCCTCGTTCTGACGACCGGCGACAGAGCGGCCGACTTCGCGGAGCACGCCGTACTCCCGCTGCTCCCTTCTGACGACCGGGACCCGGAGCACGCCGGCGTTTCCAGGCCACCCGCGCCACCGGCACCGGCAGACCTCGCGTACGTCCTGCACACCTCCGGCTCCACCGGCCGCCCCAAAGGGGTGGCGGTCGGCCACGCAGCGCTGGCCCACTTCGTCGCCGCGGCCACGCACCGCTACGGACTGCGTCGCGAGGACCGCGTCCTGCAGTTCGCGCCACTGCACTTCGACGCCAGCGTGGAGGAGATCTTCCTGACCCTGTGCACCGGGGCCACCCTGGTCGTCCGCACCGACGACATGACCGAGTCCGTGCCGGGCTTCCTCGACGCCTGCGCACGGCTGCGGGTGAGCGTGCTCGACCTGCCCACCTCCTACTGGCACGAACTCGCCTACGCGGTCTCGACCGGCGCCGCCGCCCTCCCCGAGGGCGTACGCACCGTCGTCATCGGCGGCGAAGCGGCCCTGCCCGAACGGGTCGAGCGCTGGCGCAAGGCGGTCGGCACCTCGGTCGCGCTGCTGAACACCTACGGCCCCACCGAGGCCACAGTGGTCGCCACCGTCGCCGACCTGCACGCCCCCGCCCTCGCCGGCGGAGACGTCCCCATCGGCCTGCCCCTGCCCGGCACGCGGGCGGCGGTGGCCGACGGCGAGCTGTACCTCCTCGGCCCCACCCTCGCCGACGGATACCGGCCCGACGTGCCGGACAGCGCGCGCTTCGCCCCGCTCACCGCCCTGCCGGACGCCCCGCGCGCCTACCGCACCGGCGACCTCGTCCGCATCGGCGAGGACGGCCAACTGCGCTACCTCGGCCGGGCCGACACCGAGTTCAAGATCAGCGGACATCGGGTCCAGCCCGCCGAGGTCGAAACCGCCCTGCTCACGTTTCCGCGGATCAGGGAGGCTGCCGTCGTCGGGCAGGTGCTGGCGGACGGCACCCGGCGCCTGGTGGCCCACCTCGTGGCGGAATCCCCCGCGCCGTCCGCCGCCGATGTCAGAGACCACCTGCGGGCGTCGCTGCCCGCGGCGATGGTGCCCTCCGCGATCGAGTTCACGGACCGGCTGCCTCGCACCGGCTCCGGCAAGATCGACCGGAACGTGCTCGCCGAACCGCGCGCCCACCGGGCGCCCACGACCGGCAGCCCCCTGGAGCTGACCATCACCGGCGTCTGGGCACACCTGCTCGGGAACGACACCGTCACGGTGGACGACGACGTGTTCGACCTGGGCGCCCAGTCCCTCCAGGCCATCCAGGCCGCCAACCGGCTGGGCGTCGAACTCGGCCGGGACGTGAAGGTCGCCTGGCTCTTCCAGCACCCGACCGCCGCGGCTCTGGCCCGCTTCCTCACCGAAGCGGAGGCGGAGGCGGGAACGGGGGCCGGAACCGAGACCACGGCCGCCTTCCCGCCGGCTCTCCTCACCGACGCCGAGCTCGATCCGGGCATCCGGCGCGGCATCCGCCGTACTCCGCATGCCGCGCCCAGGCGCATCCTGCTGACCGGCGCCACCGGCTTCGTGGGCGCGCATCTGCTGGCCCGGCTGCTGGCCGACACGGAGGCCGAGATCGTCTGCGCTGTGCGGGCCGCCGACGTGCCCGAAGCCACCGCCCGCGTCCACGAAGCCCTCACGCGCCACGGCCTCACGCTCGACGGCCGAGCGGCGAACCGCGTGACGGCCTTGCCCGCCGACCTAGCCAGGCCCGGCCTCGGACTGCCCCGCGAGACCCTGTCCGACCTCGCCGCGAGCTGCGACGCGATCTTCCACAACGCCGCCACCGTCAGCATCATGCGCGACTACGCCACCCTGCGCGCAGCCAACACCGAGTCCACCCGGCAACTGCTGCGCCTAGCCGCCGTCAACTCGACCCCCCTGCACTACGTCTCCACCCTCTCCGTCGCCCCACCGGCGAGCCTCAGTGCCGAGGCGCCGGAGGAGTTCCTGCCGCTCCACGAGGGTCTGCGGTACGGCTACCAGCAGTCCAAGTGGGCCTCCGAGCGGCTCCTCGAACAGGCGGCGGAGCGCGGTATGCCCGTCACCGTCCACCGTCTGGGCCGGGTGACGGGGCCCGCCGACACCGGGTACGTCAACGAGCGCGACTTCCTATGGAGCGTGCTGCGCGCGGGCATTCCGGCAGGCATCGTTCCGGAGCTGTTCGAGGACGAGGTGTGGACCCCGGTGGACTTCGTCGCGCGTTCCCTCGTCCACCTGTGCCTGGGGCAGCCGGACGCGACGGCCGCGGGCCCGGTCTTCCACCACGCCACCCTGCCCCGCGTACGCCTCGCGGACGTCTACGACTGGGTGCGGGCATACGGGTATCCGGTGCGCGCACTCCCGCTCGCCCGGTGGCGGGAACGCCTGCCGCGCTCAGCCGACGTGGCGGCCACCACCCTGGCCTTCTTCGACTCCACAGAAGAGGCCGTCTTCCATCGGGCCGCTCCGGCTGACCTGCGCCTCGGTCATGTGCACGCCGGCCGGGTCCGGGCGGGCCTGACGGGCAGCGGGATCACCTGCCCGCCTGTCGACCGTGCCCTCTTCTTCCGCTACCTGGACCACTGTGTGGCGGTCGGTGCGCTGCCTGCCCCGGCTCGGCGGTCCTGCTCCCCGCTCCCCGCGAAATAGTCGGCAACTTCCGGGAACTCAACGTCGCTTCGCTCCGACTACTGCAACAGAACCGTCAGCCCATGAGCACATTCCTCACGCAAGGAGCCCGCATGTCGATGCACCGGCCGGCCGCTGCCGTCGCCCTGGCCGCAGCCCTCTGTCTGCTCACGGCAGCATGCGGCTCGTCGTCCGACGACAAGGCGAGCGACACGATGACCGAGGCCGCGGCCTCGAAGAGCGGGTACCCGGTCACCCTCGACAACTGCGGCCAGAAGGAGACCTTCAAGAAGGCCCCCAGCAGGGTGGTCGTCATGAACGGCGCCTCGGTCGCTGAGGTCTCCACGCTTCTCGCCCTCGGCCTCGGCGACAAGATCGTCGCCAACCAGCAGACCTACGGCATGTCCGAGGTGGAGGGCCGGGCCGCCGCCATCAAGAAGCTGCCCACCGGGGACGTCAAACTCAACGACGCCTACGACATCCCCCGCGAGGCCATGCTCGGTCTGCGCCCGGACCTGGTGCTGTCCACCACGTCGTACGGCTTCGACGAGAAGAATGGCTTCGCCACCCGCGACCAGCTCAAGGACGTCGGCGCGAACAGTTACGTCTCGCCGCAGGGCTGCGACCAGGACACCTCCAAGATGACCATCGCCGACAGCTACCAGCTGCTGCGCGACATGGGCAAGGTCTTCAACGTCAGCGACAGGGCGGAGAAGCTGATAGCCGCCTCCGAGAAGAACATCGCGTCCGTCTCGGACAAGGTGAAGGGGGAGAAGAAGCCCAAGGTGATGGTGCTCTTCTCCAACATGTCCATGGGCGGCAACGACTTTAGTTCGGTCGTCGCCAAGGGCATCTACAACGACATCCTCACCAAGGCCGGCGGCGCCAACGCCTTCGAGAACGCCTCCAAGACCTCCTTCGCCGACCTCAGCAAGGAAAAGGTGGCCGCCACCGACGTCGACGCCCTCGTCGTCATCGCCTACAACGACCCGAACCCGGCGGCCTACGCCAAGAAACTTCTCAAGGAGTTCCCCCAGTGGCCGGCCGCCAAGAACAACGCGTACGTGACGCTGTCCGACTCGATGTACCTGGGCCCCAGCAACGACCTGGCCGTGGAGAAGGTCGCGAAGATGCTGCACCCGGACGCCTACTGACCCGGCTCAGGCTCCCGCTGGCGTTCACGCTCCTGCCCGTCGCGCTGCTCGCCACCATGATCGTGGCGATCAGCATTGGCGCGGTCAACGTCCCGCTCGGTGATGTGTGGTCGATCGTCTGGCACCACGTCACCGGCGCGGGTCCGGCTCCCTCCGACCCCGCGCTCGACCAGATCGTCTGGAACTTCCGCACTCCGCGGGTGGTCCTGGCGGCCTTGGTAGGCGCGGGCCTGGCGGTGTCCGGCGCGGTGCTCCAGACGGTGGTGTCCAACCCGCTGGCCGACCCCATCGTGCTGGGCTTCTCCTACGGAGCCACGCTAGGCGCCGTCCTCGTGATCACCCTAGGTGGGGGCGTGGCGCTCGCCGGGCTCGGGGTCTCGGCGGCGGCCTTCCTCGGGGCGATCGCCGCCGGGGCCCTGGTGTTCGCGCTCGGACAGCGGCGGGGCCGGATGGCGCCGACCCGGCTGGTGCTGGCGGGCGTCGCCGTCGGATACGTCTTCCTTTCCGCGACCAGCTTCGTGCAACTCCAGGCGACGCCGACCGAGTTGCGGACGGTGATGTTCTGGATGCTGGGCAGTGTGGCGGGCGCGAAGTGGGACCAGCTGCCCACGGTCACCGTCGTGGTGCTGGTGACCACTGTGCTGCTGTCCCTGTTCGGCCGCCGCCTCAATGTCCTGCTGGCGGGGGACGAGTCGGCCACCGCGCTCGGCGTCGACGTCAACCGGCTGCGGGCCCTCCTGCTCGTCCTCGCCGCGCTGCTGACCGGCACTGTCATCGCGGTCGCGGGCAGTATCGGGTTCGTGGGCCTGATGATCCCGCACCTGGTACGCCTCACCATCGGCGCCGACCACCGCCGGCTACTGCCGCTGACCGCTCTGCTGGGCGCGGTCTACCTGGTCCTCGTCGACCTGCTCTCCCGCACCCTCAACCGCCCCAACGAACTGCCGCTGGGCATCCTCACCGCCCTCCTCGGCGCCCCCTTCTTCCTGTGGCTGCTGCGCCGCAACAAGGGCCTGGACTCCGTATGAAACTCACCGTCGACCAGCTCCACGTCACCCTGGACCGCGCTCCGATCCTGCGGGACGTGAGCCTGGAGGCCCACAAAGGCGACATCGTCGGCCTCGTCGGCCCCAACGGCAGCGGCAAGTCCACCCTGCTGCGCACCGTCTACCGCTCACTGCGTCCGGCGGAAGGTGTGGTCCGGGTCGGCGAAGACGACGTCTGGGCCTTGTCCCCGCGGGCAGCCGCCCGTCGCACGGCCGCCGTCCTCCAGGACGCGGGGGGCAACACCACCGGCCTGACCGTCACCGAGATCGTCGCCCTCGGCCGCGCCCCCCACCACGGACTGCTCGGCCGCGACGGAACCGAGGACCACCAGGCCGTCGAGGAGGCCATCGACCACTGCGGCGTGCGCCCCTTCGCGGAGCGCGACTACGCCTCCCTCTCCGGCGGCGAACGCCAACGCGTCCTGCTGGCACGCGCGTTGGCGCAGAACCCCCAGCTCCTGGTCCTGGACGAGGTCACCAACCACCTCGACATCCGGGCCCGGTTCGAACTGCTGGACCTGATCCGCGCCACCGGCGTCACCACACTGGCGGTCCTCCATGACCTGGACCTCGCCGCCCGCCTCTGCGACCACCTGGTCGTCCTCCACGAGGGAGCCGTGGTCACCGCCGGACCGGTCCTGGAGGTGCTGACCCCGGAGGTCCTCCGGGACGTCTTCGGCGTCCGGGCGAGCACCGAGCGGCACGCCGACGGCGTCACCCGCGTCACCTACGGCGCCCGGCC
This sequence comes from Streptomyces sp. NPDC088254, assembly GCF_044740925.1. Taxonomy (NCBI): domain Bacteria; kingdom Bacillati; phylum Actinomycetota; class Actinomycetes; order Kitasatosporales; family Streptomycetaceae; genus Streptomyces; species Streptomyces sp. NPDC088254. Next base: position 26,834 of record NZ_JBIURQ010000017.1, on the reverse strand, counting down.
GCTCGCCGACGACATGACGGCCGACGACGACCCCACGGCGGACGGGGAGGGCAGGACCGCCGAGAGCGCCGTCCGCTGACCGCTCGCTGACACCCGGTCAGGCTCCGGAGCCCACCACGGGGTCCGGAGCCTCGTACTGGATCCCGGCTCGCGTCCGCTCGCCCGCCTCGGCCCCGTCGTAGCGGGCCACCAGGTGCAGGGCCATGTCGATGCCGGCCGACACCCCGGCGCTGGTGACGATGTCACCGTCGTCCACGTAGCGCTCCTGGTTCCGCACCTCGACCGAAGGGTCTATCTTCGCGAGCTTGCCGAGGAAGTCCCGGTGCGTGGTCGCCGGGCGGCCCGACAGCAGCCCGGCGGCGGCGAGCACCAGCGATCCGGTGCACACGCTCGCCAGGACAGTGCCCCGCTCGTGCAGTCCCCGCAGCCACTCCAGGTGCCCGGTGTCCTCGATCAGGGCACGCGTGCCGTTGCCGCCGGGGTGGATGAGCACGTCGAGCGGCGGCGCCTCGTCCAGGGCGTGGTCTGCGACAAGCCCGAGCCCCTGGGAACCGCGCACCACCCGGGCTTCCGGCCCGAGGGCCAGGACCCGCACGGAGGACGACGTGACATGGGAGGCCCAGAAGCCGAGCACCTCCCACGGGCCCACCACGTCGAGTTCCTCGACGTCCTCGAAGAGCAGCACTCCGATGGTGAGGGTGTCGGTCATGACCACACCCTAGCCCGCACCGCGCCGCCTACCAGAGTTCCGCCCCTGTCGCAGGAACAGCCCCTACCCAGTTGGTCGTTGAACGAGAACCTTTGGTTCCGACCGGACTCGTCTCGGCGGAAGCACTGGGGGCGAACCGGCGTAGGGGAGCACAGAGGCGCGCTCCGTCAGCCGGGCACGCGGGCGCGTCGGGCCGCACGCCCGGGGGTATGCCCTTGGCAGTACCTGGCCTCAGGAGAACGCCCGCCTCCGGCCGCCCGACATCCCGAAAGGCAGCGCACGATGAGCGACATCACCGGTCTTGAGCCGCTGGCCACCTTCTGCGGCGAGTGCAACTGCGGTTGCCCGCAACTGTTCGTCGACCCGAGCGCACCCGAGGAGCGACGCGTCCTGCTCACCGACGACTTCGGCCAGCGCGTCGAGATGAGCGCCGTGCAGTTCGCCTCCCTGGTGGAGGAGGCGAAGGCGGGCAAGCTGGACGGCATAGCCGTCGCCTGACCGATGGCACGCGCACGACGGAACCCGCCCCAGGCGGTATGGCCCTGGGACGAGCCGCCGGGCCGGTCGGCCCGACACCTCGGGAAGCGGCCCGGCCCGCTCTGGCCGCTGTCGGCCGCCACGGTGACGGTGCTGGCCGCGGGCTACGGCTGGCTCGGCGAGGTGGTGGCCGGCACGGCGGGTGCCTTCATCGGCTGCCTGGCCGGACTCGCTGTCGCCGGACTGCTCCACCTGCTGGTACACCGGGTGGTGTCCGGCCGCCCGCCGCCCCGACCGTCACCGCCCCCGCGGGACTGACACCGGCCCGCCTCAGGCCCGTACGGCGTCGAGTACGTCCCGACAGGCGTCGGACGCCTGGTCGGTGGCCTCGGCGCAGATACGGCAGTGCTCGTGGTGCTCGGCGTGCCTGCTGCACAGCTCGTGGCTGCGGCGGCAGGCGATGAGGCAGGCTTCGACCTGGGCTGTGAGCAGCGCCGGGTCGTGGCCGCTGTGCCGGGTCAGGATCCGGCGGGTCGCGGCCGTGACGTCGGCGCAGTCCAGATCCTGGTCGACGGAGGCGCGCAGTTCGTCGGCGTCCTTCTCGGCGAGCATGCCCGTCGCGCAGGCGATGACGGCCGTCTCGCACGCGGTGAGTGTGTCGACGGCACGGGCCAGCACCTCACCTCCGAGGATGCTCTGGCTGGTGACGCTGTCGAGGAGTTCCCGGGTGTGGATCATGACAACCCCAAGGGTGTGAGAAGAGGCGGGGTGTACTCCGCCGACGCTAGTACCGCCCGCGCCGCATCGGAAGCGACGGACACCGCCGAGTGAACGCAGAGGCGCTTGCGCCCGTATGGGACGGAAGGAGCCCAACGGTGCGAGGAGTTACGCGATGTCCGGGAGGTACCGCGGCGGCGAAGCGGTCCGGGCGACGCGCTCCCCGGCCGCCGCCGAGAGCGTCGGCATGTTGCGCCCGGTGCGGGTGGCCGTCGCTGCGGGCCTCTGCGTGGCGATCACGGCACTGGGTCACGCCCTGATGTCCGGCGAACTCCTGCCCTGGTGGACCCTGGTCCTGGGCTTCACGGGAACGGCTTCGGGCGCGTGGTGGCTGACCGGCCGCGAGCGCGGCGCCGCGACCGTGGTCGGGGCAACGGCCCTCGCGCAGGCGCTGCTGCACCTGCTGTTCGACGTGGCCCACACACTGGTCCGCGGACCGGCGGGACCCACCGACGGCATGGACCACACGATGACGTTCTCCCACGCCGGCATGGCCATGCACATGGACCACCCGATGCCGGCGACGGCGATGCCGCACGCCGGGACGAGCGGCGCTCCCGTGTCTCCGCTGGAGTCGGTCCTCGCGCGGCAGGGCTCCACGGGGATGGTCCTGGCGCATCTGCTGGCCGCCGTCGTATGCGGGCTGTGGCTGTGGCGGGGAGAGACGGCGGCCCACCGGCTCGGAAGGGCGCTCGCCGTCACGCTGTTCGCTCCGCTTCGGCGTGCCAGCCGCCTGCTCGAGCGCACCGATTGCGGCGGACGGGCACCGGTGGTCCGGTGGCCGGACGGCTGGACGGAGGCTTTTCCGACGGCCTCCACCGTGCTCAGACACGCCGTCGTCCGCCGGGGACCACCGAGGGCCGGTTCGGCGCTACGGCGCCGATCCACCGGCTCATCGGCTTTCGCACGTCCCTGAGTTGTGTTCAGGTACCCGATGTCGGCCAGGGCCGGTTCACGCCCGCAACCGACGCGTACTCACGCGCGTTGGTCGTCCCCCTGGCCTCCGGCGTGCCCTCCTGCCCAGGCGCAGTCGACGGCGCACGCCCACCGCTCACCGATCGGGAGTTCCATGCACCACCACACCGCCGCCTCCGCATCCACGCCGGGCGGTCCCTTCGCGACCCCAACCGTCCGCAGTGGCAAACGAATTGTCATCTGGGCGGCTCTGGCTGCCGCCGTGACCGCTCTTGTCTCCGGCTGCGGGGGCGACACGGCCGACCATGCATCCTCCAAGACCGGCTCCTCTGCCTCGTCCTCCTCTCACGGAATGGACGGCAGCATGGCCGGCATGTCCGACAAGGCGATGGGGGACCCGTCGGCCACGCCCGCCTACAAGATGGCCGGAGCGTCCGTCGTCAAGGGCACCTTCACGCTGCTCGACACCCGCCCGCCGGGCATGAACGACGTCAAGGGCACGGCCTGGCTGGCCCAGGGGTCCAAGGGCACCACCGTGACGGTCTCCCTGACCGGGCTCAAGCCTGGTCACGTCTACATGGCCCATCTGCACGCCCAGCACTGCTCCGCCGACAACGGCGGGTCGCACTTCCAGTTCGAGAAGGGTGGCCCGGCCAAGCCCCCGAACGAGATCCACCTCATGTTCACCGCCGACAAGTCCGGTATGGGCATGACCACGGTGACCAACTCCCGCAAGACCGGCAAGGACGCGGTCGCGATCGTGGTCCACCCCAACGAGGCACAGGACAACCGGATCGCATGCGCCGACTTCGACTTCTGACGGCGACGGCCGGATCTACCGTGTGTGCGGGCGTGCTGCTGATCCTGGGGAACGCGCCCGCGTACGCCCACACCGCGCTCAAGGACGCCGCACCGGCCCCCGGGGCCACGGTCGGGGCCGGGACCGACGTGGTCAGGCTGACGTTCGACAACCTGACCTCCGGCATCGCGCCGAAGATCAGGATGATCGGGCCGGACGGCAAGGAGATCCCGGTCGGAGAGCCGGTCGTCACCGATACCACCACCGCCTGCGCCGCTGTCTCCCCACTGCCGAAGGGCGTCATCACCCTCACCTACTCGATCACTGCGGGAGACGGGGACGCGCAGACCAACGCCTACCAGTTCGAGGTCGCCACGGGCACCAAGCCCGCCGGTACTCCTCCGGCCTGTGCGGACCTGAGCCTGCCGGCCCCGGCCACAGGCGGCTCGGAGCGCACCTACCTGGGCCTGGGCCGTACCACGGCGACCGCCGCCCTCGCGGGCGCGGTCGTCGTGGCAGCGGGCGGCGGACTTCTCGCCATGCGCGCGCTGCGGCGCCGCAGCGCGCGGGAGGGGAGCGGCTGAGCGTGACGCAGTCCGGGCTTCCGCACCCTGCTGGGGAGCCCGGACGGCGTTCGGTCAGGCGGCGGCGATCCGCCGTGCCGGCTCCTGGTGGTGGGCGGCGCACGGAAACGAGTCCGTGGTCCAGCGCGACGGCTCCGACCGGCCGCCGGGCCCGCCGGCCGCCGCCCGCACCGGGGTGGGGCGGGACATGGCGATGTGGCGGTCGGCAGGCACAGGCCGGGCCACGCTCGGGAAGGCGAATTCCATCGTGGCCCGGTGACGTCATCGTGGCACGGCGTCGGCGTGCCGCAGGAGGTCCGACGCGGGATCTTCCCACGTGAGGATTGTCCCTGTGGCCGCCGGGAACTACTGCCTGCTCCGGGACGACTACATCAGATCGCCCTGTCCCGACGGCGGGGTTCCACGGCGCCGGCGCCGACGGACTCCGCGTGATCGGCCGGGAACTGGAAGGCCCTTCTGTCCGACTGTTTCAAGACAGTGGCTCAAACCGGGCCGCTGCAACGGCGATACGGCGGCGGGGAACCGGGCGCCCGAACGTGTTCCCCACACTGCACCGCTCACCCGGAGGCGACCATGACATCCACGGACTCGGAAAAGCCCAGCCCACCCGTCCCAGCCGATGACGGTGTCGAGGCCACGGCCACCGCGACGGCCACGCCCACCGCCCGGCGACCGGACGGCTTCGGCGCACTGTTGACACGGCTGCACTTCTACGCCGGCGTCATGGTCGCGCCGTTCCTGCTCGTCGCGGCTCTCACCGGCCTGCTCTACACGTTCACGCCGCAACTGGACTCGCTCGTCTACGGCCATGAACTCCACGTCTCCCACGCCGGTGACAGCACTCTGCCCCTGTCCGAACAGGTGGCCGCCGCGCGCGCCGAGCATCCGAAGGGCACGCTGACCGCCGTACGCCCGGGAAACGGCGACGACACCACCCAGGTGGACTTCTCGCTCCCCGAGCTCGGGGAGAAGACGCACACGGTGTACGTCGACCCGTACACCGGTGATGTCACCGGGCAGTTGACCACGTGGTGGACCTCGACCCCGCTGACGACCTGGCTGGACGTCCTGCACCGCGATCTCCATCTGGGCACGGTCGGCAACCTGTACTCAGAGATCGCCGCCAGCTGGCTGTGGGTGCTCGTCCTCGGCGGGCTGGTCCTGTGGTGGCGCCGCTCGCGCGGCAACCGGACCGCCCAGCGTCTGCTGCTGCCGGACCGGAGCGCGAAGAAGGGCGGAGTGCGTCGCGCCCGCAGCTGGCACGCGGTGACCGGCGTATGGATCGCACTCGGCCTGCTGTTCCTCTCCGCGACCGGCCTGACCTGGTCCACCTATGCGGGGGCCAACTTCAGCAAGGCCCTGGACTCGCTGCGGTCCAGCACCCCTTACGTATCCACCACCCTGGGCGACCACGCGGACTCCTCGGGTAGCGGCTCGGCAGCGGCCAAGCAGGCTGACCCGAGTGACATCGACGGCGTCCTGAAGGCGGCCCGGGACGACGGTCTCAGCGGCCCTGTCTCGGTCAGCGTGCCGGAGGACGGTGCCACCGCGTGGACCGTGTCGCAGACCCGCAACCTCTGGCCGGTCGGACGGGACAGCGTCGCCGTCGACGCCTCGACCGACAAGGTGGTCGACCGGGTGGACTTCGCGGACTGGCCCCTGCTGTCCAAGCTGACCACCTGGGGCATCCAGGCCCACATGGGGCTCCTCTTCGGGATCGTCAACCAGATCGTGCTCGCCATGCTGGCCATCGGTCTGATCTACGTGATCGTGTGGGGCTACCGCATGTGGTGGCTGCGCCGCCCCACCCGCTCCGACCGCCGGGCCCTCATGGGCGCCCCGCCCGCCCGGGGCGCCTGGCGCGGAGTTCCCTCCGGGGTCCTCGCCGTCGGCATCGTCGCGGTCGCAGCGGTCGGCTGGGTGATACCGCTGTTCGGCATACCCCTGGCCGCGTTCCTCGCCGTCGACCTGGCCGTGGGCGCCCTCCGGGGCCACCGTGCGGCCGGATCCGCACCCACCGGCTGACCGCCGATCCTGGCCGGGACGCGCAACCTCCGCGTCCCGGCCCGGCGGCCTGCCCGAGACCCCGTCAACCGACGCGAGCTCGCGTGCCCCGGACGGGTGACACACACCACAGCCAGGAACTGGCCCGGGGAGCGCCACGACTCAGTGAACGACGACACCGGATGAACAGCCGAACCGGTGCATCCGTATCAAGAAACATACGAACGCCTCAGTCGCACCCAGGAGTTGCGCCATGACACGCAAGCAGTACCTCGTCACCGGCATGAGCTGCCAGCACTGTGCCGCGAGCATCACCGAGGAACTCTCCGAGGTCCCGGGAGTCACCGAGGTGGACGTCGACGTCACGGCCGGGTCCGTCTCCGTCGGCGGCACCGACCTGGACGACGGGCGGCTGCGCGCGGCGATCGTGGCGGCGGGGTACGAGGTGGCAGAGAGGGCCGCGGCCTGACGAACACACCGCACCGCCGGCCGCTGGACCTTATCCGGCCACGGCGTCCCGGACGTCAGCGAGCGCCAGGGCGCCTGGAAGCGGCTGCGGGACGGCGCCCGCGCGGGCCCGACACCACACGGTCCACCGTCATGTGCAGCCCCCCACTCATCCCCAGCCCGATGACCGCGCCAGCCACGGCCCCGGGCCCTTCCCCGACGAGGGAACCCAGCCAGGCGTAGCCTCCGGCGACCAGCACCGTCGTCAGAACGGACAGGGACCACAGCCCCTTCAGACGCCCGCTCGCCGCCCGGCCGCGCCTGCGGGCGACCGGCGGCTCCCACGGCCACGCCCCCTCCGCGAAGGTCATCTGTCCTTCCAGAGTGCCGTGCACGGAACCCCCACCTGCTTCCTGCCTCGCCTCCGCCCGCCAGCCGACAGCTGAAGGCGCCCCCGATATCTCCCCGGACGGAGTCGCGGAAAACAGCGAACCGACAGAATTCCGCGCGGCGTCGACGGCGGGTGTGTCCCCATACCGTGCCGCGGCACCGGCGGGTCGGCGACCTCAAGCCAGCACGGCGAACATGACGGCCATGCCCAGCGCCATCGCCGCATGACACGCCGGAGCCAGGACATCAAGGGGCCCCGCGTCCACCACGGGCCCGCCCTCCCTCGGCCGGCCATCTCCCTGTCGGCCCCGCGCCCGGTCGAGCGCACGGCTGAGCCAGGCCAGACCGAACACCCCCAGCACGACCGCGAGAACCACTGCAGTCACGACGGGCACGGTCCCGCTCAGACTCATGGCGGCCAGGCCCGTCTCACCCGCCATGTCCATCCCCGGCATGTCATGCATCCCGCCCGCCCCCGTGCCGCCCGCCACCGTCCCCGCCGAGTCCATCGCCGACACCATCCACGCCATGGCCGCCATCATCACGACATGGGGGAGTGCCCCCAGCACCGCCCGGCCTCGCGAGTCCCCCTTCGCGCGGAGCGGAGCCACGACGACGAACCACACAGCTCCCCCGGAGAACAACACGACCTGCGGACCTGCCGGAAGGTCCGCCCCCCAGGGCCAGGCCATCGCGATCATCAGCAGCCCCATGGCCGCGTGCAAGGCGTGGTCCACCCGATCAGCGGCGCCCGTACCGGGCAGAACCAGCCTCCACAGCCCGTACAGGACGGGCACGGCGAACATCAGACTCAGCACCCAGCGCAGCCCGCTCGCGGCAATCACCGGACCACCTCAACTTTCGGACGCCGTAAGGCGCTGACGAACGAATTCAGGGCCAGACGCACGGGTGCGGGGGTCTCCTGTGTCGCCCTGCCACCGACGACCTGCGAAGGGCCGTACCAGGAGTCGGCGGGACGGTGGTGCGAGTTCCGGACTCATGCCGTGAGCAGCGTCACACCCGTTGCGAGAAATCGGTGCCGACAGGGTGGCGTAGCCATCGGAGGGCAGCGGCACGCCCGTACGCCGGGCGTGCCTTGCCTCCCCGTGATCGCAGAGCAGTGGGACTGATGTCGACTCGCGAGTCTGATGCGGTGGTTGTAGAAGGCGTGAGGATTTCACGCATGTGCGGGCGCCTGCCGGGTAACGTGGAACTCCTCATCCCCTGACGTGCTGCCCGTGCTGGATCGGTGCTGGATAAGCGGGCATTTACGCAGGTCAGAGCCTCGCATTTGAGTTCCGCTTCAACGTGTGACGTCTCGTCAAGAAACTGTGCCCGACCCGCTTGTTGGCGGGTCGGGCATGAGCGTTTGTCCGCGGGGAGTCCTCGCCCCGTGATGGAGGGCAGTGGCAGGTCTGGTCGCCTGGCAGGGACACTGCCTCAGACCTTGATGACCTCCACGGAAGGGCCGCACAGGAGCTTCAGGTCCTCGGGGTCGGACGTGAGGGCGGTGACCGGCCGGGGTGCGCTGCGGGCGATGACGGCGAAGGCGGCACCGATGGCGTACTTGTGGCCGGAGAGGTGATGAGTGCGTAGAAGCGCGGCGGCCTGGTCGGTGATCTCCTCGGTGACGTCGTGAACGTCGACGCGGGAGAGGACCCACTTGATACGGGCCGGGTGGATACGCTCGCGGTCGGCCTCAAGAGTGGTCATGGCGCTGGTGGCGACGCGGATGCCCTCTTCCGACGCCGCTTGGACCAGAGCCACGATGGTCCGGTCCTTGCGGTAGAGCTTCGAGAGGCCTTCGCTGTCGAGCAGGAGGGTGCCGGGCATCAGGCGGCGGCCCCGCCGGCCTGCCGGTGGTCGTGGCGCAGCAGCGCCCGGGCGGCCTCGACCTCCTCGCGGGTGAGAACTTCGTTCTCGGTCTCGAAGTCGGCGACGATCTCCCGGAGCTTGTCCATGGCGACCCGCTGTTCAAGGGCCTCGGCGACGTAGGCGGAGAAGCCACCGGGGCCGACGTGGGCGCGTACGGCCTCGGCGAGGTCCTCGGGGAGACTGACGGAGTACTTCCTACTACCGCTCATGCCGCCGGTCCTACCCGCAGTCGTAAGCCTTCGGTGGTGAGAAGTCCCGCAGGTGCGCCTGATCCGCGCCGGCTTCTCCCGCATCCTCGAGACCGCGAGAAGGTGGCCTCCGGTCTGCGGCAGCGCAGGGCAGGCGCCCCGTCCGATGGGGCATCGGCATGTCACCCGGACAGGACGGGCACCCCGAGCAGGGCCGGATTCGGCGGTGGGAGGAGGCGGCGGCTGCGAAAGCGGGGCGGGACGCGTGGGGCGTGGTGAGCGTGACACGGTCGCAAGGGGAGCGCGACTGTACGAGGCGGCGCAGGAAGTGGCCGGTGACCACGCCAGGGCGGTCGAGGCGGTGCGGGCGGCGCTCGGCCCTATGAGTGCGGATGGACAACTGCCCCGGTCAGAGGGTGAAGACGATCTTGCCGAAGTGGGTGCCCGAGGACATGCGGGTGAAGCCTTCGGGGGCTTCGGTCAGGGGGAGGGTGTGGTCGATGGTGGGGCGGGTGCCGGTGGTGGTGCAGAAGGCGAGCAGGGAGGTCAGCTCGTCCCTGGTGGCCACGGTGGAGCCGATGACGGTGAGTTCCCGGCGGAAGACACGGGTCAGTTCGGCGTGGGCGGGGCGGTCGCCGGTGGTGGCGCCGGAGATGACCAGGGTGCCGCCTCGGCGGAGGGAGCGGACCGAGTGGGACCAGGTGGCGGCGCCGACGGTCTCGAGGACGGCGTCGACCGGGTGGGGCAGGCGTGCGCCGGGTTCGACGGCGTCGGTGGCGCCCAGGGTGAGGGCGCGGGCGCGTTTGAGAGGGTCGCGGCTGGTGGCGTAGACGCGGAGGCCGGCGGCTCGGGCGAGGGCGATCGCGGCGGTGGCGACTCCGCCGCCGGCGCCCTGGACGAGGACCGAGTCGCCGGGGCGGACGCGGGCCTGGGTGAAGAGCATGCGGTAGGCGGTGAGCCAGGCGGTGGGGAGGCAGGCGGCCTCCGCGAAGGAGAGTCCCGGTGGCTTGGGGACGAGGTTCGCGGTGGGGACGGTGACCTGCTCGGCGAAGGTGCCCTGGTACTTCTCGGTGAGGATCGAGCGTGACTCGCCGGGGGCGAGCCCGTGGCCGGTGAGGCCGACCACGGGATGGACGACGACCTCGTTGCCGTCCTCGTCGACGCCGGCGGCGTCGGTGCCCAGGATCATGGGGAGCCGCTCCACGGTGAGACCGACCCCGCGCAGCGACCACAGGTCGTGGTGGTTCAGCGAGGCGGCCCTGACGGTCACGCGGCTCCAGCCCGGGCGGGGGCGGGGGGCCGGAAGCTCCCCGAGGCGCAGGCCCCGCAGGGGCTCGGGCAGTCCGATCTCGGCGGCGTAGGCGGCGAACATGTCGGGGAGCTCACCACTCCCGCTGCGGGAAGTTCTCGCCGCCGCACCAGTGGACGACGGTGCCGCCGTAGCTCATGCCGGCGCCGAAGCCGAGCAGCAGGACCCTGTCGCCGGGCACGAGGCGGCCCGTGCGCTCGGCCTCGGCGAGGGCGATGACGACGCTGGAGCCGCTGGTGTTGCCGAACCGGTCGGCGACGATGACGGCCTTGCCGGCCGGCTGGCCGAGGCGGCGGACCAGCTCCCGTACGAGGGTGGGGTTCGCCTGGTGGGTGACGACCAGCTTCAGCTCGTCGAGGGCGACGCCCGCCGACGCGACCACCTCGTCGACGAACCCGGGGACCACCGAGAGGGCGAAGTCCTTGACGCCCTTGCCGTCCATGCGCGTCACGTTCGCTCCGCTGAAGCGGTTCAACCGGCCTTCCTCGGCGACGCGTTCGATGTACGCCGTGTAGTAGCGCTCCGGGTCCGTGCCGAGGAGCGTCCGGCCGATGCCGGGGCTGTCCGCACAGCGCTCCAGGAGGTAGCAGGCCGCGCCGTCGCCGAAGATCGCGTGCTGGGTGCGGTCGTCCGGGTCGTTGAGCTGGGCCACCGTGTCGGCGACGACGACGGCGACGCGCTCGTACTGCCCCGACTCCATGTACTTGTGGCCGACGTCCAGGGCGAAGAGGCCGCCGGCGCAGCCGCCCGCGTTCACGTCGAAGCCGGGCACGCCGCGGACCTGCGCCTTGCGCAGGACCAGCGTGGCGACCGCCGGGATCATGTGGTCGGGCGTGGAGGTGCAGCAGATCAGCAGGTCGATGCTCGCCGGGTCCACGAAGGCCCGCTTGCAGGCGTCCTCCAGCGCGCCGAGCGCCAGGTCCGAGGTGAACTCGTCGGGCCCGGCGATCCGCCGGCCGGTGATGCCGAGCCGCTCGCGCATCCAGGCGTCGCTGGTGTCGAAGCGCTCGACGAGCTGCGCGTTGGTGACCTCCCGCTCCGGGAGGCAGACGCCTATGGAGCGTATGCCGACGCCGGTGGGCACCCGCGTACTGTCGACGGACCCCGTCATGGTGGACTCGCTTCCCCTGTCTCGGACACTGTCCTGTCAAGAACTGCGGTGCCGCAGGCCGGACGACATCCGCACCGCGCCGTCGACGCGGATCGTCCCGCCGTTGATCATCGGGTTGTCGATGACGTGGGCGACCAGCGCGGCGAACTCGGCCGGGTCGCCCCACCGCCGCGGATGCACGAGATCGTGGTCCAGCTCCGCGCGGGCCGCCTCGGGCACCGTGGCGACCGCCGGCGTCGCGAAGAAGCCCGGCGCGACGGTGACGACGCGGATCAGGGACCCGGCCAGCTCGCGCGCGAGGGGCAGCGTCATGGAGACGACGCCGCCTTTGGACGCGGCGTAGGCCGCCTGCCCGACCTGCCCCTCGAAGGCCGCGAGGGACGCGGTGTTGACGATCACGCCGCGCTCCTCGCCGGCCGGCTCGTTCGCGGCCATGCGCGCGGCGGCCAGGCGTACGACGTTGAACGTGCCGACCAGGTTGGCCGTGACGACCTGCACGAACCGGTCCAGGGAGTGCGGGCCGGACCGGCCGAGCACCCGCGCCGCGTGCGGCACCCCGGCGCAGTTCACGACCGCGCGGAGGGAGCCGTGCCGCTCCGCCGCGTCCAGCGCCCCGGCCACCTCCGGCTCGCTCGCCACGTCGCCGCGGACGAACACCGCCTTCCCGTCGAGGGACTTCAGCGCCGCCTCACCGCGCTCCTCGCTCCGGCCGAGGAGGACCGGGACGACACCGGAGGCCATCAGCCTCGCGGCGACGGCGAGTCCGAGACCGGACGTGCCGCCGGTGACCAGCGCTGCCGTGGTGGGTGACATCAGATCTCCTCGTCCGGGCCGCCGGGACGCCGGGAGGCGCCGAGACGTTCCGAGATGATCGCGGCGAGCTCGCGCGGCCGGTGGGTGACGAAGTAGTGCCCGCCGCCGGGGATCCCGGCCAGCTCGACGTGGGCCGCGTACCGCTTCCAGTCCGTGTACGCGTGCGCGTAGCCGCGGGTGGCGGCGTCCTCGTCGCCGATGACGACGACGAGCGGGGCGTCGAGCAGCCGGTGGCGGCCCTCCTCGGCCTCGATCTGGAAGCGCAGGCCCTGCGTCATGTCGTGCCGGAGCACCGCCAGGACCGTCCGCAGATCCCCTTCGTCCAGGACGCCGTCGAAGCCGCCGAGCGACTTCATGTGGGCGTACAGGGAGTCCGCGGGCCAGTCCCGGGCGCGCTCCAGTTCCGGCACGGGAGCGGTGGACGGCAGCGCGGCGCCGATGAACACGGCGGCCGGCCGCCGGCCCTGTCGCTCCACGCGCTGCGCGACCGCGACGGCGAGGGCCGAGCCGGCGCAGTGGCCGTACACGGCGAAGGGGCCGTCGAGCGCGTCGAGGATCTCCGCGGCGATGAGGTCGGCCGTCTCGTCCAGGCCGAGCAGGGGTTCGCCGGCGTGCGTCGGGTCGTGGCCGGGCAGCGCGGCGCTCCAGGTCGCGATCCCGGGGGCCAGCTCGGCGGCGAGGCGGTGGTAGGCCGCCGCGGTGCCGCCGCCGTAGGGCACGCAGACGAGGGTCGGGGTCCGCTCCGTCATGGCGTCCCCGCCCTTGGTCAGGGGCCGCAGGAGGCGTCGCCCTCCGGTGTCGTGGAGCTCCTGGACCCGGCGGGCCAGCCGCTGCGGCGTCGGGTGCTGGAAGACGTCGAGGACCTCGGTGCCCCGGCCGACGGCGCGGGCCACCCGTACGGCCTTGAAGGAGTCGCCGCCCAGGTCGAAGAAGTCGTCGCGGACCGAGAGGTCCGCCACTGCGAGGACGGTCCGGAAGGCGTCCAGGACGATCCGCTCGGTGGGTGTCGCCGCCGTGTCGTCCCGGCCGCCGGTGACGACCGGGTCCGGCAGGGCGCGGCGGTCGAGCTTCCCGTTGGAGGTGAGGGGGATCCGGTCGATCGCCGTCACGGTGGCCGGCACCATGTGGGAGGGGAGTCGGCGGGCGAGGCGGCGGCGCAGGCCGGCCGTGTCGGGATTGGCCGGACCGGTGGGCACGACGTACGCGGCGAGCACACTGTCGCCGACCGCGTCCTTCCGGACGACGACGCGGCAGTCCGCGACCGCCGGGCAGGCCCGCAGCTCGGCCTCGATCTCGCCGAGCTCGATACGGAAGCCGCGCACCTTCACCTGGTCGTCGGCGCGGCCCTCGTACCGCAGGAGGCCCTCGGCGGTGCGGCGGGCGAGGTCGCCGGACCGGTACATGCGGGAGCCGGGCGGCCCGAACGGGTCGGCGACGAAGCGCGCGGCGGTGAGCCCCGGGAGGTTGAGGTACCCGCGGGCGAGCTGGGCGCCGGCCACGTAGACCTCGCCCGTGACCCCGGGGGGAACGGGGCGCAGCCGCTCGTCGAGGACGTACAGCGCGAGGCCCGGCAGGCTGCGCCCGATCAGGCTCCCGGCCCGGTCGGCGGTGCGGGACCGGTCGAGCGCAAGATGGCTGGCGTGGACCGTGGTCTCGGTGATCCCGTACATGTTGACCAGCACCGGCTCGTCGCCGGGATGCAGCGCGTACCACTGCGCCGGCTGCCGGAAGTCGAGCGCCTCGCCGCCGAAGACGACGTAGCGCAGAGCCAGTCGCCGGCCCAGCGGCGGATCGTCCGCGTACGCCCGGAGCAACTGCTGGAACGCCGAGGGCGTCTGGCTCAGGACGGTGACGGCCTCGTCCACCAGGACCCGGAGGAAGCGCTCCGGCGCGCGGCGGGTGGCCGGGGGCACCAGGACGAGCCGGCCCCCGTGCAGGAGGGGCCCCCACAGTTCCCAGACGGAGAAGTCGAACGAGAAGGAGTGGGCCGTCGACCACACGTCGTCCGTGCGGAGGTCGAAGAGCTCACGGCTCGCGGAGAACAGGTCGAGCACGTTGCCGTGCGGGACGACCACGCCCTTGGGCCGCCCGGTGGAGCCCGAGGTGTGGATGACGTAGGCGGCGTCGTCCCGGGTGAGGCGACGGCCGAGCTCCTCGGGGCGCAGGTCGTCCGGGGGGAGGGCGGCCAGGGCCGCGAGGGTGTCCCCGGCGGCGGTGTCCAGGAGCGTCTTGGCGGGCACCAGGGCGACCGCGGAGGCGTCGATCAGCAGCGAGGGCTTCGCGTCGGCGAGCAGGGACTCGACCCGCTCCGGTGGGTACTCCGGGTCGACGGGAACGTACGCGGCGCCCGCCTTGAGGACGGCCAGGAGCGCCACCACGAGGTCGACGGAGGGCGGCAGACGGACGGCGACCAGCCGGTCGGGGCCGCAGCCGCGCCGCAGGAGCAGACGGGCCAGCCGGTTGGCCCGCGCGTTCAGCTCCCCGTACGTCAGGGCCTCGCCTTCGCACGTCACGGCGGTGGCGGCCGGGTCGAGGCGGGCCCGCTCCTCGAACGCGGCCACGAGGGTAGGGGGTCCGCCGGACGACTCCGGCCGGCGCGGGCGCACCCGTAGGAGGGCGTGCCGCTCCTCGTCGCCGAGGACGCCGATCTCGCCGAGGGGACGGCCGGCCCCCGCGAGGACCTGCCGGAGGAACGCGTCGAACCGCGCCCGGTGACCGACGAGTCCGTCGGCCTCGTAGAGGCCCGGGTTGGCGTCCAAGGTGAACGTCAGTTCTTCGGGCGTCGCGTACACGCCCAGCATGAAGTCCTCGATCGGGCCAGGCGCGAGATTGCCCAGCCGGGCGGGGCATCCGTCGAACGACAGCGGCGTGCCGAGCGACATGACATTGGCCGTGGGGCCGAAGACGCGGGCGGTCCCGCGCCGGGTGCGCAGGTCGCGTCGGATGTCCTCGAACCGGTGCCGGCGGTGGGCGCGCGTCTCGTCGATCTTCGCGCTGACGCGGGCGAGCAGGTCCAGGAAGCTGTCCTGCGGGGAGCAGGCGACCCGCAGCGGGACGATGTTGGAGACCATGCCGGGGGTCGTCGCGGCCGCGTCCGTGTGCCGGTTGGAGACCGGGAGCCCGAGGACGGCCTCGGACGCGCCGGTGACCAGGGCGGTGTACGCGGCGAACGCGGCGATCACCGCGCGCGGCCACTTCACGCCGTGGGCGCGGGTGAAGGCGGCGAGCAGCTCCCGGAGTGCGGGGTCCGCGTACCAGGTCTCTCTGAGGGCGACGCCCGTCGGCGGCAGGGACGTGTCGGAGAACGCCGGCACGCGGTCGAGGTCGTCGAACACGCCGAGCCAGTACCGGCGGTCCTCCTGGAAGCCGGCCGAGGCACGGTAGCGCCGGTCCTCCTCGACCAGGGCGGCGAGGGGACCGAAGGGGGTGGCGGCCGGTGCCCGGCCGGCGGCCAGCGCGCCGTGGACCTCCGCGGCGCGCCGGACCAGGAGCAGCGAGCCCACGCCGTCGGAGACGATGTGGTGCAGCTGCCAGAACCACAGGTGCCGCTCCGGCGAGAGGCGGAGCACCGCGGTGCGCAGGACCTCGCCCCCGGCGGGGTCGAGCGGGGAGTGGACGCGTGCGCGCATCCACTCCCGCGCCGCCCGCCAGGGGTCCGCCTCGTCGGTCAGGTCGACGAGCGGCACGGGATGGTCCGGTACGGCCCCGACCTGCTGCCACGGTCCGTCCGCGTCCTCGCCGAAGGACACGGACAGCGCCTCCGCCTCGGCGAAGGTCCTGCGGACGGCCTCCCGGAGGAGTCCCGGGTCGAGTGGCCCCTCGATGTCCAGGAACTCGGCGTAGGCGTAAGCGAGTTTCGAGGTGTCCAGCCGCTGGCCGTACCAGATCCCGGCCTGGCCTTCGGTGAGCGGAAGCCGGGACGGGAAGCCGGCGGGTGAACCAGACACGTCGGAGCCCTCTCGTGTGAGGAGGGCCGGACGACCCGGCCCTCCCGTGCGGTGCTGCTGCGTGTGGGGGGTGTACGGCTACCGGGAAGTGGCACCGGTGCCGCGACAGATCTCCAGGAGCGCCATCGCGATGGCCGTTCCCTGCCGTCCGTACGCCTCGGTGTAGGGGGAGATGACGCGCATCTCGCGGGTGAGGTCGGTACGGGTGCCGCCGGCGGCCTGGCGGATGCGCTGGATCTCGCGGGAGAGCTCGCGGCGGCGTTCCACCAGGGCTCGGATCTCCGCGTCCACGACGTCGAGGTCGGCGCGGAGGGCGGACACGTCCGCGAGTGCGGTCGACCGGGTCTGCGGCATGGTCAGTTGCCCCAGGTGTGGCCGAGCGGGCCGAGCAGGTTCACGACCGTCTCGGTCAGCTCCGCCGTGGCCGAGATCGTCCCGCCGGCGGGGGACTCCTCCGCGGCCGTGGCCGAGGGGGCCGCCGCGAGGGCCGCGAGAGCGACCAAGGCCACGGTGGCGGCTCTGCGGGTGGCCGGCTTGGCGGTGCTGCGGGTGATGATGCGCATGGGTGTCGTCTCCAGCATTCACGTCGGTGGGGTGGTCGTTCTCGGTGATGCGATCCTCACACTCACCGCGAGTCCCGTCAGCACTACGCAATGTCAGGGTCCTGTGATGGCAACTCCCTGTCAGGCAAGCTGTTTTGGGCGCCCGCGCCGAGCGCCTCCAGGGCGCTGACGAGTGGCCGGGCCGGCGCCCAGCCGAGCTGCGCGCCGAGCGCCGTGGGCAGCGCTCTCGTCACCAGACGGGCGGCCGCCCGCTCGGTCTCCCCGCTGTCGGCATGGCCGAGGAACAGCGTCAGGTGCGTCCCGCCGTCGGGTGCGCGCAGCACGTGGACGTGCTCCAGATGGTCCTCGGGTCGTGCCACACGGCGGATCCGGTCGATGAGCGGGGGCTCGCCGGGCAGCGCTCCGGCGGGCACGGTCGTCGTCACCAGGTACATGAGTTGCGCCTCCGCGAA
Source organism: Streptomyces sp. NPDC088254 (assembly GCF_044740925.1). NCBI lineage: Bacteria > Bacillati > Actinomycetota > Actinomycetes > Kitasatosporales > Streptomycetaceae > Streptomyces > Streptomyces sp. NPDC088254. Next base: position 9,474 of record NZ_JBIURQ010000017.1, on the reverse strand, counting down.
TATTCGGTGCATCGACTCCTGTACCCCTGCGTAAGGTTGCCCTGACTCGGAGTGGGCTGGGATGATCGGGGGGACTGTGGTCTGCTTCGTGCAGTCGGCGGGGGAACTTCGGGGGGAGTCGAGTGACGGGACAATTGGGTCTTGATGCGGACGCCGAGGCGGTGTACCGCATCCTTCTGAAGCGGCCCAGGGCGGGTGTGGCGGAGATCGCCGAGGGGCTCGACTGGCCCGTGGAGCGCGCCGAGCGCACCTTGGACAGGCTGGCCGAGCTCACCCTCATACGGAACTCCTCCGAAGAACTGGGCAAGGTCCGCCTGGTCAACCCGGAGTTCGGGCTCGCCGGCCTCCTGCAGCGCCGGGAGCGGGAGCTGGCCCAGCATCAGCAGGCCGTCGCCGCCACGCGTCTGGCGATCACCCAGATGCTCACCGAGTACGGCGACGACACCGAGGCGCAGACCGACGAGGTCCGCCGCTACACCGGCTTGGACGCCATCAACTCCCAGATCGAGCGGCTGTCGCAGGGCGCCGAGAGCAGTGTCGAGGTGTTCGCGCCCGGCGGCGCCCAGACGGAGGCCGCCCTGGAGGCCGCCCGGCCTCTCGACAAGGCCACCGTCGAGCGCGGCGTCCGGGTCCGCTACATCTACCTGGACTCGGTGCGCAACGACCCGGCCACGCTGAACTACGCGCGCTGGCTGAACGACATCGGCGGCGAGGTGCGCGTGCTGCCTCAGCTGCCGCCCCGCATGATCATCTTCGATCGCCGGGCCGCCATCGTGCCCATCGACCCCGAGGCCGCCGCCCGCGGCGTGCTGATCCTGCGGGGCGCCGGCGTCGTCACCGCCCTGGTGTCGCTCTTCCGGGAGACCTGGACGCGCGCCCAGCCGCTCTGCGGGAACCGGAGCACCACGGCGGACCCGGAAGGACTCACCCGGCAGGAACAGGCCGTCCTCGACCTGCTCTTCGAAGGTCACACCGACGACGTCGTCGCCCGCAAACTCGGCGTGTCCGTACGCACCGGCCGCCGTATCACCGCCGACCTGATGGCCCGTCTGGGGGCGCGCAGCCGCTATCAGGCGGGAGCGCTGGCCATGGAGCGCGGCTGGCTCGGCAGGAGCACCCGTACCGGCGAGAACCATGTCGGGGACGACGACGGAGCGCCCGCCGCGACGGCCGCGGACGCGCCCGCCGGCGACTGAGACCGCCCCGCGCGCAACACCGTTCGACGACCTCATCGCGCGTGCACGGGCGACGGCAGCGGCGCGTCGACCGCGTCGGGCACGCAGGAGGTACGGGCGGTGTCGACCGCGTCGGGCACCGAGAGCGTACGGGGCGTGTTGACCGCGTCGGGCACGGGCATGCCGGTGAGCGCGAGCAGCACCGACTCGGCCGCCTGGGTGCCGGCCCGCTCCTGCGCCTCGGGCGTGCTCGCGCCCAGGTGCGGTGTGGCGATCACGTTGTCCAGCTCGAACAGCGGGGAGTCCGTGCAGGGTTCCTGCGCGTACACGTCCAGGGCGGCGCCGGCGATCCTGCCCTCCTTGAGCGCCGCGTACAGCTCCTGCTCGTCGACGATGCCGCCGCGCGCCGCGTTCACGATCCGCAGGTCGGGGCGGACGCGCCGGAGGGCGTCGAAACCGATCAGCCCGGCCGTCGCCTCGGTCAGCGGCAGGTGGACCGTGAGGAACTGGGCCCGGGCGAGGAGCCCGTCGAGGCCGGTCAGCCGCACGCCGAGGATCCGGGCGTGCTCCTCGTCCGCGTACGGGTCGTACGCGATCACCTCCATGTCGAACGCGGCGAACCGGCGCGCCACCAGCGAGCCGATCCGGCCGAGGCCGAGGACGCCGAGCGTCTTGCCCGCGAGCTCCACGCCGGTGAACGAACTCCGCGCCCAGCGGCCGTCCTTGAGCGCGGCGGACGCTTGCGGGACGTGCCGGGCGAGGGCCAGGAGCAGGGCGACGGCGTGTTCGGCGGCGCTGACGACGTTGGACGCGGGGGCGTTGGCGACGAGCACGCCGGCGGCGGTGGCCGCGGTGACGTCCACGTTGTCGAGGCCGACCCCGGCCCGGGCCACGACCTTGAGCCGCGGCGCCGCGGCGAGGGCCTCGGCGTCGATGCGGGTGGCGGAGCGCACCAGCACCGCGTCGGCCCCGGCGAGCGCGGCGAGCAGCGCCGGCCGGTCGGTGCCGTCGACGTGCCGCACCTCGACGGAGCCGTCCCGGGTGAGGATCTCCGCGGCCTGCGGGCTGAGCGCGTCGGCGATGAGGACGACGTACTGACTCATGGGGCGACCGGCCTTTCCGATGCGTGAAGAGTGAGGACACGTGGTGTCGCGGGGCCGTGTGCCGCCGCGACGGCCGCGGCGAGCAGCGCGGACCCGTCGTGCGCGGTCGGGCGCACCGGGGCGCCCACGGAGGCGAGCGCGGCCAGATGGCCGGCGCCGGCGTCCAGGTCGTACAGGTGCAGGGGGAACCGGGGCTGCTCCGGGCCCGACCAGGAGAGCAGCAGGGGCCAGGCGTCGGGCCCGGTGACGTGCAGCAGCTCGGGGGGTACGGAGAGCCCGTCGCCGGTCGCCTTGAGCAGGGCCTCCTTGCGCGTCCAGTAGCGCACGAAGCCGGTGGGGCGGCGGGGTTCGGGGAGCGCCGCGAGGACCGCGCGCTCCGGCCCGCGCAGCACCCGCGCCGCGGTCTCCGGGGCGTACGGGGCGATCCGCTCCACGTCCACGCCGACCTCGGTGCCGAGCGTCACGGCGACCACCACCCGGTCGCCGGAGTGCGACCAGGACAGCCCGAGCGGCCCCGGCGGGCGGGGTTTCCCGTGCGGGCCGCCGCACCGCTTGCAGGTGGCGGTCAGTGTCAACTCCCCGGCGGGAACGCCGAGATGGGCGGCGGTCACGGTGCGGGCGAGCGCGTGCGCGGTGATGTGGAGCGCCCGCGCGGCCGGCTGCCGCAGCCGGCGGGCGCGGGCTCGTCCGTCCTCGTCGAGGAGGCCGCGCAGTGCCGGGTGGGCGTCGCGGGACGACGCCCACCACAACTGGCAGACACCGGGCCGGAGCGCCGGCACCGGTTCCGCGGCCGCGGCCGTCACAGCCCGCCGTCCACGGGCAGCACCGCGCCGGTGACGTACGAGGCGCGGCCCGAGGCCAGGAAGGCGACGGCCTCGGCGACCTCCGCCGCGAGCCCGGTCCTGCCCAGCGCGGTGCGCTCGGCGACCTGCGCCCTGACCTGGTCGTCGAGCACGGCCGACATGTCGGTGTCGATCAGGCCCGGGGCCACCGCGTTGACGCGGATGCCGCGCCGGCCGACCTCCTTCGCGAGGGAGCGCGAGAAGGCGATGATCCCGGCCTTGGACGCCGCGTAGTTGGTCTGCCCCGCATTGCCGTAGAGACCGGAGACGGAGGCGACGGTCACGATGCTGCCGGCCCGCCGCTTCATCATCGGGAAGACCACCGCCCGGCAGACGTGGTAGACGCCGTCCAGATTGGTGTCCACGACCTCGTGCCAGTCGCTGTCGCCCATCATCAGCAGGGGCTTGTCCCGGGTGATGCCGGCCGAGGTGACGGCGACCGTCACCGGTCCGAAGTCCCGTTCGGTGGCCTCCACCCAGTCCCGCACGGACTGCGCGTCGGCGACGTCGACCCGCCGCGCCAGCGCCCGGGCGCCGAGGCCGTTCAGCTCCTTCGCCACGTTCGCGGCGGCCTGTTCGTCGCCGCGGAAGCAGAAGGAGACGTCGTGCCCGTCCCGCGCCAGCCGCAGGGCGACGGCCCGGCCGATACCGCGTGAGCCGCCGCTGATCAGGGCGACCGGCCGGTCGCCCGCCGTCCCCCCGCCGCTCACGCGTCCGCCCCGTCCGTCAGCAGCCGCAGCACCGCGCACCCCACGGGACCGTCCGGGTCCGTGGTGGTGACCAGGGCGACGCGGCCCGGCTCGCCCGGCTCCGACAGCAGCGCCGCGAGCTGGTACGCCCCGGTGGCCGCGGCCGTCTCGCCGAGCAGCGCGACGGACGCCGCGCGGCCGCGGACCTGTGCCGGGAACAGCTCCTCGTGCACCCGCAGCTCCTGCTCGCCCGCCGCGCCGGGGGCCTGCGAGGGCACCGCCGCCCATACCGCGTCGGCCGCGACGCCCGCCTCGGCGAGTGCGGCGCGCACCGCCGCCGTGAGCGCCCCGGCGAAGCCGCCGTCCGCCGCCACCCGGTGGTGGACCGCGAGCACCTCGGCCAGCGGCTCGCCGGTCGCGGCGTCGCCGGACTCCAGGAGCACCATGACGCAGCCCTCGCCCAGCACCACGTCGGTGCCGTGGGCGGCGTGCGTGAGGTGGGCGCGGGTCGCCGAGTACTCCTCGGCCGAACCGGCCAGCACCCGCTCCGCGCGCCCGTCGGCGAGGAGCCGGCGCGCCTGGTCCAGGGCGACGAGACCGGAGAGCCGGCCGGCCGCCACGGTGGTGTTGGGGCCCTTGAGGCGGTGGCGGATCGCGCTGGCCGAGGCGGCCCTGTTCATCGCCATGTTGGGGGTCTTCGACGGTGACACGTCGATGGGGCTGGCCCCTTCGAGGGAGGACTTGGTGAACTCCATGAACCCCTGGACGCTTCCGGAGCCGATGCCGAGCACCAGGCCGGTGCCGAGCTCGGCGTGCTCGCCGTCCGGGCCGGCGCCGGACAGCAGCTCCCGGACGGTCACCGCGGTGAGGCCCGTCAGCCGGTCCATGCCCCGGGTGCCGGCCTTCCCCAGCGCGTCGCGGACCTCGAAGCCGGGCACGACGCGGGCGGTCGCCTCCGGGTCCGCGGTCCACTCCTCGGGTCCGGCGGACGCGGGCGCCTCGGCGCGGGCGCGCAGGCCCGCCGCGAGCGGGTCGCGGCCCGTGCCGTACGGCGACACGGCCGCCCATGCGGTGATGACCGCGGTACTCATCGGACGTACTCCCCTCGGGGGCTCTCGTGGCGGCCGAGCAGGACGACGGCGTTGTTGCCGCCGAACGCGAGGCCGTTGTTCTGCACGATCCGCACGTCGGCGTCGACGGACGTGTTCGGCACCACGTCGACGGGGCAGTCCGGGTCGGTGGTGCGGTGGTTGGCCGTCGGCGGGACGAAGCCGTACCGGACGGCGAGCGCGGACGCGATGGCGCCCAGGGCGCTGGCGGCCCCCATGGTGTGCCCGATCATCGCCTTGACGCCGACGGTGCGCGGCGGCCGGTCCCCGTAGACCTGGCGGATGGCCGCGACCTCGGTGGTGTCGTTGGTCGGCGTCCCGGTGCCGTGCGCGGAGATCAGGTCGACCTCCTCCGGCTTGACGGAGGCGTTCTCCAGGGCGAGGCGGATGCAGCGGGCGACGCTGTCCTCTTCGGGCGCGGTGGGGTGTGAGGCGTCGCAGTTGACGCCGTAGCCGAGGACCTCGGCGTAGATCTCCGCGCCGCGGGCGAGCGCGGACTCCTCGCTTTCCAGCAGCAGCAGGCCCGCGCCCTCGCCGGTGAGCAGGCCCGTCCGCCCGGTGTCGAACGGACGGCACTCGTCGGGCGCGACGAGGCCGAGCCGGGCGAAGCCCGCGAACGTCTTCCGGTTCAACGCGTCCGCCCCGCCGACCAGGGCCCATTCGGAGCGGCCGCTGCGGATGGCGTCGAACCCGGCGCCGATCGCGTAGTTGCCGGCGGCGCAGGCGGTGGCGACCGTCGAGGTCTCCACGTCGGACAGGCCCAGTTCGCGGACGACGCCGAGCGCGAGGCCGCCGGTGGCGGTCCGGCCCAGGCTCGCGCCGGTGAAGGCGGCGAGCCCGAGGGTGAGCGCGGACTCGGTCAGCAGGTCGAGCTCGCCGACCTCGCCGTCGGTGGTGCCGACGACGACGGTGCCGCGCCGCTCGTGCAGCCAGGTCTCGTCGAGGCCGGCGTCGTCGAGCGCCATCCGGGCGGCGGCGGCCGCGAACCGCGTCGCCCGGCCGGCCGCTTCGGGCCGCACCCGGCGGAGCACGGCGGCGGCGTCGAAGCCGCGCACCTGGTGGCCGCGGCCGCTGGGGAAGCCGGTGGTGTCGAAGACGGTGATGTCCCCGGTGCCGACCCGGCCGGTCCGCAGGCCCTCGGTGAACTCGGCGATCCCGTTGCCGATGCTGGACAGCGCGCCGCATCCGGTGAGGACGACGCGGCGCGGCCCCGCGGCGGGGCCGTCCGTTCTCCGGGCGGCGCTCACGGCCGGCGCCTTTCCGCGCCGACGAGGACGGCGAGGACGGCGTCCAGGTTGACCAGCTTGACCAGGTCGTCCTGCGGGATGACGACGCCGAGCTCCTTCTCGATGCGGGAGAGGATCTCGATGGCGCCCAGCGAGTCCGCGCCGTGGTCCTCGATGAACAGGCTGGTGCCCGTCAGCTCGTCGTCCTCGAGCTCCAGGGTGTCGACGATGATGGCCCGGACGGCCGTGACGTCCACGGAAGTGTTCGCAGTCATGGCAGCTGCCTCTCGGATCTGGATGGCCTGCGTGTCAGGCGGCGGAGCGGATCAGGGACTTCGGACGCATGTCGGTCCAGGTGCGCTCGATGTGCTCGAGCGCGGCCTCGCGGGGACCGGCGGGCAGGACGGTGGTCCAGCCGGCCGGGACGGCCGCGAACTCGGGCCAGAGGCAGTGCTGCCCCTCGTCGTTGACCAGCACCAGGAAGGTGCCGTTGTCGTCGTCGAACGGGTTGTTCTTCATGGTTTCCCTTCCTCGGGGAATACGTCCGGATTTCGCGTTCAGAGTCGTCCGGGAAGCTTCCGGAGTTTCTTCGTGAATTCTCTCGGTGAGGCACGGGGGAACTCGTCGGAATTTCGCGTGAGCGGGATCCGTGCGAATTCCCCCGCGCGTTCACCGCAGTCGTTCGAGGTGGGCGGCGATGATCCGGCCGATCGCCCGCTGCGGTTCGGGCCGCATCATTCCGTCGTGGTCCGAGTCGATGCCGTGGTGGGTGACGCTGCCGCCGATGTACGGCTCCCACACCGCGACCGTCGGGGAGTCCTCGTCGGCGCCCCGCTCGGCCGAGAGGAAGAGCACGTCCCCGCCGAAGCGGTCCGGGACGAACTCGGCGCTGAGGACCGCGTGGTTGCGCACGATCCGCAGCAGCCGGGCCAACTGCTCCTCGTCCAGTCCGGCCAGCGGGTTGGCGTCCCGCCGGAACAGCTCCAGGACCTCGGAGAGCGTGGGCTCGCCGCCGGCGAACGCCGCCGCGTCGTAGCCGCAGTACTCCAGGATCTTGGCGATCAGGGCCCGGTCGTCCGGGATGCCGTCCGGCTCGGGGACCGGATAGCCGTCCAGGTTCGCGAGGAGCGCGACGCGGTGCCCGAGCCCTTCCAGGCGGGTGGCCGCCGCGTGGGCGAGGAGTCCGCCGAAAGACCAGCCGAGAAGATGGTAAGGCCCCTCCGGCTGAATTTCCAGAATTCTGCGGACGTATTCCCTGGCCATTTCCTGCACCGATCCCGGAAGCGGGGCTTCCGTGATGATTCCGGACGCCTGGAAACCGTAGACGGGGAATTCCTCCGCCAGGTGCTCGGCCAGTCCGAGGTAGGGCCAGCTGAGCCCCACACCGCCGTGCAGGAAGAACAGCGGCTCACGGGTGCCGTCGGGCCGGACGGGCAGCAGGGTCTCGAACGCCTCGGCGAGCAGCGCGGGCCGCCGCCCGCCGGCCCCGCCGGTCACGGACGGGCGGGTCGCGGCGAGTTCGCCGGCCCTGCGGGACAGGGTGCGCAGCGCACGGAACCAGCCCTCGGCCAGCGCCCCGGCGTCGTCCGGTTCCAGCAGCCGGCCCGCCCACGTCCAGTTGGCGATCAGGACGGGCCCGTCGGGGCCGTCCTCGACCAGCGCGTCCACCTCGACGGTGTGGCCCAGCGGCATGCCGCCGGCCGTCGCCGCGAACGCCTCCCGCGCCTCGGGCGCGGCCGCCCATCCGCCGTCGTACCACTCCACCGAGGCGAAGCGGCCGAGGTAGTTGAAGCCGAGCTGCGGGTCGACCGCGGGCAGCGGGGCGGTTCCGTCGCCGAGGTGACGCAGGATGCCGTGGCCGAGCCCGTGGTCGGGGAGCGCGGCGAGCTGCTCGCGCATCTCCTTCACCGCCTGCTCGGCGCCGAGCGCCGCGGCCCTCAGCAGCACCGGGTGGGTGCCGGTGAACCAGCCGACGGTACGGGAGAGGTCCACGCCCTCGCGCAACTGCTCGCGCCCGTGGGTCTCGACCTCGACGAGCAGGCTCCGGCCGCGCCACTCGGCGACCGCGAGGCCGAGGCCGGCGAGCAGCACGTCGTTGATCTCCGCCTGGAAGGCGGCGGGGCCGTGCTCCAGGAGCGGGCCGGTGTGCTCGGCCGGCAGGGCCAGGCGCAGCGTCCGGGCCGTCGCGTACGTGTCCTGGGCCGGGTCCAGCGCCCGCGCGCCGACCGGCTGCTCCTCGTGCGACAGCAACTTCGTCCAGTACGGCACTTCCCCGGTGCGCGAGGCGGCCTGCTCCCGGAGGAGGCCGGACCAGTGGCGCAGCGAGGTGCCGACCGGGCCGAGGGCCGCGTCGGGCCGCTCGTACGCGGTGAGCAGGTCGGGCAGCAGCACGCGCCAGGAGACGCCGTCCACGACGAGGTGGTGCAGCATCAGGACCAGCCGGCCGGGGCGGCCCGCCCCGCGGTCGATCCACACGGCCTGGAGCGTGACCCCGTCGCGCGGGGCGAGCCGGTCGCGGGCCGCCTCCGACTGGGCGGCCACCGCCCGCCGCAGCAGCGCCTCGTCCTCGTACGCCCGGTGGCCCGCGTCGATGCGGGTCACCAGCGGCGCGACCCGCACGGTCCCCGGTTCGCCGATCACGAGCCGCCAGTCGTCGGGACCCCGGCCCGCCAGGCGCAGCCGCAGGGCGTCGTGGTGGTCGACGACCCGCTGGAGCGCCCCGGTGAGCCGCTCCAGGTCCAGATCGGCGGGGGTGGTCAGGACGACGGACTGGTTGAACCCGTCGATCGGGCCGCCCTCTTCGAGGAGCCGCAGCATGACCGGGAGGGGCGCCAGCTCGCCCACGCCGTCGTCGGTGCCGACGATCTCGGCCGGCTCGGCGTCGCCGACGGCGGCGGCCAGCGCGGCCACCGTCTTGTGGGTGAACACATCGGCCGCGGTGACCCGCAGCCCGGCCCGCCGGGCGCCGGCGACCACCTCGATGGAGCGGATGCTGTCGCCGCCCAGGTCGAAGAAGCTGTCGTCGATGCCCACGGACGGTAGCCCGAGCACGGCCGCGAAGACCTCGCAGAGGGCGCGCTCGGTGTCCGTACGGGGCTCCCGCGCGGGACCCTGCACATGGGCCGAGGGGTCGGGTGCGGGGAGGGCTTTGCGGTCGATCTTGCCGTTGGGGGTGAGGGGGAGTGCGTCGAGGGTGAGGAAGGTGCTGGGGACCATGTAGTCGGGCAGGACGTCGGCGAGTGTCGTCCTGGGGTTCTGGGTGGTGCCGATGAGGTAGGCGGTGAGGCGTCCGTGGTGGACGGTTGTGGCGGCGTCGGTGATGCCGGGGAG
>NZ_JBIURQ010000016.1:0-243412 GCF_044740925.1 Streptomyces sp. NPDC088254 | reverse complement strand
AACGCGGCGACCGCCTCACGCACCGCCGACTCATACAGCTCCGGCACCTCGTCCAGCGTCCGGGCGACCTTCAGACCGCGGCCGCCGCCGCCGAAAGCGGCCTTGATCGCGATCGGCAGGCCGTGCTCCTCGGCGAACGCGACGACCTCGTCCGCACCCGACACCGGATCCGGCGTGCCGGCCACCAGCGGCGCCCCCGCCCGCTGGGCGATATGCCGGGCGGCCACCTTGTCACCCAGATCACGGATGGCCTGCGGCGGCGGACCGATCCAGATCAGACCCGCGTCCAGCACCGCCTGGGCGAAGTCGGCGTTCTCCGAGAGGAAGCCGTACCCCGGATGGACGGCGTCCGCACCCGACTCCCGCGCGGCGTTCAACACCTTGCCGATGTCCAGATAGCTGCCCGCCGGTGTGTCACCGCCCAGGGCGAACGCCTCATCCGCGGCGCGGACATGCAGAGCGTCCCGGTCCGGGTCCGCGTAGACGGCCACGCTCGCGATACCGGCATCCCGGCACGCCCGGGCCACGCGGACAGCGATTTCGCCACGGTTGGCGATGAGCACCTTGCGCACGGACGGCCCTCTCCTCGATCGGCGGGAATTGGCGGGATGATCAGGCGGACCCGGGGTAATTCTGGTTCCGGACCGGCGCCTGAACACTCGTCCATCCTCCGAGGAGGACAACGGTGCTTTCAACAGATGGCGATTAAGCCTTCGGACCAGAACCTCAGAAGGGATACGGCTTTGTTGGCGCAGCGCCAGGCAGATGTCAGAGAATCGTCAGAACGGCCGGATGAATGCTCCCGGCTCGACAACAGGGCTGAGCAAGCGGGAAGCATGCCGGCTCCGGGATCGGCGGGCGAACCGGGCCGCCCACGCGAAACGCCCGGCTGGGAAACCCAGCCGGGCGTCTGCGTGAACTGTTCACGGCACTGATCAACGGTGAGTGTCAGCCGTTCCCGAAGCGGAACCCCACTCCGCGTACGGTGACGATCCAGTCGCTGGCCCCTAACTTTCCTCTCAGACTGCTGACATGGGTGTCCACGGTCCGCCGGGACCAGGAACCGCCCCAGACCTGCTGCATGATGCGCTTGCGGGAGATCACGGTCTCCGGATGGCAGGCGAGCATGTAGAGCAGATCGAACTCCTTGCGCGTGACCTCCACGACCCGGCCGTGCAGACTGACCTCGCGCGAGGCGGCGTCGATGCGCAACGGCCCGTGCAGCACGACCTGTTCGATGTGCGTCTGCGGACGTGAGCGACGCATGACGGCGTCCATACGGGCCATCAGTTCCCTGAACCCGTAGGGCTTGACGATGTAGTCGTCCGCGCCGGCCTGGAGACCGAGGACGCGGTCCAGCTCGGTTCCCCACCCCGTGACGGCGATGAGGGGCACGTCGCTCAGGGAGCGGATGGAGCGGCACACCTCCAGGCCGTCCACGTCGGGCAGTTCGAGATCCAGCAGAACGATGTCCGCCCGCTGGTAGGCCTGCAGAGCGGCGTTCCCCGTGCCCACTCCCTCGACCTGATGACCGTGCCGGCGCAACCCGGTGGCCAGGGCCTCCATGTCGCCGGGGTTGTTCTCGACGACCAGGACCCGCCAGGTCGTCGACGTCTTACGGGCCTGCGGCGGGACGGGCCTTCGCGACTCCAGAGTGCCGCTCGTTGCGTGTTGGCTCACTGCTCTCCCCCTGAACACGTAGTTCCCGCTCGAGCACCTTGGCTCGTCGAGCCTAAAAACCTACTCCTCGGTTTGTCAAAAAAAGGTTAGGTAAACTCACCCACCGTGATATTTGCCGTCACTTTTGTCGGAATTATTGACACATGAAGGATCAATTCCGCTCCGAAGTGTGACCAGCAGGGAAGCTCTCGGTCGAAATATCGACCCTGCCTCTGACACAAACAGCCACTGACAGCCACTGCGGTCTGCTCTGGAGGTCCAGCACCGCCCACGCCGGCCGGTGGACAGGGGCACGACAGTCACCTTTTCCGATGCATTGCGCATCCTTCAGGGCGGTGGTAGACCGTCCAACACGTCCCCAGCTGGCTGATTCCCTGCTTCCACTTTGCCCTTGCCCTGGTCAAGAGGTGGGAAAGTGTGATCTTCTGGGCAGTATTGACGGAGCGTCAAAGCCGACGAGGGTGATCGACGGGACCGACTCCCCCCGGGGTGGGCTCCCGTGATCCACGAACAAACCATCAAGTCCGTTTTTGGACGCGGGAGGATTCATGCCGGTGGGACTGCAACAGGAGCGGGCGATCCGCACACGACGGCTGCTGCTCAGGTCGGCGGCAGAGATCTTCGACCGGGAGGACTACTCCTCCGCGAGGCTCTGCGACGTCAGTGCGCGGGCCAACATGAGCACGGGCGCGCTGCACTTCCACTTCGCGAACAAGGAGGATCTGGCCCAGGCGGTCGTGAGCGAGGCGCGCGGCATCCTGTGGCGCGCCGCGCGCCTCGCGTACGAAAGGAACTCCAAGCCGCTGCAGGCCCTCACCGACATCTCGCACACACTGGGCCAGTTGCTGGCCTGGGACGTGGTGTCGAGGGCGGGGCTGCGTCTGGACAACGACCGCTCACGCAAGGGGCGGTCGCAGTTCATCCATCCATGGCACGCCTGCGTCCAGCGCCTGCTGGACCGCGCGCGCCGGGAGGACGGGCTCGCGGGACACGTCCAGCTGCGGGGGCTGACCTGCGCCGTCGTCACCGCCACGACGGGCATGGGCGTACTGATCAAGGGCGGAGAGGGCGATCGGATCCGGACGGCCTTCACCGGCTTCTGGCAGGGCTTCCTGCCGGGTATCGCCGCGCCTGACACGCTCGGCGGACTGAACCCCGGCGGGACGGACGACGTGGTCGACCACGCGGTGACCGCCTCGCGTTACCTGCCCTACGTCCCGGAGAACGGCGTCGGCAGGGAGGTGGTGGCCTCCAGGGCGAGGTGAGCCGGGCCCGCTGACGGGTCCGGAACCGGCCGAGGGTCCCGGTACGGGCCGGCGTGGCGGCGGAACCGCTCGGCGAACCCCGCTCCGGGGTCGCAGCCGAGCTCGGTCCAGACCGCGTCGTCCGTGAACCAGTGGTCCACCGCCAGCAGTTCGAGGTGATGCCGGGCGAGCGGGTGGTCGCGGAGCCGGGCACGGACGATGTCGGCCGGGACGCCGGGCAGGGCCTCCGGAAGGAGACCGTGCGCCTCGGCGACCGCCGCGAGCAGGTGCTCACCGAATACGGGATCCGGGTGGTTGACGAAGTGGACACGCCCCGCACGGCCCGCCGGCGCCAGCGCGGCCGCGAGCAGCACGTCCCCCAGACTCGCGGCGTCGATCATCGACTGCCGTCCGAGCCGGCCCTGCGGCCGGCCCCCGAGCGCCCGCAGCAGAGTCAGCACGCCGGGCGCCACCCAGCGGTCCCCCGCGCCGTACACCAGATGGGGGCGCAGCACCGTGCCGCCCGCCGCGAGCACGTGGCGCTCGGCCGCCGCTCTCGTCCGGCTGGTGTCCGAGCCCGGCGCGATCGGCGCCTGTCCGGGCCGCACCCCTCTGAAGGGGCCCCGGCCGTGCACCGCCGCCGTGCTCAGGTGCACGAACCGTTCGGCCCCGGCCCGCCGGGCCTCCTCGACCAGGGCGGCCGTGCCGAGGTCGTTGACCCGCCGCAGCTGCCGGCGGTCGCCGCCGACCTGGCCGGCGCAGTGGACGACCGCGTCGACGCCGTCGCAGACACCCCGCAGGGAGCCGGGGTCCGTGAGGTCGGCCCGTACGTACTCGACCGGGACGCCGCCCGGGAGCGGCGGGCCGTGGGCCGGCGGCGGGTCGGCCGCGGGCGGCAGGGCGCGGACCAGCAGGCGCAACCGGACGCCCGCCGCGGCGCGGGCCGCGGCGACCACGTGTCCGCCGACGAAACCGCCGGAACCCGTCACCAGGAGGTGCCGGCTCACCTGCTTCCCCGTGCGGCGCCGCCCAGGGTCGCGGTGAAGACGGGTTCCTCGCCCTGGACGCCCTGTACGCGCAGCACCGCTCCCTGCTCCGGGCACAGGTCGTGCCGGGCCAGTATCCAGCAGGGCTCGGCCAGTTCGCAGTACTTGTCGAAGGAGATCCGCATCGACGCGGGGTGGAAGTCGTGCCCGGGCGTGAGCGCGGTGGCGGCCTGCCGGGCGGCTTCCAGCAGCACCATGCCGGGGACGTGGTCGTTCGGGCGGGCGAAGAGGGTGGGGTGCGTGGTGTCGAGGCGGAGCCGCCAGCCGGGGCGGTGCTTGGACAGTGCGAGGACGACGTCCTTGCGGTCGTCGCGGCCGGCCTCGTGCGGGGCGACCGCGGGGAGCAGGGGCACCGGACGGCTCGGCGCGGACATCTGCTCCCCGCGCAGTCTGCGGTAGACGCGGGCGGAGGTGCAGATCAGGATGCCCATGCTGGTGGCGAGCACGCGGCCCAGCCGCTCAAAGGTCAGGTCGACCCGCATGCCGACGAGGCGGCCGGCGCGCATCCGGACGTCGGAGCACTCGACCACGACGTCGATCGCGCCCGAGGCGCTGTCCACGGTGAAGTCCGGTGTCTCGAGCCGGTATCCGATCTCGCGCATCACGAACCGGTCGTCGAGGGGGACGCCGAACTCGGCGTGGGCCAGCATCATCGTCGCCTGCCGGGTGGTCTCGGCGACGAGCAGCGGATCCTGGCGGCCGCCGGGCAGCGGGGCGAAGAAGCGGTGTGCGGCGGGCCAGTCGACCGAGACCAGGAAGCGGTGCTCGGCGAGGCGCAGCCAGTCGACGGGGAAGCGGTCCTCCCGATCCGGACGGTGGCAGAGCGGGCCGGTGGCCAGGCCGCCCGGCGTAAGAACCGGGGAGTCGGTTCGGTTTGTGAGCTCCGCGGCGGTGAGGTCGGAGGGAATCGTCGGGGGTCGCCCGGCGAGCAGACCGGTCTGGGGTGCGGGGTGGGCCACGGTGGTGCGGTCGGAGCGTTCCGGGGCCGGGTCCAGAACGGGGTGAACACCGGCAAAACGGTTGACCACGGATATGACGCCATCAGACATGGTTTGCCCCCTGAGTCGATACATGCGGGGATCGCTCCCCTCTCGACAAAAGACTGGCAGTCCGGTTCTCTTTGCGCGGGGACCTGACCAAGCTCTGACATAGAAACAGGCACGGTGGCATGGCACGTCAAGCACGAGCAATCCAGACCCGCACGTCGATCCTGCTCGCGGCGGCCGAGGTGTTCGACGAACGGGGCTACAGCACGGCCACGATCACGGAGATCATCGCGCGGGCCGACGTCACCAAGGGGGCGTTGTACTTCCACTTCACCTCCAAGGAGGATCTGGCCCTCGGGGTGATAGCGGCACAGCTGGAGCTGGGGCCGTTGCCTCCGCAGCGCACGAAGCTGCAGGAACTGGTCGACCAGGGCCTGCTGTTCGCCCACCGGCTGCAGCACGACCCGCTGACCCGGGCCAGCGTGGGTCTGGCCATGGACCAGTGGAGCGAGAGCGCCGAGGGCAACAACCCGTTCCACGGCAGACCGTTCCAGTCCTGGGTGGAGCGGCTGACAGAGGTACTCGTCGAGGCGCGTGCGCGCGGGGAGTTGCTGCCGCACGTCGATCCGGCGGAGACGGCGGAGTTGCTCTCCGGGTCCTTCACCGGCATCCAGTGGACGTCCCAGGTGCTGTGTCAGCGCAAGGACCTGACGGGCCGGGTGATCGCCATGTTCCGCCACCTGCTGCCGAGCATCGCGATGCCGCAGATCCTCCCGACGCTGGAGCTGACCCCCGACCGGGCCGCCTCGCTTCTCGCGTCCCGCGCCGCAGACCCGGAGGAGGAGGGCGCACCGGCCGACGAGGAGCACGACTGCACCCCGGAAGGGGAGGGCGGCACCTGCCCGGAGGGGGAGGACAACGCCTCCTGACCGCCCCGCCGGGCGGTCGACCGGCTGCACGGCAGGCTCGGTACGGCTCGGCAGAACACGTCGGGGCACGGCGAACCGGCACCGCCCCCTGCCGATCGGGCTCCTGGCCGGGC
This sequence comes from Streptomyces sp. NPDC088254, assembly GCF_044740925.1. NCBI lineage: Bacteria > Bacillati > Actinomycetota > Actinomycetes > Kitasatosporales > Streptomycetaceae > Streptomyces > Streptomyces sp. NPDC088254. The sequence continues at coordinate 237,414 of NZ_JBIURQ010000016.1, read as the reverse complement.
CGGCGGCGGGCCGGCCGGGAGCCCGGCGGCGTGATGCGGGCGCCGGCCGAGTCCGAGCCGGCCCGCCGCCCGCCGGCCGCCGCTCTTCGCAGAACCGCCTGCGAGACGCGGACGCCCGGCCTGTCCTGAGGCCGGGCTCCCGCGGCAGCGCTGCCACCCTCAACCCGCCATCCCCGCAAGGGGATCCGGCCGGCCGCCCCTCTCGCCGGGCCCCGCACGGCCCGGTAGCGAGGTGGTGCGGGACGTGTCCTCCAGGCGGTAGCCCACGCCTCGGACCGTGGTGATCCAGCCCTCGCCGAGCTTGGCGCGCAGGGCGCTGACATGGGTGTCCACCGTGCGGGTGGAGATGGCCCAGTCATCCGGCCAGACCGCCGCGATCAGGTCCTTGCGTGAGATCACCGTCTCGGGCACCGAGGCCAGCAGCAGGAGGATGTCGAACTCCTTGCGGGTCAGCTCCAGGGGCTGCTCCGCCAGCCATGCCTCCCGCGCGCCGGGGTCCAGGCGGAGCGTCCCGCAGGACACGCCGGCCGGACCACCGCCCGTGGCGACGCGTCGCGTCACCGCGTTCATCCGGGCGATCAGCTCCCGGAACCCGTAGGGCTTCACCAGACAGTCGTCCGCACCCGACCGCAGACTGAGCACCCGGTCCAGCTCGGAGTCCCGGCTGGTGAAGGTGATCAGCGGTGTGTTGCCCCGGGCCCGGATCTCGGCGCACATCTCGAGTCCGTCGAGATCCGGCAACTCCAGTTCGAGCAGGACGACTTCGGCCTGCTCCCAGGCCATCAGGCCCGCCCGCCCGGTACGGGCCCGCCGGACCTGGTGGCCGTTGCGCACCAGGCGGCAGACCAGCGGCTCGGCGGTCCTGTCATCGGGATCGATCACCAGTACGCGCATGTGCACCCCACACCGGGCCGTGCCCCGTCGGCGCCACGCACCTCGGGCTGACGGCCCGGGCCGTCACTCGCCCGCAGAGCGGGTGTGCACCACGCGGTAGGTGTTGGAGTCCCGCCAGACGGCCAGCGCGTCCACCCGGGCGTCGGTCTTCTGCCGCTCCGCCGACCGCTCGGCGCCCGGCTGATCGAGGAATGCGTCGTAGGCCTCCTTGCTGTCCCACTGCGAGTAGACGACGACCCACTTGCCCTCGATGCCACGCCCGCGCAGGCCGCGCAGCACCGTGTGGCTGCGGTACCCCGGGACCTTCTGCAGCCAGTCCTGGGCGGGGCCGAGGGCCTCGACCAGGTCGTCCTGGTGCTTCTCGGTGACGCCGTACAGGTCGATGGCCGTGTAGTCGTCGCGGTCCGGCCCGATCTCGGTCTCGCCGGCGCCCGGCTTCTGCTGGGTGAAGACCACCTCGTTCTGCAGCAGCCGGATCGCCGTGGTGATCTCACCGAACAGCGGCAGCGTGCGGTGCTTGAACTCCTCACCGGCGTAACGGGCCTCCAGATCCTCGGTGGAGCGCCACTGGATGAAGTTGGCGGTGCCGAACTTGGTCTGCCCGCTGTGCACGGTGCTGGACTGCCAGCCCTCGTAGGCCGCGGCGTCGACGATCTCGCGCATCGCGGCGAGCAGGCTGTCCTGCTTCTCGGCGGAGTCGGTCGAGAACAGGTTGAGGACGGTCAGGTTCTTACCATCGGCTGCGATCTTCGGCATTCTCTCTTCTCTTCCGGTCGATCGGTTGGTGAAAGAAGCAGAACTCGTAATTGCCGGGTCGGTGCTTCCCGATCAGCATGGCAAGCCGACAAGTCGGGTTGAAGGTCATTGTGTTCAGGACTGCGCGTGGATTGTCAGGTCTTTGCCGCCCGCGTCAGATCTTCGGCAGCTACGTCAGGTCTTCGACAAGTGCCCTGGGCAACCAATGGCCCGCGCGCGATGATCGAGCGATGAATTCCGTCACGTCAGCAGCCGAAATCAGCACCCTGCTGGACCGATATCTCATCGACCTCGACGAGGAGAAACTCGACGACGCGTGGGCGCGGGCGCTGTTCAGCGACGACGCCCGCGTCGAGTTCCCGATGGCCCGGCACGAGGGCGTCGAGGGACTCGCCGACTGGCACCGCAAGTCACTGGAGGCCTTCGCGCGCACCCAGCACCTCAACTCTCCCGCGGTCGTCGACCTCACCGGCGAGGACCGGGCGGTCCTGCGCGCCAACCTGGTCTCCACCCACGTACACCACGCGGACACACCCGGCGATCCGCTGTTCGTCGCCGGCACCCTCGTGCACGGCGCGGCCCGGCGCACCGAGCGGGGCTGGCGGCTGACGGAGCTGTCGTTCCGGCTGGTGTGGTCGACAGGCAGCCCGCCCGTTCCGGGTGGCGCCGGATGACCGCGCTGGCGGCCGGGATCAAGGAGCAGCAGATCGCGACCATGCTGCTGGACATCGGCGTGATCCTGCTGGTCGGCGCCGCTCTCGGGGCCCTGGCCCGGAAGCTGGGGCAGCCCAAGGTGATCGGCGAGATCACCGCGGGCATCGTCCTGGGCCCGAGCCTCCTCGGCCTGCTGCCCGGCGATCCGACGGGAGCGCTCTTCCCGGCCGACGTCCGTCCGCTGCTGTCGGCGGTCTCCCAGGTCGGCCTGGTCCTGTTCATGTTCGTGGTGGGCTGGGAGTTCGAGCGGCGGGTGATACGCCCGTACGCGCGTCTCGCGGCCGGTGTCTCGCTGTCGTCCATCGTGCTCGCCTTCGGGCTGGGCGTCGCCGCGGCGGTCGTCCTGTATCCGCATCACGACACGGTGGCCGGACACCACATCTCCTTCAGCGCGTTCTCCACCTTCATGGGCACCGCGATGTCCGTGACGGCGTTCCCGGTGCTGGCGCGGATCCTGTCCGAGAACCGGCTGATGGACACCCGGGTCGGCGCGCTGTCGCTGGCCAGCGCCGCGATCGACGACGTCCTTGCCTGGTGTCTGCTGGCGTATGTGTCGGCGCTGGTCAGCTCGGACGGCGACTACGCGGGCCTGGCCCGGATCGGGGCGCTCAGCGTCGTCTACGTGGCGCTGATGTTCGTGGTGGTGCGGCCGCTGGTGTCCCGGCTGGTGTGGCGGTGGGCCGCCATGGAGCGCTGGAACGTGCTGCTCGCGGTGCTGTGCGCCGGGGTGTTCGCCTCGTCGTGGCTGACCTCGTGGATCGGCATCCACCAGATCTTCGGCGCGTTCCTCTTCGGCTTCGTCATGCCGCGCGAACCCCGGCGGGTGCTCGCGGCGCACCTGCGCCGGCCGTTGGACGACGTCAGCGTCGTGCTCCTGCCGGTGTTCTTCATCGTCACCGGCCTCGGTGTCGACCTCGGCGCGCTGACGGCGACCGACTACCTGGCCCTGTTCCTGGTCGTCGGCGTGGCCTGCGCCGGCAAGCTGCTGGGCGCGATCGTCCCGGCCCGGCTCTTCGGTCTGTCCTGGCGCGAGGCCAAGGACCTGGGCGTGCTGATGAACACGCGTGGCCTGACCGAACTCATCATCCTCAACGCCGCCGTGAGCCTCGGAGTGCTGGACGGCCGGATGTTCACCATCCTGGTGATCATGGCCCTCGTGACGACGGCGATGGCGGCCCCGCTGCTGTCCCGGCGCGAGCACCTCACGGCCGGCGAGACCCGGAAGGTTCGTACGACCGCCGCGGACGCGACCGCGCCGCACACCTGACGAGGGGGCTCTCGTGACACCCGTACAGCCATTGTCCCAGCACGGCAGACACCTGCCGCAACCGCCGGTCGACGGCCGTGCGCTGCGCACGGTGTGCGGCAACTTCGCCACCGGCGTCACCGTCATCACCACCGGCGGCCCCGAGGGCAGCGCCGCCACCACGGTGAACTCCTTCACGTCCGTCTCGCTGCAGCCGCCGCTGGTGCTGTTCTGCCTGCACCGGCAGTCCCGGCTGCGCCCGGTCCTTCAGCGCTCCCGGGGCTTCGTGGTGAACTTCCTGACGCACAGTCAGGCGGGGCTCGCCTGGAAGTTCTCGGGCCGCGAGTCGGCCCGGTTGGCGGACGTCCCGCACCACCGCTCCGCGAACGGGCTGCCCGTTCTCACCGACGCCCTGGCGTTCCTCGAATGCCGTCTCGCCGAGGAGTACGACGGCGGCGACCACGCCATCGTGGTCGGCGAGGTCACCGCCCTGGGCTCCTCCGGGGAGGAGGCCGACCCGCTGGTCTTCTACAAGGGCGCCATGCGCGTCCTCGACAGCGACGTCCCGGAGCCCGCCCGTGGGTGAGGGCGGCGCCGGGCGCACCTCAGCGCGGCGCCGGCATCTGCTCGTCGGCCTCGTCGAACTCCCGCCTGGCCCGCTCGACCTTGCGGAGGTTCTCCGTGGACCACTCGGCGAGGTGGGCGAAGATCGGCGCCAGGCTGCGGCCGAGCTCGCTGATCTCGTACTCCACCCGGGGCGGCACCTCGGGGTGGTACGTGCGCACCACCAGGCCGTCGCGCTCCATCTGGCGCAGCCGCTGGGTGAGCACCTTCGGCGTGATGGTGCGGATGTTGCGCTGGAGCTGGACGAAACGCTGCCGCCCGAACTCGTTCAACGTCCACAGGATCGGCGTCGTCCAGCGACTGAAGACGATGTCGACCACCGGCGAGACCGGGCACGCCAGCTCCGAGTCGACCTTCCCGCCGAGCGTGGTGGCGCCCATGGCGCCGGTGCTGTCTCCCATTCGAACCCTCCCAGGAAGTCACTTTCCTCTAGGTACCTACTTTACCCAGGATGCTAGCTTCCCAGAAGACGGTGAGCGGCCCTCCGCTCCCGGTCCCGCGCCTTGTCCTTCCGTGCGGCTGTCCCGTCCCTGATCAAGCCGTACTTCCCGTCCTACGGACCCCTTCCTTCACATCCCCTTAGGAGCGACATGTCGACCCAAGAGTCGATGCGCCTTCCCCGCCACACCGCCGAAACGGAGCCGCCGCGCCGCCCGGGACTCATCCTGGCGTTCCTGTGCCTGGCCGGCTTCATGACCTTCCTCGACGTGTCGATCGTCAACGTGGCCCTGCCGACCATCGAGGACGAGCTGAACATCTCCCAGACGTCCCTGCAGTACATCGTCACCACGTACGGCATGCTGCTCGGCGGCTTCCTGCTGCTGGCCGGCCGGCTGGCCGACGCCTTCGGCCGCCGCCGGATGCTGCAGACCGGCCTGGTCCTGTTCGCCCTCGCCTCGCTGCTCGCCGGGTTCGGGCAGAGCGCGGCCATGCTGATCGTGGCGCGCGGCGCCCAGGGCCTCGGTGCCGCGTTCATCGCGACCGCCGCGCTGTCCCTGCTCGCCAACAACTTCGAGGAGGGCGCCGAGCGCAACAAGGCCCTCGGCGCCTGGGGCGCGCTCAGCGGTATCGCCGCCGTCGCCGGCGTCACCCTGGGCGGTCTGCTCACCGACGGTCCGGGCTGGCGCTGGATCTTCTTCGTCAACGTGCCGATCGGCCTGGTCTGCGCCCTGATCGCCCCCAAGATCGTCGCCGAGAGCCGTGCGGCCGAGCGCAGCAAGTCCTTCGACGTCGCCGGCGCGGTGACGCTGACCGCCGGTCTCGTGCTGCTGATCTTCAGCCTCGGCCAGACCGTCGACGACTCCGACGTGCCGATGGCCCGCGTCTACGGCGGCTTCGCCCTCTCCGCGGTCCTGCTCATCTCGTTCCTGCTGATCGAGCGCCGCGCCGAGGCTCCGCTGATTCCGCTCCAGGTGTTCAAGCGCAAGTCGCTGCGGGCCTCCAACGTCGTCGCCGTGCTGCTGCTCGGCACCTGCGTCACGCTGTTCTTCTTCGCCAGCCTGTTCATGCAGCAGGTCCTCAACTGGTCGGCCCTGAAGACCGGTCTGGCCTACGTCCCGCTCGCCGTGATCGTCGCCGTGGGCGCGGGCATCGCCTCCCAGCTGGTCACCAAGGTCGCGGCCAAGCCGGTGCTGATGACCGGCCTGACCCTGACCAGCGTGGGCATGTTCCTGCTGTGGCGGGCCCCCTCCGACGCCTCCTACCTCGTGGACCTGCTGCCCGCCTTCCTGATCTCCGGCCTGGGTCTCGGTCTGTCGTTCGTGCCGGTGCAGGTCGCCGCTTTCTCGGGCACCGACGAGGACGAGTCCGGTCTGTCCGCCGGCCTGATCAACACGGCGCAGGAGGTGGGCGGCGCCCTGGGCCTGGCCGTGGCCGCCACCTACGCCTTCCGCAAGGTCGACGAGCTGACGAAGTGGGCGGACGGGGTGCCCGCGCGGGTGACCGAGGCGCGCACCGAGGTCTTCCACGACGCGTTCCTCGCGGGCGCCTGCTTCGCCGCGGCGGGCCTGGTGCTCACGCTGATCCTGCTGCCCTTCACCAGGGCGTCGGAACAGCCGGCCGCCGGCCCCGCCCACGCCTGAGACAGGAAGACCCGCCATGCCGACGTCACCGCATCTGTCCTCCGCGGCCGAGGGCTTCCTCGCCGAGAACCACCTGTGCACCTTCACCACCCTCCGCCCCGACGGCACGCCCCATGTGACGCCCGTGCGCTTCACCTGGGACGGCGACGCGGGTCTGGCACGGGTCATGACCGCGGTGAGCCGGCGCAAGGCCAGAAACGTGCTGGCCGCACCCGGCGGCCGGGTCTCCCTCTGCCAGACGGCGGGGCCCCACTGGCTCACCCTGGAAGGCGCCGCCACCGTCCACGACGACCCGTTACGGGTCCAGGAGGGGGTGCGGCGGTACGCCAAGCGGTACTGGTCACCGCCGCCCGAACCGCCGGGCCTGGTCGTGATCGAGATCCAGGTCGACAAGGTGATGGGCCTGATCTGATCCCGGGCCGCCGATCCCGTGCCGAACCGCCCCGAGGGTGCCGGAAGTCTTCCGGCACCCTCACCCATTTCCACCGCCCGCTCCGGCTGCAGAACCTCTGACGCAATTTGTCACAGACCTGTACTTGCGGCCGTTCAGATTCCCTCACTCCCCCGGAATACTGGTGAAAAATCCACTGGGAGAGGAAACATGGACCGTTTTCATGCCGATGTGATCGTCGCCGGCGCCGGCCCTGCCGGCTTGATGCTCGCCGGTGAACTCCGCCTGTCCGGACTGTCGGTGGTCGTGCTCGACCGCCTGACCGAGCCCATGCAGCAGTCCCGGGCACTCGGATTCTCCGCTCGCACGATCGAGGAGTTCGGCCAGCGCGGACTTCTCGACAAATTCGGCGAACTCGAGACGATACCCTTCGGGCATTTCGGTGGACTGCCCATCGACTATCGCATCATCGAGGGCGGTAATTTCGGCGTACGGGGTGTTCCGCAGTCGCGGACCGAGGCCATTCTCCACGCCTGGGCCGCCGGCCTCGGCGCCGAGATCCGCCGCGGGCACGAGGTCGTCGGCATGACCCAGGACGACACGGGCGTCACGGTGGAGGTCACCTCCGCCGCCGGCGTCGAGACGCTGCGCGCTCCCTACCTGGTCGGCTGCGACGGCGCCCGCTCCACCGTGCGCCGCCTGGCCGGCGTCGACTTCCCCGGCACCAGCGCCACCATCGAGATGCTGATGGCCGACGTCGCCACCAACGAGCTGCGCATCCGCCCGACCGGCGAGGTCGGCGAGTCCGGCATGGTCGTGGTGCTCCCGCTCGGCCCGCAGGCCACCCGCGTCGTCGTCTTCGAACGCGGCGCCGGCGTCCGCCCGACCCAGGAGCCGCCCACCTTCCCCGAGGTCGCCGCCTCCTTCCAGCGCGTCACCGGCGAGGACATCACCGGCTACCGGCCGCTGTGGAGCAGCTACTTCACCGACGCCAGCCGCCAGGCCGCCGAGTACCGCAAGGGCCGGGTCTTCCTCGCGGGCGACGCCGCCCACATCCATCTGCCCATCGGCGCCCAGGGCATCAGCGCCGGCGTCGGCGACGTGGTCAACCTCGGCTGGAAGCTGGCCGCGGCGATCAAGGGATACGCGCCCGAGGGGCTGCTGGACACCTACCACTCCGAGCGGCACCCCGTCGGCGCCCGCATCGTCGCCAACACCCTCGTGCAGCGCTCGCTGTACCTCGGCGGCCCCGAGATGCAGCCGCTGCGGGAACTCTTCGGCGAGCTGGTCGGCATCGAGGAGGTCCGCCGCCACCTGGTCGGCCTGGTCACGGGCCTGGACATCGCCTATGACATGGGCGAGGGCGGACACCCGCTGCTCGGCCGCCGGCTGCCCGACCAGGAGCTGCTGGCCGGGGACGAGAAGACGAGCACGTACGAACTGCTCAGCCGTGGCCGCCCGTTGCTGCTGAACCTGCGGGGTGGCGAGGCCCTCACCGCGGCCGCCGCAGGATGGTCCGACCGTGTCGACGTGGTCGCCGCCTCCCGGCCCGACCCCGACGCCCCGGCCGCCGACCTGCTCGTGCGTCCCGACGGCTACATCGCCTGGGTCGGGAAGGACGGCTCCGCCGAGGGACTGACCGAAGCCCTCGAGCGCTGGTTCGGCGCGTAAGCGCCCCGCGGGGAGGCCGCGACGGGAAGGCCGCGACAGGCCGTCGGTCATCTGCGGATCCGTGGTGGCTGGTCGCGCCCACGCGGCGGTAGCCGCACATCGATACGGGCCCCGCGCGCCCCTCGGGGCGCTGCAGAACCGCAGCCCGTTCCCCCACGACCGGCGCCGACGAGGTGCGCCGCCCGTTCGTCAGAAGAGGAGTTCCGAGTTGACCGGCAAGGCCGAGACGAAGATGCCCACCAAGACCGACACACAGAAGAGGGCGCCGAAGGCCGGCGAGTGGACCGAGTGCGACGTCGTCATCCTGGGCGCCGGGATCGGCGGCTCGATCACCGGCGCGATCCTGGCCCGGCAGGGCGCGAAAGTCGTGCTCGTCGACGCCGGCCAGCATCCGCGGTTCGCGGTCGGCGAGTCACAGAACCCGCAGCTCGTGGAGTGGCTGCACATCCTCGCCGTGCGGTACGACGTCCCCGAGATCAAGCACCTGCTCGACGTCAAGGCCGTCACCAAGTACATCGGCGCCCACCACGGCAGGAAGCAGAGCTTCGGATTCGTACGGCACGTCCCCGACCGGGAGCCGGACCCGCGCGAGGCGACGATGTTCGTCATCCCGAAGATGCTCACCGAAGCGACGCACATGTTCCGCCAGGACACCGACACCTACTACTTCAACGTCGCCGCCAAGTACGGCTGCACCCTGCGCCAGAACTGGCGCGCCACCGACCTCGACTTCGACGACGACGGCGTCACCGTCACGGGCCAGAGCGGCGAGGTCTTCCGCGCCAAGTACCTCATCGACGCCAGTGGTTTCCGCTCGCCGCTCGCCCAGAAGTTCGACCTGCGGGAGAAGCCCTCGCGGATCAAGCACCACGCACGCTCGCTGTTCACGCACTACGTCGGCATCAAGCCGTACGACGACGTGTGCAACTACCCCGAGGCGCTGCGGCCGCCGGCGGAGTCCCCGTTCCACGGCGGCACCCTGCACCACCTGATCGAGCGCGGCTGGTTCTGGATCATCCCGTTCGACAACTACGAGGACTCCCGCAACCCCGTCTGCAGCGTCGGCCTCACCTTCGACGAGCGGCTGTACCCGCAGCCCGAGGACATGACCCCGGACGAGGAGTTCAACCACTACCTCGACACGTACCCGGCCGTGAAGCGCCAGTTCGAGGGCGCGCGGCGGGTGCGTGAGTGGGTGTCCACGCCGGACCGTATCCAGTACTCGTCCAAGCAGACGGTCGGCGACCGCTGGTGCCTGATGTCGCACGCCGCCGGTTTCGTCGACCCGCTGTACTCGCGCGGCCTGTCCAACACCTTCGAGGTCGTGGACGCCCTGTGCTACCGCGTCCTGGAGGCGCTGCGCGACGACGACTTCTCCGCCAAGCGCTTCGAGTACGTCGAGCGCCTGGAGCAGGGGCTGCTGACGTACAACGACATGATCGTCAACAGCTCCTACATCGCGTTCTCCCACTTCCGGCTCTGGAACGCCGTGTTCAGGGTCTGGGCCTGCTTCACCACGCCCGCCACCATGCGGCAGATCCAGGCCCGCCAGGAGTTCTCCCTGGACGGCGACGACCGGCACTTCCGGGAGATGGAGAACGCCCCCTACCCGGGCCTGTGGTGGCCGGACAGCCACGCCTTCAAGCACCTGCTCGACGTCACGCACGAGACGTGCCTGAAGTACGAGGCCGGTGAGATCGACGGCGACAAGGCGGCCGACATCGTCTTCCAGGCCATCAACGACTGCGAGTCGGTCAACACGCCGTTCGGCTGGAAGGACGGCGAGGACCACCGCTTCTACCGGGCCACCACGCCCACGATGATCAAGTTCATGTGGTGGGCGAGCACCAACGGCCCCAAGGAGATGCGCGACCTGGGCCGCTCGATGCTCAAGGGCGTCGTCAAGTCCGCCGCGCGCGGCCGCAAGGTCTCCTGAACCCCGGGGCGTGTCGCGAAGGTGTCGCCCCTGCCCCGCGGCCCGGCACGCGCGCTCACCCCCTCCGACCGGCCCGCACGGGGCCTGGCGCCAACCCCCGTGCGCCCGTCCCCGTGCGGGCCCATGCACCGACTTCTCAGCACCCGACCGCTTCGACTCTGGGACACCGTGTGATCAGTCGTAGAACCCTGCTCAGCGCCGGCACCGCCGCCGGCCTCGCCCTCGTACCCGCGGCCTCCGTCGCCGCCGAAGGCTCGACGACGCCGTGGAGCCGGCTCGCGAGCAAGCTCTCGGGCAAGCTGGTGCTGCCCACCGACCCGTACTACACGGTCGCCCGCCAGGTGGAGCTCGGGCAGTTCGACTCCGTCAACCCGCAGGCGGTCGCCTACTGCGCGAGCGCGGCGGACGTCTCGGCCTGCGTGCGCTTCGCCCAGGATTACGGCGTCCGCACGGCGGTCCGCAGCGGCGGCCACAACTACGGCGGCTGGTCCACGACCCCCGGCATGGTCATCGACGTGTCCCGGCTGAACGCCGTGACGGTGCAGAGCGCCTCGTCGGTGGAGATCGGCCCGGGCGCCCAGAACGTCAACATCCTCAACGCGCTCGCCCCGCACCACCTGGTGGTCAGCGAGGGCGGCTGTCCGACCGTGTGCGCCGGCGGCTTCCTCCAGGGCGGCGGCTTCGGCTTCCTGACCCGGCCGACGGGCATGGCCTGCGACGCGGTGACCTCCGCACAGGTGGTGCTCGCCGACGGCCGCGTGGTGACCGCGTCGGCACAGCAGAACACCGACCTGTTCTGGGCCCTGCGCGGCGGCGGAGGCGGCAACTTCGGCATCGTCACGAAGTTCACGGTCACCCCGCACAGCGGCGACCAGACGGCCATCAGCAACCTGATCTTCCCCTACGACCGGATGGCCGACGTCCTCGACGGTGTGGCCCGGTGGCTGGTGGACGCCCCGCGCACGATCGGCGGCGGCGCCTACGTGGTGCAGCCCGACGCCGCGCCCGGCTCGGTGCCGCAGGCCAACGTCTTCCTCGCCTCCCGCGGCACACCCACCGAACTCGCCGGTGAGACGGCCCGGTTGCTCGCGCTGACCGGCGCCCCGCTGCAGCGTCAGGACGGTGTCATGACGTACCAGCAGCTGATGATGATGATCTTCGGCTGTGCCACTCTCACCGAGGCCCAGTGCCAGCGCTCCGGGAAGACCCCCGAGGGCACCCTCTCCCGCCCGGCCTACGGCCTGGAGCGCACCCGCATGGGCAGCGAGCCCTACTCCGCCGCCGGCTGGGCGGACGTGATGACCGCCTTCGACGCCAACCGCAGGGCGGGCCAGGCGCGTTACCTGGACTTCCACTTCTTCGGCGGCGCCGCCAACGACATCTCGCGCACCGCGACGGCGTACGTGCACCGGGACTCGCTCTTCTCGGTCAACTACCGGGTCCTGATCAACGACCCGGCCCAGGTGACCGACGAGGCCAAGGCGGTGGCGAACTCCTGGATCGACAACGGCTTCGCCACGATCGACCCGCTGTCGAACGGCGAGACCTACCAGAACTGGATGGACCCGTCGCTGACCGACTGGAAGACGTCGTACTACGCCGAGAACTACGCGCGGCTGACCCGCGTCAAGGCCAAGTACGACCCGAACCGGTTCTTCCGCTTCCCGCAGTCCATCGGCACCGCCTGACGGCCCTCGTCCGACGATGCCGCACCGACCGCCCGCCCGATCCCGGGCGCCCCTCCCCCAGGCCTCCGCGAGAACGGGCGGGCACACGCGCGAGGCCGCCGGACAACGGGGTCCGGCGGCCTCGCGGGGCGTCCCTCCCGCGGGAGGGACGGAGGCGACGGGCTCAGGGCTTCCGGCCGTACCAGCCGACCAGGCGGTCGATGGCCGGGGCGTCCTCCGGAACGTCCACGACGGGGCCGAACGGCACCTGGCCGCCGCGTGGTTCGCGGGGCACGGCACGGTGCATCGCGGCCAGCGGGCCGGCCAGGACGCTCTCGTCCCACTCCGGGCTCTGGCCGGTCGCCTTGGCCAGGTCCCAGGTGTGCAGCACGAACTCGTTGGTGTAGATGACCGCGGCGACGGCGCCGGGGACGGGGCCCCACGGCAGGCCGATCTCCCGGCCCAGGATCGCCGGGTCGCTCCAGACGGACGTCAGCTCCTTCGCACCGGCCGCCCAGGCCTCGTCCCAGGCGCCGTCGGCGACGTCCTCGGCGAAGTGCGGGACGCTGAAGAACTGCCCGCCGGCGCCGATGACGGCGACCCTGCGGAGCACCGAGACAAGGTGGTTGGAGAGCTGGCGCACCGAGTAGTCCGGACAGGGCGTGGCGTTGTCGTAGTGCTCCGGCCGCACGGCGGCGAGCACCTCACCCGCCAGGTCGACGGCCTTCAGCAGACCGGTGCGGGGGTCAGCGGGGGCCGGCGTGGCAGGGGTGTCCATCGGGTTCGGGTTCGTCATGCCATCGAGTCTTCCGACCAAACAGGCCATCCCCCGGCCACTTTCCACGAAAGGCTGCATCACTGATGCGAGCTGACCGGTTGGTGGCGGCTCTGTTGTTCCTCCAGGCGCGCGGCCTGGTGACCGCCGCGGAGCTCGCCGCGGAGCTGGAGGTCTCCGAGCGCACCGCACGACGCGACCTGGAGGCGCTGACCGCCTCCGGCGTCCCGGTCTACGCGCAGCGCGGCCGGGGCGGCGGCTGGCGGCTGGTCGGCGGAGCGCGCACGGACCTGACCGGACTCACCTCACCGGAGGTGCAGGCACTGTTCCTGGCCGCGGGCTCGTCGGGGGCCTCCCCTGAACTGCGTGCCGCCTTGCGGAAGTTACTGCGCGCGGTGCCGGAACCGCTGCGCCCGCAGGCCGAGGCGGCGTCCCGGGCGCGGATCGTCGACGAGCTGGACTGGTCGGGCACCGCCATGACAGCGGTCGGCCCGCACCGCACGGTCCTGGAGCGCGCGGTGCTGGACGGCGTACGGGTCCGGCTCGGCTACGCCCGCCCCGGCGACGAGCCGCACGAGCGCGTCGTGGACCCGCTCGGGCTGGTCCTCAAGGCGGGCCACTGGCACATGGTGGCGGGCACCGCGGACGGCCTGCGCTCCTTCCGGCTGGGCCGGGTGACCTCCGCCGAGCCGACGGACGAGCCGGTCCGCCGCCCCGCCGACTTCGACCTGGCCGCCGCCTGGCGCTCGCTCGCCGCCCGCCCGGAGGACCGCCTGCTCGCGGCGACGGTCACGGCACACGCCGACCAGGACACCCTGCCCGTGCTCCAGCGGCTGTTCGGCGGGCGGCTGAGCATCGGCCGGCTGCTGGCGGACGGCAGGCGGGAGATCGAGGCCGCGGGGCCGTCGCTGGAAGTGCTGGCCGCACAGCTGGCGGGTCTCGGGACCCAGGTCGAGGTGGTGGGCCCGCCCCGGGCACGGGCGCACCTGGCCCGCCTCGGTCAGGCACTCATGGCGAACTACGGAGCGGCCCATGAGGCGGTGATCCGGTAGTCACTTTCCTCTAGGTACCTACTATACGGAAGATGCTAACGTCGCAGACACAGCACCGGGCCCAACCACCCCTCTTCTCAACACCTTTGGAGTTGTCATGATCGTTGTCACCGGAGCCTCCGGAAACGTCGGCCGTCCGCTCGTCGAGGCGCTCACCGCGGCGGGCGAGAAGGTCACCGCCGTGTCCCGCAGCCCCCTCTCCTACGACCTTCCGGAGGGAGCGCGGCACGTCCGCGCCGACCTCGCCGATCCCGTCACCCTGGCCCCCGCCCTGGACGGCGCGGACGCCCTGTTCATCCTGCTGGCCGGCGAACTGCTCGGCGGCGGCGCACCCGCCGTCGAGGTCCTGGCCGCGGCGGCGCAGGCCGGCGTGCGGCGCGTGGTGCTGCTCTCCTCGCAGATCAACGGCACCCGCCCGGACGCCCTCTCGCACGGCCGGCTCCGGGAGTTCGAGGAGGCCGTACGCTCCTCGGGCCTGGACTGGACGATCCTGCGCCCGGGCGGCTTCGCCTCCAACGCCTACGCCTGGATCGAGACCGTCCGCACCCAGCGCGCGGTGGTCGCCCCGTTCGCCGACGTGGCCCTGCCGGTCGTGGACCCGGCGGACATCTCCGCGGTCGCCGCCGTGGTCCTGCGCGACGAGGGCCACTCCGGACAGACGTACGAGCTGACCGGCCCGGCCGCCGTGACCCCGCGCGAGCAGGCTGCGGCGCTCGCCGAGGCCCTCGGCGAGCAGGTGGGCTTCGTGGAGCTGACCCGCGAGCAGGCCCGCGAGCACATGGCGCAGTTCATGCCCGAGCCGGTGATCGACGGCACCCTCGACATCCTCGGCGCGCCGCTCCCCGCCGAGCAGCGGGTCAGCCCCGACGTCGAGCGGATCCTCGGCCGCCCGGCCGGCTCCTTCGCCGGATGGGCCGAGCGCAACGTCCACGCCTTCAAGTGACGACGACGCCCTGACCGGCGCCGACGCCTTCGGGCAGCGCCGGCGGGCCCCAGCACCGCCCCGGATCCGCACGTCCCCCGCACGGATCCGGGGCGGACCATCCGTACGGACGCAGGTGCCGCACGGTGCGAGGGCATGCGGGAGGTGGCTGATTCCGCGGGAAGAGAGCGGGGCTGCGTGATGAGGTGTGGGCCTCCGATCACTCCGACAGCAGGGAGCGCTTCCTCCGATGACCGCACAGCCCGCACGCCCTGAGCGCACCGGTCCCGAGACCGCCTCGGCCATGGATGTCGCGCCGTTCGCACCTTCTCTCGTCAAAGCGGTGTTCAGGGACGTGACCCCGATGCACGTCTCCCGGTCGGCCGCGTGGGCCGCCGCGTCGGTGACGCGGACAGTGCTGACGGAGATGATCGCCGGCGCGAGGAGAGCGGCGGCGGAGGAGGCCCGGAAGAAGCTGATCCCCGGGGACCTTCTCTCGGCGATCGGCCGGAACGTCGAGATCGATGTGGCGGACACGTGGTACGGCCACAGCCCGACGTTCAAGGACGGGACCGGTGCCCTGTACGACGCCGAAGGTGTCATCGTGCCTTCTCCCGAGCGAAGCAGGTCCCGCAAACCGAGTGCGGTGGTCGGCGCCCACAGGTTCGAGGCGGGGATCAAGAGGTTGCTGCGGAGCCAGGGGGCGACGGCTGTCCCGGTGATGCTCCGCGACCTGGACGGAATCGCGAGCGTGTTCCTGACGCACCTCGCCCGGGACGCGGCCATGGTCGTCCGCGAGGGCGGGATCAAGCGTTTCGGTACGGTCACCCTGGGGACGCCGGGCGAACCTCCGTCTTTCGCGAGTCCCGTCCAGGACCCGCCCCTCCGCAGCGGGGACAGGCGGACCATCGGCAGGGACGACGTCCTGGCCGCCACCACGATCCAGCTGTTCGGCGACATCAGGCAGCGAGCCCTCACCGAAGCACGCGAGGCGACACGGAACACACCGGCCGGCTGAGCGGGTGGCCGCGCCCTTCCGGACGGAGCCGATACGGCTCAAGCCATCCGTCAGGCGAACACCCGACATCGCCCGATCCAGTTGCGTAGCGTGAAGCCCGTGATCGTATGGCTCAACGGCACCCACGGCGCGGGCAAGACGACGACCAGTGCACTCGTGCAGCAACTGATCCCGGACTCAAGGGTGTTCGACGCCGAGAAAGTCGGCGAGACACTCATGGACATCACACCGGGCCTGCCCACGACGGACAACTTCCAGCACTGGCCGCCGTGGCGGCCACTCGTGGTGGAGACCGCCCGGCGCGTCCTCGAGTACACCGGAGGCACCCTGATCATGCCCATGACGGTCCTGGTCGAGCAGTACTGGCGCGAGATCAGCTCGGGCCTCGCCCGACATGCCGTAGATGTTCGGCACTTCGTCCTCCACGCCGACCAGGACACCCTTCGCGGGCGCATCGCGGGCGACACCGTAGTCGGCCCCGACTCCCCGTTCCGCCTCCAGTACCTCAAGCCCTACGCCGAGGCGGCCCGCACGTGGCTGCACGCCGAGGCCGAAGTCGTCGACACCACACACCTCACCCCCGTCCAGGCCGCCCGGCAGATCGCAGCGGCCGTGAAGAGCGGACGTCACGACTGACGCACGGTTTCCCGGCGTTCACCGCCGTCGGTCACAGGGCAGTGGCGGCGCGGACCAGTCCCGCGACCGCCGTCGAGCGGCTGTGCGGGGGCCAGGCGATGACCGTGGTGACGTGCGGGGCGTCGGGGACCGGTACGGCGGTGAGGTCCTCGCGCAGTCCGGTGCGGCCCGACTCCGGCACGACCGCGCAGGCGCGTCCGAGGGCGATGAGCTGGGTGAGTTGCGTGTGGTCGCGCACCTGCGGTCCGGGGCCGTCCGGGAAGGTGCCGTCGGAGCGGGGCCAGCGGGGCAGGGGCAGGTCGGGGATGTCCGTGATCTCGGCAAGCTGCACATGGGGGCGGGCGCTGAGAGGGTGGCCCGCAGGGAGGATCGCGACCTGCCCCTCGGAGTGCAGGTCCTCGGTGTCGAAACCGGCCGTGTCGTCGAACGGCCGATGCAGCAGGGCCACGTCGGCCCGGCCGTCGTGCAGCAGCCGTGCCTGCTCGCCCGGCCCGCACAGCACGACGTCCACGGCGACGGCGCCGGGCTCGGCGGCGTAGGCGTCGAGGAGTTTCGCCAGCAGTTCGCTGGAGGCGCCCGCTTTCGCGGCCAGGACCACGGCGGGGCGGCCGGTCGCCGCGAGGGCGGCCCGGCGGGTGCGCCGTTCGGCGGCCTCGACGGCGTCCAGCGCCGCCCGCGCCTCCCGCAGCAGCACCGCCCCTGCCCCGGTCAGGGCGACACCCCGGCTGCCGCGCTCCAACAGGAGGGTGCCCAGGCGCCGTTCGAGCCCGCCGATCGCCCGCGACAGCGGGGGCTGGGCGATCCCGAGCCGCTGCGCGGCCCGGCCGAAGTGCAGCTCCTCGGCGACGGCGACGAAGTACCGCAGCTCACGTGTCTCCACCCCGCCAGCCTAACCGGGCCGGCCAGGAGCGATACCCGGGCGGTATCGCCGCACACCCGGTCGGTCTTGGACGCCCTGCCCGGCGAGGGAGAAGTATCGATGTCATGAGTGAGACGAACACTGTGAACCACCACACGGTCGCGCTGGTGACCGGGGCCAACAAGGGCATCGGGTACGAGATCGCCGCCGGGCTCGGCGCCCTCGGCTGGTCCGTCGGAATCGGCGCGCGGAACGAGGAGCGGCGCGAGGCCGCTGTGGAAAAGCTGCGTGCGGCCGGAGCCGACGCGTTCGGCGTGCCGCTGGACGTGACCGACGACGACAGCGTGACAGCGGCGGCTCGGCTGATGGAGGAGCGAGTCGGGCGGCTCGACGCGCTCGTCAACAACGCGGGGATCACCGGCGGCGGACCGCAGGAGCCCACCACGGTCGACGTGAACCGGGTACGGGCGGCCGTGGAGACCAACGTGATCGGCGTCATCCGCGTCACCAACGCCCTGCTCCCCCTGCTGCGCCGCTCGCCGTCGCCGCGGATCGTGAACGTCTCCAGCAGCGTCGGCTCCCTCACGCTCCAGACCACGCCCGGCGCCGAGGTGGGCCCCATCTCGGTCGCCTACGCTCCCTCGAAGACGTTCCTCAACGCCGTCACGGTGCAGTACGCCAAGGAGCTGGCCGACACCCCCATCCTGATCAACGCCGTCTGCCCCGGCTACACGGCGACCGACCTCAACGCCTTCCAGGGAGTGCGCACCCCCCAGCAGGGCGCAGCCGCCGCGATCCGCCTGGCCACCGCACCGACCGACGGACCGACGGGCCGCTTCTTCGACGACGAGGGAGAGGTGCCGTGGTGACGCGGTTCCGCTAGCGGGTGCGCGCGGCGGTGTCTGCCGGAGTCGTCCGGTGTGTCACCGACCACCGCGCACGGCCGGTTCACCGCCTGGGCCCCGGCTGGGCGGCCTGAGATGTCCCGCAATGGCCTGCCCGCTGCCTGGCATGATCGACGCGTGACCACTGAACCTGGGCGGCCGGGCCGCAGCCTGGTTTCGAGGACGCCCCGTCCGGAGTGCGGTCCGGGCTGCGGGCCGGGAGGACGGTGTGGGGTGTGAACGCCACCGTCGCGGTGGAGGGCGTGCATCGCCACTTCGTCAGCCTTCGCGAGGCGGTCCCTCACATCCGGGCCCTCGCATCCGGCGCCACGCCTCTGCCGCAGCCTGAGCCAGTACGCCGGCGCCGGGCATCACTGGGATGATTTCCCCCACCGGTGCCCGGCATCGCCCGTCTGCTCAAATCGCCTGCTGCATAAGCCGGTTGCGACCGCCTGCGTCGACCCGCGTGAAATCATCCGTCCATGAGCAGCGATCTGGAAGTAAGTGCTCTGGCGATCAATGTCGTGATCCCGCAGGCGCTCCGCTGGACGGACACTCGACGCGGTGAAGCGTTCACGCTGACCACACTCAACGTCCGGCTCCTCCCCGACGGCCACCTCGCCGTGAAGGCCTATGGCAGGCCAGTCGGGGGTGGTCGGGGTGCATACGTCTCGTTCCCTGTCCCCGACAAACCCGAACTGGCGGCCCTGGTCTCCGACGCAGCCAGCCATGCCGGGGCGCTGTGGGCCGCCCATCGTGGACTCGGCTGATCTTGGGGCGCATATCACTCCCCTACATCACTTGACGGAACAAGCACCCCCCGACGAACGCACGGGTCTCGGTCCTGGCGGTCGGCCGTCGGCGTGGCCGTCGGGTGCCACTCGCGGCGCAGGAGGCCGGAGACCCAGGAGTCGGAGACGTCGCCGTTGACGACGCAGTCCTCGCGGAGAGTGCCTTCGCGGACGAAGCCGAGCTCCTCCAGGACGCGGGCGGACGCCACGTGGCGGGTGTCGGTCTCGGCCTGGACGCGGTTCAGGTCCAGGGTGTCGAACGCCGACGACTCCTTGGCCGGTCGCAGCGGCCACGGTGCCAGGCCCGCCGGTCAGCGCGGGTGCCATGATGCCACCGCGCGAACCACGCCCGACGACACGAGGGAGGACACCATGCTGCACCTGCTCCAACTCCACTACACCGCGGCCGAACAGGACGCCGGCCCCTTCATCCCCGCTCACGTCGCCTACCTGGAGCGCCATCACGCAACCGGAACGTTCCTGGTCTCCGGCCAGAGCGTCCCCACGGAGGATGGCGGCGCGATCGTCGCGCACGGCGTCGACCGTGCCACGATCGAGCAGATCGCCGCCCAGGACCCGTTCGTCACGAACGGCGTCGCGAAGTACACCGTCACCACCATCACCCCGGGCAGGGTCCACCCCGCCCTCGCGGACGTCCTGACAGAAGGTCACGACCGCTGACCCGTTCGACGGGTCGATGCGGACATCGGCGAAGAAGGCGGCAGTCAGCGGAGGAAGGCCGCGCAGGTGACGGCCTTCTCATCCGGGTGCTCCAGCAGTGGGCCGGGCGGGAGTGGTCGACGACGGAGCAGACGACATCGACACATGCCGTCCGGGAACGGCATGGTCGTCCTGCAGGCGGACTCAGGCCGAAGCACAGAGAGCCGCACGATGTTCACCCCGTCATCACAATTCAGTCACTTCCCTCTCATGGTCGCCCTGTCGACACCTCGCACCCCTTATGTTCATCTTGCAACAATCGCTTCATGGGGGACGCATGTCGTACAACCAGACGCCGCCTGCAGGGCCGAAGTTCGTCGGGCCACCGTTCGGGCCGCCGCCCGTACAGCCCGGCGGCAAGCCGAAGTGGGCGCGAAAGCGCATCGCGATTCCGGTCAAGCTTCTCGTCTTCTTCTTCGGGGTCGGCGTCGGGTCCTCCGGCAACGCCGAGGCCGAAAAGACGAGCGTCAGCAGTAAGGGCGAGCCACAGCCCACCGTCACCGTGACAAAGACCGCTCCTGCCGAGCCCGCACAGAGCGGAGCTGCCAAGACCGCCGGCGACAGCAAGCCGGCTGCGGACAAGCCCAAGAAGGCGATCGTCCCCGACTTCGTGGGTATGGGCCTGCAGTCGGCGCAGGACAAGGCGCAGGAAGCCGGTTTCCACGGGCTCACTTCGCACGACGCACTGGGCCGGGAACGTATGCAGGCGTTCGACCGCAACTGGAAGGTATGCAGTCAGAACGTGGCGGCCGGCACCTCCAGGACGACCGACACCGACCTCGACTTCGGGGCGGTGAAGCTTGCGGAGGACTGCCCGGCGAAG
Organism: Streptomyces sp. NPDC088254; assembly: GCF_044740925.1. Lineage (NCBI taxonomy): Bacteria > Bacillati > Actinomycetota > Actinomycetes > Kitasatosporales > Streptomycetaceae > Streptomyces > Streptomyces sp. NPDC088254. The sequence continues at coordinate 216,954 of NZ_JBIURQ010000016.1, read as the reverse complement.
GACGAGAAGCCTCCGACCGTCGAAGGCGGCAAGATGCCGAACTTCGCCGGCAAGTCGGTGAAGGCCGCGCGTTCCGCCCTGGACTCCGGTGTCTCCCTCACGGTGGAGGATGCCCTGCCGGACGACCGTTGGGTGCTGGTCGAATCGAATTGGCAGGTGTGTACGCAGGAGCCGGCCGCCGGCGCATCGCTCAACGGGCAGCCGGTCAAGCTCAAGGCGGTCAAGTTCGATGAGTCCTGTCCCTGACCGTCAGTCGCACTGCGGCAGGAACACCGGGCCGCGTACGCCACCGGGTTGATCGGGCAACCACGCGATGAGTCTCGTCCCTGCCGGCCCGGACATGCCGACCGTCGGTGACTACGCCCACGACTGGGCGCTGATCGACGTGGAAACCTCAGGACTCATACCCCGGCGGGACCGAGTGCTGTCCGTCGCAGTGGTTGCGCCCTGGCCCTCAATGGCCAGGTCGACCCCCCGACCGACGACCTGAAGCTCGGCACGCCCGCCGCCCATTACGGCGTTCCCCGACAGCGTGCTCACGACGCACTGGACGGCACCCCTGTACTGGCCGGAATCCTGCGGGCTTCCTTGCGCCGTCCGGAGCACCCTTCCCCGTGTGGCACATCACCGCCGGCTGGACCCCACAATCCCGCTTCGACGTCGACGTCGTCGCCTTCCTCGTCGACGAGGACGAACAGGTCGACTTCGACGAGGACTTCATCTTCTACGGGGCCCCGGAAAGCCCCGCCGGAACAGTACGTCTGCTCACCGGTGGCCCAGCCGAGCAGACGATCACCCTCGATCTGGCCTCACTGCCCCCCACAACCCGCAAAGTCGTCGTAGCGCCGCCACCACCGAACGCACGATGCTCCTCGCGGAGATCTACCTAAGGGGCCCGGTCTGGCGCCTATGGGCAGTCGGCCAGAGCTACCCAGCCGACGCTCTGGAGGCGTGGCTGCGCGGGCATCCGGGCGGCGAGGTCGTCTGTCGTGACGGCTCCGCGACCTGCGCCGAGGCCATCCGCCGCACCGTGCCCGACGCGGTGCAGGTCGCGACGCCTACGGCGTCGGGTGGCACGCGGCGGCAGCGTCAGTTCGCCTGCCCGTCAGAGCCAGTCGCGGCCACCCGGCGGGTCCGCTCGGGTCTCAGGACATGCTGCCTCGGCACACCTTCCCCGGGGCCGGGGTGCGGCCTGTGCGGAGGTATCGGTCGACCGTTTCCGTGACGCAGCGGTTGTGCGGGTATGTGCCGTGGCCCTCCTCCTCGGCCGTCAGGAGGACGCCGACTCCGTCGCCCAGGGCGTGGGCCATGCGGCGGGCGCCGGGGTACGGGGTGATCGGGTCGCCTGTGCCGCCGACGACCAGCACGGGGGCCGCGCCGTCGGCGCTCACCTGGGGTGTGGGGCGCTCGCCGTCGAACGGCCAGCCGTAACAGAGGTAGACGCCGGTGGACCAGGCCGCGCCGAAGACGGGTGAGGCGGCTTCGACGCGGGCCTCGTCCCTGTCGAGGCGTTCGAAGTCGGGGCGCAGGCTGGAGTCCGCGCAGGTGATCGCGGTCCGGGCGGCGCGGCTGCTGCCGTGCGGGGTCTCCGCGCGGTCGGCGGAGCCGACGTCCTCCACGCCCTCGCTCAGCGGACGGCCGTCGTTGTGGTCGATCAGCGCGGAGAGGGCCTTGGCCAGCGGCGACCAGCCGTCCGTGCCGAGGACGAGATGATCGCTGACGGTGTTCGCGAGGTCGTCGGCGTCCAGGTTTCTTCCGTCGCCGGCCGGGGCGGGCTTCTTCTTCAGGCGGTCGGCGAGGCGCGCCATGCGTCGCGCGGCCTCCTCGGGCCCGTCGCCGGTGGGGCAGTTGCGGATGCGGGCCGCGCAGTGCGCGGCGAACCGGTCGAACGCCGCCTGGACCGCCTTGACCTGCGACACCTGCCCCTCGTTGAGGTTCTCGGTCGGATCGACGGGCGCTTCGAGGACGAGCCGTCCGACGTGCGACGGATGCAGGTGGGCGTAGACCGCGCCGAGCGTCGTTCCGTACGAGACGCCGAAGTAGTGCAGCCGCTCGTCGCCGAGGAGGTAGCGCATCAGGTCGAGGTCGCGCGCGGTGTGCGAGGTGCCGATGTACGGGAGGAGCGCCCCGGAGTGCTCGGCGCAGGCGTCGGCCCCGTCGTAGCCGGTGTCGTCCGCGGTTTTGCCGCAGCGCACGGGGATGGTCGCGCCGACGCCGCGCGGGTCGAAGGAGACCAGGTCGTAGCGGTCGAGGAGCGGCGCGTACTGGTCGAGGTGTTCGGGCAGTCCGCTCACGCCGGAGACGCCGGGGCCGCCGAAGTTGAGGACGAGTGAGCCGATGCGCCGGCTGTTCGGGCCCGTGGCCTTGCGGCGGATCAGGGCGACGTCGATCGTCCTGCCGTCCGGTTTCCGGTAGTCGAGGGGGGCCTTCATGGCGGCGCAGTCGTAGCCCGTGCGCGCGGACGGCGGCGAGGTGCAGCGGGACCAGTTGAGGTGCTGGCCGGTGGTGAGCGCGGGGGGCAGACCGGCGGGCGGGTTGTTCGCGGTGAACTCCGTACGCGGTTCCGCATTCCGGCCGGGAGCGTCGTGCTGGAACCAGGCGCCGATGGCCCCGATCACGGCGAGGACGACCCCGGCGATGATGAGCGCACCCGCCGGGAGGCCCGGTCTGCGGCTTCGTAACGGATGTGCGTCACGCATCGGAATCCCCCCGCTCCCGCCCCTGGCCGCCCAGACCCCGTGCCCGCATGCCCGTCCCCGTGATCGTCCGGTCGTCGAATGAGTGCAGGGTACTAGCCGCCTCCGACAGCTCGGCTCGCGGGAAGGCCCGGGCCTTTCGACCACCCCGCGCTCACGCGACTCCCCCTGCGGTCCGGGCCGCCGCGTGGGCTGGACGCCGGCCTGCTGGGTGAGCCAAGGGGCGCGAGGCCGTCACCGGGGCGAGCTGTGGCCGTTCACCGCTCACCCGCGAGGTCAAGATCACCGCTGCCTGTTTCGGCCGCGTCCTCGGTGCGTCGGGGGTGGCGCCATGGGCGGGTGATCGGGCCGGACACCGTCTGCCACCATGCCTCCGCGGGCACCTTGCCCGCCGGTTCGAACGGCTCGCCCGGGCGGGGGAGCGCCACCGCCTGGCCGGCCTCCTCGGCCGCGTCCTTCGTCCACTCCCCCGGCTCCGCCCAGGCGTGCATCGCCAGGTTGAAGGTGGCCCAGTGGATCGGCAGGAGTACGCCCGTCGGCTCGCCGCCCTGGAGGTCGAGGTGGGCGCGGAGGCCCTCCTCGGGGGTCATGTGGATGTCGGGCCAGAATTCGGAGTACGCGCCGATCTGGATCATCGTGGCGTCGAACGGGCCGTGCTCCGCGCCGATCTCGCGGAAGCCGTCGAAGTAGCCCGTGTCGCCGCTGTGGTAGATGCGGTGCTCCTCGCCCGTGACGACCCAGGAGGCCCACAGGGTGTGCTGCGTGTTGCGCAGGCCCCGGCCGCAGAAGTGGCGGGCCGGGGTGGCGGTGAGGGTGAGTCCGCCGACCTTCGTCGCCTCGTGCCAGTCCAGCTCGCGCACCCGGTCCGCCGAGACGCCCCAGTGTTCGAGGTGGGCGCCCACTCCGAGCGGCGCCGCGAACAGGGTGTCGGTGCCGGCCAGGGCCTTGATCGTGGGCAGGTCCAGGTGGTCGTAGTGGTCGTGCGAGATGACGACGACGTCGACCGGGCCCAGGGCCGCGAGCGGCAGCGGGGCGGGGTGGAGCCGCTTCGGGCCCGCGAAGGGGAAGGGGGAGCAGCGCTCGCCCCACACCGGGTCGAAGAGCACCCGGTGTCCGTCGATCTCCGCCAGCACGCTGGAGTGGCCGAGCCAGGTCAGCCGCAGGCCCGTCGCGGCCGGCTTGGCCAGGTCGGCGACGGTGGTGGCGTGCACGGGGAGCGTGCCGGCCGGGGCGCGGCGGGTGCGGGTGTCCTTGTCGAGGAACGCCTTGGCCAGGTCGAGTGCGGAGCCCGAGGGGCGGGTGCGCGCCGGGCCGCCGGGGTTCTGGAAGACGCCGTCGGCGAAGTGGGGCGATCTGCGGATGCGCGCCAGGCGCTCGCCGCTCGGATCCGCGCCGAAGGCCTCGGGCCGGAGCGCGCGAAGCCCTGAGCGCGGGGAACGGGAACCGGCCACGGTACCTCCAGGGTGGAATCGCTGAGGGTTCCATTATGGTCGGCCCCTGTGACAACGCGGGGCCGACCCCGGCGCGGGCGCCGCCCTCGCATCGACCATGAACGTCCGGCCCCGCGCCGACACCGGCGCCCCGCCCCGCGTTGACACCGCTGTCCGCCACTCCCGATACTGACCTGCCGTTCAGTGATGGCCCCAGGTCGAGGAGCCCGTATGACCGCCCCCCTGCTGTCCCTCACCTGGACCGACGACGTCACCGGCCGGCAGGGCTTCCTGGTCGTCGACCGGCTGGTGCGCGGCGTGTGCAGCGGGGGCCTGCGGATGCGGGCGGGCTGCACCCTGGAGGAGGTGACCGGCCTCGCCCGCGGCATGAGCTTCAAGGAGGCGCTCCACTACGACCCCGAGGCCCGTTACGTCCCCCTCGGCGGCGCCAAGGGCGGCATCGACTGCGATCCGCGGGACCCTGGGGCATACGGGCTGCTGGTGCGGTACCTGCGGGCGGTGCGGCCGTACGTCGAGAGCTGCTGGACCACGGGTGAGGACCTGGGGCTCACGCAGGACGTCGTCGACCGGGCCGCCGCCGAGGCGGGTCTGGTGTCGTCGGTGCAGGCCGTCTATCCGCTGCTCGACGACGAGGAGGCGGCCCGGAGGCGGCTCGCCGACGCCTTCGCCGTCGAGGTGGACGGCATCGGTCTGGACGAGCTGGCCGGCGGCTGCGGGGTCGCCGAGTCGGTGCTCACGGCGCTGGACCGGGCGGGAGTGCCGTACGCCGGGACGCGGGTCGCCCTCCAGGGGCTGGGCACCATGGGCGGGGCCACCGCCCGCTTCCTCACGCGCGCGGGGCTGACGGTGGTGGCCGTCGCCGACGTCAAGGGGACGATCGCCAACCCCGAGGGCCTGGACGTGGAGGCGCTGCTGGCCGCGCGGGACGCGTACGGCACCGTCGACCGCGCCGCCCTGCGCCCCGGCGACCGTGAGCTGCCGGGCGACGCCTGGCTCTCGGCGGACGTGGAGGTGCTGGTGCCGGCGGCGGTGTCGTACGCGATCGGGGTCGAGGAGCAGGGGCGGATCACCGCCCGGTGGATCGCCGAGGCCGCCAACATGCCCGTCCTCTCGGCGGCGGAGGAGCTGCTCCACGCGCGCGGGGTGTGCGTGCTGCCGGACGTCGTGGTCAACTCCGGTACCAACGCCTGGTGGTGGTGGACGCTCTTCGGCGACATCGGCGCGGACGCGGACGAGGCGTTCGCGCACATCCGACGCTCGATGCGGGCGCTGGTCGAAGGCGTCCTCGCGCGCGCGGAGAGCGACGGCACGACCCCTCGCGCCGCCGCCCACGCCCTCGCCGCCCAGCGCCTGCCGGCGATCACGCGACGGTTCGGCGATCACCGCTGAGGCGGGGCGCACCGGGTGACGGCGCGGGCGTGTGCAAAGAGGGCTGTGAGCACGTCGGTGCAGGTCGCGGGGGGTGTGTAGGGTTGCCGCGTGGCGAGAGTCCGGTTGAGCGTGGCCGAGCGGCGTGAGGAGCTGCTGCGGGCGGCCATCGAGCAGATCGAGGCGCGGGGCGTCGCGGCGGTCAGGATCGCCGATGTGGCCGCGTCGCTCGGGGTGAGCAACGCGCTGGTGCTCTACCACTTCGAGACCAAGGAGAAGCTGGTCGCCGCCGCCTTCGCGCACGCCGCCCAGGACGATCTGGCCCGGCTGCGCAAGCTGCTGGGCCGACGGGCCCCGGCCCTGGCCCGGCTGCGGTCGGCCGTGCGCTGGTACGCGCCCACGGGCCAGGCCAAGGGCTGGCGGCTGTGGATCGAGGGCTGGGCGGTGTCGCTGCGCGAGCCCGCGCTGCGGGAGGTCGCGCGTGATCTCGACCGGCAATGGAAGGCGGCGCTGGCCGAGGTGATCGCCGAGGGGGTGGCCGCGGGCGAGTTCCGCTGCCCCGACCCGGCCGGCGCCGCCCTGCGCCTGACGGCCCTGCTCGACGGTCTCGCGGTACAGCTGACGTCCTACCAGGGCGGGGTGTCCCGGGCGAAGGCCCACGACTGGGTCGAGGAGACGCTCACCCGGGAACTCGGTCTGCCGACGGGGAGTTGAGCAGCAGGCAGCGTCCGGGTGGACGCGCCCGCGCACGGCCGGCCGCGCGGAGGGGCCGCTCGCGCCGACGCGGTCCCTCCGCGCGGACGGCCTCTCACGCCACCGACTGGATCCACATCTTGATGTCGTCCGGCGACAACGCGCCCTTGGCCGTGACGTGGTCCCCGGAGGACTCCCCGCGCAGCCTGCGGCCGATCCACGGCACGAGGTACTCGCGCGCCCAGTGCACGTCGTCGCGGCGGACGTCGAGGGCGCCGCGCGGCGGCAGCGGCGGCCAGGGCTGCTCCGGGTCGGCCGGGATCTCCAGGCCGAGCACCTGGCCGGCGCGCAGCGCCACGCGCGTGTGCCCCTCCGGGGAGAGGTGGAGCCGGTCGTGGTCCCAGGCCCGCCGGTCCTGCACGGACTTCAGCGACCACAGGTCCAGCACCGGACAGCCGTAGCGGTCGGCGATGGCGCGGACGTGCCCGTTGTAGGTGGCGATCTTGCCGCGCAGGTGCTTGAGGACGGGGACGCCTCGGGTGTCGAACCCGGTCGTCACCATGACCGTGCCGCACACCGCGGTGAGTTGGGCGATCGCCCGCTCGAACCGCTCGGCGACCTCGTCGGGGTCGGTGCCGGGACGGAGGATGTCGTTGCCGCCCGCGCAGAAGGAGACGAGGTCGGGCGCGAGTTCGACGGCCCTCGGCAACTGGTCGGCCATGATCTGGTCGAGCAGCTTGCCGCGCACCGCGAGGTTCGCGTACCGGAAGTCGCCCTCCGGCCGCCGGTCCGCGAGCAGTACCGCGAACCGGTCGGCCCAGCCGACGAACGCCCCGTCGGGCCCGGGGTCGCCGACGCCCTCGGTGAAGCTGTCCCCCACCGCCACGTACGACCCGATCACTGATCTGCTGTCACTCTTCGAATCGTCTGCCACAGCAGTGCATGATTCACCGTCGAATGTGACCTACGCGACCGTAGGCAAGGGTTGACTGGCGGTGAGAAAGGACACCCTTAAAGAATTTGCCAATCAAGGAATAAGGGACCACACGCGGAAGTCGTTGATGCGGAAGCGGCTCCACGTGGTGCGGAACGCGAAGTGCCCGCTGATGCAGGGCTCGGGGTCGGTGTGGTCGAACACGAGCGGTCCGTTGTTCCGCCACCGGACGGTGGAGCCGTCGGACACGATGCGGACGTGGTTCGGCTCGCCCGCGACGAGCAGCGGCTCGGTGCAGTCGTGCAGCAGCGGCCGCTCCCCCGGCCGGCCGACGTAACGGCGCATCCGGGTCGTGGTGTTGGAGTTGGAGGCCGTCTTGGGGAACGGCTCCTTCGTGACGCGCGGAGTACGGCGGACGGCACGGAAAGCGCTTGCCGGGCGAGAGGCGGAGCTCGCCGTGCCCTCGCCCCGCCACCGCTGTCGACACCCCGGGAGCCCCGCCACGAGACCGCAACACGACGATCACGGACTCGTGGCGGCCACGGGGGCCCGTCAGCCGACGGAGACGCCGCGCGCGCGGAGGTAGGCGACCGGGTCGACGTCGGAGCCGTAGTCCGGCGTGGTGCGGATCTCGAAGTGCAGGTGCGGTCCGGTCACGTTGCCGGTCGAGCCGGAGAGGCCGACCTGCTGGCCGGGGAAGACGCTCTGGCCGGCCGAGACGGAGAGCGCGGAGAGGTGGGCGTACTGGGCGTAGTAGCCGTCGGCGAGCCGGATGACGACCTGGTTGCCGTACGCGCCGCCCCAGCCCGCGGAGACGACCGTACCCGCGCCGACGGCCTTGAGCGAGGTGCCGGTCGGGACGACGAAGTCGACGCCGGTGTGGTAGCCGCTGGACCACATGCTGCCGGACATCCGGTACGGGGTGCCGACGGATGCGTTGGACACGGGGAGGCTGAAGCCGGAGACGTTGCCGCCGCCGCGGGTGGTCTGCCCGGCCGACGTCTTCGTGGCGGACCTCGAAGAGTGCGAGGACTTCGAGGAGTGCGAGGACTTCGAAGAGTGGGAGGACTTGGGGGCGGACGACTTGGAGGAGTGCGCGGAGCGCGAGCCCTTCGACGCCGTGTCACCGGAACCGGCGGCGCCCGCGGAACCGGCCGCCGCCCGCTTGCCGATCGACAGCTTCAGGCCGGGGTGGATGAGCGAGGGGTCCTCGCCGACGGCCTCGCGGTTGTCGGCGTACAGCTTCTGCCAGCCGCCGCGCACGTGCTGCTCGTCCGCGATCCTGGAGAGGTAGTCGCCGGACCGGACCGTGTAGGTCGTGGTGTTCGCCGCGGCCGGGGCCTCGGCCGCGGCGGAGCGCTGCGCGACCGGGACGGTCTGCACGGGCTTGTCCGAGACGGAGGAGACGGACTGGGCCGCCGACTGGGCGGGAGCCGCGTGGGCGCCGGCGGCGCCGATGAGCGGGAGGGCGAGAGCCGCGCCGCCGGTGCCGGCGGCGGCGATGGAACGGCTGAAGCGCGGAGCCTTGGGACGGCGGTGCTTACCCTTCGCGGGCATGGCGGGTTCCTCTCCGGCGCCTGCGAGGTGAGCTGTCGGGTGCGGGCTGGAGATGCCCGGCCGCGCCGGAGCGCGGCTTTACCCCAAGCCTGTTCCGGAGACCGGAACAGGCGGTCTTGCCTGTGGGTCCCCCGCTCCTGCCGTGGACGGGTGAGTGTCTGCGGGTTCCGGTCGGCGGCAGGATTCGGCGTCCGTCCGGATTGGCGTGAAACCTAAGCGACCCGGACACGCGACGACAAGCGACACGTGCCCCGGTGACGTCCGCGTCGTGATCCGCTGCGCCGTGCTCCCGTCACACTCCGTGCACCAGGTGACGCATTCTGCGGGAAACACTCATGAAAACTCCACGAATTACGTGAACATGGCTAATGACGCACGGTCACGAATATGACGCTGCTCACGCCGCACCGCTCAGCGGCCCTTATTCCAGACCGAGTTGAATGAAGGGCATCAATTCGGGCAGAGCGCTCAGATACGGCACAGACGGACAACCGTCGCATCGAGGTCACCGCGCAGTCCCGTGCGCAACCCGTGATGCAACAGCACCGCCCCCCGGTGCACTTCGCCCGTTTCGAGGCATTCGTACGACGCCTTCGGGTCGAGGCTGCGCAACCGTACCGCCGGCGCCGGCTCGCCGTAGCGCTGCGACTGGAGCCAGGCGAGGACGACGCTCTCGCCCCCGCGCACGTACTGCACCGCGCTCAGGCCGCCCTCGGGGGCGCGCAGCCGATGGAGGTCGCCGTGCTGGACGAGGGGCCGGATCTCCTTGTAGAGATCCACCCAGCGCCGGGCCTCGGCGAGTTCCTCCTCGGTCCACTCGGACAGGTCGCCGCCGACGCCGAGCACTCCCGCCATCGCGCTGACGAACCGGAACCGCAGCGAGCTGACGCGGCCGTTGAGCTGGGTGTTGGGACTGTCGGTGACCCAGGCGGCCATCACCCGCGCGGGGTGGATCTGACTGAAACCGTGCTGGATGGCGAGTCGGTCCAGCGGGTCGGTGTTGTCGGAGGTCCACACCTGGTCGGTACGGCTCATGATCCCGAGGTCGATCCGCCCGCCACCGCCCGAGCAGGACTCGAAGGCGACACCGGGGTGCGCCTCCCGCAACCGGTCCAACAGAGCGTACAGGCCGCGCACATGGTCCACCCAGAGCCGCTGCGGATACGGGTCGTCCGGCCAGCCGGCATCGGTGAAGCAGCGGTTGAAGTCCCACTTGACGTAGTCGATCGGGGCACTGGACAGCAGGGTGTCGAGCCGCTGCCAGAGGTACTCCCGGACGTCCTCGCGGGCGAGGTTGAGGACCAGTTGGTTGCGCAGTTCCGTGCGCCTGCGTCCCGGCTGGAACTGCACCCAGTCGGGGTGCGCCCGGTACAGGTCGCTGTCCGGGTTGACCATCTCGGGCTCGACCCAGATGCCGAACTGCATGCCGAGCGCGTGCACGTACTCGGCGAGCGGCTTCAGGCCCTTGGGGAAGCGGTCGGGGTTGGGCGTCCAGTCACCGAGCCCCGCGTGGTCGCCGGTGCGCGCGCCGAACCAGCCGTCGTCGACCACGAACAGCTCGACGCCGACGGCCGCGGCGCGGCGGGCGAGGGTGGCCTGCTGCTCCTCGGAGATGTCGAAGTAGGTGGCCTCCCAGGAGTTGAACAGCACCGGCCGGTCGCGCTCGGCGTCGGGGATCACGTGGGCGCGCTGGTAGGCGTGCCAGGCGCGGCTGGCGCCCCCGAAACCCTCGTCGGTCCACAAGCCGGCGAAGACGGGCGTGGTGAAGTCCTCGCCTGGCGCGAGCAGCGTCAGGCCCGAGTCGTCGTGGCCGGCGCCGCCGGTGATCTGCACGCGGGCGTCGGGCAGTTGGGCGACGGAGATCCGCCAGGACCCGGACCAGCCCAGGGCGCAGCCGTAGACCTCGCCGCGCTCCTCGGTGGCGTCGGCGTCCAGGGCGACCCAGGGCAGGTGCTGGTGGCTGGTGTGGCCGCGACGGCTGCCGATGACCTTCTCGCCGTAGGTGAGGGGCGCGCGGGTGAGGCGGGACTCCGCGGCCCAGCGGCCGTGCAGCTGGGACAGCCGCCAGCCGTCGCGGTCGGGGATCGTCCAGACGGCGGAGTCGGCGCGCAGCAGCTCCAGTGGCTCGTCGCCCTGCCCGCCCTCGTGGCGAAGGGTCGTCCAGCGCTCCACGACGTCGCCGCGCATCCGGTAGTGCAGGGTGACGGCCAGTCGGCCGTCGCGGAAGCGCAGCCGCAGCTCGTCGCCCTCCTCGCCGCCGTCCGTCTCATGGCCGACGAAGGACCACTCGGTGCCGCGCCGTCCGGGGGTGCGCACCGACAGGGCGGGCCGCACGAAGCGGGCCCCGCCCTCCACGGGGTACTCCTCGCGGCCGTCGAGGGGGGACTCGAAGGCCCAGTAGTCCGGCAGCGGGCGCACGGCGAGCGCCTGCGCGTCGGCCAGCTCGATCCGGGGGCCCCAGTGCAGGTGCACGAGCTCGTCGGTCTCGGTGACATGGACGGCGTAGCTGCTGGCAGGCCCGGAGAGGAGCCAGGTACGGCCGTCGGCGTCGGACTCGGGCATCAAACCCCCACTGATTCGAACAGGTGCGATCAATCGCCGACATCATCCGACGTCGACGTTCACTGAGCAAACGTCAGGGGGGTGCGCTTCGCGCGGAACGGGGGCGACGGCGGGTGAGCGGGCCTCAGGCGGACCGGGGGGGACGTCGGGTGAGCCGGGGCTTGTACGGGGCTCGGCAGAGGCCGGGGGGCCTCGGGCGTATCCGGGGAGGGTGAGCCAGGGCTGGTACGGGGCTCGGCGGACGCCGGGTGAGCGGACCGCGGGCGGACCTAGGGGACGTCGGGTCTGCTGGGCCTTGTACGGAGCTCGGCGGACGCCGGGACAGCAGCGGCAGCACTCCGTGGAGGGCGCGGATTCGTCGCCGGGTGCGGGGTGCGTTGTGGCTCGTCGCGCAGTTCCCCGCGCCCCTGAGACCCGCCTCGCAGGAGGCGGGCAGGCGCGCTCGTGAGCGGCCTCATGGCCTGGCCCCGCGGCGCGCGAGCCGGGCTCACATGTAGCTGGCAGGACCCGCGCGGGCGGGTGTCGCGCGGGGGCAGGAAGGACCCGGCGTGACGCCCGGCCTCCGTGCCCGGGGCGGCCGGGGGGTGAGCCGGGCTCACATGGATCTCACCTGTGGGGGTGCGCGTGCCTCGTACGGGGGTGGGCAGGCCCTGCGTGAGCGGCGTCGGGCCGCCCGGCGGGTGCGCCGAGTTCACATGCACCGGCTGGCGGCGCGTGAGCCGAGCCTCGTGCGGGGCTGTTCGGGCCCTGGAGGGTGCGGGTACGGGCCGTGGGAAGCGGTGGGCTTCGGCTGTGGTGGTGGGTGGTGGACGGCTGCCGGGGGTGTGAATCGATGTCGTATCGTCAAGGAAGTTCCGTCGGGCACCGAGCCGCGCCGGCGGGGACCGACCGGGAGGGAGCCCCCGTGACGCAGCAGATCCCGTCGACCGAGCCCGAGCTGGCCGGTGTGCGCAACTTCCGCGACGTGGGCGGTCTGCCGACCGGCGACGGCCGCAAGGTGCGGCACGGCGTGCTGTTCCGCAGCGGCCACCTCGCGCACGCGACCGGCGAGGACGCCGCGTTCCTGGCCACCCTCGGCCTGCACACCATCTTCGACTTCCGCAACGCGGCGGACCTCAGGCTGGAGGGCCCGGACGTCGAGCTGCCGGGTGTGCGCAACGTGAACCTGCCGCTGTCCGACCCGGCGGACGGCGCGGAGTTCTGGAAGATGGTCCGCGACGGCGACATCGAACAGCTGCGCCAGATCCTCGGCGACGGCAAGGCCGCCGGCCGGATGATCGCCTCCTACCGCTCGATCATCACGCAGCGCACGGCCGAGCACTCCCGGGTGCTGCACGCGCTGGCCGAGGACAGCGTGCCCGTGCTGATGCACTGCGCGGCGGGCAAGGACCGCGCCGGACTGTCCGTCGCGGTGACGCTGCTCGCGGTGGGCGTGGAGCGCGACGCGATCCTCACCGACTACCTGGAGTCCAACGCCAAGCACCGCCGCTACAAGGTGCGCCGCAGCGGCACCTCCGCGGACGCCTACTCCCCCGAGGTCATGGAGCTGCTCGGCCCCCTGTTCGACGCCCGCGCGGAGTACCTCTCGGCGGCGCTGGAGACCATCGAGACGACCTGGGGCGGCGTCGACCCCTACCTGGAGCAGGGGCTCGGGCTCACGGAGCAGACCCGGGAGCGGCTCCGGGAGCGGCTCCTCGACTGAGGGGCCCTCGCGCCGCCCCTCCGGTCGGCCCCGCTACTTCGCCCCGACCTCGAACAGCAGCCAGATGAACGCGGCGAGGACGTGCCCCACAGCGATGTAGATGATCAGACGGACCCAGAGTCCGCGCGGGAACCTTTCCTCGATGTCACTCATGACGTCTCTCCAGGGGTGGGGCCGAGGCACAGGGCGGCCGTCGGGCTCTGCAGCAGGGTGTGGACGAAGAGCAGGTCGACCCCGTCGGGGTCGCCGGCCGCGATGCGGTGCGGGGTCAGCGAGTCGAAGTGGGCGCTGTCACCGGGCCCGAGACGGTGGGTGGCGTCACCGAGCCGGAGCACCAGCCGGCCGCGCAGGACGTGCAGCCACTCCTCCCCGGGGTGGACGCGCACGATGTCGCCCTGGGAGCCGTGGGGGACGTGGACGCGCAGGGCCTGCATGCCCCGCCCGGACGCGCCGGCCTGCCAGTACGTCCAGCCGCCCGCGCGGGTCGGTTCCATGTCGTCGGCGCGCACCACGGCGTCCCGGTCGGCGGCCGTCTCGCCCAGCAGGTCGGAAACCGTCGTACCGTAGACACGGGCGAGTGCGAGCAGCATCGGCAGCGAGGGCTGCCGCCGCCCGGTCTCCAGGCGGGAGAGATGGGCGGGCGAGAGCCCGGCGGCGCGGGCTGCGGCCTCCAGGGTGAGACCGGCCAGGCGGCGCAGGGAGCGCAGCCGGGGCGCGACGGCCGGCAGGACGTCGCCCTCGCCCTCGTCGGGTTCGGCGTCGGAGGGTGTCATGCCTCCATTGAGCCCGAAGTTTGCCCCCGGGGCAAACTTCTTGCCTCATAGGCAAAGTCTCATCGCTCGGTGACCGCCTGCTTGACGAGGGTCTTGCCGAAGTCCCACATCAGCCCGCCCCCGTTGTGCGCGTCGTCCATCACCTCGGTGAACGCGGCGACGAACCGGTCGACCTCCCGCTCCCCGATGACGAGCGGCGGGATCAGCTTGATCACCTCCAGGTGATCACCGGAGACCTGGGTGAGGATCCGGTGCCGCTGGAGCAGCGGTACGACCACCATCTGCGCGAACAGTCCCTTGCGGGCGGCCTGGAGCATGGCCCACCGGCTCCGCAGCTTCAGCGACTTCGGCCGGCCGAACTCGATGCCGATCATCAGCCCCCGGCCGCGGACGTCGGCGAGCAGCTCGTACTCGCCGGTGAGCGCCGCCAGCCGTGACTTCAGCAGCTCGCCGGTGGCGCGGGCGTTGGCGACGATCTGCTCGTTCTCCATGACCGACAGCACGGCGAGGCCGGCGGCCATGGCCTGGGCGTTGGACCCGAAGCTCGCCGAGTGGACCAGCACCCGGTCCATGGAGGAGTAGACCTTCTTGAAGATCCAGTCCTTGCCGAGGGTGGCTCCGACCGGCACATAGCCGCCGGAGAGGGCCTTCGCCACGCACACCAGGTCGGGTTCGACGCCGTCCTCGTGCTGGTGTGCGTAGAAGTCGCCGGTGCGGCCCAGGCCCGTCTGCACCTCGTCGGCGACGAGAAGCGCCTTGTGCCGGTGCAGGAGTTCCTGGGCGGCGCGCAGATAGCCGGGCGGGGCCTCGTGCACGCCCTTGCCCTGGATCGGCTCGACGATCAGTGCGGCGACGTCGCCCTTGGCCAACTCGCGGGCGAGGGCGTCGAGATCGCCGAGGGGCACGGCCGTGTCGGGCAGCAGCGGGGCGAAGCCGTCGCGGAAGCCGGACTCCCCGTTGACGGACAGGGAGCCCGTGGTCAGTCCGTGGAAGGCGTGGTCGCAGTAGAGGACGCGGGGTCTGCCGGTCGCGTACCGGGCGAACTTCAGCGCGGTCTCGACGGCCTCCGTGCCGCTGTTGCCGAAGAACACCCGGTCCAGGTGCGGGCTGTGGGTGAGGAGTCTCTCCGCGAGCAGTCCCGGCAACGGCTGGCAGTCGAAGCGGGTGAGGTCGGCGAGTTGCGCGTCGAGCACGTCGTGCAGCGCCCGGCGGACGACGGGATGGTGCCGGCCCAGGCCCATCACGCCGAACCCGGCGAGCATGTCGAGGTAGTCGTGGCCGTCGGCGTCCCAGAAGTAGGCGCCCTCGGCGCGCTCGTAGACCTTGTCGAAGCCGATGGTGTGCAGCATGCGCGGCAGTTGGTGGTTGAGGTACCTGCCGTGCAGTGCGTAGCGTTCGGCTCCGCGCTCGGCCAGGAGCGCGCCGAGGTCGAACTCCTTGCTCATGGGCTCTCCTTGACCGGGCCTGTGAGGTCCCTGACGGCCGCGCTCGCGCCGATCCGTCCGGCGATCTCGACGGGCGTGAGGCCGATGTCGGCCAGCACTTCCGAGCGTTTGGCGTGGGCGAGGAACTGCTCGGGGATGCCGAACCGCCGTACCGGCACGTCGACTTCGGCGTCGCTCAACGCCAGGGCCACGGCCGAACCGACGCCCGCGGAGCGGCTGTTGTCCTCGACGACGGCGACGAGCCGGTGTGCGGCGGCGAGTTCGGGCAGCGCCGGGTCGACGGGTTTGACCCACCGCGGGTCGACCACCGTGCAGTGGACGCCGCGTGCCGCGAGCAGTTCGGCGGCCCGCAGGCACACCGGCGCCATGACGCCGACCGCGACCAGCAGCACGTCGGGGCGTTCGCCCCGGCGCAGCACGTCCATGCCGCCGACCCGGTCGACGGCGGGGACGGACGGGCCGACGGACTCCTTCGGGAAGCGCACCAGGGTCGGCGCGTCGTCGACGGCGACGGCCTCCCGCAGCTGGGCGCGGAGCTGGTCGGCGTCGCGGGGCGCGGCGATCCTGAGGCCGGGGACGACCTGGAGGACGGACATGTCCCACATGCCGTTGTGGGAGGCCCCGTCGACACCGGTCACCCCGGCCCGGTCGAGGACGAACGTGACCCCGCAGCGGTGCAGGGCGACGTCCATCAGCAGCTGGTCGAAGGCGCGGTTGAGGAAGGTGGCGTAGACGGCGACGACGGGGTGCAGGCCGCCGGTGGCGAGGCCGGCGGCGCTCACGGCGGCGTGCTGTTCGGCGATGCCGACGTCCCAGACCCGGTCCGGGAAGCGCTCGGCGAACGGGCCGAGGCCCACCGGGTGCAGCATGGCCGCGGTGATCGCCACGACGTCGTCGCGTTCCTCGCCGATGCGTACGATCTCCTCGCCGAACACGGACGTCCAGGACGGCCCGCCGGCCGGTACGAGCGGCGCGCAGGTCAGGGGGTCCATCACGCCGACGGTGTGGAAGCGGTCCTCCTCGTGGGCGAGGGCGGGTTCGCAGCCGCGGCCCTTCTCGGTGAGGCAGTGCACCAGCACCGGGCCGTGGAAGCGCTTGGCGCGCCGCAGCGCGGACTCGACGGCCCTGATGTCGTGCCCGTCGATCGGGCCGACGTACTTCAGGCCGAGGTCCTCGAACATGCCCTGCGGGGCGAACGCGTCCTTGAAGCCCTTCTTCGCGCCGTGCAGGGACTCGTAGAGCGTGGGGCCGACGACAGGGGTCCGCTGCAGGACGTCCTTGCCCCAGGCGAGCACTTTCTCGTAGCCGTCGGTGGTGCGCAGGGCGGCCAGGTGGTTGGCGAGGCCGCCGATGGTCGGCGCGTAGGAGCGTTCATTGTCGTTGACGACGATGATCAGCGGCCGGTCCCTGGCGGCGGCGATGTTGTTGAGCGCCTCCCAGGCCATGCCGCCGGTGAGCGCGCCGTCCCCGACGACCGCGACGACGTGCCCCGTCTCCCCCAGCACCTGGCGGGCCTTGGCCAGTCCGTCGGCCCAGCCGAGTGCGGTGGAGGCGTGACTGTTCTCGATGACGTCGTGCTCGGACTCCTCGCGGGAGGGGTAGCCGGACAGACCGCCCTTGCCGCGCAGCTTGGAAAAGTCCTGACGGCCCGTCAGGAGCTTGTGGACGTAGCTCTGGTGGCCGGTGTCCCACAGGATGCGGTCCGCCGGCGACTCGAAGACGCGGTGGAGCGCGACGGTCAGCTCCACCACGCCCAGGTTGGGGCCGAGGTGCCCGCCGGTGCGGGCGACCGCGTGCACCAGGAAGTCCCTGATCTCGTCGGACAGTTCACCGAGTTCCGCCTCGGACAGCGCCTTCAGGTCACGTGGTTGCCGGATGTTCTCCAGGATGGTCACGCTCGGGCCCCCTCTCGTTGCGTACGGCTGCTCTCACGGCGCCGGCCGGCCCGCCCTCACTCCCGGTTGCCGGAGACGGTCTCGCGCATCGCGCGCAGCGACTCCTTCAGCGAGCCCATGGTGGCGAGGACGGCGGTGGGCTCGTAGCCGCAGTGGGCCATGCAGTTGGCGCAGCGCGGGTCCTTGCCGCGGCCGTAGCGGTCCCAGTCGGTGTCCTCGACGAGCTCCCGGTAGGTGGGCACGTATCCGTCGCTCATCAGGTAGCAGGGTCTCTGCCAGCCGAACAGGGAGTAGTTGGGGATGGCCCAGGCGGTGCAGGGGAAGTCGACCCTGCCTTCGAGGAAGTCCAGGAAGAGCGGTGAGTGGTTGAGCCGCCAGCGGCGCCGGTTGCCGCCCGCGAAGGCCTTCCTGAACAGCTCACGGGTCTGTTCCACGCCGAGGAAGTGCTCCTGGTCGGGGGCCTTCTCGTAGGCGTAGGCGGGCGAGATCATCATCTCGTCGACCTTGAGGTCGTCGTTGAGGAAGTTGAGCACCTCGACGACGGTCTGCGGGGTGTCGGTGTTGAAGAACGTGGAGTTGGTGGTGACCCGGAAGCCGCGCCGCTTGGCCTCCTTGATCGCCGCCACGGCCTCGTCGAAGACGCCCTCCTTCGCCACCGACTCGTCGTGGCGTTCGCGCAGCCCGTCGATGTGCACGGCGAAGGCGAAGTAGGGGGACGGGGTGAACCGGTCCATCTTCTTGCGCAGCAGCATCGCGTTGGTGCAGAGGAAGACGTACTTCCGTCTCGCCACCAACTGCCGCACGATCTCGTCGATCTGAGGGTGCATCAGCGGTTCGCCGCCGGCGATGGAGACCATCGGGGCGCCGGATTCGAGCACCGCTCCGACGGCCTGGGCGACCGGCATGCGCTGCTTGAGCACGCCCGCCGGGTGCTGGATCTTCCCGCAGCCCTCGCACTTGAGGTTGCAGGCGAAGAGGGGCTCCAGCTCGACGATGAGCGGGAACTTGTCGCGTTTGCGGAGCTTTTGTTCAGCCAAGTATGTAGCGACCTTGATGGACTGGCGCAGCGGCATGGCCATCTGGCTCACCTCCGGGGGAGCAGCACGTTTCGGTGCCATTCGAAGAATGCAGGCAGGACGGAGCGAAGGACGCGGAAAGCCGATATTCCACCGCGCACCGTGCCGATCCGGACGAGTTCATGTTCAGGAGCGTCCACGACCACCCGGACGGCCGCAACCGGGCGCATCGAAGCGCGGAGGGCGCTCAGGAGCGTGGACGCGGACTCCATGTCGGCGGCGATCGCGCCGGTGCCGAGCAGGTCGGAGCGCTCCGGGCCGCGCACCACGTGGTCGGAGCCGGTCAGCGGGCCGGTGTGGACGGTGCGGCCGGGCAGGGTGCGGGTGAGTTCCTTGACGAGCAGTTCGGTCCCCACGCACGCCACGGTGCCGCGCGGGTCGCGGGTCTCCTCGGCGACGACCAGGTCGCCGGGGTGCATTCCGGGGGCGAGTCCGGCACAGAAGCCGGTGGCGATGACCGCAGCCCCGCCGAGCGGCGCGCCCGACAGGGCATGGGTGACGGAGCGTTCGGCCGCCTTCGGTCCCATCCCGGTGCGCAGGACGGTGACCGGCCCGCCGGCCCCGCCGCGGTCGCCCATGCGCAGGGCGAGGTGCTCGATGCCGAGGGCACAGGCGATCAGCAGCGGGGCGGAGGCGGTCCGTTCGTTCATCAGCGTCCCTCGGCCTTCGCGGCCACCGTGCCGGCCGTGCCCTCGGCGGCCGCCCGGGCCGTCTTCTCGGCGAAGGGCTCTCCGTGGACGTAGCGGCCGAGCGCCGTCAGCGGGAACACCTGCCGGTAGAGGTGGTAGTTGATGGAGAAGTCCCAGGGGAAGCCGGTCCCGGTGAACTGCGGCTCGTCCCAGGAGCCGTCCTCCCGCTGGGTCGCGGCGAGCCAGTCCACACCCCGCCGGACGGCCTCGGACTCGCGCTCCCCCGCCGCGAGCAGCGCCATCAGCGCCCAGGCGGTCTGGGAGGCGGTGGAGGCGCCCCGGCCGCTCCAGCGGGCCGGGTCCTCATAGGAGCGCAGGTCCTCGCCCCAGCCGCCGTCGTCGTTCTGCACCCGCTCCAGCCAGGCCACCGCCCGCCGGATCGCCGGGTGCTGGGCGGGCATCCCGGCGGCGGTCAGCGCAGGCACCACCGAGCCGGTGCCGTAGATGTAGTTGACGCCCCAGCGCCCGAACCACGAGCCGTCCGTCTCCTGTTCGGCGAGCAGCCAGTCGATGCCGCGCCGGGTGCGCGGGTCGCCGGCGAGCCCCTCGACGGCCAGCATCTCCACGACGTGCGCGGTGACGTCCGCCGAGGGCGGGTCGATGACCTCGCCGAAGTCGCAGAACGGCAGCCGGTTGGGGAAGGGGCTGGTGTTGTCGACGTCGAAGGCGCCCCAACCGCCGTCGCGGGACTGCATCCCGAGGTTCCAGCGCACTCCGCGCTCGACGGCCTTCTCCAGCCGCTGCGGGTCGTGGTGGCGGACCCGGCGCAGCGCGAGGACCACCTCGGCGGTGTCGTCCATGTCGGGGTAGTTGTCGTTGTGGAACTCGAACGCCCAGCCGCCCGGCGCGAGTTGGGGCCTGCGTACGGACCAGTCGCCGGGCCGTACGACCTGTTCGCCGAGCATCCAGTCGGCTGCCTTGACCAGTTGGGGGTGGTCGGCGGGCACCCCCGCGTCGGCCAGCGCGATCGTGGCGAGGCAGGTGTCCCACACGGGCGACTGGCAGGCCTCGATCATCCGGGCCCCGTCCTCGCGCCGGACCGCGTACCGGTCGAGGGACTCGAGGCCCGCCCGCATCACCGGGTGCTGGAGGTCGTAGCCGAGCAGGTGCAGGGCGATCACGGAGTACACGGCGGGCGGCTGGATGCCGCCCCAGCATCCGTCGTTCTCCTGCCGTTCGATGATCCAGCGCGCGGCGGAGTTCAGGGCGGCGCGGCGCAGCCGGCGCACGGCGACCGTGCGGTAGGCGCGCACCACCTTGTCGAGCCGCTGGAAGAGGCCGTCCCAGGTGTGCAGCGGCGCCGGCGGCCTGGGCGGGTTGGGCCGGGCGGGGTCGGTGTGCAGCTCGTCGAGCGGGAAGGGCGCCGGGCGCACCGGACGCTTGGCCGAGACGACGGTGAGCGGGACGATCGTCTGCCGTGCCCAGCAGCCGAAGTTGTAGATGCTGAGCGGGAACCACTTGGGGAAGTAGAGGAGCTCCGGGGGGAGTTCGGGCAGGTCCTCCCACTTCCACCAGCCGAACAGGGCGAGCCAGATCCGGGTGAAGACGCGGGCGGCGGCGATGCCGCCGTGCTCGCGGACCCAGGCGGAGGCTCTCGCCATGTGGGGCGCGTCGGGCGGGTCTCCGGCCAGGCGCAGGGCGACGTAGGCCTCGACGGTGGCGGAGAGTTCGCCGGGGCCGCCGTGGAAGGTGGCCCACGTCCCGTCCTCGCGTTGCTCGCCGCGGATGAAGAGGGCGGCGGCCCGGGTCGTCGACTCGTCGCGGATGCCCAGGAACTGACGGAGAAGCAGGTCCTCGGCGTCCATGCTGACGTTGGTCTCGAGGTCGCCCTTCCACCAGCCTTCGGCGTCCTGCCGGGCGAGCAGGAAGTCTCTGGCGCGCCGCATGGCGCGCTCGGCGGTCTGCTGTGCCCCGGCCGCCTCGGGGGTGTCGCTGTCGGTGTCGCTGGCCGCCGCGGCCCGGGGCGGCAGGGCCCCGGGGCTCGGGTCGGTCGTCGCTGTCATGGCTTCCCCTTCGTGCAGTGTGCATGGCGTTGCGTCTGCTGTGGGTCCGCCGTCGGCCGGTGCGTCTCTTCCCTCGACACCGGCCGGCGACTACGCGAGGGCTATTCGACCGACGGGGATCATCTCTTGCGCACGACGACGAAGTCGGCGAGCGCCGTGAACCGGTCCCGCACCTGCTCGGGCATGTCGACGGCGTTCAGCGCGTCGACGGCGATCGTGTGCTGACGGCGTGCCTCCTCGGCGGTCCAGGCGCGTCCGCCGGCCTCCTCGATGAGGGCGGCGCGGGCCGCGAACTCCTCCTCGGAGAAGTCCTCGACGTCGCTGCTCTTGGCGTCGGCGGCGAGCATCTCGCCGAGCCGCTCGGAGGCGGGTCCGCCCGCCGCGAGCGCCGCCACGACCGGCAGGGACTTCTTGCGCTGGCGCAGGTCGCTCCAGGTCTGCTTGCCGGTGGAGACCGGGTCGCCCCAGATGCCGAGGAGGTCGTCGATGGCCTGGAAGGCGAGGCCGAGGTGGTAGCCGTAGCGCTCCAGGGCGTCGGCGGTGGGGTCGTCGGCGCCGCCGAGCACGGCGCCGACCGAGCTGGCGCAGGCCAGCAGTGCGCCGGTCTTGTTGCCCTCCATCTCCAGGCACTCCTCGACGCTGACCCGGTCGCGGTGCTCGTAGGAGATGTCCTGCGCCTGACCGTCGATCAGGGCGCGGGTGGCGGTGGTCAGCCGCCGGGTGGCCCGTGCCGCCTCGGCCGTGCCGAGCTCCAGCAGGACCTCGCCGGCGAGGGCGAACAGGGCGTCGCCGACCAGGATGGCCTGGGCGGGGCCGTGCACCTTCCAGACGGTGTCGCGGTGCCGGCGCTGCTCGTCGCCGTCCATCAGGTCGTCGTGCAGGAGCGAGAAGTTGTGGACCAGCTCCACGGCGACGGCGCCGGGCACGCCCACCTCGGGCCGGGCGCCGGCGACCTCCGCGGAGAGCACCGCGAGCGCGGGACGCACGGCCTTGCCGCCGTCGCCTTCGGCCGGGTTGCCCTGGGCGTCGATCCAGCCGAAGTGGTAGGCGGCGACGGTGTCCATGGGGGGCGCCAGACGGTCGACGGCCGCCCGCAGCACCGGTGTCGCCAGGGTCCGGCCGCGCTCGAGGAGCGCGGCGACGTCCACCGCGGTCTTACGAGCGGCCGTCGTGGCCGTGGGCACAGGGGGCACGGTTTCTCCTCTTGTCGCGGTACCGGAGGGGGTGCGGGAATGTGCCGAGCCGTGCTGATCTCGTTCGAGCGTCATGCGGCCTCCTCGATGGCGAAGAGGTGGCGGGGGCGGGACCGGCCGAGGGCGCCGAGCGCGGCGTCCGCCGCGCCGACACCGCTGCGGACCGCACTCTCCATGGTCGCGGGCCACCCTGTGGCGGTCCACGCTCCGGCCAGGTACAGGCCGGACGCCTTGGTGCGGGCGCCGGGCCGCAGACGCCCGACGCCGGGGGCGGGAGCGAACGTGGCCGTGCGCTCCCGGGTCACGAAGAAGTCGTTCACGCGTGCGCCGCGGGCACGCGGCAGCAGCCGCTCCAGCTCGGGCAGATAGCGCTCGCGCAAGGCGGCGACGGGCTCGTCGATCTCCTCCTGCGCGGCCGACTGCGACAGCGCGAGGTACTGCCCCTCGCGCAGGCCGGAGGCTTCGGTGCGGTCGAAGACCCACTGCACGGGTGTGCCGAGCGCGGCGAGGAACGGCGCGGCGAGGACCTGGCGGTCGTAGACGACGTGCACGTTGAGGATCGGGGCGACACCGATGTCCAGGAGCCGCTCGGGGGCGTCGAGCGCCCCGTCCGGCAGCAGGTCGTAGGTCTCGCGCTGCGGTACGGCGAGGACGACGGCGTCGGCGCTCAGCGTGCCGTCGGCCGTCCGCACGGTCCAGCCGCCCTGGCCGGCCGGGGAGACGGAGGTGACGCGGGCGCGGACCTCGGTGCGCACGCCGGCCGCGGCGAGCGCCTCGCGGGCCAGCCCGTCGTGCAGGTCGCCCAGCGGGACGCGCGCCCAGCCGATGTCGGCGGCGCCCGGTTCGGACAGCAGGCCGGTCTTGAAGACCATCGCGGCGAGCTGGAGGGAGGCGTCGTGGGCGAGGGCGTTGAGGGTGGCGACGCCGACCAGGTCCCACAGGGCCTCGACGGCGCGCGGGGACTGGCCGTGCGCGGCGAGCCAGCCGCCGAAGTCCTGGTCGTCGAGGGCGGGATCGGCGAGGTCGAGCCGCTTGAGGGCGAGCGCGGCCCGGCCGACGCGGGCGCGTTCGGCGAGCGAGAGGTGCGGGTAGGCGGCGAGGCCGCGGCCCAGGTGGAGGGGGACGGGCAGGGCGTCGCGGCGCAGCCTGCCGAGCCGTCGCCCCTCGGGCCGCGCCAGGTCGAGAACGGGCACGTCGAGACGTTCCTGCAGGGGCGCGAGGGCCGTCGCGCCGATGCGGTCGAGGAACCAGCGGTAGGCGGTGCAGCAGCGCAGGTAGACGTGCTGGCCGTTGTCGACGGTGAGGTCGCCGCGCCGGAAGGAGAAGGCGAGGCCGCCCAGCCGGGGCCGGCCTTCGAGCAGGGTGACGCGGACGCCGGCGTCGGCGAGCGCGAGCGCGGCGGTCACCCCGGCGAGCCCGCCGCCGACCACGACCGCCTCGTGCGGCGCGTCCGGACGGGGACGGCGCAGCGGATCGTCGCTCATCGTGCACCCTCCCCCGCACGTCCGCCGTGACGTGTCCGCCCGCGGCGGGCCGTCGCAGTCAGGGACGCCGCGGCGCGCCGGAGGGTTGCGCGCCGCCGCTTCCTGGTCGCCTCGCCGCGGCGCGGCGCGCCGCCCGTCACAGTGGCCTCCTGACGGTCAGCCGGGACACGTGGCGGGCGTCCAGACCGGACAGTCCGCGCACGGCGACGTACGCCTTCTCGCGGCCGGGCAGCGAGACCCGGCCGCGCAGCACCGCCTCGGGGTCGCGTTCGATGCGGTCCAGCAGGCGGCGGTAGATGCCGGCCATCGCCGCGACGCACGCGCCGCTGCGCCGGTCGAGCAGGGGCAGCAGGCGGTAGCCCTCCGCGAAGAGGGCGCGGGCGCGCCGTACTTCGAAGTGCACGAGGCCCGCGAAGTCGGAGCCCTCCGGCGGCGTCGGCCCGTCGAACCCGGCCGAGCAGCCGAACTTGGCGAGGTCGTCGGAGGGCAGGTAGATCCGGCCGCCCGCGGCGTCCTCGCGGACGTCCCTGAGGATGTTGGTGAGCTGGAGGGCGAGCCCGAGGGTGTCGGCGTACTCCGGCGCGCGTTCGGCGCCGCGTGCCCCCGGTTCGGTGCCGAACACGCCGAGCGAGAGGCGTCCGATGGCGCCCGCGACGCACCGGCAGTACGCCTTGAGGTCGTCCCAGGTCTCGTAGGTCTCGCCGCGGACGTCCATCAGGACGCCGTCGATCAGCTCGTCCAGACCGCCGAGCGGGATCGGGAAGACCCGCGCGGCGTGCGCCAGGGCGACCGCCACGGGGTCGGTGTCATCCTCCTCCACCTCGCCCTCGCGGACGCGGGTGAGCAGCGCGCGGGTGTCCTCCAGCCGGGCGGCCTTGACGTCGTCGTCGAGCGGGCCGTCGCCGATGTCGTCGACCCGGCGGGAGAACGCGTACAGCGCCGACATCGCGCGCCGCTTCGGCGTGGGCAGCAGCCGGATGCCGTAGGCGAAGTTGCGGGCCTGCTGCCCGGTGACCGCCTCGCAGTAGCCGTAGGCGGCGAGTACCGGTGCCGACGCGTGTGGCGCGGAGTCCACGGCCTGGCTCACCCCTCTCCTCGCAGGGTCGCGCCCGTCTCGCGCAGCAGCCGGAGTCGGCCGGGGCGGGGCGGGCCGGGAAGGACGTCGTACTGGGCGGCGGCGATCGCGTGGAGCGCCGCCCTCCCCCCGGCCACGAACCCGGCGAGCAGCAGCCTGAGCCTGCCGTGGACGCTGTGCACCAGCGGGGCGCCGTCGACGAGGAGGTCGTGGGCGCGCTGGGCCTCGAAGGCGATCAGGGCGCGCACCGAGGCGCCGGCGGTGGGCGCGGCGAGGTCGGCCTCCTGGACGTGGAAGCGCTTCATGTCGGCGGCGGGCAGGTAGACGCGGTCGCGGTCGAGGTCCTCGGCCACGTCCTGGAGGTGCTCGACGATCTGCAGCGCCGTGCAGATCGCGTCGGAGCGGCGGATCCGCTCGGGGGTCGCGGTGCCGGTGACGGCGAGGACGAGCCGGCCCACGGGGTTGGCGGACAGCTCGCAGTAGGCGAGGAGGTCGTCGTAGGTCTCGTAGCGCGTGACGAGCTGGTCGCGGCGGTTGGCGGCGATCAGGCCGAGGAAGGGCTCGGGGGTGAGCTGTCGGCGGCGGACGACGGGCTGGAGGCGGCGCAGCAGCGGGTGGTGCGGGACGTCGTCGAAGACGCGGCGCAGGTCGGCCTCGAAGGCGTCCAGCAGGACCAGCCGGTCGTCGGCGTCCGCGTCGTCGACGCCGAGCAGGCGGGCGTCGGCACCGCCCGGGGCCAGGTCGCCGTCGCCGATGTCGTCGACGAGACGGGCGAAGCCGTAGACGGCCATGAGGTCGTCGCGCCAGGCGCGCGGAAGGAAGAAGGGGGCCACGGGGAAGTTCTCGTCCGCTGCCTTGGCGAGGGTGTCGCGCTCCGGGTGCCCGGTGCGCGACACGGTCGGCGCCGTCACCGTCGGCTGCCCCGGACGGGAACGGCACGTGCTGCGCTGAGCTGGGGAGTTTCCGTAGCCATTGCCGTCACATCTCCCGTTCTACACCGACAACCCGATACCCACTATTTCGGACACGCCGCCCAGCCGCCGCACGGCGGCCCAGCCTGAGGATGTCGCGCCGCGGGGGTCCTTGCACCATGCCCGTCCGGGTCGCGCGGCCCGGCACCGCACCTCGCCGCGTTGCCGAAGCCCTCTGGTAGCTCCGCCACCAGAGACCTCCGGCGCCTTGCGATGCACGGCACCAGACCACGCGCCCTCATCGGACGCTCATAGTACAAGGACCCCTTATCACCACACTTGCACGTGTTTCGGGACCGGTACAGCTTACGTTGTACAACGCCGTACGGTTCGCGGGGGTCTCCCGCAGATCACAACAACACATCGATGGGCGTCAAGCATCCTGCGCCGCACCGGAGTTGACGCTTCCTTTGCAGACGCGGGGCCCCGCCGGACAGGTTTCGGCGGGGCCCTGACGGACCGGCGGCTATTTGGCCGTGAACTTCTCGTACTCCTTGAGCACCTCTTCGGTCGGACCGTCCAGGCGCAGTTCGCCGCGCTCCAGCCACAGCACGCGGTCGCAGGTGTCCCGGATCGACTTGTTGCTGTGGCTGACGAGGAACACCGTGCCAGCCTCCTTGCGCAGCTCCCGGATGCGTTCCTCGGAGCGCAGCTGGAACTTGCGGTCGCCGGTGGCCAGCGCCTCGTCGATCATGAGGACGTCGTGGTCCTTCGCGGCGGCGATGGAGAACCGCAGCCGGGCCTGCATGCCGGAGGAGTAGGTCCGCATCGGCAGCGTGATGAAGTCGCCCTTCTCGTTGATGCCGGAGAAGTCGACGATGCCCTGGTAGCGCTCCTTGATCTGCTCCCGGGACATGCCCATGGCCAGACCGCCGAGGATGACGTTGCGCTCGCCGGTGAGGTCGTTCATCAGGGCCGCGTTGACGCCGAGCAGCGAGGGCTGGCCGTCGGTGTAGACCTTGCCCCGCTCGGGCGGCAGCAGTCCGGCGATGGCCCGCAGCAGCGTGGACTTGCCGGAGCCGTTGGAGCCGATGAGGCCGATGGCCTCGCCCCGGTGCGCGACGAAGGAGACGCCCCGCACCGCGTGCACCTTGCGCACACCGCGTTCCTCACCTCGCCTGAGGATGCGGCTCAGCGCCGCGGTGGCACTGCCCTTGCCGGTCTTCGCGCCGTTGACGCGGTAGACGATGTGCACGTCGTCGGCGATGACGGTGGGGACCCTCTCGCCCGGAGCCCGCTCAGCCACGGCCATACCTCTCCTCCGCCTTCCAGAAGTACACGAAGCCGCCGACGGCGAACAGCACCGCCCAGCCGCACGCGATCGCCCACACGTGGTCCGGCAGGTACCGGGCGCCGTACTCGTCGATGAGCGCGAAGCGCATCAGGTCCATGTAGACGGCGGCCGGGTTCCACTGCAGCAGGGTCGACAGCCACTGCGGACGGTCGGCGAGGAAGACCGGGATGGAGAACATCACGCCGGACGCGTACATCCACGTCCGCATCACGAACGGCATGAGCTGCGCGAGGTCGGGGGTCTTCGCGCCGGCCCGGGCGAAGATCAGCGCCAGGCCGGTGTTGAAGCAGAACTGCAGCAGGAGCGTGGGCACGATCAGCGCCCAGGACGCGGACGGGTAGCTGCCGAAGGCGATCGCCACCAGGAACAGCACGACCATCGAGTACAGCAGCTGCTGGAGCTGCTGGAGGGCGAAGGAGACGGGCAGGGAGGCGCGCGGGAAGTGCAGGGCGCGCACCAGGCCGAGGTTGCCGGAGATCGCGCGCACGCCGCTCATGACCGAGCTCTGCGTGAAGGTGAAGACGAAGACGCCCGTGACCAGGAACGGGATGTAGACGTCGCGGGGCATGCCTCTGCCGGCGTCGAGGATCACGCCGAAGATGAAGAAGTAGACGCCCGCGTTGAGCAGCGGGGTGGCGACCTGCCACAGCTGCCCCAGCTTGGCCTGGCTGTACTGGGCGGTCAGCTTCGCCTGGGAGAAGGCCAGGATGAAGTGCCGTCGCCCCCACAGCTGCCGGACGTACTCCCGCAGCCGGGGCCGCGCACCGCTCACGGCCAGCCCGTACTTGGCGGCCAGTTGCGCCGCCGTGAGGCCCTCGTCGGGCGACGGGGGCGCGCTCACCGCGACTCCGCCGTCATGCGTTGTCTCACTCACAGGTCGGAAACTTTCGTCTTCGGGGCGCCCGGCCGGAAGGGGGCCGGGCAACAGCCGGGGGGCCGCGGCAGGCTCCGAGGCCCTCGGATGGAGCTTGTCAGATGACCGGGAGGACGGCCCAGCCCGCCTGGTCGGACGGCGGCAGGACGGCTCGGCCGGCCTGGTCGGACCACGGGGGCCTGGCCGGCCGGCCAGGTCAGATGACGGGGGGCCGGCCCAGCCGGGTCAGCCGCCACACCGTACGCCACTTCATCGGCCGGCGCGGTCCGCACGGGGTGGCCCAGCCTTCGCGGAAGCCGCCGAACCAGGCCTTGAGCGCGGGCCCCGAGGGGCGGCGCAGCAGGGTCAGCAGCAGCCACACCCCGAGGTACACCGGGACCAGCGGCGCGGGCAGGTTGCGGCGGGCCAGCCAGACGCGGTTGCGGGCGACCATGCGGTGGTAGACCGCGTGCCGCGAGGGCGCGGTCGTCGGGTGGTACAGCACCATGTCGGACCGGTAGTCGATCATCCAGCCCGCGTCGAGGGCCCGCCATGCCAGGTCGGTTTCCTCGTGCGCGTAGAAGAACTCGTCCGGGAGCACGCCGGCTTCGGCGAAGACCCGGGTGCGTACGGCGTTGGCGCCGCCGAGGAAGGTGGTGACCCGGGAGGAGCGCATCGGGTCCGAGGCGCGCAGCCGGGGCACGTGGCGGCGCTGGGTGACGCCGGTCTCCGGGTCGGCGATGCGGAAGCTGACGATGCCGAGCTTCGGGTCGGCGGCGAAGGCCTGCCGGCACAGCTCGGCGGTGTCGCGCCGGGCCAGCAGTCCGTCGTCGTCCAGGAAGAGGAGGATGTCGACGTCGCGGCCGCTGGGCCCGAAGGCCTCGATGCCGACGTTGCGCCCGCCGGGGATGCCGAGGTTCTCCGGCAGCTCGACGGTGCGCACGCCCTCGGGGACCTCCGGGACGGGCGAGCCGTTGCCCACCACGACCACCTCGACCCGGTCGCCGTCCTGCCCCGCGACCGAGTCGATCAGCGCGCGCAGCTCCTCGGGGCGGTTGCCCATCGTGATGACAACCGCGCCGACCTTCAGTGGCGCGCTCACTTCAGCCTGCTCGACGCGAGGATGGACACCAGGTGCAGCACCGTCTGGAGCAGCGCGATGCCGGCCAGCACGGCGACGCCGAGCCGGGAGAAGAACAGGTCGCCGCGGATCTGGTCCACGATCGCGAGGACCAGGATCAGCAGGGACGCCTCGATGCCCAGGATCAGCCGGTGGAACTTGAGCGCGGCGGCGGCCTTGCGGGCCAGCGCCATGCCGGAGGAGCGCGGCTCGGACGCCGCCTCCTTGACCGGCGGCAGCCCGCCCTGGTGCCGGGCGACGCCGACCAGGTCCGTCTCGGCCTTGATCAGGATCGCGCCGAGCGCGGCCAGGGTGCCGAGGAACGCCCACAGCCAGTCGATACGCCCGCTGCCCCACAGGTCGGCGGCGCGCAGCCCGAATCCGACGAGCACGGCGGCGTCGGTGAGGTAGGCCCCGACCCGGTCCAGGTAGACGCCGGCGAGCGAGTACTGCTTCTTCCAGCGCGCGACCTCGCCGTCGACGCAGTCCAGCAGCAGGTACATCTGGACGCACACCACGCCGAGCACGGCGCCCCAGATCCCCGGCACCAGCAGTGCCGGGGCGGCGAGGACGCCGAAGACGGTCATCAGGTACGTGAGCTGGTTGGGCGTGACCCTGGTGTTGACCAGGTAGCGGTCGACCCGCAGGGACACCTCGCGCATGTAGAGGCGTCCCATCCAGTGCTCACCGCTGCGCCGGTCCTTCACCCCCGGAGGGTGGACGACCGGTCTGAGTTCAGCTACCGATGGCCTTGACATAGTCGGCGTAGGTGTCCTTGATCTGTTCGGGGGTCAGGGCGAGGTGTTCGAGGATGGTGTAGCGGCCGGGCCGGGTCTCCGGGGCGTACTCGACCGCGCGGACGAACTCCTCCACGGTGAAGCCGATCTCCTGCGCGAGCACCGGCAGCCCGTGCCGGCGCAGCACCCACGCCATGTGGGCGGACTCCTCGTGCGCGCCGCGCAGGTACATCGCGAAGGCCGCGCCCAGTCCGCACTGCTCGCCGTGGGCCGCGGCCCGGGTGGGGAAGAGCAGGTCGAAGGCGTGGTTGATCTCGTGGCAGGCGCCCGAGGAGGGCCGCGAGTCACCCGAGACGGACATCGCGATGCCGCTGAGGACCAGCGCCTCGGCGAGCACCTGGAGGAAACCGGTGTCGCCGATCCCGCCCGGGTGCCGCAGCACCGCCTCGCCGGCCTGGCGGGCGATCGCCGCGGCCAGACCGTCGATCTTCTCGCCCTTGACCCGGTTGGCCAGCTCCCAGTCGGCGATCGCCGAGATGTTGGAGACCGCGTCGCCGATCCCGGCCCGCACGAACCTGGCCGGCGCCTGGGCGATCACGTCCAGGTCGATCACGACCGCGATCGGGTTGGGCACACCGTACGAACCGCGGCCGGCGTCGTTGTCCAGCGTCGCCACCGGCGAGCACAGTCCGTCGTGCGCGAGGTTGGTCGGCACCGCCACCAGGGGCAGCCCGACGCGCGCGGCGGCGAACTTCGCACAGTCGATGATCTTGCCGCCGCCCAGTCCGACGACCGCCTCGAACCGGCCGGCCCGCATCTCGGCGGCCAGCCGCACCGCGTCGTCCAGCGTGCCGCCGCCGACCTCGAACCATGTGGCGCCCGGCATCGAGCCGGCCAGCCGCTCCCGCAGCCGCGCGCCCGAACCGCCGCTGACCGCCACGGCCAGCCGGCCCGAGCGGGAGATCCGCTCGTCGGCCAGCACGCCCGCCAGGTCGTCCAGCGCGCCGGGACGGATGTCGACGACGACGGGCGAGGGAATCAACCGCGTCAGTACCGGCACGCGATCTCCCTGCCCCGTGCGAGGTCGTCGTGGTTGTCGATCTCGACCCACGACACGTCGCCGATCGGAGCCACGTCGATGCGGAAGCCCCGGTCCACCAGCTCCTGGTAGCCGTGCTCGTAGAACTGCTGCGGGTCGGCGTTCCACACGGTGTGCAGCGCGTCCGCCAGCTCGGCCGCCGCGTCGCCCTCGATGAGGGTCACGCCGATGTACTCGCCGCTCGCCTCCGCGGGGTCCATGAGCTTCGTGATCTTCGTCATACCCCGCTCGGGGTCGACGACGACCTTCATCTCCTCGTCCGCGAGCTTCTTCACGGTGTCGACGGCGAGGATGATCTTCTTGCCGTCGCCGCGGGCGGCCAGCAGCGTCTTCTCCACCGACACCGGGTGCACGGTGTCACCGTTGGCGAGGATCACACCGTCGCGCAGCGCGTCCCGGCCGCACCACAGCGAGTAGGCGTTGTTCCACTCCTCCGCCTTGTCGTTGTCGATCAGCG
Organism: Streptomyces sp. NPDC088254; assembly: GCF_044740925.1. Lineage (NCBI taxonomy): Bacteria > Bacillati > Actinomycetota > Actinomycetes > Kitasatosporales > Streptomycetaceae > Streptomyces > Streptomyces sp. NPDC088254. Next base: position 185,827 of record NZ_JBIURQ010000016.1, on the reverse strand, counting down.
TGATCTTCAGCCCGTACTTGGCCTCCAGCGCGGCACGCCGCTCGTACACCGCCTCCTTGCGGTACCCCACGATGACGGCGACCTCGGTCAGGCCGATCTCCGCGAAGTTGCCCAGCGTCAGGTCCAGCACCGTGGGCCCGTCGGCTTCGCCCTCGGGTCCCACCGGCACCAGCGCCTTGGGCAGGGTGTCGGTATAGGGACGCAGACGCCGTCCGGCGCCGGCGGCCAGCACGAGGCCGATCATGCGGGTTCTCCTTCGTCGTGTACGGCGGGCGCGCCACCCAGATGAGCGGCCACCCAGAAGCGGATGCTCTCGGTGAGCACCAGCAGGGCCACGGCCACGGCGAGGGCCGTGAGCGCGACCGTGAACTGCGCGGCGGTGAGCAGCGCGGCCAGGACGGTGACGAGCAGCGTCCGTCCTTCGTGTCCCCCTGCGGCGCGCACCAGCCAGGCCGGTGGCGGCGCTCCGGTGTCTCCCCAGTTGCGGTACACCGTGTCGTAGTGATGGTAGGCGACGGCGGCCACCAGCCCGAAAGCCGCAGGCAGCACTCCGTCCACGTCCGACCTGGCGGCCAGGAGGAGGACGGCTCCGTACTCCGCCGCGCGGAAGACCGGGACTACCAGCCAGTCCAGGGAGCCCGTCAGGGGGCGGGCCACGGCGACGGCGGAGCACAGGACGTACACGCCGGCCGCCGGGACGACCCACCAGCCGGGCCCCTGGAGCCAGGCCACGGTGAGAAGGACCACGGCTCCGGCCAGGGCGCCGAGCGGCGCGAGGCGGGGGGCGGCGGGGACGCGTCCGTGCAGGCCGCGGGCGAGAAGTTCGGCGAGCGGTCCGCTGTCGGCGAGGGCGGCGAGCGAGCGCGCCTCCCGCTCGGTCGACGCCGTCCGGCGGCGGAGCGAGCGCAGCACCCGCCCGGCCGTGGTGTACAGGGCGGCGAGGGCGGAGCCGGCAAGCAGCGCGTAGAACGTGATGCGCGGGGTCGTCGCGGCGGTGAGGACGGCGATCATGGCCCAGCGTTCGCCGATGGGCAGCACGATGATCCGGCGCGCCCAGACGGTCCAGCCGACGCGGTCCAGCCGGTCGGTGGGGGCGGGGGCGTCGGTGCCGGCGCCGGTCGTGCCGGCGGTCTTCACGGCGGCGGTCGCGGCTGCGCGGGCGGCGTCGCGTTCGGCTTCGTGGAAGGCGAAGTCGACGACGTGCCGGCAGGTCTGGAGCACCATGGCGGCCAGCGCGAGCGCCCATACGTCGTCGCCGTCGCGGGCCGCGCCGAGAGCGAGGCCGGCGTAGAACGCGTACTCCTTGGCCCGGTCGAAGGTGGCGTCGAGCCAGGCGCCGAGGGTGGAGTACTGCAGCGAGTAGCGGGCGAGCTGGCCGTCCGTGCAGTCGAGGACGAAGGACAGGATCAGCAGCACGCCGGCTGCCACGAACCCGCCCCGGGTGCCGGTGGCCGCGCTGCCGGCCGCGATCAGCGCGGTGATCAGCGAGGCGGTGGTGACCTGGTTCGGGGTGAGGCCCCGGCGGGCGCACCAGCGGGCGATGTAGCGCGAGTAGGGGCTGACGAAGTAGGTGGTGAAGAAGCCGTCGCCGGCCTTCACGGCCGACTTCAGGCGTACGGCCTCGTCGTCGACGGCGCTGACGGCCTGCCGTGCCTCGTCGCGGGCCTGCGGGTCGGAGGGGACGGCGGCGACCAGGCTGCCCAGCTCGGGGCGGTGGACGGCGGCGCCGTCGGCGTCCAGCGCGGTGACGACACGGTCGGCCACGCCCGCGAGGCTGCCGACGGCGAGGGCGGCCCCGCCGGCGGCGGAGTGCTCCCGGGCCATCGCGCGGGTCAGGGCCTGGCGGCCGTCGGGCTGCGCGGTGAGGGCGCCCGGGATCGCCGCGAGCGGGTAGCGGGGGTCGGTCAGGCCGAGGCGCAACGCGTGCGCGTGGCCGACGAAGCGGCTGTCGACGAGGGCGACGCGCTGGTCACCGGGCACCTCGGCGAGGAGTGTCTCCGCCTCGGCGGCGTCGGCGGCGGTCCGGACGTCGAAGCCGAGGGACCGCAGGTCGCCCTCGATCGACGATCCCGGAACCGGCTGACCGGTGAGGATGGCGGTCGGCAACCGAACTCACTCCCTGGTTCCCGGCGCGCCCGCGCCGGTCGTGTGCATGGTGGGGGACGCCCCTTGGCTGCACCAGGCGGGCGGCATGTCGGCAGAGGCTATCGGATACCCGGAAAGCGGTGCTCACCGGCCGTTCAGCCGCACTGGACGCACCGAGATCATCTCGGATCATCTTGGGGGATCGACACCCCGCCCGACAAACCGCGCCCGGCTCCCGGCCGTTCGGCGCCCGAGGACCGGTTCGGTGCGAGCGGGACGACGAGGGCCGTGCGGCGCTCGACGACGGGCCCGTGCGGCCCATGGCGGCGGGCCGGTACCGCGCTCGACGGCGGGCCCGAGCGGCCCGTGCGGGCGCCCCCATAGAGTGGACCGCCATGACCTGGCTGATCACCGGCGGAGCCGGATACATAGGCGCCCACGTGGCACACACCATGACCGCCGCCGGCGAACCCGTCGCCGTCCTCGACGACCTCTCCTCGGGAGACCCCGCCCGCCTCCCGCCCCACGTCCCCCTCGTCACCGGCGACACCGCCGACCCGGCCCTGCTCAAGCGCGTCCTCGCCGACCACCGGGTCACCGGCGTGATCCACCTGGCGGCCCGCAAACAGGTCCCGGAGTCCGTGGCCCACCCCACCCGCTACTACCGCGAGAACGTGGGCGCGCTGGCCACCCTCCTGGAGGCGGCGGCCGAGGCCGGAGTACGGCGCTTCCTCTTCTCCTCCTCCGCGGCCGTCTACGGCACCCCCGACGTGGCCCTCATCACGGAGGACACCCCGTGCGCCCCGGTGAACCCGTACGGCGAGACCAAGCTCGCCGGGGAGTGGCTGGTGCGGGCCGCCGGCCGGGCGCACGGCATGGCGACGACCTGTCTGCGCTACTTCAACGTGGCCGGCGCGGCCGCCCCCGAACTGGCCGACACCGGGATCTTCAACATCGTCCCGATGGTCCTCGACCGGCTGACGCGCGGCGAGGCCCCGCGGATCTTCGGCGACGACTACCCGACCCAGGACGGCACCTGTGTGCGCGACTACATCCACGTGGCCGACCTGGCGGAGGCGCACCTCGCGGCGGCCCGGCGGCTGGCCGCGCCGGACACGGCCGGGGACCTGACGGTGAACATCGGCCGGGGCGAGGGCGTCTCGGTGCGGGAGCTGGTCACGCTGATCGGCGAGGTCACCGGGGACCGGCGGCCGGCCGTGGTCGAGGGGCGCCGGCCTGGGGACGCCCCGCGTGCGGTCGCATCGGCCGCGCTGGCCGGGCGGGAACTCGGCTGGACGGCGTCGCGCGGGGTGCGCGAGATGGTCGACTCGGCGTGGCGGGGCTGGCTGCTGCACCAGGGCGCGGCCCGCTGAGGCTGCCCTGACCTGCGGTTCGTTTGCGCAGGTCAGGGCACATGACAACGGTGTTCAGTGCCGCGTTGCCGGATACCCCCCGCCCGTAGTTGACTGTGCTTTCGGACCTGCTCCGACGGACCCCCGACCGACATCGGCGGGCACCGTCGGACACGGACGGACGGCAGGAAGGCATTCCCCATGGGGGCTGGGCACGACCACGGCCACGTGCACGGGCCGGTCACCGGCACCGCCGCGGCGGCGTACCGGGGGAGGCTGCGCGTCGCGTTGTCGATCACACTCACCGTGATGGTGGTCCAGGTCGTCGGCGGGCTCCTCGCGGACTCCCTCGCCCTGATCGTGGACGCGGCGCACATGGCGACGGACGCGCTCGGTCTCGGTATGGCGCTGCTCGCCATCCACTTCGCCGGCCGGCCCCCGAGCGAGAGCCGTACCTTCGGCCTCGCCCGCGCCGAGATCCTGGCCGCCCTCGCCAACTGCCTGCTGCTGCTCGGGGTGGGCGGCTATGTGCTGTACGAGGCGGTCGAGCGGTTCCTCACGCCGGCCTCCACCGAGGGCGGACTGATGCTCGTGTTCGGCGCGATCGGCCTGGTCGCCAACTCGGTCTCGCTGACGCTGCTGATGCGCGGCCAGGCGGAGAGCGTGAACGTGCGCGGGGCGTTCCTGGAGGTGGCGGCGGACGCGCTGGGCTCGGTCGCGGTGATGGTCTCGGCGGCGGTGATCCTCACCACCGGCTGGCAGGCCGCCGACCCGATCGCCTCGCTCGTCATCGGCGTGATGATCGTTCCGCGGACCGTGAAGCTGCTGCGGGAGACGCTGGACGTGCTGCTGGAGGCGGCGCCGAAGGACGTGGACATGGCGCAGGTGCGGGCGCACATCCTGGAGCTGGACGGGGTCGAGGACGTGCACGACCTGCACGCCTGGACGATCACCTCGGGGATGCCGGTGCTGTCGGCGCACGTCGTGGTCCGCTCGGACTGGTTGAACGCGAGCGGCCACGAGAAGATGCTGCACGAGCTCCAGGGCTGCCTCGGCGACCACTTCGACGTGGAGCACTGCACCTTCCAGCTGGAGCCGAGCGGGCACGCGGAGCACGAGGCGCGGTTGTGCCACTGACACCGCTCTCTCGCTGACCTGGACTTACCGCCGACGGGGGCCTCACCGGGAGGGCGTCCGCACATCCGTTCAGGGCGGTTCCGTGCCCGCACCGCAGGGCAAGATCACCTCTGCGCGGGACATGCGGGCGTTCGCGCGAAGTGCCGGAGGCGCCGGACGCGTACGGCAGACTGGGGCGCGAGGACCGATGCTAAGGATGGGTATGCCGATCACTTCTGCCACCACGACGAACGGTTCGTCGAACGGCGCCGCGGACGCGATTTTGCTGGAACTGGTCGACGCCGACGGCCTGACCGTCGGCACCGCGGAGAAGCTCGCCGCCCACCAGCCCCCCGGGCAGCTGCACCGGGCGTTCTCGGTCTTCCTCTTCGACGAGCGGGGCCGGCTGCTCCTCCAGCAGCGGGCGCTGGGCAAGTACCACTCCCCCGGCGTGTGGTCCAACACGTGCTGCGGGCACCCCTACCCCGGTGAGGCGCCGTTCGCGGCGGCGGCGCGGCGTACGTTCGAGGAGCTCGGGGTGTCGCCGTCGCTGATGGCGGAGGCGGGCACCGTGCGTTACAACCACCCGGACCCGGCGTCCGGGCTGGTGGAGCAGGAGTACAACCACCTCTTCGTGGGGCTGGTGCAGTCGCGGCTGCGGCCGGACCCGGAGGAGGTCGGCGACACGGCGTACGTGACGCCCTCCGAGCTGGCCGAGCGGCACGCGAAGGACACGTTCTCGGCCTGGTTCATGACGGTGCTGGACGCGGCCCGGCCGGCGGTCAGGGAGCTGACCGGCCCGTCGGCGGGCTGGTGACGCACGCCGCTGCCGTGCCGGATCTCACCTGAAACGGGCGTCCCGGAGCGGCAGGGAGGCCCAGATCACCTTCCCACCGCTCGCCGTGTGCTGGACGTCGCACGTCCCGCCGGCCTCCCTCGCGATCTCGCGGACGAGGAGGAGCCCCCGGCCGCCGGTACGGCCGTGGTCGGTCTCCAGGGCGGTCGGACGGTAGGGGTGCTCGTCCTCCACGGCGACCCGCACCCACCCGGCCCCGACCGCGACCTCCACCCCGAGCGTCGGGGACAGCACCGCCGCGTGCCGCACGGCGTTGGTCACCAGCTCGGAGACGATCAGCAGGAGTCCCTGCACCAGGTCGTCGTGGAGGGGCACCCCCTGGCGGAACAGCAGGTCCCGTACGGCGTGGCGGGCCTGCGGGACGGAGGCGTCCACGGCGGGCGCGGTGAACCGCCAGACCCCTTCGTACGGCAGTGGCCGGGGCCCGTCCTCGTCGGCGGGATCGTCCTGCGCGCCCGTGTCGCCGTCGGGGCGTGGGCCGGGTCCGCGCCCGTCGTCGTCCATCGTCCGGTCGCCGCCCTCGCGCTCGATTGTCGCCACACGTCGAGTGTTGGCACCGAGGTGCGCACCCCCCGATGACTGAACACAAGTCAGCGGATATCGAGCGTCCCTGACCGCCTCGGCGCGAGACGGCCGACGGCACGACCGCTTCTGTCCGCCTCGCGCCACCTTCGCGCATTGTTCGGGTTGTAGGGCTTCGGCGGGACGCCGGCCGGCCCGCTAGCATCCGGCGCATGGAGCCCGAACTGTTGCACGGTGTCATCGAAGAGGTGGCCACCGTCGTCCTGCACCACCCGGCCAAGCGCAACGCCATGACGGCCGCGATGTGGCGCGCGCTGCCGCCGCTGCTCGACGAACTGGCCGCACGCAAGGACGTGAGGGCCCTGGTGCTGACCGGGGCGGGCGGCACCTTCTGCGCGGGGGCCGACATCTCCACGCTGCGGGGCTCGCCGGCCGAGGCGCAGGAACTGGCGGTACGGGCCGAGGAGGCCCTCGCCGCGTTCCCCAAGCCGACGCTCGCGGTGGTGCGGGGCCACTGCGTGGGCGGCGGGGCGCAGCTGGCGGCCGCCTGCGACCTGCGCTTCGCCGAGGAGGGCGCCCTGTTCGGGGTGACCCCGGCGAAGCTCGGCATCGTCTACCCGTCCTCCGCGACCCGGCGCCTGGTCTCCCTGGTGGGCCCGGCGACCGCCAAGTACCTCCTCTTCTCCGGTGAGTTGATCGACACCGAACGGGCCCTGCGCACCGGCCTGATCGACGAGGTGCTCCCCTCCGCCGAACTCGACGCCCGCGTCGAGGAGTTCACGCGAACCCTGACGTCCCGCTCCCAACTGACCCAGGCCGCCGCGAAGGAGTTCGCAGGCGGCCGCACGGACCGGGACGCCCACTGGACCACCCAGTCCCGAACCGCCCCCGACTCCACCGAGGGAGTAACCGCCTTCCTGGACCGCAGGGAACCCCGCTTCACCTGGACTACTTCAGGATGAAGTTGTTGGGGCCAAGTGGGGCATGGTCCGGCGTCGAGGAGGTACACGAGGGGTTCCGGTCGTTGGGGCCGGGGGATGAAAGGAGTTGGTCGTGTTCCGTGCTATTGGTGATGTTCTGCGGCAGATCGGTGGGGCGATCGCCACTGTGGTGACGCTTCCCTTCCGGGCGCTGGCGCGGCTGTTCGGGGGCGCCTCCTCCTCGGCTCGGGGCAGCAGGGCCTGAGGACGCCTCGCAGGGCGTGCCCTGATCCGCCGGCGTCGGTGTCGCCTGCCACAATTGCCGCGCAACCTTAAGCGGAGAAGGCGGTACGGGATCGTGACGACACCCGGGTCCAGCGAGGCCATGGCAGCAGTGTCCATCGAAGGCAGGATCGCCGAGGAGCTCGGCGTACGGGAGCGGCAGGTGAAGGCCGCCGTGGAGCTGCTGGACGGCGGCTCGACGGTGCCCTTCATCGCCCGCTACCGCAAGGAAGCGACCGAGATGCTCGACGACGCGCAGCTGCGCACGCTCGAGGAGCGGCTGCGCTACCTGCGGGAGCTGGAGGAGCGCCGGGCGGCGATCCTCGAGTCGGTGCGTGAGCAGGGCAAGCTCACCGGCGAGCTGGAGGCGCGGATCCGGGGCGCCGAGACCAAGGCGCGCCTGGAGGACGTCTATTTGCCGTACAAGCCGAAGCGGCGGACGAAGGCGCAGATCGCCCGGGAGGCCGGTCTTGAGCCGCTGGCCGAGGGGCTGCTCGGGGACCCGGGGGTCGAGCCGCTCGCCGCGGCGGCCGCCTTCGTCGACGCCGGCAAGGGCGTCGCCGATCCGCAGGCCGCGCTGGACGGTGCGCGGGCGATCCTCACCGAGCGGTTCTCGGAGGACGCCGACCTGATCGGCGAGCTGCGCGAGCGCATGTGGGCGCGGGGGCGGCTGGCGGCGAAGGTGCGCGAGGGCAAGGAGGAGGCCGGCGCGAAGTTCGCCGACTACTTCGACTTCGCCGAGCCCTTCACCGACCTGCCCTCGCACCGGATCCTGGCGATGCTGCGCGGCGAGAAGGAGGAGGTCCTCGACCTCGTCCTGGAGCCGGAGGAGCCCACGGAGGGCCCCTCCTCGTACGAGGGGATCGTGGCCGGCAGGTTCGGCATCGCCGACCGGGGCCGGCCGGCCGACAAGTGGCTGACGGACACGGTCCGCTGGGCCTGGCGCACCCGCATCCTCGTCCACCTGGGCATCGACCTGCGGCTGAGGCTGCGCACCGCCGCCGAGGACGAGGCGGTCGGCGTGTTCGCGGCGAACCTGCGCGACCTGCTGCTGGCCGCCCCGGCCGGCACCCGCGCCACCCTCGGTCTGGACCCCGGCTTCCGCACAGGCGTGAAGGTGGCCGTGGTCGACGCTACCGGCAAGGTCGTCGCCACGGACGTGATCCATCCGCACGTCCCGGCCAACAAGTGGGACGAGGCGATCGCCAGACTCGCCCGGCTGGCGAGGGAGCACGCCGTCGAGCTGGTCGCGATCGGCAACGGCACCGCCTCCCGCGAGACCGACAAGCTCGCCGGCGAACTCATCGCCAAGCACCCCGAGTTGAAGCTGACCAAGGTGATGGTGTCGGAGGCCGGAGCCTCGGTGTACTCGGCGTCCGCGTTCGCCTCGCAGGAGCTGCCCGGCATGGACGTGTCGCTGCGCGGCGCGGTGTCCATCGCACGCCGCCTCCAGGACCCGCTGGCCGAGCTGGTGAAGATCGACCCGAAGTCGATCGGCGTCGGCCAGTACCAGCACGACCTGTCCGAGGTGAAGCTGTCGCGTTCACTGGACGCGGTGGTGGAGGACTGTGTGAACGGCGTCGGCGTCGACGTGAACACCGCGTCCGTCCCGCTGCTCGCCCGTGTCTCCGGCATCACCTCCGGGCTCGCGGAGAACATCGTGGCGCACCGCGACGCCAACGGGCCGTTCACCTCGCGCTCCGCGCTGAAGAAGGTGCCCAGGCTCGGCCCCAAGGCGTACGAGCAGTGCGCGGGCTTCCTGCGGATCCGGGGCGGCGACGACCCGCTGGACGCCTCCAGCGTGCACCCCGAGGCGTATCCGGTGGTCCGGCGGATGGTGAAGACCTCCGGGCAGGAGGTGGCCGCCCTCGTCGGCAACACCTCCGTCCTGCGCTCGCTGCGTCCCGCGGACTTCGTGGACGAGACGTTCGGTCTGCCGACCGTCACCGACATCCTGAAGGAACTGGAGAAGCCCGGGCGCGACCCGCGGCCCGCGTTCAAGACGGCCACCTTCAAGGAGGGCGTGGAGAAGATCTCCGACCTGGCGCCCGGGATGGTCCTGGAGGGGGTCGTGACGAACGTGGCCGCCTTCGGGGCGTTCATCGACGTCGGCGTCCACCAGGACGGTCTGGCGCATGTGTCCGCCTTGTCGCGGACGTTCGTCAAGGACCCGCGGGACGTGGTCAAGCCGGGTGACATCGTCAAGGTGAAGGTCCTGGACGTCGACATCCCGCGCAAGCGGATCTCGCTCACGCTCCGCCTGGACGACGAGGCGCAGGCCTCCGGCGGTGAGCGTCGCCAGCAGCGGAGCGGGCGTCCACCCCAGCAGCGGCAGCAGCGGCAGGGTGGCGGCTCGCGGCAGGCTCCGGCACCGGCGAACAGTGCGATGGCCGACGCGTTGCGCAAGGCGGGGCTGCTGGATCGCGGCAAGCGCTGAGGGTCGCGGGGAGCTGCGGGCCGGTTGTGGCTGGTCGCGCAGTTCCCCGCGCCCCTTTCGGAGCGCACATCGTTCTCTAGCGCTCGGTCACCTTGCCGTCCGCCACCTCCAGCCGGCGGGTGACGTGGACCGCGTCCAGCATGCGGCGGTCGTGGGTGACCAGCAGCAGGGTGCCCTCGTAGGCGTCGAGGGCGGACTCCAGCTGCTCGATGGCCGGGAGGTCGAGGTGGTTGGTCGGCTCGTCGAGGACGAGGAGGTTGACTCCCCGGCCCTGGAGGAGGGCGAGGGCGGCCCTCGTCCGCTCGCCCGGTGACAGCGTGGCCGCCGGGCGCAGCACATGGTCCGACTTCAGACCGAACTTGGCCAGCAGGGTGCGCACCTCGACCGGCTCGGTGTCCGGGACTGCCGCGCGGAACGCGTCGAGCAGCGCCTCGGACCCGTGGAACAGCTTCCGCGCCTGGTCGACCTCCCCGACCAGGACGCCCGAGCCGAGAGCGGCGTGACCGGCGTCCAACGGGATCCGGCCGAGGAGCGCGCCGAGCAGCGTCGACTTCCCCGCGCCGTTCGCGCCGGTGACCGCGACCCGGTCGGCCCAGTCGATCTGCAGGGTGACCGGGCCGAAGGCGAAGCCGCCGCGCCGCACCTCGGCGTCCCGCAGGGCGGCGACGACCGCGCCGGAGCGCGGGGCGGCCGCGATCTCCATGCGCAGCTCCCACTCCTTGCGCGGCTCCTCCACGGCGTCCAGGCGTTCGATCATGCGCTGGGTCTGGCGGGCTTTCGCGGCCTGCTTCTCGCTGGCCTCGCTGCGGAACTTGCGGCCGATCTTGTCGTTGTCGTTGCCCGCCTTGCGGCGCGCGTTCTTCACGCCCTTGTCCATCCAGGAGCGCTGGATCTGGGCCCGCTCCTGGAGGGCGGCCTTCTTGTCGGCGTACTCCTCGTAGTCGTCGCGGGCGTGCCGGCGGGCGATCTCGCGCTCCTCCAGATAGGCGTCGTAACCGCCGCCGTAGAGGTTGATCCGGCCCTGCGCGAGGTCGAGTTCGAGGACCTTGGTGACGGTGCGGGTGAGGAACTCGCGGTCGTGGCTGACGACGACGGCGCCGGCGCGCAGGCCGGCGACGAAGCGTTCGAGGCGCTCCAGACCGTCGAGGTCGAGGTCGTTGGTGGGCTCGTCGAGGAGGAAGACGTCGTAGCGGGACAGCAGGAGGGAGGCGAGGCCGGCCCGGGCGGCCTGGCCGCCGGACAGGGACGTCATCGGCTGGTCGAGGTCCACGCCGAGGCCCAGGGAGTCGGCGACCTCCTCCGCGCGCTCGTCGAGGTCGGCGCCGCCGAGGCCGAGCCAGCGCTCCAGGCTGACGGCGTAGGCGTCGTCGGCACCTGGGGCCCCGTCGACCAGGGCCTGGGTGGCCTCGTCCATGGCGTGCTGCGCCTCGGCGACCCCGGTGCGGCGGGCGAGGAACGCGCGCACGCTCTCGCCGGGGCGGCGCTCCGGTTCCTGGGGCAGGTGCCCGACGGTCGCGGTCGGCGGGGAGAGCCGCAGCTCGCCTGCCTCCGGCGCGGTGAGGCCGGCGAGGAGCCTGAGCAGGGTGGACTTCCCCGCGCCGTTGGCTCCGACCAGCCCGATCACGTCGCCGGGGGCGACGACGAGGTCGAGCCCGGAGAAGAGGGAGCGGTCGCCGTGCCCGGCGGCGAGGTTCTTGGCGACGAGGGTGGCGGTCACAGACGCCAGATCCTAGTCGGCCCGGAGCGCTCCCTCTTCTCCGGCCTGTCACGGGACGCGCGGTGCGGGCATTGGGGCGCGGACGCCGTCCGCCGGCGCGGGGCGGGCGGCGTCGGGCGCCGTCGTCGCGGCTCCTGAGGTGGCGACGGTGGAGGTGGCGGCGGCGAACGCCCTGGCGCCGCCGACGAGCGGGACCCGGGCCGACGTGCGGGACAGGTCCAGGGTGAGGGTCGGGGTGTCGGCGGGCGGGTCGATGAGATCCTTGTCGGTGCCCGCGACGATCAGCGCCAGCCGGTGGCCCGCGGGCACCACGTGGTCGGTGGCCGCCAGGTCGAGGGTGATCGAGTACGCGCGGCCCGGGGTGAGCGGGACGCCCCGCCCGGCGTCGGCGTAGGTGCCCAGGTCGGCCCAGCCGCGGCTGACGACGGTGTGGCCGACGTCGGCGGTGCGCGGCGCGGTCTCCTTGAAGCAGGCGCTGTCGCCGGCGCTGCTCTCGCCCCAGCAGGTGCGGTCGGCGAGGGTGGTGATGCCCTCGCCGCTCGCCGCGTAGTCCCGGATGGTGTCGGGGCCGAGGTCGACGAGGACGGCGGTCAGATGGGCCGTGGGGGTGGTGGGCGTGGCGGTGACGGTGACCTCGGAGGAGCCGGACAGGCGCAGGTCCCGGGTGAGGGGCGCGGTGACGAAGCCGGCCTTGTCGGGGGTCGCGGTGTCGATCCGCGCCGCCCAGTCGGTCTCGCCGAGCCGCGGGTCGTCGGTGAACGCCGCGGTGCCGCCTCCCTTGCGCAGGCCCAGGACGCCGACGCCGGGGTGGACGCCATGGGCGGGGCGCAGGGTGGTGGTCTGTGTGCCGCGCGGCGGCCAGGACCGCGAGGTGACCCACTGATCGGGGTGGCGTTCGACGTCGGCCATCGGCTCGCGGTCGATGCCGTTGTCGTAGCCGAGGAGTTCGTGGTCGAACCAACGGTGCAGGGTCTTCACCCAGTCAGCACGGCGGAAGTCGAAGGGGTCGACGTGCCCGGTCTGGGAGAGCCAGATCTTGCGTTCGACGCCGTGCTCGGCGAGCGCGTCCCACCACTGGCCTACGTGCTTCGTACGGACGTTGAGGTCCTGAAGGCCGTGGACGAGGAAGACGCTGGCCTTGACCCTGCTCGCGTGCCTGACGTAGTCGCGTTCTTTCCACAGGCCGGTCCGGTCACCCGTGCGGGGCGCCTGCTCGACGAGTCTGCGCTGCACGGCGGCGCACCTGGCGCGGGCGTCGGGGCTGTCGACGTAGTCCGAGAGCCAGTCGGGGCCGGAGTCGTAGAGCGGGGCGCCCTGCTGGAAGTAGTAGTCGTACCAGGAGGAGATGGCGCTGATCGGGACGATGGTCTTCAGGCCCTTCACACCGGTGGCGGCGACGCCGTTGGCGATCGTGCCGTCCCAGCTCTTGCCGATCATGCCGGTCGTGCCGTCGGTCCAGCCCGCCTCGACGGCGGTGGCGCCGGTGCGGGTGGTGTACGCGGTGCCGCGTCCGCCCAGCCAGTCGACGACGGCCTTCGCGGAGAGGACGTCGGAGCGGCCGCCGACGTCGACACAGCCGTCGGAGCGGTTGGTTCCGGCCAGGTCGACGGCGACGAACGCGTAGCCGCGGGGCACGAAGTAGTTGTCGTAGAACAGCGGGGTCTGGACGACGGCGCCGTTCGCGTCGTACGTCTTGCGCTGGCTCTCGTTGCCGCGGCCGCAGCACGAGTAGTAGGGGCTGGCGTCCATGATGACGGGCACCTTGCGGCCGCGGGCGGCGGGCTCGCGCGGGCGGACGATGTCGACGGCGACCCGGTCGGTCCTTCCGTCGCCGTCGCCGTCGAGCCGGGTGTCCACCCAGACGGCCTCGCGGACGGCGTCGTCGTAGGAGTACACCGGCAGGCTCTCGCGCGGGGCGGCATGGGCGGTCGCCGGGGTGAGGAAGGCGGCCGTCAGGAGGGTGACGGCCGCGGCCGCGAGCGGTCTCCAGATCGTGAAGCGCGTGCGTATCGGCATGCGCCTGGACGGTACAGCGGGCAACTCCCGTGCAGAAGAGGGCGATCGTGCGCAGGATGTGGCCGGAACGCGTCCCTGGGCAGGGTCGGTCATGACGGCCGAATGGCGATCGTGTGACAGCGGCGGCTGCGGGCAGGTCCCGGGCACAGGAGTCCATAGGCTCTCAACGGATCTCACGCCCCCACGACTTGGAGTTCTTCGTGCACCGCAGAATCATCGCGCCGGGCGCACTGGCCGCCGCGTCCGTGCTGCTGGCGATCCCGGCGTCGGCCGCGAGCGGCTCCCCCGGCGCGCCGGGCATCGGCGACCCCTACTACCCGGCCTACGGCAACGGCGGATACGACGTCTCCCACTACGACCTGAGGCTGAGGTACCAGCCCGTGACGGACCGTCTGGAGGGCACGGCGACGCTCCTCGCGAGGACGACGCAGGACCTGTCGCGCTTCGATCTGGACTTCCTCCTCGACGTGAGCGAGGTGCGTGTCAACGGCGTGCCGGCCGCGTTCACCGCCTCGGGGGAACACGAGCTGCAGATCACGCCGAGGACGCCCCTGGAGAAGGGCGCGGCGGTGACGGTGGTGGTCCGCTACAGCGGCGTGCCTTCCTCGAAGCAGGCGTACGGCTTCACCAGCTGGCACCGCACGCCGGACGGCGGGGTGGGCGCCAACGAGCCCGAGGCGGCCTGGTGGTGGTTCCCCAGCAACGACCACCCGCTCGACAAGGCGACCTACGACGTGTCGGTGCAGGTGCCCGACGGCACCCAGGCCATCTCCAACGGCACGCTCCAGTCGACGGTTTCACGGGCCGGATGGACCCGGTACAGCTGGCGGTCGGGCAAGCCGCAGGCGACGTATCTGGCCACGCTCGCGGTCGGGAAGTTCGACGTCACGACCGGCCGGACTCAGAGCGGCGTCCCGGTCGTGAACGCCTACAGCAAGGACCTGGGGGCCGACGCGGGCGCGGCGCGGGCGAGCCTCGAGCGGACCGGGGAGATCGCCGACTGGCTGGCCGAGTACTTCGGGCCGTACCCGTTCGACGCGCTCGGCGGATACGTGCCGAACGTGACCACGGGGTACGCGCTGGAGACGCAGACCCGGCCCTTCTACAGCCCGCGGCAGTTCGCGAACGGCTCGAACACCTCCGTGGTGGTCCACGAACTGGCCCACCAGTGGTACGGCGACCTGGTGTCCGTCGCCGGCTGGAAGGACATCTGGATCAACGAGGGCTTCGCCCGGTACGCGCAGTGGCTGTGGTCGGAGCACGAGGGTGAGGGCACGGCCCAGGAGATCGCGGACTACGTGTACGCCTCCCGCGCGGCCGACGATCCGTTCTGGACGGTGCGGCCGGGCGACCCGGGCCCGGAGAACCAGTTCCACGCGGCGGTGTACGACCGGGGCGCGCTGGCCCTTCAGGCGCTGCGCAACGAGATCGGCGACGAGGCGTTCTTCGCGCTCCTGAAGGGCTGGCCGCAGCGCCACGCCTACGGCAACGCCGCCGTCGCCGACTTCAGGCGGTACGCGGAGGAGGTGTCCGGCCGGCCGCTGGCCGCGCTCTTCGACACCTGGCTGTTCCAGCCGTCGAAGCCGGCGGCGCCGGCGGCCGCCGAGGCGTCCCTCTCGTCCCGGCCGCTCGGGACGCGGGGCGGGCCCGTGCGGCCGAAGTCGTGGCAGAAGATCGCCGCGACGAACGGTGTGCACGAGCACCGGCACTGAGTGACGTCCGGGCGACTCAGGGCGCGGAGTTCGCTGCGGCTCGCCGAGCCGCCCGGACGAGGAGTTCGTCCCGGTCGATGGCGTCCGTGGCCGTCGCCGGCACGGTGCAGGCGTGCGCGCCCGCCACCGCGCCGTACAGGGCGCAGCGCTGCGGCGGCTCGCCGGTGAGGCGGCCGTAGAGGAAGGCCGCTGCGAAGGCGTCGCCGGCGCCGTTGGAGTCCACCACCGGGCCGGTCGGCGGCACCGCCGGTATCCGGGTCAGCTCGCCGTCGGTCAGGAGATACGCGCCCTCGGCGCCGGCCGTGGCGACGACCGTGTCGGCCCGGCCCCGCTCGGCGACGCGGCGCAGGGTCGCCTCGGGGTCGGTGAGGTTGGACGCGGACAGGAACACGACGTCGGCCGCGTAGGCGAACGGCTCGTGGTACGGGTTCTCGCCGTCCCAGTCGTGCAGGTCGGTGGAGATGCTCAAGCCGGCCTCGCGCAGCGCGGGCAGGGCGTGCGCGCAGGGCTGGGTGATCGAGACGTGCGCGTGGCGACTCGCCCCGGCCAGGGCTCGGAGCGTGGACGGCGGGAACCGGTCGTCGGGGCCGGTGCGGCTCGTGTCGTACAGGGAGAGCCGCCGGCCGTCGGGGCCGACCAGGTTGACGGCGCGCTTGGTGCCGGCGGGCTGCGGGACAGCGGTCAGCCCGATGCCGCGGTCGCGGTGCAGGGCGCGGACCAGCGCGCCCTCGGGGTCGTCGCCGAGGAAGTCGAGATGGTGGGTGCGCAGGCCCAGGGCGGCCAGGCCGACGGCGACGAAGTCCCCCGTCTGTCCGGCGCGGGTGCTGATCCCGCTGCCGATCATGTAGCTGTCGGCGTACGGGAGCGGCAACTCGGGGACGTACACGATGGTGTCCACGCCCGCGCCGCCCAGGACGAGGACGTCGGTGTCCATGCCGGACCGGGCGGACCGGGCGGACCCGGCGGACCGGCTCACCTCAGGCCTCCCCATGGTCGTACACCGTCACCGCGATGCCGCGCTTCACCAGGCGTTCGGTGATCAGCGGCTCCACCCGGGACCACTTGCCGCCGGCCAGGCCGCACCCGATGCGGGGCATGTGGACGGAGGCGTCGAGTTCGGCGGCCTTGCCGGCCAGGGCCTGAAGTGCCGTGGCGATGGCCTCGTAGCGCACGGGGACGCCCTTGCTGCCCATGGGGGTCCCCCCGCGCGAGCGAAGCCGAGCGTGGGGGACGATGCCGCGCTGGCCGACCAGGTTGGCGACCCAGACGTACGGCTCGACCTGGACGAACTGGGCCGCGCCGAGCCCGAAGTCGTTCGCCGCGCGCTCTCGGTGCCAGGCGCGGTAGGCCGCCTCGGGCTGCGGCCAGCGGCGGGAGAGCGCCACGACGAAGCCCTTCCCCCATCCCCCGATGTCGTTGCAGACATGGGCGATCACCTTGACCCCCTTCACCGACGGCACGGTGGCGTCACCCCGGATGTAAGTGATCTCCGACATGACGCCACCGTAGGCGATGCCACTGACAGTGGCCTGCGAGTCACCGCGTGGGCCGGCCCGCTACTTCGTGGGGCCGGTCAGCTCCTGGCCGGCGGTCCGCGCCACCCTGTCGCGGATCCCGAACCAGCCGGCGACGAGTGCGGCGGCGATGAGCGGGACGAGCAGGACGGTCTTGCGGCCGACCTCGGGGTCGTTCCACATCAGGCCGAGCACGGCGATCAGGAAGGCGATCGTGACGATCTCCGTGCCCGGGCTGCCGGGGAGGCGGAAGGACGGCCGGTGGAGCAGGCCCGCCCTGGCGCGGCGGACGAAGACCAGGTGGCAGACCATGATGATCACCCAGGTGCTGATGACGCCGAGGGAGGCGACGTTCAGCACGATCTCGAAGGCCTGCTCCGGCACGAGGTAGTTCAGGCCGACGCCGAGGACGCAGACCCCGCAGGTGAGCAGGATGCCGCCGTAGGGGACCTGGCTGCGGTTCATGCGGGCGGTGAACTTCGGGGCGGAGCCCGCCGTCGCCATGGAGCGCAGGATGCGGCCGGTGGAGTACAGGCCCGAGTTGAGCGAGGACATGGCGGCGGTGAGGACGACGAGGTTCATCACGTCGCCGGCGCCGGAGACGCCGATCTTCGACAGGACGGTGACGAACGGGCTCTGGTCGGCGGAGTAGGCCGAGCCGGGAAGCAGCAGGGCGAGCAGGACGACCGAGCCGACGTAGAACAGGCCGACCCGCCACATGATCGAGTTCACCGCGCGCGGGACGACCTTCTCCGGCTCGGCGGTCTCGCCCGCGGCGACGCCGACCAGCTCCAGTGCGGCGTACGCGAAGATCACGCCCTGCATGACGATGACGACTGGCATCAGGCCGTGCGGGAGGAGGCCGCCGTTGTCGGTGATCACGCCGAGGCCGGGCGCCCGGCCGTCGACCTCGTGCCGGGTGGCGAGCAGGAAGATGCCGATGCACATGAAGGCGACGAGGGTGGCGACCTTGACGACGGAGAACCAGAACTCCATCTCGCCGAAGATCTTCACCGAGATCAGGTTGACGGCCAGCACCACGGCCAGTGCGGCCAGCGCCAGCACCCACTGCGGGATGCTGGTGAACAGACTCCAGTAGTGCGTGTAGAGCGCGATCGCCGTGATGTCGGCGATGCCGGTGGTCGACCAGTTCAGGAAGTACATCCAGCCGGCGACGTAGGCGCCCTTCTCGCCGAGGAACTCGCGCGCGTACGACACGAACGAGCCGGAGGACGGCCGGTAGAGGACCAGCTCGCCCAGGGCGCGGACGACGAAGAAGGCGAAGACGCCGCAGACGAGGTAGGCCACGGCGAGCGCCGGGCCCGCGGTGTGGAGGCGTCCTCCGGCACCCAGGAAGAGGCCGGTGCCGATGGCGCCGCCGATGGCGATCATGTTGACGTGGCGGTGCTTCAGGTCCTTGCTGTAGCCGGCGTCGCCCGCGTCCGCGGGTGTCGCGGTCGCCCCGGTGGGGGCGGCGACCTCGGCCGTGTGCACGGTGTCCTTGCTCACGGGAGTTCCACTCTCTGGTGCGCCCGGGCGTCGTGCGCCCGGGTTTCCTTACGGTCATGGCCCGCGGCTCCCGGGTCGGGGCACAGACCAAGGGGGCAGCTTCCCAGCGCGTGACCGCTCATGCGGTGGCTCATGTCACAGAGGGTGACTTCTCACAGGGTCCTCACTCCCGCCTCTCGGCTTTCACGGCGGTGGTGTGACAGCGATACTGCTGCGCATGACGATCGAGACCGAGGAGCCGTCCCTCACGGTCGACGAGCTGGCCGCCCGCGCCGGTGTCACGGTGCGCACGGTCCGCTTCTACGGCACCAGGGGGCTGCTGCCGCCGCCGGTCATCGGGCCGCGCCGGGTGGGCCGCTACGGCGCGGGGCATCTCGCGCGGCTGGCGTTGATCGAGGAGCTGAGGCGGCAGGGCATGACGCTGGCCGCGATCGAGCGCTACCTGGACCGGCTGCCCGCCGGTCTCGACGCGCACGACCTCGCCGTCCACCGCGCGGTGGTGGCGTCCTGGGCGCCGGACGCGCGGGAGACGGTGACGCGGGAGGAGCTGTGCCGGCGGGCGGGGCGGGCGCTGGAGCCGGGGGACGTGGAACGGCTGACGGCGATGGGCGTGCTGACCGGGGGGCCCGACGAGGACTCCTACCGGGTGGATCCGGGGCTGCTGAGGCTGGGCGTGCGGCTGCTGGACGTGCCGCTGTCGCCGGAGTCGATCCTCGCGGCGCGCACCGTGCTCGTGGAGCACGCGCGGGCCGCCGCGCACGAGATGTCGCGGCTGCTGCGCGAGGAGGTGGCCGAGGGCGACGCGCGGGCGGTGCGGTCGCTGTCGGCGCACATGCAGCCGCTGGTGGTGCAGGCGCTGCTCACGGCGTTCCAGCGGTCGCTGACCGAGGAGGTGCGGGAGTGGCTCGGGGAGCCGCCGCCGGCGGAAGGCTCCCCTTGAGGGAGCGGCTCGCCCGGAGAAAGCCGCTCCCCTCGATGCCGCTCAGCGGCCGTCGGTGAAGGTCTCCCCCTTCTCCGCCTTCTCGACGAGCAGCGCGGGCGGGGTGAAGCGGTCGCCGTAGCGCTCGGCGAGTTCACGCGCGCGTGCCACGAAGCCGGTGAGGCCGCCCTCGTAGCCGTTGACGTACTGGAGCACGCCGCCGGTCCAGCCCGGGAAGCCGATGCCGAAGAGGGAGCCGATGTTGGCGTCGGCGACGGAGGTCAGCACGCCCTCCTCCAGCAGCCGGACCGTGTCGAGGGCCTCGGCGAAGAGCATGCGCTCCTGCATGTCCCGGAACGGGATCTGCGCGCCCTCGCGGGTGAAGTGCTCGCGCAGGCCCGGCCACAGGCCCGTCCGCTTGCCGTCGGGCCCGTACTCGTAGAAGCCGGCGCCGCCGCTGCGGCCGGTGCGGCCGAACTCGTCGACCATGCGGTCGACGACGGCCTCGGCGGGGTGCGCGGTCCACACGCCGCCCGCGTCCTCCACGGCCCGCCGGGTCTCCTGGCGGATCCTGCGGGGCAGGGTCAGGGTCAGGTCGTCCATGAGGGACAGCACCTTGGCCGGGTAGCCCGCCTGGGCGGCCGCCTGTTCGACGGAGGCGGGCTCGATGCCCTCGCCGACCATGGCGACGCCCTCGTTGATGAAGTGGCCGATCACCCGGGAGGTGAAGAAGCCGCGCGAGTCGTTGACGACGATCGGCGTCTTCTTGATCTGCCGGACCAGGTCGAAGGCGCGCGCGAGCGCCTCGTCGCCGGTCCGCTCGCCCTTGATGATCTCGACGAGGGGCATCTTGTCGACGGGCGAGAAGAAGTGCAGCCCGATGAAGTCGGCCTGGCGCTCCACGCCCTCGGCGAGGGCGGTGATGGGGAGGGTGGAGGTGTTGGAGCACAGCAGGGCGTCGGGCGCGAGGAGGTGCTGCACCTCCTGGAACACCTTGTGCTTGAGGGAGGTGTCCTCGAACACGGCCTCGATGACGGCGTCGCAGCCGGCCACGTCCTGCGGGTCGGCGGTGGGCGTGATCCGGGCGAGCAGGGCGTCCGCCTTCTCCTGGCTCGTACGGCCCCGGGAGACGGCCTTGGCGCACAGCTTCTCGGAGTACGCCTTGCCCTTGAGGGCCGCCTCCAGGGAGACGTCCTTCAGGACGACGTCGATGCCGGCGCGGGCGCACGCGTAGGCGATGCCGGCGCCCATCATCCCGGCGCCGAGGACGGCGGCCTTGCGGACCTGGCGCCGCGGGACGTCCCGCGGACGGCTGGCGCCGGAGTTGACGGCCTGGAGGTCGAAGAAGAACGCCTGGATCATGTTCTTGGAGATCTGCCCGGCGGCCAGCTCCACGAAGTAGCGGGCCTCGATGACCTGTGCGGTCTCGAAGTCGACCTGGGCGCCCTCGACGGCGGCGGCGAGGATGTTGCGCGGGGCCGGGTAGGGGGCGCCCTTGGTCTCCTTGCGCAGACCGGCCGGGAAGGCGGGCAGGTTGGCCGCGAACTTGGGGTCGGCGGGCGTGCCGCCGGGGATGCGGTAGCCGGGCAGGTCCCAGGGCTGGCGCGACTCGGGGTGGGCGTCGATGAAGGCGCGGGCCCTGGCGAGCATGTCCTCGGGCGTGTCGGCCACCTCGTGGATCAGGCCGTTCTCCAGGGCGCGCCGCGGGCTGTACTGGGTGCCCTTGAGGAGGACCTTGAGGAGGGCGTCGGCGATGCCGAGCAGGCGCACGGTGCGCACCACGCCGCCGCCTCCGGGGAGCAGTCCGAGGGTGACCTCGGGGCAGCCGATCCGGGAGCCGGGGGCGTCGAGGGCGACGCGGTGGTGGCAGGCGAGGGCGATCTCGTAACCGCCGCCCAGGGCCGCTCCGTTGAGGGCGGCGACGACGGGCTTGCCGAGGGTCTCGATGCGGCGCAGGTTGCGCTTGATCTCCAGGCCGCCGTCGAGGAGCTGCCCGGCGGTGTCGGGGGTGACGCGGATCAGGTCGCGCAGGTCGCCGCCGGCGAAGAAGGTCTTCTTCGCGGAGGTGATGATGACGCCCCGCACGGTGTCCTTCTCGGCCTCCAGGCGGTCGGCGATCACCGCGAGGGAGTCGCGGAACGCCTGGTTCATGGTGTTCGCCGACTGTTCGGGGTCGTCGAGGACGAGGGTGACGAGGCCGGTGCGGTCCTGTTCCCAGCGGATGGCAGTGCTCTGTGTCATGACAGGGTCTCCAGTGAAGTCTGTTGTTCCGCCGGGGAGTTCAGAGGCGTTCGACGACGGTCGCGATGCCCATGCCGCCGCCCACGCACAGCGTGGCGAGGCCGTAGCGCTTGTCCTGGCGCTCCAGTTCGTCGACGAGCGTGCCGAGGATCATCGCGCCGGTGGCGCCCAGGGGGTGGCCGAGGGCGATGGCGCCGCCGTTGACGTTGACCTTGTCCAGGGACAGGCCCATGTCCTTGACGAAGCGCAGGACGACGGCGGCGAAGGCCTCGTTGATCTCGACGAGGTCGATGTCGTCGACGGTCAGGCCCGCCTTGGCGAGGGCCTTGCGGGTGGCGGGGGCGGGGCCGGTGAGCATGATGGTGGGTTCGGAGCCGGACACGGCGGCGGAGACGATCCGCGCGCGCGGGGTGAGCCCGTACCGTTCGCCGACCTCCTTGGAGCCGATCGCGACGAGCGAGGCGCCGTCGACGATGCCGGAGGAGTTGCCCGCGTGGTGGACGTGGTCGATCTTCTCCACCCAGTGGTACTTCTGCAGGGCGACCGCGTCGAAGCCGCCGAGTTCGCCGATGTCGGCGAAGGACGGCTTGAGGCCGGCGAGGGAGTCGGCGGTGGTGCCGGGCCGCGGGTGCTCGTCGTGGTCGAGGACGACCAGGCCGTTGCGGTCCCTGACCGGCACGACCGAGCGGTCGAAGCGGCCGTCCTTCCAGGCGGCGGCCGCCCGCTCCTGGGAGAGGGCCGCGTACTCGTCGACGTCGCGCCGGGTGAAGCCCTCGATGGTGGCGATGAGGTCCGCGCCGATGCCCTGGGGCACGAAGTTCACGGCGAGGTTGGTCATCGGGTCGTTGAACCAGGCGCCGCCGTCGGAGGCCATCGGCACCCGGGACATCGACTCCACGCCGCCCGCGAGGACGAGGTCCTCCCATCCTGAACGGATCTTCGCGGCTGCCAGGTTGACGGCTTCCAGGCCCGAGGCGCAGAAGCGGTTCTCCTGGACGCCGGCGACGGTGTCGGGCAGTCCGGCGGCGATCGCGGCGATGCGCGCGATGTCGGATCCCTGGTCGCCGACGGGGCTGACGACGCCGAGCACGATGTCGTCGACGGCGGCCGGGTCGAGTCCGGGGAAGCGGTCGCGCAGCTCGTGGATGAGGCCGACGACCAGGTCGACGGGCTTGGTTCCGTGGAGGGCGCCGTTCGCCTTGCCGCGCCCGCGCGGGGTGCGGATCGCGTCGTACACGTACGCTTCGGTGCTCACTGGGAGGCCTTTCGGGGAGGGTGGGCCGAGGAGGACCGGTCGCCCTGGCGGGGAGGGTCCGTGACGAGCAGGGGGACGTCCCAGTCGCGCGCCACCTCGGCGGTGTCGGCGCCGGGCCGGGCGGGGCCGCCGCGCACGGCGGCCGGGGTCAGGGAGAAGCGGGGCGCGGGGGCGGGCTGGGTGATGCCCCCGTGGTCGGTGAAGGTGCCGCGGGCGGCGAGGTGCGGGTGGCGGGGGGCCTCGGTCAGCGACAGCACGGGCGCCACGCACGCGTCGGTGTCGGCGAAGAGAGCCGTCCACTCGTCCCGGGTGCGGGACTTGAAGCGGGCGGCGACGGCCTCGCGCAGGTCGTCCCAGCGGGAGGGGTCCTTGCGGGCGTCGGTGAAGTCGTCGAGCTCCAGCAGGCGTACGAAGGTGTCGTAGAACTGCGGTTCCAGGGCGCCGACGGCCATGTGGCCGCCGTCGGCGGTCTCGTAGGTGCCGTAGTAGGGGCAGCCGCCGTCGAGGAGGTTGGCGGCGCGGCGGTCCTGCCAGCGGCCGGCGGCGAGCATGCCGTGGAGCATGGCGGACAGGTGCGCCGTGCCGTCGACGATGGCGGCGTCGACGACCTGGCCCTCGCCGGTCGCGCGCGCGTGGTGCAGGGCGGCCAGGACGCCGACGACGAGGTAGAGGGAGCCGCCGGCATAGTCCCCGAGGAGGTTGGCGGGGGCGGGCGGGGGCGTGTCCGGGGGGCCGATCAGGCCGAGGGCGCCGGTGAGGGCGATGTAGGCGATGTCGTGGCCGGCGCGGGGGGCGAGGGGGCCGCCCTGGCCCCAGCCGGTCATCCGGCCGTAGACCAGCCGGGGGTTGCGGGCGTGGCAGGCCTCGGGTCCGACGCCGAGGCGTTCGGCGACGCCGGGGCGGTTGCCCTCCAGCAGCACGTCGGCGCGGGCGGCGAGGTCGAGGACGCGCGCGGGACCGTCGGGGGACTTCAGGTCGACGATCACCGAGCGCTTGTTGCGGTTGGTGACGTCGTGCGCGGGGTCGACGGCGAGGGCGGAGCCGCCGGGGCGGTCCACGCGGACGACGTCGGCGCCGAGGTCGGCGAGGAGCATCGCGGCGAAGGGGCCGGGGCCGATGCCGGCGAGTTCGACCACGCGTACGCCGGTGAGCGGGCCGTGCCGGGGCGTGGGTGCCGCGTCCGGGGTGTCTGCCGTTGTCATCGAGCCCCCTTGCTGTGACACAACCGATGTAACACCAGTGATGCTAGGAACGTGTTCCCGTGGACACAAGAGGCGAGCGAGCAAGCGCTTAGCCAGTTTAGTCCGCGGAGCGGGGTTTCTCCCGGCGGGCGATCGAAAGGGAGCGGACGCGGGCGGCCGGCGTGCCTTCTCCCGCTTTTTCCGGGCGTTCCCGGTCACGGCCGGCCGCTGCTCGCGGCCTCGTGGACGGGCCCCGCGCCGCTCGCGCTAACCTCGCCACCCACAGCGGCGCGGGCTGCACGACAAAGGGGTGTCATGAGCAGGCTGAACAGGTCGGACCGTCCGTACGACATCGTGCTCTTCGGGGCCACCGGCTTCGTCGGGGCGCTCACTGCGGAGTACCTGGCCGCCCACGCGCCCGAGGGCCTGCGCTGGGCGATCGCCGGGCGTGACGAGGTCAAGCTGCGCCGGCTGCGCGACCGGCTTCCGGGCGGCGCGGAGCCTGGGGTGCTACGGGCCGACGTGTCCGACACGGCCTCCCTGCGCGCGCTCGCCGGGCAGGCACGCGTGGTGGCGACGACGGTCGGCCCCTATGTGACCTACGGCGAGGACCTGGTGGCCGCCTGCGCGGACGCCGGCGCCGACTACCTCGACCTCACCGGGGAGCCGGAGTTCGTCGACCTGACGTACGTCCGGCACGACGCACGCGCGCGGGAGACCGGCGCGCGCCTGGTGCACGCGTGCGGGTTCGACTCCGTGCCGCACGACCTGGGCGTGTACTTCACGGTCCGTCAGTTGCCCGAGGGCGTGCCGCTGACGGTGGACGGCTTCGTGACCGCCGACGCCGCGTTCTCGGGCGGGACGTTCGCCTCGGCGCTGGGGCAGTTCGCGCGCGGGCGGCGGATGGTGGCCGCGGCTCGGGAGCGGCGCCGGCACGAGCCCCGGCTGATGGGCCGGCGGGCGGGTGCGCCCACCGGGTCGCCCCGGTTCGCGCCGGAGGTCGGCGCCTGGGCGCTGCCGCTGCCGACCATCGACCCGCAGATCGTGCGCCGCTCCGCGAAGGCGCTGGAGCGCTACGGGCCCGACTTCCGCTACCGGCACTACGCGGCCGTACGGCGCCTGCCGGTCGCCGTGGGCGGTGTCGCGGGTGTGGGGGCGCTCTTCGCCGCCGCCCAGGTGCCGCCCGTGCGGCGCTGGCTGTCGGAGCGGCTGAAGCCCGGCGACGGGCCGAGCGCCGAGCGGCGGGCGCGCAGCTGGTTCTCGGTGCGGTTCGTGGGCGAGGGCGGCGGCCGGCGGGTCTTCACCGAGGTGTCGGGCGGCGACCCCGGCTACGACGAGACGGCGAAGATGTTCGCCGAGGCGGCGCTGGCCCTGGCCCTCGACGACCTGCCGGAGACGGCCGGCCAGGTCACGACGGCGGTCGCGATGGGCGACGCGCTGATCGGCCGGCTCGGCGCCGCGGGCATCCGCTTCCGGGTGGCGGCGCGCCGCTGAGGCCTTGATCCGGCGGTTCAGAGGTTCCAGCTTGCCAGGGTGTAGATCATTCCGGCTGTCCAGCCCAGTCCGGCCACCACGGAGAGGACCAGGGCCGCGTTCATGGCGCGCCGCACGGGCAGGGCGGGGCTGGCCGGCGGCTCGGGGAAACGGTGCGTCGTCATGGCGGCCACACTGCCGGGCGGCGGCCGGGCGTCGCATCCGTACGGGTACTCAGACGGCGTACTCAGGCGGCGGGTCCCGCTCAGCGGCTCGCCGTCGCCTCCCGGAGAGCCCGCCGGCACAGCGCGTCGGCCCGGCGGGTCGACTCCGGGAGCCGGTACCGCGGGGTGAGCGCGAGCGTGTGGGCGCAGGCGTTGTCCAGGCTCACCCGGTGCCCGACGGACACGAAGACCGGCTTGACGCCCTCGCGGGTGCGCAGGGCGCGGCCCACCTCGTCGGGGCCCGCGAGGAGCGGGGACGCCGATCCGCGGGGGACGCCGGGCTCGTCGTACGTGAAGGCGAAGGGGTTCTTGGCGACGCCGATCGTGGGCAGGCCGGTGAGGACGCCGAGGTGGCTGGCGAGTCCGAAGCGGCGCGGGTGGGCGAGGCCGTAGCCGTCGCACACGACGAGGCCCGGCGGGCAGGGCAGCGCGTCGAGCGCGGCCAGCACCGTGGGGATCTCGCGGAAGGCGAGCAGACCGGGCACGTACGGGAAGGAGATGCGTCCCACGGCGGTCGCCTCGGCGACGACGTCGAGGGTCGCCGCGTCCAGCACGACGGCCGCGGCGGCGACGACGTCCCGCTCGTCGTCGTAGGCGACGTCCACCCCCGTCACCCGGCCGGCGCCGGGCGGCGGCCCGGGCTCGTCGAGCACCAGTCGGGCCCGCAGCGCGTCCTGGACGGCGTGGGCCTCTGCCTCGGTCGCGGGCCGGCCCGCGGGAATGGGTGCGGTCGTCATGGTGGTGACGAGCGTACGGTCCCCGCGGGCCGGTCCGCGATCGTGTTCCCCGGCGGCCGGGTCAGCCCTTGTCGTCCAGGGCGCGCTGCAGCTGGCTCTTGT
Organism: Streptomyces sp. NPDC088254; assembly: GCF_044740925.1. Classification (NCBI taxonomy): domain Bacteria; kingdom Bacillati; phylum Actinomycetota; class Actinomycetes; order Kitasatosporales; family Streptomycetaceae; genus Streptomyces; species Streptomyces sp. NPDC088254. Next base: position 159,657 of record NZ_JBIURQ010000016.1, on the reverse strand, counting down.
TCATGTCCGAACGGCCGTGGACGCCGCGGCGCTTGGCCTCCTCGTACAGCTGGTCGTACGTGGGCCCCTGCGCGCCCTTGTGGGACCGCCGGCCGCCGCGCTCGCCGGACGACATGTCCTGTGTGGAGGTGCGGCTGGCGGTCTTGGACTCGCCGGCCCGGGCGCGTTCCTTGTTGACCGTCCTGGCGGCGATCTCCTCCGCCCGGTCGGTGCTCTCACCCCGGTCCTGCGCGCTCTTCTTGATGTGCTCGTACTGGCGCTCCCGCTTGGGGCTGGAACCGCGTGGCATGTGCGCTCACTCCTTTCGCGGCTGTCGCGTTCGCACCGAGCGAGTACCCCGCAAACCGCTCACCTCTCCAGCCGTGCCACCCGCCCCTGTTCGCCGGCCGCCCAGCAGGCCCCGTCCGGGACGCAGTCGACGGTGTCGTACGAACCGGTGTCGACCGTGCGCCAGGTGCGGCCGGCGTCGGTGGTCAGGTCGGTGCCGGTGGGGCCGACGGCGAGGGCGGCGGTGCGGCTGTGCGGCAGCCAGGCGACGCCGGAGCGGTAGGCGGGCGGGGGTGCGGCGGCGGTCCGCCAGGTCCGGCCGGCGTCGCCGGTCGTGGCAGCCGGCCGGGGGGAGGTCCGGTCGGGCCGGTAGTCCCCGCCGACGGCGAGGCCGTGGGCGCGGTCGCGGAAGGCGAGGGCGAAGACCCCGCGCGCGGGGTCGCCCGCGGGGATGGGGGCGTCGGCGGCCTTCCAGGTCCGTCCGCGGTCGGAGGAGTGCAGCACCCGCGCGCGTGCCCCGCCGCCGGTGGCGAGCCAGACGTCGCGGGACCCGGCGGAGACCAGGCACTGGCCACTGGCCGCGAAGCCCGCCTCGCCCTCCAGGGCCGGCGGCATGCCGCCGTCGGGCAGCACCTTCCAGGAGCGGCCGCCGTCGCTCGTGGACAGGATGCGGAACCTGCCGTCCACCGGGTCGCTCATCGCGAGGCCGTGGCGGCGGTCGAAGAAGGTCATGCAGTCGTAGAAGGCGCGGACGTCGGTGTTGCGGAAGGACTCCTTCCAGGTGGCTCCGCCGTCGTCCGTGCGGTAGACGCGGGAGGCCTCGCCCTCGCCGATGGCCAGCACCACGGCGCGGCGCGCGTCGAACGCCTCGATGTCGCGGAACTGCAGCTCGGCGGCGCCGGGCGGGGAGACGTCCCGCCAGGTCCGCCCACCGTCGACGGTGCGCAGGACGGTGCCGAGGCTGCCGGCCGCCCAGGCGGTGTTCCGGTCGACGGCGGCCAGGCCGCGGAAGCGGACGGCGGGCTTCCCGGTGTCCTTCAGGGCCCACGCGGGCGCGTGACCGCCCGGCACGGCCGGGGCGAGGCCCGCCTCCCGCGCGGGCGCCCCGTCCGCCGCCCGGGCCGGGACGGCCGTCATGGCCAGGACGGCCGCGCAGGCCGCCGCCGCTGCCGTCACGGCGCGCGCGGCACGCCTGGTCCAGAGGAGGGGAGATGTCGGGGTTGTGCGGGTCGCGGGATCCGTCCCCGCCGTCGGAACCGTTCGTACCGTGCGTCGCGTCTTCCCCAGGGGTCTCATGGCGCGGGAAGCTAGCCCACGGCCCTGACGGCGTCCAGAGGACCACGGTCGCCCCAATCGCCTTACCGGGCACAGGAAGAGAGGTGAGTCACTCGTGTGCATGAAACTCGGTGACCGAGGTCACTCGCATTGCATGTGCACGCACCGGCAGGTTCCGACGTCTCTTCCAGTGTCCGGCTGCACTCACCCCCGGTAGTTCGTCCCGCTGTCACAAGGGAGCAAGGCGTTGTCCATCGTCATCGATCAGCCCGTTGAGGCCCGCCTGGTCGCCGCCGCACCTCGGATGTCGAGCATCCCCGCCACGCTGCACTACGACCGGCGCGACCCCTTCGCCGTCCGCATGACCTTCCCCGCCCCGGCCACTCTCGAGGGCGTCGAGGTCTGCTGGACCTTCGCCCGCGATCTGCTCACGGCGGGGCTGCACGAGGCGGAGGGCCACGGTGACGTCCGCGTCCGCCCCTACGGCTACGACAGGACGGTGCTGGAGTTCCACGCGCCTGAGGGCACCGCGATCGTGCACGTGCACTCGTCGGAGATCCGGCGGTTCCTCCAGGCCACGAGCGAGCTGGTGCCGGCCGGGCGCGAGCACCTGCAGCTCGACCTCGACAACGGTCTGGCGGAGCTGATGCGGGACGCCTGAACCGGCCGAAGCCTGAAGCGGGCGGGACGTCCGAAACCGGTGGGCGCCCGGCCCTGAATTGCGTTGACCGGCCCTCGTGGTCCCCTTACGGTGAGAACGCTTCTGTCGCCACCGAAGGGAGAAGGACGTTGTACGTCTGAGGTCAGAGACACCGCGCCACGCCTGTCAGGCGTGCGTGCAGCGTGCGACCTCGGCGTCGAGCCGTCCTTGCGAGCGGGCCCCCTTGCCATGGGTTCCCCGTGACCGCATCCCTGCCGCTCCCCCGCGGTGGTCGCCGTCTCCCGGTGTCTCGATACGCGTTGCCCTGACCGCACACGCGACCGCGAGGCCCACTTGTCATCATCAGTCACCTGTTCCGCCCTGTCCTTCGCCTGGCCCGACGGCACCCCCGTCTTCGAACGGCTCGACATCGCCTTCGGCCCCGGCCGGACCGGACTCGTCGGCGCCAACGGCTCCGGCAAGTCCACCCTGTTGAAGCTGCTCACCGGTGAACTCGCCCCGACCGAAGGCTCCGTGCACATCACGGGCGAGGTCGGCCATCTCCCGCAGAACGTCACCCTGGACACCTCCCTCCGCGTCGACGAGGCGCTGGGCATCGCCGCCCGGCGGGCCGCACTGCACGCCATCGAGGCCGGCGACGTGTCCGAGAGGCACTTCGAGACCGTCGGCGACGACTGGGACGTCGAGGAGCGCGCCCTCGCCGCTCTCGGCGAACTCGGGCTCGACCACATCGGGTTGGACCGCACCGTCGGCGAGATCTCCGGCGGCGAGTCGGTCCTGCTGCGCCTGGCCGCGCTGCTGCTGCGCCGCCCGGACGTCCTGCTGCTGGACGAGCCCACCAACAACCTCGACCTGCACGCCCGGCAACGGCTGTACGCGGCCGTCGCATCCTGGCCGGGCGTCATGGTCGTCGTCAGCCACGACCGCGAACTCCTCGACCTGGTCGACCAGATCGCCGATCTGCACGCAGGTGAGATCACCTGGTACGGCGGCAACTTCTCCGCGTACGAGGAGGCGCTCGCCGTCGAACAGGAGGCCGCCGAGCGGATGTTGAAGGTCGCCGAGGCCGACCTGCGCAAACAGAAACGCGAACTGGCCGACGCCCAGGTGAAGCTGGCCCGCCGCAAGCGGTACGGGCAGAAGATGCAGGAGCAGAAACGCGAGCCGAAGATCGTGATGGGGGCGCGCAAGCGGTCCGCGCAGGAGTCCGCGGGCAAGCACCGCATCCTGCACGAGGAGCGGCTCGCCGAGGCCAGGGAACGGCTCGACGAGGCCGCGGAGGCGGTGCGCGACGAGGACGAGATCCGCGTGGACCTGCCGTACACGGCGGTGCCGCCGGGCCGTGACGTGCTCACCCTGCGGGACCTGCGTCTCGCGTACGGCGCGCGCGTGGCGGGCGGTCTCGATCTGCGCGGGCCCGAGCGGGTGGCGCTGGTCGGGCGCAACGGCGCGGGCAAGACGACGCTGTTGCGCACCGTCGCCGGTGAGCTGGAACCGGTGTCGGGCGAGGTGCACGCGCATGTGCCGCTGCGTTTCCTGCCCCAGCGGCTGGACGTGCTCGACGGCGAACTGACCGTCGCCGAGAACGTGGCCCGTCACGCGCCCGGCGCCACCGCGAACCGGATCCGCGCCCGGCTGGCCCGCTTCCTGTTCCGCGGCGCCCGCGCCGACCGCAGGGCGGCGACGCTCTCGGGCGGGGAGCGGTTCCGGGCGGCGCTGGCGGCGCTGATGCTGGCCGAGCCGGCGCCGCAGTTGCTGATGCTGGACGAGCCGACCAACAACCTCGACATGGCCAGCGTGCGCCAGCTCACCACGGCCCTGGAGTCCTACGAGGGCGCCCTGATCGTCGCCAGCCACGACCTGCCGTTCCTGAGGTCGCTCGGCATCACCCGCTGGCTGCTGCTGGACGGGGAGTTGCGGGAGACGACCGAGGACGAGGTGAGCACACCGGTGTGAGCCGGGGGCGCGGGGCGGCGCCGGGGGTTTTGTGCTGAGCGGGACGGGTTGCATGATGGCGGATCGGTGCCGGACAAGGGGCACCGGCCACCGCCGATCCGAAAGGCCTGGACGTGCCCAGCAAGAAGGCCCTCATCCGCCGCCCCAGCCCGCGCCTCGCCGAGGGCCTGGTGACGCACCTCGAGCGGGAGGCGGTCGACGTGGGCCTCGCCCTGAAGCAGTGGGAAGGGTACGTCGAGGCCCTGCGGGCGCACGGCTGGGAGACCGTCGAGGTCGATCCGGCCGACGACTGCCCCGACTCGGTGTTCGTCGAGGACGCCGTCGTGATGTACCGCAACGTCGCCCTGATCGCGCGGCCCGGCGCCGAGTCCCGGCGGGAGGAGACCGCCGGCGTCGAGGAGACCGTCGCCCGCATGGGCTGCTCGGTCAACTGGATCTGGGAGCCGGGCACGCTGGACGGCGGCGACGTGCTCAAGGTCGGCGACACGGTCTACGTGGGCCGGGGCGGCCGTACGAACGCGGCCGGCGTGCAGCAGGTACGCGAGGCCTTCGAACCGCTGGGCGCACGGGTCGTGGCGGTGCCGGTGAGCAAGGTGCTGCATCTGAAGTCGGCGGTCACCGCGCTGCCGGACGGCACGGTGATCGGGCACATCCCGAAGGTGGACCGTCCCGCGCTGTTCCCGCGGTTCCTCTCGGTGCCCGAGGAGGCCGGCGCGCACGTGGTGCTGCTGGGCGGCCCCAAGCTGCTCATGGCGGCGAGCGCGCCGAGGACGCGCGAGCTGCTCGAAAGCCTCGGGTACGAGCCCGTCGTGGTCGACATCAGCGAGTTCGAGAAGCTGGAGGGCTGTGTGACATGCCTCTCGGTGCGAATGCGGGAGCTCTACGCCTGACCGGGTGACGCGTGCGCCGTCCCAGCCCCTGGACCCTTGCGTCCCGGGGCTGTTGCGCGTACCCGGAAAGATCGGCTCGGCGAGTCGCCGGGCCCGCTCGACCGGGGCTGATCAGCACTCTTTACGCCGACCTTAACCTACGGATTCGTAACCTACGGGCTCGTAGCCTACGATCCCGTAAGTTCCGGTGCAGCACCGGATGTCTTTCCGCTCCGCCTCCCGCCCCCCTGGAGTACCCGTGACGATCGCCTCCCCGCACCTCGGCAGCCCCTCCGTCTGGACCGACGCCAAGCTGCTGTACGCCCTGGAGGAAGTGGTCGAGAAGGAGCTCAACCGGCATCTGCAGGTCACCAAGGACTGGATGCCGCACGAGTACGTGCCCTGGAGCGACGGCCGCAACTTCCCCGGCTTCTTCGAGGACGGCGAGGCCTGGGAGAAGGAGCAGTCGAAGGTCACCGAGATCGGCCGTATCGCCCTGGTCGTGAACCTCCTGACCGAGGACAACCTGCCCAGCTACCACCACGAGATCGCCTCCCTGTTCGGCCGGGACGGCGCCTGGGGCACCTGGGTGCACCGCTGGACGGCGGAGGAGGGCCGGCACGGCATCGTGATGCGCGACTACCTGCTGGCCTCGCGCGCGGTGGACCCGGACAAGCTGGAGGCGTTCCGGATGTCCCACATGAGCGAGGGCTTCGAGTCCGACAACCGGCACTCGATGCTCCACTCGATCGCCTACGTCTCCTTCCAGGAGCTCGCGACCCGCATCTCCCACCGCAACACCGGTCACCAGTCCGGCGACCCGGTCTGCGACCGCATGCTGGCCCGCATCGCGACCGACGAGAACCTCCACATGGTCTTCTACCGCAACCTCCTGAAGGCCGCCTTCGAACTCGCCCCGGACCTCACCATGCAGGCCGTGCGGGACGTCGTCGTCAACTTCCGCATGCCCGGCCACGGCATCCCCGGCTTCGAGCGGGCCGCGGCGCAGATGGCGATCGGCGAGGTCTACAACCTGCGCATCCACCACGACGACGTGCTCCAGCCGGTGCTGCGCTTCCTGAAGGTGATGGAGATCGACGGCCTGGGCCCCGAGGGCCTGAAGGCGCAGGAAGAACTGGGCCTCTACATGAACGGCCTGGACGCCGAGGCCCTGAAGTTCGACGAGAAGCTGGCGGCGCGCAAGGCGCGGATGGCGGCACGCGCCGGAGCCTGACACCCGCCGGCCCCGGCGACACGGGCAGCTCGGACCGACGGCCCGCGCGGGGAAACGATTTCCCGGTGCGGGCCGTCGGCCTCCTGCGGCATCATGCCGCCATGCACCACAGCCACCCGGAGGGCCGGGCGCTCGGTTTCCTGCTCGGTCTGACCGACGCGGAGACCGCCCGGCGCGTCCGCGCACGCGTCGGGCTGACGGGCGGCGCGCGCGAGACCTCCGCGTCGCGGCGGCAGCGGCTTGACCGGCCGTGGACATGGCCGCCGGACGTGCCGTCCTCCGTCGTGCTGTGGGTGCTCCAGGAGGACGACCCGCAGCTGAACGCCGTGGTGTGGCAGTACACCGGCCTCGACACGGGCCTGCGCCGGGCCCTCGCCCGCGGCATCCCGTTCGGCCCCGGCCGCGAGCGCCCCCTTCGGCCCGGCTGGCGGCTGCCGGTCGAGGAACCCGGCATACCCGAGAGCTACGTCCGCCACGGCCTGGTCGGCGCTCTGCGCGCGGTGACCACCATGGCCGCCGGGCGCGCGGCCGCGTCCATGGTCCTCACCCCGGACGACTGGGCGTCGGTCACCGAGGCGGACGCCGAGCGCGCCCTGCCGGGTTACGCGCGCTGGGCGCTGTCCGTACGCCCCGACTGCCCGCCCGCGACCCGCGCCGGCTTCGGCGCGCACCCCAGGTTCACCCACCGGCTCCGTGACGCGGGCGTCCTCGACGGCCCGGCGGAGTACGCCCTGGACCACGGGCCCGCCGTACGCGTCCTGGACCTGCTGTCCATGGGCGGGGCGCTGTTCCCGGCGCGGATCGGCGAAGCCGAGGACGCCCTGCGGCCCCTGGTGCGGCGTCACCTGGGCGACCGGATGGAGGCGTGGACGGCGCTGGCGCGGCTCATCGGCACGTTCCGCGGCACCGCCCGCGAGTTGACGGCGACGGCGGGCACCGTCACCCGAAACGGGGCGCGGCGGTAGGGAGTTGAAGGGGGGCGGAGTGGCTGGATTCGAACCAGCGTGTTCCGGTTTTGGAGACCGGTGCGCCTGCCTCTGCGCTACGACCCCGCCCTTGACGCAGAGCGTAGCGGCTCTGGTCCGGTGTCAGGGAGATCAGGGAGAGGGGACGGCGGGGCCGGTCACCACTGCGCCTCGCGGTAGTCTTTCAGGAACACGCCCGACACCGGGTCGCCGGCCTCGCCGCGGACGACGGGGTCGTAGACGCGGGCCGCGCCGTCCACGATGTCCAGCGGGGTGCGGAAGCCCGCGTTCGCCATCCGGGCCTTCTTGGGCGCGGGGTTCTCGTCGGTGATCCAGCCCGTGTCGACGGCGCACATGTGCACGCCCTGCTCGGCGAGTTCGGCGGCGCTGGTGCGGGTGAGCATGTTGAGGGCGGCCTTGGCCATGTTGGTGTGCGGGTGCCCCGCCGTCTTGTTGCGGACGGCGAACCGGCCTTCCACGGCGGTCACGTTGATCACGTAGCGGCGCGGGCGCGGGGAGGCGAGCAGCAGCGGCAGCAGCCGGTCGCACAGCAGGGCGGGGGCGAGGGAGTTGACGAGCTGCGTCTCCAGTACCTCGGCCGCGTCGAGTTCGCCGAGCCGCGCGGACCAGGAGTTCTCGGGGGAGGGGTCGGGCAGCAGCCCGGCCTCGTCGGCCTCGCGCAGGGCGGCGGGCAGGGCGGAGAGGGAGCCGCCGAGACCCTCCAGCATGCGCATCGGCGTGAAGCCGGGCGCGCGGCGCGCGCTTTCGGGCAGCGCGTCGCGCTCGCCGGCGGCCAGCAGGGCGTAGGACGAGGGCGGGCGGCGTACGGTCTGGGCCGCGTTGTTGACGAGGATGTCGAGCGGCTCGCCGTCCCGGCGCAGGTCCTCGCAGAGGCCCAGCACCTGGCGCGGGTCGCGCAGGTCGACGGCGAGGACGGTGAGCCGGTCCCGCCAGGCCGCGCTGCCGGGCTCGGCGTGGAACCGGCGCACGGTATCGTGCGGGAAACGGGAGGTGACGGCCACCTCCGCGCCGTCGCGCAGCATCATCAGGGCCAGCTGGAAGCCGATCTTCACCCTGCCGCCGGTCAGCAGGACCCGGCGTCCGCTCAGGTCGGTGCTCAGGGCGCGGCGCGCACTGTTGTCGGCGGCGCAGGCGGGACAGAGACGGTGGTAGAAGGCGTTCACCTGCCGGTACGGCAGCTTGCAGACGTAGCAGGTGCGGGGCCGGCGGTAGACGCCCACGGTGCGGGGGGCGCCGGTACCGGGGCTTGCCACGGGCCCCGTGCCCGGGGCTCGGCGGCCCGTGCTGTCGGCCGACCCGGCGGGCTCGGCACCGTGTCGGACGTCGTCCGTCAGGGGTGCGTCCTCGCGGCGGTCCAGCGCGCCGGTCGCGGTCGCGGCCATCGCCGCCGCGTCGGCGGCGGACACCTGCGCGCCGCGCGCCTTGCGCCGACGCAGCCGCCCGTCGCGGGCGAAGGACGCGGCGACCTGCTCAGCCCGCAGCCGGACGGGATCGTCGACGGGCAGAGCCCGCAGCCGGCCCACGACGTCGTGGAAGGCGGCGATCTCCGCCTCGGTGATCTCCGCGCCCATCCGTCCCCGCCCGCCCCTGCCCCCGTCGAACCGTGGTCCCGACCGGATTCGAACCGGCGTGACCGCCCTGAGAAGGCGGCGAGTCTGCCTCTGCTCTACAGGACCTCGCGCATCCGGACGGCCGGACGCGCTCTTCTCGGGATCTTAACCGCACCCCCGCGACGCGGTCTCCCGATTATCCCGGCCCTGTCGTGCGGCCGGCCGTGCCGTGTGCGCCGGGCTCAAGACGACTTACGGCGCAGTTCGAGGCGTTCCTTCTCGGAGAGGCCGCCCCACACACCGAAGCGTTCGTCGTGGTTCAGGGCGTAGTCGAGGCAGGCGGGGCGCATCTCGCACAGGCCGCAGATGCGCTTGGCCTCGCGGACCGAGCTGCCGGGCTCGGGGAAGAAGAAGTCCGCCCCGGTCTGCGCGCACAGCGCCTCCCGCTGCCAGGCGAGCTCGGGTGTGCGGATCGTGTCGGTGTACATGGTGAGGATCGTGCCGGGCGGCGAAAAACGTTCGCTCAACGCCGGATATACACGGCCGGGCGGCGAGTGTCAGTGGGCGGTGTCAGACTCGGCAGTGCACAGAACGGGACTGCGAGGAGGAGGGCGCGATGCTCACCACCCGTTTCGTCAACGGCGCTCCGAACTGGGTCGACATCGGCACATCGGACATCGGGCGCGCTTCGGCCTTCTACGGCGCCCTCTTCGGCTGGCGGTTCCGGTCGGCGGGGCCGGACGCCGGCGGCTACGGCTTCTTCCAGCTCGACGGGAGGACGGCGGCGGGCGGCATGCAGACCACGCCCGAGCAGGGTCCGCCGTCGTGGACGGTGTACTTCCAGTCGGCGGACGCGGAGGACACCTGCAAGGCGGTCGAGCAGGCGCGCGGCAGGGTGCTCTTCCCGCCCATGGACGTCATGAGCCAGGGCACGATGGCGATCCTCGCCGACTCGGCGGGCGCGCCGTTCGGCGTGTGGCAGCCGGGACAGGTCAAGGGCGTGGACATCGCCGGTGACCCGGGCTCGCTGCGCTGGGTCGAGCTGCACACGCCGGACGAGGCGGCGGCCGCCGCCTTCTACGCGGCGGCCCTGGGCCTGGAGACGTCGGCCGTGCCGTTCCCGGGCGGCACGTACACGTGCCTCAACCCGGCCGGCGCCGAACAGGATGCCATGTTCGGCGGGATCGTCCCGCCGGACGACGATCCCGAGGAGGCGGGGGCGGCGTCGGGCGCGTACTGGCTGCCGTACTTCGAGGTCGACAACGTGGACACGGCCGTCGCCCGCGCCGTGGAGCTGGGCGGGTCGGTGCGCCGGGCGGCCTTCGACCTGCCGGGCGTCGGCCGCATCGCCTCACTCGCCGACCCGGACGGCGCACGCTTCGCGGTGATGAGGAGCGCACCCCGGCAGGGCTGAGGGGAACACTCCCTAGGCGGAGGCGCGGCGGATCAAGGTGGTCGGCAGGACCGTGCCGGGTCCGGAGGCGGCGGGGTCGTGTCGGCCGTGGAGCAGGAGGCGGGCCATGATCCGGCCCATCTCCTCGATGTCCTGACGGACGGTCGTCAGCGGTGGATCGGTCTGTTCGGCCACGGGCAGCATGTCGTCGAAGCCGACCACCGCCACGTCCTCGGGCACGCGCCGCCCGTGTGCGCGCAGGACGCGCAGGGCGCCCGCGGCGCTGAGGTCGTTGGCGGCGAACACGGCGTCGACGTCGGGGCTGCGGTCCAGGAGTTCCCTCATCGCGCGCTCGCCGCCGCCGGGGGTGAAGTCGCCCTCCGCCACGAGCCGCTGGTCCGTGTCGCCCATGACGTCGAGGAAGCCCTGGAGACGGTCCGCGGCGGAGGTCTGATCCAGGGGCCCGGTGATGTGCGCGACGCGGCGACGGCCCAGGCCCACGAGGTGGCGGACGGCCTCGCGGGCGCCGCCGCGGTTGTCGCTGTCGACGTGGACGACGTCCCGGGTGCCGTCGCTCCAGCCGGGACGCCCGCCGAACACGGTGGGCACGCCGGCGCCCTGGATCAGGCCGGGCAGCGGATCGTCGAGGTGGAGGGAGAAGACGAGGGCGCCGTCGACATGGCCGCCGGCGAGATAGCGGGCGACCCGGGCGTGGTCGTCGCGGCCCTCGGTGAGGAGCAGGACCAGCTGATTGTCATGGGCCGTCAACTCCTTGCTGATTCCTCGGAGTTGGAGCGCGAAGAAGGGGTCGGCGAAGACCCTGGTCTCGGGTTCGGCGATGACGACGGCGACGGCGTCGTGCCGTCTGGTCACCAGACTGCGGGCGGCCTGGTTGGGGACGTACCCGAGTTCCTCCACGGCCCGCCGGACCCGCTCGACGAGCGGCTCCCTGACCCCGTCGCCGCCGTTGACGACCCGTGAGACGGTGGCCCGGGAGACCCCGGCCCGCGCGGCCACGGCCTCCAGGGTGGGGCGCGGGGCTGTCTCGGTCACTGCGGGGCTCCTCCTCGGTGGGTGTGGGCCAGGATAGCCCCGGGCCGGCGACCTGCCCGGAGAGCGCTCTCCTGCCCGTCCGCGACCGTCAGGAGGGGCTCTTGCGGGCGCGGCTCGGCTGGACCCGTCTGGGCTCCCCCGGCATCTTCGGGTACTCCGGCGGATACGGCAGGTCGCCGAGGCCGTGGTCGCGTTCGTCGCGCCGGGCGAGGTCGAGGAGGGCGTCCAGGGAGTAGGCGTGGTCGTCCATGTCGGCGTGCACGTCGCCGAGTTCGGTGTAGCGGGCCGGCATCGTCGCGATGTCGAAGTCGCGCGGGTGGGCCACGCCGACCTCCTCCCAGCGCAGGGGCGCCGACACGGGGGCGTGCGGGCGGGGCCGTACGGAGTAGGCGGAGGCGATGGTGCGGTCGCGGGCGGTCTGGTTGTAGTCGATGAAGATGCGCTCGCCGCGCTCCTCCTTCCACCACTTGATGGTGACCCGCTCGGGCATCCGGCGTTCCATCTCGCGGCCGACGGCGATGGCGGCGCGCCGGACCTGGGTGAAGGTCCAGCGCGGCTCGATCGGCACGAACACGTGCAGACCGCGTCCGCCGGAGGTCTTGGGCCAGCCGCGCAGCCCGAACTCCTCCAGTACGGAGCGCAGTTCGTGGGCGGCGTGCACGGCGTCGTCGTAGTCGGTGCCGGGCTGCGGGTCGAGGTCGATGCGCAGCTCGTCGGGGTGGTCGACGTCGGTGCGGCGGACCGGCCAGGGGTGGAAGGTGAGCGTGCCGTACTGGGCGGCCCACAGGACGGCGGCTTCCTCGGTGGGGCACATCTCGTCGGCGGAGCGGCCGCTGGGGAAGGTGATGTGGGCGGTCGGGATCCAGTCGGGCATGTTCTTCGGGGCCCGCTTCTGGAAGAAGGACTCGCCGGTGACGCCGTCCGGGTAGCGCTCCAGGGTGGTGGGCCGCTCGCGCAGGGCGCGCAGGATGCCGGGGGCGACCGCCTGGTAGTAGCGGGCGAGGTCCAGCTTGGTGTAGCCGCGCTCCGGGAAGAAGACCTTGTCGGGGCTGGACAGCCGTACGGTCCGGCCGCCCGCCTGAAGTTCCACCGCATCGCCCATGCGAGCCACGGTAGGCGTACCGCCCATGGCTCGCACACCGGGCGGCCGCCGCCGTACCGGAGCAGAATCGGACCATGGATCTGCCGGTCATGCCGCCCGTGAAGCCGATGCTCGCCAAGTCGGTGGCGGTGATCCCGCCGGGCATGCAGTACGAGGCGAAGTGGGACGGGTTCCGGGCGATCGTGTTCCGCGACGGGCCCGACGTCGAGTTGGGCAGCCGTACCGGGAAGCCGCTGACCAGGTACTTCCCCGAGCTGGTGGCGGCCCTGCGGGAGCGGCTGCCCGCGCGGTGCGTGCTGGACGGGGAGATCGTGATCGCGCGGGAGGGGCGGCTGGACTTCGACGCGCTGACCGAGCGCATCCATCCGGCGGACTCCCGGGTGCGCACGCTCGCCGAGCGGACCCCGGCGTCGTTCGTCGCGTTCGATCTGCTGGCGCTGGCCGACGAGTCACTGCTCGGCGTGGGGATGACGGACCGGCGGGCGCTGCTCGCCCGGGCGCTGGCGGGCGTGACGCCGCCCGTGCATCTGGCGCCGGCGACGACCGACGTCGAGGTGGCGCGGCGGTGGTTCGAGGAGTACGAGGGGGCGGGGCTCGACGGGGTGATCGCCAAGCCGTTGACGCTGCCCTACCGGCAGGACGAGCGGGTCATGTTCAAGGTCAAGCACGAGCGCACGGCGGACGTGGTGGTGGCCGGCTACCGGCTGCACAAGAGCGGCCCCGTGGTCGGCTCGCTGCTGCTCGGCCTGTACGACGACCGGGGCGTCCTCCAGCACGTCGGTGTGTCCGCCGCGTTCTCGATGAAGCGGCGGGCCGAGCTGGTCGAGGAGCTGGAGCCGCTGCGCATGGACGACGTGGCGGGCCACCCCTGGGCCGCCTGGTCGGAGGAGGCCGCCCATGAGACGGCCAGGCTGCCGGGCGCGCCGAGCCGCTGGTCGGGCAAGAAGGATCTGTCCTGGGTGCCGTTGCGGCCGGAGCGGGTGGTGGAGGTGGCGTACGACCACATGGAGAAGAGCGCCCGCTTCCGCCACACGGCCCGCTTCCGCCGCTGGCGCCCCGACCGCACCCCGGAGAGCTGCACGTACGCCCAGCTGGAGGAGCCGGTGCGCTACGACCTCGCGGAGATCCTGGGCGCGCCGCCCCGGACGCCGCCCGGACCGTGAGACCCGGTCGGCGCTGCGTCTGACGGCGCCGGTCACGACTACGGCGTCATGAGGAACTTGACCGCGCCGTCCCGCTTCTGCTGGAACGTCTCGTAGGCCCGGGGCGCCTCCGACAGCGGCACGCGGTGGGTGGCGAAGTCGTCGACGCCGAGCGGGTCGTCGTCGGTGAGGTAGGGGAGGATGTCGTCGACCCAGCGGCGCACGTTGGCCTGGCCCATCCGGATCTGGATCTGCTTGTCGAACATGGTGAGCATGGGCATCGGGTCGGCCATGCCGCCGTAGACGCCGGTCAGGGAGAGGGTGCCGCCGCGGCGCACGAGTTCGATGGCGGTGTGCAGGGCGGCGAGCCGGTCGACGCTGAAACGTTCGGCGAGGAGGCCGCCGATCTTGCGGGGCAGCAGGGCGGAGGCGTTCTGGACGAGGCGCGCCGCGGCGCTGCCGTGAGCCTCGGTGCCGACGGCGTCGATCACGGCGTCGGGCCCGCGCCCGTCGGTCTGGTCACGGATCGCGGCGACCAGTTCCTTCTCGCTGTCGAAGCTGCGCAGGTCGAACGTCTCGACGCCCCGTGCGCGGGCCCGCCGCAGCCGGTCCCCGACCAGGTCCACGCCGAACACCCGTCCGGCGCCGCGCACTTGCGCGACCCGGCAGGCCATGTCGCCGATGGGGCCGAGACCGAGCACCGCGACGCTGCCGCCCTCGGGGATGTCGGCGTAGGCGACCGCCTGCCAGGCGGTGGGCAGCACGTCGGAGAGGTAGACGAAGCGGTCGTCGGCCGGGCCCTCGGGGACCTTGATCGGGCCGAACTGCGCCTGCGGGACGCGCAGGTACTCGGCCTGGCCGCCGGGCACCGCGCCGTACAGCCGGGTGTACCCGAACAGGGCGGCGCCCATGCCCTCGCCGGTGACCTGGGTGGTCTCGCACTGCGTGGGCAGGGAGTTCAGGCACATCCAGCAGTTGCCGCAGGCGATCTGGAACGGGACGACGACCCGGTCGCCGGCCTTGAGGTCGGGCACGCCCGGGCCGACCTCCTCGACGATGCCCATGGGTTCGTGGCCGAGGATGTCGCCGGGGGTCATGAAGGGCGTGAGCACCTCGTAGAGGTGCAGGTCGGATCCGCACAGCCCGGTGGACGTGACGCGGATGACGGCGTCCGTCGGTTCCTGGATCGTCGGGTCGGGCACGGTCTCCACCCGTACGTCGCGCTTCCCCTGCCAGGTCACTGCCTTCATCGTGCCGCGCTCCCTCCACCGACTTCGGGGGCCCGCCCCGTCCGGGGCCGGGCCCTGGGTTCGTCCCGGGTACCCGAGGGCCCGGATGGCGAACCGCGCCGCGGACGTTCCCCTGGGCCGAACGGCCCAGTCAGCGCGAACGATCGGGATCGATCGGGTAGGGCCACCGATGAACCGATAAGCGCACAATCAAGTCATGGAACGGGGTGCGAGGGTGGGCGTGACGACGGTGGACGGCGGGACGGGCCCCGGGTGCGGAGCGCGCCGGGGGCGGCCCGTGAAGAGGTCGGCGGCGGCCCTGGCCACGCTGGTCACGGCCGCCCTCGCGGCGGGCTGCTCGGCGCCGAGCACTCCCGTCGACGACGCCCGCGGCGCGGGCCACGGACCCGCCGGCCACCGGCCGGACGGCGCGGATCCCGCACCGGCCGCCCCCTCGCCAGGCCGGCCCGAACGCACCCCGGGCGGCGCGGACCGCGCCCCCGGCGTGAGGACACCGCCGCCCGCCGGCCCACTGCTCGCCGTGAAGATCGACAACGTCCGGGCGGCCCGTCCGCAGACCGGCCTGGACGCCGCGGACATCGTCTACGTCGAACCGGTCGAGGGCGGCCTGAGCCGGCTGATGGCGGTGTACGCGACGAAGCTGCCGAAGGCGGTCGGGCCGGTGCGCAGCGCCCGCGAGTCCGACCTCGAACTGCTGCGCCAGTTCGAGCGGCCGGTCCTGGCCTTCTCGGGAGCGCAGCGCAAGCTGCTGCCGCTGATCGGCGGGGCTCCGCTGAGGGCCGTCACCCCCGACGCGGCCCCGGGCGCCTACTACCGCGGCGCGGACGGACAGGCGCCGCACAACCTGTACGTACGGCCCGGACGGCTGCTGCCCTCAGCCCCCGGCGCGGCCGCTCTGACCACAGGGTTCCGCTTCGGCGCCGCCCCTGACGGCGGAACGCCGCGGACCTCGCGCACGGTGCGGTACCCGGCCGCCCGCTTCACCTTCGAGTGGTCGCCGGACCGGCGGCGCTGGCTGGTCTCCACCGACGGCCGCGCGACCACGACCGCCGACGGGCGGCGGGCGGCGCCGGCGACGGTGGTCGTGCAGTACATGAAAGTGCGCGCGTCCGCCTACCACGACTCGCTCGGCAACCACACCCCGTACCCGGAGACGGTAGGCGCGGGGAAGGCGGAGGTGCTGCGCGACGGCCGCTCCTACGCGGTGCGCTGGAAACGGCCGACGGCCGAGGAGGGCACCCGGTTCACGACGAACGACGGCAGACCGGTCGCCTTCGCCCCTGGCCAGGTGTGGGTGGTCTTCGCGAAGGCCCCGTAGCGGGCCCGGGCCTTCGATCAGCTCTCCGGGCCGGCCGGCCCCTCGCCGCTCTCCGGGTTGCGCAGCCCTTCCGCCGCGTCCGCGACCCGGCGGAGCAGGTCGAAGAACACCGTCCGCTCCTCGGCGGACAGCGGCGCGAGGAAGACCTGGCTCATCCGGGCGGCGCGCACGGCGAGCCGGCGGTGCGTGCGCGCCCCGTCGTCCGTCAGGCGCAGCAGCGAGCGGCGGCCGTCCCGCGGGTCGCGGACCTTGTCGAGCAGCCCGCGCCGGGTCAGCCGGCTGACGACCTCGGCGACGGTGGAGCGGTCCAGCTTCACCCGCTCCCCCACCGTGCGCTGGTCGAGGCCCGGCTCGGCGACGAGGGCGTTGAGGACGGCGAACTGGGGCGAGGTGGTCTCCTCGGACACCATGGCGTTCCACAGCAGGTGGTGCCCCTGCTGGAGCCGCCGGGCCTGGTGCCCGGGATGGGTGTTCAGGTCCACCGCCGCCATGCGCGCTCCCGAGGTCGGATCGTACGTGCACTGAACGATACCCGGGGCCGAATCGGCCGTCTCCCCTCCGGACACCGGCGCTCGATGGAGCTTCCAGCGGGGTTGACGGTCGGGTTCGGCGGTGGCAGCGTGAAGTACACCTCGTCGGATCGTCAGTGCACTGATTGATGGGAGCCACGGATCAGGCGCGCGCGGATCGAGGGTTCGAAGGCCTTGCGGCGCGTCGGCGCGTCCACGAGAGATGGGGCTTGACGGATGGACAAGGTGGTCGCCACGGCCCTGGAGGCGGTGGCCGACGTGCCGGACGGCGCGTCGCTGGCGGTGGGCGGGTTCGGGCTGAGCGGCGTGCCGAACGTCCTCGTGCAGGCGCTGTACGAGCGGGGAGTCACCGGCCTGTCGGTCGTCTCCAACAACTGCGGGGCGATGGAGTCGGGCCTCGCGGTCCTCCTGGCCGCCGGGCGGATCGCCCGGGTCACCGGTTCCTACATAGGGGCCAACAAGGAGTTCGCCCGCCAGTACCTGGCCGGGGAGCTGGAGGTGGAGATGATCCCGCAGGGCACGCTCGCGGAACGGCTGCGGGCCGGCGGCGCCGGGATCCCCGCCTTCTACACGCCCGCCGGTGTGGGCACGCAGGTCGCGGACGGCGGTCTGCCCTGGCGCTATGACGGTGAGGGCGGCATCGCGCTGGCCTCGCCGGCGAAGGAGGTCCGCGAGTTCGACGGCGCGCGCTACGTCCTGGAGCGCGGTATCCGCACCGACTTCGCGCTGGTCAGGGCGGCGAAGGGGGACCGGCACGGCAACCTCGTCTTCAACCGGTCCGCCCGCAACTTCAACCCGCTCGCGGCGATGGCGGGGCGGGTGACCGTCGCCGAGGTCGAGGAACTCCTCGAACCCGGCGAGATCGACCCGGACGCGGTGCATCTGCCGGGCGTCTTCGTGCAGCGGGTGGTCGCGCTGACCCCGGAGCAGGCGGCCGACAAGAAGATCGAGCGGCGGACGGTCTCGGCGTCCCGCGCGGAGGAGGCGGTGAGCGGCTGATGGCCTGGACACGTGAGGAGATGGCCGCCCGCGCCGCGCGCGAACTCCGCGACGGCCAGTACGTCAACCTCGGCATCGGACTGCCGACCCTGATCCCCAACCACCTGCCGCCGGGCGTGGAGGTGATCCTCGAGTCCGAGAACGGCATCCTCGGGACCGGCCCCTACCCCACCGAGGACGAGGTCGACCCGGACCTGATCAACGCCGGCAAGGAGACCGTGACGGTACTGCCGGGCGCGTCGTTCTTCGACTCGGCGCTGTCGTTCTCGATGATCCGCGGCGGGCACATCGACGTAGCCGTGCTGGGCGCGATGCAGGTGTCCGCGAGGGGCGACCTCGCCAACTGGGCGATCCCGGGGAAGATGATCACCGGGATCGGCGGGGCGATGGACCTCGTGCACGGCGCCCGCACGGTCATCGTCGTCATGAGCCACACCGCGAAGGACGGCAGCCCCAAGATCCTCGACGAGTGCGCGCTGCCGCTCACCGGCAAGGGGTGCGTGGACCGGATCATCACCGACCTCGGCGTCCTGGACGTCACCGGCGACGGGCTGGTGCTGGCCGAGACCGCGCCCGGCGTGAGCGTCGAGGAGGTCGCCGCGCGCACCGCCGCCGAACTGACCGTCGCAGACGCCCTGCGATGAGGGACGTCCACATCGCCGGCGCGGTCCGCGCGCGGTCGGCCGCTGCGACGGGGCGCTCTCAGCCGTCCGCCCGGACGATCCGGGCGCACGCCCGTCCGGCGAGCGCCACCGCGTCCCTCGCCCCCCTTCGACCGCTCCCTTCGACGTGACCGTCAGGAAACCGGGACACCCCATGACTCTCACCCAGCACGACATCGACCTGGAGATCGCGGCCGAGCGCGCCGCGTACGAGAAGCGGATCGCCGGCGGGGCGCCCGTCGAGCACCAGCCGCGCCGCGACTACGCCCCCTACCGTTCCTCCGTGCTGCGCCATCCGAAACAGCCGCCGGTCACCGTCGACGTGGGCACGGACCCCGAGCTGGTCGAGCTGGCCTCCCCCGCCTTCGGCGAGCGCGACGTCACCGAGATCGACAACGATCTGACCCGGCAGCACACCGGCGAGCCGATCGGTGAGCGCATCACCGTCTCCGGCCGGCTCCTCGACCGCGCCGGGCGGCCGGTCCGCGGCCAGCTGATCGAGATCTGGCAGGCCAACTCGGCGGG
The DNA here is from genome assembly GCF_044740925.1 of Streptomyces sp. NPDC088254. Classification (NCBI taxonomy): domain Bacteria; kingdom Bacillati; phylum Actinomycetota; class Actinomycetes; order Kitasatosporales; family Streptomycetaceae; genus Streptomyces; species Streptomyces sp. NPDC088254. The sequence continues at coordinate 140,885 of NZ_JBIURQ010000016.1, read as the reverse complement.
CCGCTACGCCCACCGGCGCGAGCAGCACGACGCCCCGCTGGACCCGAACTTCACCGGTGTCGGCCGTACGCTCACCGACGACGCCGGCTCCTACCGTTTCACCACGATCCAGCCGGGCCCGTACCCGTGGCGGCAGCACCTCAACGCCTGGCGGCCGGCGCACATCCACTTCTCGCTCTTCGGCACGGCGTTCACGCAACGGCTGGTGACGCAGATGTACTTCCCGGGCGACCCGCTGTTCCCCTACGACCCGATCATCCAGTCGGTGACGGACGACGCGGCCCGACAGCGGCTGGTCGCCACCTACGACCACGCCCTGTCGGTGCCGGAGTTCTCGATGGGCTACCACTGGGACATCGTGCTCGACGGCCCGCACGCCACCTGGATCGAAGAGGGACGCTGACATGACGAAGATCGACACGGCTCGCCCGGAGACGGTCCTGCCCACCCCGTCGCACACGGTCGGTCCCTTCTACGGCCACGCCCTGCCGTTCCCCGGCGGCGGCGACATCGCCCCGCTCGGCCACCCCGACACCGTCACCCTTCACGGCTATGTGTACGACGGTGAGGGCCGGCCGCTGCCGGACGCCTTCCTGGAGCTGTGGGGCGCGGACCCCGAGGGCCGGCTGTCCCGGGTCGACGGCTCGATGCGGCGCGACCCGGCCGGCGGCGGCTTCCTGGGCCGCAACGGCGTGGAGTTCACCGGCTGGGGGCGGGTGCAGACCGACGCCGACGGCCACTGGTCCGCCCGCACACTCCGCCCCGGGGCGCGCGGGCGCAGCGCCCCCTACCTGAGCGTCTGCGTGTTCGCGCGCGGACTGCTCGTCCACCTGTTCACCCGGATCTACTTCCCCGAGGACACGGCCGCGCACGCCGCCGACCCGCTGCTCTCCGGGCTCGACGAGGCACGCCGAGCGACGTTGGTCGCCGGGGGCGGCGGAGGCGGCGGAGGCGGCGGAGGCGGCAAGGACGCCTACCGCTTCGACGTCCGCCTCCAGGGCGAGGGCGAGACCGTCTTCCTGGAGTTCCGGTGACCCTGCCGGCGTCCGGGCCTGAAGGGAACCCGGCCGCGCCCGACGACGCCGGTCTGCTCGCCCCCGGCCGGGCCGGCTCCCCCGCCGCCTCCGCGACCGGCGACCGCGCCTATCTGCGGGCGCTGCTCGACGCGGAGGCCGCGCTCACCCGGGCCCAGGCCGCCCTGGGGCTGGCCCCCGGCGAGGCCGCGCGTGCGGTGACCGAGACGGCCGCTTCCGGGGCCTTCGACGTACGGTCCCTCGCAGACCGCGCCCGCGCCGGCGGCAACCCGGTGATCCCGCTGGTCGAGGACCTCACCGAGGCGGTCGGCGCGGAGCACGGTCCGTACGTCCACCGGGGCGCGACCAGCCAGGACATCATGGACACCGCGGCCATGCTGGTGGCCCGGCGCACCCTGGACCTGCTCCTGCCCGACCTGGAGCGCACCCAGCGGGCGCTCGCCGGGCTCGCGGCCGGGCACCGGGACACGCCGATGCCGGGGCGCACCCTCACCCAGCACGCCGTGCCCACCACCTTCGGGCTGAAGGCGGCCGGATGGCGGTCGCTGGTCCTGGACGCACGGGACCGGGCGACGGCCGTACGGGACGCCCTGCCCGCCCAACTCGGCGGCGCGGCCGGGACACTGGCCGCGTTCACCGCCTACGGCGCCGAGGACGCGACCGCGCTGCCCGCCGCCTACGCTCGTGAACTCGGGCTCGCGGCACCGCTGTTGCCGTGGCACACCCTGCGGACGCCGATCGCCGACCTCGCCGGGTGCCTCGCCTTCACGGCGGGCGCGCTGGGGAAGGTCGCCGTCGACGTGCTCACCCTCGCCCGCACCGAGATCGCCGAGGTGGCGGAGGGCAGCGGGGGCGGCTCCTCGGCCATGCCGCACAAGGCGAACCCGGTGCGCGCCACGCTGATCGCGGCGGCCGCCCGGCGCGCGCCGCAACTCGCGGCCGTGCTGTACGGGTCCCTGGTCGCGGAGGACGAACGGCCGGCCGGGGCCTGGCACGCCGAGTGGGAGCCGCTCCGGGATCTGCTGCGGTTGGCCGGCGGCGCCGTCCGGGACGCGGCCGAGCTGGCGGAGGGGCTGCGCGTGCACCCCGGCACGATGCGCTCCCATCTCGCTCTCACCCATGGGCTGATCGTCTCCGAGCGGCTCTCCGCCGAACTGTCCCGGATCCTCGGGCGGTCCCGCGCGAAGGAGCTGCTCACCGAACTCGCGCCCCGCGCCCACACCGAAGGCCGCTCCCTCGCGGAACTGCTGCGTGAGCAGGTCGAGTTGAACGACGTCGACCTGGGCGATCTCACCGACCCCGCCCGCTACACCGGCTCCGCCGGAGCCCTCACCGACCGTGCGCTGGAGCGACGTTGACCGAGACACTGCTCAACCACCGCGCCGAGGGGCCCGTTTCCGCGCCCGCGCTCCTGCTCGGCCCGTCGCTGGGGACCTCGTACGCCCTGTGGGACAAGGTCGCGCCCGAACTGTCCGCCGCCCATCGGGTGATCCGCTGGGATCTGCCCGGACACGGCGGCTCGGCGGCCGAGTTGATCGGGCCGGGCGCCACCGTCGGGGACCTCGCCGCGCTGGTGCTGGCACTCGCCGACGCGCTGGGCGTGGAGCGCTTCGCTTACGCCGGGGTGTCGTTGGGCGGCGCCGTCGGCCTGCACCTCGCGGCGCACCACGCCGAGCGGGTGTCCTCGCTGGCGGTGGTCTGCTCCTCCGCCCACTTCAACGGGGCGCAGCCGTGGCGGGATCGGGCCGCGCTGGTGCGGCGCGAGGGGCTTGCCGAGTTGGCCGCCGGGGCGGACGCCCGCTGGTTCACGCCCGGGTTCACCGTCCCGCAGCTCGTCGCCGACCACCGGGACACGGACCCCGGGGCGTACGCCGCCTGCTGTGACGCGCTGGCCGCGTTCGACCTGCGGGAGTTGCTGCCGGCGATCTCGGTGCCCACGCTGGCGGTCGCCGGGCGCGAGGACCCGGCGACGCCGCCCGCGCATCTGCGGGAGATCGCGGACGCTGTGCCGGGCGCCGCGCTGGTCGAGATCCCGGGAGCCTCGCACCTGGCGCCGGCGGAGCGGCCGGAGGCGGTGCTGACGGCGCTGCGCGCCCACTTCGACGGGCACGCCCGGCGCGGAACGGAGGTCCGCCGCCAGGTGCTGGGCGACGCGCACGTGGACCGGGCGCAGGCCCGGCAGAGCGCGTTCACGGCCCGCTTCCAGGACTTCATCTCGCGGTACGCCTGGGGGGAGATCTGGACCGACCCGACCCTCAGCCGCCGGGAACGCAGCATGATCACCCTGACCGCGCTGGTGGCCCACGGCCACCTGGACGAACTGGCCATGCATGTGCGGGCGGCCCGGCGTAACGGTCTCACCCCGGAGGAGATCGCCGCGGTCCTGCTGCAGACGGCCGTCTACTGCGGCGTCCCGGCGGCGAACGCCGCCTTCGCCACGGCTCAGCGAGTGCTGGCCGAGGAGGGCCCCGCCGACGGCGGCGTCTGAACCGGGAGCGGAGTCAGCGGCGGGTCTGGCCGGGGACCAGCCCCACCTGGGGTGCGCCGAGACCGTCCAGTGCCTGCTGGGCCTTGACGACCAGGCCGTCCGCGCCGCAGGAGCGGGCCAGGGTGAGGCCGCGGTGGAGTTCGGACACCGAGCGGGCGGCGATGCCGTGTTCGACGCGGGCCGCCGCGTGCTCGTACTGGCAGGGTGAGGCCTCCAGGTAGGCGACGGCCTGGGCGGTCAGCCGGACCGCGCGCTGGCCGGTCTCCAGGGCGGCGGCGCAGCGCAGGGCTTCGCCGATCGCGGTGTCGGTGCCGAAGCGTTCGGCCTGGCGGCGGGCGTCGGAGGCGAGACGGGCCGCGCGGGCCGGGTCCTCGGTGGCGAGGGCGCGGGCGAGGTCGACGGCCCAGGGGACCATGACGGGGTTGAGGTGGCCGCGGACGGCCGCCGCCTTCTCGGCCTCCTCCAGTTCGTTGACGGCGTCCTTGGTGCGGCCGACGGCGAGCAGCAGCCGGCCCCGCACGGACCGCGGGTCGGGCAGCACGATCGTGGACGGGTAGGGCGGGGCGAATCCGTGCTGTTCGGCCATCTGCCACGCCTCGTCGACATGGCCGCGGGCGAGCAGCGTGTCGACGAGGTTGCAGGTGGCCGACCAGTACAGGGGCAGGCCGCGGCCGACGCGTTCGGCGAGGCGCAGCGACTCCCGCAGGGACTTCTCCGCGTCCTTCAGACGGCCCCGGCGGCGGTGGCCGAGCCCGAGGTAGGCGTGGGCGAGGGCGAGGTGGCCGCCGCTCCAGCCGGCCGTCTCGTAGGCGCGCAGGGCCTCGTTGAAGAGGGCCTCGGCGCGGTCGAGGCGGTCGGTGTAGGCGTAGGAGCTGGCCAGCATCATCAGCAGTTCGAGGCCCCATTCGGGGTCGGTCCAGCCGAGTCCGGGCGCGAGGCGGCCGTTGACGAGGGCTCGGTCGCAGTACTCGACGACCTCTTCGGCGTTCTCGCCGTGGGTCATGGCGTCGAAGCCGCGCAGGATGAGCAGGGCGCGTTCGGCGTTGTCGCGGCCGGCGCAGGTCGCGGCGAGCGAGGCGAGTCTCTGTGAGCGGGCCGGGGAGGCGGTCTCGCCGGCGTGCACGCCCTCCCACATGAACTGCACGGCCTGGAGCCGCATCCGCGCCGGTCCCGGCGGCTGCCGGGCGACCTCGGCCTCGACCGTGCGCACGGCCTCGGCCATCTGGTCGTTGTGCAGGAGGGCCTGGGAGAGGCGGAAGATGGCGTCGACGCGTTCGCCGCCGTCGAGGCCCGGCATGGCGAGCGCCGCCCGCAGGTGCTCGATGGTCTTCGCGGGTGCGGTGAGGTGGGTGGCGCTGCCCAACTCGTGCAGTACACGGGCGTGGACGTCGGGCGGGGGCGGTTCCTGCAGGGCGCGTTCCAGGCAGAGGCGGGCCGCGTCGGGGGCGCCGACGGCGAGGTGTTCGCGGGCCGCGCCGCGCAGTTGCTCGACGAGTTCCTCGTCGCCCTCGGGGTGGACCTGGATCAGGTGGCGGGAGGCGGCGGCGAGGCCCTTGCCGGCGTCGGTGACGACCGCGGCGGCGATGCCGTGCATCGCGGTGCGCAGGCTCGGCGGGATGGACTCGTAGATCGCGGAGGCGATCAGGGGGTGGAGGAACTCCAGGTCGCCGTCGGCCGAGGGCATGGCCGCCGGGTCGGGCGCGGTCAGGATGCGGGCGGTGCGCAGCAGTTCGGCGCAGCGGGCCGCGTCCTCGCGGCTCATGACGGCGAGCCGGGCGGCCTCGTCGACGGAGATGTCGGTGCCGAGGATGGCGGCCGCCATCGCGAACCGGTGGGCGTCGACGCCGAGTTCCTCCAGGCGGGCGACGAGTCCGCCGCCTCGGGCGGAGCGGTTGAGAGGGCGCAGTTCGGTGGCGGAGGGCTCGCTCGGGTCGAGTTCGCTCTCCCGCACCTTGGCGAGGAGTTCGACGGTCTCGTAGGGGTTGCCGCCGGTGACGGCCCACACCTCGCGGCAGAACGGGTCGTCGGCGTGCGCGCCGAGGGTGTCACGGGTCAGGCCCGCCACGGCGTCCGGGGTGAGGGCGCTCAGGCTGGTCACGGAGTGCTCGGCGGCGCCGGAGATCGCGTCGAGGTGTCCGGCGGCGTCGCCTTTGACGTCGGGCCTGCGGGCGATGACGAGCAGGACGGACAGGTGGTCGAGGCGTTCGGTGAAGGCGGCGAGCCAGCGCAGGGTCTCCTGGTCGGCCCAGTGCGCGTCGTCGACGAGCAGCACCAGTGGGTAGTAGCGGGCGGCCAGCCGGCTCACGGCGGCGACCAGGCCGTCGCACACGCCCTGCGGGTCGGCGTGGCCCGCGACGGGTTCGGCGATGCCGAGGGCGGGGCCGGCGATGTCGTACCAGTCGCCGAGGTACTCGCGGGCCTCCTCGGGCAGCAGCGACAGCAGCGCGGGCTGCAGCAGTTGGCGTACGACGTTGAAGGGGACGGACCGCAGGGTCTCACCGCCTCGCGCCGACCACACGGTGCAGCCGCGGGCCTCCGCGATGCGGCGGGTCTCGGCCAGCAGCGTCGTCTTGCCCAGGCCCGCCTCGCCCCGCAGCACGTGCACATGGCCCGAGGAGGAGCGGTCGGCGCGGAGCGCCTCCACCGCCCGCTCGATGGCGGCGACTTCCGCGTCGCGCTCCCACAGGGAAGCCGAGGCGGCCGCCGCCGGCCGTACCTCCGTCATCCCGCTACCTCCCCAAGTCGCCCGAACGACGTACAGACCTTGAGCGTAGCCCTCCGGCGGCCCGCGCGGGGACGGTCGGGCGAGCTGTTGCCTCCACGGGTGACGGCGAGCGCCCCGAGCCGCCCCGACGGGCCTGCGGAGGAGACGTCGGAGCGTCAACACCGTTCGGCACGAGCAGAATTGACGTCGCGTTTCGGCCAGGGCGCCTTGTCGGGCTCCGGGCGTCCGGCCCGCACGGGAGGAGGGCGCCGCCGGTGTCCGGAGGGCGCGCCGGCGCAGGGGGAACGGCGGGCGACGGCGTCGGGGGGCTCGCGCGGCGGGGGCGCGCCGGTCACCATGGGGAGGCACGAGACGGCATCCCTCTCATCCGACTTTCACCGACGCCTCATACGGTGGGGACATGACGCAGGTGACTCCCCCCGGGTGGTACCCCGACCCCGGGCAGACAAGTGACGGTCCCGCCACCGAGCGCTGGTGGGACGGCGGTGCGTGGACGGACCGGACCCGCCCCGCGGGCTCGGCCGCCGCGTGGGGTCCGCCGGCGCAGGGGCTCGCCGCCGGGCCCTACCCGGCGCACTCCGCCTATCCCTATCCGCAGTACCCGGCGGTGCCGCCCGGCAAGGGGGGCAGGCGCGGTCTGCGGACCGGCATAGCCGTCGCGGCGGCCGTGGCGGTGCTGACCAGCATCGGGATCGGCGTGTACGCGCTGACCAAGAACGACGGCGGTTCGGGCGAGCCCGGCACGGCGCAGGGGCCCGGCGGCCGGGGCGGTCCCGGCGGGCAGGACGGCGGAGGGGGCGGCCCGTTCGGTGACTCGGAGGGCTCCGACGGCTCCCCCCGCTCGCCCCGCGGGTCCGCGCCCCCGGAGATCAAGAGCGGTTCGGTGACGGACCCTCTCAACGGGATCAGCATCCCCATCCCGGCCGGCTGGACGGGGCAGCAGATGACCGGGGGCGCGCAGGTGACCTCCGACTCCGCCTACAAGTGCCCCGGCGACACCACCAAGACGTGCACCAAGGGCGGGGTGTACTCGGCCCCCGCCGAGGTACTGGGCGCCAAGGGTTCCACGGCGGAGGCGATCGCCAAGGCGGACATCGGGGCGAACGCGAAGGAGTCCTACGGCGGCACCACCTACGGCGCGATCACCTCCCACCAGGTGCTCGCCTCGCAGGCGGTGACGGTGGCCGGGCAGAAGGGCTACCTGGTCCGCTGGAAGGCGATCACCAGCAAGGGCGCGGACGGCTTCGTCGAGTCCGTGGCGTTCCCGGCCCCGGCCGACGCCGAGCGGTTCGTCGTCCTGCGCTTCGGAGTGGACGCCGACCAGAGCCCGTCGGTGATCGACACCATCACCAAGGGAATCAAGGCAGCGAAGGGCGGGGGAAGCGGCCAGGACGTGTGAAGGCGCCTCGACGGGCGCCCTGGTCGGGGCACCTGAGCCGGACGGCCGGGGCCCGCCCTGGGCTGCCGCAGCAGGGAGCCTGCAGCCGGAAGGCCGGGGGCGCACCGCGAGCGGCCGGACGGCCGCGGCCCCCACCCTGGGCTGCCGGGCCCGGGCGGGGCCGCTGGCCGGGCGGCCGAGGGCGGGCCGCAGGCCGCCCGAGCCGGGACGCCTGAGCCGGGCGGCCCAGGGCGCACCGCGGACTGCCGGGGCGAGGAGCCCGCAGCCGGACGGCCGGGGCGCACCGCGGGCGGCCGGACAACCGCGGCCCCCGCCCTGGGCTGCCGGGCCCGGGCGGGCCGGGCGGGGCCGACTGATCGACCAGCAGGGCGGCTGGTCCACCCCGTCACCGCTTTAGCCGGCTCGGCAGGATCCGGTTTTGCCGGCTCGGCAGGATCCGGTTCGTCACCCGCTGTCCGGCCGGCCCCGCGCGGGGTCGAACAGCGCGACCGGCGGCGCTGCCGGGCTTGCGGGCCGGGCTCATGCCTGTGCGAGCAGGGGATCGTAAGGGGTGGTGCGCCGGCGGCCGGTCATGAAGGACAGGAAGTCCTTGATGAATGCGCTGCGCGTGTACGCCGTCCCGACGCCCGTCGTGTCGCGGTGGAAGGCGGTGCGGAACAAGGCGCGGTATTCATCGGCGTCGATGGTCTGGTCTCCGTCTTTGTCGGTGACGTCGAAGAGGACCTCCGCGACCCGGATCAGCGCGGGTCCGGCCATGGAGGGGGCGGCCACGGCGTACTCCTGCGCGCTGATGCGGCCGTCGCCGTCGGCGTCGACGGCGGCCTGCAGTTCCCGCCACCAGTCGGCGAAGGCGTTGTACAGCCGGGTCTCCTCGGGTTCGTCCAGGTCGAGGCGGCTGGACAGCTCGCGGGCCATGGCGGCGAGGTCGGGCCAGTCCAGGTAGCCGTTGCCGGTCTGGTCCAGCACCTGCGTGAAGAACTCCTCGGTGCTGCGTAGCGTTTTGCCTTCTGGGGCGGGTTCCGGCTCGGCGGGGAGAGGGGTGACGAGCCGGACGAGGGCTGCGGCCCGGTTCATTTTGTCGCGCAGGGCGGTGATCGTGCGGGCTCGCGGGTCGTCGCTGTCGGGTGAGAGGAACAGCAGGTCGGTCATGGCGCCGGCGTTGATCCAGCCGCCCGGCAGGAGGCGGGCCAGGCCGGCGGCCAGGTAGGCGCCTTGCATCAGGGTCTGTGTGCCGGGCAGTTCCGGCAGCCCCGCCCGCCGGCGGAACGGCTCGGGCAGGGACGCCACGGTGATCGCCCCGATGACCGGGCCGGCCACCACGCGTCCGGCCCCCCACAGGGTGGGCAGTCCGTTCAGCAGTGGCGGGGCGGGGAGGTGGTCGAAGAGCTTGTAGAGGATGATGTGCATCGCCTCGGTGTTCTCCAGTTCCTCCTCCACCATCCGGTCGTAGTACTGCCAGAACTCCTGCAAGGTGGGCGGCAGATGGCCGGCCTCATCTCCCATGGCGGCGAGGAATGCCTGGAACTCCGTGTACAGCCGCTCCATGGCGTGTTGCACGAGGGGTTGGCCGCTGAGGCGGCACATGGTGACGGCGCTCTCGAACAGCGTCGCCACCACCCAAGCCCGTACGTCGGGGGACATCGCGTCGTAGGAGCGGCCCTGCGGGTCGGTGCCGTTCAGCCGTGCGTGCAGGCGGTTGAGCCGGGCCGCCTCCCTTTGCCGGACGTGATCGTCGGCACCGAACATGCGCTGCATGCTCAGGAAGGTGTTGCGCAGCCGCCGCCAGGGATGGGCGACGAACGTGGAGTTGTCGATCAGGGCGGCGCCGATCTGCGGGTGGGCCGCCTCCAGGACGGTCGCCCGAACCATGGCCAGTGCCCAGCGCGGGTCGTTGAAGAACTCGTCGAACTGCGAGCCGGGCCCGAACAACGGCCCCGTCGCCTCCTCCCCGGTGAGGGGATGTGAGGCGCCGCCGGAATCCGTGGCGTGGGCTCCGGTGCCGCCTCGGGAACCTCTGTGGTTGTGGGTCACGGCCGATGTTCTCCGTTCTGATGCGGCAGCACGCCACCGAAGCGGCGCTCCCGTTGCCGGTAGGTGTGCAGGCACTCGAGGAAGTGCGATGCGCGGAAGTCGGGCCACAGCACCGGCGGGAACATCCATTCGGCATAGGCGACCTGCCAGAGCATGAAGTTGGAGATCCTCTGCTCCCCGGAGGTCCGGATGACCAGGTCGACGTCGGGGGTGTCCGGGAAGCGCAGGTGGGCGGCGAAGCTCTCCTCGGACACCGCTTCGGCCGGAACTCCGCTGCGGATCATGGAGCGTGCGGCCTCCACGATGTCCCTGCGCCCGCCGTGGTCGAAGGCGATGGTCAGCGTCATGCCGCGGTTGCCGCCCGTCAGGGTCGTCAGGTCGGCGAAGTCCCGGGTGAGCGCCGTGGGCACCCGCGGATCGGTCACGCCGAGGAAGCGGCAGCGGATGCCGCGTGCGTGCAGCAGCGGGGCGTGTTTGCGCACCACGCGGCGCACCAGGTGCATGAGGAAGTCGACCTCGGCGCTCGGGCGGCGCCAGTTCTCCGTCGAGAACGCGTAAAGGCTCAGCCATCGGACACCGGCCGAACGGGCCGCCTCGATGACGTCGATCACCGCCGTCTCTGCGGCACGGTGCCCCGACGTCCGCGGCAGCGACCGTTGTGCCGCCCACCGCCCGTTGCCGTCCATCACGCAAGCGACGTGGCGGGGCAACCCGCGCGACATCCCGCCGCCCGGGCCACTGCGCCCCGCGAGAGCTTGCCGCTGTGTCACATCCGCCCCCAGAATCGTGACGTCTGCCCTGGGCGCGAGAAGGACCGGCCGGGCCCTTCACCACCGTCCAAGGCAACTGCCCACCCACCGCACGTCGCTTCATGCGTCAGCAAGACGCGGCTCGATGCGCTGACTGCTCCTCAGGGTGCCAGCCCACGGCTTCGCGGGCCGTGCCGGTTGTGCTCTTTCACTCTTGGCACTCCTGTCCGAGCCTGCCCCCGCGTCATTCGCTGTGCGGCCATGCCGCCGCTGCCGACCTGTGGGATGGCGGTGCCGCGTGCTGACCAGGTCCTGGCCTGGCTCAGCGACAACACCCACCGGCCCTGATCCGTCGGTACAGGTGTCAGCGGTGATCACGGTTCGGCGGGGACAAGGGCGCTGACTCGGTTGATTGACAGCGGGCGGGGAGCCGGCGGTGGAGTGCCCCAGGCCCGCCCGGCATGGGCAGCTCGCGGCCGTCCGGCGCGGCCAGGGCTACAGCCTGCGCGTCGGCGCCACCCGGAAGGCGCGGGGCGGCCGAGGGGGGCCACAGGCCGCCTGGGGCGAGAGGTGTGAACCGGACAGCCGTGGGCTCCCGGCCCGGGCCGGCGCGGGCAGGATTCCCGGGGACCGGGTGGGGCGCCTGCCGCTCATGGGGCGTCCCACCCGGCCGGGGGGTGCGCCGCCCCCGTCCCCACGGTGCGGCGCGTGCAGGTCGCCGTCCGGTCATCCCGCGGGCGGCGGCCTGGGTCTTCAGGTCAGGCCGAGTGCCGGCAGCACGGCGGCCTCCACGAAGCGGAGCAGGTACTCCTCGTCGGCGTACGAGCCGTCCACCACGGGGCGGGCGCGGACCACGCCGAACATCTGGGCCGGGATGTACTCCAGCGCCGGGTGATCTGCCGGGATCTCGCCGCGCTCGACCCCGCGCCGCAGGATGTCCCGCAGCGCCGCGATCTCCGGGTCGACGAGCGCCTCGCGCAGCGCCCGCGCGAGTTCCTGGTCCTGGGTGACGGCGTGGCCGAGGGCCTGGAGGAGCTTGGTGTCGGTCATGGACCACCGGGCGGCAGCCCGCGCGGCCTCGCGCAGGTCGCCGGCGAGGGTGCCGGTGTCGATGCCCTCCAGGCGTGAGCGCCGACGGGAGCGCAGGGCGGCCACCACGAACTGCGGCTTCGTACGCCACTGCCGGTACAGCGTGGACTTGCTGCACCGCGTGGTCGCGGCGACCCCCTCCATCGTCACGGCGTCGTACCCGCACTCGCGGATCTGTTCGAGGACGGCGTCGAAGAACTCCTGCTCACGCTCGGGCGTGAGTTTGGAGCGGCGCGAGGCGGTGACCGACTCCGGTCCGTCCGCGGCCTGCGACGTCATCGGCGCTTCTCCTCTTGTCTCCGTCGTGTCCCACGGGTCTCCCCGCGAGGGCCTGCTTCAAGTGTGTCGTACGCAATCGATACGCCAGTGTACCGGTACCGGCGCGTATCGGTACACTGGCGTATCGGTACGGCACCGTATCGATGACGTGCCGTCATCACACGCACCACGAGTCACACGCACCACCACCGTCAGCGAAGGGGCCGGGGGATGAATGCCCGCACCGAGCCTGTACAAGCGGAGCCGGACATACCGGCACGGCCGCCGATAGTCCGTGAGCTCCTGCTCGTCGCGGGGCTCTTCCTCGTCTACAAGCTCGGCCGTCGACTGTCGGCCGGCCACACCGGCGAGGCCTTCCGCGACGCGCACCACGTGTGGGGGGTGGAACGGTGGCTGCGGCTGCCCGGCGAGGGCGGGGTGCAGTCCCTGCTGCTGCACGGCGACACGGTGGTCCGCGTCGCGAACGCCTACTACGCGACCGTCCACTTCCCGGCCACCGCCGCCTTCCTGATCTGGCTCTACCTGCGCCGCCCGGCGCACTACGTCTGGGCGCGCCGGGTGCTGGCCGCCGTGACGGCCGCCGCCCTGGCGCTGCACCTGGCGTTCCCGCTGGCCCCGCCCCGCATGCTCGCCGCGACGGGACTCGTCGACACCGCGCGCGTGTACGGGCCGTCGGTGTACGGACCGCCGCAGACCGATCACCTGTCGAACCAGTTCGCCGCGATGCCCTCGCTGCACTTCGGCTGGGCGCTGATGGTCGCCGTCGGCCTCGTCGTGGCGACCCGGTCGCGCCTGCGCTGGCTGTGGCTGCTGCATCCACTGGTCACCCTGCTGGTGATCGTCGGGACGGCGAACCACTACTGGCTCGACGCGCTGGTCGCCGCGGCCCTGCTGGGCCTCGCGCTCGCCGTGGTCCGCGCCCCGCGCCGCGGCACGGTCGGCACGCCGGCCGGACGCGGTGCGCCACGGCTCGCGCCGGCCGGCGAACGCCAGCTGCTCGTGGGGGCGGGACGATGAGCGCCGGGTACGCCACCCTCGTCGCCGTCGGCCTGTCGCTGCTGTCGGCCGTCGCCTACGCGGCCGCCGCCGTCGCCCAGGAACGGCTGGCCTCCCGCGCCCCGGGCTCGGGCGTGGCGCGGATGTTGCGCCGGAGCGCCTGGTGGGCGTCGGTGGGACTGAACGCGGGCGCCGCGCTGCTGCACGTCGTGGCGCTCAAGTACGGTCCGCTGACCGTCGTGCAGCCGCTGGGCGCGCTCACCCTGGTCGCGGCGGTGCCGATGGGCGCACGGGTCGCGGGCCGGCGGGTGAGCGCGGCCGAGTGGCGGGGCACCGCCTGCACCCTGGCCGGGCTGGCCGCGATCCTGGTCACCGCGTCGGGGACGTCGCCCGAGGAGGTGCTGAGCGCGCCGGAGGCGCTGGCGGTGGCCGGAGCGACGGCGGCGGTGATCGGTCTGCTGGCACGGCCCGGCGCCCGGCCCGGCCTGCGGCACGCGGGCGCGTCCGGCTTCGCCTCGGGCGTGGCGTCCGCCCTCACCCAGACGGTGACGGTGGCCGCGACGGACCGGTCCGGCCCGGTGCTGAGCGTGCAGGTGATCGGGGTGGCGCTGCTGGTGGCCGCATTCTCGACGGCGGGGCTGCTGCTGTCGCAGACGGCCTACCGGGGCGGCCTCGGGGCTCCGCTGGCGGTGGTGACGCTGGCCAATCCGCTGGCGGCCGCGGTCATCGGCCTGTCGCTCCTCGGGGAACGGCTCGAGGGCGGACCGACGGGCGTGCTGCTCGCCGCGGCGGGTGCCGGACTCGCCGGCTGGGGCGTGGTGCTGCTGTCCCGGGCGACGCCGGGAACCGGCTCCGAGGAGGAACACCCGGTGGCGGCCGTCCTCGCCCTGGAACCCGGGACGGCCTCCCCCGAACCGGCCCTGCTCCCCCGCGCGACGAGGACGCGGACGTCCCGCCGCCGGCACTCCGCACGGGGCACGGGGCACCTGACGCGGTTGTGACGCGGTCGGTCTCCCCCGGTCCCACGGCGCCTTCGGCAGTGGCGCTGCGCCCTCACCAGCCTGCAACCCTCCCGGTGCGGTCACACGGTCACGATGGCCGGATCGCTCACCCCGGGCCGCCCGTTCTCCACGTGCCCGGCGAACCGCCTCCGGAAGGAGGGGTTTTGGACCGAGGTCACGGTGAGGTCGTACCAGCGTCGGCTCGCCGACAGAGCGACGGTCCGCCTGAGGACGGCGCGGGCCCGCACCCGTACCGTCGTCGTCCGGCCGCCGTAGCCGTCCGCCACCTTCAACTCGGCTGTCTCAGTACCCCGGTTGGTGAACGTCAGTTCCAGCCCTTCACCCACGTGCCGTACGACGACCTCGGGTCCGGCGGCGTCTCCCTGGCCCCGGAAGACGCGCAGGAAGCCGTTGGGGCCGTGCACGGTCAGGTCGTACGCGCCGTCGGAGAGGGCGTGGTCCCAGGTGCCGGAGACCTTCTTGCCGGCCTCGGTGGTGTAGTTCCACGGCCCGTCGGCCCGGTTGCCGGAGGTGACCAGGAAGGCGGCGCCCGCCGTGGCGCCCGAGGCGAAGGTGAGGGTGAGCGTGCCCGCGGCCGGGTCGAGCGAACCGTCCACGCTGGGCGCGTACTTGAGCGGCCGGGTGGGCCGGTTGCCGCGCTCCTGCCGGGGCAGGACGCCCTGGGCCGGCGGGGTGGGCCGGTAGTCGGGGTGACGCTCGCGGTCCGGGGGTTCGTAGGCGTCGGTGTCGGGCAGCGCGACCGGCTCGGCGTCCTTGCGGGAGAAGTCGAAGGCCGAGGTGAGGTCACCGCAGACGGTGCGCCGCCAGGGCGAGATGTTCGGCTCGCGCACACCGAACCGACGTTCCATGAAGCGGATGACCGAGGTGTGGTCGAACGTCTCGGAGCAGACGTAACCGCCCTTGCTCCAGGGCGAGATGACCAGCATGGGCACGCGCGGCCCGAGACCGTAGGGCCCCGCGACATGGGTCGCGCCACCCGGGAAGACGTCCAGGGAGACGTCGACGGTGGAGCGGCCCCGGTCGGGTGAGACGGGCGGGAGCGGCGGCACCACGTGGTCGAAGAAGCCGTCGTTCTCGTCGTAGGTGATGAACAGGGCCGTCTTCGCCCAGACCGCCGGGTTGGAGGTGAGCGCGTCGAGGACCTGCGCGATGTACCACGCGCCGTAGTTGGAGGGCCAGTTGGAGTGCTCGGAGAACGCCTCCGGGGCGGCGATCCAGGAGATCTGCGGCAGCCTGCCCGCCTTGACGTCGGCGCGCAGGACGTCGAACCAGCTGTCGCCGTTCTTGACGTTGGTACCGGTGCGAGCCTTGTCGTGGAGCGGGTCGCCCGGCCGGGCGTCGCGGTACTTGTTGAAATAGAGCAGGGAGTTGTCGCCGTAGTTGCCGCGGTAGGCGTCCTGGATCCAGCCCCATGAGCCCTTGGCGTCGAGGCCGTCCCCGATGTCCTGGTAGATCTTCCAGGAGATCCCGGCCTTCTCCAGCCGCTCGGGGTAGGTGGTCCAGTCGTATCCGGCTTCGTCGTTGCCCAGGACGGGCCCGCCGCCGCGGCCGTCGTTGCCGGTGTGGCCGGTCCACAGGTAGTAGCGGTTGGGGTCGGTGGAGCCGATGAAGGAGCAGTGGTAGGCGTCGCAGACGGTGAACCTGTCGGCGAGGGCGTAGTGGAAGGGGATGTCATCGCGGGTCAGGTAGGCCATGGTGGTGGTGCCCTTGGCGGGGACCCAGCGGTCGTAGCGGCCGCCGTGGTAGGCCGCCTGGCCGTCGGGCCAGCTGTGCGGCAGGCCCTCCAGGAACTGCATGCCGAGGTCGTCGGCGGTGGGGTGGAAGGGCAGCACGTCCTTGGCGCCGTCCGACTGGTGCCACACGGACTTGCCGTCGGCGAGGGTGACCGGATGGGGGTCGCCGAAGCCGCGTACGCCCCTGAGCGTGCCGAAGTAGTGGTCGAAGGAGCGGTTCTCCTGCATCAGGACGACGATGTGCTCGACGTCCTCGATCGTGCCCGTGCGGTGGTGGGCGGGGAGGGCGGCGGCACGCTCGATGCTGCCCGACAGGGCGCTGAAGGCCGTGGTGGCGCCCGCGATCTGGAGGAATCTGCGCCGGTTGACTTCGGACATGACTGGAGGACCTCTCGTGCGGTTCTTGCCGGGGGCCGGCCGGTTCGACGGTCGGTCGGTTCGACGGTCGGTCGGTTCGACGGTCGGTCGGCGAGTCGGCCGGCGGACGACGGAGTGCGCGCGCGAGAAGTCTTCCAAGGCCGCCCGGAACGAAGGGGAAGTACCGGGTGGCGTCAGCGTGAAGCTCGACGGTACGTGGGGTGCGCGGGGAACGGGTGACGCCGGGTCAGCGCTCAGCGCGCCGCCGCACGACCGGCGTTCACAGCACCTCGTTGCCGTACATCTCCCCCAGCGGGTCGGCGATGAGCTCGATGCGGGCGCCGTCGGGGTCGCGGAAGTAGACGGAGACCTCGCTGTGCACGACGTGGTCGACGCCGGCCTCGGCGAGCTTGTCGACGAGGCTGCGCCAGCGCTCCGGTTCGACGGAGATCGCCACATGGTGCAGCCCGCCCAGGACCTCGGCGTAGGGGCCGACGCCGAGGCCGGGGAAGTCGAAGAAGGCGAGGAGGTTGCCGTTGCCGATGTCGAAGAAGAAGTGGGAGGAGCCGGGGTAGTCGCGGTTCTCGATCAGCTCGGTCAGCGGGAACTCCAGCACGTCCTGGTAGAAGCGGACGGTCCGTTCGACGTCGCTGCTGATCAGGGCGGTGTGGTGCAGGCCGCGGGCGGACGACGCGGGGCGCGACCCGCTCGGCCGCAGGTGCCGTTCCCGGATCCGCTGCCGCTGGGCCTCGAAGGCCGAACGGTCCGGCTGTGGTTCTTCCTTGGGGGTGCTGGTCATCTCTTCTCTCCTCGGGCGGCGAAGCGGACGGGGCCCTCCGTGATCAGCATCGCAGACTCCGTCCGCCCCGGCCGAGCACGACGTCCCGGCCGCCGCGGGGTCGCGCGGCCGCCCGCGCCCAGCGGGAGAGCGGCGTGCTCACGGCCGCACGCGTGGAAGTCCTTCCGCCTGACAGAAGCCGTCTTGCGGGGCGGTCGCGGCCGTCAGGAACCTGAGTGTCATCACGGCCGTGGGGCGACGGCGCCCCGCACTCAGCGACGGGAACGCCATGCCTCACACGACCGCCTTCGCCAGGAACCAGTGGTATGTCGCCGCCTACAGCCATGAGGTCGGGCGGGACCTGCTCGGCCGGACGATCCTCGGCGAGCCCCTCGTCCTGTACCGCACCGAGGGCGAGGGCACGCCGGTCGTCCTGCACGACCGCTGTGTGCACCGCCGTTACCCGCTGTCGCACAGCGGTCTCGACGGCGACCGGATCGTGTGCGGCTACCACGGGTTCACGTACGACACGACGGGCGCCTGCGTGTACGTGCCAGGGCAGAAACGCGTTCCACGCACCGCCCGGGTCGCCTCCTACCCGGTGATGGAGCAGGACTCCCTGATCTGGGTGTGGATCGGTGATCCGGCGCTCGCCGATCCGCGGGGCATCCCGCGCGCCCGTCACCTCGACTCCCCCGGCTGGACCACCGTGCGCGGGATGGAGCCGGTCGACGCCGACTACGGGCTGCTCGTCGACAACCTCCTCGACCTGTCCCACGAGACGTATCTGCACGGCGGCTACATCGGCACCCCCGAGGTCGCCGAGACGCCGATCACCACCGAGGTCGACGAGGGCGCGGGCGTCGTGCGGGTGAGCCGGCACATGGACGACGCCGAGTGCCCGCCGTTCTACGCCCGTTCGACGGGCATCGAGGGCCGGATCACACGCTGGCAGGACATCGAGTACCACGCGCCCTGCCTGTATCTGCTGCGCAGCCGGGTCGCCCCGGTCGGTGTGCTGCCCGAGGCGGACGGAAGCGACCCGGGCGGCTTCCACACCGAGGTCACGTACGCGATCACCCCGTCGGACGACGGCAAGGTGTACGACTTCTGGATGGTCTCGCGGGACTGGGCGGTCGACGACGAGGAGGTCACCGAGTTCCTGCGGACCAGCAACCACACGGTGGTCATGCAGGACGTCGACGCGCTCAACCTGCTGCAGCGGACCCTGGGCACCGAGCGCTCCGGCTACCAGGAGCTGAGCATCAACATCGACACCGGTGGGCTGGCCGCGCGCCGTATCCTCGCCCGGCTGGTCGAGGAGGGCGACAAGCCGGCGGAGCCCGCGCTGTGAGCGGCCCCACGGGCGAGATCTACCGCATCGACTGGCTGCCGGGCACCGACATCCTGCACGGCACCTGTCACTGCGGCGCCGAGCACACCGCCCAGGACCCGACCGCGATGTGGGAGTGGATGCTCGGCCACCCCGAAGGCCACCGCCCGGCGGCCGCGGCTGCACGTCCCCCGGCGGACCGGCCGGTTTCCGGGCCACGAGGGAGCGGCTCGTGAACGCCGGGAGGGCCGTACCCGAGGCCGAACTCGTCGTCGCCGAGGCGGAGTCGGCGGCGGACGGCGTGCTCGCGCTCACGCTGCGCCATCCGCTGGGCGAGCCGCTGCCCGCATGGGAGCCGGGCGCCCACGTCGATCTCGTCCTCGGGCCGGGCCTGGAGCGCCAGTACTCGCTGTGCGGCGACCCGGCGGACCGTTCGGCATGGCGGGTGGCGGTGCTGCGCGAGCCGACCGGACGGGGCGGATCGGCCTATGTGCACGAGGAGTTGACGCGCGGTCACCGCCTGCGGGTGCGCGGGCCGCGCAACCACTTCGCGCTGCGGCCTGCGCCCCGCTACCGCTTCATCGCGGGCGGCATCGGCATCACCCCGATCCTCCCGATGCTCGCGGCGGCCGAGGCCGCCGGCGCCGACTGGACCCTCCTCTACGGCGGCCGCTCCCTCAAGTCCATGGCGTTCACGAGCGAGTTGGCGCGCTACGGCGACCGGGTCACGCTCGTACCGCAGGAGGAGTCCGGCCTGCTGGACCTCTCAGCCGTGCTGGACGGGCTGCCCGAAGGGGCGTTGGTGTACTGCTGCGGCCCGGGCCCGCTGCTCGACGCCGTCGAGAAGAGGTGCCCGCCCGGAACGCTGCACGTCGAACGATTCCAGCCGAAGGAGCAGCCGCCGGATGAGGGAGCAGAGTTCGAGGTGGAGCTGGCCCGGAGCGGCCGTACGGTGACCGTCGCGGCGGACGTCTCCGTGCTGGACGCCGTCCGCGCGGCCGGCGTCGAGGTGCTGTTCTCCTGCACCGAGGGGACGTGCGGCACCTGTGAGACCGACGTGCTGGAGGGCGCCGTGGACCACCGGGACTCGGTGCTCACCGCGCAGGAGCGCGAGGCCGGGGAGACGATGATGATCTGCGTGTCGCGGTGCCGTGGGAAGCGGCTGGTCCTGGATCTGTGACCGCTCGGCGGTGACGCCGCGCGCCGGTCCGCCCGGGCGCCGTCGGCGACCTGAACGCCGGCGGTGCCCGGTCAGACCTCGGGGGCGGGAACCACGCTGAGGTGTCCCGCGGTGCGGCGGGGCCTCGGGGCCCTGCGGGGCGCGGGCACGGGGGCCTCGCGCAGCACCATCGTCAGCCGGGCGAACCCCCACTCGCTCAGGGTCCTCGGCGTCTCGTCGACGATACGGCACCGCGTGGCGCCCCAGCGAGGGTCGGGGTGGAAGAGGGGCCTGACCGCTCCGTCGTGCTCGACGGCGTCCTCGCCGACCGCGCGGATCCAGTGCGGCAGGCCCTGCCGGTAGGCGGCCTCCATGATCGGGTCCTGGGCGATCTCCCGCCGGACCGCCTGGAGAGCGGGGTCGTGGCCGTGCCGTTCGAGGGCCTCGGCGAAGCGGGCCAGCATCGGCAGGCACCAGCTCGCCTCGTGGTCGCCGAGGACCGCGGCCGCGTCGGGATGGAAGAGGACGAACCGAAGGAAGTTGTCGTCGGGCTGGGCCGTCGGGTGCGGGCCCACCTCCCGGAAAAGTGTCCGGAAAGCGGTGTTGGTCAGGACGACGTCCCACCGGTGGTCCAGCACGACGGAAGGGAAGGAGACGGCCTCCAGGTACGCGGCGTAGTCCTCGAGGTAGGCCTGGGCCCGAGGACTGTCGGGGACGGGCCGCGGCGCCGACCGCTGCCCTCCTGCCTGATATGCCATCGGGAGGTCACCCCTCTTGCCTCTGCCGCCTTCAAGCGGCGCCCCGATCCTGGTGCCCCGACGCGAGGCGTGTCAACTATCGTGGCATTAGGCCCTCGTTGACAGCTGAAATAGGCCACAGTTGTGGCGATGTCTGGATGTGAGTTCGAAGGACCCGCTACTCTCCGGTCAGTTCACGGCGATCGCCTGTGCCTGTGAGAGGGTCGTGAGAGACGTAGGAGACCTGTCGGTGACGGATGGCTTCGAGGTTCCGGGCGCCACGGCGACGGTTCTGCTGTCGGCCGTCGTCGCCCGTGTCGCCGCACTCGCGGACCGGCTGGGCGTGCCGCACGCGGAGGTCTTCGACACCGGCCGGCTGTCCGTGGCCTCCGGCGTCCCGGAGGCCGTCGTCAAGGCCCTGCTCAGCGGCCGGCCCGCGGGCGAGCCGGACGTGCAGGCCCGCTTCCTGCAACGGCTGGACCTGCTGCGCCGCACCCGGCTCAAGCCCAACGGGCGCAAGTACACCCAGCAGGAGATCGCCGACGGCGCCGGCATGTCACGGCAGCAGGCGGGCGCCCTCATCAACGGCGACCGCCGGCCCACGATGGAGCACTGCGACGCCATCCAGCGCTTCTTCCACGTGAACGCCGGTTTCCTGACGGCCGAGGACCCCGAGGCGCTCGCCGGCGCCCTCCAGCGCACCGAGCAGGACCTGTTGCAGAGGCTCGCCGCGCGGGAGGCGGCCGCGGCCGCCGAGGATCCGCTGGAGCGGCTGCTCCAGGACCACGGGGTGCGCGGCATCGCCTGGCGGGCCGCACAGTTGCCCACCGACCAGCACCGCGACAAGGTCGCCGAGTGGCTGGACATGCTCTTGGAGAGCGTGAAGCGGCCCGAGTCGTGATCCGGGAGAGAACTGTGGGCATCAGCAAGGACATGCGCCGTCTGTGCGACGAGCTGGTCGCGGAGCTGGCCCTCCTCCCGGCCCCCGCCGCGCCGGCCGACCTGTACGCGGCCCTGTGCGAGGGCATGAGCAGACGCCGCGGCCGCCCCGTCCACTTCCGTACGGCTCCCTTCCCGCCCGGCACGGCCAGCGGGCTGTGGCTCGACATGGCGGACCAGGACCTCGTCGTCGTCGAGGAACGCACCGCGCCCGACCACCAGTTGGTGATCCTCGGACACGAGCTGTGGCACATGGAGGCGGGGCACTGCAGCCACCAGGTGGAGGGCGCCGCCGTCGCGGCCCGTTTACTCAGCGACGGCGCCGACCTCCGGGCGACGGTCAGGAAGGTGGCCGCACGCACCCGCTTCGACCAGGCCGACGAACGGGACGCCGAACGCTTCGGCCTGCTGCTGGCCAGCAAGTGCCGTGCCTGGCTGGCGGATTCCCCGGGACGGGGCCGTGGCCGGCGCGACCACCTGGCCGGCCGCATCGAGGCGGCTCTCGGCTACCTGGGCCCGAAGGACCGCGGCGCGAGCTGAGGGGCTCCCCTCCGCCGCGCCCCCGGCGGTCGCCGCACGGTTCCGCTCCGGCGCGGGAGCCGTTTCCGCCGGGGCCAGGGTGACGGCGTGCCTGGGCTGAGCGGGCGAACCGGTGACGGGCGGAGCCGGATTGTCAGTGGTGGGCGGCAAGCTGGGGAGTGCGCCGCCGCACGGTGGCGTACGCGCCGTCAGGCGCGGCGGAGACGACGCCGACCCGGGGAGAGCCGACCGATGCCCACTGCCGTACTGACCGACCGCGAGCGCACCGCCGTCCAGGCCTACCTGCGGCTGCTGCACACCGTGCGGGCCGCCTTCGGCGAGGAGACCGCCGGCGCGCCGTACGCCCGCCGCCCGCCGGTGGTGCCGCCCGCTGCCCTGGCCGAGGCGGAGCAGGCGCTGGCCGAGGCCGGGCTGGCGGGCAACGAGGAGGAGTTCTTCCGGCTGCTCCACCACTGGTGTTCCGGTCCGTGATCCGATTGCGCACGCCGCGCGCGGCTACCGGATCGCGGCGGGCTGCACCGGGACCGCCGTCGCCGTCAGCCCCCGCTCCACCGTCCAGCGGCCGTCGAAGTGCGTGAGCCGCCGTCCGCCCACGAGCGGGCCGGGGACGAGGAGCCGGGCGCGGAAGGTCCCCTGAGCGGCCGTCACCGCGACCGCGTCGCTCGCGGTGCCGGGATGGACGTCGATGTCGGCCTCGCTGAAGTCCAGCCACTTCCGGGTGAGGGGGAACCACGCCTTGTAGACGGACTCCTTGGCGCTGAACAGCAGCCGGTCCCAGCAGATCTCGGGGTGCTCCGCGGCCAGCCGGCGAAGACGCTCGGTCTCCGCCGGCAGGGCGACGGCGGGCAGCACGTCCTCGGGCAGCGGCTCGTGCGGTTCGGCGTCGATGCCGAGGGAAGCCAGCTCCGCCGTCCGGGCCAGGGCCGCCGCGCCGTAGCCCTCGCAGTGGGTCATGCTGCCGGTCAGCCCGTCCGGCCATCGGGGCGCGCCGCGCTCGCCGGGCAGCACCGGCTGCGCCGGCACGCCGAGCTTCTCCATGGCGCGCCGGGCGCAGGAGCGTACGAGGGCGAACTCGCGGCGGCGTTTGAGGACGGCGCGCGCCACGAAGACCTCCTCCTCGGGGTGCAGCGGCGCGTCACCGAACTCGCGGGCGTCCTCCTCGTCGTACGCCTCCACCACGACGGCCTCGGGGAGCAGCTTGTCGATCACGCGGTGTCGTCCTCTCGCGGCAGGATGCGGCGCAGCCGGCCGGGGGGCGTCGGGCGCTCGCGCCACTCGCGGGGGTAGCCCACGGACACCTCCTCGAAGCGGACGCCGTCGTGCCAGGTGGTACGGGGGATGTGCAGATGGCCGTAGACCATGGTCTCGACGCGGAACCGGCGGTGCCAGTCGGCTGTCAGCCGGGTGCCGCACCACATGGCGAACTCGGGGTACCACAGGACGTCCGTGGGGTGCCGGTCCAGCGGGTAGTGGTTGACGAGGACGGTGGGCAGGTCGGGCGGGAGGGCGGCGAGGCGGCGTTCGGTCTCGGCGACGCGGGCCCGGCACCAGGCCTCGCGGGTCGGGTACGGGTCGGGGTGCAGCAGGTACTCGTCGTTGCAGACGACGCCGGTGCCGTGCGCGTACGCCAGGCCCTCCTCCTTGGTGGCGCAGCCCGCCGGCAGGAACGAGTAGTCGTACAGGAGGAACAGCGGGGCGACCGCGACCGGGCCGCCGGGGCCCTCCCACACCGGGTAGGGGTCCTCGGGGGTAGTGACGCCCAGCTCACGGCAGACCTCGACCAGGTGCTCGTAGCGGGCGACGCCCCGCAGGGTGACGGCGTCCTTGGGGTGGGTCCACAGCTCGTGGTTGCCGGGCGCCCAGAGGACCCTGCGGAACCGGCCCGCGAGCGTTTCCAGCGCCCAGCGGACGTCCGCCACGCTCTCCGAGACGTCGCCGGCGACGAGCAGCCAGTCCTCGTCGGTGTCCGGGGCCATGCGCTCGACCAGGGCGCGGTTCTCGGGGTAGCCGATGTGCAGATCGCTGACGGCCAGCAGCCGTCCGGCTCCCTGGGCGCCACCCGCTTCCCCGGCTCTCGACGTCACCTCGCACCCCCCGCTCCGCCAGCCCTGTGCGCCGCACCCGCGGCAGACCGCACGGCGTGAAGGCCACGCGATGCGAGCACCGCACGGCGTGAACAACACACGGTGTGGTGACCGCACGATGCGAAGACCGCACGACGTGATGAACGCACGGCGTCCCATCTTTACCCGCCCTCGCGCCCATCATGAACAAGATCGGAAAATCCGTAACATGCGCGTTGCACGCGGCACCCCTCGGAAGCCGTATGATCCCCCCAACACCACCGCCTCGAACCCGCCTCAGAGCAGGGCGGTTTGGTGTCCCTCCATTCCCCCTGCCCGGGCACGGGCCCGCTTCGCCCTGCCCGCGAACCCTGAAAGGCGGCCTGCATGGTCTCTCGCGTACGCGTCTGGCTCAACCGCACGTACGCGGAGAACGTGTTCTTCATGGATCAGCTGCGGCGAAATCCGAAGGACCGCGCCGTCGAGATCCACGCCACGCACGCCGACGCCGACTCCCCCGTCCTGGCCGCGGCCGACACCGCCGACCTGGAGCCGGAGGGCCTGTCCCCGGCCGGCTACGTCGAGTTCGCGCTCGACCAGTGCGCGCGGCGCGGCATCGACGTGTTCGTCCCCCGGCTGCACCAGGCCGAGATCGTCGCCCACCGCGCCGACTTCGAGGCGGTCGGCACGGCGCTGCTGGCGCCGACGCCCGAGGGCGTCGCCGTCTTCCACGACAAGGTGGTCGCCTACGAGGCGGTCCAGGCGGTCGGCGTGCCGGTGCCGCCGTGGTGGCGGGTCCGGACGGCGGACGAACTCGTCGCAGCTGTCGGGGAGTTGGAGGACGGCGGGCACCGGGCGTGCTTCAAGCCGGCATCCGGCGCCGGCGGTGTGGGCTTCCGCGTGATCACCCGGTCGGCCTTCTCCCTGGAGCAGCTGAACGGGTTCCCCAGCTCCTACGTCCAGCTCGACACGGTCGTGGCGGCGCTGGAGGAGGCCGAGGAGCAGGTCGACTGGCTGGTGATGCCGCGCCTGGAGCAGCCCGAGGTGTCCGTGGACTGCCTCACCGGTCCCGACAACCTGGTCCGGATGGCCATCGGGCGCACCAAGAACGGCCGTCGTCGCGGATTCACCCTTCAGGACCAGTGGCTGGAGCCGGCCCGGCTGATCGCCGAGGGCTTCGGGCTGCACTACCTGTCCAACATCCAGTTCCGGATGCTGGGCGAGCAGCCGGTTCTCATGGACGTCAACACGCGTCCCGCCGGTGGACTCCATCAGCTGTCGCTGTGTGGGGTGAACGCGCCCTGGGCGGCCGTGCAGCTGGCGCTCGGCGAGGACCCCGGGGAGATCGTCCCGCCGTTCCTCGGCCAGGACTACACGGTGGTCTCGGGGCCGCGTCCGCTGCGCGCGGTGTCGCTCCCGCACCAGCGCGCGGAGGAGACGGAGACCCTGCTCCCGGCGGTCCCGGCCCCCGCACCCCAGCCCGACCACACCGCCGTGGCCGCCCCGGCGACGGCGTAGAGCGAAGAGGCCGCCGAACGGCGGCGCCGGGCACGGGATGCGGTGACGCCGCCGGGTGCGGCAGCGGCGTCAGGCGCAGGGTAGTGGCGCGCGGTCGGTGATCTTCGTCAGGGTGCCGTGTTTTCGGTGTGCGGCCGAGCGGTGGGTGGCCGGGGCCGGCTCTGTCCGCCCCTTGCCGCGACTACCTCTTGGTGTCCCTCGTCGACTGTCGGCCGGAGCGGGTCACGACGGGGGAGGTCCCAAGAACCTTGCCCTGCGCATCGAGCGCCTTCACCTGGAAGTACGGTCCGGGGGCGTTCGTGGTGATGGCTGTCTCGAATCCGGAACGTGGGGCGCGTCCGACCACGACGGACAGGGAGCGGGGGCCGGATCCGGCGAGTACCCGCCATGCTCTGGTCTGCGTCGAGCCGTTCCAGGAGGCGTAGACGACGCTGTGTCCGCCGTCGGACCGTGCCGCGGCACTCGGTGGGTAGTACGGCGTGCCGATCCATTCGTTCCGGAACGCTCGGTACGAGATGTTGGAGCCCGGCAGCCTCGCGTCGTAGAGCAGGTTCTGCAAGCCGTCGGCTTGGGTGTTCCCCGCACCCGCGTACTCCGAGTAGTACGGGCTCTGGCCCCATCCGATGAACTCGTTGCCGTTGGAAAGGGCCTGGGTGTTTCCCTGGGTCGGTGACTCCAGCGGCGGCTGGTGGTAGTAGGTCCTGTCCACGGTCGCCTTCCGGCTGCGGAAGTCGAGGTTGAGGATCAGGCCGTGCGACACCTGTTCGGGGGCGCCATCGGGCAGGTCGCAGCAGCCGTCGTCGAACATACTGATCCGGTTTCCCGGCCGGAATCGGGCATCGTGCTGCCAGTAGAAGTCCGCGTTGGGGCCGAAGGTGAAGTCGCTCTTCTTTCCTCCGATCTGATAGCGGATCCTCCCGGTTCTCTTGGTGACGTCGTAGACCGCCCACATGTTCCGGGCCGAGATCAGCAGTCGGCCGTCAGGACCCTCGTCGACGGAGTTGATGTGAAAGGCATCCCAGACCCCGCCGGACGACGACGCACTGGAGACCGGCTCCTCGGAATCCGCGAGGTCGAGGTGGTCCAGTGCGTTCCATGAGAAGAGGAGTCTGCCCGTGGCGAGGTCGACCTCCTGGATCTCGCTGTTCTCGACGGCTCCGTTCTTCGGACCTCCGTAGGGGGTGAGATCCATGGGCACGGGCCTGGATGCGATGAACAGCGCGGTGCCCCTGCGGGTCAGGGTGAATTCGTGCTCGTCCGGGTAGTAGCCGTGATGCGCGAAGACCGTCTTGAGCAGGCGGTAGTGCCTGTCGTAGATGTAGTAGCACCCGCCCTGTTCGGGCGCGCCGGCCGGCAGGTTCGTATACGCCGGGGGAAGCGCGAGGGTGCCCTGCCACCAGGTCAGCACCGGTTGTCCCCGGTCCCTGGGGCCGTTGTAGTAGGTCTGGACCTTGAAGTCGGCGTTCTGGAGGTTCGTGGAGGGCAGTGGGCGGAACCAGACCGGATCGCCGGAGTTGTCGTTGATCAGAGCTCCGGTCTGGCCGACCATCTGGTCCGCGCTGAACGGGGCGACGAAGATGTCTCCGCGAGCCGTCCCCGGTTTGTTCGCGGTCACCTTCACCCGCATGGGGTGAAGGGCCGGATCGGAGACGAAACTCCACACATCGCTGCCCGACAGGATCGGGGGCGGAGTACTTTCCGATGGGGGGAAGGGCTCCGTCGCGCACAGGCGCGCACCCCCCTGCGGGCTCGCTGAGGCCGAGGGCACGCAGCTTGCGATGACGCACCCCGCGACGAGCAGGCAGGCCCCGACAGTACGGCGGTTCCTGCTTTGTGTCCGGCGAACCCGCAGCTCTCGCGTCGCCATTACCGACCTCCTGGGCATCCGGGCACCCCTTCTCAGATGACGGTGCCGCCAAGTCTTCGAGACCTCTGTCCGGTTCACCCCTCCGACCCGGAATGGCGAAGATCGGGAGTTGTCCCTCGGGTGAGGCTATGCAGCAAGGGGCCTCTGCGTCGGCCTTGAAGCCACTCAAGTAAGCCATTCGGCAGGAGCGGGCCCACCCGGGTGGCACAGGACAGCGCCGTCGGAGGACCCGACGGGCGTTTCCTCGGCGACAACCGACACCGGATCCGGCACAGCAACCCGAATGCCTCACCGAACCGGCTCTCGGCAAGCACGGGCCCCCCTTGCCGCATACGTTCACTTACTGATGAGCACGCGGCCTCGCCGTCCTGTGCTTGCGGACTACGCACGCTTCGGGGCACTGCAGCAGGCATCGCGTGGACAGAAGGCGGAAAGCGGGGCAGCGGACATGACCGACGAAGCCAGACACATTTCTCCGGTGGGGCCCCCTCCCCGCGCCGGTCGCCCGAAGAGGCCGGAAAGACGTGGATTTCGCCGGAGGTCGCTCTTGCACGGGGGGAGAGCGTGCGCGGCTGCGCTGCTGACCGCGGTCCTCATCAGTGCGTTCGTCGCTCCCCCGGAAGGCTCGGGGGTCCCCTCCGGTGGCGCAGGAAACGGCGACGTGGTGGGTACTCCCACCCCTCTGCGTAACATACCCCGGGACATCTCCACCGTCGCCGACGGCGAATTGATCGTCTACCGCATGCCAGGGATGCATGGAAAGCAGACCAATGCGACGGCCATGCTGTTCACTCCCAAGAAAGCACCACCGGCAAAGGGCTGGCCGCTTCTCGTGTGGGGACACGGAACCACCGGATGGGCACGGCACTGCGCCCCCAGCGTGCAACTCCAGGAACACGGCACATGGGCTGACGGCCCGAACTCCGCGCTGCTGGCGTCCGTGCTGAAGATGGGCATCGCCGTCGTCGCGCCGGACTACGAGGGGCTGGGGCCGCCGTCCGCGGGCGTCAGAACGGGTCATGGCTACTACGACCTGTCCAGCGAGGGCTACTCCATGATCTACGCTGCGGTCGCCGCACAGCGACACCTCGGCGGCAGACTGTCCGGGCAGTGGGCCCCGGCGGGATGGTCGGAGGGCGGCTTCGCAGCGCTTGCCGCCGCCTACTACTCCGCCTCGGCCACCGAGGCGAACCCTGCCCTGGAGTACCGGGGCACCATCACCCTCGCCCCCGTGCCGGACGTTCCCGCCATGAACAGGATCCTGTGGCAGGACATCAACAACGCCTCTCAGTCCGGGCTCCCACCGACGGATCACCAGATCAGCCAGCTGGTCTTCGCCAACGCGGAAACCATCTACTTCACGAAGACCGAACGCTACGCGGGCTACGACGTCGACCCGAGACGGGTCTACGGCCCGAACATGCTCCGGTTCTACCGTCAGGACTGGCAGGCCTGCATCGACGACCTGAACGCTGCCGTCAGGAAGGACATCCAAAGCTATCTCAGCGCCTCTCCGGCCCACCGCCTGGACACCTATCCGGGGGTTCGCGGAGACAGCCCCAATTCGCTTCCGGAGAACAGACGATTCTTCGGACAGAACCAGGGGAAGCTCGAAAACTCGACCCTGCCGGGCTCGATCCTGTGGCTGTATGGGGCGGATGACATCACCAGCCCGAACTCCGTCACCTACAACGTCGTCAACAAGATGCTGACCAACGGAAACGACATCAACCTCTCGGTCCTGCAAGGGGCAGGCCACTACGACGTCCCCGTCGTCGGCCGGCCCCTGGTCCAGGCCCGCCTCGAACAACTCTTCGCGCTGGGGTGACGACGAACCGGCCCAGGTTTCGCACTCCTTGACGAGGTGGGCCTGCTGCCGGGCGCTCAGCCTGGGTTGCCGCCACAACCTCAACTCTGCTCCGCACATGTTCTGTTGACACCCCGCCGGGTCAAGCCCCCGTGCGAGACGCTCGCCTGGGTCGGCGCCCTCCTCCCCGTCCTGACAACCCTGGGCGGACCGGACACGCCGGAGCGGCTGTTCGACGTCGTCGAGGAGGTCGCCACCGCCTGGCCCTGACCGCGGAAACTTTTTTCTCCGAGTTTCGCCGAGGGGTGTATCAGGGCGCGGGGTGCGGGCTCTATACGGTGTGACGCCGAAGGTCCGCGGAGGAGATCGGGGGAACACGGGGGCCTCCGCGAGGCCTTTGGCGGAGCGCGCGGGGCCGGTCGACGGGGGGACACAGGGGGAAGGCGCCGCGCACGGGGGGAAGCACCGCGCAGTACAGGAACCGACGGGGGGGACGGGGATCGACGGGGGATCCCCGGCACGGGGGATCGGGTCGGCCGGCCGCTGTCACGGGGAGCGACCGGCCGGCCCGAATCGTGTCCCGGCCGCGCGTCCGGCGGAGCGGGTCAGGAGCGGCCCGATCCCCGGTACAGCTCCAGTTCGCCGTCCAGTTCCACGGCGAGCACCGTGGCGTACGGGTCGAGATCGGAGGCCGTCGGCGGGTCGATCCACAGCACGCCCACCGCCTCGTGCAGTCCGCCGACGATCCGGTGGGGCAGCTCCGTCCCGCTGCCGAGCACGGTGACCCTGCGGACGGGCGTGACGATCCCGCGGACGCCGATCTCGGCGCGCGGGGCGTCGAACAGGGTGAGGTAGAGCGTGCGGCGGTCGGCGGAGAGGGTGCTCGGTCCGTAGTGGTGCCCGGCGGGCAGTCCGCGCACCGTGCCGTACACGGCGTCGGCGTGCTTCGCGATCCACTCCCCCAGGCCCTCGAGCCGCTCGACCTGCGGCTGCGGGATGGTGCCGTCCTCCTTCGGGCCGACGTCGAGCAGCAGGTTGCCGCCCCCGCCGATGGTCTCGGTGAAGTAACGGACGAGCTGGGCGAGTGACTTGTGGTTGTGGTCGTGGTGCTGGTAGCCCCACGAGTCGTTGATCGTCAGACACAGTTCCCAGGGGCCCTCCGGCGGCACGACGGGGGCTCCCTGCTCCGGGGTCGCGTAGTCGCCCTCGCTGAGCATGCGCGCGTTGAAGACGACGTCAGGGGTGTACGAGCGGATGAGCGCGCCGAGTTCGGGGATGCGCCACTGCTCCTCGCTGCGGTCCCACTCGCCGTCGAACCACATCAGGTCGGGCCGGTGACGGGAAACGAGTTCGCGGATCTGGCCGTCGCGGTAGGCGATGAACCGCTCCCAGGCGTCGAGGTCCTCTTCCTCGGCCGGGCATTCGGAGTAGCGGTTGTCCTCCATCTCCGGCGGGCGGCCCGGCTTGCGGGTGGTGGCGTAGTCGGGGTGGTTCCAGTCGGAGTGCGAGTAGTAGAAGCCGACCTTGAGGTTCTTCTCGCGCAGGGCCTCGACGTACCCGGAGACGTAGTCGCGGCCGAGGCCGAGGTCGCCGAAAGCGGTGTCCCACAGGGCCACGCCGTCGTGGTGGCGCGTGGTGAGCACGGCGTAGCGGGCACCCGCGCGGGCGAACAGGTCTGCCCAGGCGCGGGGGTCGTAACGGGCTCCGGTGAACCGGTCGAGCTGGGACATGTACCGGTCGTGCGGCACGATGTCGTCGTAGAACGACCAGGACTCCTGGACGCCGTCGACAGCGTAGATCCCCCAGTGGACGAAGATCCCCAACTTGGCTTCGGTGAACCAGGGTTGCATCGGCATGGCGGAACTCCTCGGCGGGCTGGGGCACTTCGGATGGGGGGCGGGAGCGCGGCGGAACGCGGTCGCGCGCCCGCCCCCGGGTCGGCCTTCCCTATCGGCCGTCCGTGACGCGCTCCAGACGGAGCGTCAGGACCTGGAAGGGGCGCAACGTCACGCTGACGGCGCCCTGTTCGTCGGTGTCGGCCTGCTCCAGGGGGCGTTCCAGCAGGTCGGTCACCTGGGCGCCGGCCAGCGGGAAGCCCGTGCGCAGGGCGCCGGTCGCGCGGCCGCCCCGGGACTCGTACAGGCGCACCACCACGTCGCCGGAGCCGTCGTCGGCGAGCTTGACCGCCTCCACGGTCACGCCCTCGCCGCTGACGGAGACGACCGGCTCGGGGGCGCCGGCCGCGTCCGCCACGCGCAGCGGGAGGTTGAGGGCGTAGCCCTCGGCGACGGCGTCGTCGATGCTCGCGCCGGGCAGCAGGGAGTAGGTGAAGCGGTGGCGGCCCTGGTCGGCCTCGGGGTCGGGGATGCGCGGGGCGCGGACCAGGCTCAGTCCCACGGTGGTCGTCGTGCCACCGTCCTCGCGGACCGTGCGGGAGACGTCGTGGCCGTACGTGGAGTCGTTGATGACGGCGACGCCGTAGCCGGGTTCGCCGATGTGCACCCAGCGGTGGCCGGGCACCTCGAAGCGGGCCGCTTCCCAGGTGGTGTTGGTGTGGGTGGGGCGCTGGACGTGGCCGAACTGGATCTCGGCGGAGGAGTGCGCCGCGCGGACGTCGACGGGGAAGCCCGCCTTGAGGATCTTCTCGACCTCGTGCCAGTCGATGTCGGTCTCGAAGTCGATGCGGGCGCTGCCGGCGCGGAGACTGATCGTCTGCGTGATCGTGGAGCCCTTGCCGAAGGAGCGCGTGACGCGGATCGCCCCGGCCAGCGGGTCGTCCTCGACGACGGTCACCGCGTCGGCGTCCAGGAGGTCGGTGTAGCGGTTCTTGTAGTGCTTGTCGATGTCCCAGGCGTCCCAGCAGTTCGGGAGGTCGGTGTGCAGGCGGAGCAGGTTGCCCGGGCCGGCGAGGACTTCGCGGTTCGCCCGCAGGTCGGTCACGGAGGACAGGGTGCCGTCCGCCGCCACCTCCACCCGGACCAGGCCGTTGTCGAGGACGTGGCCGGTGACCTCGACCGGGTGCGGCGGCTCGGCGTCGTCGGTGAGGGGGGCGCTGCCGCCGGCCGGGACCGCCACGTAGGCGCGGGCGCCGTCGGCGGTGCGGACCACCTCGGCGCGGTCGAAGGGGCTCGTGTTGAACACGCGGGGGCCGCCGGCGCCGAGCGCGGCGACCGCCTGTGCGGTCAGTTCCTCCACCTCGCCCGCCACGCGGGCGTATTCGGCCTCGGCCTCGCGGTGCACCCAGGCGATGGAGGAGCCGGGCAGGATGTCGTGGAACTGGTGCAGCAGGACCGTCTTCCAGAGCCGGTCGAGCTCTTCGTGGGGGTAGGTGTAGCCCGGCGCGTGCAGTGCAGCGGTCGTGGCCCACAACTCGGCCTCGCGCAGGCGGTGTTCGCTGCGGCGGTTGCCCTGCTTGGTGCGGGCCTGGGAGGTGTAGGTGGCGCGGTGCAGCTCCAGGTAGAGCTCGCCGACCCAGACGGGGGCGTCCGGGTACTCCTCGCGGGCCTTGGCGAAGAACGCGTCGGGGTGCTCGACGACGACCTTGGCCGAGCCTTCCAGGTCGGCGAGCCTGCGCGCCCGTTCCATGATCTCGCGGGTGGGGCCGCCACCGCCGTCGCCCCAGCCGAAGGGCGCCAGGGAGCGGGTGCCGGCGCCCTTCTCGGCGTAGTTGCGGACGGCGCGGTCCATCTCCACGCCGTCGAAGCGGGCGTTGTAGGTGTCGATGGGCGGGAAGTGGGTGAAGATGCGGGTGCCGTCGATGCCCTCCCACCAGAAGGTGTGGTGGGGGAACTTGTTGGTCTGGTTCCAGGAGATCTTCTGGGTGAGGAACCAGTCGTTGCCGGCGAGCTTGGCGAGCTGCGGGTAGGCGGCGGTGTAGCCGAAGGAGTCCGGCAGCCAGACGCCCTTGGTCTCGATGCCGAAGTGCTCGATGAAGAACCGCTTTCCGTGGACGAGTTGGCGCACGATGGCCTCGCCTCCGGGCAGGTTGCCGTCGGCCTCGACCCACATGCCGCCGACCGGCACCCACTGGCCCTTCTTCACGGACTCCTGGATGCGGGCCCACACGTGCGGGTAGTTGTCGCGGACCCACTCGTACTGCTGGGCCTGGGAGCAGGCGAAGATGAAGTCGTCGTACTCGTCGGCCAGGGACGTCACGTTGGAGAAGGTGCGGGACGTCTTGCGCTTGGTCTCGCGGATGGGCCACAGCCAGGCGGAGTCGATGTGGGCGTGGCCGACGCCGGAGACGGTGTGCGCGCTGGCGTGGGCGGGCTTGGCGAGGACGGGCGCGAGGACGGCGCGGACGTCGGCGGCGCTGCCGGCGACGTCGTCCAGGTCGAGAGCGTCCATGGCGCGGTCGAGGGCGTGCAGGATCTCGTGGCGGCGGGGCTCGTGCTCGCCGAGGTGGACCATGAGCTGGCGCAGCACCTGGAGGTCGAGGTCGAGGTGCCAGACCTCCTCGTCGAGGACGGCGAGGACGGCGCGGCGGAAGGTGTACAGCGGCTTGTCGCCGGCGGTGAGGATGTCGCCGAGCGGGGTGGGGCGTGCGAAGTCGTCGGCCAGGATGTCGGGGTTGGAGGCGGCCTCGACCAGATAGTCGACGCGTTCGCCGCCCTCGGCGGGGTTGGCGACCGGCACGTACTGGTTGAGCGGGTTGACCGCCTTCAGGGGCCGGCCGTCGGGCAGGTGGACCAGGGCCTCGGCCTGGTTGCCGGGCCAGTCGCCGGTGAAGCCGAGGTCGATGACGGCCTCGACCCGCCGGCCGGCCCACTCGGCGGGAACCTCTCCGGCCATGCGGAACCAGGTCGTGCCCCAGGGCGGCCCCCACGGGGTGTCCATCGTGAAGGGCTCGTACGAGGCGGCCGCCGCCTCCTCGAAGGGGACGGGCTCCCCCGGCGCCTGCCAGGCCTCCACGGTGAGGGGGACGGTGGCCGCGTAGATGGCGGGCTGGATGCGCTGGGTGTGGAGACGCTCGGCGCGCTCCTCGATCCGGTTGCGTTCGTCGTGCATGAGAGGTTCTCCAGACAGGGAGCGGAGAGTGCGGGGAAAGGCCGGAAGAAAGCGCTTTCCGGTCGCGGAGCTTACTTGAGGTACCCGAGTCCGGGGTGCACCCGGGTGTAGCCCTCGACCAGCCTGCGGGCCACGTTGACGGAGTCGACGAGCGGGTGCAGCGCGAAGGCCTTCACCGCCGTCGCCCGGGCGCCGGACTCTGCGGCGCTCAGCACCTCGCGTTCGACCGCCTTGACCGCGCAGACCAGGCCGGTGGCGTGGTCGGGCAGCGGGTCCGCGGCGACGGGGTGCGCGCCGTTGGCGTCGACCAGGCAGGGGACCTCGACGACGGCCTCGGAGTCGAGCGCGGACAGGGTGCCGCCGTTGCGGACGTTGAGGATCAGCGTGGTGCGCTCGTCGCGGGCGATGGCCCGCATCAGCGCCAGGGCGACCTTCTCGTAGCCGCCGGACAGGTCGTCGGCGTCGCGTTCGCCCGCGCCGGCGGTCTCCCGGTTCTCCGCCATGTAGGTGGCCTCGCGCTCGGCGCGGGTGCGGTCCCAGGCGGTGAGGGCGGACACGCCGGGCTTGCGCGTCTCCTCGTAGAACCGGGCCTGCTGGTCCCGCAGGAAGGCCCCACGGGTCCGAGCAGCGGCCTTGTAGGCGTCGACGGCTTCCCTGTTGAAGTAGTAGTAGTGCAGGTACTCGTTGGGGATCGCGCCGAGGGACCGCAGCCAGTCGGCGCCGAAGAGCTTGCCCTCCTCGAAGGAGCCGAGCAGGTCGGGGTCGGCGAGCAGGCGCGGCAGTTCGTCGCGGCCGGCCACGCGCAGGCCGCGCACCCAGCCGAGGTGGTTGAGGCCGACGTAGTCGATCCACGCCTCGCGCGGGTCGGCGCCGAGCACCCGGGCGATGCGGCGGCCGAGGCCGACCGGCGAGTCGCAGATGCCGATCACACGGTGGCCGAGGTGGCGGGACATGGCCTCGGTGACCAGTCCGGCCGGGTTGGTGAAGTTGATGACCCAGGCGTCGGGAGCCAGCCGGGCCACCCGGCGGGCGATGTCGACGGCGACCGGAACCGTGCGCAGGCCGTAGGCGATGCCGCCCGCGCCGACGGTCTCCTGGCCGAGGACGCCCTCGTCCAGCGCGACCCGCTCGTCGTTCGCACGGCCCTCCAGACCGCCGACGCGGATCGCGGAGAAGACGAAGTCGGCGCCGCGCAGGGCCTCGTCGAGGTCGGTGGTGGCGGTCACCACGGGGGCGTCGGGCACGCCGTCCGCCTGTTCGGCCAGCACACGGGCGACCGCGTCCAGGCGGCCGGCGTCGAGGTCGTGCAGGACGACCTCGCTCACCCGGCCCTCGCCGCGGTCCGTGAGCAGTGCTCCGTACACCAGCGGCACCCGGAATCCTCCGCCGCCCAGAATCGTCAGTCTCACCCGTGCACCTCTCCTGCCACGACCACCTCGACGCCCGCCTCCTCCAGGGAGGACCGGGTCGCCGGGTCGACCGGCGCGTTCGTCACCACTGCGTCCAGGTCCTCGGGACCGCAGACCTTCGCCATCCCGGTACCCGGGAACTTCGCCGCGTCGGCGAGCAGCACGACTCTGTCGCTCGCCTTGATCATGGCTCTCTTCACCGGCACCTCTACGACCGTCGTGTCCATCACCTGCCCGCCGGGGCGCACGCCGCTGGTGCCGAGGAAGAGCCAGTCGGCGTGCAGCTGGCGCAGGTTGTCCTCGGTGAGGAAACCGACCAGGGAGCGGTACTCGCGGCGGACCATGCCGCCGAGCAGCACCAGCCCGATGCCCTCGTCGTCGGCGAGTTCCTCGTAGACCACCAGGTTGCTGGTGATCACTGTGAGCCGACGGCCGTGCAGTTGCCGGGCCAGCCGGTAGGCGGTGGTACCGATGTCGAGCAGCACCGACTGCCCGTCCTGGACCATCGCCGCGGCGTGCGCGGCGATGGCGTCCTTCTCGGGCACCCGCACCTCGGCGACCTCGGCGAAGGGCTGGTCGCCCTCGTCGGCGACGGCGCCGCCGTGCACCCGCGTCAGCAGCCCGTCCTCCTCCAGTTTGACCAGGTCGCGCCTGATCGTGGCGGGGCTCACGCCGAGCTGCCCGGAGAGATCGGTCACGGCCGCGGGACCGCCGGAGCGCAGGGCCCGCAGGATGAGTTGGTGTCGTCGTTCCGCCAGCACGCCATGGACACTACCCGTCATCTTCAATCATTTCCATGCTCAGTTCTGCTCGGGTATTGACCAATCTCCCGGAGCGGCGCACGATTCCGGTCACGAAATGAAGAAGTTTGACGAACCCTCCGCGTTCCCCCCGACGAGAGGACGTTTCCGTGGACGACGACCGGCCCGACGTGCTGCTGACCGGGCTGCTCTTCTACGACCTCGTCCTCACGGGGCTGGCGAAGCCCCCTACCCCGGGTGAGGAGGTCTGGACGGCCGGCATGGGCTGCGGCCCCGGCGGCATCGCCAACCTCGCGGTGACCGCCTCCCGGTTCGGCCTGCGGACCTCACTGGCCACCGTCTTCGGCGACGACTTCTACGGCGGCCACTGCCGGGAGGTGCTGGCCGGGCAGGAGGGCGTCGACCTCTCGCTCTCCCGCACGGCCGACGGCTGGCCCACCCCCGTCACCGTGGCCCTGGCCCACGGCCACGACCGGGCGCTGGTCACCCACGGCCAGGAGCCGCCGTACTCGCAGGACGCCCTGGTCGCTGACCCGCCCGAGGCGCGCACCGCCCTCGTGCACATCGAGGCCGAACCGCGCGCGTGGCTCGGCAAGGCCGCCGCGAACGGCACCCTGATCTACGCCGACGTCGGCTGGGACCCGACCCGTCAGTGGTCCCGCGACCTCCTGGACCAGCTCGCCCTGTGCCACGCCTTCCTCCCCAACGAGGCCGAGGCGATGGCCTACACCCGCACCGACAGTGCCGTCGCCGCCCTCGGCACACTGTGCGAACTGGTCCCGGTGGCCGTGGTGACGCGGGGCGGGGACGGCGCGATCGCCGTCGACCAGACGACCGGCGAGTACGCGGAGGCCCCCGCCCTCGACGTCGACGTGCTGGACGCCACGGGCGCGGGGGACGTCTTCGGCGCGAGCTTCGTCGCCGCCTCGCTCGGCGGCTGGCCGCTGGCGGAGCGGCTGCGGTTCGCGGTGCTGGCCGCCGGGCTGTCCGTCCGGCACCACGGCGGCGCGCTCGCGGCGCCCGGCTGGTACGGCGTGGACCGCTGGTGGCGCTCGCTGACCGACCCCGCCCTGAAGCGGGCGTACGGCTTCCTCGCGGACCGGCTGCCGGCCGACCCCGGCCCGCCCGTCCGGCACGCCCCCGTGACCCCGCCGGACCCACGGCGCTGAGCCATGGGCCGGCGCGAGGAACGGACCGCCTTGAACAGGCGCGGGACACCGGCCGACGACGGCCCCGCGAGAGCACCGCTCCCCCGACGGCACACCACCGCACGGTTCCCACCGGAACCGGGTGAGAGCACCCCTCTCCCGACGACTCATGACCGCACGGACACACCAGGACCGGGCGAGAGCACCGATCACCCAGGCGCGCGAGGGAGCCGGACGTCTCCGGCGCACGCGAGCGCCGATCCCGGGCGAGAGCACTGATTCCCCAGTAGGCATGCGAAGAAGCGAAGAGATCCGAAAGGCGGTGGGAGCTGTGCGGCTCTCACGAAGAGGCCTGCTCCGCGCCGGCGCGGCCGGCGCGGCCGCCACGGCGTTCGGCGGCCTGGCGTCCGGCTGTGCCGTCCCGGCCGGCTCCACCGGGCGCGACATGGTCCTGTGGTACTGGAGCGGCGGTCTGAGCGACACCGTCGTGAAGAACGCGAAGGCCCGCTACGGCGGCGAGGTGAGCCTGAAGGCCGTCCAGATCGGCGGCTACTACCGCTCCAAGCTGATCACCACGATGGCCGGCCGCGCCCACATCCCCGACATCGCGGGGCTGAAGGGCGAGGACATGGCGTCCTACCTGCCGAACGCCGGCCAGTTCGTGGACCTGCGCACGCTGGGCG
This sequence comes from Streptomyces sp. NPDC088254, assembly GCF_044740925.1. Classification (NCBI taxonomy): domain Bacteria; kingdom Bacillati; phylum Actinomycetota; class Actinomycetes; order Kitasatosporales; family Streptomycetaceae; genus Streptomyces; species Streptomyces sp. NPDC088254. The sequence continues at coordinate 103,234 of NZ_JBIURQ010000016.1, read as the reverse complement.
CGGACCGGTACCGCGGCGGGTACCTGCCGTGGAAGTGGGACCAGGGCGTCGCCGACGACGGCACGATGGTCGGCTTCCCCATCGACTGCGGCCCGGTCGCGCACTACTACCAGTACGCCGTCTTCCGCAGGGCGGGGCTGCCCTACGAGCCGCCCGACGTCTCCGCGGAGCTGAACACCTGGGAGAAGTTCTTCGGCGCGGGCGAGCAGCTGAAGAAGCGGATACCGGGGACCTGTCTGCTCACCGACGTCAACAGCGTCTTCGAGAACGCGGTGCAGCAGGGCGGCAAGCGGTACGTCGACAAGGACCGCCGCTTCATCGGCGACCAGGAGCATGTGCGCCGGGCCTGGGACCTGGCCGTGGAGGCCAAGCGGCGCGGCATCGTCTCCGACATCGTCAACGGCACCCCGGACCAGTTGTCGGCGATCGAGTCCGGCAAGCTGCCCAGCCAGCTCGGCGCCTCCTGGGCCACCGGCGACCTCAAGAACGGCGTGCCGAAGACGGCCGGCCGGTGGCGGGTGGCGGACATGCCGGTGCGGCCGTCCAACAACGGCGGCTCCTTCCTGTCGATCACCAAGGCGTGCCGTGACCCCGAGCAGGCCTTCCGGATCATCACCTGGCTGCTGGACCCGGCCAACCAGGCGCGGAGCTTCGTAGACGCGGGCCTGTTCCCCTCCACCCCCGCCTCGTACGGCATGACGGAACTGCGTGAGCCCGACCCCTTCTTCGGCGGCCAGGTGACGATGGACGTCTTCGGGCCCGCCGCGCAGAAGATCACGGTCGCCTACAACAGCCCGTTCGACGTGGCACTCGGGCAGCCGGTCAAGGACGAGATCAAGAACGTCGGCGTCCTCGGCAAGGACCCGAAAAGAGCCTGGAGTGACGCCATGGGCAAATGCCGGCGCATCGCCGAACACCTGGGGGTGAGCTACTGATGGCCACCGTCCCCGCACTGGAGAAGCCCCCGGTCGCCGTGGTGGAGACGCCCGTCGCACGGCCGCGGTCGGCGCTGCGCAAGCACTGGCATCTCTACGCCGCGATCTCGCCGTTCTATCTGCTGTTCCTCGCCTTCGGCCTGGTGCCGGTCGGGTTCTCGCTCTACCTCTCCCTGCACCGCTGGGACGGCCTCGGCTCGATGGAGTGGGCCGGTCTGTCGCAGTACCGGTATCTGATCGGGGACTCGGAGTTCTGGAGCTCGATCGGCAACACCCTCGTCATCTGGGCCCTCGCCACCTTCCCGATGATCTTCCTGGCGATGGTGACGGCCGTGATGCTCAACTCGGCGGTCCGGTTCAAGAACGTCTACCGGTTCGCCTACTTCCTGCCCAACGTCACCTCGGTGGTGGCGGTCGCCATCGTCTTCGGCTCGGTCTTCTCCACCAACTTCGGCCTCGCCAACGCCCTGTTGCAGGCGGTCGGGCTGGACCAGGTGGCGTGGCTGAACACCCCCTGGGGCATCAAGGTCGCCATCGCCACGCTGATGACCTGGCAGTGGACCGGCTACAACGCGATCATCTTCCTCGCCGGTCTGCAGACGGTCCCGGGCGAGCTGTACGAGGCGGCGCGCATCGACGGCGCAGGTCCGGTGCAGACGTTCTTCCGGGTCACGCTGCCGATGATGCGGCCCGTGCTGCTGTTCGTGCTGGTGGTCTCGACGGTGACCGGCCTGCAGAGCTTCTCCGAACCGCAGGTGCTGCTGCAGACCACCGCCAACGACTCGACGTTCTCCGGCGGCCCGGACCACGCGGGGCGCACGATGGTCCTCTACTTCTTCCAGCAGACCTTCGACAACAACGACTTCGGCTACGGCGCCGCCGTCGCGTGGGGCATCTTCCTCGTCGTCGTCCTCTTCTCGATCATCAACTGGCGTCTGGTGCAGCGCCGGGGCGAAGACTAGGAGGGTCTGACGCCATGGCTTCCATCCACGACACGAAGCGGCCCGGGGCGATCCACGGCTCCCGGCGCCGGGGTCTCGCCCTGCACACCGTGCTGATCCTCGGACTGCTGCTCTCGGCCTTCCCGTTCTACTGGGCCGTGATCATGTCGACGCACACCTCGTCGGAGATCTTCTCCTACCCGCCGAAGCTGCTGCCGGGCTCGCATTTCGTGGAGAACGTCCGCAGCCTGTTCCGCACGGTCGACTTCTTCGGCTCGATGGCCAACTCCCTGCTGGTGGCGGGGTCGGTGACGTTCCTGGTGCTGCTCTTCGACTCGCTGGCGGCGTTCGTCTTCGCCAAGTTCGACTTCCCCGGCAAGCGGACGCTGTTCGTGCTGCTGATGTTCATCTTCATGGTCCCGGCGCAGCTTGCGGCGATCCCGCAGTTCGTCATCATGGCGAGGATCGGCTGGATCGGCTCGATGACCGCGCTGATCGTGCCGGCCGCCGCGAACGCCTTCGGCATCTTCTGGATGCGCCAGTACATGAAGGGCGCGATCCACGACGAGCTCCTCGACGCCTCCCGCATCGACGGCGCCGGCTTCCTGCGCCAGTACTGGCACGTGGCGCTGCCGGTCGTCCGGCCGGGCCTGGCCTTCCTCGGCATCTTCACCTTCATGGGCCAGTGGAACGACTACGCCTGGCCGCTGATCGCCCTGACGAACCCGGACAACGTCACCCTCCAGGTCGCGCTGTCCCAGCTGAACGGGACCCACGGCACGACGGACTACGGGATGGTCATGACGGGCGCGCTGCTCGCCCTGATCCCGCTGCTCGTCGTGTTCGCGATCGGCGCCCGCCAGATCATCGCGGACCTCGGCAAGGGAGCCATCAAGTGACCGACCCCCTGTCCCCCGCGGCCGACCCGCTGATCGCACTGCGCCCCTGGGAGTCGCCCGAGACGACCTCCTGGCGGCGGCTGCCCATGAACGCCGTCGACCGTCGCGCCGGCGCTCACGTCCTGGACGGCGAGTGGCGCTTCCAGCTGCTGTCCGCTCCGGACGCACCGGCCGGCGACACCTGGTCGACGGCGGCCGTCCCCGGCGTGTGGACGCTGCAGGGCACTGCGGACCTGCCCCAGTACCTGAACATCCGGATGCCGTTCGCGCAGTTCCCGCCGGCGTCGCCCGAGCGCAATCCGACGGGCGTGTACGAGCGGGAGGTCGACGTGCCCGCCGACTGGGCCGGGCGGCGGATCGTGCTCCAGGTCGGGGCCGCGGAGAGCGTGCTGCTGGTGCACGTGGACGGGCGGCCCGTCGGCCTGTCCAAGGACTCCCACCTGGCCGCCGAGTTCGACCTGACGGACGTGGTGCGCGCCGGGGAGCGGGCCGTCGTACGGCTGACCGTCGTCAAGTGGTCGGACGCCTCGCACATCGAGGACCAGGACCAGTGGTGGCACGGCGGGATCACCCGCTCGGTCCTGCTGTACGCGACCGACCCGCTGCATCTGGCCGACGTGGCGGTGCGGGCTTCGCTGGGCGGTGACTTGCGGGTGGACTGCCGGGTGCGGGACGCACGCGGGGCGCTGCCCGCGGGCTGGCACGTCAGTGCGGAGCTGGACGGGCTGCCGCTCGCGCCGGACACCGCCTTCGACCTGGCCAACGCCGAGGACGGGCGGGTCTCCGACTTCCTCGGCGAGGCCCGGCTGCTCGCGCGGGTGCCCGACGTGCGCCCGTGGAACGCCGAGACGCCCGAACTGTACGACCTGATCGTCCGGCTGCACCGCGCGGACGGCACGGTCGCCGACGTGTCCCGGCACCGGGTGGGCTTCCGCGACGTGGAGATCGTCGGACGGGACCTGCTGGTCAACGGGGAGCGCGTCCTCATCCGGGGCGTCAACCGGCACGACTTCCATCCGCTGACCGGGCGCACGGTGTCGTACGACGACATGCGGGCCGATCTGGTGCTGCTCAAGCGGTTCGGCTTCAACGCGATCCGCACCGCGCACTATCCGAACGACCCTGCGCTGTACGACCTCGCCGACGAACTCGGCTTCTACCTCGTCGACGAGGCGGACATCGAGTCCCACGACCACGCCCACGAGATCGCCGAGGACCCCCGCTATCTGAACGCGTTCGTGGACCGGGTCTCGCGCATGGTGCTGCGGGACAAGAACCACCCGTCGATCGTCGTCTGGTCGCTGGGCAACGAGTCCGACTACGGCGCGGGCCACGACGCGGCGGCCGGCTGGGTGCGCCGCCACGACCCGACGCGGCCGGTGCAGTACGAGGGGGCCGCCAAGCGCGGCTGGGCGGACCCGGACGTGGCCTCCGACATCGCCTGCCCGATGTACGCGCCGCTGGAGGACTGCCTGGCGCACGCGCTGTCGGGGCAGCAGACCAAGCCGCTCATCCAGTGCGAGTACTCCCACGCGATGGGCAACAGCAACGGCACGCTCGCCGACCACTGGGCCGCCATCGAGGCCACCCCGGGTCTTCAGGGCGGGTTCATCTGGGAGTTCTGGGACCACGGAATCCTCCAGCGTGTGAACGACGCGGGACCGGCCGGCCGTGAGGGCGCCGGACACTATGACAACGGTGTCGCCGCGCCCGGCTACCGCTGGGCCTACGGCGGCGACTTCGGCGAGCGGGAGCACGACGGGGCGTTCATCGCGGACGGCGTGGTCTTCCCCGACCGCACGCCCAAGCCCGTGATGTACGAGCACCGGGAGCTCGCGGCGCCGGTGCGGCTGACGGGCTCGCGGCACGAGGGCCTGGTCCTCTCCAACCACCAGCACTTCCGCGGTCTGGAGTGGCTCGCGGCCGAGTGGGAGCTGTCCCTCGAGTACGGCGGCACCCTGACCGCGCCGGCCGAACTGCCGCCGCTGCGGCCGGGCGAGACGGCGGTGGTGCCGCAGCCGTTCGAGCTGCCGGAGGACGGCGGCGAGGCGTGGCTGACGCTGCGGGTGCGCACCGCGCACGACCTGCCGTGGGCGCCGTGCGGCACCGAGGTGTGCGCGCCGCAGTTGCGGCTGCGGGCGGCCGAGCCGGTCGAGGAGCGGTCGGTGGCGGCGCGCGTGGAGGTCGACGACGAGGGGTTGCTGGTGCATCCGCTGCTGAGCGCGGCGCCCACGCTGTCGCTGTGGCGGGCCCCGACGGACAACGACGAGCTGGGCGGTGCGGCGCGGCGCTGGCGGGAGTGGGGACTTGACGCGCTCGTGCGCGAGCCGGTGTCGGTGGGCCGGCACGGCCTGTCGGTGACGGTGGTCGCCGAGTACGCGGGCCCGGCGGGCGTGGTGCGGCACCGGCAGGTGCTCACGCCGGTCGAGGGCGGGGTGCGCGTCGAGGAGGAGGCCGAGCTGCCGGAGGAGTTCGACGACGTGGCCCGGGTGGGTTCGGTGTTCGAGACGGTCGCGGGACCGGACCTGCTGGAGTGGTTCGGTCAGGGCCCCTGGGAGTCGTACCCGGACCGCTGTGCGGGAGCCGCGGTGGGCCATCACTCGGTCCCCGTGGACGCGCTGTTCACGCCCTACCTGCGGCCGCAGGAGAGCGGGGGCCGGCACGGGGTGCGGCGCTTCACGCTGTCCGCGCCGGACGCCACGGGTGTCGCGGTGACCCTGGACGAGCCGCGTCAGGTGTCCGTCACCCGGTACCGCGCCGAGGAGCTGGCGGCGGCCGCCCATCACGACGAACTGACGCCGCGCGCGGGCTGCGTGGTGCACATCGACGCTGCGCACCGGGGTCTGGGCACGGCGTCCTGCGGCCCCGACACCTTCCCCTCGTATCTCGTCGCACCGGGCGTCCACCGCTGGAGCTGGACCCTGCGCGTCCTGTAGCCGCCCGCCCCCGACTCCCCTTCTGCACGACTCACTTCACCCGGCTTTCCCATGGAGCACCCGTGTGTACTTCGCATGCCCGGAACCCGGGCGAGGCCCCGCCGGCCGGCGCCGGACGGCGTGGGTTCCTCAGAGCCACCGCGCTGCTCGGCGCGGCCGCGACGGCTTCGGTGGCGCTGCCCGCGACCGCCGCCGGCGCCGCCGGGGCGGGACGCTCGCGTCCTGATCCCGACAGCCGCCGGTTCACGCTCGCGGTGATGCCGGACACGCAGTACCTCTTCGACGGGCCGAGCATCGACAAGGCCCCGGTGGAGGCGTCGCTCAGGTATCTGCTGGCACACGGGGAGGACGAGAACATCGTCTTCCTGTCCCACCTCGGGGACCTCACGCAGAACGGGACGGAGGACGAAGTAGCCGCCGTCAGTGAGGCGTTCGCCCTGCTCGACCGGCGCGGGGCCGGATACAGCGTCTTGGCCGGCAATCACGACGTGCCCTCGTCCACGACCGACCGACGCGGGGCGACGCCCTACCTGGACGCCTTCGGCCCGCGACGCTTCACGGACAGGCCGACGTTCGGCGGCGCCTCCCCGGACGGTTACAACACCTACCACGTCTTCCGGGCCGGCGGGCGGGAGTGGATGGTGCTGGCACTGGACTGGCGGCTGTCGGACCAGGGGTACGCGTGGGCGGCCGACGTCCTGGCGCGGCATCCGCACACCCCTGTCATCCTCACCACGCATGAACTGGTCCTCGCGGACGACACGTTGTCGCCGTACGGGCAGCAACTGTGGGACCGGCTTGTCGCCGACCACGACCAGGTCTTCCTCACCCTCAACGGCCACTACTGGCCCGCCGGGCGGGCGGTCCGCCGCAACAAGGTCGGGCATGACGTCCACCTGCACCTGACGAACTATCAGAATCGTTACTTCGGCGGCGCGGCGATGATCCGCCTCTACCGCTTCGACCTCGACCGGAACGTCATCGACGTGGAGACGGTCTCCCCCTGGATCCTGGGCCGGGCGGCGAAGGGGCTCAACGAGCTGGAGCGGCAGGAGATCGAACTGAGCGGCGACGCCGACCGGTTCACCGTCGGCATCGACTTCGCCGAGCGGTTCTCCGGGTTCGCCCCCGCGCCGGCCCGTCCCGCGCGCCCGGCGTGGCGGATGCTGGTGAGCGGCACGGTCGCCTACTGGCGCTTCGACACGGCGGTCTCCGGCGCCGTACGGGACCTTTCCGGGCACGGCAACGACCTCGCCGTGGTGGCGGTGGGCGACGGTTCGCTCGGCTGGTCCCCGGACCACCACCCGGACCAACCGGGCCACGGCAGCCTGGAGTTCCAGGGCCACAAGTCCCCGTTGAGGGGGGCGTATCTGCGCACGGTCGACGGTGCGCCCATCAACTCGGCCACCTTCACCGGCGGTTACACCATCGAGGCGTTCTACCGCCTTCCCGCCGACTGGGACCCCGCGCACCACGCCTGGTCCGGGCTGGTCGGCCGCACCGGCACGGGAGGGGCCGCCGGGAAGACCGCCGACGACCTTGACGAGCCGCTCGCCACGCTCTCCCTGTCGAACGACCGTGAGCCGCAGTGGGCGATGCGCCCGCTGAACCAGCTGGGCATCGCCACCAACTAGGGCCAGGAGACGCCTCTTGAGACCTGGTGGCATGTCGCCGTAGTCAACGACGGCAGGCACACCACCCTCTACGTCGAAGGGTGCCCGGTGGTCCGCAACCCGAGGGCGTCCGCCGTCGGGATCGCCTCCGTCGGCCTGCCCTGGCTGCTCGGCGGCTACGAGTACGGCGGTCGCATCGACCAGATCCTGCACGGGCGGCTCGGCGACGTCCGGATCGTCGAACGGGCGCTGCCCGTGACGTCGTTCATGAACCACTGAGATCCACAGAGACCCGCTGAGATTCGCCGAGATCCACCGAGAGGCATCGATGACCGAGCAGCAACTGCCCGCCTGGGCCGATCCGTCCGTCCCACCGGCCGAACTCGACGCCCAGGGCGTGTCCCGGCGCGGAATCCTGCGCGGCGCGGGCCTGTTCGGCGCCGCGTTCGCCCTCGGCGGGGCGGCTACGGCCCCGGCGGCCGCGGCTCCCGCCGCCGCGAGCCCGGGACGCGCTGTCGGGGGCGAGGACCCCCAGCTCGCCTATCTCGTCGGCGACCACCACGTCCACAGCGTCTACAGCCACGACGCGAAGTACACGTTCTCCCAACTGGCCGCGGCGGCCGCCCGGTACGGCCTCGACTGGATGGTGTTCAACGAGCACTCCAACTTCGGGCACGCCCGCTACGGCGCGAAGGCGGAGCACCAGGAGATCCTCAAGGCCCGTGCCGAGAACCCCCGCCAGCTGATCTTCCAGGGCCTGGAGTGGTACATCCCCGCCGCCGAGCACTGCACGGTGTTCGCGGCGCCCGGCCCGCACGAGGTCGACGTGCTCACGCAGTTCGAGCTGGCCTACGACGGCAAGCTGCTCAAGTACACCGAGGGCGCACCTGACAACCCGAACACCGCCCGCAACGAGGCGCACGCCGTCAAGGGCATCAAGTGGCTCGCCGAGCAGCGCCGGACGGGGTATGTCGACGACGTCCTCGTCCTCGCCAACCACCCGATGCGCCTCGGCATCGACTCGCCGCACGAGATGCGCAACTGGCGGGACGCCGCCCCCGAGATCATGATCGGCATGGAGGGCGCGCCCGGCGCCCAGGGCGGCGGCATCCCGGGGTGGGAGGGGCCCGACTCGCAGCGCGGTGAGTACACCAACAAACCGTCGGTGGACTCGTGGGCGGGATACCCGCGGAACGCGTACGTGCTCTACGGCGGCTTCGACTGGATGACGGCGACGGTCGGCGGCATGTGGGACGCGATGCTGGCCGAGGGCAAGCTGTTCACCGTCACCACCAACTCCGACGTCCACCGGGTCGTCTTCGACACGTGGAAGAACGGCGACTGGCCGCCCGGCACGACGTTCGACGACACCGGCCGGCTCCCCGACCCCGTGAACACCGACTCCCCGCAGCCCGGCGGCGACTTCTGGCCCGGCCAGTTCAGCCGCACCCACGTCGGCGTCACCCGATACGGCTACCGCTCGGTGATGACGGGACTGCGCGCGGGCCGGGTGTGGCTGGACCACGGCCATCTCCTCGACGGACTGGAGGTGCGGCTGACCCGCGAGGGCGACCGCGGCCGGGGCGTCACGCTCGGCGGCCGGCTGCGGGTCCGCAGGGGTGAGAAGCTCACCCTGCACATCACCGTGACCACCGCCTCCCGCCCCAACCCCCACGGGATCCTGCCCCGGTTGGCGCATGTGGACATGATCCGCGGCGCGGTGCGCGGCCCGGTCGCCGACCGCGACGACTGGCGCGCGCCCGACAGCAGGGTCGCCTGGTCCCGGGACGTGAGCGGCCGCAAGGGGACGTATACGCTGCGCGTCCCGCTGACCGCGGGCGAGGAGTCCTTCTACGTGCGGCTGCGCGGCAGCGACGGCAAGCGGAACGGAACCGGTTACCTGGGCGCGTCCGTCGACCCGCACGGCCCGATCCCCCACCCGCCGGGCGACGGCGACCCGTGGCAGGACACGTGGTTCTACTCCAACCCGGTCTTCGTGGACGTGGTGCGCTGAAGCGGCCTGTCCGAGGGAACGGCCCTCACGCGTAGAAGCGGGAGAGACTCCGCAGCACCGCCGCCGGCTTCGCCCCGCCCTCGATCTCGATCGTCCCGTCCACGGTGATCTGCACGCCGCCCGGGACCTCCTCGACCTCCGCCAGTTTCCCGGCCAGCCGGATCCGGGAGCCGACCTTCACCGGCGCGGGGAACCGCACCTTGTTCAGGCCGTAGTTGACCTTGGTCGTGACGCCCTGGACGTCCAGCAGTTCGGTGAAGAGGGGGATGAACAGGGAGAGCGTCAGGTATCCGTGGGCGATGGGCGCACCGAAGGGCCCGTCCTTCGCGCGTTCGGGGTCGACGTGGATCCACTGGTGGTCCCCGGTCGCGTCGGCGAACGTGTCGACGCGCTCCTGCGTGACCTCGATCCACTCGCTCGTGCCGAGGTCGCTGCCGGCGAGCTTCTTGAGTTCGTCGAGGCCGTTGACGGTGATGCTCACGCGAGGGTCCTTCCGTGGGTCAGGAGTCGGCGCCGAAGCGTCGGCGCACCCGGGCTTTGAGGAGCTTTCCGGAGGCGGTGCGCGGGAGTTCGTCCGCGATCACCACCGACTTGGGGATCTTGTACTTGGCGAGCCGGCCGTCGAGGGAGGCGAGCACCTCGTCGGGATCCAGCGAAGCGCCCTCCCGGGGCACGACGACCGCGCGGGGCACCTCGCCCCATGTGTCGTCGTGCACGCCGATGACCGCGCACTCGACGATGTCGGGGTGGGTCAGGAGCCGGTCCTCGATCTCGGCGGGGTAGACGTTCTCCCCACCGGAGATGATCATGTCCTTGATGCGGTCGACGATGTGGACGTAACCGTCCTCGTCGACCTTCGCCGCGTCGCCGCTGCGGAACCAGCCGTCGGCGAAGGACGCGGCCGTCTCCTCGGGCAGCCCCCAGTAGCCGGGCATGACGTGCGGGCCGCGCACGACGACCTCGCCGGTCTCGCCGGCGTCGACGGGTGTCAGGTCGGGCCGCACGACGCGGACGTCGCTGAAGAAGTGCGGGACGCCGGCCGAGCCGGCCTTGCTGACGGCGTGCTCCGCGTCCAGGAAGAGCGTGCCGGGCGCGGCCTCGGTCATGCCGTAGCCCTGGAGGAAGGTGAGGCCGCGTTCCTGGTAGGCCGCGATCAACGGGGTCGGGACGGGTGAGCCGCCGCAGGTGAGGATGCGCAGCGAGGACAGGTCGGCGTCCGGCCAGCGCGGGTGGCGGGCGAGCTGGTCGAACATGGTCGGCACGCCGAACATGAAGGTGATCCGGTGCCGTTCGACCAGGTCGAAGGTGGTCTGCGGGTCGAACGCCTCGACCAGGACGCAGGCGCCGCCCTTGAGCAGCACCGGCAGCGTCAGCATGTTCAGCCCGGCCGTGTGGAACAGCGGCGCGGTCACCAGGGCGCGTTCGTCGGCGATCAGGTCGGTGTCGACGAGGACGTTGACCGCGTTCCAAGTGAGGTTGCCGTGGGTGAGCATGGCGCCCTTGGGACGGCCGGTGGTGCCCGAGGTGTACATGATGACGCAGGTGTCGTCGGGGCCGACGGGCTCGTCGAAGGGCTCGTCGTCGGCCGCGGCGAGCGCCTCCTCGTACTCGGCGCCGACCTCGACGTACGCGCGTACGTCGGTACTGCCGGGCAGTCCGGCGACGAGGCCCGCGGACGCCGGGCCGTGGACGAGGACCTTGGCGCCGGAGTCGGCGAGCTGGTAGGCGATCTCGGGGCCGGCCAGACGGGTGTTGAGCGGGACGAAGACCGCGCCGAGGGCGCCGGCCGCGAACAGGGTCTCCAGGTAGGAGGGGTGGTTGGGGCCGAGGTAGGCGACGCGGTCGCCGCGGCGCACGCCCCGGGCGCGCAGGGCGTGGGCCAGGCGTGTGGTGCGGGTGTGCAGGGTGGCGTAGTCGGTCGGCCGCCCGCCGTGGATCAGGGCGGTGCGGTGCGGGGTCTTGCGGGCCCGGCGTGCGGGCCATGACCCCAGTCCCTCGTTGCGCATCTCCACGCCCCTCTACGGTGTGGTCAGCCCGAGCAGACGGGCGGCGTTCTCCTTGAGGATCCTCGGCTTCACGTCGTCCTTGATCGTCAGCTTGTCGAAGTCGGCGAGCCAGCGGTCGGGGGTGAGGACGGGGAAGTCGGAGCCGAAGAGGACCTTGTCCTTGAGCAGGGTGTTGGCGTACTGCACGAGTTGCGGCGGGAAGTACTTCGGCGACCAGCCGGACAGGTCGATGTGGACGCCCGGCTTGTGGGTGGCGACGGCGAGGGCCTCGTCCTGCCAGGGGAAGGACGGGTGCGCCAGGATGATCTTGAGGTGGGGGAAGTCGGCGGCCACGTCGTCGACGTGGAGGGGATTGGAGTACTTCAGCCGGATGCCTCCGCCGCCCGGGACGCCGGCTCCGATGCCGGTCTGCCCGGTGTGGAAGAGGGCGATGGACCCGGTCTCCTCGATCACCTCGTAGAGGCCGTACGCCACCGCGCGGTCGTCGGGGAAGAAGCCCTGGACGCTGGGGTGGAACTTGAAGCCCTTCACCCCGTACTCCTCGACCAGGCGGCGCGCCTGCCTCACGCCGGCCTTGCCCCGGAAGGGGTCGATGGAGGCGAAGGGGATGAGGACGTCCGCGTTCGCGGCGGCGGCCTCGGCGACCTCCTCGTTGGGCACCGGCGGGGTGCCGGTCGCGGACTCGGCGTCCACCGTGAAGATCACGGCGGCCATCTTCCGCTCACGGTAGTAGCGGGCCGTCTCCTCGATGGTCGGCTTCCGCTCGCCCTCGACCTTGAAGTAGGCGGAGGACGCGTCGTGCAGGTCGTCGTCGAGCGAGGAGTGCCCGCTGGAGGACACCTCGGCGTGGGTGTGGACGTCGATCGCGACGAGTTCCTCGACGTCTATGCTCGCCATGACTCACGCCTCCGGGAACGCGGGCGCCGGGATGCCGACGGTCTGGAGCTCGGCGCCGACCGAGGTGGGGAAGGCGTCGGCCAGGGTCGCCGGGGTCCAGCCGCCGTCGGCGTAGGCCGCACGGATCTCCTGCGGATGCGACCAGAGTGCCACCTTGTCGCCGCCGATGCCGATGGCCTGGCCGGTGACGCCCCGGGCGGCCTCGGAGGCGAGGAAGGGCACGAGCGCGGCGCAGTCCTCGGGGGTGCCGAAACCCTCGCCCTTGCGCAGGAAGTCCGGGAGCGCCTCGCCGTTCCTCATGGCCTCGACGTAGGGGGCGAAGGCGGGGACGGTCTCGGTCATCACGGTCGCGGCGACCGGCACGATCGCGTTGACGGTGATGTGCGCGCGGCCCAGTTCCATGGCCCAGGTACGGGCGAAGGCGGCGATGCCGGCCTTGGCGGCGGCGTAGTTCGTCTGCCCGAAGTTGCCACGCTGTCCGGCCGGGGAGCCCACCAGGATCAGGCTGCCGCCCTCGCCCTGCTCGCGCATCCGTACGGCGGCGGCGCGGGCGCAGGTGAAGGTGCCCCGGAGGTGGGTGGCGATGACCGTGTCGAAGTCGTCGTCGGTCATCTTCCACAGCACCTTGTCTCGCAGGATGCCGGCGTTGGTGACCATGACGTCGAGCCGCCCGAACTCCGCGACCGCGCGGTTGACGAGCCGGTCCGCGGCCTCGGTCGTGCCGACCGGCACCACCTCGGCGACGGCGGCGCCGCCCGCCTCGACGACGGACTTCACGGCCTGCTCGGCGGCCGCCTCGTCGACGTCGTTGACGACCACGCGGGCGCCGTGGGCGGCCAGGGCCTGCGCGTAGGCGAGACCGAGGCCCCGGCCGCTGCCGGTGACGACGGCGACCTTGCCGGTGAGATCGATGGGAGGCACGGGTGGGTCCCTTCACGCGGTGACAGGGGCGGTACGGCCCGGGTCGAGCACCGGAGTGGGCCGCGAGATCGAAGGTAGGAGCAATAATTGTCGTCGTCAATAGTTGTTGTCGTCCGGAGGGTGGGTCATGCTGGAATCGGACCCGCGCGGCACGCACGACCGCATGCAGCGCATCGCACCGCACGCACCACCGCCCCCCGCCGGGGCCGACACCAAGGAGCCCGCCATCGCCCGCCGGCACGACACCGTGAACGCCACCCCGATCGACTCGGAGGAGCCGTGGATGCGCGGGCTGCACGCGGACGCGGGCTACCTGCTCTACCGGCTCGGCCTGCGCTCGGGTCAGTTGTTCAACACTTTCCTCCAGGAGTCGGGGCTGCGCCTGCGCCACTACGCGGTGCTGCGTTTCCTCGCCACGACGGAGGGCGCGCTCCAGCGCGAGCTGAGCGCACGGCTCGGGTACGACCCGAGCGCGATCGTCGGTCTCGTCGACGACCTGGAGAAGCTGGGCTTCGCCGAGCGCCGCCCGGCACCCGACGACCGGCGCAGCCGGATCGTCGTCCTCACGGAGGCGGGCGGGGAGTTCCTGCGCGGCACGGACGAGGCCGGCCTGCGGGTGACGAACGAGCTGCTGTCCCCGCTCGACCCGGCCGAGCGGGAGACGCTGCACGCCCTGCTGCTGCGCGTCGCCGGGGACGGGCTCGGCGGATGAGAGGGCCGGGCGGACGATTGACGCCGGCCCGGCGGTCTGCCTAACTTCGCGACGGTGCGGGGCGACGCCCGTCCCGCCGCAGCACGGGGAGGAGGAACCCGTTGCCGACGACGTCGAGGACACCGCCGCTCACGGGCACGCCCGCCGCACCCGTGCCGACGGTCGCGCCCACCCGTTCCGCGCCCGACCGGCTGCTGTCCGTGCTCGCCGCCTTCGACCACGCGCATCCGGCGCTGTCCCTGACCGACATCAGCCGGCGGGCGGGCCTGAGCCTGACCACCGCACACCGGCTCGTGGCGGCGCTGGCCGAGTGGGGCGCCCTGGAGCGGGACCCGGCGGGCACGTACCACGTGGGGCTGCGGCTGTGGGAGATCGCGGCGCTGGCTCCCCGGGGCCTGGCTCTCCGCCAGGCCGCGCTGCCCTACCTGGAGGATCTGTACGAGGCCACGCACGAGAACGTGCAACTGGCGGTACGGGACGGCGCCGAGGTCGTCTACACCGAGTGGCTCTCGGGACACTCGGCGGTCGGCGTGCGCATCCGCGTCGGCGCGCGCTGGCCGCTGCATGTGACCGGCGTCGGGCTCGTCCTGCTGGCGCACGGCGGAGCGGAGCTCCAGGAGACGTACTGCGCCGCCCCGCTGGCCTCGTACACGGCCCATACGATCACCGACCCCGCGCTGCTGCGCCGCACGCTCGCCGAAGTCCGGCGCACGGGAGTCGCGGTGAGCGACCGTCAGGTGACGGACGACGCCCTGTCGGTGGCCGCCCCCGTACGCGGCACGGACGGCGAGGTGGTGGCGGCGGTGTCGGTGGTCGTCCCGGCGGCGAACGCCCAAGTCCCTTCCCTGGCACCGGCGATACGGCTGGCAGCACGAGGAATCTCCCGCTCCCTGGGCTGGCACCCGACGTGAGGCTCACGCATGTTTGACGGCCCGTCATCCGGCGCCTCCTTGACGGCTCGCGCGGGCTGGGGCGCGCCTCACCCTCGCGTCACAACGTGCCCTGCCTGCAGGCTTTCGCATGATGATGTGCGCCGGGCAGGCGCGTCGGCCGCAGGCTCCGCTCACCACCCGTCACGGCGGCAGCCGCAAGCTCCCTTCACGGGCTGAACCCACCTGCACCGCAACGACTTTCACGGTTTCACCTCTTGACGGCCGAGGGCAACGGGAGCACATTGGGCGCACTTTGAGAGCGCTCTCAAAGAGCACTTCCCGCACCCGTACACCCCCACCCCGTACCCGAGAGGCACACCATGAGTGACACCTCCGGCACCCCCCGCGGACCGCGGCGCCCCCTGCGGCGGGCGTTCGTCGCCGTGCTCAGCACCCTCGGTCTCGCGGCGCTCGCCGCCACGGCCGCCACCCTGCCCGCTACGGCCTCCGCGCCCACGCCCCCGGCCGGCTGGACGCAGGTCTTCCTCGACGACTTCGACGGCGCCGCGGGAACCGGCGTCAGCACCGACAACTGGCAGTACTCGACAGGAACTTCATATCCCGGCGGCCCCGCGAACTGGGGCACCGGCGAGGTCGAGACGATGACGAACAGCACGAGCAACGTCTCGCTCGACGGCACCGGAAACCTGCGCATCACCCCGCTGCGCGACTCCGCGGGCCGTTGGACATCGGGCCGTATAGAGACCAGGCGCACCGACTTCCAGCCCCCGTCCGGCGGCAAGCTGCGCGTCGAGTCCCGGCTGCAGATGCCCTCCGTCACCGGGACCGCGGCCGAGGGCTACTGGCCGGCGTTCTGGATGCTGGGCGCGCCGTACCGGGGCAACTACCAGAACTGGCCCTCGGTGGGCGAGATGGACATCATGGAGAACGTGCAGGGCCTGAACCGCGTGTGGGCGACGCTGCACTGCGGCACCAGTCCGGGCGGCCCCTGCAACGAGACCACCGGCATCGGCGGTTCCACCGTCTGCCCCGGCGTCGCCTGCCAGTCCGGCTTCCACACCTACGCGTTGGAGTGGGACCGCTCGGTGACCCCGGAGACGCTGCGTTTCTCCGTCGACGGGACCGTCTACCACACCGTCACCGCGAACCAGGTGGACGCCACGACCTGGAACAACGCCACCCGCCACGGCTACTTCATCATCCTGAACGTGGCGATGGGCGGCGGCTTCCCCGACGCCTTCGGCGGCGGGCTGGACGCCGACACCCGCTCGGGCGTGCCGATGGTCGTCGACTACGTGCGGGTCCTCCAGGCCACGGGCGGCACCGGCGGAACCACGCCTCCCCCGAGCGGAAACCGTGACGCCTACACCGCCGTCCAGGCCGAGTCCCACGACGAGCAGTCGGGCACGACGACGGAGACGACCACCGACACCGGCGGTGGGCAGAACATCGGCTCCCTCGCCAACGGCGACTGGGCGCTGTACCGGGGCGTCGACTTCGGCTCCACCGCGGCGACCCAGTTCCTCGGGCGGGTCGCGAGCGGCGCGGGCGGCGGCGTCAGCGGTCTGGTCGAGGTCCGCCTCGACAGCCGCGGCAGCGCTCCCGTCGGGAGCTTCGCGGTGGCCGGCACCGGCGGCTGGCAGTCCTGGCGGACGGTCCCCGCGAACATCGCCCCGGTCACCGGCACCCACGACGTCTATCTGACCTTCACCAGCGGCCAGCCGTCCGACTTCGTCAACGTGAACTGGTTCAGCTTCGGCCATTGAGGCGACAGCCCGAGGGCCGGAGTTCACCCGGCGGCGTTTCAGCGCATCTCCGCGCGGAACGCCGCCGGTGTCGTGTCCGTGTGCTGGTGGAAGAACTTGGAGAAGTTCGCCGGGTCGGGGAAGCCCACCGCGACGCCGACGCGGCCGATGGGCAGATCGGTGTGCGCCAGCAGGCGCTTGGCCTCCAGGACCACCCGCTTGTCGATGAACCCCTTGGGCGTCTCACCGGTCGCCGCGCGGACCGCGCGCACGAGGGTGCGGCGGGAGTAGCCGAGCGCGTCGGCGTAGGCGCTGACACTGTGGACGGTGGCGAAGTCCCGCTCCACCGCCTCCCGGAAGAGGGTGAACGTGGTGTCGGCCTGCCGGCGGGCCGCCTCGGCGGAGCTGGTGGCGAGGTGCGCGAGGCGCAGCAGGAACGCCGTCAGGCAGTGGCGCAGCACGGAGGTGTGCAGGTTCGGGGGCAGGGTCGCGCTGTCCTCGTACTCGCGTCGCAGGTGGGAAAGGGCCGCGCGCAGAGCGGCCGACCGGGCGGCGTCGGGGCGCAGGAGGGGCGGGAGGTCGTAACGGTACAGGCCGGTGGCCTCGACGGTGTCGCGGGGCAGGAAGCCGGGCTGCATGGTGAGGGCGGTCCCCTGGTACTCGCCGGCCCGGGTGAAGCGGTGGACCTGGCCCGGGCGGATCCACAGGACGTCGCCGGCGGTCGCCTCGTACTCGTCGAAGTCGACCATGTGGCGGACGGGACCGCCGGTGAACAGCAGCACGACGTGGAAGTCGATGCGGTGGACGCGGTCCAGCGGCGCGTCGGCGTGCCAGGTGCGCCCGGCGCCCATGGGGCCGATCTGCATACCGACTCCGCCGACGCTGAGTTCGACGGGGAAGGGGAAGGTTCTGATCCCGTCATCGGCGGCTTCTTGGGTACTTGTATCCACCATGTCCTTCTTGTGCTGCTCCGCCGTCGCGGTCCGTGTCCCACTTTCACCACAGGCTGACACAGGCAGACCTTCCGCCGAAAAAGTCAGACTTTTAAGTTCGAACACGCAAGACCTGATCACCGGCTCCTATCGAGGACTTCTTGAAGATGAGCACGCAGAACCGGAACAGTTTCGAGTGGACCGACCTGGACCGGCGTGCCGTCGACACGGCGCGTGTCCTGGCCGCCGACGCGGTGCAGAAGGTCGGCAACGGTCACCCCGGCACGGCGATGGCGCTGGCCCCTGCCGCGTACACGCTCTTTCAGAAGGTGATGCGACACGATCCCGCGGATCCGGAGTGGACGGGGCGTGACCGCTTCGTCCTCTCCCCCGGGCACACCTCGCTGACGCTTTACACGCAGCTGTTCCTGTCCGGCTACGAGGTCGGTCTGGACGACCTCAAGGCGTTCCGCACCCATGGCTCCCGGACGCCGGGGCACCCCGAGTACGGGCACACGGCCGGTGTGGAGACCACCACCGGTCCGCTCGGCCAGGGTGTCGCCAACGCCGTGGGGATGGCGATGGCCGCCCGGTACGAGCGCGGCCTGTTCGACCCCGAGGCCCCCGAGGGCGAGTCGCCGTTCGACCACACGATCTGGGCGATCGTCTCCGACGGCGACCTCCAGGAGGGCGTGTCCGCCGAGGCGTCCTCCCTCGCCGGGCACCAGAAGCTCGGCAACCTGGTCTTCCTCTACGACGACAACCACATCTCCATCGAGGGCGACACCGCGACGGCCTTCTCCGAGGACGTGCTCAAGCGCTACGAGGCCTACGGCTGGCACACGCAGCGCATCGAGCCGCGGGAGGACGGCGACGTCGACGTGCACGCGCTGCACGAGGCGCTGACGACGGCGCGGGAGGAGACCGGGCGCCCCTCGATCATCGCGATGCGCACGATCATCGCCTGGCCCGCCCCGAACGCGCGCAACACCGAGGCCGCCCACGGTTCCGCGCTCGGCGAGGACGAGGTGGCCGCCACCAAGCGGATCCTCGGCTTCGACCCGGAGCGGACCTTCGAGGTCTCCGACGACGTCCTCACCCACACCCGGGCCGCCCTGGACCGGGGCGCCGAGGCCCACGCCGCCTGGGACAAGCGGCTCGCCGTCTGGCGCGGCGCCGACCCCGAGCGCGCGGAGCTGTTCGACCGGATCGTCGCCGGTCAGCTCCCCGAGGGCTGGGAGCAGTCGCTGCCGGTCTTCGAGGAGGGCCCGTCCGTCGCCACGCGCGCCGCGTCCGGCAAGGTGCTCCAGGCGCTCGGCGGTGTGATCCCCGAGCTGTGGGGCGGCTCCGCCGACCTGGCCGGCTCCAACAACACCACCATCGACAAGACGTCGTCGTTCCTGCCCGCCGGCAACCCGCTGCCCGAGGCCGACCCGTACGGGCGTACCGTGCACTTCGGCATCCGCGAATTCTCGATGGCGGCCGAGATGAACGGCATCGCCCTGCACGGCAACACCCGTGTCTACGGCGGCACGTTCCTGGTGTTCTCCGACTACATGCGCAACGCGGTGCGGATGTCGGCCCTGATGCAGCTTCCGGTGACGTACGTGTGGACGCACGACTCCATCGGCCTCGGCGAGGACGGCCCCACCCACCAGCCGGTCGAGCACCTCGCCTCGCTGCGCGCCATCCCGGGCCTGAACGTGGTCCGTCCGGCGGACGCCAACGAGACGGCGACCGCCTGGGCCGAGATCCTGAAGCGGCACGCCACGCGTCCGGCCCCGCACGGTCTGGCGCTCACCCGGCAGGGCGTGCCGACGTACGCGCCGAACCCGGACGCGGCGAAGGGCGGTTACGTGCTGGCGGAGTCCTCGACCCAGACCCCGGACGTCGTCCTGATCGCCACCGGCTCCGAGGTGCACCTCGCCGTGGCCGCCCGGGAGCTGCTGGAGGCCGAGGGGACCGGGACGCGGGTGGTGTCGATGCCGTCCGTGGAGTGGTTCGAGGAGCAGCCGCGGGAGTACCGCGACAGTGTGCTCCCGCCGTCGGTGCGGGCGCGGGTCGCGGTAGAGGCGGGCATCGGCCTGACCTGGCACCGGTTCGTGGGCGACGCGGGACGCATCGTCTCCCTGGAGCACTTCGGCGCGTCCGCCGACGCGAAGACCCTGTTCGCCGAGTACGGCTTCACCGCCGAGAACGTGGCCGCCGCGGCGCGGGCCGTCCTCGACGCGACCACCGGACCGGGCGCCGCGCGCGGCTGATCCGATCGCCAGAAAGAAGATGATCACAGTGACCGAAGCAGTCGCCACCGGGGGAGCGCTCGCGCGTCTCTCCGACGAGGGCGTCTCGATCTGGCTGGACGACCTGTCGCGCAGGCGCATCACGTCCGGCAACCTCGCCGAGCTCGTCGCCACCCGGCATGTCGTCGGCGTCACCACCAACCCGTCCATCTTCCAGGCGGCCATCGGCTCCGGGTGGGGGTCCCCCCGCTCGGGCGAAGCCGAGAGTGGGGGAGGTTACGAGGAGCAGCTCGCCGAGCTGGCCGCGCGCGGCGTATCGGTCGACGAGGCCGTGCGGATGATGACGACGGCGGACGTGCGCGCCGCCGCCGACGTCCTGGGCCCGGTGCACTCGGCCACCGGCGGCCGTGACGGCTGGGTCTCCATCGAGGTCGACCCCCGGCTCGCCCACG
The DNA here is from genome assembly GCF_044740925.1 of Streptomyces sp. NPDC088254. NCBI lineage: Bacteria > Bacillati > Actinomycetota > Actinomycetes > Kitasatosporales > Streptomycetaceae > Streptomyces > Streptomyces sp. NPDC088254. The sequence continues at coordinate 83,098 of NZ_JBIURQ010000016.1, read as the reverse complement.
ACACCAGGGCCACGGTCGCCGAGGCCAAGCAGCTGGCCTGGCTGGTGGACCGTCCCAACGTGATGATCAAGATCCCGGCGACGAAGGCGGGCCTCCCGGCGATCACCGAGGTGATCGGGCTGGGCATCAGCGTCAACGTCACGCTGATCTTCTCGCTGGATCGCCACCGGGAGGTCATGGACGCCTACCTGGCCGGTCTGGAGAAGGCCGCCGCGCAGGGCCTGGACCTGTCCGCGATCCACTCCGTGGCCTCCTTCTTCGTCTCCCGCGTCGACTCCGAGACCGACAAGCTGCTGACGGTCCTCGGCACGGACGAGGCCCTCGCCCTGAAGGGCCGGGCGGCGCTCGCCAACGCCCGGCTGGCCTACCAGGCGTACGAGGAGGTGTTCGGCTCGGCCGGGCGTCAAACGCCCGCGGGGTCGCGCTGGACCGCCCTGGGCGGGGCGCGGGCGAACAGGCAGCGTCCGCTGTGGGCGTCGACCGGGGTGAAGGATCCCGCGTACAAGGACACCCTGTACGTGGACGAGCTGGTCGCCCCCGGCACCGTCAACACCATGCCGGAGGCCACCCTCGCCGCCACCGCCGACCACGGCCGGATCACCGGTGACACCGTCACCGGCGGGTACGCGCAGGCCCGCGCCGACCTCGCCGCCGTCGAAGCGCTGGGCATCTCCTACGACGAGGTGGTCACCCGCCTGGAGGAGGAAGGCATCGCGAAGTTCGAGACGGCGTGGCAGGACCTTCTGGACGCGGTCGCCAAATCGCTGAACAGCAAGGGAGTTGACGCGGAATGAACGCACGGGTGTGGAGCAACCCGCTCCGGGACCCCCGGGACCGGCGGCTGCCGCGGATCGCCGGCCCCTCCGGGCTGGTGATCTTCGGCGTGACCGGCGACCTGTCCCGCAAGAAACTGATGCCGGCCGTGTACGACCTCGCCAACCGCGGTCTGCTGCCGCCGGGCTTCTCGCTCGTGGGCTTCGCCCGCCGCGACTGGGAGGACCAGGACTTCGCGCAGGTCGTCCATGACGCGGTCCGCGAGCACGCGCGCACGCCGTTCCGTGAGGAGGTATGGCAGCAGCTCGCCGAGGGCATGCGGTTCATACCGGGCGACTTCGACGACGACGCCGCGTTCAAGCAACTGCGGGACGCCGTCGAGGAGCTGGACGCCTCGCGGGGCACGGGCGGCAACTTCGCCTTCTATCTGTCGGTGCCGCCGAAGTTCTTCCCCAAGGTGACCGAGCAGCTCAAGAAGCACGGGCTGGCCAAGGCGCCGGAGGGGTCCTGGCGGCGGGCCGTCATCGAGAAGCCGTTCGGGCACGACCTGGCCAGCGCGCGGGAGCTGAACGCGATCGTGCACGATGTGTTCGAGCCGGACCAGGTCTTCCGCATCGACCACTACCTGGGCAAGGAGACCGTCCAGAACCTCCTGGCGCTGCGCTTCGCCAACACGATGTTCGAGCCGATCTGGAACCGGTCCTTCGTGGACCATGTGCAGATCACGATGGCCGAGGACATCGGCATCGGCGGCCGGGCCGGCTACTACGACGGCATCGGCGCGGCGCGCGACGTCATCCAGAACCACCTGCTCCAACTGATGGCGCTGACCGCGATGGAGGAGCCGGCCTCCTTCGACGCGTCCTCCCTGCTCACCGAGAAGCTGAAGGTCCTGCGGGCCGTGAAGCTGCCGGAGGAGCTGGGCGAGCACACGGTGCGAGGCCAGTACGCGGCCGGGTGGCAGGGCGGCGAGAAGGTGCGCGGCTATCTGGAGGAGGACGGCATTCCCCCGTCCTCGACGACGGACACGTACGCCGCCGTCCGGCTGAACGTCGACAACCGCCGCTGGGCGGGCGTCCCCTTCTACCTGCGCACCGGCAAGCGCCTCGGCCGCCGGGTCACCGAGATCGCGGTGGTCTTCCAGCGGGCCCCGCACTCCCCCTTCGACTCCACCGCGACGGAGGAGCTCGGCGAGAACGCCATCGTCATCCGGGTCCAGCCCGACGAAGGGGTGACGGTCCGCTTCGGCTCCAAGGTGCCGGGCACCTCGATGGAGATCCGGGACGTGTCCATGGACTTCGCCTACGGCGAGTCCTTCACGGAGTCCAGCCCCGAGGCGTACGAGCGTCTCATCCTGGACGTGCTCCTGGGCGACGCCAACCTGTTCCCGCGTCACCAGGAAGTGGAAGAGTCCTGGAAGATCCTCGACCCGATCGAGGAGTACTGGGCCACGCACGGCAGGCCGGCCCCGTACCCGTCGGGCACCTGGGGACCCGAGGAAGCCGACGAGATGCTCGCACGAGACGGACGGAGCTGGCGCAGGCCATGAAGATCGACCTGACGGACACCACGGCAAGCAAGATCAACAAGGCGCTGGTGCAGGGTCGCCGCGCCATCGGCACACCTGCCGTGGGCATGGTCCTGACGATGGTCATCGTCACGGACGAGGAGAACGCCTACGACTCGATCCGGGCGGCGGAGGAGGCCTCGCACGAGCACCCCTCACGCACCCTGGTCGTCATCAAGCGGCACACCCGCAACCCGCGCGACCGCACCAACTCCCGCCTGGACGCCGAGGTGCGCGTGGGCGCCGACGCCGGCACCGGCGAGACGGTGGTGCTGCGCACCTACGGCGAGGTCTCCGACCACGCGGACTCCGTGGTCCTGCCGCTGCTGCTGCCGGACGCCCCGGTCGTCGTGTGGTGGCCGGTGGGCGCCCCCGGGAACCCCGCGAAGGACCCGCTGGGCGCGCTCGCCCAGCGCCGCATCACCGACATGTACGCCGTCGAGCAGCCCCTCAAGGCGCTGGAGCTGCGGGCGAAGTCCTACGCCCCCGGCGACACCGACCTCGCGTGGACGAGGCTGACGCCGTGGCGTTCGATGCTGGCGGCGGCCCTGGACCAGGCTCGGGTGCCGATCACCTCGGCGGCGGTGGAGAGCGAGGCGGAGAACCCCAGCGCCGAACTGCTCGCCCGCTGGCTGGAGGCCCGGCTGAACGTGCCCGTCGAGCGGGTCGTCACCGCCGGTCCGGTCGTCACGGCCGTGCGGCTCGGCACCGACGCCGGCGAGATCGTCATCGACCGCCCCGAGGGCCCGCTCGCCACACTGACCCTGCCGGGCCAGCCCCCGCGCACCCTCGCGCTGAAGGTGCGCGACACCTCCGAACTGATCGCCGAGGAGCTGCGGCGCCTCGACGCCGACGAGATGTACGCCGTCGCCCTGCGGGGCGAGGGCGCCGAGGAGGCCTTCTCCCATGCCTGACACCCCCCTGCTCAGCCAGCGGCCAGAGTGGACCGCCCTGGCGGACCACCGCGCCGGATGGCAGACGCACCTGCGCGAGCTGTTCGCCGAGGACCCCGGGCGCGCCGAACGGTACGTGGTGCGCGTGGGCGATCTGCGGATCGACTACTCAAAGAACCTGGTCAACGACGAGACCCTCGCCCTGCTGCGTGAACTCGCCGCCACCACCGATGTGTTCGGGCTGCGCGACGCGATGTTCCGCGGGGAGAAGATCAACGTCACCGAGAACCGGGCCGTGCTCCACACGGCGCTGCGCGCCCCGGCCGACGCGGTGGTCGAGGTGGACGGCGAGAACGTCGTCCCCCGGGTGCACGCCGTGCTGGACAAGATGAGCGACTTCGCGCGCCGGGTGCGTTCGGGCGAATGGACCGGCCACACCGGCCGCCCGATCCGCAACGTCGTCAACATCGGCATCGGCGGCTCCGACCTGGGCCCCGCGATGGCCTACGAGGTGCTGCGGGCCTACACCGCAAGGGAGTTGACGTTCCGGTTCGTCTCCAACGTGGACGGCGCAGACCTGCACGAGGCCGTGCGGGACCTGGACCCGGCCGAGACCCTGTTCATCGTGGCGTCGAAGACGTTCACGACGATCGAGACGATCACCAACGCCACCTCGGCCCGCTCCTGGCTCCTCGAAGGGCTCGGCGGCGAGGAGAAGGCGGTCGCCCGGCACTTCGTGGCGGTGTCGACGAACGCGGAGAAGGTCACCGGCTTCGGCATCGACCCGGAGAACATGTTCGAGTTCTGGGACTGGGTCGGCGGCCGCTACTCCTTGGGCTCGGCGATCGGCCTGTCGCTGATGATCGCCATCGGCCCGGAGCGCTTCCGGGAGATGCTCGACGGGTTCAGGATCGTCGACGACCACTTCCGCAACGCCGAAGCCGAGTCCAATGCCCCGCTGATCCTCGGCCTGTTGGGCATCTGGTACGGCGAGTTCCTGGACGCCCAGTCGCACGCGGTGCTGCCGTACTCGCACTACCTGTCCAAGTTCACCACCTATCTCCAGCAGCTCGACATGGAGTCCAACGGCAAGTCGGTGGACCGCCAGGGCAGGCCCGTGCAGTGGCAGACCGGCCCGGTGGTGTGGGGCACGCCCGGCACCAACGGGCAGCACGCCTACTACCAGTTGCTCCACCAGGGCACCAAGCTGATCCCGGCCGACCTGATCGGCTTCGTCCGCCCCGTCGCCGAACTGGACGACGAACTCAAGGCGCAGCACGACCTGTTGATGGCCAACCTGTTCGCGCAGGGGCAGGCCCTCGCCTTCGGCCGCACCGCGGAGGAGGTCCGCGCGGACGGCGTGCCCGAGGAGCAGGTGCCGCACCGCACCTTCGCCGGCAACCGCCCCACCACGACCGTGCTCGCCACCGAGCTGACCCCGTCGGTCCTCGGTCAGCTCATCGCCCTCTACGAGCACAAGGTGTTCGTGCAGGGCGCGATCTGGAACATCGACTCCTTCGACCAGTGGGGCGTGGAGCTGGGCAAGGTCCTCGCCAAGCGCGTCGAACCCGCTCTGACCGGGACGTTCCCATCAGCCGCTGACGCGGCGGGCTCCGTCCCCGGCCTCGACCCGTCCACCGCCGCCCTCGTGGCCGCCTACCGCGAACTCAAGGAAGTGCACTGACATGGCATCGATGCAGTTGGGCCTGATAGGTCTCGGCAAGATGGGCGGCAACATGCGCCAGCGCATCCGCAACGCCGGCCACACCGTCATCGGTTACGACCGCAACCCCGAGCTGTCCGACGTGGCCGGCCTGCCCGAGCTGGTCGCGCGGCTCGAAGCGCCGCGCACCGTCTGGGTGATGGTCCCGGCGGGCCCCGCCACCCAGTCCGTCGTCGACGAGCTCGCCGACCTCCTGGAGCCCGGCGACACCGTCGTCGACGGCGGCAACTCCCGCTGGACGGACGACGAGAAGCACGCCGCCGAGCTCGGCGCCAAGGGCATCGGCTTCGTCGACGCGGGCGTCTCCGGCGGCGTCTGGGGCCTGGAGAACGGCTACGCCCTGATGGTCGGCGGCGACAAGGAGCACGTCGACCGTCTCCAGCCCGTCTTCGACGCGCTCAAGCCGGAGGGCCCGTACGGCTACGTCCACGCGGGCAAGGTGGGCGCCGGCCACTTCTCGAAGATGGTCCACAACGGCATCGAGTACGCGATGATGCAGGCCTACGCCGAGGGCTGGGAGCTGCTGGAGAAGGTCGACTCGGTCACCGACGTGCGCGAGGTCTTCCGTTCCTGGCAGGAGGGCACGGTCATCCGCTCCTGGCTGCTGGACCTGGCGGTCAGCGCCCTCGACGAGGACGAGCACCTGGACAAGCTGCGCGGCTACGCGCAGGACTCCGGCGAGGGGCGCTGGACCGTGGAGGCCGCCATCGACAACGCGGTACCGCTCCCGGCCATCACCGCCTCCCTGTTCGCGCGGTTCGCCTCCCGCCAGGACGACTCCCCGCAGATGAAGATGATCGCCGCGCTGCGCAACCAGTTCGGCGGCCACGCGGTCGAGTCCGCGAAGGAGTGAATCCCGGTGCGGGAGCGTGTGGTTGACACCTCCCGGGGGGCCCGCCAGAGTCGCGGCTGATGGAGATCGATGATCTGACACCGGCCGAACAGCGCGTCTGGCGGGCCTTCGCCACGGGGACCACCGTGGACCTGCGCGCCCTGGGCGAGGAGGGCGGCCCCGAACGCACCGTCCGAGCCCTCGTGTTGCGGGCCCTGCTGCTCAACGGCCCCCGTGAGGCGGGCGAAGTGGCCGCGCTCAAAGTGCTGGGGGCGCGTGTCACCGGTGTGCTCGACCTGCGGTACGCGGTCGTCGACAGCGTGGCCCGTCTCGCGTACTGCCGTTTCGAGGAGGCTCCCCGCCTCGCCGGCGCCCAGCTCGGCTATCTCAGTCTGCGCGACTCGGTCCTGCCCGGGCTGTCGGCGGCCAGGACCCGGATCGACGGCAGCCTGCGGCTGACGCGCTGCCGCATCGAGGGGCCGGTGTACCTCGGGGGCGCGCAGATCTCCGGCGCGCTGTTCCTCGACGAGGCGGAGATCGGCGGCGCGGACCCCGCCGAGCCGGTGCTCCAGCTCAACCAGGTCACCGTGGACGACGACCTCTGCGCCCGCGGGCTGCGCGTCCGGGGGCGCATCCGGCTCGACGGCGCCACCGTCGCCGGCTCACTCGACCTCCAGGACGCCGAGCTGAACAACCCCGGCGGGCACGTCCTGGACGCCGAGTCCCTGGACGTGGGCGCCAACCTGCTGGGCCGCCGGCTGCGCACGCAGGGCCGGATCGATCTGCGCGGCGCCCGCATACCCGGCCGGGTGGACCTGATGCAGACCACACTCGCCAACCCCGGCGACACCGCCCTGCGGGCCAGCAGTTGCGTCATCGGGGAGCTGTGGCTGCGCGCGGGCGACCCCGTCGTGGGCCGGCTCAACCTTCGGCGCGCCGAGATCAACCAGCTCCATCTCGCGCCCGAGATGCTGCCCGACCAGGTTCGCCTGCTCGACCTCACCTACACCTTCCTCACCCCGCACGAGCCCGCGGAGCGGCGCCTGCCGATGCTGGAGCGGGACGACGACGCCTTCGACCCGCACGCCTACGAGCAGCTGACCGCCGCGTACCGGCGCGTCGGCGACGACCGGGCCGCCCGCCTCGTCCAGCTCGCCAAGCAGCGCCGGCACCGCGGCACGCTGCCCTGGTACGGCAGGCTGTGGGGCCACCTCCAGGACGCCACCGTCGGCTACGGCTTCCGCCCGCTGCGCGCCGCGGTCTGGCTGCTGTCGCTGCTCGCCGTCGGCTCGGCCGCCTTCGCGCACCAGCATCCGCGGGCCCTGAAGGCGTCCGAGGCACCCGAGTTCGATCCGGTCTTCTACACCCTCGACCTGCTGCTGCCGGTGATCTCCTTCGGGCAGGAGTCCGCGTTCGCCCCGTCGGGCGGCTACCGGACGCTGTCGTACGTCCTCATCGTCACCGGCTGGATCCTGGCCACGACCGTCGTCGCGGGCGTCACCCGCAGCGTCAGCCGCCAGTGAGTCACCGGGAACGGGCCCTTGGAACTCGCGGGGCGGCGTGGCACGATCGCCCGGGTGACGAGCAGACCCGACCCGGCGCGGCGGCTCAGTGATCTGGCGCTGCTGCGCCGGGTGCGTGACCGGATCGACCGGGAGTACGCCCAGCCGCTGGACGTGGAGGCCCTCGCGCGGGGCGTGCACATGTCGGCGGGGCACCTCAGCCGCGCGTTCCGGCGCGCCTACGGCGAGTCGCCGTACTCGTACCTCATGACGCGTCGCATCGAGCGCGCGATGACGCTGCTGCGGCGCGGCGATCTCAGCGTGACCGAGGTCTGCTTCGCCGTCGGCTGCTCGTCGCTGGGCACCTTCAGCACGCGTTTCACGGAGCTGGTGGGCGTGCCGCCCAGCGTGTACCGGCATGATCCGGCGCGTGCGACCGCGGGCATCCCGTCCTGTGTCGCGAAACAGGTCACGCGACCGGTCAGAAATCGAGAAGCGCCGCCCCCCGGACGCCCATAGCGTGTGGCCCATGGACATCAGCACCCACGCGAGCCCGGACGACGACATGGGCACGAGCCACGGCACGGACGAGGGCACGGACTCCCCGGCGCACGCGGCCGACAGCCACGAGCTGATCCGCGTGCACGGGGCGCGCGAGAACAACCTGAAAGACGTCAGCATCGAGATCCCGAAGCGCCGGCTGACGGTGTTCACCGGCGTGTCCGGCTCGGGCAAGAGCTCGCTGGTGTTCGACACGATCGCCGCCGAGTCGCAGCGCCTGATCAACGAGACCTACAGCACCTTCGTGCAGGGCTTCATGCCGACGCTGGACCGTCCCGAGGTCGACGTCCTCGACGGACTCACCACCGCGATCATCGTCGACCAGCAGCGGATGGGCGCCGACCCCCGCTCCACCGTCGGCACCGCCACCGACGCCAACGCGATGCTGCGCATCCTCTTCAGCCGGCTCGGCCGGCCGCACATCGGCCCGCCGAGCGCGTACTCCTTCAACACCGCCTCCGTGCGCGGCAGCGGGGCGATCGCCGTCGGCGGCAAGAAAGCGGTCAAGGCGACGTACTCCCGCACCGGCGGCATGTGCACCCGCTGCGAGGGCCGGGGCACGGTGTCCGACATCGACCTCACCCAGCTCTACGACGACTCCAAGTCGATCGCGGAGGGCGCGTTCACCATCCCCGGCTGGAAGTCGGACAACGTGTGGACGGTGGGGATCTACGCCGAGTCCGGCTTCCTCGACCCGAACAAGCCGATCCGGGAGTACACCGAGCGGGAGATGCGCGACTTCCTGCACGGTGAGCCGACCAAGGTGAAGGTCAACGGCGTCAACCTGACGTACGAGGGGCTGATCCCGAAGATCCAGAAGTCGTTCCTGTCCAAGGACAAGGAGGCGATGCAGCCGCACATCCGGGCGTTCGTGGAGCGGGCGGTCACCTTCACCACCTGTCCCGAGTGCGACGGGAGCCGGCTCAGCGAGGGCGCCCGCTCGTCGAAGATCGGCGGGGTCAGCATCGCCGACGCCTGCGCGATGGAGATCCGGGACCTGGCCGAATGGATCCGCGGTCTGCGCGAGCCCACGGTCGCGCCGCTGCTCACCGCGCTGCAGCACACCCTGGAGGCGTTCACGGAGATCGGCCTCGGCTATCTCTCGCTCGACCGGCCGGCGGGCACGCTGTCGGGCGGTGAGGCGCAGCGCGTCAAGATGATCCGCCACCTCGGCTCCTCCCTCACCGACGTGACCTACGTCTTCGACGAGCCGACGGTCGGTCTGCACCCCCATGACATCCAGCGGATGAACAACCTGCTGCTGCGGCTGCGGGACAAGGGGAACACCGTGCTCGTCGTGGAGCACAAGCCGGAGACGATCGCGATCGCCGACCATGTCGTCGACCTCGGCCCGGGCGCCGGCACGGCGGGCGGCACGGTCTGCTTCGAGGGCACCGTCGAAGGGCTGCGCGGCAGTGACACCGTCACCGGGCGGCATCTGGACGACCGGGCGGCGCTGAAGGAGTCGGTGCGCAAGCCGACCGGCACGCTGGAGATCCGCGGCGCGAGCGCGCACAACCTGAAGGGCGTGGACGTCGACGTCCCGCTCGGCGTGCTGTGCGTGGTGACGGGTGTGGCCGGTTCCGGCAAGAGCTCGCTGATCCACGGCTCGATCCCGGCCGGCGAAGGCGTGGTCTCGGTCGACCAGACGCCGATCCGCGGCTCGCGCCGCAGCAACCCGGCGACGTACACCGGTCTGCTGGAGCCGATCCGCAAGGCGTTCGCCAAGGCCAACGGCGTGAAGCCGGCCCTGTTCAGCGCCAACTCCGAGGGCGCCTGCCCCACGTGCAACGGCGCGGGCGTCCTGTACACCGACCTGGCGATGATGGCCGGCGTCAGCACGACCTGCGAGGAGTGCGAGGGCAAGCGGTTCCAGGCCTCGGTGCTGGAGTACCGGTTCGGCGGCCGGGACATCAGCGAGGTGCTGGCGATGTCGGTGACGGAGGCGGAGGAGTTCTTCGGCGCCGGCGAGGCGCGCACGCCGGCCGCGCACGCCGTGCTGACCCGGCTCGCCGAGGTGGGCCTCGGCTACCTCACCCTCGGCCAGCCGCTCACCACCCTCTCGGGCGGCGAGCGGCAGCGGCTCAAGCTGGCCACGCACATGGCCGACAAGGGCGGCGTGTACGTCCTCGACGAGCCGACGACCGGGCTCCACCTCGCCGACGTCGAGCAGCTGCTCGCCCTGCTGGACCGGCTCGTGGACTCCGGGAAGTCCGTCATCGTGATCGAGCACCACCAGGCGGTCATGGCGCACGCCGACTGGATCATCGACCTCGGCCCGGGCGCCGGTCACGACGGCGGCCGGATCGTCTTCGAGGGCGCCCCGGCCGACCTGGTCGCGGCCCGCTCCACGCTCACCGGCGAGCATCTGGCGGCGTACGTCGGGCAGTTGTGAGGGGCTTCCATTGAGCGGCTGACGCCTGCCCGGTTGCCCAGGCAGGCGTAGACAGTGTCTACCGAGGCGTGGTAGACACTGTCTACAGCCGAGCCTTCCGGAAGTGAGCCCCAGTGACACCGCCGCAGGAGAACGAGCCCGATCTACGCACGCGACTCGTCGACGTCGGCGTGGAACTGCTGGCCGAGCAGGGCGCCGACGCGTTGACGCTGCGGGAGATCGCCCGCCGGGCGGGCGTGTCGCACGGGGCTCCGCGCCGCCACTTCCCCACCCACCTGGAACTGTTGTCGGCCGTGGCCCACCGGGGGTTCACCGGACTGGCCGGCCGGGTGACCTCGGCCCTGGGCGACGGAGGCGCTCCCCCGCGCGCACAGCTCTCCGAACTCAGCCGCCTTTACCTGGAGTTCGCCTTCGAGCAGCCCGGCATGTACGAGCTGATGTTCCGTCACGATCTGCTGGCGAGCGGGCATCTGCGGCTGAGGGACACCAGCCTGCCCCTGTTCGGCGTGCTGGTGGAACTCGTGGCCCGCGTGCGGCCCGAGGCCGACGCGCGGGCGGTCGCCGGCGCGCTGTGGGCCAACCTGCACGGCCTGGCCCAGCTGTGGCGCTGGGGCAGTCTCCAACTGGCCACCGGGAGCGAGGACTTCGGCCCGCTCCTGGGGACCGTGCTCGACGCCCACCTGGGACCGGAGGCCGGGCGGTGAAGCGCTCCCTCGCACTGGCGAGCAGTGTGGCGGGCGCCGCGGTCGTCGCCCTGGACGGCACCGTGCTGACCGTCGCGCAGCCCACCCTGCGGCACGACCTGCACGCGTCGTTCGCACAGGTGCAGTGGACCAGCACCGGGTATCTGGTGGCGGTGGCGAGCCTGTTGGTCTTCGCCGGCCGGCTCGGGGACCGCTACGGTCACCGCCGTGCCTTCGCCGTCGGCATGCTCGGCTTCGGCGCCGCCTCCGTGGGCATCGCGCTGGCCCCCGACATCGGCTGGGTGATCGGACTCCGCGTTGTACAAGGCGTGTTCGGCGCGCTGTCGCAGCCCGCGACGCTCGGCATGCTGCGCGTCGCCTACCCGCCCGAGCGGCTGCGGCGGCCCATCGCCGTGCGCACGGCCGCGATCGGACTGGCGGCGGCCGCCGGGCCGGTGATCGGCGGTGCGCTGGCCACCTCGTACGGCTGGCGGGCGGTGTTCCTCGTCAACATCGTGCCCGCGCTGGTCTTCGGCGTGCTCGCTCTCGCCTCGCCGGGCGGGGGCGGGGAGCGTGTGCGCTCCGGGGCGGCGGGCCGTCCGGCGTTGGACGTCACGGGTGCGCTGCTGCTCGCGGTGGCGCTGGCGGGACTGGTGCACACCCTGGCCAGCCCTCTCGCCTCCCCCGGCACAGGCGGCCCGGGCACCGTCGTCACCGTGCTCGTCGCGCTCATTGCGGGCGTAGCGGGCCTCGCCTTCGTCCGGCACGAGCGCCGCACGCCGGCTCCGCTGCTGCCGCCGGACGTGATCGGCTCCCCGATGGTGGGCGCGGCGCTCGCCCTGCTGGTCACCGCCTCCGCCACACTCAACGGCGCGCTCTTCGCCTGCGTCCACCTCCTCCAGGACGGCCTGGGCCTCACGCCGCTGCGCACCGCGCTGCTCAGTCTTCCGCTGGCCGTGCTGCTGGTGGCCGCGGCGCCCGCGTCCGCCGTCCTGCTGCGGCGGGCCGGCGCACGGGCGACCCTCGCCGCGGCGACGGCCGTCCTCACCGCGGGTCTGCTCGTCCTCGCGGGGGCCTCGGGAGCCGCGGCCTTCTGCGTCGGGTTCGGCCTGCTGGGCGCGGGTTTCGGCACGGTGATGGTCGCGGGGACCCATGTCGTCGTACGGCGGGCTCCCGTGGAGTCGGCCGGGGTGGCGGGCGGTCTGCAGCAGACGGCGATGAACGTCGGGCCGGCGCTCGGCGTGGCGGCCGCGGCGCTGCTGATGGACCTGGGCGGCTCGCGCCTCCCCCTCGCCGTCCTGGCCGCGGCGGCCGCGGCGGCGATCTGGGTGTGCCGCCGGCTGCCGGGCCGCGCCCCGGACACCTCGCGCCCGCGGCCCGCTCCGCCGGAGGAGGTCTCGTCCCGGGCCGGCCGGCGCGACACAGAGCACACAGGTCACGGCGTGGAAAGGGGCTCCTGGGCGCCGTCCCTGGGCGACGATGAGTGCTGAGGGCGTTCCGCGAGGTGTGCCGGAGCGCGCCTCGTACGAGCGCAACGGAGGCAAGCGATGGCACAACTGCGGCAAGAGGTCGACCCGCGCGAGGTCGGGCTCGACGCGAAGGCGCTGGACCGTCTGGACCGGCATGTCGCCCACCACGTCGACGAGGGCCGTCTGCCCGGCTTCCTCTTGGCCGTCGCCCGCGGCGGCCGGGTCGCCCACCTCACCACGCACGGCCGGCGTGACATCGCCTCGGATCTCCCCGTCGAGGCCGACACCCTCTACCGCATCTACTCCATGACCAAGCCGGTCACCTCGGTCGCCGCGCTGACGCTGGTGGAGGACGGCGCCCTCTCCCTCGACGATCCGGTCGCCGACCACCTGCCCGCCTTCGCCGATCAGCGGGTGTACGTGTCCGGCTCCGGCGCGGACCTGACCACCCGGCCGGCCCGGCAACCGCTCCTGGTGCGGCACCTGATGACCCACACCGCCGGCCTGACCTTCGCCTTCTACCACTGTCACCCGGTCGACGCCCTCTACCGCGAGGCCGGACTCGATTCGGCCGTGCTGCCGGGCTCGGACCTGGCCGGCACCGTCGAGGCGTACGCACGCCTTCCCCTGCAGTTCGAACCGGGCACTCAGTGGAACTACTCGGTCGCCACCAACGTCCTCGGCAGGATCATCGAGGTCGTCTCCGGCCGGCCCCTGGACGAGTTCCTCGCCGAGCGCGTCTTCCGGCCGCTCGGCATGCCCGACGCCGGCTTCCAGGTGACGGACGAACAGGCCGTACGGCTGGCCGAGTTGTACGGGGACACCGACGGCGGCGCCATACAGCCGATCGCGGGGCTGCCGCTGTCCGGGCGGCCCCGGTTCCTGTCGGGCAGCGGCGGCATGGTGGCGAGCGCCTACGACATCCACCGCTTCATGGAGATGCTCCGCCGGCGCGGCGAGCTCGACGGCGTGCGGGTGCTGCGGCCCAAGACGGTGGACCTGATGACCCGCAACCACCTGCCCGGCGGCGCCGACCTGCGCACCGTCGGCAGCCGCCCCGCCCACGACGAGCCCGGTAACGACGGCGTGGGCTTCGGCCTGGGCGTCTCCGTCGTGATCGACCCGGCCCGCACCCAGGCCCCCGCGGGTATGGGCACGTTCGGCTGGAGCGGGGTGGCCACGACCACGTTCTGGGTCGACCCGAGCCGGGATCTGACCGTGCAGTTCCTGACCCAGCTGCGGCCGAGGAAGTCCCTGAAGCTCTACCCCGACCTCAAGCGCCTGGTGCACGAGGCGGTCGTCGGCTGAACCGGGGCGCGGCCGTTCACGCGCGCGGCCTCGGCCCGAGTCGCCGAGGCCGAGGCCGTCGTACCCCGGGGCCGCGCGTTCGGGACGACGCTCGTGCGACCGGGAGCGGGGTCAGGACCAGTGGGCCACCGCGTCCAGGTGCGGCAGGTGGTGGTCCAGCCGCTCACGCTTGGTGCGCAGGTAGGTGATGTTGTTCTCGCACGGCGGGATCAGCAGCGGCACCTCTTCGGCGACCTGGATGCCGTTGTCCACCAGCGCCTCGCGCTTGCGCGGGTTGTTCGACATCAGGCGGACCGAGCGCACGCCCAGGTCCTTGAGCATCTCGGCGGCCACGCGATAGTCGCGGGCGTCCACCGGCAGGCCGAGGGCGAGGTTCGCCTCGACGGTGTCCAGGCCCTCCGCCTGCAGCGCCATGGCCCGCAGCTTGGCGAGCAGACCGATGCCGCGGCCCTCGTGACCGCGCAGGTAGACGACGATGCCGCGGCCCTCGGCGACGACGGCGCGCATCGCGGCGTCGAGCTGGTCGCCGCACTCGCAGTGCTGGGAACCGAAGGCGTCACCGGTCAGGCACTCCGAGTGCAGCCGGATCAGCACGTCCTCCGAGCCGATCTCGCCGTGGACGAGGGCCACTTGCTCGTCACCGCGGTCGTGGTCGAGATATCCGACCGCCTGGAACTTCCCGTAGACGGTGGGCAGGGGCGCATTCACCACGCGTTCCACACCGGTGCGCTGCGAGGTCTTCTTGCCGAGCACGCCAATTTTTTCTGTCATGATCTGGTTCCTAAGCAGAGACGAAAGGCCGGGAAAAGATGAGTGGTTCGGACAAACGGTCGGCGGCGCACGGACTGTTGCCGGCGGACACCACGGAAGACGTACGAGGGCGGCTGTCGGGCGTCCCGGTCAAGGTGGCGGTCCTTCCGGTCGGAAGCTTCGAACAACACGGTCCGTACCTGCCGTTGGCCACCGACACGCTGGTCGCGTGCGCCATAGCCGCGGAGGTCGCCGCAGCGTACCCGGTGCAGCTCCTCCCTCCGGTGACCATCGCCTGCTCGCACGAGCACGCTGCCTGGCCGGGAACCGTCAGCATCTCCTCGGTGACCCTTCACGCGGTGGTACGGGACATCGCGGCGTCGCTGCGCCGCTCGGGCGTCGAAGCCCTGGTCGTGGTCAACGGACACGGGGGGAACTACGTCCTGGGCAACGTCGTCCAGGAGGCTTCCGCCCGCGGTGAGCGGATGGCGCTCTTCCCCGCCCCGGAGGACTGGGAGGAGGCGCTGGAGCGGTCCGGGGTGTCGACCTCTCTCCTCACCGACATGCACGCCGGGGAGATCGAGACCTCGATCCTGCTGCACACCCACCCCGAAGTCGTCCGGCCCGGTCACGAGTCGGCCGATTTCACGGCGGACGACCGTCGCCATCTGCTCACGCTGGGAATGTCCGCCTATACCGATTCGGGCGTCATCGGCCGTCCTTCCCTGGGGTCGGCGGAAAAGGGCAAGGAACTGCTGGCGAGCCTGACGGATTCCTTCGCCGCGTATTTCTCGCTGCTGACGGACCCGTCCGCGGATTCCGCGCGGACGCCTTCCTGGAGTTCGGCGGAAACGCCCGCGGAGGACGATCGCTGACCGCCCGCCCGGTGCGCGGCCGCCGGCGCCGGGTCCGCGGTCCCGGTCGTCGCAGCGGTGGTCGCGGGCGCCTCCCGGCGGGCGCGCAGGGCGCTGTACCAGCGGACCAGCAGGACCACCGCGCCCGGCAGGGCCGCCGCGAAGGTGAGCACGCCGTAGACGACGGCCACGGAGAGGCCGGTGCCCGCGCCGAGGCCGGCCGCGCCGAACGCCCAGGCGGTGACGCCCTCCCGGGGCCCCCAGCCGCCTACGTTCAGTGGCAGCCCCATCGCCAGCAGGGCGAGGACGGCCAGCGGCAGCAGCGCCAGGACGGAGGCGCCGGACCCGGCGACCCGGGCGGCCACGACGAACGTGGCGATGTGCCCGGCGAGGACGACCAGCGACGACAGGGCGACGCCGGGCCCGTTGCGCCGGGACAGCAGCCCCTCGCGCGCCTCGGCCAGCGCCGCCCGGATCCGGCCGCCCCTGCGCCGCGCCGGGGAGTTCATGCGCACGGCGAGGAGGACGGCGAGCGCGCCCACGGCGCCGAGGGCGACGAGCGGGACGACGTGCCGTACGTCCGCGCGCACCGGCGACGGCAGCGTCAGCAGCACCCCGGCCCCGGCGACGACCAGCGCGAGCTGTCCCGCCGTGCGCTCCAGGACGACGGCCCGCACGCCGCGTCCGACGTCGCCGGCGCTCTGCCCGTGCCGCACGGCGCGGTGCACGTCGCCGAGGATGCCGCCGGGCAGGGCGGCGTTGAGGAAGAGGGAGCGGTAGTAGTCGGCGACCGCCGGGCCGAGCGGCAGCCGGATCCGCAGGCCGCGCGCCACCAGCGCCCAACGCCAGGCGCTGAACACCGTGGTGACCACGCCGATGCCGACCGCCGCCAGCAGTGTGGGCGCGTCGATCCGCCGCAGCCCGTCCAGGAATACGCCGGTCCCCATCCGCCACAGCAGGACGGCGAGGATGACGACTCCGGCGAGCGTGCCGATGTGGGTGCGGAGAGCGGGGGACTTGAGACGGGCGAGGAAGGACCGCGCCGGCCCGTCCGCCGTCACCGCGGCGGAGGCTCCGGACAGCCGCACGACCGCAGTCGTGTCCTCGCGCCGGCTCGTGCGCGCGGTCGGGGGCACCTGCGCGTCCGCCGTCTCCGCACCCATCAGGCGCCGCCCGTCGGCCGGGCGAGGGCCAGCAGGTCGCTGTGGTGGACGTCGACCCGCAGCTCGCCGGCCGAGCAGGCGGCCAGCCGGCGGGTCAGGTACTCGTCGGCGCGGGCGGCCAGTTCGGGGCGCTGCTCGACGGCGGCGCCGACCCAGCCGCGCAGCCACTGCGCGGTGAGGGCCGCCTGCTCCGGGCCGAGCCGCCAGGCGCTGGGGTTGACCTTCACCGTCGCGCCGCGGTCGGCGAACGCCTCGCAGGCCGCGGTCACCGCGTCGGGGCCCAGGAGGCCGCCGCGCCGCTGGTGGTCGTTGAACGCGGAGGCGATCTCGTCGTCCATCGGGTCGGCCTCGCCGAAGTCGACGCGCCCGGCGACCGACAGGGTGAGCAGCGCCGGGCAGCCCGCTCCGGTGCAGGCGGCGGCGAGAGCGTCGATCTCCTCGGGGGTGAGGACGTCGAGCAGCGCCGACGCGGTGACCAGCGAGGCGCCGACCAGGGCGTCCGGGGTGAGCCGGGCGACGTCTCCGCGCCGCGTCTCGACGGTGACCCGGCTGCCGTCGGCGGCGGCGCGCGGGGAGGCGACGGCCGCGAAGTGCAGGAGGTAGGGGTCGCGGTCGTGCAGGATCCAGTGCTGGGGGCCGTCGAGGCGGGGGGCCAGCCAGCGGCCCATCGAGCCGGTGCCGCAGCCCAGGTCGTGCACGACCAGCCCGCCGGGGCGGCCCGGCAGGTTGGCCAACCGGATCCGCAGCGGGTCGAGCAGGTCCAGCGCGCGGGCGGCCGCGTCGGCGGGCTCGCGCAGCTGCAGCCACTCGGGGGCGTAGCGGGGCGGCTCCTCCGGTCCGGCGTCGTCGCGCAGCCGCACGGTGGGCCGCTCGCCGGGGCGGGTCACGGGGCCGGCGCCGGCGATGACGGCGGAGTCGTCGCCCGCCGGGAGGTCCCGGTTGTCGACGCTGGTGCTGATGTCGGTGTCCAAGGACGCCTCCCGAGGCCCCGGCTGGGCCGGAACGGCCGATATGGCGGATGTGGCGGGCGTGGCCGCGGCGGGCCGCTCCGCGGGGGTCACCGTCGTCTTGCTCATGCGGCCCTCCGGGGTTCGCTGGGAAGCCGGCCGAGGACGCCGGCCAGGCTCTGGGCGGTGGAAGCCCAGCCGTTCAGGGCGGCGCGGCGGCCGCGGGCGGCGGCCTTGAGCCGGCGGCGCACGTCGGCCTCGCCGAACCAGCCGCGCAGTTCGGCGGCGAGGGCGGCCGGGTCCTCCGGCGGGACGAGGATGCCGGGGACGCCGCCGTCGGGGGCGCGGCCGACGGCCTCGGGCAGTCCGCCGACGTCCGTGGCGAGGACGGGGATGCCGCGCGCGAGGGCCTCCGTGACCGCCATGCCGTAGGTCTCGGCGTAGGAGGTGAGGACCATCAGGTCGGCGCGGGCGTAGGCGGCGTCGAGCTCGGCGCCGGCCTTCGGGCCCGCTAGCTCCAGGCGGTCCTCGAGCCCGTACTTGGCGATGAGGCGGCGCAGGTGGTCGACGTACTCCGGGTCCTGGCCGAGGCCGCCCACGCAGGAGCAGGTCCACGGCAGGTCGGTGACCGCGGCGAGCGCCTCGATCAGCCGGTGCTGGCCCTTGCGCGGGGTCACGGCGGCCACGCACAGCAGGCGGGAGACGCCGTCGGTGCCTGAGGCGAGCGGCGCGATGTCGGCGCCGGGGGCGGCGACGTGCACCTTCTCGGGGGCCAGGCCGTGATGGGAGACGAGGCGGCGGACGGCCCACTCGCTGGTGGCGACCACCGCGGGGACGGCGCGCAGCACCTCGCGCTCCTTGGCGTCGAGCTGGGCCGCCACCTCGGGGGCGATGCCCCGCTCGTCGCCGAGCGGGAGGTGCACGAGGATGACGAGCCGCAGCCGCTCCGCCTCCGGGACGACGATCTCGGGGACGCCGCAGGCGACCAGTCCGTCCATGAGGACGATGGTCCCGTCGGGCAGCTCGCGCAGGGTGCGGGCCAGTTCATGGCCGGCGGCGGCGCCGGGGCGGGGCCACTCGCCGGACACGAGGTGCTTGTGGACCTGCCAGCCGAAGCCGGGGAGGTCGAGGCAGAGCCGCCGGTCGTAGGCGTTTCCGCCGCTGGGGTTCGCCGGGTCGTCGACGCCGCCCGGCATGACGAAGTGCACGGTGCGCAGGGACATGGGGATGATCCCGCCGGTCTTGGGAGCGTCCGTTTTCGTGGGCCCGGTCTGCGCCGGCACCGTCTGCGCCGGCACGCTCTGCGCGGGCGGCGACTGCACGGGCACGTAGGCGAGGGGGGCCTGGGGGACGGCCTTCTCCAGGGTCACGTCGGTCACAGCGCACGCTCGTAACTCGCCCAGGCGATGTGCGACTCGTGCAGGGTGACGGAGATGCCGGCGACACCGCGGGCGCCCTCGCCGAGCGCGCCCTTGTGGATCCGCTCGGCGAGCCGGTCGGCGATCACCTTGGCGAGGAACTCGGTGGAGGTGTTGACTCCGGCGAAGTCGGGCTCGTTGTCCAGGTTGCGGTAGTTGAGCTCGCTGACCACGGCTCCGAGCTCCTGGGTCGCCAGGCCGATGTCGACGACGATGTTGTCGTCGTCCAGCTGCTCGCGGCGGAACGTGGCGTCCACAAGGAACGTCGCCCCGTGGAGGCGCTGCGCGGGTCCGAAGACCTCGCCGCGGAAGCTGTGGGCGATCATGATGTGATCGCGGACGGTGACACTGAACAACGGACGACCCTCCAGGTGCGGCGCGTCTGGTCCTCCGGCCGTCGGGCGCCGGGGGATGCCGAGTAGTACGGCTCTTCGCTTCCCCGTGTTCAGCCGTCTCTCACTCTTTTCTCAGGTCAGGCGCTTTCGTCGTGGTCGCGGCCGGGATCGGCCTCGTACCTGACACGGTGGCACAGCGCGGGGATCTCCCCTGCGGCGAGCCTCGGCATGACCGCCGGCAACTCCTCGAAACCGCTTTCTCCGGTGACGAGGGCGTCCAGCGCGGGGTCGGCCAGCAGATCGAGGGCGAGGGCGAGCCGGTCGGCGTAGGTACGGCCGGCGCGGCGCGGGGAGACGGTGCCGACCTGGCTGCTGCGGATGACGAGCCTGCGGGAGTGGAAGGCCTCGCCGAGCGGGAGGGTGACCTGCCGGTCGCCGTACCAGCTCAGTTCGACGACCGTGCCCTCGGGGCTGAGCAGCTCCAGGCAGCGGGCGAGGCCCTGTTCGGTGGCGCTGGCGTGCACGACGAGGTCGCAGCCGTCGAGGGCGTCCTCGGGGCGCGCGAAGCCGACGCCGAGCGCCTCGGCGACAGCGGCGCGGGCCGGGTCGGCGTCCACCAGCTGGACGCGGACGCCGGGGAAGCGGGCGAGCAGCGCGGCCACCGAGCAGCCGACCATGCCGCCGCCGACGACCGCGATCCGGTCCCCGACGAGCGGCGCGGCGTCCCACAGGGCGTTGACGGCCGTCTCCACGGTGCCGGCGAGGACGGCCCGTGCGGCGGGCACGGAGTCCGGGACGACCGTGACCGCGCTCGCCGGGACGACGAAGCGGGTCTGGTGCGGGTAGAGGGAGAAGACGGTACGGCCCTTCAGCTCGGCCGGGCCCTCCTCGACCACGCCCACGTTGAGGTAGCCGTACTTCACCGGCGCCGGGAAGTCGCCTTCCTGGAACGGCGCCCGCATCGCGGTGTGCTGGCTCTCGGGCACGCCGCCGCGGAAGACGAGGGTCTCCGTGCCACGGCTGACACCCGAGTACAGGGACCGTACGACGACCTCGTCGTGCGCCGGGTCCGGCAGGGTGAGGTCACGGATCTCGCCATGACCGGGCGAACCGATCCAGAACGCACGTGCGGTGCGGTTCATCGGCGTCCTCCTGAACGATCGGGAACTTGTTCACGTACCGAGGTGTGGCACAGGTCGCGCACAGTACGCGGCCTTGATCGACTCTGTCACCTGGCCGGAGGATGTGCGGTGGCCCTGAACAACACTTACGACGCGAGGCTGGTCCAGCAGGAGACCGCCGTGGGAGCGGGCGTGCAGGTCCTGTTGCTGGCCTTCCTCGGCACGGCGATCGGCATGGGGCCGGCGGGCTGGGTGACCGGGCTCGTCTTCGCCGTCGCCACCTGGGCGGTGCTCTCCCGGGCGCTGCACCGTTCGCAGTTGCGCTCCTTCGGCCCGGCCAACCGGGTCACCCTCGGCCGCGCCACCCTGGTGGGCGGAGTCACCGCGCTGGTCGCGGACTCCTTCGTCAGCGCGCCGCCGGTCTCGCTGCTGGTCGGGCTGACCGCGGTGGCCCTGGTCCTGGACGGCGTGGACGGCAAGGTCGCCCGCCGCACCGGGACGTCGACGGCGCTGGGAGCGCGGTTCGACATGGAGGTCGACGCGTTCCTGATCCTGGTGCTCAGCGTGTACGTGTCGATGGAGCTCGGCCCGTGGGTGCTGCTGATGGGCGGCATGCGCTACGCATTCGTCGCCGCGGCCCGCGTCGCCCCGTGGCTGAACGCTCCGCTCCCGCCGAGCATGGCCCGCAAGACGGTCGCCGCGATGCAGGGTGTCTGCCTGCTGGTCGCGGGCGCGGGCCTGCTCCCGTACGCCGCCAACTTCGGTGTCGCCCTGCTCGCGCTGACCCTGCTGGTGTGGTCCTTCGGCCGGGACGTCCTGTGGCTGTGGCGCACCTCCCGGGTGCTGCCCGCCGCCGCCGCGGAGCCCCGCCTGGAGCTCGCCACGCGCTGAACCCACAACCCCCGCCAGGGGGCCAGGACTTGACGGCGAAGGGCCCGAACCGGTCTCACGGTTCGGGCCCTTCGCCGTCGTCCGTGCCGCTCGTGCGCCCCGGCGTCGACGTCGGCGTCGGCGTCGGCGTCGGCGTCGGCGGGTGCGGCTACTCCGCCGCCACGATGCGTTCGACCGCCGCCGCCACCAACTCGTCCCGTTCGGCCTCGGTGAACACGTCCGGCAGGGTGAGCTGTTCGACGATCAGCCAGTTCAGCGTCAGAATCAGCAACTTGACGGCCATGGCGTCGCCGGGGAGGCCGGACGCCTCGTGGTAGGCGACGTTGGCGTCGACGTCGGCCCGCACCCGTTCGGTGAGGACCGTGCGCAGTTCGGGGCGTCGGGTGGCCTCCAGGCGCAGTTCGAGCAGCGCCAGGTATCCGGTGCGGAACGCGGCGACGCGGCCCACGAGTTCACGCATCAGCTCCACGTACGTCTCCCGGTCGCGGCCCGCCGTCCGCTGCCGGGCGATCGTGGCCTCGTCGGGCTGGAGCCGTTCGTAGACCCGGGCGCCGGCCTGGGTGAGCAGATCGTCGCGGCTCGCGAAGTAGTTGGACGCGGTGCCGACGGGCACGGCGGCCTCGGCGTCCACCGCCCGGAACGTCAGCCCTCGCGCGCCCTGCGCTGCCAGCACCTCGATCGCGGCGTCGACGAGCGCCGCCCGCCGTTCCTCGTTCCGCCTCACCATTGACACCACTCCACATGTAGTACTACGGTTACACCACTACAGAGAGAGTACTACGTATGGAGTTATCTCGGATGCGAAAGCTCGTGTACTACATCGCCGTCTCCCTCGACGGCCGGATCGCCGGCCCCGGCGGCGAGTTCGACTTCTACCCGGCCGGTGACGAGCGGCAGGCCGCCGCCTACGTCGCCTGGACCAACGCCCTGTACCCCGAGACGGTCCCGACCGCCTTCCGCGCCGCAGCCGGCCTCGCTGACGCGCCGAACCGGCACTTCGACACCGTCGTGATGGGCCTGGGCGGCTACCGTCCCGCCCTCGACGCGGGCATCACCAGCCCGTACGCCCACCTGCGGCAGTACGTCGTCTCCAGCACGCTCGACCCCGACGTCGACCCGGCCGTCACCGTCGTCCCCGGCGACCCGCTCGCCCTCGTCCGCGAACTCAAGCGGGAGGAGGGCACAGGGCTGGACGTGTGGCTCTGCGGCGGCGGCAAGCTCGCGGGCGCCGTCCTGCCCGAGATCGACGAACTGGTGGTCAAGAGCTACCCGGTGGTGGCCGGCGCCGGTATCCCGGCCTTCGACGGCGCCTTCGACCCCACGGTGTTCGACGTCGCCGAACGCACCGCGTTCCCCAGCGGGGTCACCCTCACCCATCTCACCCGCCGGTGAGCGAACCGGCGGGGCGGTGCGGGCGCGCGGGGCGTCATCGCGTCGCCGCCGACTCCGGTTCACTGGTGACGCGTTCCGCGACAGGTTCGGCGGTACGCCCCTGTCGTCGGCCTCGTCGCAGCCGGGGCAGTCGCACGCCGCCCGCCGCCGTCACGGCGAGCGCTCCGAGCAGGGCGAGGACGGCGGCCGGGGCCAGGACGGCCCAGGGGGCGCGTTCGGCGCAGGGCTGGTTCTCGGCGAGCGGCAACCCCCACTCGGCGGACGGGAGTAGGGCGCCGAGGCCCAGGAAGCCGAGGGAGTCCAGGGCGAGGGCGACGCCGGGCAGGCGCAGCAATGCGTGGCGGGCGACGGGCGGGAGGACGGCCGGCAGGAGTTCGCTGCGCAGCAGGTACCAGGGTCCGGCGCCGAGGGCCCGGGGCGCCGTGAGGTGGACGGTGGCGCGTTCCTGGCTCAGCAGCGCCGAGGTGTGCGCGGCGAGCGGGTCCCAGGCGACGACGGCGACGGCGAGGACGGGCGGCCGGTGGCGCCGTCGGCCTGGGCGGTGAGGGCGACGCCGGAGAGGGCGGCGGGGGCGGGCCGGGCCCGGGTGGCGTGGGTGAGGGAGGCGGCGACGGCGGCCGGGGTGAGTGCGGTGCCGTCCTGGAAGTCGGCCTCACGCAGGGTGAACAGCCAGGTGCGGTCGTTCTCCCGGCGCCAGGAGGAGGCGAGCGCGGGGGCGGCGGCGAGCCGCCGTCGGCGGGGGAAGCGCATCGGACTTACCGGCCTATGACGTGGTGGGGTGAGGGTGCGTCGGAGAGGTGGGCGTCGAGGGGGACGTCGAAGTGCACGACCGCGTGGGCGGCGGCGGGGTCCTCGCGCTCGTCGTGCACGACGGTCCCGATCGAGCGCCAGAAACCCTCGGCGCCTTCGACGGACGGGTCCGTGTGCAGGTAGACGGAGCGGTAGCCGCCGTCCGCCGCCGCGAAGGCGAGCAGGCCGGCGACCAGCCGCCGGGCGAGTCCGCGCCGGCGGTGTTCGCGGCGGACGTACACGCGACGCAACTGCGCGGTGGCGCCGGACGGGTAGCGCTCGGCGATGTGCCGGGGGTTCGGCGGATGCAGCGGACCGCGCGAGTCCAGCGCGCCCGTGGCGACGACCTCGCCGTCCGCGTCCAGCGCGACCAGCAGCGTGTGCCGGTCGGGGATCAGGTACGCGGCGGCGGGATCGATGATGTCGCCGTGCCAGCGCGGCACGTACCCGGTGCCGAAGTCGCGGTAGACGGTGTCGAGCATGAGGGCCCGGGCCCCGTCGAGGTCGCCGGGACGGGCGGTGCGAATGCAGTAGTCAGGCACTTGCACATCATAGGCAACAAATGGAACTCAGGGCTCCGCGAACTCGGCCCGGCTGTACCCCGCGTGCTCGCGGAGCGCCCGGCTGACGGCGCCCCAGGTGCACAGGCTGTCCGAGGGGTCGGGCTCACGGGCCGGCTCGCAGTCGCCGGAACCGTCCTCGCCCTCCTCGTCGTCCCCGTGGAGGAAGCCGCCCTCGTCCCCCTCGAAACCGTCGTCGACCGCGCCCCTTTCGGAGCCACCGGCGCCGGCCGCACCCTCCTCGACGCCTTCACCCTCGTCGTCCATGCTCATGCCGCTGAAGGTCATGTGCGGCCACCTCCCGTTCGCTTACGCGCTGTTCCTGGCCCCCACGCCTCGTCAACACCGAGAGTGGCGTCAAGATCCGCGTACCGTCTGCAGAAAGTGCCCGTACGCCGACTCAGCGTACGGAACCGTTCGCGGGCTCGCGGCCCCCGTCGCGAGAGCGGTGCCGAACCGTTCACGGCTCGGCACCGCCCCCGTCACCGGCTACGGCGTCGCCGCCACCGTCGGCGCCGGGGCGTAGCCGGTGGGGCGGGCCGTGAAGGTGCCGCGGCCCTGGGTGCGGCTGCGCAGGCGCGTCGCGTAGCCGAACAGTTCGGCCAGCGGCACGGTCGCGGTCACCACGGCCGCTCCCCCGCGCACCTGCGAGTCGGTGACCCGGCCGCGGCGGGCCGCGAGGTCGCCGAGGACCCCGCCGACCGCGTCCTCGGGCACGGTCACCGTGACCTCCACGACCGGCTCCAGCAACCGCATCACGCAACCGCGCAGGGCTTCCCGGAGGGCGAGCCGGCCCGCCGTGCGGAAGGCCATCTCCGAGGAGTCCTTCACATGGGTGGCGCCGTCGGTCAGGGTGACGCGCAGCCCGGTCACCGTGTGCCCGCCGAGGGGACCCTCGACGAGCGCGTCACGGCAACCGGCCTCGACCGCGCGGACGTACTCCTGCGGCACCCGCCCGCCGACGACGGCGGAGCGAAAGTCGAACCCGTCCTCCAGCGGCTCCACATCGAGCACGACATGGGCGAACTGGCCCGCGCCACCGTCCTGTTTGACGTGCCGGAAGACCAGGCCGGACACTCCGCGCGCCACCGTCTCGCGGTAAGTGACGCGTGGGCGGCCGACGTTGATCTCCAACCCGAGGGCGCGACGGATCTTCTCCACCGCGACCTCCAGGTGCAGTTCACCCATGCCGGACAGCACCGTCTGGCCGGTCTCGGCGTCGGTGCGGACCGTCAGCGACGGGTCCTCCTCGGCCAGCCGGGCGAGCGCCGTGACCAGCCGTTCGGTGTCCGTGCTCCGGCGCGGCTCGACCGCCACCGAGACCACAGGGTCGGCGACGCCGGGCGGCTCCAGGACGAGCGGGGCGTCCGGCGCGCACAAGGTGGAGCCGGCCCGCGCCGACTTCAGGCCCACCACGGCCACGATGTCCCCGGCGACCGCCCGCTCCAACTGGGCGTGCCGGTCGGCCTGGACGCGCAGGATGCGGCCGATGCGTTCGGTGCGCCCAGCGGTCGCGTCCCACACGGTGTCTCCTTTCTCGATCGTGCCGGAGTACACCCGCACATAGGTGAGCCTGCCGGTGCTCGTGGCGCTGACCTTGAACGCGAGGGCCGCGAACGGTGCCCCCGGGTCCGCGGGCCGCCGCTCGTCGGCCCCTTCGTGCGTACCGCGCACGGCCGGCACGTCCAGGGGTGAGGGCAGGTAGTCGACGACGGCGTCGAGCAGCGGTTCGACGCCCCGGTTGCGGTAGGCCGAGCCGCACAGCACGACCACGCCGTCACCGGTGCGCGTAAGGTCGCGCAGGGCCGAGGACAGCGTGCTCGCCGAGAGCGTCTCCCGGTCGCAGAACTCCTCCAGCGCGGCCGGATGCCGTTCCGCCACCGCCTCCTCCAGCAGCCGCCGCCGGCGCAGCGCCTCCTCCCGCAGCTCCTCGGGGACGGGCCCCTCGGTCATCGTTCCCGCGCCGTCCTCCCAGGTCAGCGCACGCATGCGGAGCAGGTCGACGACACCGGTGAAGGCGTCCTCCGCGCCGATCGGCAGCTGGACCACCAGCGGTACGGGGTGCAGGCGCTCGCGGATCGACGCCACGGCGGCGTCGAGGTCGGCGCCCGCGCGGTCCAGCTTGTTGACGAACGCGATCCTCGGCACGCCGTGCCGGTCGGCCTGCCGCCACACCGACTCGCTCTGCGGCTCCACGCCCGCGACGGCGTCGAACACCGCGACCGCCCCGTCGAGCACCCGCAGCGAACGCTCGACCTCGTCGGCGAAGTCGACGTGCCCCGGGGTGTCGATCAGGTTGACGCGTTGGTCCCGCCAGGCGCAGCTGACGGCCGCCGCGAAGATGGTGATGCCGCGGTCGCGTTCCTGGGGGTCGAAGTCGGTGACGGTGGTGCCGTCGTGGACCTCGCCGCGCTTGTGCGTGGTCCCGGTGGCGTACAGGATCCGCTCGGTGACGGTGGTCTTGCCGGCGTCGACGTGGGCGAGGATGCCCAGGTTGCGCACGGCGGCGAGGTGACGGTCGAGGTTGTTGCGCACGGCCCTTGGCCTTTCAAGGTGTTCCGGGAGAACGGGCAGCGCGATTCGCCTGTGGGACGTGATGCTGACGCACCGGCAGAAGTGTTCCGGTGCGGAGTGTTCGGAGCGACGGTCCCGTCAGGCCGTCCGGTGCCGGCCGCGCAGCGGGCACCGGACGGACGGGGACACGAGGATCACCTCGAAGCGGGAGGGGGGAACGACGGCAGCGGTGCGCTCACGCATGGCCGGCTCCCCTCGCTTGTTCGTCTTCGCCCTGATGACACGCTCGCCCTGTCCGGGGCGGACGCGTGGTGTGTGGTGAGTGTAGGGAGGGACGGGCGGGCCCCGCACGGGGTTTTCCGCGCCCGCCCTGCGCTCTCTCAGGCCGCGTAGAAGTGCCGCCGCACGCGGCGCAGCCAGGCGTCGGCCGCCCTGTCGTCGGGGTGTTCGGGCAGGGCGCTGCGCGTCTCCGTGAACGCCTCCTCGTAGCGGCGCAGCAGCGGCAGCGCCGCCTCGGGGTCGGCGGCCACCTGCTCGCCGAAGCGGTGGAAGCCGTCCGGGTCGTCGACGCGTATGGTCAACTCGCCGGTCGCGTACAGCTGGTAGCCCTGTTCGCACAGTCGCTTGAGATGCCGGGCGTGCTTGGCGGTGCGTCTGCCGGTGGCGGTGCTGTCCTCGCCGGGTCCCGCCGCGCCGCTGCGGTTCTGCAGCTTGCGGAACTGCTGGGTGGCGTAACCGAGATAGGCGTCGCGGATCCGGCGTGCGCTGAGGAACGTCCCGCGGATGGCGATGAGTTCGTCGCCGAGCGGCGTGCGTGTCTCGTACAGGTCGTCGGGCAGCCAGACGAGTTCCATGACGGTGGGGTTGCCGCCGAGGGCGAGCCGGCACCACTTGGCGGCCTCGTGCAGGGTGCGGTCGGGCGCCGTGCTGACGTGGGACTCCTTCGGGCCGTGCAGGCCGAGCAGTTCCTCGGTGGGGGCCGCGAACATGCCGAGCCGGTCCACGTCGGATGCCGCGTGCGCGAGTCCGTAGGCCGTCGAGCCGACGACGCCGGACAGCAGGATGTTCGGGACGGTCACGTCGTGGACGGTCACGTCGTGGACGGTCCCGCTCTGGACGGTCATGGGAACCCCCGGGTGGTGATCGGCCGCCCCGGCCCGGACGTGAACGGCGGGCGGGAGCGGCGGGCGACGGAACCGACATGATGCCCTGGCGACGGGCCCGTCCACCTGGCATTTACGCGACGGGACGGCGGCTGCCCCGGCGAACGCCGATCGCCTCGCGCCCGGGCCCGCCCCGGACGCTCTCCGTCACCCGGATGACCCAGTGCGCTGGTGACGCGGCCGGGCCGGTGGTGCGGTGGGAGGGCAGGGGGCAGCCGCCACGCCCGGCGCGCGCGGACGCGTCCGGCACCCGTTCCGTCTCCAGGAGGCACCTGTGACCACCTCTCGCCCGTCCCGTCCGTCACACCGGTCCCACCGGAGCACGGCCCGAGCGGCCCGTCCCGCCCGTCTTCTGACCGGCGCCCTCGCCGCCGGGGCGCTGCTGGTCACGGCGGCCTGCTCCGGTGGCGGCGACGACACGACGGCCGAGTCGGACACCGCGGCCTCCGCCGTGGCGGAGCGGCCCGTCGCCGAGCAGCCGATCGCCCGGCAGACCAGCCCGACGGCCACCGGCACGCCGTCGGGCAAGCAGTCCGGGAGCCCGTCGCCCGCCGCGAGCCTCACCCAGTCCGGCGCGGAGACCGCGCTGATCACCGAGGCCGACCTGGAGGACGACTGGAACCAGGTGGACGACGCGCAGGACTGGCGCGACTCCCTCCTCGTCGGCCAGGTGGACGTGAACGACTTCATCTCGGGCAAGGCGGACGCCTCCCAGTGCCAGCGCCTCATCGACACGCTCTACGACGAGGACCTGCTGGGCGACCCGTCCGGCGCGTCGGCGCTCAGAGGATTCCAGCAGGGGCAGTCACGGCTGCTGTACCAGGTCGCCGCCTACGACCAGGCCGACCTGGAGAAGTCGATGGACTGGCTGGGTGCCCTGCCCGACAACTGCGACCAGTTCACCGTGACGGGCAGCAACGGCGGTGACCGTACCGTGCAGGTCGTCGAGGCCTCGGTGCCCAAGGTGGGCGACGACGTCAAGGCGCTGACGATGACCATGCAGGGGACGTCGGACGGCGACCCCGTCACGCTCACCCTGGACGTCGCCGTGGTGCGGATCGGTGCCGACGCCATCACGGTCACCAACGGCGGGCTCGCCGGCGTCGACCATGACAGCACGGTGGCCGCGGTCCAGCAGGGCACCCCGCGACTTCAGGACGTGCTGGCCGGCCGCAGCCCGCAGTCCACTCCGAGCGGGATCAACTGACCCCTCGCTTCGAGTTCCTGAGGCATTCCGGCGCGCGGGGCCATGTGACATATTACTGGCGTGACCAACCATCCCAGGGGTGACGTCGTGGTCGTGGGCGCCGGCATGGTGGGCGCCGCCTGCGCGTTCTACGCGGCGCGCGCCGGCCTGGACGTCGTCGTGGTGGACCGGGGTCCGGTGGCCGGCGGTACGACGGGAGCGGGCGAGGGGAACCTCCTCGTCTCCGACAAGGAGCCCGGCCCGGAACTCGAACTGGCCCTGCTCTCCCTGAGGTTGTGGGGTGAGCTGGCCGAAGAGCTGGGCACGGCGGTGGAGTACGAGCCGAAGGGCGGCCTCGTCGTCGCCTCCACGCCCGAGGCGCTGACGGCCCTCGCGGAACTGGCGGCCGGGCAGCGTGCGGCGGGGGTGCGGGCGACCGAGGTCGATGCCGGTGAACTCGCCGACGTGGAACCTTGTTTGGCGGCGGGCCTGGCCGGCGGCGTCCTGTATCCGCAGGACGCGCAGGTGATGCCGACCCTGGCGGCAGCCCATCTGCTGCGGGCGTCGGGGGCCCGGCTGGAGACCGGCCGGACGGTGACGCGGGTGCTGCGCGACCCTGACGGAGGCGTACGCGGCGTCGGGACGGACCGTGGCGATCTCCTCGCGCCGATCGTGGTGAACGCGGCCGGCACCTGGGGCGGCGAGGTCGCCGCGCTCGCGGGCGTCGGGCTGCCCGTGCTCCCCCGCCGCGGCTTCGTCCTGGTCACAGAGCCGCTGCCGCCCCGTATCCGGCACAAGGTGTACGCCGCCGACTACGTGGCCGACGTCGCCAGCGACTCCGCCGCGCTCCAGACCTCGCCGGTCGTCGAGGGCACCGCGGCAGGGCCCGTGCTGATCGGCGCGAGCCGTGAACGGGTCGGGTTCGACCGGTCCCTCTCCCTCCCCGTGGTGCGGGCGCTGGCGGCGGGCGCGACCCGCCTCTTCCCGTTCCTCGCCGACGTCAGGGCGATGCGCACCTATCTCGGTTTCCGCCCCTACATGCCGGACCACCTGCCCGCCGTCGGACCGGACCCGCGCGTTCCAGGCCTCTTCCACGCCTGCGGTCATGAGGGCGCGGGGATCGGACTCGCCCCCGTCACCGGGCAGTTGATCGCCCAGGTCATGACCGGGGAGGCGCCCGCCCTCGACCTGACGCCGTTCCGCCCCGACCGCTTCGCCGAGGAGGCCGCCTCGTGAACCCGCTGGATCTGGTCCGGGCCCGGCCCGGCGCCCCCTTCACCGTGACCTTCGACGGCCGGGTCGTGGAGGCGCTGCCGGGACAGACGATCGCGGCGGCCCTGTGGTCGGCGGGCGTCACCTCGTGGCGCACGACCCGCCGTGAGGGGCGGCCCCGTGGCGTGTTCTGCGGGATCGGCGTGTGCTTCGACTGCCTGGTGACCGTGGACGGCCGCCCGGGTCAACGGGCGTGTGTGACACCGGCCTTGCCGGGCGCGGACGTCCGCACGCAGGAGGGGACGGGTCACGATGGCTGAACGCGCCGTGGTGCTCGCGGTGATCGGCGCCGGACCGGCCGGGCTCGCCGCCGCACTCGCGGCCGCCGCCCGGGGCGTCCGGGTCGTGCTGGTCGACTCCGCGGCCGAGGCGGGCGGGCAGTACTACCGGCAGCCCGCCCGCGCGCTCGGCGCCCGCCGCCCGCAGGCGCTGCACCATCAGTGGCGCACCTGGGAGCGACTGCGCGAAGGGCTCGCCGCCCACATCGCCGCCGGCCGCGTCACGTACCTGAGCGACCATCATGCGTGGTGTGTGGAGCGGCAGTCGGCTGGCTTCGAGGTGCACGCGCTGGTCGGCGCACGGCAGGAGGAGCCGGTCGCCGTCCGTGCGGACGGGGTGCTGCTGGCGACGGGCGCCTACGAGAAGGTCCTGCCGTTCCCGGGGTGGACCCTGCCCGGCGTGGTCACCGCGGGCGGCGCCCAGGCCATGCTGAAGGGCGGGCTCGTGCTGCCCGGCCGTACGGCGGTCGTGGCCGGCACCGGCCCCCTGTTGCTGCCCGTCGCCACCGGCCTCGCGACGGCCGGCGCCCGGGTCGTGGGCCTGGTCGAGTCGGCCGACCCGAGGGACTTCGCCCGCCGGGCCCGCGCGCTGGGCGGCCAGGCCGCCAAGCTCGTCGAGGCGGCCGGTCACGCGGTCCGGCTCGCGTCCCGGCGCGTGCCGGTGATGACGCGGCACGCCGTGCTGGAGGCGCACGGCCGGGACCGCCTGGAGGCCGTCACCGTCGCCCGACTCGACTCGGCAGGACGGGCCTTGCCCGGCTCCGGGCGGCGGCTGCCCTGCGACACCCTCGCCGTCGGCCACGGCCTGCTCCCCCACACCGACCTCGCCGAAGGGCTCGGCTGCCGTCTCGACGGGCCGAACGTCCACGTCGACGACGAGCAGCGTACCGACGTCCCCGGCGTCTGGGCCGCCGGGGAGGCCACGGGCGTCGGCGGCGCGGCCCTGTCCCTCGCCGAGGGCCACCTCGCCGGACGGTCCGCCGCCGCCCGGCTCCAAGGTGCCGCCCCCGACCTCCGGGGACGGGCCGCGCCCGCCCGGACACGCGATCGCCAGCGGTCCTTCGCTGCGGAGTTGGAGGGCGCGTACGCGGCGCCCGTGCGGTGGGAGGAGTCCGTGACCGACGCGACGGTCGTGTGCCGGTGCGAGGAGGTGACCGCCGGCGCGGTCCGCGAGGCCGTCGGCTCGCTCGGCGCGGGCGACCTGCGCACCGTGAAGCTGCTGACCAGGGCGGGCATGGGCTGGTGTCAGGGCAGGATGTGCGAGCCCGGGGTCGCGGGCGTCGCCGGCTGCGGACTCACGCCCGCAAGACGCTCGTTGGCCCGCCCGGTGCCCCTCGGAGTCCTCGCCGCGCCGCCGCCCCGCGCGGTCCCGCCGGACGATACGGCGCCACCGCCCGGATGACCCTTCACCGCCGCCGCCCGATCGGCGAGCCAGTGCAGTCCCGACCGAGAAGAGAGGGTTTCGTATGACCGCCCCGACCGCCCGCCCCTGGCGCGGCGTCCTCGTCGCCACCGCGCTTCCCCTCGACGACGACCTCCGCGTCGACCACGACCGCTACGCCGACCACTGCGCCTGGCTCGTCGCCAACGGGTGCGACGGCGTCGTGCCGAACGGCTCGCTCGGCGAGTACCAGGTGCTCACGCCCGAGGAGCGCGCCGAGGTGGTGAAGACGGCGGTCGCCGCCGTCGGCGGGGAGCGGGTGATGCCCGGCGTGGCCGCGTACGGCTCGGCGGAGGCGCGCCGCTGGGCCGAACAGGCGCGGGATGCGGGCTGCGCAGCGGTGATGCTGCTGCCGCCCAACGCCTACCGCGCCGACGAGCGGTCGGTGGTGGCGCACTACGCCGAGGTGGCGAAGGCGGGCCTGCCCGTGGTGGCGTACAACAACCCGATCGACACCAAGGTCGACCTCGTGCCCGAACTCCTCGCCCGGCTGCACGGAGAGGGACTGATCCACGGGGTGAAGGAGTTCTCGGGCGATGTGCGCCGCGCCTACCGCATCGCCGAACTCGCACCGGAACTCGACTTGCTGATCGGCGCGGACGATGTGCTGCTGGAGCTGGCGGTGGCCGGTGCGAAGGGCTGGGTGGCCGGGTACCCCAACGCGCTCCCCCGCGCCTCGGTCGAGCTGTACCGGTCCGCCGTGGCCGGGGACCTCACCGCGGCGCTGCCCCTGTACCGGCAGCTGCACCCGCTGCTGCGCTGGGACTCACGGGTGGAGTTCGTGCAGGCCATCAAGATGTCGATGGACGTCGTGGGCCGGTACGGCGGCCCCTGCCGGCCGCCGCGGGTCCCGTTGCCGCCGGAGCAGGAGGCGGCCGTCCGGGCGGCCACCGAGAAGGCCGTCGCCGCCGGGCTCGCGTGACCGCCGTTCCCAGAAGGGAGTTCCCATGCGCAGCAGACTCGTCCTGCACGCCGTCGACTCGCACACCGAGGGCATGCCCACCCGGGTGATCACCGGCGGGATCGGCACGATCCCCGGGGCCACGATGAACGAGCGCCGGCTGTACTTCCGTGAACACCGCGACGACATCAAGCAGTTGCTGATGAACGAGCCGCGCGGCCACTCGGCGATGAGCGGTGCGGTCCTCCAGCCGCCCACCCGGGCGGACTGCGACTGGGGCGTGGTCTACATCGAGGTCTCCGGCTATCTGCCGATGTGCGGTCACGGCACGATCGGGGTGGCGACCGTGCTCGTCGAGACGGGCATGGTGGAGGTCGTCGAACCGGTGACCACCATCCGTCTGGACACCCCGGCGGGGCCGGTCGTCGCCGAGGTGGCGGTCGAGGACGGCGCGGCCCGCGCGGTGACGCTGCGCAACGTGCCCTCCTTCGCCGTCGGCCTGGACAGGAAGGCGACACTGCCCGACGGCCGTACGGTGACCTACGACCTCGCGTACGGCGGGAACTTCTACGCGATCCTTCCGCTGGAGGAGTTCGGGCTGCCCTTCGACCGGGCACGCAAGGACGACATCCTGCGGGCCGGGCTGGCGTTGATGGAGGCGATCAACTCCGAGGCGGAGCCGGTGCATCCGGAGGACCCGTCGATCCGGGGCTGCCACCACGTGCACCTCTACGCGCCCGGCGCCACCGCCCGTCACTCCCGGCACGCGATGGCCATCCACCCGGGCTGGTTCGACCGCTCGCCCTGCGGCACGGGGACCAGCGCGCGCATGGCGCAACTGCACGCACGCGGTGAACTCCCCCTGCACACCGAGTTCGTCAACGAGTCGTTCATCGGCACGCGCTTCACCGGGCGGCTGCTCGGGACTACGGAGGTGGCCGGACGTCCGGCGGTGCTGCCCAGCTTCACGGGCCGCGCCTGGATCACCGGCACGGCCCAGTACCTGCTGGACCCGACCGACCCGTTCCCCGCCGGGTTCGTGCTGTGACCGGCGGAGCCTCCGGCGCCGCACGGCCCGCCGCACCGCGGCTTCCCGTGCTCGGGGGGCGTCGCAGCAGCTACCGCGAGCGGGTCGCCGAGGCGCTGCGGGCGGCGCTTATCGCCGGCGAACTGCGTCCCGGTCAGGTGTACTCGGCGCCGGCGCTGGCCGCACGGTTCGGCGTGTCGGCGACGCCCGTGCGGGAGGCGCTGCTCGACCTCGCCAAGGAGGGCCTGGTCGACGCGGTCCCCAACAAGGGGTTCCGGGTCACCGACGTCTCCGAGCGGCAGCTCGACGAGTACACGCACGTCCGGGCGCTCATCGAGATCCCCACGGTGGCCGCGCTGGCGACGAGCGCCGACCCGGTGGCGCTGGAGGCGCTGCGTCCGGCCGCCCGGGAGATCGTCGCCGCGGCCGCGGCGGGCGACCTCATCGCCTACGTCGAGGCCGACACCCGCTTCCATCTGGACCTGCTCGCCCTCGCCGGCAACGCCCACCTGGTCGAGGTGGTCCGCGACCTGCGCGGCCGGGCCCGGCTGTACGGCCTGACCGCGCTCTCCGCGTCGGGTCGTCTGCCGGCCTCGGCGGAGGAACACCTGGAGCTGCTGGACGCGTTGATCGCCCGGGACGAACGGGCCGTGCGCGAGGTCATGACACGGCACCTGGGACACGTCCGGGGCATGTGGGCGTCCGCAGAGTCCTGACCGCACCGCGCGACACGAGAGCCGGGCGCGACCGCCGCTGCGTGAGCGTGGGGCGCAATCACCGCACGCCGTCCCGCAATCGCCCCGCTCCCCGGCCGCCACCCCCAACTCCTGTGATCTTTCTCGCGGGTTGCTGTAGACAGAGGATGGGCAGGCACTGCGCGTGTCCGATGAAGGCGGGGTCGTTCCAGTGGGGGAAGTCGTGCGTGTGTGTCTCGTCGGTGCGGGTCTGTCGGGGCTGGCGACGGCACACGCGCTCAAGTCCGCGGGCATCGAGTTCGTCTGCCTGGAGCAGGCGCCCGACGTCGGCGGCATCTGGCGGCGGCCCCAGGCCGGGGAGCGCGGCCCGGGCTATCTGTCGCTGCACCTCAACACCGCCAAGGACCTGACCGGTTACGCCGCTTTCCCGATGCCGGCCTCCTACCCCACCTACCCCCGGCACAGCGACGTCGCCGCGTACCTGCGCTCCTTCGCCGAGTGGGCCGGCGTCCTGGACCACGTCGAGACGGGGACGACCGTGGAGTCCGTACGGCAGGAGGAGGACGGGACGTGGACCGTCGACAGCCTCGACGCCGGCGGCGCGCGCGCCTCGCGGAGCTTCGCCCACGTGGTCGTCGCGTCGGGGCACAACTCCGAGCCGTCCCTGCCCGCTCCGCCGCCCGGCTCCGACACGTTCACCGGGCGGATCCTGCACGCCCTCGACTACCACGACGGCGCCGAGTTCGCGGGCCAGGACGTCGTCGTCGTGGGGCTCGGCGCGTCGGCGGTGGACATCGCCGCGGACCTCTCCCGGCACGCCGCGCGGACCCTGCTCTCCGTGCGCCGCGGGCTGCACGTCCTGCCCAAGCAGCTGTTCGGGATGCCGCTGGACGAGATCGCCCGCGCGCCCTGGTGGTCCGCCATGTCCCTGGCCGAGCAGCGGCGTTTCGTCGAGCAGGCGCTGCTCGTCATCCGCGGCCGGCTCGCCGACTACGGGCTGCCCGAGCCCGACCACCCGCTCTTCGCCTCGGCCGTCACCATCTCGGACGAGCTCCTCAGCCGTATCCGCCACGGCGCGATCACGCCCAGGCCCGCGATCGAGCGTTTCGACGGCGACCGGGTGGTCTTCACCGACGGCACCTCGGAGCGGGCCGACGCCGTCGTCCACTGCACCGGCTACCGCATGTCCTTCCCGTTCCTGCCGGCCGGCTGCCCCGTCGGCGCGCAGGGGTCGGTCGAGCTGTACAAGCGGGTCGTGGCCGCCGACCGGACCGGGCTCTACTTCGTGGGCCTGGTGCGGCCGTTGGGCTCCATCACCCGGCTCGTGGAGGCCCAGTCGCGGTGGATCGCGCGCCTCGTCACGGGCGACGCCGTCCTCCCGGAACCGGAGGTCATGCACAAGGAGATCGCCACCCACCTCGCGGGCATCGCAGGCCAGTACGGCCAGACGGAGGGCGCGTCGATCCAGGTCAACGTGGAGCCCTACCTGCGGGAGCTGGGCGAGGTGTGAGCGGGTGAGGCGGTGAGGGGAGCGGTGCGGCGGTGTACGGCTCCCCTCCGGGCCCTGCGCTGCGTGCGTCAGCCGGTCGCCGTGGCGGCGGTGACGGGGCGGGGGGTGGCGGGCGGGCGGACGTCGTACGCCTCCGAGGAGATGTACGTGGTCACGCGCGGGGGGCGGCCCTGCTGGTGGGCCAGCGCCAGGTAGGCGACGAGTCCCACCCCGTCCTTCAGGGGGCGCGAGGTGACGGCGGCCAGGGCCCTGGGCAGCGGAGCGGGGTCCATGCCGTAGGCGCGCAGGAGGTCGGTGGCCCGGGAGAGGGACTCGCCGTCGTGCTCCGCGTAGCCCCGGACCGGGACGTGCAGGGTGAAGCCGGTGGGACGCCCGACGCTCGTCTTGGTGAAGGCATGACATGTCAGGACGGGACGTCCGGTGAGCCGTTCCGCTCCGTCGGGGCCGGTCTCGAAGACGTCTAAGAGGTCGTCGCCGAAGACGCTCTCCCCGAGTCCCGAAGCCGTGCGCAGGAACCGCTCGATCTCCGCCGGGCCGGGACCGGCGTCCATCCGGGACAGGCCGGCCGCCTCTGCGACGGAGAGGCGGTCGTGACGCAGGTAGACCTTGACCCGCGGGCTCTCCCAGTCGCCCAGGTCCAGGGCGAGGAAGGGGTAGCCGTCGGCCGGGGGCAGTGAGGCGAACGCCTGCCCGTGGCCGAGCCGGTCCAGGGCCTCGCGCACCGTCTCGGCGCAGCGCTCGGCCCCGTTGGCGGCCGGGTTCAGGTACACCTTCAGCATGGGAATGCCGCCGGGGCGCAGCTCCAGGGCGCACCACAGGGCGAGGGCTCCCTGCGGGGCGGGCGGCAGGAAGAGGTCCTCCAGCTCGTCGAGCCGGTCGGTGGAGAAGCCCCAGCGGTAGGCCATGTCGCGGATGACGTCGAGTCCGACGCGGCCGTTTCGCGCCAGGTCGGGGGCCGCGCAGCCGGGTTCGACGAGGACGCGCAGGGCGCAGGTGCCGTCCGGGAGGAAGGAGAGCGAGTACTCGACCGGCGTGTGGTCGTCGGAGAGGAAGGTCCGCGAGGGCGGCGGAAGGTGCAGCGGCCGTTCGGCGACCGGTCCCAGCGCCTCGGTGAGCACGGCGGCGTAGGTCTTCGCGTCGACGGGGCTCAGCCCGGCGACGCCGCACAGGCGCTCCAATTGGGCGGAGGTGAGGGAGCCGAGCGTCGAAGTGCCTGTTTTCCTCGACCCGTTGAACCTGGGTGCGGTCACCGTGCCTCCCCGTGGGCGAGGGGGCGGGCATGAAGATACCCGCCGGTCGGGGCGGGTATCTCGCTGTCGTGCGTGTGGAGTTGATCCCGGCGGATGGGGGCGGCGACGCGCCCCCAGGCTATGTGGGGCGCGGGCTGGGGCCGTCCGGTGTCGGGTCTGACGGCTTCGGCGTCGAGGCACATGAGGTCCACGACACCTCCTTCTTCTCGTGAGCAACACGGGTTCCGCGTTGCTCACTACCCCCGCCGTTGAAACTTCATGCAGTTGTCGGGAAGGCTGTGGATGTCGTGTGAATCACTTCGTCAGCCAGTTGAGGAACTGGCTCCACATGCCTCCTCGTTCACCCCTGCGGCCGGTGCCCGCCCTGGGAGCCGAGGGCGCCTCCGTGCGGGTCTGCGCGGCCGGTCGGCGCACCGGCTGGACCGGGGTGAACCGCGCGGGCAGAGTGGTCAGACCACGGCTGAACGCCCCCGGCCGCCACGTCAGACTGTCCTCCGGGACGGACAGTTCGACGTCCGGCAGCTGGTTGAGCAGGTTCTCGATGGCGGCGACGGCGATGTGCCGGGCGGGGTCCTTGGAGGGGCAGGCGTGCGGGCCCGCGCTCCACGCCAGGTGCGCCCGGTTGCTGCCCGCCTGCCGGGCCGCCGTCAGCGCCGGGCCGGTGTTGGCGGCGGCGAAGCTCACCAGCACCAGGTCGCCCGCCGAGAGCTTCTGGCCGGCGAACTCCATGTCGGCCACCGGGTAGTGGGCCGCGTAGTTCGTCATCGGCGGGTTCTCCCACAGCGTGTCGTCCAGTGCCTCCTCGATCAGTCCGCCCTTGTAGGCGTACCGGTCGTCGGTGAGCAGCCGGTGCAGGGTGTTGCCGATGAGGTTGACCAGTGCCTCGGCGCCCGCCCCGAGCAGCAGGGCCAGCTGGTGGACCATCTCCTCGTCACTGAGCGCGGACTGATGCTGCATCAGCCAGGAGGTGACGTCGTCGCCGGGCTTGGCCCGCTTGAGCGCGATGAGCTCGCCGACCGCCTCGAACAGCACGGCGATCGCCTTCTCGGCGTTGACCCCGTCGAACATGCCGGAGATGCCGAAGAACACGCGGTCGCCGATGTCGGCGGTGCAGCCGAACAGCTCGTTGAACACGAACAGCGGCAGCTGCCGGGCGTAGCCGCCGACCAGGTCGGCGGAACCGCGGGCGCTGAACTGGGAGATGAGGAAGTCGGAGATCCGCTCGGTGGACTGGCTCAGCTGGCGCGAGTCGATGCGCGCCATGCTGTCCGTGATCGCCTGACGCAGCCTCAGGTGTTCGGCGCCGTCGCTGAACATGCAGTTCGGCCGGTACGACAGGAGGGGCACCACGGGGCTGTCCGGAGCGATCTTGCCGTCGTTGAAGTCACGCCAGCGGCGGGAGTCCTTGCGGAACGAGGCCGAGTCCTGCAGGAGGTGCAGCGCGGTGGCGTAGTCGGTGACGAGGGTGGCCTCGACGCCGGGGGCGAGCTCGACGGGCGCGGTGGGCCCGAAGTGCCGCAGGTAGGCGTAGTAGGCCTGTGGGTCGGCGGCGAACTCCGGCCCGTGCAGCGGCACTGCGCCGCCGCTGTTGTGCGCCGGGCACCCGGGCGGGGGCGCCGGAGCGGTGGGGCGGTCCATGTGTTGCTCCTAGTGGGCACGGTCCTGCAGATGGCGGACGAGAGTGATCAGCGCTTCGGCCGACGACTGCTCGTCCCGCGCGTCGCAGGTGACGACGGGGGTGTCGTCGAGCAGGTCCAGCGCCTCGCGCAGGGCGTTCTCGTCCCGCAGGGGGCTGCCGTCGAAGTGGTTGACGGCGATGGCGTAGTCGAGGCCGTACTGCTCGATGAGGTCGATCACGGCGAAGGAGTCCGCGAGCCGCTCGGGGTCGACCAGCACCAGCGCGCCGAGCGCGCCCCGGGCCATGTCCTCCCACATCTGCACGAAGCGCTGCTGGCCCGGCGTTCCGAACAGGTAGAGCACGACCCGGTCGCTGATGGTGAGGCGGCCGAAGTCCATGGCGACCGTGGTGGTGGTCTTGCCCTGGACGCCCTTGAGGTCGTCGACGGACTCGGCGGCCCGTGTCATCGTCTCCTCGGTGGACAGCGGCTCGATCTCGGAGATCGCGCCGATGAACGTGGTCTTGCCCACCGCGAAGTGGCCGACGACGAGGATCTTCACGGCGGTCTGCGTCGCACCGCCGCGGACGTACGCCTGCTCATCCAAACTTGGCCCTGAGACCATTCAGCACCTCCTCCAGGATCTCCCGGTCGGCGAGGGGCGCCCGCTGCACGGGCGGGCGGGTGACGAGGTAGCCGCCCTCGGTGAGGGCGGCGAGCAGGATCTTCACCACGCCGAGGGGCAGTTGGGTGTGCCCCGCGATCTCGGCGACCGAGAGGTAGCCGGCGGAGCACAGGTCGAGCAGCTTCTGCTCCTCCGGGGACAGCCGGGTGGGCCGCTGCCGGTGGTCGGCGGTCGCCGTGACCAGGGTGATGAGGGAGAGCTTCTCCTCGTCGGGCAGTCCGCGTCCTTTGGTGATGACGTACGGACGCACTAACTCCGGTGTCTGCGGCTCGAGTTCACCGAAACCCGTCATGAGCGCACGCCGAGGTTCTCACGCGGCGGTGTCGTCAGGGCCTTGCCGAGCTGGCCGACGAGCTGCTGCATCCGGAAGGTGATGTCAGCCATGTCGACGTCCGGGGAGGCCGAGACGCCGAGGTAGGCGCCCTCGCCGGCGGAGATGAGGAAGACCCAGCCCCCGTCGAACTCGACCAGGGTCTGCCGCCACCTCTGGGTGGTGTCCTCGCAGAAGAAGGCGAGGGAGCGGCTGAGCGACTGCACGCCGCTCATCGCGGCGGCGACCCGGTCCGCGTCGTCCTTGCCGAAGTCCTGTGTCCGGGCCATCAGCAGCCCGTCGGCGGAGATCAGGACGGCGTGCAGGGCCCCGGGAATCTCCAGGGCGCTGTCAAGCATCCATGACAGATCGTCGTTCACGAGAACTCATGCCCTTCGTTTCTCGTACCGCGTGTGCTGCTCGTCTGTTCCGCGTTGTCCGCAGGGGTGGCCCGTCGGCCCGACTGGGTGCCGCGCTGGAACGCGCCCATGATCGCCGCCGTCTCCGCGCCCGAGCGGGCGGTGGAGGGGGCGTTCGACGCGCTGCCGGGGACGATGGCCATCGGCCTCTTGCGGCGCCGCTTGGGCAGTCCGTCGGCCGTGGTGCCGGTCGCGGTGGGTACGGGTTCCGGCCCGCCGCGGGTGGGGGCGGGGGCCGGGGCCGCGGTGACGGCCGGGGCCGGCTCCTTCTGCTCGGGCGCGCTGGTGAGCAGGTCGTGCGGCAGGAGGAGGACCGCCCGTACGCCGCCGTAGGGCGAGGAGGAGTCGACCGACACCTCGAAGCCGAAGCGTTCGGCGAGGACGCCGATCACCGCGAATCCGAACTGGGGCGGGTTTCCGAGCGCCGAGACGCCGGAGACGCGTTCGCTCGACAGCAGTTTCTCCGCGCGGGCCCGCTCCTCGTCGTTCATTCCGACACCCGCGTCGTCCACGACGATGCAGATTCCCTTGGGGACGGTGCGGATGTTGATTTCGACGACGGTGTCCGGGCTGGAATAGCTGGTGGCGTTGTCGAGCATTTCGGCGAGGGCCAGCGCCACCGGTTCGACGGCGCGGCTGGTGATGCCGAAATCGACCTGCGAGAGGATTTCCACCCGCCGGTAGTGGCGGATCCTGCCCTGGGCGCTGCGGACCACGTCGTACACCGAGGCCACGTCGCGCTGGCGGCCGAGCCAACCGTCGCAGAGCACCGCGATGGACTGGGCCCGGCGGCCGAACTGGGAGTTGGTGTGGTCGATCTCCAGGAGATCCTGGAGGATGACCGACTCGCCGTATTTGTTCTGCAGCCGGGAAACGATCAACTGCTGTTCCGCGGCGAGGCCCTGAAGGGTCCGCATCGCGGACTTCAGGACGGTTTTCGTTGCCTCTTCGGCTCTGTCCTGGGCTGCCTCGACGGATTTCGCGTACCCGTTCTCCAGCTCGGTGTGCTGAGCCCTGAGATCTGCGAACTCCTGCCTTAACGTGCGCGTGGCCCTCCGCTGGCGAACAAGGAGGGCGACTGCGACGATCACGGCGACGAGGAGAGCCCAGAATACCGGGTTCTGTATGTAATCAGTCATAAGACTCTCTTCAGGCGACTGACGGCCAGTGCTGAATTCCCGTCAATGCGGGTGGACCGGCGGACCGCCCGCAGCGGGGTCAACGCCCGGACCGTCCCCGTAGTCGAGGATGTCGTCTTCCACCCATCCGCCCGCTCTACAAGCGCCGTGATCGTATCACCACAAGGTGCGATCAACGACCGCCAACATACGTACCCTTGACGGTCATTGACGGCCCGTCAGACAGCCTTCCGACAGCTCCGCGACAGGCCGCGCCGCCCGGAAGCGATAAACGGGGTTCCGCGGCATAACGGCGCTCTGCGACGTAACGGTGTTCTGCGACGTAACAGCGCTCTGCGGCATAACGGTGTTCCGCGGCATTCGAGGAGATCGGCGGCGGGCGGCGGGCGGCGGGCGGCGGGCGGCGGGCGGCGGGCGGCGGGCGCATACGACAAAACCCGCACCGGGTGTCCCCCGGATGCGGGTTTGTGATGAGTGGGTCGTTCATGAGATCCCCTGGCCAGGCACAGCGCCCTTATGCATATGCATGTTTGAGCGTCGCGGAGATCCCGTGGCCTGTGCCCCCTGGTCTGGGAGCGGCGTCAGCCATGGAGAGGCCACAGCTGCATCCAGGGCGAGCTCTCCAGATCGGGCCATCTCATCGCCGCGTCGACGGTCTGGGAGATCCTTCACGCTGCACCTCCCCTTCCTGCTGTGGAGACCGTGACCGGAGGGATAGTTGGGGTCATGGCATCCAGGAAGCGCATCTATGACGCCGAGTTCCGCGAGGGGGCGGCACGGATCGTGACGGAGACCGGGAAGCCGATTGCTGGAGGTGGCCGAGGATCTGGGCGTCCATCCCGGGACGCTGCACAGCTGGGTCTCGCGGGCGCAACGGGTCGCCGTCATCTACGCTGCGAGGGTGACACCGCTCACGCTGGCGTCGTCCCGGTCGGACCACCGGCATGCCCCGGGTCCGAGCCGTACCGGTGCCCATACTCCTCGTGCAGCCAGCGCACGAGGTCGTGGACCTCGGCGGCGATGGCGGAGACGAGAGGCCATGGTCCGTCCGGAGCGGGATCGGCCCTGGGATGCCGCCCGGCACTCGCGTACCCACTCAGCTCACGCGTCGGCCGTCCCCATGAGCTCTGTCGGCTCGTCCTGCCACGCGTCACTGTTCGTCTCCTGGATCTTCGCGACCGGACTGGTCACCACCCGGCACCGGCGGCCCGTACTCGGCTCGCGGCACCATGAGCCGGGCGGCGACGGAGGCGAACCAGCCGTTGGGGGTGTACGGGGCCGGAGGGTCGACCTCCATTCCCAGCTCTGCGGCGGCCAGAGCGTAGTCCGACTCGTCCAGGTCGAGGGCGAGGAGTTCGTGGAGCTCACCGGCCAGCCGGGCGACGAGGTGTGGGTCGGTGTGCGCGAGGTAGTCGGCGACGGCCGCGTCGTGGTCATCGAACTCGTCCGGCATGTCCTGGGAGAACCAGCCGCCGAGGAACTGCCCGAGCTCCGGGAAGCGCGTGTGCCACTCCCAGTGGGTCGTGGGCACGGCCGGGGGCGGAACCGCTCCCTCCGTGACGCTGTGCTCGATATGGTCGGCGAGGCAGTGGAGCCACTGCTGAATGTCACTCTCGGGCAGTCCGACGTCGGGAATGGCGTAGAACTCCCCCAGGCGCCGGCGCAGTCGTCCCGGCGGGTGCTCCGCGTACTCGCGCAATTGCCGCTCCGCGACAGCCAGCGCCCACGGGCGGGTGTGCCAGGTGTGCCGCAGGTAGGCGGTCAACGCCTGGCTCGGGCGCTCCGGTGTGTCGTCAGCCGGCTGGCCTGCGTAGGCGCGGATCACCTGGTCCAGCTCGCCGTAGCGCCGGTCATGCTCGAGAGGGGTCAGGGGCACGTGTATTCAGCCTCTACTGGGTCACAGATAAATGGGGAACGTGGACTGCACCACGAACCCGTGGGGACGGGACGCATCGCGTTTGAGGATCACTCGCGCGGCCCGCACATCGACGGGCTCCCGTCCCGCCAGCATCATCGCCTGCAGGAGTACCTGCCCGACGGGCTCGGACCGGGAGGGCCAGGAAGCCTCGATGGTCAGTCGTGACCTCGTGGATCGCGCCAGCCACCGGTGAATGACCTGCTCATTCGCAGTGACGACCCGCTGCGTGGCCCATTGAGCGGTTTCGCGGTCGGGGTAGGTCGCGCTTCGGGTACGCACCACAGTGGCCCCCTTCACCTGGCATCGAACGACCAGAAGACGCCAACCTCTTCCGGTGAGACGACGACGAACCCGAAGTCGCCGATGAACTCAGTGAGAGGCATCCAGCCGGTAACCCCGTTCGTGAGATCCGGTGACGGGGTATTCCGCGCTTCGGAGACGTTGCTGTAGCAAGAGATTCGGTCTCCGTACCGGTCGAGCACGGTTCGGGCGTCAGCGAGTGCCGCCCTGGTCTGTTCCTCCGCTCCGGCCGGGCCCCATTCGTATGTCATCTCGACCAGGAGGCGAACGGCCGTGTCGGCCGTCACCGGGTACAGCCGGCTACCCAGACCCTCCTCGGACAGGGAGACGAAGGGATAACAGGACCGGCTCCCGGTCCGCTCCTCGTCGCGCTTCTTGTCCCAGTCCAAGGTGATCCATCCGCGAGGATCGTCGACCTCCCGGTTCATCACCGCCAGCGCGTCCCTTTGCCAGCCGGCGGGGGTCCTCGGGCCGGTTGCAGCG
Source organism: Streptomyces sp. NPDC088254 (assembly GCF_044740925.1). Taxonomy (NCBI): domain Bacteria; kingdom Bacillati; phylum Actinomycetota; class Actinomycetes; order Kitasatosporales; family Streptomycetaceae; genus Streptomyces; species Streptomyces sp. NPDC088254. Next base: position 39,064 of record NZ_JBIURQ010000016.1, on the reverse strand, counting down.
AAGGTGTACACGTCATCCAACAGACGCAAGACGGCGTCCTCCCATGTGGCTTGGGTCATGGTGGGCGTTCTCCTTTCAAACGGAACGGTCACAGCGCCGGCATGGACGTCACGACAACGAACGGCGGATCAAGGTTGGGATCGTACTTCAGGCGCGTATCAATGTTCTTCACTTCAATGGATTTGACATTCATTCCTCCTTCCTTGAAACCCGTCATGGGATCGGATGGGTCGTATGGCTGCTTCCTCACACCGATACCCGTGACTTCTCCGTTGGGCCCTGGGCCAACAATTTTCTTGTACGGATTATTGGGGTCGGGTGGGCCGTCCAGCCACGCCTTGATCTCGGCGGAATGAGCGTCGATGTTGTACTGCGTATACCGCTGCGCGCTCTTCAGATCGGTAAAGGTCGAAGCACCCCCGATGCTCGGTTTCCCGTGCACCCAGCTCCCGCCCGGAGGGTCGCCCTGGTCACGAAGGCGCTGAGCGAGTTGCTCCGAGCTCTTTCCGACGTGTCTGTCCAGGGTGTGTCCGTTCTCAAGCCATTCGCTACTCGCCAGATCAATCCGGTAGACGCCGTTTTTGGTGTCCTCCGGATCGGTCCAGCGATGCTCGGTCTTGAAATCGTTGAGCGCCCTCATACCGAAGCCTTCCGCACGGGCCTCCTGGGCCTCGAACTTCGGAGCGCTCCGGTGCGCCTCGTCCAACGGATCCATGAGCGCGTCAAGTTGCGGGACGAGCGCGTCGACCCGTCGGTTGTACTCGGTGACGATCGAGTTCAGCTTGGCGGTGTCCATGTTCAGGACGATGCCCTGGCCCAGCTGGCTCGCGCCCTTGCCGACCCCCTTGACCACGCCTTTGACCAGGCCCTTTACGTCGTCCATGCCGACGCCGTCCTTGAGGTTGACCTCGACCTTGGGAATCGCGTCGCGCACGGCCTCGATGTAGACGTCCCACACCTCGCGATTGAGATAGACGGCCGCCTCGGCGAAGTCGTAGAGGAGATCGCTGACTTTCTGAGCCGTGTCGAAGAGCACGGTCATCACGGGGTGCGTGGCGGTCTGCGAGGAGGAGCTGTCGTGTTTCCACTCGTAGCCCTCGCGGCTCTTGCCCCACGCCGTCGTGCCCCACAGCGAACTGCAGAACTGACGCATCGCGTCGTGCCACTCGCTGTTGGTCTGCTGCGTGATGCTGCTGACGTTCCCGGTCAGCCCGCTCTCCGCCCGTGGAGAGCGAGGCGGTCGTCGCCATCCACGCCTTGGACAGCGAGTTCAGGTAGTGCTGCTGTGGAAACGGATAGACCTCGGCGACCTTGCCCATCCGGAAGGCGTGCTTCACCACCGGTCTCAGCACGTCCCGGACCGGCTCGGGCACCCACTCGAGGATCCCGCGGATGAAGTCGTCGCCGCCGTCGTCGTCGCCCCACTTCAGATTCGGCACGGAGCCGTAGGCGGGCGGCTTCTCGATGACCTTCGGCAACGGCTAGACGACCGGCTTCGCCTTCCCCGTGGGATCGTTGGCCGCCTCCGCCTTCGCATAGATGTTGGCCGTCGAGGTGAAGCCGACTGCCGCTCCCCCGATGCTGACGACGCTCTTGGCCCACACCTCGAGGAAGCGGTTGCCGACCTTGACGTACGACGTCGCGAACGCCTGGGGCGAGGTGCCGTAGCCGCCGGCGTCCGGGTACTTGTGCAGGTCGTCGAGCAGGCTCTTGGCACCTTTGTCCATCACCGTCTGCTGGCTCGCCACACCGCCGGAGACGCGGTGGAGGTCGGCCGGCTTGACGTCTATGGTGCCGTTCTGGCCCGGCGGTGGCGTCCCCATCAGCCGGCCCCCCAGCCGCGCAGCACGGCCTGGTGTGCTGCCGCATAGTTGATGTGGCTCGTGGTCGCACACTCGTGCAGCCACTTCTGGGCCGCCTGGAGGTCCTCGGCCGAACGGTCCCACTCGTCGAGCTTTTCGACGAAGACCTCGCGGGCCTCCCCCTCCCACGACAGCACGACCGGCACGACCCGGTCGTGGAGGTCGTCCAGACTGTCGTTGAGCTTTTTGAGGATGTCCTCCAGTTCGGCTGCGAGTTCGCGGAGGGTGGCGAAGGAGACGGTGATGTGCCCGTCGTCCGCGCTCCCGGTCGGCATGGTTCCCCGTTTCGTAGGTGTCGTCGTCGCGGTTGCGGCAGAGGTTCTCGGAGAGGCCGTCAGAAGGAGTCGAGACTGCTGCGCGGAGGGATGGGCCCGGTCGTCTCCGGATTCGGTGTCGACAGTTTGTCGACCTCGCTGTCGATGTCCACCGGAATGCTCCCCAGTCGGGCCATCACGTCCAGCTCCTGTTCCGTGAAACCGTCCCGACTCAGACGCACGGCCTGCTCGAGGTGCCGGATCACTTCGCGGATGCGCACGGCGTCCTCGGCCGCTGCCCGGTGGAACCCGCGGTACGCCGTCGCCGCCGGTCCTCGCCAACCCGCCTCGATGCGGTCGACGATCGCGTCCATGCGCCTGACCTGCTTGTCCAGGTGATCCTGCATGTCGTCGAGGTCATCGGCCAGTTTGGTGAGGTCCTGGCTCGACGCCGCCCTCTTGGCCCGCGCCCGCACCACGTACGCCCATGCTCCGTACCTCCGCCCCCGTGTACCTCGGCATGACAAAATCGCGTATTCGCAGTGATCCTAACCTCGCGCTCTCCGGAGGCCGGCCCCCAGCGGCGGCCCAGGGGAGGGCAGTCGGCGGGAAGGCGCCGTCCGGTCATGGGCATCACCGGGCACCCGCGGCCCGTCCTTGCCGCGCGGCCGGGGTCCGGGATTCGACCAGGTAGGTACCGATGCCCGAGGTGGGCGTTATTTGTGACGCCGGTCGTCACGCTGCCTTGCGTCGGTGTCATAGCTCCGCGTACCCGGCGGTCCCGGTAACCGTCCTGTCCGAAAGGTCCTCGTGAAGACCACCCTGGCCGCCGCGCAGCTCCGCGGCAGTCTGACGCAGTACCTCACGACGACTTACGCGCTGGCCGAGGAGGACACGCGGCTCGCGCTGGAGCGGCTCCTCGGGATCCGGAGACGGGCATCTTCCGGGGGTCGTACCTGCGGATCAGGACGCCGTTCCACCCGCCGGCGACGGGTGGCAGTCGGCGCTGGAGTGGCAGCCGTCGTTCACGCCGTGGCGGCACCAGGCGACGGCGTGGGAGCGGCTGAGCACGTACAAAGGCGCCGCCGAGCCGACACTCGTGACGACCGGCACGCGGATCCGGCAAGACCGAGTCGTTCCTGATTCCCGTGCTCGACCACTGTCGGCAGCAGAAGGCACTGAGGCGGCGCGGGGTGAAGGCCGTGCTGCTGTACCCGATGAACGCGCTCGCCACCGACCAGGCGGGCCGTATCGGCGACTACCTGGCACAGCCCGAACTGGCGCAGGTGGCGGCCGGTCTCTACATCGGCGACAAGCCGGACACGGACTTCCGGCGGGTCATGACCCGGCGCGAGGAGATGAGTCGCCGCCGGACGTGCTGATCACCAACAGAGCGCCACACCCCAACCCCGGTGAGCCCTCCGACCCGCCCCAGGCGCGACCGCTTCCGACCGAGCAGGTCGAGCCTCCGCCACGCGAGTGCCGCAGTACCTGGACCGCCACCGCCTCACCCCCTCATCGAGCCGATCACGAGGCCCGAGGCCCCAGAAACGACGAAATACCGGTGAGTCACATGACTCGACCGGTAATTCGTGAACGCTTCGGGACGATCTCGTGAACGTCCCAGTTGAGTGTCCGAGGGGGGACTTGAACCCCCACGCCCGATAAAGGGCACTAGCACCTCAAGCTAGCGCGTCTGCCATTCCGCCACCCGGACAAGGTGTCTGCCGCCCGTGCGGGGTGGTCCCCGCGGCGACGAGGACAACCATACCAAGCTTTGGGAGTGCCTTTCACCTGCGTATTCACCGGCCCGGGGCCCCGCCCCGCCGGGGCCCGATCACGGGCAGCGGACGACCTGTCCCGCGTACGACAGGTTCCCGCCGAAGCCGAACAGCAGGACCGGGTCGCCGGTGGAGAGCACGCCCTGCTCGACCAGCTTGGAGAAGGCGAGCGGGATGCTCGCGGCGGAGGTGTTCCCGGAATCGGTCACATCGCGCGCGACCACCGCGTTGACGGCGCCGATCTTCTGCGCGAGGGGTTCGATGATCCGCAGGTTCGCCTGGTGCAGGATGACGGCGGCGAGGTCCTCGGGGGTGAGGCCCGCACGCTCGCACGCCTGCCGGGCGAGCGGCGGCAGCCGGGTCGTCGCCCAGCGGTAGACGCTCTGTCCCTCCTGCGCGAACCGGGCGGGCTGCCCCTCGATGCGCACCGCGTTCCCCATCTCGGGCACCGAGCCCCACAGCACCGGCGCGATGCCCGGCTCGTCGGACGCCTCGACGACGGCGGCCCCCGCGCCGTCACCGACGAGTACGCAGGTGGTGCGGTCGTTCCAGTCGGTCACCTCGGACATCTTGTCGGCCCCGATCACCAGGGCGCGGCGCGCGGCCCCGGCCCGGACGGTGTGGTCTGCGGTGGCCAGCGCGTGGGTGAAGCCGGCGCACACCACGTTGACGTCGATCACCGCCGGGCCCGGGATGCCGAGGCGGGCGGCGACCCGGGCGGCCATGTTGGGCGAGCGGTCGACGGCCGTGGAGGTGGCGACCAGCACGAGGTCGATGTCGGCGGGGGTGAGGCCGGCCGTCGCGAGGGCCTTGGCGGCGGCGTGCGCGGCCAGTTCGTCCACGGGCTCGTCGGGGCCCGCGATGTGGCGCGTGCGGATGCCCACCCGGCTCGTGATCCACTCGTCACTGGTGTCGACCATGCCCGCCAGTTCCTCGTTGGTGAGCACCTTGGCGGGCTGGTAGTGGCCGATGGCGGTGATGCGCGAGCCGTTCATGAGCGGGTCCCCCTCGTTGCCTTGGGTAGCGGGATCCACCAGTCTGGTGAGTGACTCGCGGGTACGAGGACGCGACAAGCGACAGGAAACACGAGCCGGGCTTGTCGGCTTCCCGCTAACCTCCGGGCCGCGACCCGCGCTCCGCGTGCAGGACAATGAGATCGTCAGGGTCACGTACAGAACCGGGGCTGATCACGCCATGGGACGAGTCACCGAACGACGCAAGGTGCTCCGCATACGGGACGGAGCGCTCTCCACCCGGCCGGACACGCTCGTCGCGGAGGAGCCGCTGGAGATCCGGCTCGACGGCCGGCCGCTCGCCATCACCATGCGCACGCCCGGCGACGACTTCGCGCTGGCCGCCGGCTTCCTGGTCAGCGAGGGGGTCCTGGGCGAGGCGTCCGATCTGCTGAACATCGTGTACTGCGCCGGGGCGACGGCGGACGGCACGAACACGTACAACGTGGTGGACGTGAGGACGGCGCCGCACGTGGTCGTCCCCGACATCACCCTGGAGCGCAACGTCTACACCACCTCCTCCTGCGGCCTGTGCGGCAAGGCGAGCCTGGACGCGGTCCGCACGACGGCGCGCTGGCCCATCGCCGACACGCCGCCGCTGCGGGTGGAGCCGGAGCTGCTGTCGGCCCTGCCGGACCGGCTGCGCGCGGCCCAGCGGGTCTTCGACCGGACCGGGGGGCTGCACGCGGCGGCGCTGTTCTCGGAGGGCGGGGAGCTGCTGGACGTGCGGGAGGACGTCGGGCGGCACAACGCGGTCGACAAGCTGGTGGGCCGGGCCCTGCGGGACGGCGCGCTGCCGCTGTCCCGCACCGTCCTGCTCGTGTCGGGCCGGGCGTCGTTCGAGCTGGCCCAGAAGGCCGTGATGGCGGGCATCCCGGTGCTCGCGGCGGTCTCGGCGCCGTCCTCGCTGGCGGTGGACCTCGCGACGGAGACCGGGCTGACGCTGGTGGGCTTCCTGCGGGGCTCCTCCATGAACGTGTACGCGGGTGAGGACCGTATCGCCCTGCGGAGCACGGCCGCCCTGGACTGACCGGCCCCGAAGGGTCCTCGCGCCGTCGTCATCCCGTCCCGAACGTCACCTGCCCCGCCGAGGTCACCGTGCCCAGACGGGGGAAGTCGAGCCGTACCGACGCCTCGTGCTCCGGTTCGGTGAGGGCGGACAGAGCGTCCTCGACGAAGACGAGGTCGTAGCCGAGGTCGCTCGCGGCGCGGGCCGTGGACTCCACGCCGAGGTTGGTGGCGATGCCGCCGAACACCAGCGTGGCGACACCGCGCCGGCGCAGCCGGTCGTCCAGGCCCGTGGCGTGGAAGCCGCCCAGGGTTTGCTTGACGACCTCGATGTCGCCGTCGCGGGGCAGCCCTTGGGCCAGCGAACTGCCGGGCGGCTGCTCGGCGGCGCCGGGCCGTTCGACGCGGACGAGGACGACGGGAGCCCCGGCCGCACGGAACCTGCCTGCCAACTCCTCGGCGGTGGCGAGCACTTCGGCTCCCTTGCGGGGCGCCAGGGGCAGCGCGAGGATCCGGTCCATCAGGTCGACGAGGACGAGGGCGGTGCGCGCGGGGTCGAGCACGAGGGGTGCGGTCATGACGGAACGTTATCCGTCGTCAGCCGTCCGTACCGGAAATCCCGGTCAACGGCTGCGTGAACTGGTCGCGTTCGGGTTCCGGCCGCGGGTCGCGGGCCCGGCGCTTGGCGATCACCGCGCAGACCATGAGCTGCATCTGGTGGAAGAGCATCAGCGGCAGCACCGCCAGCGAGGCGTGCGCCCCGAACAGCACGCTCGCCATGGGCAGCCCCGAGGCGAGGGACTTCTTGGAGCCGGCGAACTGGATCGCGATCCGGTCCGCGCGGCCGAACCGCAGTGCCTTCGCGCCGTACCAGGTCAGCGTGAGCATCACGGCGAGGAGCACGGCCTCGACGACCATCAGAGCGCCCAGCCGCCCCACGCCGACCTGGGTCCAGATGCCCTGGACCATGCCCTCGCTGAACGCGGTGTAGACGACGAGCAGGATGGAGCCCCGGTCGACGTACCCGAGGACCTTCTTGTGCCGGGTGACGAAACCGCCGATCCAGCGCCGCAGCACCTGCCCCGCGGCGAACGGCACGAGCAGTTTCAGCACGATCTGGACGAGCGAGTCCGCCGAGAAGCCGCCGCCGGTGCCGCCGAGCAGCGCGGCGGCCAGCAGGGGGGTGACGACGATCCCGGCGAGCGAGGAGAAGGACCCGGCGCAGATCGCCGCGGGGACGTTGCCACGGGCGATGGAGGTGAAGGCGATCGACGACTGGACGGTCGACGGGACGAGGGTGAGGAAGAGCAGGCCCTGGTAGAGCGGGTCGGTCAGGACCTCCGGGACCAGTCCGCGGGCGGCCAGGCCGAGCACCGGGAACACGACGAACGTGCAGGCCAGGACGGTGATGTGCAGTCGCCAGTGCTTCAGGCCGTCCAGCGCCTCACGGGTGGACAGCCGGGCGCCGTACAGGAAGAAGAGGAAGGCGATCGCGGCCGTGGAGGCGCCGGAGGCCACGTCGGCGGCCGTCCCGCGCGCCGGGAGGAGCGCGGCGAGGCCCACGGTCCCCAGCAGCAGGAGGATGTACGGATCGATCGGCAGACGGCTCGGCAGTCGGCTCGGCCGGCGCAGGCGTTTCACGGTGCTCCACATGCTCTTCGTGCTCATGCTCTTCGTGCTCATGCTCTTCGTGCTCTTCTTGCCCTCACCATCGTGCCCGCCGCCGTCGTGATCGGGAATCCGGCATACCCCTCTGACTGTCATCGCGATTTGTGATGACCACTGCCTTCCGGGGGTACCGTGACCGGTATGTACGACCCGTCCCAGCTGCGCACCTTCCTCGCGGTGGCCCAGACGCTGAGCTTCACGCAGGCCGCTCGTCGGCTGGGGCTGCGCCAGTCCACGGTGAGCCAGCACGTGCGCCGGCTGGAGGAAGCGGCCGGGCGGACGCTGTTCTCCCGGGACACGCACTCCGTGGAGCTGACCGAGGACGGTGAGGCGATGCTCGGCTTCGCCCGCCGGATTTTGGAGGTGCACGAGCAGGCGACGGCGTTCTTCACCGGCACCCGGCTGCGCGGCCGGCTCCGCTTCGGCGCCTCCGAGGACTTCGTGCTGACGCGGCTGCCGGAGATCCTCGAGGGCTTCCGCCACGACCACCCGGAGGTGGACCTGGAGCTCACCGTGGAGCTGTCCGGCACCCTCCACGAGCAGCTGGCCGCCGGGGAACTGGACCTGGTGCTGGCCAAGCGGCGTCCCGAGGACGGCCGGGGCGAGCTGGTCCACCACGACGAGCTGGTGTGGATCGGCGCGGAGCGGCTGCGCCTGGACCCCGACCGCCCGGTCCCGCTCATCGTCTTCCCGCCGCCCGGCATCACCCGGGCGCTCGCCCTGGAGGCGCTGGAGCGGCAGGGCCGGGCGTGGCGGATCGCGTGCACGAGCGGCAGCCTCAACGGGCTGATCGCGGCGGCCCTGGCCGGGCTGGGCGTGATGGCGCACTCACGGGGCCTGGTCCCGCCCGGGCTGGTCCGTGTCCCCGAGCGGTCGGGGCTGCCGGAGCTTGGCCGGGTGGACTTCGTCCTGGTGCACGGCCGCCGCCACCCGTCGGCGCAGGGCGCGGCGGACGCCCTGGCGACGGCGATCCTCGCGGCCGGCGACCGGCTGCGCCGCCGCACCTGAGACGGGGAGCCGCAGGGGCCGCACGGGAGCCGTGCAGGGCCGCACGAGAGCCGCTCGGGGAGTCGGACGGCGTGACCGGAACGGGAAGATTCGGTGGAGGTTACGGCACCGAAACTTACTCGGACGTCAGCTTCCTGTCCGACCCTTCCCCATGTGGGCCCTTTTTCCGGCACTGACCGGCGCAGACGAGAGCATCGCTCGCTTTTCCACCCCCTCCCGCACCCGTCGGGGGTGGGGTAGCTTTCACGCGCTGTGAGGCATTGAGAAGCGGGGTGCGGGATTTGCGCGAGTTTTCCAACCCTCCCTTGGCGCTGGCGCCGCCGGTGGGCGGACTGGCCGACGTCGTCTTCCAGCACGCCCAGGAGGATCCGCAGCACATCGCGCTCGGCCGCAAGGTCGAACGGGGCGAGTGGCGGGACGTCACCTCCGCCGAGTTCCGCGACGAGGTCCTGGCGCTCGCCAAGGGCCTGCTCTCGCAGGGCGTCCGCTTCGGCGACCGCGTCGCGATCATGTCGCGCACCCGGTACGAGTGGACCCTCTTCGACTTCGCCCTGTGGACCATCGGCGCCCAGGTGGTGCCGGTCTATCCGACGTCCTCCGCCGAGCAGTGCTTCTGGATGCTGTACGACGCGGAGGTCACGGCCGCCGTCGTGGAGCACGAGGACCACGCGATGACGATCGCCACCGTCATCGACCGCCTACCCGCGCTGCGCAGACTCTGGCAGCTCGACTCCGGCTGTGTGCAGGAGCTCTACGAGGCCGGCGCCGGGCTGGACGACGACGTGGTGCACCGGCACCGGGAGGCGGTCACGCCCGACTCGGTCGCCACGATCATCTACACCTCCGGCACCACCGGCCGCCCCAAGGGCTGCGTCATCTCGCACGGCAACTTCATGTTCGAGGCGGACACGGTCATCGAGCGCTGGGAGCCGGTGTTCCACTCCCGTCGGGGCGACGAGGCGGCCACCCTGCTGTTCCTGCCGCTCGCGCACGTCTTCGGGCGGATGGTGGAGGTCGCCGCGATCCGCGGCCGGGTCCGCCTCGGCCACCAGCCGCAACTGCACGCCGCCGCCCTGCTGCCCGACCTCGCCGCCTTCAAGCCGACCTTCTTCCTGGCCGTGCCGTACATCTTCGAGAAGGTCTTCAACGCGGCCCGCCGCAAGGCGGAGCGGGAGGGGAAGGCCGGGCCGTTCGAGAAGGCGGTCGGGGTGGCCGTGCAGTACGCGGAGGCCGTGGAGGCGAAGGCCTGGGGCACCGGACCGGGACCGTCGGCGGGTCTGCGCGTGCAGCACCAGCTGTTCGACAAGCTCGTCTACTCCAAGGTGCGCGCCGCGATGGGCGGCCGGGTCCGGCACGCCATGTCCGGCGGCTCGGCGATGGACCGCAGGCTGGGGCTGTTCTTCGCCGGCGCGGGCGTGCAGATCTACGAGGGCTACGGCCTGACCGAGTCGACGGCGGCCGCGACCGCCAACCCGCCCGGGCGCACCCGGTACGGCACCGTCGGCCAGGCCATCCCCGGCATGACCGTGCATCTCGCGGACGACGGGGAGATCTGGCTGCGCGGGGGGAACGTCTTCCAGGGATACCTGAACAATCCCAAGGCCACCGACGAGACGCTGCACGACGGCTGGCTGGCCACCGGCGACCTGGGCTCCCTCGACGAGGACGGCTACCTCACCATCACCGGCCGCAAGAAGGAGATCCTCGTCACTTCCGGCGGCAAAAGCGTTTCCCCCGGGCTGCTGGAGGAACGTGTTCGGGACCATCCGCTGGTGAACCAGTGCATCGTCGTCGGCAACGACCGGCCGTTCGTCGCCGCTCTGGTCACCCTCGACCAGGAGGCCGTCGAACACTGGCTGCAGATGCGGGCCAAGCCGCAGCTGGCTCCGGCCGAGCTGGTGCGCGACGCGGACCTGGAGGCGGAGGTGCGCCGGGCCGTCGTCGCCGCCAACACGCTGGTGTCGCAGGCGGAGTCCATCCGCACCTTCCGCATCCTCGCCCAGCCGTTCACCGAGGAACACGGCCTGCTGACGCCGTCGCTGAAACTGAAGCGCAAAGCCATCGAAAACACGTACGCCGACGAGGTCGACGCGCTGTACCGCACCTGAGGCTCCCCGGAGACCCGCCGAAGCGGATTCCGGAGTCAGGAATGCATCACGCCTCGTGATCGTTGACGATGGGAGACACATTTGACGGACAACCGAAGGATCAAGGGCTCGTGAGCAGCAAGGTATCCCCGATCACCCTGAACAACGGCGTCGAGATGCCCCAGCTGGGCTTCGGCGTCTGGCAGGTGCCGGACGACGAGGCCGCCCAGGCGGTCAGCACCGCGCTGGAGGCCGGGTACCGCAGCATCGACACAGCGGCGATCTACGGCAACGAAGAGGGCACCGGCAAGGCGATCGCCGATTCCGGCCTGCCCCGCGAGGACATCTTCGTCACCACCAAGCTCTGGAACAGCGACCAGGGGTACGACGCGACGCTCCGCGCGTTCGACGCCTCCCTCGACAAGCTGGGTCTGGACTACGTCGACCTGTACCTGATCCACTGGCCGCTGCCGGCCAAGGACACCTACGTCGACACGTACAAGGCGTTCGAGAAGCTGCTCGCGGACGGCCGCGCGCGGGCGATCGGCGTCTCCAACTTCCTGCCGGAGCACCTGGAGCGGCTGATCGAGCAGACGTCGGTCGTCCCGGCGGTCAACCAGATCGAGCTGCACCCGCACCTGCAGCAGCAGGCCTCGCGCGACTTCCACGCGAAGCGGGGCATCGCCACCGAGGCCTGGTCGCCGCTCGGCCAGGGCAAGGGCCTGCTGGAGGTCCCGGCGATCGTCGCCATCGCGCGGAAGCACGAGCGCACCCCGGCCCAGGTCGTGCTGCGCTGGCACCTCCAGCTCGGCAACGTCGTGATCCCGAAGTCCGTGACGCCGTCGCGGATCAAGGAGAACATCGAGGTCTTCGACTTCAGCCTGGACGACGAGGACCTGGCCGCGATCAGCGCCCTCAACGAGGACCGGCGCATCGGCCCGGACCCGGCCACGTTCGACGTGGTCTGAGACCGGCCGCCGGCACCAGGCCGCCGGCGCGGGAAGCACCACCGGTGGCCGGCCCGGAAGCATCCGGGCCGGCCACCGGTGCGTCCGGGCGACGCTGTTTTCGAAACCCGCCCTACCCAGGCTTGACCGCCGTGTGGACGGTGTGGGCCGCCAGGAGGAACACGTCCGGCCGCTGGTGCAGGCCGGCCGGGTCGCGCGGGTCGAGGAGCCGGTTCAGCGCGGCCCGGTCCTCGGGGGCGAGAGCCTCCTCGGAGGCGTCGCGCCAGCGCTCGAACTGCGCGACGGCGTAGGCGCGGACCGGTTCGGAGGCGGGGGCGGGCAGGTCGAGAAGGAAGCTGCGGCTGCGGACGTGCTTCAGGCCCGCCCCGCCGAGCAGCGCCGGCCAGTCCTCCACCTCGCCGACGGCGCCGGACAGGTCGGCCCGCATCCGGGCGAACCATTCCTCCCGCACGGCGTCGAGCCGCGCCTCCAGACCGGGGCGGCCGAAGCCGAGGTCGCGGGGCAGGAACCGGGACGGCAGCCCGCCCTCCATGATCGCCAGCATGCCGCCGGGCGCCAGCCGCTCAGCGAACGCGGTGAGGGCGGCCCGCTGGTCCCCGAGGTGGTGCAGACTGCGGCCGACCCAGATCAGATCGGCCCGGTAGTCCAACTCGTCGAGCACTCCGGGGAGTTCACCGGCCACGGTGTCGAACCGGTCGCCGTGTCCGAAGCGTTCGGCGCGTGCCCTGGCCCGCTGGAGGAGCGGCTCGGAACCGTCGACGGCCAGGACGCGCGCGCCGGGGAAGGTCTCGGCGAACAGGCAGGAGACCACCCCGGGACCGCTGCCCACGTCGACGATCAGCCCCGGCTCGGTCACCTCCGTGCCCAGCCAGGACAGCGCCCGCTCGTACAGGGGCGTGAACAGCTCGGCCTGGGCCTCCAGATGGGGGGCCATCTCCGCCCAGTCGATCTCGGTGCCGCTCCCCGGCCCGGCGGGCCCGTGCCGGTGTCCTTGAAGGCCGTGGTGGTCGTGCTGTTGGTGCTGCTGGTGCTGCTGGTGCTGCTGGTGCTGCTGGTGCGCCATGGTGGTCAGCCTCTCGTCCGCTGGGCCGACAGCGTGCGCCGACGCACCGGGGGAAGGCCATCTGTGTTGCCGCTACGGCAAAAACGGGGGTCCGGACCGGCACGCCCGGCCGTTCCCGGAGAGGGGAACGGCCGGGCGCGACTGCGCTCAGGCGGCTACGGCAGCGGCGGGTACGCGTTCTGCATCAGCTGCTGGAACTGCGCCGAGAACCATTTCCCGGACAGCGGGGCGTTGGGCAGGGCGCCCGACATGTTGTTGTTGTTGCGCGGGTTGCCCGTGTACGTCGGGTCGCACATGCGGTCGAAGCCCTTGCCCTCGTCGTTCGGGATGAGCGAGCTCGCCCCGTCGGACTCACCCGGCGGCTTCATCCACACGTAGGCGTCGATCCCGGCGGCCGGGGCCGCCTTCGGGCGCTCGCCGAGGCCGGCGCCGGCCTGGTTGCACCAGTTGCCGGTGTTGAGACGGCGGTCGTAGCGGCCGCCGTCGACGTAGGCGTCGACGTCGGTCGTCGGCCCCGGTCCGGCGGGCCGGGCGGAGCCGCCCCAGCCGTTGCGGGAGGTGTCGATCAGCATGCCGATGCCGGAGTTGAAGCCCGCCGTCACCAGCTGGTTGCGGAACGCCTGGGCGTAGGACAGCTCGTCGACGTAGCGGTTCCAGTCGACCCACTTGGACTCGCGGACCGACTTGCCGCCCGCGTTGTCGTTGACGGTGAAGTTGTTCTCCTTCAGGGCGCTGTAGTTGGCCGTGTTGGTGATGAAGCCGTGGACGTCGCCCACCGTGGCGCCCTCGGTGGTCGCGGCCTCCTTCATCAGGGCCGCGGTGGGGGCGAAGTTGTCGTCCCAGCCGAGCCAGCCGTGGTGGCCGGCGTCGATGTAGTTGTAGACGTTGGGCACGTCGCCGAGCTTGTTCAGGGCGTAGCCGACGCCCTTCTGGTAGTTGCCGTTGGCCTTCATCACGTCGCACTGCGGGGTGGCCGTGGCCCGGCTCCCGGTGTTGGTGACGAGGTTGGGCAGCGAGTCGATCTCGATGGTGGTGACGATCCGCAGCGAGGCGTACTTGGAGTCCGCGAGGATCGTCTTGATCGGGTCGATGTACTGCGTCTTGTACTTGTCGATCTCCGTCGGGCCGAGCTCGCCGTTGGAGGCGAGGGCGGAGCAGTCGCGTCCGGGCAGGTTGTAGATGACGAGCTGGACGACCATCTCGCCCGAGCCCTTCTGCCGCAGGGCCTCGTCGAGATGGGCGCGCAGACCCATCTTGCCGCCTGCGCCGTTGATCGCGGCGATGCGGTCGAGCCAGATGCCGGTGGGCTGGTTGGAGATGCGGCTGCCGCCCGGTTCGGCGGCGGCGTTGGCGGCCCACTCGGGGTTCACGTACACCTTGGCGCCGACGTAGGGGTTGTCGACCTTGGTGCCGGGGGTGCCGGGGCCGGTCGGGCCCGGGTCGGTCGGGCCCGGGTCGGTGGGGCCGCCGCCGTCGACGTTGCAGGTGACGCCGTCCAGGGTGAACGTGGCGGGGACGGCGTTGCCGCCGCTGTACGTGCCCTGGAAACCGAAGCTGACCGAAGCGCCGGTCCCCAGCGAGCCGTTGTAGGTCTCGTTGGCCGCGGTGACCGCCGCGCCGGACTGGGTGACCTTCGCGTTCCAGGCGTTGGTGACCCTCTGGTTCCCGGCGTACGACCACTTCACCGCCCAACTCGACTTTGCGGCTGAGTTGTTGGTGACGGTGACGTTGGTGGTGAAGCCGCTTCCCCAGTCGTTCTGCACCTTGTAGTCGACGGTGCAGGGCGCGGCGGCGAGGCCCGAGGCGCCGGGGACGACCGCGAGCGCCGTCCCGGAGGCTCCGGCGACCAGTGTCAGCGCGGCGAGTATCGCTGTTCTGCTACGGCTCATGAGTGCGGGTTTCCTTCTCTCGTTCCGGGGGTGTGGGGTGGTGCGGGTCATCCGTTCAGGGCGCGCGGGTGATCGCGCAGCCCGGTGCCGAAGGCGGTGGGCGTCCCGTTGCAGTCGCTGATCAGAGCGGGTCCCGTGGAGCAGTTCCAGGTGTTCCAGGTCCGGCCGAGGCAGGACAGCCGGTGTTCGTCGAACCACCGCATGACCTGGTCGACGAACCTGTGCGAGCAGGTGTTCTCGCCGATCTCACCGGCGACGAACGGCACCGGGTCGGCGACGGGGGCCTGCGTGGACGCCTTGATCGCGGCGTCGTCGACGGGGCCGTCGATGATGCCGCGGCCCTGGACGCACATGAACTCGCCGCCGCTGCGGTTGACGCCGAGCAGCCGGCGGGTGGCTCCGCTCGCGTCCACGAACCGGTTGCCGAGGACGCGCAGTGCGGGCGGCCGCCCGCCGTCACCCGGTGGGGTGGTCGGGGACGATGTCGGGGTGAGGGTGGGCGTCGGCTGGGTGTCGACGTTGCAGGTCGCGCCGTTCAGCCGGAAGGTCACGGGTAGGGCGTCGGCTCCCGTCCGGGAGGCGACGAACCCGGCGGTGACGCTCGCGCCCGTGCCGAGCGCGCCGTTGCAGCTCTCGTTCGCCGCCGTGACGGTGACGCCGGACCGGGACCACTTGGCGTTCCAGCCCCGGGTGACCTTCCGTCCGTTCGTGAAGTCGAAGCTCAGGCTCCAACCGTTCACCGCCGCCGCGTTGTCGGTGACTCTCACGGACGCCTGGAAGCCGGCGTCCCACTGCCCGGTGACCGAGTACTCCACCGTGCGGACGGGCGCGGCTCCCTGCGCCGCCACGACCGGCAGCAGGGCGCCCGCGACGAGGGCGGCCGTGCCGGCGACGGCTAAAAGTACTGAACGCGGGGGGTGTCGCATGAGCGACTCCTCACAGTTCGGGCGCGTCGTGACGGACGCGTCGACTGATGGAATCGCTCCCACTGGTGTCACCGAAGCTAGCGCCAAGCGTCGGCAAAGAACAGGGCAGTCGCTGATTTCCCTCAACTTCGGGAGTCGAATCTTTTCGACTCTTCAAGCACCTTGACCGCACTCCAGGGTCTCCGCACTATGGGAGCGCTCCCACTGGTTCAAGGCTTGTTGCTCCTCCCCCCACCCTCTCCCGAGCCGCAAGGAGGAACCAGCACCATGGATCCCGCACGCGGACGCCGTGGGACGCGGCGCCTGTGGACCGCCCTGGCGGCGGCTTTCGCACTCCCCCTGGCCATGCTGAGCACCGGTACGACGCCCGCCCGGGCGGCGGCTCTCCAGTGCAGCGTGGACTACAAGGCCA
This sequence comes from Streptomyces sp. NPDC088254, assembly GCF_044740925.1. Taxonomy (NCBI): domain Bacteria; kingdom Bacillati; phylum Actinomycetota; class Actinomycetes; order Kitasatosporales; family Streptomycetaceae; genus Streptomyces; species Streptomyces sp. NPDC088254. Next base: position 23,125 of record NZ_JBIURQ010000016.1, on the reverse strand, counting down.
ACGACTGGGGCTCCGGTTTCACCGCGGAGCTCACCCTCACCAACCGGGGCACGGACCCCATCAACGGCTGGTCCCTGGCGTACTCCTACACGGGCAACCAGAAGCTGACGAACGGCTGGAACGGCACCTGGTCGCAGTCGGGCCAGACGGTCACCGTGGTCAACGCCCCCTACAACGCGACGGTCGCGGCCGGAGCGGCCGTCAGCGCCGGCGCGCAGTTCACCTACAGCGGCGCCAACGCCGCCCCCACCTCGTTCTCGGTCAACGGCACGCCGTGCACCGGCGCCCACCAACCCCCCGTCACCGTGCTGACCAGTCCGGCGCCGGGCGCGGTCTACACGCAGGGGGCCGCGGTGCCGCTCGCGGCGACCGCCGCGGCCGCCGACAACGCGACGATCACCAAGGTGGAGTTCTACGACGACACCACCCTGCTCGGCACCGACACCAGCGCCCCGTACACGCTGTCGGCCTCCGGGCTGACCGTGGGCAGTCACTCCCTGGTGGCGAAGGCCTACGACAGCCTGGGCGCGTCCGGGACGTCCACCCCGGTGGGCGTCACGGTCGCCTCGGGACCGGCCGTGGTGGCCTCCGCCGGCCAGCTGGCCGTGCAGCAGAGCGGGACGGGGTCGTACGACCTCAAGCTGTCGACGCAGCCCTCGGCCAACGTGACCGTCACGACCGCCCGGACGAGCGGGAACACCGGTCTCACCGTCACGGGCGGCGCGAGCCTCACCTTCACCCCGTCGAACTGGAACACCGCGCAGCGGGTGACCATCGCCGGCAACGCCACCGGCACCGGTTCGGCGACCTTCGAGTCGACGGCGACCGGACACGCCAAGGCGTCCGTCACGGTCACCCAGATCGCCGGCTCCAAGGTGTACGACGCCCGCTTCCTGGAGCTCTACGGCAAGATCACCAACCCGGCGAACGGCTACTTCTCCCCCGAGGGCATCCCCTACCACTCGGTGGAGACGCTGATCGTAGAGGCGCCCGACCACGGTCACGAGACCACGTCGGAGGCCTACAGCTACCTGCTGTGGCTGCAGGCGATGTACGGCAAGGTGACGGGCGACTGGTCCAAGTTCAACAGCGCCTGGGACATCATGGAGAAGTACATGATCCCCACCAACGCCGACCAGCCGACCAACTCCTTCTACAACGCCTCCAAGCCGGCGACCTACGCGCCCGAGCTGGACACCCCGAACGAGTACCCGGCGAAGCTGGACTCGGGCGTCTCCGTGGGCTCGGACCCGATCGCCGGTGAGCTGAAGAGCGCCTACGGCACGGACGACGTCTACGGCATGCACTGGCTCCAGGACGTCGACAACGTCTACGGCTACGGCAACTCGCCCGGCAAGTGCGAGGCGGGTCCGTCGGACACCGGCCCTTCGTACATCAACACCTTCCAGCGGGGTGCCGAGGAATCCGTGTGGGAGACGATCCCGCAGCCGACCTGTGACGCCTTCAAGTACGGCGGCAGGAACGGCTACCTGGACCTGTTCACCGGTGACTCCTCCTACGCCAAGCAGTGGAAGTTCACCAACGCCCCGGACGCCGACGCGCGTGCCGTGCAGGCCGCGTACTGGGCGGACGTCTGGGCCAAGGAGCAGGGCAAGGGATCGAGCGTCTCCGCGACCGTGGGCAAGGCCGCGAAGATGGGCGACTACCTGCGCTACGCCATGTACGACAAGTACTTCAAGAAGGTCGGCAACTGCGTCGGCCCGGCCGCCTGCCCGGCCGGCACCGGCAAGGACGCCTCGTTCTACCTGCTGTCCTGGTACTACGCCTGGGGCGGTGCCACCGACACCAACGCCGGCTGGGCCTGGCGCATCGGCTCCAGTCACGCCCACGGCGGCTACCAGAACCCCCTGGCGGCCTACGCGCTGAGCAGCTACGCCCCGCTGAAGCCCAAGTCGGCGACCGGACAGGCGGACTGGACCAAGTCCCTCCAGCGGCAACTGGAGTTCTACCGCTGGCTGCAGTCCGACGAGGGCGCGATCGCGGGCGGCGCGACCAACAGCTGGGCGGGCCGGTACGCGACCCCTCCGGCCGGCAAGTCGACCTTCTACGGCATGTACTACGACCAGCAGCCCGTCTACCACGACCCGCCGTCCAACCAGTGGTTCGGCTTCCAGGCGTGGTCGATGGAGCGGGTCGCCGAGTACTACCAGCAGACGGGGAACGCGGCCGCCAAGGCGGTCCTCGACAAGTGGGTCGACTGGGCGCTGTCCAAGACCACGATCAACCCGGACGGCACCTACCGGATCCCCTCGACGCTCCAGTGGTCGGGCCAGCCCGACACCTGGAACGCCTCGAGTCCCGGCGCCAACAGCGGACTCCACGTCACCGTCGCCGACTACACCGACGACGTCGGGGTGGCCGCCTCGTACGCCAAGACCCTGACGTACTACGCCGACCGCTCCGGTGACACGGAGGCGAAGACGACGGCGAAGGCGCTGCTTGACGGCATGTGGACCAAGCACCAGGACGCGCTCGGGATCGCCGTCCCGGAGACCCGCACCGACTACAACCGCTTCGACGACGGCGTGTACGTCCCGAGCGGCTTCAACGGCAAGATGCCGAACGGCGACACGATCAACTCCTCGTCCACCTTCGCCTCACTGAGGTCCTTCTACAAGAACGACCCCAACTGGTCGAAGATCGAGGCCTATCTGGCGGGCGGGGCGGCGCCCTCGTTCACGTACCACCGGTTCTGGGCCCAGGCCGACATCGCACTGGCCATGGGCTCGTACGCGGAGCTCCTCGAATAGTCCCCGCCGAGCGCTCCGCGGGTGGAGCGGTGGTTCAGACTGCCGGCCCGCTGTGGCTGGTCGCGCAGTTCCCCGCGCCCCTTTCCGGGCGCGGGGTCCGCACCGCCCTTCCACGGAACCGCTTGAGAGCTGCGCGTACGCGGTCTCGTCACCGGACGACGAGGCCACCTGGCCGGGCGGCCCCCACCCGCACTGGGGGCCGTCCGGCCCTCGCACGTTCCCCTCCTCCACGAAGGCACCCAGGAAGGAACCCCACCGTGCGAAGAACCCGCGTCCTCACCGCCGTCCTCGCCCTCGCCGCCGGGCTGCTCGCGGGCACCCCGCCCGCACTGGCCTCGGGCGCCGAGAAGACGACGGTCGCCGCCGAGTCGTACACCTGGAAGAACGCCCGGATCGACGGCGGCGGCTTCGTGCCCGGCATCGTCTTCAACCGCAAGGAGAAGAACCTCGCCTACGCGCGCACCGACATCGGCGGGGCGTACCGCTGGCAGCAGAGCAGCAAGACGTGGACGCCGCTGCTGGACTCGGTCGGCTGGGCGAACTGGGGGCACACGGGCGTGGTCAGCCTGGCCTCCGACCCGGTCGACCCGAACCGCGTCTACGTCGCCGCCGGGACGTACACCAACAGCTGGGACCCGGGCAACGGGGCCGTGCTGCGCTCCGCCGACCGAGGTGCGAGCTGGCAGCGCGCCGACCTGCCGTTCAAGCTGGGCGGCAACATGCCCGGCCGGGGCATGGGCGAGCGGCTCGCGGTCGACCCGCACCGCAACAGCGTGCTCTACCTGGGCGCGCCCAGCGGGAAGGGACTGTGGCGGTCGACGGACTCGGGCGTCACCTGGTCGCAGGTGGCGAACTTCCCCAACGTCGGCAACTACGTGCAGGATCCGGGCGACACCAGCGGCTACGCCTCCGACAACCAGGGCATCGTCTGGGTCACCTTCGACGAGTCCACCGGCACGGCGGGCAGCGCGACGCGGACGATCTACGTCGGCGTGGCGGACAAGGACAACGCGGTGTACCGGTCGACGGACGCGGGCGCGACCTGGTCGCGGCTGGCGGGGCAGCCGACGGGACAGCTTGCGCACAAGGGCGTGCTGGACACCGTCAACGGCCAGTTGTACGTGGCCTACAGCGACAAGGGCGGCCCGTACGACGGCGGCAAGGGCCGGCTGTGGCGGTACACGACGGCGACCGGTGTGTGGACGGACATCAGCCCGGTGGCGGAGGCCGACACCTTCTACGGTTTCAGCGGACTGACGGTCGACCGGCAGCGGGCGGGCACGGTGATGGCGACCGCGTACAGCTCCTGGTGGCCGGACACGCAGATCTTCCGCTCGACGGACAGCGGCGCGACGTGGACGAAGGCGTGGGACTACACCTCGTATCCCGAGCGGGCGAACCGCTACACCATCGACGTCTCGTCCTCGCCGTGGCTGACCTGGGGCGCGAACCCGTCGCCGCCCGAACAGAGCCCGAAACTGGGATGGATGACGGAGGCGCTGGAGATCGACCCGTTCGACTCGGACCGGATGATGTACGGGACGGGCGCGACGATCTACGGCACGGAGAACCTGCGGAACTGGGACACCGGCGGGCAGTTCGCGGTCAGGCCGATGGTGCAGGGGCTGGAGGAGACGGCGGTCAACGACCTCGCCTCTCCCCCGTCCGGGGCGCCGCTGCTCAGCGCGCTCGGTGACGTCGGCGGATTCCGGCACACGGACCTGACGAAGGTCCCCTCGATGATGTTCACCTCGCCGAACTTCACCACGACGACGAGCCTGGACTACGCCGAGGCCGGACCGAACACGGTGGTGCGCGTCGGCAACCTCGACTCCGGTCCGCATGTCGCGTTCTCGACGGACAACGGGGCCAACTGGTTCGCGGGGAGCGACCCTTCGGGGGTGAGCGGCGGCGGGACGGTGGCCGCGGCCGCCGACGGCAGCCGCTTCGTGTGGAGTCCGGAGGGCGCGGGCGTGCAGCACACGACCGGCTTCGGCTCGTCCTGGACGGCGTCGGCCGGCATCCCGGCGGGCGCGGTCGTCGAGTCCGACCGGGTGGACCCGAAGGTCTTCTACGGCTTCAAGTCCGGCCGTTTCTACGTCAGTTCCGACGGCGGCGCCACGTTCACCGCTTCGGCGGCCACGGGGCTGCCGAGCGGCGACAGCGTGCGCTTCAAGGCGCTACCGGGCGCGAAGGGCGACGTGTGGCTGGCGGGCGGGGCGAGCGACGGCGCGTACGGCCTGTGGCACTCCGCGGACGGCGGCGCGAGCTTCGCCAAGCTGGCGAACGTCCAGGAGGCCGACACGGTCGGCTTCGGCAAGGCGGCCGCGGGCGCCTCCTACCAGACCCTCTACACCAGCGCGAAGATCGCCGGGGTGCGGGGCGTCTTCCGCTCCACGGACAAGGGCGCGACCTGGACGAGGATCAACGACGACGCCCACCAGTTCGGCTGGACGGGAGCCGCGATCACCGGCGACCCGCGGGTGTACGGCCGGGTCTACCTCGCCACCAACGGCCGGGGCGTGATCTACGGCGACACCTCGGACGCCGGCGGCGGGGGCGGCGGCACGGACCCGCCGCCGACCCCGGCCGGCGCCTGCGCGGTGACCTACACGATCACCAACCAGTGGTCGGGCGGCTTCCAGGCGGAGGTGAAGCTGACCAACACGGGTGCGAGCGCCTGGTCCGGCTGGAGCCTCGACTGGACGTTCCCCGACGGCCAGAAGGTCTCCCAGCTGTGGAACGCCCAGTACACGCAGTCGGGTTCGTCGGTGACGGCGAGGAACACCACCTGGAACGCCGTCGTGGCGGCAGGTTCGTCGGTGGGCTTCGGCTTCACGGGCAACTGGTCCGGCAGGAACGGCGAACCGACGGCGTTCCGGCTGGGCGGCCAGGAATGCACGGTGAGTTGAGCCGCTCACGGTCCTGAACCGTCGGTCAGCCGCCTGACGAGGAGGGCGCGGCCGGCTTCCGGAACGCCCTGAGCGTGAACTCGGGGTCGGGGCGTGGGCGGTCCTGGTCGGGCAGCCGCGCCAGCCTCCCGGCGAAGACCTCGGCGAGGGGTTCGCCGGGGGGCAGGGTCAGGAACCAGCCGCGTCGCAGGTCGGCGATCGTGCGGCGCGGACTGCGGCCCTGCCCCCGGCCCGGGAAGCGCGCCCGCCCGGCCGGGACGAGGCCGCAGGCGACGGCGTACGACTCGACGCGGGCCTCGTCGTCCCTGGCGTCGTGGGGCGGCCGGGAGGCGAGGACGGCGTCGATGTCGCTGCCGACGTTGTGCGCTGCGGCCTTGTCGACCGTCGTGACGTAGACGCCGCCGGGCCGCAGCACCCGCGCGCACTCGGTGACGATCGTCCGCGCGTCGGCGTCGCTCGGCGCGAGGTGAAGCAGCCACACACTGCTGACGGCGTCGAACTCGCCGTCGCGGAAGGGCAGTCGGCGGCTGTCGGCCCGCACGATCGCGCCGGGCAGCCGTGCCGCGGCCTGCCGGACCATCGCGGCCGAGAGGTCCACGCCGGTCACCCGCGGAGCGTCGCGCCCGGCGGCGAGCCTGCGGGTGACGATGCCGGTGCCGCAGGCGACGTCGAGCAGACTGGCCGTCCCGTCCGGCAGCAGGCCGAGGACGGCCCGTGCGGCGGCCGCCGCCCTGGGCTCACCGCCCCGCGCGGCGTCGTAGCGTTCGGCTTCCTCGTCGTAGTCCAGCACGCGCACCCCCCGTATCCCGTTGTCCCCGATCCCGCCCCGTCCGCCTCGTGCGTCAGCGCGCCCCGTGGCCCGGGGCGAGATCCTCGACCCTGCGGGCGAGCTCGAAGTCGAGCTCGGTGAGGGCGCCGCCCGCGCTGTGGGTGTTCACCGCGAGTGTCACCGAGTCGTAGCCGAGGGTGAGGTCGGAGTGGTGGTTCAGCTCCTCCTGCACCTGCGCGACATGGATGACCAGGGCGGTCGCGGCGAAGTGCGAGGCCAGCCGGTAGGAGCGGGTGAGGCGGCCCGCCTCGACGGACCAGCCCGGCAGCTCCGAGAGGCGGTCCTCGATCTCCTTCAGCGACAGCGGTTCGACGGCCATGGCCCGGCTCCCTTCCTGGATGTCGTGCGATGTCGCGGTGTCACGGTGTCGCGTACCCGTCCAGCCTCCCACAGCGCCGCCGTGACGGCCCCCGCCCGAAGCCTTACCGGGCCGGCGGGCTCGTGGCGCGCCGCTCCGTCGGCTACGGTCGGCGGCATGACCGTTGTCGCCTCCGAACCCGCCCAGGCCGTCGGCCCCCTGCTGCGGGCCTGGCGGGAGCGGCGGCGGGTGAGCCAACTGGAGCTGGCGCTGCGCGCGGACTCCTCGGCGCGGCACATCAGCTTCATCGAGACGGGCCGCTCCCGGCCCAGCGAGGAGATGGTGCTGCGACTCGCGGAGCACCTCGGTGTGCCCGTGCGGGAGCGCAACTCGCTTCTTCTCGCGGCGGGTTACGCCCCCCGGTACCGGGAGACCCCGTTGGACGACCCGGCGCTGGACGCCCTGCGCACCGGCATGGAGCGCCTGATCCGCGGCTACGAGCCCTACCCGGCGCTGGTCGTGGACGCGATGTACAACGTGCTGGCGGCGAACCGCGGGATCACCCTGCTGCTGGACGGCCTCCCCGAGTCGCAGCTCACTCCCCCGCTGAACGCGATGCGCCTGACCCTGCACCCGGAGGGCCTCGCGCCGCGCATCCGGAACCTGCCCGAGTGGCGCGGCCATCTGCTCGCCCAGATGGAGCGCGACATCGCCCTGCACCGGTCGGCGCCGCTGCGGGCGCTGTACGAGGAGGTGGCCGCGTATCCGGCGCCGAAGACCGGGCCCGGGGCGGAGGCCGGCTCGGGGGGTGAAGGCGACGATCCGGTGCCGTACTTCGCGCTGCCGTTGCTGATCGAGCACGAGGGCCGGACGCTGTCGTTCATCTCGTCGATCTCCACGTTCAACACGCCCATGGACGTGACCGTCGCCGAGCTGGCCATCGAGACGTTGCTCCCGGCCGACCCGGCGACGGTCAAGTACCTTCATTCGCTCGGAGCCTGATTGCCAGTCAGTTGTCGCGCGCCTTCAGTGCCGTCTGCTGGAGTGCCGCGAAGCCGGCCACGACGAGGGCCTGCGCCACGGTCCACGCCTCACCCACGAAGGTCGGTGAGAGCCACAGTGCGAGGGCACCGCAACTGAGCACCGCCCAGACCGCGTTGGCCTCGATCACCGCCCGCACGGGCAGCGCCGCGGGGCGGACGCGGGTGGCGAGCAGGCCCACGCCGGCCGCGTACGCCGTGAGGAACGCGCCGAGCCCGAGCAGTGTCGCGGAACCGACGCCGAGGAGCCGGCCGAGGGGCCCGGAGGCGGCGAGGTAGGCGAGGCCGTTGACACCGGTCACCACCGCGTCCAGGGCGAGGAAGCGGCGCAGCGCGGTGTGCGGCTCGGCGGTGCGGGCGAGTGCGAGGAGCGCGGTGCGCCGGGCGGGGCGGACGGGCGCGGTGGTCTGGGTGGCGGACATGGCGGATCACCCTCCGTCGAGGTCGGGATGCGGCTGAGGCTGCGGGTCCGGACCGGAGTGCGCCGGCCCGGACCCGCTGCCCTTACGATCCCGTGCGGGGGAAGCGGGGTCGATTACTCCCGGGGTAATGCCGTCCGGGCGATCACGGCGCACCCCGCCGGACGATCTTCTTGCCGTCTCCCCTGCGAGTGGGAACCGGAACATGACAGACTGTCCGCGTGTCTCGACGCGCAGGGGAGACGTGGCGTGAGTGAGCGACGGCCCGCGCCCACGGTGGGCCAGGTGGTACTGGGCAGGCGGCTCCAGGAGCTGCGCGAGGCGGCCGGGCTGAGCCGCGAGGAGGCGGCCCGCGCGCTGCGGGTCGCCCCGGCGACCGTGCGGCGCATGGAGACCGCCGAGGTCTCGCTGAAGATCCCGTACGTACAGGTGCTGCTGGAGGCCTACGGCGTGCCGGCGCAGGAGACCGACGCGTTCGTGGCGCTCGCCGAGGAGGCCAACCGGCCGGGCTGGTGGCAGCGGTTCCACGACGTGCTGCCCGAGTGGTTCAGCCTGTACGTGAGCCTGGAGGGCGCGGCCCGGCTGATCCGCTCCTACGAACCGCACTTCGCGCCGGGCCTGTTGCAGACCGAGGCGTACGCGCGTGCCGTGCTGGAGTCGGGGACGGTCGGGCGCAGGAGCCCGGAGGCGATCGAGCGGCACGTGTCGCTGCGGATGGCCCGGCAGCGGCTGCTGGAAGGCCCCGACGCACCCCATCTGTGGGCGGTGATGGACGAGACGGTGCTGCGCCGGCCGGTGGGCGCCGACCCGGCCGTCATGCGCGGACAGCTCGACAAGCTCCTGGAGTTCGCGGAACGGGACCGGATCACCTTGCAGGTGGCGGAGTTCGCGGACGGCCCGCACCCCGGGACGTCCGCGCCGTTCTCCCTCTTCCGGTTCGCCGAACCGGAGTTGCCCGACATGGTGGTCACCGAGTACGTCTCCGGCGCGCTGTACCTCGACTCCCGCAACGAGGTCTCCGCGCATCTGGAGGTCCTCGACCACATCACGACGCACGCCGCGTCGGCGGAGCGCACGAAGAAGCTTCTGCGGGACGCCCGCGGAAGCCTCTGATCCCGCTAAAGCCGCCCAGGGCCCGGCACGGGTCCCGCGGGCTCGCACGGCCCTGACCATCCGTACCGCACGCCCGAGGAGCGACCCCGTATGACCGGATCCGAGTCCGAGACCCCCCTGCGCATCGACACCAGCCGGCCGCACCCGGCCCGGGTGTACGACTGGTGGCTGGGCGGCAAGGACAACTACCCCGTGGACGAGGAGCTGGCGCGCAGGATCCTCGCCGTGGACCAAACGGTGCTGCGCGGGGCGCGCGCCAACCGCCGGTTCATGCAGCGGGCCGTGCGTGCCGTCGCCGAGGCCGGGATACGCCAGTTCCTGGACATCGGCACGGGCATCCCCACCGAGCCGAACCTGCACCAGGTCGCGCAGGGCGTCGCCCCGGAGGCGAAGGTCGTGTACGCGGACAACGACCCGATCGTGCTGCGGCACGCCGAGGCGCTGCTGCACGGCTCCCCCGAGGGCTCCACCCGGTATGTGCACGCCGACGTCCGCGACCTGGACGCCGTGCTGCACCGGGCCGCCGAGTCGCTGGACCTCGGCCGGCCGGTCGCGCTGTCGCTGGTGGCGCTCACCCATTACCTGGGCGAGGACCCCTCGGGCGACGACGTGTACGGGCTGCTGAAACGGTACGTCGCCGCGCTCGCGCCAGGGAGTTACCTGATCCTCTCCCAGGTCACGCCTGATCTGAACCCGGAGGCCATCGAGCAGGCGGCGAACCACTTCCGGCGCAGCGGCACCCCCTTCCACCCGCGTTCGCTCGCGGAGTTCTCCCGCTTCTTCGAGGGTCTGGAGCTGCTCGGCCCTGGAGTGATCCCGGTGTCGGGCTGGCGGCCCGAGCCGGAGGACGTGGCGCTCCAGGCGGAGGGCATCGTGCCGGTGTACGCGGGGGTCGCCCGCAAGCCCTGACCTCCGCGCAGCGGGCGCCCTCCCGCGTGCCGGACGCGAACCGGCCGGCCGTGCGGGGTGCGCGACGGCCGGCCGGGGCGGTCCGGGGCTCAGGCGAGCTTGGCGGACAGGGTGATCGTGGTGCCCGCGAGGGCCTGGCTGACCGGGCAGTTCTTCTTGGCGTCCTCGGCGGCGGCCACGAAGGCGTCCTCGTCGACGCCGGGCACCGTGCCCTCGACGGTCAGATGGATGCCGGTGATGCCCTCACCCGGCTGGAAGGTGACGTCGGCGGAGGTGACGAGCCTGGTGGGCGGGGTGCCCGCGCCGGCCAGGCCGTGCGACAGGGCCATGGAGAAGCAGGAGGAGTGGGCGGCGGCGATCAGCTCCTCGGGGCTGGTCTTGCCGTTCGCCTGCTCGGCGCGCGACGGCCACGACACCGGCTGCCGGCCGATGCCGGAGGAGTCGAAGGTGACGACGCCGTTGCCCTCGAGCAGGTTGCCTTCCCATTCGGTGTGTGCGGTGCGCGTGGTGGCCACGGTTGTTCCTTTCGCGTGGGGGTCCCGTCGGACGGGTTCACGGGTGACGGGTTTCCGTGTTCCCATCCGATCACACTCGCCGTCGTCGCACCCGGAAGACCGGCCCACGGGCCGTGAACGGCAGTCGGCGCCCCCGGGGGGGACGTCGGGGCATACACGCAAGACCTCTCAGGCGGCCCGTTCCTCGGGGGTCGGCTCCAGGGGCGTCTCGGGGGCGTTCCGCTCGCTCAGCCAGCGGCGCAGGACGCGGTGGACCTGTTCGGCGCCCACGAGGTCCTCGCCGTCCCCGACCGGGGCGGACAGGTCGAGCGGCGACAGCAGGAACGGCCTGGCCTGGGGGCCGCCGAGGCCGCCGTGCGAGCCGATCTGCTCCTCGAAGGCGAGCACCTCCCCGTCGGCGGGGTCGTGGAAGGAGTTGACCATGATGTCGGCGGTGTGCGGGAACGCGTGCGTGCGGCGCACCGCGTCGGCGGCGCGCGGCCCGAACCCGGCGAGCGGGCCGGGTTCCTCGTCGAGCCGGTCGAGGGGTATCTCCGCGCCGAACGCGCCGAGCACGACCGCGCCGTGCCGCTCGCTGCGCACGAGGAGGAAGCCGACGCCGGGGTGGTTGGCGAGCGTGGACAGCAGTGCGGGGTGGCGGGCGTCTATCTCCTCCTTGCTCATCCGGTGCGGCACGTCGGGGAAGGAGACCAGGCCCAGGTTGCCCGAGGCGAGGACGAGGGGCTCCGAGCCGGGGGCCGGACGGTGCCCGCCGTCGGTCTCCTCCTCCGGTCTGCGCAGCGCCGCCCGGACGGCCGCGCGCGCCTCGGCGCCACTGTGGGTGTGCCGCGCCCGGCGCGGGACGGGCAGACCGCAGCCGGCCCGCACCAGGTCGCCGAGGGTGAGGCCGTAGCGGGCGCGGAAGGTCTCCCCGGGGCTCTGCCCGTGGTCGGACAGGACGACGATCCGGTACGGGCGGGGCGCGTGCTCGGCGACTTTCGCGATGAGCGCGAGGGACCGGTCGAGGCGGGCGAGGACCTTCTGCGCGTCGCGGCTGCGCGGGCCGGAGTGGTGCGCGACCTCGTCGTAGGCGACCAGGTCGGCGTACACGGCGCCGCGGCCGGCGAGCAGGTCACCCATGACGGCGGCCACGACGACGTCGCGTTCGACGACGGTCGCGAAGGCGCGGATGAACGGGTAGAGGCCGCCGCGCCCCACGCGCGGGCGCTGTCTGCGCAGCCGGGCGCGGGTGGACTCGACGATCTCGCGGACGACCTCGGCGACGAACGACAGCGCGGTGCGCACCGCGTTGGCCGGGTCGGAGAAGTAGGCGAAGTAGCCGGCCCGGGAGCGGGTGGCCGCGTCGCGGCGGCCGACGGCTATGGACAGGACGAGGGCCTGCTCGTCGGCGCCGCCGCCGAAGAGGTTGCCGCGGCTCGCGCCGTCGCCGGCGAGCAGTCCGGCGTCACCGGTGCGCTCGACCGCGCGGCGCTGGAGTTCGGCGGCGCTGGTGGGCCGGTTGCAGACCATGACCTCGCCGCTGTCCTTCTCGTACCAGCGGAAGGCGGGCACGTCGTGGTTGCTGCCGTGCAGGATGCCCAGCTGGCTCGCACCGGTCTGGCTCGACCAGTCGGTGTGCCAGAGCGTCAGGCGGTGGGTGGCGGCGTGGCCCGGAGTGTGTCCCAGCCAGCGGGCCGTCGTGGGCATCACCCCGGTCGCGGCGGCCGCGAGCAGCACGTCGTGGCCCACGCCGTCGAGCTGGAGGAAGACGGTGCCGGGGGTGGTCCCGCAGGCCGGGCCGCCCCGGCGGCGGCGGACGGACAGCCGGTGCAGGCGGTGCCGGTAGGCGTCGTCGTCGCGTACGGCGAGCGCGCCGCCGGTGGCGGAGGCGACGGCGGACATCACGGCGGCGACGATCACCGCCGTCTCCGGTGCCGCCTCGCTCTGCCCGGAGGGGTTGAGCCGCAGCGCGAGCAGGAGCAGCGAGCCGTTGAGGAAGAACACCAGCAGGCCGAGGACGAGCGCCGGCACGAGCAGCAGCAGGCGCACCAGGACGGGCCAGACCAGCGCCGACAGCAAGCCGAAGACGCCCGCGCCGACGGCGGCCGTGACGGCGATCGTCGGGGAGTCGTCGCCGTCCGGCGACTGCAGCCGGAAGTCCGGCAGGATGCCCGCGAGCGCGAGCATGGTGACCGTGGAGACCGCCCACACCGCGACGCTCCGACCGGCCTGACTGACGGCCCGCCGCCAACGCACTCCCCGCACGCCCAGCCACCTCACGTTCCGGCCCCGCCACCCGGGGGACCGCCACCCACCTTGTCATACCGCGCGGGGGACGGTTCGGGGCCGGTTCCGGCGGCCGGGGGCGCCGCGTCAGCGGCCGTCGTAGCCCGCCGTCGGCATGGACAGCCGGCGGTGGACGCGGGCCTTCATCTGGGCGTCGTAGGCGGGTTCCGCGAGGCCGACCGTCTCCACGCGGACCCCGCGCCGCTCGCACTCCTCGGTGAACTCCTCGACGGAGGACAGGGCGCTCTCCAGCACCCGGCGGCTGGGCGCGACGAACACGTCGACGCCGGGCCGGACGCCCTCCCACAGCACGCAGTGATCGGGGCGCAGCGCGCGCACCAGCAGCTCCCGGCGGACGACGTACCCGTGTTCCTCGGCCCACCGCGCGCACATCGCGTGCTGGCCGCGGGAGTCCACCAGGAAGGGATCGGCGTCCAGTTCCTCGAGCGGCGTCAGACTCGCGATCGCCGTGACCCGCACCGGCCCCATGGCGTCCCCCCTCACCTCCGGGTTTCGCCGCCGACCCTACTCCTGCCCGTAGGCTTCGGGGGAGTCGCACGAAGGAGGCAAAGAGGTGCCGGTGGAGATCACCTGGTGGGGTCACGCCACCTGCACGGTCGAGGATTCGGACGTCCGCGTGCTCACCGATCCCCTGTTCGCCCGCCGGCTCGCCCACCTGCGCCGCCGCCGCGGCGCCGTGCCCCCGCCGGAGGCGTGGCGCGCGGACGTGGCGGTCGTGTCGCACCTGCACGCCGACCATCTGCACGTGCCCTCCCTGGCCCGCCTCGCGCCGGGCACGCGCCTGCTCGTGCCCCGGGGTGCGCCGCGCGCCGTGCCGGGGCTGCGCCGCCTGACGCATCTGCGGGTGACCGAGATGGCGCCGGGCGACGAGACGGACGCCGGGCCGGTGCGGATACGCGCCGTCCCCGCGGAGCACGACGGCCGGCGGCTGCCGGTCGGACCTCGCCGCTCCCCCGCGCTCGGATACGTCGTGGAGGGCGAGGCCAGGACGTACTTCGCCGGGGACACGGGCCTGTTCGAGGGGATGGCCGAGGAGGTCGGGCCGGTCGACGTGGCGCTGCTGCCGGTGGGCGGCTGGGGCCCGTATCTCGGCGAGGGGCATCTCGACGCGGGGCGCGCGGCGGAGGCGCTGGCGCGGCTCGCGCCCCGCAGCGCCGTGCCGGTGCACTACGGCACGTACTGGCCGATCGGGATGGACGCCGTGCGCCCCCATGAATTCCATGCGCCGGGCGAGGAGTTCGTGCGCCGGGCCGCGCAACGCGCGCCGGCGGTCGCGGTGCACCGGCTCGCGCACGGGGAGAGCGTGCGCCCGGTGGTCACGCCGTGACGCCGCCCGCCGCCCTGACGGCGCTGGCCGCGTGGACGTCGGCCGCCCTCAGACCCGAGGCCGATCCGACGCCGCTGGCCGTCGTCGCGCTCCTGCCGACGGAGTCCACGCAGCAGGCGATCGGCTATCCGACGCTGTTCCTGCTGGTGCTGGCCGGCGCGCTGGTGCCGGTGGTGCCGACGGGCGCGCTGGTGAGCGGGGCGGCCGTGGTCGCCTTCCACCAGACGGCGCCCTTCTCGCTGCTGCTGGTGTTCGTGACGGCGTCCCTGGCCGCGTTCCTCGGGGACGCGGCGCTGTACTGGCTGGGCCGGCGCGGACTGGGCTCGAAGAACGGCTCGCGCTGGCTGGAGGCGATCCGCAACCGCGCGCCGGAGGAGCGGCTCGCCCAGGCGCAGGCCAAGCTCGCCGACCACGACGTGGCCGTCCTGGTGCTGTCCCGGCTGGTGCCTGCGGGCCGGATCCCGGTGATGCTCGCCTGCCTGCTGGCGAAGTGGCCGCTGCGCCGATTCGCCCGGGGCAACCTGCCTGCTTGTCTGGCCTGGGCGCTCACCTACCAGCTGATCGGCATCCTCGGCGGCTCGCTGTTCCCGGAACCCTGGCAGGGCGTGCTGGCCGCGATCGCGCTGACGGTCGTGATCGGCGCGGCCCCCGGCGTGTGGCGCCGCCTGCGGCACACGGACCCGGCGTAGTCCTCCGGCCGCAGCGCCGGCTCAGGGCAACAGCTCCTTCCTGAGCACGAGTTCACCCAGTTGTTTGCGGTTCAGCGGGAGTTTCGTCGAACGCGCCGTGGCCCGCTGCGGCACGGCGCCGAGCCTCTGCGTTCGACGAGGGCGCGCAAGGCCGCTTCCGCCCCCGGGTCATCCGTCCCCCTCATCCGGCCCTCACGTGCTGACGGCCCTCCCACCCGGTCAGTGCGGTGGGAGGGCCGTCAGGACGCGGGCCACGCCGACGAATTCTCGCTCAGGTCGCAGCGGGGCCCGGGCGGTCGAGCACCCGGGAGCCTCCCACCGGGAGGTCCCACAGGTCGGCGCGGGGGCGGCCCGCCTGCTGCCAGGCGGCGCGGACCCGGGTGAGGGGTTCGAGGACCGGTTCGGCGGAGAGGACGAACGTGCCCCAGTGCATCGGGGCCATCCGGCGCGCCCCCAGGTCCTGGACGGCCCGCACCGCCTCCTCCGGGTCGCAGTGGACGTCGCTCAGCCACCAGCGGGGATCGTAGGCGCCGATGGGCAGGAGGGCGAGATCGATGCCCGGGTAACGCTGTCCGATGCGGGAGAACCAGTGGCCGTAACCGGTGTCGCCGGCGAAGTAGAGGCGCTGCCCGTCGCGGTCGGTGAGCACCCAACCGCCCCACAGGGAACGGCAGGTGTCGGTGAGGCTGCGCTTGGACCAGTGGTGGGCGGGAACGAAGTCGAAGCGGACGCCGGACAGTTCGGCCGCCTCCCACCAGTCCAGCTCGGTGACGCGGGTGAACCGGCGGCGCAGGAACCAGCGGCCGAGCCCGGCCGGCACGAACACCGGTGTGTCGCGCGGGAGTCGGCGCAGGGTGGGCGCGTCCAGATGGTCGTAGTGGTTGTGGCTGACGACGACCGCGTCGACGGGCGGCAGCGCCTCCCACGGGACGCCGACGGGTGTGACGCGGGCCGGGGTGCCGAGGATGCGGCGGGACCAGACCGGGTCGGTCAGCACGGTCAGCCCGCCGATCCGCACCACCCAACTGGCGTGCCCCGCCCAGGAGACGGCGACGGTACGGGCGTCCACGGCGGGCAACGGTCCGGGCTCGAACGGCAGTCGGGGGATGTCGGCGAGGCCCTCCCGGCCGGGGCGTACGGAGCCTTCGCGGGCGAAGCGGGCCATGGCCTTGAGGCCGGGCAGCGGGGCGGTGAGCCGGTCGTGGAAGGAGCGCGGCCACACCCGCCGCTCCCCCAGCGGCCGGGGCTCGGCGAGCGGCGGCGCGGAGGGCGCCGGGGGCACGGGCGCCGCCGTCGACGAGGGCCCTGCGGGCACGAGGGGCGCCGAGGACGCCTGCGGGACGGCGGGCGGAGCGGGCAGGGGGCTCGCGGGGGACGCAGGGGCCGGGGGGTCGGCCTTCCGGGGGCCGCCGGGGGCGGTGGTGACGGTCGTGCCGGTGAAGGCGGTCGCACGGGTGGTGGTCGACTCGGACTGCTGCGTCATCGAGGAGGCTCCCATCGCTGAGCGTCGCCGCCGAGATCGTCGAAGACCGACCTCAGGAGGGTCAACGCGCGGTGCACGTGTGGCAGTTCCAACGGGGTGGGTGAGGTGAGGCTTTCGGTGCGCTGGGCGTCCGTGCCGCCCAGCAGCGCGCCGGTGGACAGGCGGACGCGCAGTGCGGCGAGGTCGTCGCCGAAGCGGTGGCCACCCGGCGCGGGCATGCCGAGCCGGGCGGTGAGATGGTCCTCCAGGTCCTGTGCGTCGTCGACGTCCCGCGCGGCGAGCGCGTCACGCAACGGGCCGAGGTCGACGTAGAGGTGACGGCCGGCCTGCGGCGGCGGGGCGAGCGCCCCGGCGGACACGACGGCGTCGTGCGCGGCGGCCGCCAGGCGTGCGTGCAGCCGTACGGCGTCCCGCACGCGCGTGCGGACCGGCTCGGGCTCGGTCAGGGCATGGGCGGCGGCCGCGGCGACCGGGGCGGCGACACGGGCGTCGAGAGCGGTGAGGACGTCGAGCACACGCGCGTGCAGGTCGTCCCCCGCCGCCCCGGGTGGCAGCCGGGCCACGGCGGCGGGCCAGCCCGGCGGCAGCAGCGCGCCGGCGAGGTCGCTGACGACGGTGACCCGGTCCGGCAGCATCTCGGCGGGGCTGACCAGCACGGTGGCGTGCGGGTCGTGGAGCGTGTCGCGCCAGGTCTCGTCGCTGACGAGGTGCAGTCCCTCGTCGGCGGCGGCCTCCACGGCCTCGTGCAGCACCTCGGGCGGGGCGACGGTGGCGGTGGGGTCGTCGGCGACGGACAGCACCAGCAGCCGGGGGTCGCCGCCCTCGGCGCGCACCCGCCGCACGGTCTCCAGGAGCGCGAACGGGTCCGGGACGCCACCGCACTCGGCGGGCGTCGCCACATGGAAGACGGGTCTGCCCAGCAGTCGCGCATACGGCGCCCACCAGGCCGCGCAGGGTCTCGGCACGAGGACGTCCCCGCCGACGGCGGCGGTCAGCGCGAGCAGCAGCGCCGGGGCGCCGGGGCCGGCCACGATCCGCTCGGGTCCAGCGGGGGTTCCGCGCCGCTCCCAGTAGCCGCGGGCCGCGTCCAGGAGGGCGGGGCCGCCGCCGACGGGTTCGCCGTCGCCGTGGGAGGCGGCGGAGGCGAGGGCCTCGGCGAGGCCGGGAGGCACGGGCAGACCGTCACCGGGGAGCGGGGGGCCGTAGCGGACGGGCCCGTGGCCTTCCGGTTCCGTCCGCCGCATGAGGTCCTCCGCGCAGTCCGTCCCTGGTGCCGAGTGCCGTCGCCGGCCGGTCGCCACACGTCCGCCGGCCGGGGCCGCTGTCCGCCCGTGCGCCGGATGGTGCGTGACATCTCGTACGGGGCCGGGTGTGCCCTCGGGCACCGAGTACCCCGTGTGCCGCCTTCCCATGGCCGCCTCGCCGGTGTTGCGCCGGTCACGGCGCGGGGGCGGCGTCAGAGGCGTCCCGCGGCGTCCCGGCGGCGCAACCGGTGGACGGCGGCGCCGAACGCGCCGGCGATGAGGAGGGCGCCGGCCGCCAGTGCCGGCACGGAGTCGGTGAAAGCGCCGCCCGCCCCGGCCCGCACCCCGTGCTGGACGGCCGCGCCGGCGCAGGCGTCGTCACGCGGGTCGGCTCCGCGGGTGTGGTCGGGGCAGGGTGCGGGCCGGGGGGTCCCGCAGGGCCGGCCGCGCTCGGCGTCGCCTTCCTCGCCTTGACCGTCGGGGCAGGGTTCGCGGCCGGCGCAGGGTTCGTCGGAATTGAGGGAATCGGGGGCCTCGGGATCCTTGGCGTCCTGCGGGCTTTGCGCACAAGTCTCGCGCGCTCCGCAGGCCTCGGGGTGGTCGTCCTCGCAGGGCGCGGACGGCGGTGTGCAGGCCTTGCCCTCGCAGGGCGCGGACGGTGGCGCGCAGGCCTTGCCCTCGGGACAGGTGGGCGCCCCGGCGTCGCTCCCGCCCTCGGTGATGTCGAAGCCGGCGCTCCACGGCGCGCCGCGCCCGCCCGGCGGGGCGGGGCAGACCCCGTCGACTTTCCAGGCGGAGCCCGCAGGTGGCGACGCGGCGCCGTCGGACGCGTCGGCAGGGGGCGACGCGGCACCGTCGGACGCGTCGGCAGGGGGCGACGCGTCGCCGTCGGGCGCGTCGGCAGGCGGATCGCCGGCCCCGTCCGCGTCCACCGGCACGGTCAGGGCCGTGGCGGGGGCGATGCGGGCGGTGCCCTTGTAGGCGGGGCCGGTCAGCTCGTCGCCGCCCGGCACGAGGGTGAGCGTGACGGTCCCGTCGGCGAAGGCCCGGGAGGTGGCGTCCACGGTTTCGGGCGCGGGACCGCCGAGGGGGTCGCACGTCACCGAGACGGTGACGCTGCCGCCCGGGGGGACGGCGGCCGGGCCGATCTCCGCCGCCGGCTCCGCGGACGCGTCCGGGACGGCGCCGGCCAGTACGGCGGCGCCCAGGGCGGCGACGGACAGGACACGGGCGGTGCGGCGCATGGAACGGCTCCTTCGGCCGACGACTGCGGGGCACGACGTCCATGCCCCACACCCATCACAGCCCGCCCCCGGCCCGACCCGCGCGCGACCACCCGCCATTAGCGGGACCCACCCCCACCAACCGGGTGACTCCCCCGGCGAGTCGCCCCGCCGCCGAGACCGGCGATGCCGAGCCCCGCCCAGTGGCAGGGGCGGGCGGGCTCCCGTGACGGAGCCGCGCCCGGCTCCCGCGAAGCAGCGTCGGCTCCCGTCCCTCAGTGCCCAGACCGTTGCCTCGTCCGGCGGCACGGCTGCGTCGGGCAGTGGCGGCTCCCGGGAGACGGGTCCGCGCCGCGCACGGCGGCGACGGGAAAGGCGGTGACGGCTCCCGCGAGGCGCTGGCGGCGGCGCCGGCGATGCCGACGCTCCGCGCGGCGACGCCCACCCCCGTCCCGTGGTCCATGTCTCGCCCCGCCCGCGCCGGCTCCCGGCGAGGGGCACGCGGCACCCCGGGTCTCGGCTCCCTTTACGCCGTTTCCTTCAGGGCCTGTTCGCGGAGGCGTTCGCAGCAGCGGTTGATCAGGCGGGAGACGTGCATCTGGGAGATGCCGAGCTGCTCGGCGATCCGGCTCTGCGTCATGTCCTGGAAGAAGCGCATGTAGAGGATCGTCCGCTCCCGTTCGGGCAGTGCGGCGAGCCCGGCCTTCACCGACTCCCGGTCGACGACCGTGTCCAGCGCGGGGTCGGCCGAGCCCAGGGCGTCGCCGAGGGAGTAGTCGTTCTCGCTGCCCGCCGTCTGCGCGTCGAGCGACAGCGCGCTGAAGCTGTCCAGCGCCAGCAGCCCCTCGCGCACCTCCTCCTCGCTCAGCCCGGTGTGCCGGGCGATGTCGGCGACGGCGGGGTGGTGGGCGGAGCCGGCCTGGGACAGCTCCCGGCAGGCGACCCGCACCCGGTTGCGCAGCTCCTGCACCCGGCGCGGCACGTGCAGGGTCCACATGTGGTCACGGAAGTGCCGCTTGATCTCGCCGGTGATGGTGGGCACGGCGTAGCTCTCGAACGCCTTGCCGAGCCAGGGGTCGTAACGGTCGACGGCCTTGACCAGGCCGAGGGCGGCCACCTGGCGGAGGTCGTCGGTGTTCTCGCCGCGGTCGCGGAAGCGGCCGGCGAGGCGGTCGGCCATGGGCAGCCAGGCCTCGACGATCCGGGCGCGGAGCGCGTCGCGCTCGGGGCCGGGCGCCAGGGCGGCGAGGCTGCGGAAGTCGTCGGCGGTGTCGGGGGCGTCATGGTGCGGGTGGCGCTTCGCGCTCGCCCGGTCGTGCACGGGGTTGGGCACGGATGTACGCATGAACGTGGCAACTCCCTTGGAGTGCTTGGGTTGGCCGGTCACCGTGGAGGTGCGACGCGGCGCGCCGGAGGGGCCCGCCGGGGTCGCGAACTGCGGTGTCCCACGGACGTGCCTCCGGTCCGAAGCACTGATTCCGCGCCTGCCCCGGACCTGGACCCGCAAACACCCCGCCCGATCCGGCGCACATCCGCTCCAAGTACCCCGTGTCGGCGTCCGCGCCTCGGGTACGCGGTGGGCCGACCCCGAAGATCTGGAGGGAGACATGCAGCGAGGCAGCGACCGGCTGAGTGTCCACCGGGACGACGAGATGAAGCACGAACTGCAGGGTCTGCTGAGGTCCGGGCATCCCACCCGGTCCGAGGAGTGGCACGACCCCGAGCCGTCCGCCGACGACGACCCCGAGGTGTGGGGCGGTCCGGTGGTGCCGGGCACGTCCCGGGCGTCGCTGGCGACCGTACGGCTGGAGCTGGCCCGCATTCTGGGCCGGGGCTCCTTCCCCGCGGGGCCGGAGGACCTGACGCGAGCCCTGCGCCGCAAGAACGCCCCGGACGGCCTCGTGGAGGCGGTGGGGCGGCTGCCGCGCGAGGAGCGTTACGCCACGGTGCAGGAACTGGCCGAGGCCCTGGTCGGAAGCGAGCGGTGAGCGGGGCGGGGCCTCGCCGATGTGCCCGCAGTGGTGAGAGGAACGAGCAGCGGCGGGCCGGGGCCCAGGAGGCCGGCCGGCCCGCCGCGGAAGGACGGTGAACGAACATGCGTATCGCGTTTCTGACGGCTCCTGAGGGCGTCGAGCAGGTGGAGCTGACCGATCCGTGGCAGGCGGCGCTGGAGGCGGGTCACGAGCCCGTGCTGGTGTCGACCGACTCCGGTGAGGTCCAGGGCTTCAACCACCTCGACAAGGCGGACACGTTCCGTGTCGACGAGGTCGTCGGGGAGACGTCAGCGGACTCCTTCGGCGGGCTGGTGCTGCCGGGCGGGGTCGCCAACCCCGACTTCCTGCGCACCGACGACAAGGCCGTGGCGTTCGTCAAGGACTTCTTCGAGCAGGGCCGTCCGGTGGCCGCGATCTGCCACGCCCCGTGGACGCTGGTCGAAGCGGACGTCGTACGGGGCCGGACGCTGACCTCGTGGCCGAGCCTCAGGACGGACATCCGCAACGCGGGCGGCACCTGGGTCGACGAGCAGGTGAAGATCTGCGACCACGGGCCGAACAAGCTGGTCACCAGCCGCAAGCCGGACGACCTGAAGGCGTTCTGCAAGGCGTTCCTGGACGTCTTCGCCAAGGAGACCGGGGCGGCGTGAGGCCCCGGCGGCGGCCGGGCCGGCCTGGGAAGGGTCACCTCGGCCGCCCCGGGCGATGTCCGGTCGCCCTCGCGGCCCCGGTGGGTTCACTCCCCGCCGGGGCCCTCCTTCGTCCCGCGGCCCGGTCTGGCCGTACCGCCGGCCGAGCCCGGGCCCCACTTGCCGACCGGGGTGTCCGCGCGGCCTGCTCTGCCGCCGCTCTCCGTCGCCGTGTCGCGTTCGCGGGCGCCCTCCCGGGTGCGGCTGTGGGCGACGAAGCGGTCCGGGTTGCGGCGCAGGTACTCGCCCTCCAGCTTCGCCATGCGGTCGTTGTGGGCGCGCAGCGCGTCGTTCGAGCCGTGCAGGAGGGTGTCGTGGCGCGTGCGGTGGATCGTCTCCAGCTCTTTCATCAGCTGCTGGTCGTCCAGCCGATCCGGGTCGACTCCGGTCATCGTGGTGCCCCGCTCGTTGTGTTCGTCCATGTCGTCCGGGTACCCGCCCGGTGCGAAACGACCCCCGAGCGCCATCCGGGAGGGAGCATGCATCTCGCCTTTCTGCATCCACTGTACGAACATTCCGGCCCCTGGGCCTCCGTCTGCGTCGACACCTCACGGCACACCGAGAGCACCCCGCACGAGCGGCGTCTGACGGCCGCCGCGATGGCGCGGCAGCCGTCCGAGCAGGGCGCGGACGAAGCCACCTGCCGGACGGTGGAGACTGCGATCGACGAGTTGCGCCGCTCCGGGGAACCGCACGGGCGGGCCCTGTTCGCCCGCGCCGGCGAGGTCGTCCTCGATCCGCCGTCGGCGCGTCCCGCGCAGGACGACCACGCGAGTGGGCGCCGCTGCCGCGGGTGACACCGCTGCTGGAGCCGGCCGGCCAGGACCCCGTGTGCCTGGTGCCTCACGTGGACCGCCGGGGCGCGGGCCCCGAGCTGCGCAGCGGACTGGGCCGGCAGGAGGCCGGCACGGTCACCGGCCGGCAGTACCCGATCCACCGCACGTCGTCCGCCGACTGGTCGGAACGGCACTTCCAGCTGAAGGTGGAGAACACCTGGGAGCACAACGCCGGGGAGATCGCCGACCACGTCTCCGCCTGCCAGGAGGAGACCGGCGCCGACCTGATCGTCCTGCCGCTCGGCCGTCACCACGGACGCGCCGGTCCTGGTGCTCCCGCCGGAGTCCGAGGAGACCCCGGTGGGCGGCCTGGGCGCCCTGCTCCGCTGGAAGTGACCCCGCGCAGAGCGGACCCCCATCCCGGCCAGGGCGTGTTTCCGCCCTAGGGCCTGTCTGACGAACCCCCGCCTGCTCTGCGGGCGGACGGCGGGGATTTGTCAGGCAGGCCCTAGCTGTATTGACCCGCAGCGTTGTTCACACGGCTGATGGGTGGCTGGCCTCCGAGTGCGGTGTGGCAGCGATGGTAGTTGTAGCCGTGGAGGAAGTCG
>NZ_JBIURQ010000015.1:0-243590 GCF_044740925.1 Streptomyces sp. NPDC088254 | reverse complement strand
CGACTTCCTCCACGGCTACAACTACCATCGCTGCCACACCGCACTCGGAGGCCAGCCACCCATCAGCCGTGTGAACAACGCTGCGGGTCAATACATCTAGGGCCTGTCTGACAAATCCCCGCCATCCGCCCGCAGAGCAGGCGGGGGTTTGTCAGACAGGCCCCAGGGGCCGTCCGGCGGATCATGCCGCAGACGCGGGGGGCCGGCACGCCCACCGGGGCCGAACGGTCCCGCTGCTTTCCTGCGACTTGATCCGCCGGACAGCCCCTGAGGCTCGGCCGTGTTCCGAGCGCAGGCTGGTGTCGCCCCCCTCCGCTGACGACGTGCTGTCGGGCGGCGCGGAGGGAGACGGCTTCAGCGGTGGGCGCTCAGGCGGTGAGGCGGGCGATGGCCTCGTCGACCGTGAGTTCCTCGCGCTCGCCGGTACGGCGGTCCTTCAGCTCCAGAACGCCCTCGGCGGAGCGACGGCCCGCGACGAGGATCCGCGGTACGCCGATCAGCTCGGAGTCGGTGAACTTCACGCCCGGGGAGACGCCGGCCCGGTCGTCGACCAGGACGCGCAGGCCCGCCGCCCGCAGCTTCTCGGAGACGTCGAGGGCGAGTTCGGTCTGGAGCGCCTTGCCCGCGGCGACGACGTGCACGTCGGCCGGGGCGACCTCGGCGGGCCAGCACAGACCCTTGTCGTCGGCGGTCTGCTCGGCGAGGGCGGCGACCGCACGGGAGACGCCGATGCCGTAGGAGCCCATCGTGACGCGGACCGGCTTGCCGTTCTGGCCGAGGACGTCGAGCTTGAGCGCGTCGGCGTACTTGCGGCCCAGCTGGAAGATGTGGCCGATCTCGATGGCGCGGTCCAGCTTCAGGCCGGTGCCGCACTTCGGGCAGGGGTCGCCCTCCTGGACGACGACGACGTCGACGTAGGCGTCGACCTCGAAGTCACGGCCCGCGACGACGTTCTTCGCGTGCGTGTGCTCCTTGTTGGCGCCGGTGATCCAGGCCGTGCCGGGGGCCACGCGCGGGTCGGCGATGTAGGTGACCTTCTCGCCCAGCCCCTGCGGGCCGACGTAGCCGCGGACCAGGTCGGGGCGGCCCACGAAGTCCTCGGCGGTGACCAACTCGACGGTGGCCGGGGCGAAGTGGGCCTCGACCTTGTCCATGTCGACCTCGCGGTCACCGGGCACGCCGACGGCGACGATCTCGCCGTTCACCTTGACGAGGAGGTTCTTCAGGGTGGCGGAGGCCGGGACGCCGAGCGAGGCGGCGAGGGTCTCGATGGTCGGGGTGTCCGGTGTGGGGATCTCCTCGGCGGCGGGCACGCCGGCCGCGTCCACCGGGCTCAACTCGTACGCGATCGCTTCGGTGTTGGCCGCGAAGTCGCAGTTGGGGCAGTCGGCGAAGGTGTCCTCGCCGGCGCCGGCCGGGGCGAGGAACTCCTCCGACTTCGAGCCGCCCATCGCGCCCGCGGTCGCCGCGCAGATGCGGTAGTCGAGGCCGAGGCGCTCGAACACCTTCTGGTAGGCCTGGCGGTGCAGGGCGTAGGACTTGGCGAGGCCCTCGTCCTCCAGGTCGAAGGAGTAGGAGTCCTTCATCAGGAACTCGCGGCCGCGCAGGATGCCGGCGCGGGGGCGGGCCTCGTCACGGAACTTGGTCTGGATCTGGTAGAGGATGACCGGCAGGTCCTTGTAGGAGGACGCCTGGTCCTTCACGATCAGCGTGAAGATCTCCTCGTGGGTCGGGCCGAGGAGGTAGTCGCCGCCCTTGCGGTCGTTGAGGCGGAACAGCTCGGGGCCGTACTCGTCCCAGCGGCCGGTCGTCTCGTAGGGCTCCTTCGGCAGCAGCGCCGGGAGCAGCACCTCCTGGGCGCCGATCGCGTCCATCTCCTCACGGACGATGCGCTCCACGTTGGCGAGGACCTTCTTGCCCAGGGGCAGCCAGGTCCAGATGCCGGCGGCGGTGCGGCGGACGTAGCCGGCGCGGACGAGGAGCTTGTGGCTGAGGACCTCGGCGTCCGCGGGGTCGTCGCGCAAGGTCTTCGCCATCAACTGGGACATGCGCTGGACCGGTGCGTTCGCCATGGTTCTCGTACTCCTGCCGGGGTGACGGTGATGGCTAGGAGGTTAGCCGGGAGCCGGGGGTGGCCGGAAATCCGTTATCGGCGCAGAAGGGGGAGCGGGGCGCCCATCACGGCGTACGGGCGGGGGGCGCTGGGGAAGAGGACGCGGCGGGCGAGGTCCTGGTAGCCGAGGGAGCGGTAGAGGGCCCTGGCGGGGCTCTCGGTGTCGATCGCGGAGAGGATCGAGCGGGGTTGGGTCGCCTCGTCGGTGATGGCGGTGATCAGGGCACGTCCGGCGCCGCGGTTCTGGTAGGCGGGGTGGACGTGCAGCTCGGTAATGACGAAGGAGTCGTCGAGCCAGGCGTCGTTGCCCAGGGCGCGCAGGTAGGGCTCGACGACGGTGGACCACCAGTGGGTGCGGTCGTTGGGCATGCCGTAGACGAAGCCGGCCAGGCGGCCGTCGGCGGTGGTGGCGCCGAGGGCGCGGGCGCCGGGGTACGTCATGTGGCGCAGCACGATCTGCCGGCGGACGGCCACCTCGTCGGGGCCGAGTCCGAAGGCGACGGCTTGGACTTTCAGGGCCTCGTCCACGTGTGCGGAGAGGTCCAGGGGGCCGATGACGAGGTCCATGCGGGGAGACTACAGGGGGCTTTGGGGCGTGCGGGCCGGTGGATCCGCTCCCGGCCGGCGGTGCGGGAACGTCTTTTCAGAAGCGGGGCGTTCTTTCAGAACACGAGGCTCGTGCCTTCAGAACGGGACGCTGGCGCTTTCAGAAGAGGACGCTCATGAAGGCGCCCACCTCTCGGAAGCCGACCCTCTTGTACGTGCGCCGCGCCGCGGTGTTGAAGTCGTTGACGTAGAGGCTGACGACCGGGGCCACGTCGGCGAGGGCGTAGCGCAGGACCGCGGCCATGCCGGGCGCGGCCAGGCCCCTCCCCCGGTACTCGGGGGCCACCCACACGCCCTGGATCTGGCAGGCGTCGGGAGTCGCCGCGCCGATCTCCGCCTTGAAGGCGACCCGGCCGTGCTCGTCGAGGCGGGCGAAGGAGCGGCCGGCGCCGACGAGTTCGGCGACCCGGGCCTGGTAGAGGAGGCCGCCGTCGCCGGCCATCGGGGAGACGCCGACCTCCTCGGTGAACATCGCCACGCAGGCCGGCATGATCGTCTCCATCTCGTCCTTGCGGATGCGGCGGACGTAGGGATCCGGGGCGATGTCGGCGGGCATGCGGTCGGTGACCATGAGGGGCTGGTGGGCGCGGATCTCACGGGCCGGGCCCCAGCTCGGCTCCAGCAGCCGCCACAGCTGGGCGGTGGCGTCGGCGGGGCCGACGATGGAGGAGCAGCGGCGGCCGGCCCTTCTCGCCCGGTCGGCGAAAGCGCGTACCGCGCGCGGGGTGGCGCAGATCGGGACGAGGTTGGCGCCCGCGTAGCACAGGGACGTCAGCATGCCGTCCTCGTACCAGCCCCACATCTCGCCGCCCAGCCGCCACGGGTCGAGGCCGGCGACCTGGACACGGGAGGTCACGAAGGCGTTGGTGACCGGCTCGCGGTCGAGGACCGCCAGAGCGGCGTCCAGGTCGCTCGGTTCGAGGACCCGGGAGGTGGTCTGCGTCAACAAGTGCGGGCCTCACACTGGGGTCTGCCTGATCCCCGCACTGTACCTGCCGAGAATGTGCCGCGCCGCCCCGTCCTGAAGCCGCTGCGGGCCCGGCCTGCCTCCGTGACGGGCCCGGGCGTGATCGTCGCCTGTGCCAGGATCGCTTCATGATCTTGACGACCGAGCGGGCGGACGCCCATGAGTGGCCGCAGGAGCCGCTCGCGGAGCTGTTCAGCGAGGGCTTTCCCGCGTTCATCACCGCCGACCGGCTGGTGAAGGAGTACATAGGCCGGGTCCGGGAGTGGTTCGCGGACCTGGATCTGATGCTGGTGGACGAGGACGGGGCGCCGGTCGCGGCGGGGTGGGGCGTGCCGGTCCGCTGGGACGGGCAGGTCGGCACGCTGCCCGCGGGGTACACCGACGCGCTGGTCCGGGCCGTCGAGGGCCGGGAGCGGGGCGTGGAGCCGGACACGCTGGTGATCTGCGGGGCGGTCGTCACGCCGGCCTTGCGGGGGCGGGGGCTGGCGGGCCGGATGCTGTCGGCGCTGCGGGAGACCGGGCGGGCGGCGGGGCTCGACCGGGTGGTCGCGCCGGTGCGGCCCACGACGAAGGCGCGCCACCCGGTGACTCCGATCGACTCCTTCATGCGGTGGCGCCGCCCGGACGGGACCGCCCTGGACCCGTGGGTCCGCACACACGAGCGGCTGGGCGCGCGGATCCTGGCGGCGGCGCCGGCCTCGCAGACGATGACCGGCACGGTCGCGGAGTGGGAGCGGTGGACCGGGCTGGCCTTGCCGGAGTCCGGGGAGTACGTCATCCCGGACGGCCTGAGCGTCCTGCGGGTGGACGTGGAGGCGGACGCCGGCGTGTACGAGGAGCCCAACGTGTGGATGAGACACCGCTGACCGGGCGGGCGGGAGCGGCCGTGCCGACCCGATTCCAGCCTCGGGTCGGCTCGCGGTTCAGCGGTGGTCAGGCCACCGCTGACCGAACGGGCAGGAGCGGCCGTGCCGACCCGGATCCGGCGCGGGTCGGCTCGCGGTTCAGCGGTGGTCAGGGCGGGCTCAGCCCGCGACGGACACCGACGGTTCGCCTGAGGTGATGCCGGCCGACTCCATCTGCTCGGCCAGCTTCATGGCCTCCTCGATGAGGGTCTCCACGATCTTGGACTCGGGGACGGTCTTGATGACCTCGCCCTTGACGAAGATCTGGCCCTTGCCGTTGCCGGAGGCGACGCCGAGGTCGGCCTCGCGGGCCTCGCCGGGGCCGTTGACCACGCAGCCCATGACGGCGACGCGCAGCGGGACCTCCATGCCGGTCAGGCCGGCGGTGACCTCTTCGGCCAGCTTGTAGACGTCGACCTGGGCGCGGCCGCAGGACGGGCAGGAGACGATCTCCAGGCCGCGCTGCTTGAGGTTCAGGGATTCCAGGATCTGGTTGCCGACCTTGACCTCCTCCACCGGGGGCGCGGAGAGGGAGACGCGGATGGTGTCGCCGATGCCCTGGGACAGCAGCGCGCCGAAGGCGACCGCGGACTTGATGGTGCCCTGGAAGGCGGGGCCGGCCTCGGTGACGCCGAGGTGGAGGGGGTAGTCGCAGGCGGCGGCGAGCTGGCGGTAGGCCTCGATCATCACGACGGGGTCGTTGTGCTTGACCGAGATCTTGATGTCGCGGAAGTCGTGCTCCTCGAAGAGGGACGCCTCCCACAGGGCGGACTCGACGAGCGCCTCAGGCGTGGCCTTGCCGTACTTCTGGAGCAGCCGGCGGTCCAGGGAGCCCGCGTTGACGCCGATGCGGATCGGCGTGCCGTGGTCCTTCGCCGCCTTGGCGATCTCCTTGACCTTGTCGTCGAACTGCTTGATGTTGCCGGGGTTGACCCGGACGGCCGCGCAGCCGGCCTCGATCGCGGCGAACACGTACTTCGGCTGGAAGTGGATGTCGGCGATCACCGGGATCTGCGACTTGCGGGCGATGGTCGCGAGGGCGTCGGCGTCGTCCTGGGTCGGGCAGGCGACGCGGACGATCTGGCAGCCGGACGCGGTCAGCTCGGCGATCTGCTGCAGCGTCGCCCCGATGTCGGACGTACGGGTGGTGGTCATCGACTGCACGGACACGGGTGCGTCCCCGCCGACCGCCACGGAGCCGACCTGGATCTGCCGGCTCTTCCGGCGCTCGGCAACCCTGGTCGGAACGGACGGCATGCCGAGAGAAATCGCAGTCATCTGCTGTGCAACCCCAAGTCGTGGATCAAGGCCCAGGTCCCGTCAGCGGCGGGCGCCAGGCTTCGAGATTACGGCACGGGCGCGGGGCCGGGCACATCCCGCCGGTAAACCGCCCGATGGGATCGGCGCGCCCCGCCCCGGCCCCGCCGGGACAGCGCGGGGACGGCGGACGGCCGGACACCGAGGCGCCCGGCCGTCGTGAACCGGGGCGGTCAGGAGATCTTGATCGGGTTCACCACGTCGGCGATGAGGACGAGGATGGTGAAGCAGATGAAGATCCCCGCGACCACGTAGGCCACCGGCATCAGCTTCGCCACGTCGAACGGGCCCGGGTCCGGGCGCCGGAGGACCTTGGCGACGGTGCGGCGCAGTGACTCCCACAGGGCACCGGCGATGTGGCCGCCGTCCAGGGGGAGCAGCGGGAGCATGTTGAACAGGAACAGGGAGAGGTTGAAGCCGGCCAGGAGCATCACGAACATGGCGAGCTGCTGGGAGGCCGGGATGTCGAGGGTGGCGATCTCGCCGCCGACCCGGGCCGCGCCGACGACGCCCATCGGGGAGTCTGGTTCGCGAGGGCCGTCGCCGAAGGCGGCGTCCCACAGGGCGGGGATCTTGGAGGGCAGGGCGGCGAGTGAGTCGACGGCGTCGCCGACCCGGTCGGTCATCCAGACCACGGAGTCGCCGAAGTCCTGCTTGACGACGCCGGTGGCGGCGCTGAAGCCGAGGAAGCCGGCCTTGACGTACTCGCCCTGGACGTAGGCGCCGGCCGCGTCCTTCTTCGCGACCTGGTTGGTGGCGATCGTCGCGCGCAGGGTCACTTCCTTGCCGTCGCGGTCGACGACGATGGGCACCTGCCGGCCCGCGCTGTCACGGATGAGGTCGGACAGGGTGTCCCAGTCCTCGGTGCGCCTGCCGTCGAACGAGACGATCCTGTCGCCCTTCTCCATGCCGGCGGCGGCGGCGGGGGAGGCGGGGTCGGACGGCTTGCAGGTGTCGCGGTTCTGGCTCTGCGCGATGACGCACGGGGAGACGGAGGCGACGGTGGTGGTCTGCTGCTGGATGCCGAAGCCCATCAGCACGATGAGGAACAGGACGAACGCGAGGACGAGGTTCATGAAGGGCCCGGCGAACATGACCACGACGCGTTTCCACGGCTTGCGCGTGTAGAACATGCGGGTCTCGTCGCCGGGCTGGAGCTCCTCGTACGCGGCGGAGCGGGCGTCCTCGATCATGCCGCGCCAGGGGGAGGTGGAGCGGGCGGTGATCCGGCCGTCCTCCCCGGGCGGGAACATGCCGATCATGCGGATGTAGCCGCCGAACGGGATCGCCTTGACGCCGTACTCCGTCTCGCCCTTGTTGCGCGACCAGATGGTGGGGCCGAAGCCGACCATGTACTGGGGCACGCGGATGCCGAAGAGCTTCGCCGTGGACAGGTGGCCCAGCTCGTGCCAGGCGATGGAGACGAGCAGGCCGACCGCGAAGACCACTATGCCGAGGATGAACATCAGGGTCGTCATGCGCGGGCCTCCGCCAGGATGAACGTCAAGGTCGTCATGCGCGGGCCTCCGCCGCCGTCTGTGCCGTCAGTTCCCGGGCCCGGGTCCGCGCCCAGGCCTCCGCTTCGAGGACGTCCGGCACGGTGAGTGAAGTTCCCGTGACCGGCGTGCCGTGCTCCTCGACCACGCGGGTCACGGTGTCCATGATGCCGTTGAAGGGCAGCGCGCCCCGGCGGAACGCCTCGACGCACTCCTCGTTGGCGGCGTTGAACACCGCCGGCGCCGTCCCGCCGAGTTCGCCGACGTGCCGGGCGAGGTTGACCGAGGGGAAGGCCTCGTTGTCGAGAGGGAGGAACTCCCAGGTCGACGTCTTGCTCCAGTCGAAGGCGGGCGCCGCGTCGGGCACGCGCTCGGGCCAGCCGATGCCGATGGCGATGGGCCCGCGCATGTCGGGGGGCGTCGCCTGGGCCAGTGTGGACCCGTCCGTGAACTCAACCATCGAGTGGACATACGACTGGGGATGCACGACCACCTCAATGCGGTCGAAGGGAATGTCGTAGAGGAGGTGCGCCTCGATCACCTCCAGGCCCTTGTTGACGAGGGTGGCGGAGTTGATCGTGATCACGGGGCCCATGGCCCAGGTGGGGTGGGCGAGGGCGTCCTCTACGGTGACGTGCGCCAGTTGTTCCCTGGTGCGGCCGCGGAAAGGGCCGCCGGAGGCGGTGACGACCAGTTTGCGGACGTCCGCGCGTGTGCCGGCGGCGAGGGCCTGGAAGAGGGCCGCGTGCTCGGAGTCCACGGGGATGATCTGGCCGGGTGCGGCGAGTGCCTTCACCAGCGGGCCGCCGACGATGAGCGACTCCTTGTTGGCGAGCGCGAGGGTGCGGCCCGCTCGGAGGGCGGCGAGGGTGGGCGCGAGTCCGATGGAGCCCGTGATGCCGTTGAGGACGGTGTGGCAGTGCGCGGCGTCGGAGGCGGCGAGCTGGGTGGCGGCGTCCGGTCCGGCGAGGATCTCGGGCAGCGGCTCCCCGGCGCCGTACTCGGCGGTGAGCGCCTCGCGCAGGGCCGGTACGACGTCCTCGCGGGCGACGGCGACGGTCCGCACCCGCAGCCGGTGGGCCTGTTCGGCGAGGAGGGCGACCCGGCCGCCGTTGGCGGACAGGCCGGTCACGCGGAAGCGGTCCGGGTTGCGCAGCACGAGGTCGACCGCCTGGGTGCCGATCGATCCGGTGGCGCCGAGGATCACCACGTCCTTGGGTCCGTCGCCGGTGACGGGGTCGTGGACGAGGTGCGGGTCGGCCAGGGCGCGGATCGCGGCACCGCCGATGTCAGTGCCCGGTGCGGTGGGGGCGGCGTGGCGTCGCGGGGCGGCCGGGGTTTCCGGCCCGCGCCCTGAGGGGGCTGGACTGTCGCTCATCCCCCCATTGTCTCCGTAACGGGAGCGGGCGTGGACAGGGCGTCCCCTCGTGATCCTTGTGCTGAGGGGACGCCCTGGTGGGGGGTGTGCGGTGTCACCTGATCGGACGGTGCACGTTCTCCCGGCGGCTGGGTCCGGGGGTGGCGTCGGCGATCCAGGGGCCGTCGCCGGAGGGGTCGACGACGCCCTCCTCCAGCCATTCGTAGGTCCCGCCGAGGACGCCTTCGACGACCTTGCGGTCGACGTCGTCGGTGTTGGACCACAGGCGCGTGAACAGTTCCTCCACGCGGACGCGGGACTGGCGGCAGAAGGCGTCGGCGAGCTGGTAGGCCTCGCGGCCGTGCTCGCCCCGGCCGCGCAGCATCTCGGCCCGCACGCAGGCCGCGCTCATCGCGAACAGCTCCGCGCCGATGTCGACGACACGGCCGAGGAAGCCCTGCTTGGTTTCCATGCGGCCCTGCCAGCGGGACATGGCGTAGAAGGTGGAGCGGGCCAGTTTGCGGCAGTGGCGTTCGACGTACCGCAGGTGCGGGGAGAGGTCGACCTCGTGCTTGAACTCGGCGTAGGAGCTGGGGAGCTGGCCGGGTCCGGTGACGAGCTTGGGCAGCCACCTGGCGTAGAAGGCGCCGGCGTTGGCGCCTGCTTTCGCCTTGTCCTGGAGGGACTTCTCGGGGTCGATGAGGTCGCCGGCGACGGAGAGGTGGGCGTCGACGGCCTCGCGGGCGATCAGCAGGTGCATGATCTCCGTGGAGCCCTCGAAGATGCGGTTGATGCGCAGGTCGCGCAGCAACTGTTCGGCGGGGACGGCGCGTTCGCCACGGGCAGCGAGGGACTCGGCGGTCTCGAAGCCGCGTCCGCCGCGGATCTGGACGAGTTCGTCGGCCATCAGGCAGGCCATCTCGGAGCCGTAGAGCTTGGCGAGGGCGGCTTCGATGCGGATGTCGTTGCGGTCCTCGTCGGCCATCTGGCTCGCCAGGTCGACGACGGCTTCGAGCGCGAAGGTGGTGGCCGCGATGAAGCTGATCTTGGAGCCGACCGCTTCGTGGTGGGCGACGGGCTTGCCCCACTGCTCGCGGACGCCCGACCATTCGCGGGCGATCTTCAGGCACCACTTGCCGGCGCCGACGCACATGGCGGGCAGGGAGAGCCGGCCGGTGTTGAGGGTGGTGAGGGCGATCTTGAGGCCGGCGCCCTCGGGACCGATGCGGTTGGCGGCGGGGACGCGCACCCGGTGGAACCGGGTGACGCCGTTCTCCAGGCCGCGCAGGCCCATGAAGGCGTTGCGGTGCTCGACGGTGACGCCCTCGGAGTCCGCCTCGACGACGAAGGCGGTGATGCCGCCCTTGTGGCCCTCGGACTTGGGCACCCGGGCCATGACGACCAGCAGGTCGGCGACGACGCCGTTGGTGGTCCACAGTTTGACCCCGTCGAGGACGTAGTCGTCGCCGTCGGGGACGGCGGTGGTGGCCAGCCGGGCGGGGTCGGAGCCGACGTCGGGTTCGGTCAGCAGGAAGGCCGAGATATCGGTGCGGGCACAGCGGGGCAGATAGGTGTCCTTCTGCTCCTGGGTGCCGAAGAGCTTCAGCGGCTGCGGCACGCCGATGGACTGGTGGGCGGACAGGAGGGCGCCGAGCGCGGGGCTCGCGGTGCCGACCACGGCGAGGGCCTTGTTGTAGTAGACCTGGGTGAGGCCGAGGCCGCCGTACTTGGGGTCGATCTTCATGCCCAGGGCGCCGAGCTCCTTGAGCTCGTTGATCGTCTCGTCGGGGATGCGCGCCTCGCGTTCGATGCGGGCGGAGTCGATCCGCGTCTCGCAGAAGTCGCGGAGCTTGGCGAGGAAGGCCTCGCCGCGGCGGGCGTCCTCGCCGGCGGGCAGGGGGTGGGGGTGGATCAGGTCGAGCCGGAAGCGGCCCAGGAACAGTTCCTTGGCGAAGCTCGGCTTGCGCCAGTCCTGCTCCCGGGCGGCCTCCGCCACCTGGCGTGCCTCACGTTCGGTGACGGTGGGGCCGGGTCGGGAGGAAGAGGTGGGTGGTGCGGACATGAGGCTCACCTCGCCGCGAATCGGGATCTTGGACCTATTCGGTTACTGACGGGTCCTACCCGATCGTATGTACCGGATCCTCAGTCGCCGCACCACCCCTGCGGCGGCGGTGGGGCCGGGGGGAGGCCGGTCCCGCCGCGGGTGCTGCCGGGCTCCGCCCGTGTCGGAACAGGGGCGGCACCCCGGCCGCGCCCTTGCGCCGAAGGAGTGGCACGGTGGGGCGACGGCGCCGCGTCCCGCTCCCGGCGGGCACGGGCGTGAGAACGTCCGGAACCGCTGTCGAAGCGCTTCGACGAGCTATGGACACCCACCCTCGCTAGAGCTACTGTCGAACCACCCTCACCCGCCCCTGTTCGCAATGCGCACTGTCGAAGCGCTTCACAAAGCTTGGAGAGCTGGATGGTCACCCTCGCCGAGGTCGCCCAGCACGCCGGAGTCTCGGCGAGCACGGTGAGCTATGTCCTCAGCGGCAAGCGGTCCATCTCCGCGACCACCCGGCAGCGGGTCGAGCAGAGCATCCGCGAGCTCGGCTACCACCCGAACGCGGGCGCCCGCGCCCTGGCCAGCAGCAGGTCGAACATCATCGCGCTGATGGTCCCGCTGCGCACCGACATGTACGTGCCGGTGATGATGGAGATCGCCATCGCGGTCGCCACCACCGCCCGCACGCACGGCTACGACGTCCTGCTGCTCACCGGCGAGGAGGGCCCTGACGCCGTCCGCCGGGTCACCGGCAGCGGGCTCGCCGACGCGATGATCCTGATGGACGTCCAACTGGACGACGAGCGGCTGCCGTTGCTGCGGGGGACGGATCAGCCGGCGGTACTGATCGGGCTGCCCGCCGACACCTCAGGGCTGACCTGCGTCGACCTCGACTTCACGGCGACGGGCGCGCTGTGCGTGGAGCACCTGGCCAAGCTCGGCCACCGGGACGTCGCCGTCATAGGCGAGGCCCCCGCCGTGTACGAACGGCACACCGGGTTCGCCGAACGCACCCTGGACGGACTGCGCGCCCGCGCCCGGGAGTTGGGGGTGCGGCTGCTGCACCGCCCATGCGAGGGCGGATACGGCGCCATGGCCGCGACGCTCGCCCGGATTCTCGACGAGCGGCCGGGCACCACCGGTTTCGTCGTGCAGAACGAGTCGGCGGTCGAGCCGCTGCTCGCGCTGCTGCGCCAGCAGGGGCGGGCCGTGCCGGAGGACGTGTCGGTGCTGGCGATCTGCCCCGAACAGGTCGCCGTCCAGGCCTCGGTGCGGCTGACGTCGGTCGCCATCCCCGCGCAGGAGATGGGCCGGCACGCGGTGGAACGTCTCGTCGCCAAGCTCGACGGCCGGGGCGAGAGCGAAGTGGTGCTGCTGGAGCCCGAGTTGACCGTCCGAGCGAGCACCGGACCGGCTCCCGCCTCCCCCTGAACCACCCCGCGCCCCTCCCCCCTCACCCCCTCCCCCTCCGCTCCCCCGCCGCGACGCCCCGCCCTCCGCACGTCCGCACTCCTCCAGGAGCACAGGAGCCCCCTCGTGAATCAGCCTGCCGAAAACCAGCCCCAGGTCAGCCTCGCGCAGTCCTCGCCCACTATCGGCACCTTCCGTGAGCGGGACGGTGCTCTGGAGTGGAGCGGGCGCCAGGAGACGCTGCGCGTCGAGCCGTGGGGGCCGGACGCGGTCCGGGTCCGGGCCCGCCTGGGCGGCCCCGTCCTGGACGGGCTGCCCGGCGCACTGCTGCCCCGGACGCCGCCGACGCCGTCCACCGTGAAGATCGAGGAGGGCCGGGGACGGCTGACGGTCGGCGCGCTGACCGTCGAGGTGGACGCGGAGGGCCTGGTCCGCTTCCTGCGGACCGAGGACGGCTTCGAGGTCCTGTCCGAGGCCCGCGCCCACTTCTGGTGGCCCGGCCCCCGCCTCTACACGGCCGTCGGCAACGGCCACCACCGGCTGGAGCAGCGTTTCGCCGCCTACGACGACGAGAAGCTGTACGGCCTGGGGCAGCACCAGCACGGCCGGCTGGACCAGAAGGGGCTGGTGCTGGACCTGGTGCAGCGCAACGCCGAGGTCGGCATCCCGGTGCTCACCTCCAGCCGCGGCTACACACTGCTGTGGAACAACCCGGCGATCGGCCGGGTGGAGCTGGCCGGCAACGGCACCCGCTGGGTGGCGGACTCGGCTCGGCAGATCGACTACTGGATCACCGTGGGCGCGCCGGCCGACGCCCAGCGCCGCTACAGCGCGGTGACCGGCCGCACCCCGATGCTGCCGGAGTGGGCGGCCGGCTTCTGGCAGTGCAAGCTGCGCTACCGCACACAGGACGAACTCCTCGCGGTGGCCAGGGAGTACAAGCGGCGGGGGCTGCCGCTGTCCGCCATCGTCTGCGACTTCTTCCACTGGACCCATCTGGGCGAGTGGAGGTTCGACCCCGCGGAGTGGCCGGACCCGGCCGCGATGGTCGCCGAACTGGACGAGATGGGCGTGAAGTTGGTGGTGAGCGTCTGGCCGTCGGTGTCGCCGCTGAGCGAGAACCACGCCCTGATGGAGCAGCGCGGCCACTTCATCGGCACCCAGTACGGTCCGCTGGCGCACGCCGACTGGCCGGACAAGGGGGTCGCCTCGACGGTCCAGGTGGCCTTCTACGACGCCACCAACCCCGAGGCGCGCGAGTTCGTGTGGTCCCGCATCCGGGACAATTACCTCCTCCCGTACGGCATCGACGCCTTCTGGCTGGACGCCTGCGAGCCGGAGCTCAAGCCCGGCTTCCCGGAGAACCTGCGCTACTGGGCGGGTCCGGGCCTGGAGGTCGGCAACATGTACCCGGCGGAGAACGCCCGTACCTTCCACGAAGGGCTGTGCGCCGAGGGCAAGAAGGACATCGTCACGCTCAACCGCTCGGCGTGGGCGGGCAGTCAGCGCTACGGAGCGGCTCTGTGGTCGGGCGACATCGGCACCGACTTCGCCACCCTGCGCCGCCAGATCGCCGCCGGTCTCAACACGGCGCTGTCGGGCATTCCTTGGTGGAACACGGACATCGGCGGCTTCCACGGCGGCGACCCGCACGACCCGGCGTACCGCGAGGTGATGGTCCGCTGGTTCCAGTTCGGCGCGCTGTCCCCGCTGATGCGGCTGCACGGCTTCCGTGACCCGGGCATGCCGCTGGGGCCGGAGATGACCGGCGGCCCCAACGAGGTGTGGTCCTACGGGGAGGAGGCCGGCGCCATCTTGGAGCGGTACCTGCGGCTGCGCGAGCGCCTCAAGCCGTACATCCTCAAGGTGATGCGCGAGGCCCACGAGGAGGGGCTGCCGCCGATGCGGCCGCTGTTCCTGGAGTTCCCCGAGGACAAGCTCGCCTGGCAGGTCTCCGACGCCTACATGTTCGGTTCCGAGCTGCTGGTCGCCCCGGTGCTGGAGCCGGGCGCGACGACCTGGACGGCATATCTCCCGGCGGACGCGGGCTGGACGGACGCGTGGACGGGTGAGACGTACCAGGGCGGCCAGGCCGTGACGGTCGACGCCCCGCTGGACCGGATCCCGCTGTTCCTGCGGGACGGGGCGCGGCTGCCCGTGGCGGAGTAGCCGCGCACAGAAGGGTGCGGCCGGTCCCGTAGGGGGGACCGGCCGCACCGTCGGCGCGTGGGTCAGCCGCCGCTCACGGTCAGGTTGTCGGTGGTGAAGTTCAGACCGCCGGCGGAGGAAGTGATCTCGTAGCCGAACTGGACGTCGCCGATGGTCTCGTCGCCGAACCAGTGCTTGGTGTCCTTGATCCACTTGACGATCGGCAGGATGTCGACGGTGCCGGAGGTCGAGTTGGAGGTACGGACGAACGAGAAGACCTCGTTGGAGCCGTTGCTGCCCTTGTGGACGGTCCAGGTGTGGCCGCCGAGGGTGACGGTTCCCTGTGAGGAGCCCAGCGGGCCGACGGGGCCGGTCTTGTTGACCCAGAGCATGATCTCGTAGTCGTAGTCGGTGTCCCAGATGTCGTACGACGTGTTGTACGCGCCGGAGGACGGGACGGTGACGTTGTAGGTGCTGGTGAGCGAGGAGAGCGCGCTGATCCGCTTGTTGATCACCTTCTTGGAGTCGGGGTAGGACTTGATGCCGCCGGTGTTGGGGTGGTCGGCCCAGACTCCCCAGTTGGTGCCGGAGTTGGCCCAGACGCACTGGCTGCCGTAGCCGGAGCCCCAGATGTTGTTGTAGAGGGTGTAGCCGTTCAGGCTGGTGGTGCCCCAGCGGTCGCAGGAGTTCCAGACGGCGGCGGACGCGGGGGCGGCGGCGAGGGCGACGGTCGCGCCGAGGGCCAGCGCCGGGGCCAGTACGGCCGTGGCGAGCTTGCGCGGTGTGCTCAGGGCCATGATGTCCCTTTCCATGGGTGGGGGGATTCGCGGGGCGGGTGTCACCACGCCTTCGTGTGAAGGACGTGGTCTTCTCCGGCGACGAGGTCGAGCACGCTCGTGCCGGAGGAGGTCCGCAGTTCGACGCGGCGGGTGCGGGTGGGGCGCAGCACCGCGTGCGTCTCCTCGGGGCTCCAGGCGAGGTCGAGCACGGCGCCGAAGCGGGTGCGGACGCCGAGGAGCCGGCCTCGCGGCAAGGCCGTGGGGAGGGCGGGCAGCAGGACCAGCCGGTCGGGGGTCGACTGGACGAGGGTCTCGATCAGCACGGCGGGCAGGGTGTGGGCGGCGTCCGCGTTGTAGACGTGTCGGTTCGGGTAGTGGGCGCTCATCAGCGAGGCGTGGAAGTAGTCGCCTTCGAGGACCTGAGCGAGCGCGTGGGCGGCGCGGTCGGCGTCGCCGAGGCGGGCGGCGATCAGGGCGTGGTGGAGGTGGCCGTGCGCGGAGTCGTTCTCCCCGCCGCGCAGTCGCAGGGCGCGGTGGGCGGCGGCCGCGAGGTGCGGGGTGTCGTGCGGGGTGATCTCGTCGAGGGGCCAGACGGCGTAGAGGTGGCTGAGGTGGCGGTGGTCGTAGGTGTCGTCGAGGCCTGGCCGGGCCCATTCGGCGAGGGCGTCGTCGGCGTTGACGCGGTGGGGCGGGAGGCGGTCGGCGAGGGCGCGCCAGCGGTCGGCTTCGGGGGTGTCCGGATGGTGATCGGCCGCGGTGCGCAGGGCGTGGCGGGCCGCGGAGAGGTCCATGGCGGCGTCGAGCGTCCCCCAGCTCGCGCCCGTGGGGCGGTTCTCGGGTGAGTAGGAGGGGACGACGACGAGCCGCCCGTCGGCGTCGGTGCGGGTGAGGAAGTCCTCGTAGAAGCGGGCGACTTCGGCGAGGGCGGCGGCGGTGCGCGGGTCGTGTCCGCCGTGGGTCTCGTCGTGGTCGACGAGCGGTTTGAGCAGCCAGTCGGCGCCGGCGGTCCACAGGTGCAGCGGGTATTCGCGGCTGAAGTGGTACGTCAGTCCTGACTCGCCGTCGGTGTGGGAGGGCGCGACGACGCCGCGGGCGCCGAAGACGGCGCGCGCGTTCTCCCGCCAGTCGTCGAGCTGGCCGTGGACCAGATGGGCGAGGGCGGCGGTGACCTCGGGCAGGTCCGCCGCGGCGGCGGACGCCGTCTGGAGGTTGAGGTTGGCGTTCGTGGTGAACGCGCCGGACCAGGCGGTGTCCCAGTCGCCGGTCCACAGGCCGGTGAGCCGGGGCGGAAGGAGGCCGGCGGCGCTGAGGAGGTGGTAGCGGCCGGCGGCGAAGAGCCGTTCCAGCAGGGCCGGGCTGCCGGGCCGCCGGAGCAGCTCCGAGCCCGGCAGGGCGCGTTCGGCCGGGTCGGCGGCGAGCTCGAGGGTGACGCGTTCGTACGCGGTGCGGTGCAGCCGGGTGTGCCGGTCGAGGAGGGTGCCGTAGGCGTGGAGGGTGTCGTGGGGGCCGTCGGCGAGGACGGCGCGCAGGGCGCATGTCTCCTCGGTGACGTCGGGTTCGCCGGTGTGGCGGCGGACGCGGGTGAGCAGCAGCAGCGATTCGGCGTCCTCGACGCGGACGCCGGACCCGGCGGGGAGCGTGCGGCCGCCGGTGACGGCGAGGAGGGCGACGCCGGTGTAGGAGCGGTCGCTGTCGGGGTAGCGGGCGTGGAGGGTGAGTGCGGCGCCTTCGGGGGTGCGCAGGGCGCCGTGTGCGACGCGGAGGTCGGCGGGCGCGCCCGGGAGGCGGTGGTCGAGGCTGACGTCGAGGGTGAGGCGGCCGCCGGTCACGTGCTGGACGATCACGTCGTCGGCGCGGGAGACGAAGACGCGGCTGGTCCGGTCGCCGTCGGCGGTGGTGACCTCGCCGGTGGCGAAGTCGACGGCGCGGCGGTACCGGCGCCGGTCCTCGGGCGCCGTGGGCGGACGCCGAAGGCGGGTCTGGAAGCCGGGGTGGAAGGGCTGCACCCATTGCAGGGGGCGGCCGTCGGTGAAGTCCTCGGCGGCTGTGAGGTCCCCGGCGAGCAGCCGGTCCTGGACGTCGGCGAGTCGTGCGGCGAGCTCGGGGGGCCGGGCGTGCTCGGCGCCGTTGGGGCGGACCAGGGTGTGGTGGGTGACGACGACCCGGTCGTCGTCGGGGTCGCCGAACACCAGGGCGCCGTGGTGGCCGTTGCCGCTGAGGAAGCCGTCCTCCCAGCGGGCCGCGGGGCGCGGCTCCCAGGTGCCGTGGACGGGGCCGCCGGTCATGGCGCCAGCACGGCGACGTCGTAGCGGCCGAGGGTGATCCCGTCGGTCACGCCGGCGCCGGTCAGGAGGTCGCGGTGGGTGCCCGGCACGGCGACCCTCACGGTGTCCCGCCCGTGGTTGAGAAGGAAGAGAAGGTCGCCTCGGCGGACGGCCTCGACCTGGTCCGGCAGTTCGCCGAGGACGGGGCCCGCGCCCGCGTCCGCCGCGATCCGGGCGAGCAGGTCGCGCAGGGGGTCCGGCTCCGGGAGCGTGGAGACGTACCAGGCGCGGCCCCTGCGGAGCACGGCGGGCATGCCGTCGAGGTCGCCGCCCCGGTAGCGGGCGTGGGGCTCGGCGTCGTCGCTCGGCTCGATCTCCTCCGACCACAGCGTGCCGCGGAAGCCGTCGCACTCGGTGTGCTCCCCCGCCTGGAGCGGCCACCACTCGTGCAGGACGCGGATGCCGAACAGCTCGCGCAGCCGGGCGTCCATGCCGCCGGGCCGCACCCGGTCGTCGTGGTCGGCGACGCCGGTGAGGAAGCCGCTGACCAGGGTGCCGCCGTCGCGCACGAAGGCGAGGAGGTTGTCGACCGCTCTCTCGGTGAGGGCGTACAGCTGGGGGACGACGACCAGTCTGTACGGGCTGAGGTCGTGCTCGGGGTGGGCGAAGTCGGCGGTGAGGTGGGCCCGCCAGAGGGCGCGGTGCCAGGCGGTGAGGACGTCGGGGTAGTCGACCTCGGTGGAGGGGCGGCCGTCCTGGGCGCCGGCCCACCAGGAGTGCCAGTCGTGCAGCACGGCCACCTCGGCGACGACAGGGCGTCCCGTCACCTGGGGGCCGAGCCGGGCGAGGTCGCGGCCGAGCTGCTTGACCTCCTCGAAGGTGCGGCCCTGCTCGCCGGCGTGACTGAGCATCCCGGAGTGGAACTTCTCCGCGCCCTGCCGGGACTGCCGCCACTGGAAGTAGCAGACCGCGTCCGCGCCCCGGGCCACCGCCTGGAGCGACCAGAGGCGGTTCACGCCCCGGGGCTTGGGGTGGTTCACGCCACGCCAGTTGACCGGTCCGGCCGCCTGCTCCATCAGCATCCAGGGGCCTCGGGCCTGCGAGCGGGTGAGGTCCTGGACGAGGGCGCCGGCTTGCGCGCCGTAGGGGTCGCGGGGGTCGGGGTAGAGGTCGACGGAGACGACGTCCTCCTCCTCGGCCCAGCGCCAGGCGTCCAGCCCGGACCACAGCGGCATGAAGTTGGTCGTCACCGGGATGTGCGGGCTGTGCCGGGCGACGATGTCGCGTTCGGCGAGGTAGCACTCCAGGAGCGCGTCGGAGGTGAAGCGCCGGAAGTCCAGCAACTGGGCGGGGTTGCGCAGGTAGTGGGTACGGCGGGCGGGCAGGATGCCGTCCCAGGTGTCGTAACCCTGCCCCCAGAAGGCGGTGCCCCAGGCCTCGTTGAGAGCGTCGAGGGTGCCGTACCGCTCGCGCAGCCAGCGGCGGAAGGCGGCGGCGGCCTCGTCGCCGTGGTCGTACGTGCAGTACTCGTTGTTGATGTGCCACAGGGTGAGGGCGGGGTGGCGGCCGTAGCGGGCGGCCAGGTCTTCGGTGATGGCGGCGGCGTGACGGCGGTAGACCGCGCTGGAGTGGGAGAAGTGCTGCCGGCCGCCCCACCATTCGATCGCGCCGTGCTCGTCGCGGGGCAGGGTCTCCGGGTGGAGGCGGCCGAGCCACGGCGGGGGCGAGGAGGTGGGGGTGGCGAGGACGACGCCGACGCCGTTGTCGTGCATCAGGTCCATCAGCTTGTCCAGCCAGCCGAACTCCCGTGCCCCGGGGTGGGGTTCGATCCGGGACCAGGAGAAGACGCCGAGGGTGACGGAGTTGACGCCGGCGTCGCGCATCAGACGGACGTCGTCGTGCCAGGTCTCCTCGGGCCACTGCTCGGGGTTGTAGTCGCCGCCGAAGAGGACGCGGCCCCGGGTGGCGTCGGCGAGGCCGGGGCGGCGGCCGGCGGGCATCAGACGGGCTCCCCGTACGGGAACTCCCGTGCGCTGGCAGCGGATCGGGGTGTGCGGCGGGTGGCGTGCATGGGGCACCTCGGGGGTGGGAGGGGGTGGACGTGGGCCAGGGCGGCCCACCGGGGCGGCGGGCGTTTCCTGTCTGCGGGCCGCCCGTCACCCCTTCACGGCGCCGGTCAGCATGCCCTTCTTGAAGTGCTTCTGGACGAACGGGGACAGCACGGCCACCGGCAGCAGCGCCATCACCATGACCGCCATCTGCACGGCCAGTCCCGACAGTTGGCCGGTCCTGATGGCCTGCCCGAGCCCGACCGGCGCCTCCTGCTTCTGCACCAGCTGGATCATGACGTTCTGCAGCGGCATCATGTCCTGCTCGTTCAGGTACAGCGAGGCGTTGAACCACGCGCTCCAGTACCCGACCGCGTAGAACAGCGTGATCACCGCGATGACCGCGCGGGAGAGCGGCATCACTATCTGCAGGAGGATGCGGAAGTCGCCGGCCCCGTCGATGCGCGCGCTGTCGATGAGTTCGGGCGATATGCCCATGAAGAAGCCGCGCAGCACGAGGATGTTGAAGACGCTCACCGCGCTCGGCAGGATCAGCGCGAGGTAGGTGTCGGTCAGTCCCAGCGTCTGCACCAGCAGGTAGGTGGGGATGAGGCCGGCGCTGAAGAACATGGTCGCCAGAAGGATCATCAGCAGCCAGCGGTGCCCGAGCGATCCGCTGCGGGAGAGCCCGTACGCGCACAGCACGGACACCGTCATGGAGAACAGCGTGCCGACGAGGGCGACGAGGACGCTGATGACCGCCGCGCGGGTGACCTGCCCGCCGCCGAGCAGTTCCTCGTAGGCGATGAAGGTGATGCCCTTGGGCACCATCACCAGTCCGCCGGCCTCGTCGATGGTCTTGCGCGAGGACAGGCTGGTGACGACGACGATCCACAGCGGGAAGACGATCGCCAGGCAGGCCAGCGCCAGGGCGATGCTCTTGCCGGCGAGACCCGCCTTGGAGGGCGGCTCCTCCCAGCCGGGCCGGGGCGGGGCCTGCCACCAGCGCGGCGCCTTCTCCGGTCCCGGATCGCTGTCCTGCCGTGGGTCCCAGGTCGCGGTGGTCACTTCTTGTACACCCCCTGCTCGCCCATGAGATGGGCCACCTTGTTCGCGGCGAGGACCAGCCCGAGGCTGACGACGCCCTTGATGAGGCCGGCGGCGGCCGCGTAGCTGAAGTCCTGGTTGCGCACGCCGTTCCACCACACGAAGGTGTCGAGGACTTCCGCGGCCCCCGGTCCGACGGCCTCGCGTTGCAGCAGGATCTGCTCGAAGCCGACCGTCAGGGCGTCGCCGACGCGCAGGACGAGCAGCAGGGCGATCACCGGGCGCAGCGCGGGCAGGGTGACGTGCCACATGCGGCGCCAGCGGCCGGCGCCGTCCATGGCGGCGGCTTCGTAGAGGTCGGGGCTGACGGAGGCCAGCGCGGCGAGGAAGACGATGATCCCCCAGCCGGCGTCCTTCCACACGCTCTCGGCGGTGATGAGCAGGGCGAAGGTGTCCGGGTCGGCCATGATGTTCAGGCCGTCGTGCCCGTTCTCACGCAGCAGTTGGGAGAGGATGCCGGCGCCGCCGAACAGCTGCTGGAAGACGGCGATGACGAGCACCCAGGAGAAGAAGTGCGGAAGGTAGAG
This sequence comes from Streptomyces sp. NPDC088254, assembly GCF_044740925.1. Classification (NCBI taxonomy): domain Bacteria; kingdom Bacillati; phylum Actinomycetota; class Actinomycetes; order Kitasatosporales; family Streptomycetaceae; genus Streptomyces; species Streptomyces sp. NPDC088254. The sequence continues at coordinate 222,502 of NZ_JBIURQ010000015.1, read as the reverse complement.
CACGGCCTGGGCGACCGCCCGCACCCGGGGCCTGACCACGCTGTTGATGAGCAGGGCGAGGAGGATCGGGATCGGGAAGAACAGCACGAGCTGGATGACGAACAGCACCAGCGTGTTCTCGACCGCGTTCCAGAAGGCGGAGTCCTCGAAGATCCGCTGGAAGTTGTCCAGGCCCACCCAGGGGCTGTTGAAGATGGAGACGACGCCGTTGTCGCTGATGTAGGGGTCGTACTCCTGGAAGGCGACCACGTTGCCGAGGATGGGCACGTAGTTGAAGAGCAGGACCAGGGCGACCGCCGGCAGGGTCATCAGGAGCAGGACGCGGTCGCGTCTGAACCTGACCCGCAGGCTCGATCCTGAGGCGGGCGCCCTGCGCCCGGGGCCGGTGGCGCCGCCGGACGCCACCGGGGTCTTCTCCGTCTCGTCGGCCTCGGCCCTGCTCCGAGGCACCGTGCTGTGCGACACAGCCGTTCTCCTTGCCTCGCAGCCGGCTCAGCTCGCCGCCGAGCCGTTCTCGTCGAGCAGCTTCTTGTACCAGTCGCGGAGTTGGTCGCCGCCCTTGCTCTTCCAGTCGGCGACGAACTGCTGCATGTCGCTGACCTTCTTGCGTCCGCGGACGATGTCGTCCTCCAACTGCTCCACGTCGTTGGTGAGGTTGGTGAAGCGCGTCGGCTCGGTGATCTGCATGCCGTAGAAGGCCGACTTCTTGGTGAAGGCGCCCATCCGCTGCTGCCATTCGACCTGGCCCTTGGCGACGGCCGGGAAGTCGGGGTGGGCGATGGTCGCGGCGGGGGCGGAGATGAAGGTGTAGGAGTTGGCGACCTCGTTGTTGCCCTTGTCGTTCTTGACGGGCACGCCGTCCTTCACCGTGTAGTGGGTGCCCTCCACGCCGTAGTTGGTGAGCATGTACTCCTTGGTGCCGTACGGGGCGGCGGTCACGTTCGCGAGGGCCAGCGCGTCGCGGACGACGGCCTCGGAGGCCTTCTTGTTGACGAAGGCGAACATGTTGGCCGGGTTGGTGGCCCACAGGGTGGGTTGCCCGCCGTCGTGGCCGAAGAGGTCCATGCCCCAGATCTTGAAGGCGGGGTTCTGGGCGGCCTGGCTCGCGGTCTGGACGTACCAGTTGGAGATGTCGTTGTTCCAGATCAGGAACTCGCCGGCGGCGAACTTGGGCGCCGGGTCGGTGGCCTGGCTCTTGCCCAGCTCGAAGTCGGGGTGAACGACCTTGGCGGCGAACAGCTTGCGGGTCCACTCCAGCGCCTCGAGGAAGGCCTCCGTCTCGATGCGGTTGACCAGCTTGCCGTCGACCATGTCCCAGCCGAGGGGCTTCTCGCCGCCGGACAGCACGCCGAAGATGTTGAACGCCGTCCACTTCATGTCGCCGCAGGCCCACCGCTTGGCCCGGGCGTCGGTGATCTCCTTGCACAGCGCCAGGAACTCGTCGGCGGACTTGGGGACTTGGTAGCCCTCCTTGTCGAAGACGTCCTGGCGGTAGCAGGGCACGATGTTCGGGACGTACGAGGCGGGGATCGGCAGGCCCATCAGCTTGCCGCCGAAGATGGAGCGCTGCCAGGCCTCGGTCGGGATCGCCGCCAGGTTGGGGAACTCCTTGACCGCGTCCCCGGAGAGGTGGGGGCCGAGGTCGGCGAACTTGCCGATGATGGCGCTCGGTATCTTGCCGCCCATGTTCCAGCCGGGGATGACCACCATGTCGGGGACGTCGCTGGAGGCGAGGACCGCGCCGAGCTTCTGGTCGTAGGTGTTGCCGTCCTGGTTGCGCCACTGGACGTCGACGCCGGCCAGGTCGTTCATCGCCTTGTAGTAGGCGTTGTCGCCCTTGGGTGGCGAGCCCCAGAACGGGGCCATGACGGTGACCTTGCCGCCCTTGCCGAGCTTCGCCGGCACGGAGGACTTCAGGCCCGCGAGGTCGAGCTTGCCGGTGAAACCGACCGCGGAGCCGTTCTTGGAGGCGATGTCGGGGGTGACGATGTTGCCGGCGACGAACGTCGGCAGGATCTTCCCGGCTTTCCTGCCCGAGGTGGTGCCGTCGCGCGAGCCGCCGTCCGAGCCGCCGCAGGCGGCGAGCAACGGCATTCCTCCCGCCACCGCTGCGGTGGCGACCGCCGTGGAGGCGAGGAAGCTTCTCCGGCTGGGCCCGGAAGGACCTGAGGAGGGGGAAGCGGCGTTCGGCGTCATTGCGTCAACCCTTCATGGCGCACCAGGACACCCGGCGGTGGCCGTCGGCTGCGGTGTCTCGAGTGGATCTGGCTGAGCTGAAGCGCGTCCCGACTCCCGGTCTTCCCAGGCTTGGGCGCACCCGATGGCGACTCCAGCCGCTCGTAGGATCGTCGAAGCGCTTCGATGTTGCTGCGAGGTTAAGTGAAGGGCAGGGGGTGCACAAGGGTCGTTCCCAAGATTCCTCGGTGCGACGCCGGTTCCTCCCACGCGTATGGTCGGCTTGAAATCACGCCCAGTTGTCGGACTTGTTGCAGTGGGGTCCCTTGACAGCCGTCCGCGAGGCGAATGAGCATCGAAGCGCTTCGAAAGCGTTCTTCCGCTCCAGCGCCGAGGGATCCCACGTGACCGCATTCATGCCGCCCACGCCGCCTTTCCGTGATCCGCAGCTGCCGTTCCCGAAGCGCGTCGACGACCTGCTGGCGCGGCTGACCCCGGACGAGAAGATCTCCTTCCTGCACCAGTTCGTCCCCGCCGTCGAACGCCTGGGGATCGCCGCGTTCCGCACCGGCCAGGAGGCGCTGCACGGGGTGGCCTGGATGGGCCCGGCGACGGTGTTCCCGCAGGCGGTGGGGCTCGGCGCGACCTGGAACCCGGACCTGGTGCGCCGGGTCGGCGAGGCGGTGTCCCGGGAGGTCCGCGCGATGCGCGCCCGCGACGAGCGGGTGGGCCTGAACGTCTGGTCGCCCACGGTCAACCTGCTGCGCCACCCGCTGTGGGGCCGCAACGAGGAGGGCTACTCCGAGGACCCGAAGCTGACCTCCGCCATCGCGACCGCCTACACCCACGGGCTGCGCGGCGAGCATCCGACGTACTGGCGCACGGCGCCGGTCCTCAAGCACTGGCTGGCCCACAACAACGAGACCGGCCGCGACGTCACGTCCTCCTCGGTCCGGCCGCGCGTGCTGCACGAGTACGACCTGCGCGCCTTCCGCGAGACGGTCGAGGCGGGCGCGGTCGCCGGGGTGATGCCGGCGTACAACCTGGTCAACGGGCGTCCCAACCATGTCTCGCCGTATCTGCGGGAGCAGTTGCGCACCTGGACCGAGCAGGACCTGATGGTGTGCTCGGACGCGGGCGCTCCCTCCAACCTGGTCGACTCCGAGCACTACTTCGACACGCACGAGGAGGCGACGGCGGCCGCGCTCACCGCCGGCGTGGACAGCTTCACCGACCACGGCACGGACGGTTCGAAGATCACCGCCCGGGTGCGGGGCGCACTGGAGCGGGGCCTGCTGACCGAGGCCGACGTCGACACGGCGGTCCGCCGCCAGCTCTCGGTCCGTTTCCGCCTCGGCGAGTTCGACCCGCACCACGACCCGCACGTGGACACCGGTGAGTTCGACACCCCGGCCCACCGCGCACTCGCCCTGGAGGCCGCCGAGCAGGCGATCGTCCTGCTGCGCAACGACGGCGTCCTGCCGCTCGCCGCCGACACCCGGATCGCGGTGGTCGGTCCGCTCGCCGACGAGTGCAAGCTCGACTGGTACAGCGGCACGCTGATCCACCGCTCGACTCCCCTGGAGGGGCTGCACGAGCGGTTCGGGGCGGACCGCGTGGCGTTCGCGGAGGGCGTGGACCGCGTCCTGCTGAAGACGTCCGCGGGCACGTTCCTGCACGTCCCGGCCGCCCCCGAGGCAGCCGACGAGGCGCGTGGCGCGCAGGGCGCCCTGGACCCGGCGCTGCTCGCGGGCCGCACCGACCTCCCCCCGCTCACGGCCGGCCCCGCGGGCACCGAGCTGGCGCTCGCCGACTGGGGCGACGGGGTCCTCACTCTGCGCGCTCCCGACGGCCGCTACCTCTCGGTCGCCGAGGACGGCTTCCTGCGGGCCTCCGCCGACCGGCCCGGCGGCTGGGTGGTGCAGGAGACGTTCCGCCTGGAGGCGGCACCGGGCACCGGGGCCGACGCCCATGGCAACGGTCACCTCCTCCGGCACATCGGAACGGGTCGCCATGTCTGTGTCACCGCCGAGGGCGTGAAGGTTGCCGAGGGCGAGCCCGAGGTGTTCGAGCTGGTCGTCGTCGAACGCGGCGAGGACGCGGTGGCCCGGGTGGCCGCCGAGGCGGACGTCGTCGTGGTGGTGGCGGGCAACGACCCGCACATCAACGGCCGGGAGACCGAGGACCGCACCACCCTGCGCCTGCCCGCGCAGCAGGAGCGGCTCCTGGCGGCGGCCCGGTCCGGCGACGCGCGCGTGGTGCTGGCGCTGGTGTCGGCCTACCCGTACGCGATCGACGCCGGGCCGCTGTCCGGGGTGCTGTGGACGGCGCACGGCGGCCAGGCCGCGGGCACGGCGCTGGCGCGGGTGCTGGCCGGCGACGTCTCCCCCGCGGGCCGCCTGCCGCAGACCTGGTACGCCGACGACGCGGACCTTCCCGACCTGCTCGACTACGACGTGATCGGCGGCCGGCAGACGTACCTGTACTTCGAGGGCAGGCCGCTGTTCCCGTTCGGGCACGGGCTGTCGTACGCGTCGTTCGCGTACGCCGATCTGAAGGCGCGCGTCGGGGACGACGGCGCGGACACGGCACGGGTGTCCTTCACGGTCGTCAACACGGGGGACGGGCCCGCCGACGAGGTCGCGCAGCTCTACACGCGCGCGGTGGACCCGTCGGTCACCCGGCCGCGCCGTGAGCTGCTGGCCCACCGCCGTCTGACGCTCGCGCCGGGCGAGAGGGCCGAGGTGTCCTTCGAGGTCCCGCTGTCCGCCTTCGCGTTCTGGGACGTGGCGCGGGGCGGTTGGCGGCTGGAGCCGGGCCCGTACGACCTGCTGGTGGGATCCTCCAGCGAGGACGTGCGGCTGCGGACGACGGTCACGCTCGACGGGGAGCCGGCCGCCCCGCGCCCGGTGCTCCGCGACGGGCTCGCGGCCGTCGACTTCGACGAGCAGGGCGGGACCGAGATCGTCGACCGGACCAAGGTGTCGGGCGACGCGGTGACGCCGGCCGCGGGCGGCGCGGGCGAACTGCTGTACCGGGCTTGCGACTTCGGGGCGGGGACGGCCGGCGTGAGCGTGGCGGCGGCCGGCTCGGGCACGGTGGAGCTGACCGTGGACGGCGGCCCGGTCCTCGCCGCGCTGACCCTCGCGACGCCGACGGCGGGACCGTACGACTACGTCACCCTGGACGCCCCGTTCACGGCGGCGGGCGTGCGGGATCTGCGGCTGAGGCTGCGCGGCCCCTTGCGGCTCGCGCGCGTCGGCTTCTCCGGTTGAGGGTCCGGAGGGGGCCGGCGCAGAGAAGAGGCCCGGCACCGGAAGGCCACGGATGCGGACGGCATCCGGACGGCCTCGGTGCCGGGCCCCTTCGGAAGGGCTACGGCGTGTTTCGCACCACGCCCCGGCGTCCGCTCAGAGCGCGACGCCGGTGAGGACCAGCACCCGCTCGTAGGTGTAGTCGTCCATCGCGAACCTCACGCCCTCGCGGCCCACGCCCGACTGCTTGGCGCCGCCGTAGGGCATCTGGTCGGCGCGGTAGGAGGGCACGTCGCCGATGACGACGCCGCCGACCTCCAGCGCGCGGTGGGCGCGGAAGGCGACCTGGAGGTCGTGGGTGAACACGCCCGCCTGGAGGCCGTACTTGGAGTCGTTGACGGCGGCGAAGGCCTCGTCCTCGCCGTCCGTCCTGCGCACGGTGAGGACCGGCCCGAAGACCTCCTCGCAGGCGATCGTGACGTCCGCGGGCACGTCGGTGAGCACGGTCGGCGCGTAGGTGGCGCCGTCGCGCTTGCCGCCGGTGAGCAGGGTCGCGCCCGCGGCGACGGCCTCGTCCACCCAGGTCTCGACGCGCTTGGCCGCGTCCTCGCTGACCAGCGGGCCGACGTCGGTCGCGTCGTCGGACGGGTCACCGGTGCCCTGGGCCTCGACGGCGGCGACGATCCGCGGCAGCAGCCGGTCGTACACGGCGGCGTCCGCTATCACGCGCTGCACGGAGATGCAGGACTGGCCGCCCTGGTAGTTGGAGAAAGTGGCGATGCGGGCTGCGGCCCAGTCCAGGTCGGCGTCACTGGACCAGTCGCCCAGGACGACGGCCGCGCCGTTGCCGCCGAGCTCCAGGGTGCAGTGCTTGCGCGGCACCGAGTCCATGATCGCGTAGCCGACCTTCTCGGAGCCGGTGAAGGAGATGACCGGCAGCCGCTCGTCCTGGACGAGGGCGGGCATCTTGTCGTTGGCGACCGGGAGGATCGACCAGGAGCCGGCGGGCAGGTCGGTCTCGGCGAGCAGGTCGCCGAGGATCAGGCCGGAGAGCGGGGTGGCCGGGGCCGGCTTGAGGATGATCGGCGCGCCGGCGGCGATGGCCGGGGCGACCTTGTGCGCGCACAGGTTCAGCGGGAAGTTGAACGGCGCGATGCCGAGGACGACGCCCTTGGGGAAGCGTCGGGTCAGCGCCAGGCGTCCCTGGCCGCCGGCGTCGGTGTCCAGGCGCTGCGCCTCGCCGCCGTTGAACCGGCGGGCCTCCTCGGCGGCGAACCGGAACACGGAGACGGCCCGGCCGACCTCGCCGCGGGCCCACTTGATCGGCTTGCCGTTCTCCGCGGAGATCAGTCGGGCGATCTCCTCGGTGCGCTCGGCGAGGCGCTTGCTGACGTGGTCCAGAGCGGCGGCGCGGACGTGGGCGGGGGTGGCGGCGAACTCGTCCCGCACGGCGTACGCGGCGGCCACGGCCTCCTCGACCTGGGCGTCCGTCGGCACGCTGACCTTGCCGACGAGACGGCCGTCCCACGGGGAGCTGACGTCGAAGCTGTCCTCGCCGGTGACCTGGCGGCCGGCGAGCCAGAAGGCGTGGGTGGAAGTCATGTGTCGGTCCGGCCCTTCCGTTCGGGGGTGTGCTGGGTTTCCGGGTCCACCGTAGGGCTGTGGGGGCGCGTGAGCGCTTGTCCGAGTCGTACGGGTGCGGGGCGCGGGTGCGCCGGTTTGGCGGGGTCGCTCATGGCGCGTCTCAGGAAGAGCCGCAGCGCCCCCAGCAGCACCACGCACAGGCACCAGCTGGCGACGACGTCCAGCGGCCAGTGGTACCCGTGTCTGACCAGTCCGAACGAGACGGCCAGCACGAGGACGACGGCGAGGGCGGCCGCCGCGCGCCGGGCGGCCGCGCTGACCAGCCAGGGCAGCAGCAGGAGCACGGCGGCCCCGTAGGCGACGCCGGCGGTCGCCGTGTGCCCGGACGGGTAGTAGCCGGTGGCGGGCGGCACGACGGGCGTGCCGGGCCGGGCCGTCCACTCCTTCAGCGGTACGACGATCAGCGCCACCAGCGTCAGCAGGACGAACGCGGTGACCGGCGGCAGCCACCAGCGGCGCCGGCCGGCCGCGTTGCCCCGGCGGACGGCGTACAGGGCGGCCAGCAGCAGGGCCGGCACGGCGACCTCCACGTTCCCCAGGGCGGACAGCAGGTCGGAGGCGCGGTCGGGGTGGACGAGGGCGTGGCTGAGGCGTCCGTCGAACCGCAGCAGCGGGCCGTCCACGGCGACCTGCCAGGTGATGAGGACGAAGAGGAGGGCGGGCAGGCCCAGCAGGAACGTGAACTCGAGGCCCGGCCTGCGGACTCCCGGAGCCCGGTCGGGGATCGCCTGCGGCGCGGACGCGTCCTCGGCTCGCTGGTGGGGGCGGGTCGGCATGCGCCCAGCTTGTCAGGTGCGGCCCGTCGCGCGGGGCGGACGTGCGGCAAGTCGGGCAAGTGGGGCAGGTGTGCGCTCGTACGGAACCGCTCGTGGGACCCGCGGGAAGAAGAAGACCCCGGGCCGTGAGGTCCCGGGGTCCGCGTCGCGTGGTCGGCGCGTCAGAAGGAGGTCGGCCACCCCGGAACAGGGGGGGTGGTTCCGGGGTGGCCGTCCGGACCGGAACGCCGGCCGCCCCGGGGGGTTTGGGGCGGGCGACCGTCCGATCGGTGAGGAGATCCGAAGCGCTGGGCCCCGGTTGTGTGCGCGAAGCACGACCAGGTCGAAGCTGGGGAGGCCCCGGCCTGGGCGCCCGCAGTCACCTGCGGGCGGGGTGTATCTCTCATCTGCCTAGAACCTACGGCAGTCGATCCCGCGGCGACAGACGGATTTCCGTCCCGCCATCCACCTCGCACACGTTCTTCACACTCCGCCCTCGGCGCCGGACTCCTCAGACGCGGGCGAAGGCCTGCTCGATGATGTCGAGTCCCTCGTTGAGCAGGTCGTCGCCGATGACCAGCGGAGGCAGGAAGCGCAGCACGTTGCCGTAGGTGCCGCAGGTCAGGACGAGCAGCCCCTCCTGGTGGCAGGCCTTGGCGAGCGCGGCGGTCGCCTCCGGGTTCGGCTCCTTGGTGGCGCGGTCCTTGACCAGCTCGATCGCGATCATCGCGCCCCGGCCGCGGACGTCGCCGATGACGTCGAACTTGTCCTGCATGGCGGTGAGGCGGGCCTTCATGGTCGCCTCGATGCTCTTCGCCCGCGCGTTGAGGTCGAGCTCCTTCATCGTCTCGATGGAGCCGAGCGCGCCGGCGCAGGCGACCGGATTGCCGCCGTAGGTGCCGCCGAGGCCGCCCGCGTGCGCGGCGTCCATGATCTCGGCGCGGCCGGTGACGGCGGCGAGCGGCAGACCGCCCGCGATGCCCTTGGCGGTGGTGATCAGGTCGGGGACGATGCCCTCGTCCTCGCAGGCGAACCACTGGCCGGTGCGGCAGAAGCCGGACTGGATCTCGTCGGCGACGAACACGATGCCGTTGTCGGCGGCGAACTGGCGGATCGCGGGCAGGAAGCCCCGGGCCGGCTCGATGAAGCCGCCCTCGCCCAGCACCGGCTCGATGATGATCGCGGCCACGTTGTCCGCGCCGACCTGCTTGGTGATCTGGTCGATGGCCTGAGCGGCGGCCTCGGGGCCGGCGTTCTCCGGGCCGGTCGGCCAGCGGTAGCCGTAGGCGACCGGGACGCGGTAGACCTCGGGCGCGAACGGGCCGAACCCGTGCTTGTACGGCATGTTCTTCGCCGTCAGCGCCATGGTGAGGTTGGTGCGGCCGTGGTAGCCGTGGTCGAAGACGACGACCGCCTGGCGCTTGGTGTGAGCACGGGCGATCTTGACGGCGTTCTCGACGGCCTCGGCGCCGGAGTTGAACAGCGCGGACTTCTTGGCGTGGTCACCCGGGGTGAGCTCGGCGAGGGCCTCGGCGACCTCCACGTAGCCCTCGTAGGGGGTGACCATGAAACAGGTGTGGGTGAAGTCGGCGAGCTGGGCGCTCGCGCGGCGCACGACGGCCTCGGCGGAGGCGCCGACGGAGGTCACGGCGATGCCGGAGCCGAAGTCGATGAGGCGGTTGCCGTCGACGTCCTCGATGATGCCGCCGCCGGCGCGCGCGGTGAACACCGGCAGCACGGAACCCACGCCCTGCGCGACCACGGCGGTGCGGCGGGCCTGCAGCTCCTGCGACTTCGGGCCGGGGATGGCGGTGACGACGCGGCGCTCCTGCGGAAGTGCGGTCATGGGGGCTCCCTGATGATCTTGCGACCCGGGATTCCGGGTGTGCGGCGGTTCCGGTTGTTCCGGGTGTGGTGAGGACGCTCGGACTTCGTTTCTCGCAGGTTAGGGCGGTTCGGAAAAGGTGGGCATGCTCCATGTGGGCGTTGTCTGCGGGGCCGGTTGTCCGCCGTGGACATAGCGGGCCCGGCGGCACCCGGACCGGGCCCGGCCGTGTGAGCGGTGGACTCCTTCGGACGGGGCGTTAGATTGACTCGCTGACGGTGGACGGAGCGGCTGGTCAGGGGGCAAGGGCGATGAACAGCGACGGGACGCGGGACACGCACGACACACACGCGAGCCCCGTACCACGCCCTGCGGGGCCGCCGCCGACGCCGCCCCCGTCCCAGGTACCCCCGGCCCCCCCACGGACACCGCCCCGGCCGACGCGGGCTCCGGGCGCGTCCGAGCAGGCCGCGAAGCCGGCGCAGCCCCCCTCCTCCGCCGTGGCCGCCTGGCTGAACGAGGCGCGGCCCGAGGCACGGCCCGGCATCTGGCGTCTGGGGTACCGGCCGCCGAAGGAGGGGCGGGCTGCGCAGCGGCTGGCTCCGGTGACGGTCGTCGGGATGCTGATCCCGCTGGTGGTCGCGCTGGTGCTGTGGTCGCTGTGGCGGCGCGGCGGCCTTCCCTACCAGTTCGCCCCGCTGCGCCTGTTCACCCCGGACGACTGGTGGTGGGGCGGCACCATCGCCTCGCCGAAGACCACGGAGGGTGCGGAGGCCCGGGTGGTCTACGACGGCGCCTTCTTCGCCGTCCTCCTCTACGCGATGGGCCGGCTGGGCGGCTGGGCCGAGGCCGTACGTCACTTCGTCGGCCGCCGGCCGCAGCCCTCGCGGGCGCTGCTCGCCCTGCTGGGGGCGCTGGTCGCGCTGAGCTTCGTGTTCCCCACCGCCTTTCCGGGCGTCGGCTGGGATCCCCTGCCGGTGGTCTCCCCGCTGTTCTCCCTGGTCGTCCTGGTCTCCGGCGGCTACGAGCTGTTCGCCTCACCCCTGTTCACCGACTCGCTGTACGCGGTGATCACCCTGCTGGTGGTGTGGCCGTTCGCGGTGGTCGGCGGCTGGCTGCCGTATCTGAGGGAACGGCTCGCCGCCCGGCGCGCGGCCGCCGACCCCGCAGCGCCGGCCCCCGTGGAGCTGCCGCGCGCGCAGTGGCCGCGGCTGCGGGAGGCCGGGCAGTACGAGGCGGCGGAGGTGCTGACCGCCGAGGTGGCCGCCGGGCGGATGAACGACGTGGACTGCGCGCGCCTCGCCCGCGCGTGGGAGTCGGGTTCCGGCGACTTCCGGGACACCGTGCTGCGCGAGGGCGGCGCCGCCTGGACCCACCCCTCCGGCTCTCGCGACCTGCCTCGGCGCGCCGCCCGGCACGACGTGCTGGCCGGTCAGGTGCGCATCGGGCGCTGGGTGGCCGGAGAGCGCGCGCCGCTGCCGTACCACGAGGCGGGCGCGGCGCTCGGCCCGGACGTGCTGGGCACCTCGCTGCTGGCCGTGGGGCCGTCGGGTTCCGGCAAGACGCGCACGCTCGTCGAGCCCGTGACGGAGGCGCTGGCGCTGCAGGCGCTGACCGGGGGGTGCGCCTTCGTGGCGGTGTCCTCGCCGGGGAGCCCGCTCGGCTCGGACTCCGCGTTCGACGTGATCGTCCGGATCGGCGACCGGTCGTCCGTGCACGACCTGGACCCGTACGCCGAGTCGGAGGACCCGGACGAGGCGGCCGGGGTGCTCGCCGAGGCGCTCGTGGGCGACCTCGACGCCGTCGGTGGCCAGGCCGCGGCCACGGCGCTCGCCCAGCTGCTCGGCCCCTACCGGTCGGCGTACGGCCGCTTCCCGACGCTGCCGGCGCTGCGCGAGCTGCTGGAGGGTGAGCCGGCGGCGCTGTCCGCACTGCGGGAGGCCGTCGCCGGGGACGAGATCATGCGCCGCGAACTGGAGGCGCGGGTGCGCCAGTTGGGCACTGCGGGCGACCCTGGCCGTGCGTTGGCCGACCGCCTGGCGCTGCTGAACCGTCCGGCGTTCGCGGGGTTCTTCGGGGGCGGTGAGCAGGCCACCGGGGGTGAGGGTCACCACGCGGGCGGCGGTGAACGGCGGGCGTTCTCGCTGCGCGCCCTCGCCCACCACCCGCTGCGGGTCCGGATCGATCTGCCCGAGCGGGGGCACGAGGAGGCCGGGCGGCTGATCACCCGGCTCGTGCTGGCCCAGTTCCACTCGGTCGTCCGCGAGGGGCGGCGCGCGCACTTCGTGTGTCTCGTGCTGGACGACGCGACGGGGGTGGTCACCGCGGACTCGGTGCGCCGCGTCCAGCGGCTGCGCTCGCAGAACGCGGGCGTGCTGCTCGCCCTGCGCAGCGTCGCCGACGTCCCGGAGACGCTGCACGGCCCGCTGTACGCGGCCGTCGGCTGCCGGATGGCGTTCTCCGGGATCACCACCTGGGACGGCGGCCGGTTCGCGCAGAGCTGGGGAACCGAGTGGGTGGAGACGAAGGAGGTCGCCCAGCACACGGTCTTCGCCGACCAGCCGATGACCCGCGCGCTGCACGCCCTGCGCAAGCTGGTGACCGGCCGGGCGGTGACCACGGACGCGGTGACCGTGCGCCAGGTGGAGCGGGAGCGGTGGTCTGCCTCGCAGCTGGCGCACGAGGTGCCGCCGGGCCACGCGGTGCTGTCGCTGACCAGCGTCAAGGGTGAGCACACGCCGCCGCTGCTGCTGGACCTGAGGGGCTGAACGCGACACCGGAACCCCTACAGTGAGGCAGAATCGGCACAGGCTCTTCATACGAAGCGGCCAATGGATCACCTGCCCGGTCGCCCCCGCCGACCCGAGGCCCGAGACCTGAAGGCCCCATGGCTCCCACGCTTGCCTCGCTCGTCCACCACTCGGCGCTGAAGCTGACCGTGCGGGCGGGCGGGGACCGTCTCGACGTGCCGGTGCGCTGGGCGCACGTCAGTGAGCTCGCCGACCCCGTGCCGTACATGGAGGGCGGGGAACTGCTGCTGATCACCGCGCTGAAGCTGGACGCGGAGGACCCGCAGGCCATGCGGCGCTATGTGCGGCGGCTGGCCGGCGCGGGCGTGGTGGGACTGGGCTTCGCCGTCGGGGTCGCCTACGACGAGATCCCGAAGGCGCTGGTGGAGGCCGCGGAGAAGGAAGGCCTGCCGCTGCTGGAGGTGCCGCGCCGCACACCGTTCCTCGCGATCAGCAAGGCGGTGTCGGCGGCGATAGCGGCCGACCAGTACCGGGCGGTGACGGCCGGGTTCGCGGCTCAGCGCGAGTTGACGAAACAGGCCCTGGCGGCCGGTCCCGAGGGTCTGCTCTCCGCGCTCGCCTCACAGGTCGACGGCTGGGCCGCGCTGTACGACGCGTCGGGCTCGGTCGTCGCTGCGGCACCCGAGTGGGCGGGGCGGCGGGCGGCGCGGCTCACCGCGGAGGTGGAGCGGCTGCGGGAGCGCCCGACGCCGGCCTCGGCGGTGGTGGGCGGAGCCGGTGGCTCCGCGCCCGCCCAGGGCGCGGGGGAAGCCAAGCCGGCGGACGCCCCCGGGAACGCCGACCGCGTCGAGCTGCACTCCCTCGGCGCCGGCCGTCGCCCGCGCGCGACGCTGGCGGTGGGGACGGCGGCCGCGCTCGGCACGGCGGAGCGGTACGCGGTGCACTCGGCGATCGCCCTGCTCACGCTCACCATGGAGCGCTCCCGCTCGCTGCAGGCGGCGGAGCAGCGGCTCGGCGCGGCGGTGCTGCGCATGCTGCTGGCGGGCGAACCGGACCACGCGCGGGCCGTCGCCGGGGACCTGTACGGCGAGCTGCTGGATGCGCCGTTCAGGGTCCTCGTGGCCGAGCCGGCGTCCGCCGCCAGGACGGCGGGGGATCCGCTCGCCGGCCTCGCGGGTCTGGTCGACGTGGCGGAGTCGGCGGCGGCCCGGTCGGGGGAAGCGGTGCTGGTGGTGCCCGAGGGCGGCCGGCTGGTCGCGCTGGCGGCGGACGGCGGGGCGGCGGTGGCGGCCTGCACGCGGTACGCGGCGGCGCGTGAGGGCAAGCGGACCGGCGGCGGGGACGGCGACGAGGACGCGATGGTCGTCGGCCTGTCCGCGCCGGCCGGTCCGATAGCGGCGGCCGCCGCCTACAAGCAGGCCGAGCAGGCGCTGTCGGTGGCCCGCCGCCGGGGCCGGGTCCTCGTCGAGCACGAGCAGCTGGCGGCGGGCTCGGTGCTGCCGCTGCTCGCGGACGACGCGGTGAAGGCCTTCGCGGACGGCCTGCTGCGCGCCCTTCGCGAACACGACGCCACCGGCCGCGGCGACCTGGTCGCCTCGCTGCGTGCCTGGCTCTCCCGGCACGGCCAGTGGGACGCGGCCGCGGCCGACCTGGGCGTGCACCGCCACACCCTGCGCTACCGCATGCGCCGGGTGGAGGAGATCCTCGGCCGCTCCCTGGACGACCCGGACGCCCGGATGGAACTCTGGCTGGCCCTGAAAGCGACGTCGACGGAGTAGCCGTACGCCCGCCCGGCGCAGGCGGACCTCGTCAGCCGAGTCCGTCGCCCCGGCCGGCTCGGCCCGCCGCCGCCTCGTGCATGGCGAGTTCCAGGAGGGCCGCGTCGGTGAGGGTGCCCGTGCCGTCCGGCGGGATCAGCCAGCGCACGCCGGCCGTGGACCGGTCGGGGTGGGGGACGACGATCCAGGTGCCGGCGCCGGCCGAGCGGACGCCGGTGCCGATCCAGCGGGCTGCCGTGCCGGGCGGCACGAAGAAGCCCATGCGGTCGTCGCCGAAGTCGACCAGCACGGGGCCGGGCCGGTCGAGGATGCGGGTGAGGACGTCGAGCGTGGGATAGCCGAGGCCGCCCGGCAGGATCAGGACGTCCCAGGCCTTGCCGGCCGGCAGCAGGGCGACCCCGAGCGGGCTGCGCTCCCATTCCCGGTGGCAGGCCCGCGGATCCGGCGCCACCGATGCGAGCCACTGAGCCGCCGTCTTCGGACCTGCCATGGGCGGACCCCCCTCTTCCTCGTGTTCCTGGTGTCCTGGTGTCCCTCGTCGAGTGCGAGGTCCACGCGGGCGCGTCAGAAGGAGGAGAGGGGGGTCCCCTGCGGGCATTACGCGGGTTCGGCCCACTCGTTCGGGTGAGCCCGGGGGTGCGGCGCCCGCGTCAGCTGTCGAAGCCGAGGCCGAGCCGGTCCATCGTCCGCAGCCACAGGTTGCGCCGCCCCTCCCGGGCGTCCGCGCGGGCCAGCGACCACTTGGTGAGGGCGATGCCGGTCCAGGCGAACGGCTCGGGCGGGAAGGGCAGCGGCTTCTTGCGGACCATCTCCAGTGAGGTGCGCTCGGTGCGCTCCCCTGCCAGCAGGTCGAGCATCACCTCCGCGCCGAACCGGGTCGCCCCGACGCCCAGCCCGGTGTAGCCGGCGGCGTACGCGACCTTCCCCTGGTGCGCGGCGCCGAAGAACGCCGAGAAGCGCGAGCAGGTGTCGATGGCGCCGCCCCACGCGTGCGTGAAGCGGACGCCCTCCAGCTGCGGGAAGCAGGTGAAGAAGTGCCCGGCCAGCTTGGCGTAGGTCTCGGGCCGGTCGTCGTACTCGGCGCGGACCCGCCCGCCGTAGGGGTAGATCGCGTCGTAGCCGCCCCACAGGATCCGGTTGTCGGCGGACAGCCGGAAGTAGTGGAACTGGTTGGCGGAGTCCCCGAGGCCCTGCCGGTTCTTCCAGCCGACGGACGCCAGTTGCTCCGCCGTCAGCGGCTCGGTCATCAGCGCGTAGTCGTAGACCGGCACGGTGTACGACCGCACCCGCCGCACCAGGCTGGGGAAGATGTTCGTCCCCAGCGCGACCTGCCGGGCGCGGATCCTCCCGTACGGGGTGCCCACGGCCATTCCCGCGCCGTACGGCTTCAACGTCAGCGCGGGCGTGTGCTCGTGGACGCGGACGCCGAGCCGCAGGCACGCCCGTTTCAGCCCCCAGGCGAGCTTCGCCGGGTGCAGCATGGCCACGCCCCGCCGGTCGTACAGCCCGGCCTGGAAGGTGGGCGAGGCGACCTGCTCGCGCACCGCGTCGGCGTCGAGGAACTCGACGTCCTCGGCGAGGCCCCGACGGTCGATCTCGGTGTACCAGTCGCGCAGCTCCCGGGCCTGGTAGGGCTCGGTGGCGACGTCGATCTCGCCGGTGCGCTCGAAGTCGCAGTCGATGCCGTACCGGGCGACCGCCGCCTCGATCTCGTCGAGGTTGCGCGTCCCCAGCTCCTGGAGGACGCGGATCTCCCGCGGCCAGCGGGCCAGACCGTTGGCCAGCCCGTGGGTGAGGGAGGCCGCGCAGAAGCCCCCGTTGCGGCCCGAGGCGGCCCAGCCCACCTCGCGGGCCTCCAGCAGCACCACGTCCCGCCCGGGATCGCGCTCCTTGGCGATCAGCGCGGTCCACAGTCCGCTGTAGCCGCCTCCGACGACCAGCAGATCGCAGGTGGCGGGGCCGGTGAGGGCGGCCTCGGGCCGGGGCTTTCCGGGGTCCTCCAGCCAGTACGGGACCGGCCGGGCTTCGGAAAGGGAAGCGGCCCGGTCCTTCCCTCCGCCGAATTCTTCACTGAATTCACTGCCACTGCTCATGGCGCTCGGGGCCATGATTTCAACTCCCTACGGAGATTTCACGAAAGGGCTATGCCTTCCGCCGGTTGCGGCGGTTTCCGACGACCATGGAGGCCAGGACGAGCAGCACGGCGACAAGGAACATGGTCGTGCCGATGACATTGATCTGGACGGGCGTTCCGCGCTGTGCCGAACCCCAGACGAACATCGGGAAGGTGACGGTCGAGCCCGCGTTGAAATTGGTGATGATGAAATCGTCGAAGGAGAGCGCGAAGGCGAGCAGTGCGCCCGCGGCGATTCCCGGGGCCGCGATCGGCAGCGTGACCCGCACGAAGGTCTGCACGGGGCCGGCGTACAGGTCCTGGGCGGCCTGCTCCAGCCTCGGGTCCATCGACATGACGCGCGCCTTGACGGCCGTCACGACGAAACTGAGGCAGAACATGATGTGCGCGATGAGGATCGTCCAGAACCCGAGTTGCGCGCCCATGTTGAGGAACAGGGTGAGCAGCGAGGCCGCCATGACGACCTCGGGCATCGCCATGGGCAGGAAGATCAGCGAGTTGACGGCGCCGCGCGCGCGGAAGCGGTAGCGGACGAGGGCGAAGGCGATCATCGCGCCGAGAACCGTGGCGCCGAGGGTCGCCCAGACGGCGATCTGGAGGCTTACCGCGAGCGAGCCGCACATCCCGGCGACGCCGCACGGGTCTTTCCAGGCGTCCGCGGAGAACTGCTGCCACTCGTAGTTGAAGCGGCCCTTCGGTTTGTTGAAGGAGAACACCGTGACGATCACGTTGGGCAGCAGAAGATAGGAGAGCGTCAGAAGTCCCGCGATGACGACGAGATTTCTTCTCAACCAGTTGACGAAGGGCATTTAGACCAGATCCTCCGTCCCGGACCTGCGGATGTAGAAAGTGATCATGAAAAGGATCGCGGCCATGAGGATGAAGGAGAGCGCGGCCGCCGTCGGATAGTCGAGCACCCGCAGGAACTGCGTCTGGATGACGTTTCCGATCATGCGCGTGTCGGTGGAGCCGAGGAGTTCGGCGTTGACGTAGTCGCCGGACGCCGGGATGAAGGTGAGCAGCGTGCCGGAGACCACGCCGGGCATCGACAGTGGGAAGGTGACCTTGCGGAAGGTGGTGACCGGCTTGGCGTACAGATCGCCGGCCGCCTCGTGCAGCCGTCCGTCGATGCGCTCCAGCGAGGTGTAGAGCGGCAGGATCATGAACGGCAGGAAGTTGTACGTCAGACCGCACACCACGGCCATCGGGGTGGCCAGCACCCGGTCGCCGGAGGTCCAGCCGAGCCAGGCGGTGACGTCGAGGACGTGCAGCGCGTCCAGTGCGCCGACCACCGGTGAGCTGTCGGCGAGGATCGTCTTCCAGGCGAGGGTGCGGATCAGGAAACTGGTGAAGAACGGGGCGATCACCAGGATCATGATCAGGTTCCGCCAGCGTCCCGCGCGGAAGGCGATCAGGTAGGCGAGCGGATAGCCGAGGATCAGGCACAGGACGGTCGCGGAGCCCGCGTAGAGGATCGAGCGCAGGAACTGCGGCCAGTACGCGCTCAGCGCGTCCCAGTAGGTCCCGAAGTGCCACGTGACCTGGTAGCCCTGCTCCAGGGAGCCCGTCTGCACGGACGTGGAGGCCTGGTAGATCATCGGCAGGGCGAAGAAGACGACCAGCCAGAGCAGTCCGGGCAGCAGCAGGAGGTACGGCGTCCAGCGGCCTCGTCTGCGCGGTGGCCGCTCCTTGGGTGCGGGCGGGGAGAGAGGCGGGGGCGCCTCGGTGAGCGTGGTCATCAGACGGCCGCCTCCTCGTCGAGGCCGGCGTCGATGGCCTGGGCGGCGTCCAGACCGAAGGTGTGCGCGGGGTTCCAGTGCAGGACGACCTCGGCGCCGGGGGCCAGCCGGGCGTCGCGGTCGACGTTCTGGACGTAGACCTCGAGCTCGGGACAGACGGCGCTGTCGACGACGTACTGGGTGGAGACGCCGATGAAGCTGGTGGCGGCGATGGTCCCGGTGACGCGGTTGCGGCCGACGGGGATCTCGCCGGCGTCGTCGGCGTGGGTGAGGGAGATCTTCTCCGGGCGTACGCCGACCAGCACCCTGCCGCCCGCCTCGGCGGCCGCGGTGCAGCGGACCTCGGGCAGCAGCAGTTTGCCGCCGCCCGCCTTGAGGACGATGTCGCCGCCGCCGTGGGAGTCGACCTCGGCCTCGATCAGGTTGGACGTGCCGAGGAAGTTGGCGACGAACGTGGTCTTCGGGTTCTCGTAGAGGTCGGCGGGCGAGCCGAGTTGTTCGACGCGGCCCGCGTTCATCACGGCGACCGTGTCGGCCATGGTCATGGCCTCCTCCTGGTCGTGCGTGACGTGCACGAAGGTGATGCCGACCTCGGTCTGGATGCGCTTGAGCTCCAGCTGCATCTGGCGGCGCAGCTTGAGGTCGAGGGCGCCGAGGGGCTCGTCGAGGAGGAGCACCCTGGGGTGGTTGATCAGGGCGCGGGCGACGGCGACCCGCTGCTGCTGGCCGCCGGAGAGCTGGTGCGGCTTCTTGCGGGCCTGCTCGCCGAGCTGGACGAGGTCCAGCATGTCCTCGACCTGCTTCTTCACGCTTCGGATGCCGCGCCGGCGCAGCCCGAAGGCGACGTTCTCGAAGATGTCGAGGTGCGGGAAGAGGGCGTAGGACTGGAAGACCGTGTTCACCGGCCGCTTGTACGGCGGCAGGGACGTGACGTCCTGGTCGCCGAGGTGCACCGTCCCGGAGGAGGGTTCCTCCAGGCCGGCGATCATGCGCAGGGTGGTGGTCTTGCCGCAGCCGGAGGCGCCGAGCAGGGCGAAGAACGAACCCTGCGGGACGGTCAGGTCGAGCGGGTGGACGGCGGTGAAGGAGCCGTAGGTCTTGCTGATGCCGGAGAGGCGGACGTCGCCGCCGCTGTCAGTCGTCTTCATCGTCGTCACGCCCCAGTGAGCTTCGCGAACTGTGCTTCGTAGGCCGTCTCCTCCGTCGCGCTCAGGGAGCGGAAGGAGTGGGACTTGGCCTGCATGGCCTTGTCGGGGATGATCAGCGGGTTCTTCGCCGCCGCCGGGTCGATCTTCGCGAGTTCGGGCTGCACGCCGTCGACGGGGCACACGTAGTTGATGTACGCGGCGAGTCGGGCGGCCGGCTGCGGCTCGTAGTAGTAGTCCATGAGCCGTTCGGCGTTCGCCTTGTGACGCGCCTTGTTGGGGATCAGCATGTTGTCGCTGGACGTCATGTAGCCGCTGTCGGGGATGACGAAGTCGATGTCGGGGCTGTCCGCCTTGAGCTGGACGACGTCGCCGGCCCAGGCGATACAGGCCGCGAAGTCCCCGCTGGTGATGTCCGAGGTGTAGTCGTTGCCGGTGAAGCGGCGGATCTGCCCCTTGTCGACGGCCTTCTGCAGGCGGGCGATGGCGGCGGCGTAGTCGTCGTCGCTGAACCTCGCCGGGTCCTTGCCCATGTCCAGCAGGGTCATGCCCATGGTGTCGCGCATCTCGGTGAGGAAGCCGACGCGGCCCTTGAGCCGGGGGTTGTCGAGCATGTCGGACACCGACGTCACCTCGATGCCGTCGAGGGCCTTCTTGTTGTAGGCGATGACGGTCGAGATCCCCTGCCAGGGGTAGGAGTAGGCCCGTCCGGGGTCCCAGTCGGGGCTGCGGAACTGGCTCGACAGGTTGGCGTAGGCGTGCGGCAGCAGGGAGGCGTCCAGCTTCTGCACCCAGCCCAGGCGGATGAGCCGTGCGGCGAGCCAGTCGGTGAGGACGATGAGGTCGCGGCCGGTGTCCTGGCCGGCGGCGAGCTGCGGCTTGATCTTGCCGAAGAACTCGTTGTTGTCGTTGATGTCCTCGGTGTACTTGACGGAGATGCCGGTCCGTCGGGTGAACTCCTCCAGCGTGGGGTGGCGCTTCCCCGACGCGTCGACGTCCATGTACTCCGTCCAGTTGGAGAAGTTGACGGTCTTCTCCCGGGCCGAGTGGTCCTCGGCGGACGTGCCGCCCGCGGTCTGGCCGGCCGCGGGGATCCCGCAGGCGCTCAGCGCCCCCAGTCCGCCCAGCGTCAGGGCGCCGCCGGCGGAGGCGCGCAGCAGCGACCGGCGGGTGAGGGCCGCCCTGCCGTTGCTGAGACTGCGCCGCACGGCGGCCGCTCGGGGCGGGGTCAGGCGGTCTGGCTCGTACTGCTCCATGCGCGTGGTGCCCTTTCGGAAGTGGTCGGCCTGGTCGGCGGCCGGTGTGACGCCACCCGGCGGCAGCCCGGAGCGGGCTACGGCCGGTCCCCGAAGACGGTGCGGTGCCAGTCCTTGCGGGCCACCGCGGTGTTGTCGAACATGACGTGCTTGAGCTGGGTGTACTCCTCGAACGAGTAGGCGGACATGTCCTTGCCGAAGCCGGACGCCTTGTGTCCGCCGTGCGGCATCTCACTGATGATCGGGATGTGGTCGTTGATCCAGACGCAGCCGGCCTGGATCTCGCGTGTCGCCCGGTTCGCCCGGTAGACGTCCCGGCTCCACGCGGAGGCGGCGAGCCCGTACGGGGTGTCGTTGGCCAGCCGGATGCCCTCGTCGTCGGTGTCGAACGGCAGGACGACCAGGACCGGCCCGAAGATCTCGGACTGCACGACCTCGCTGTCCTGGGCGGCGTCCGCTATCAGGGTGGGCCGGTAGTACGCGCCGGCCTTGAGCTCCCCCTCGGGCGACTCGCCGCCGGTCACCACGCGCGCGTATGCGCGGGCGCGGTCGACGAAGGCGGCGACGCGGTCGCGCTGGGTGTGCGAGATCAGCGGGCCGAGGTCGGTTCCGGGGGCGAACGGGTCGCCGAGCCGCACGGTCTCCATGAGGGCGGCGGTCCGCTCGACGAACGCCTCGTAGAGGGGCCGCTGCACGTACGCGCGCGTGGCGGCCGTGCAGTCCTGGCCGGTGTTGATGAGGGCGCCCGCGACGGCGCCGTGGACGGCGGCCTCCAGGTCGGCGTCGTCGAAGACGACGAAGGGAGCCTTGCCGCCGAGCTCCAGGTGGAGGCGTTTGACGGTGGCGGTGGCGATCTCGGCGACGCGCTTGCCGACGGCGGTGGAGCCGGTGAACGACGTCATGGCGACGTCGGGGTGGCCGACGAGGTGTTCGCCGGCTTCCCTGCCGGCGCCGGTCACGACGTTGACGACGCCGTCGGGGATGCCCGCGTGCGTCACGGCCTCGGCGAAGAGGAGCGAGGTGAGCGGGGTGAGCTCGGCGGGCTTGAGCACGACGGTGTCGCCCGCGGCGATCGCCGGGAGGATCTTCCACGCGGCCATCTGGAGCGGGTAGTTCCAGGGCGCGATGGAGCCGACGACGCCGATCGGCTCGCGCCGCACGTACGAGGTGTGGTCCCCGGAGTACTCCCCGGCCGACTGTCCCTGGAGGTGCCGGGCGGCGCCCGCGAAGAAGGCCGTGTTGTCGATCGTGCCCGGGACGTCGAACTCCCGGGTGAGCTTCAGCGGCTTGCCACACTGGAGGGACTCGGCACGGGCGAACTCCTCGGCCCGGTCGGCGAGGACGGCGGCGAGGCGGTGCAGGGCGTCCGAGCGCTCGCCGGGCGTGGCGCCGGCCCAGCCGGGGAACGCGGCGCGGGCGGCCGCGACGGCCGCGTCCACGTCGGCCGCGCCGGCGAGCTCATAGGTGAGGACCTCTTCGCCTGTCGCCGGGTCGACCACGGTGTGCGTGCGGCCGGACGTGCCGTGCCTCGGACGGCCCGCGATGTGCTGGGCGCCCTGCGCGAAGCGGTCCCGTGCGGGGAACCGGTCGGATCGGTCCGGGGTGGCGGTGCCCGGTTTCTGCATGTCGCTCTCCTCCGCCTTCGCCCCACTTTACGCGGGGGCCGGTGGCGTAGCTCCAGCTCGATTTGACTGCCGATCCTGGCAGAGCGGTGGCCGTCCAACAAGTGATTCCGTTGTTGCCTTTTGGTTACGCGACGGAATCTGTCGACCAGGTGTCGAGTGGGCGTGGAAAAGGACGGACGGAGTGTCAGTGGTGCGTGGCAAGGTGGCGTGCATGGAGAGGATCGATTCTCGGGACGCCCTGGTCAGGGCGCTCGGCACGGGGGCGAGGGTCAGGTACCTGCACTTCTGGGGGCACCGGCCGCAGCCCGACGGCCGGGTGGGCGCGAGCTGTCTGAGTCAGTGGTGGCCGTCGCCGTTCGAGGTGGACGGGGTCGCCTACGCGACGGCCGAGCACTGGATGATGGCCGGCAAGGCGCGGCTGTTCGGTGACGCCGAGGCCGAGCGGCAGGTGCTGGCCGCCGGGCACCCCGCCGAGGCGAAGAAGGCGGGGCGGCTGGTCAGAGGCTTCGACGAGGCGACCTGGGAGCGGGAGCGGCTGCGGATCGTGGTGGAGGGCAGCGTGCACAAGTTCGCCGCCCATCCCGAGCTGCGGCGGTTCCTGCTGAACACGGGTGACCGGGTGCTGGTCGAGGCGAGCCCGGTGGACCGGGTCTGGGGCATCGGCCTCTCCGCCCGGGACGACGGCGCATGGGACCCACGGCGGTGGAAGGGCCCCAACCTGCTGGGATTCGCGCTGATGGAGGCACGGGAGCGGCTGCGCTCCGAGGACGCGCCGCAGGGGAGCTAGTGCTGCGACCGGAAAGGTTCACCGGCTCGCGACGCCCGGCACAGCACCAGCCCCGGCAGGCAGCGGAATCGCCCTGCGGCGCTTCGGCTCCCCTGCGGCGACTTTCTCAGCGGTATCCCCGCGTGACGATGACCAGGACGAGCATCGCGGCCGCCAGGACGAATCCGGCGATGCCGCAGATGATGCCGGCGAGGGCCTGACCGGGGTTGTTCGCCTCGCCCCGCTTGGCCTTCGAGCGTCCGATCAGGCCGAAGACGAAGGCGAGGGGGCCGATGAGGAGCGTCGCCGGCCACATGCAGAATCCCACGGCGGACACGATGCCCAGGACCATCGCGGCGATGCCCATCCCGTTGCTCGGCGGCCGCATCCCGTTCCAGCCGTAGTAGGCCGGGAGGCCGCCGCCGTACCCCGGGGCGCCCTGGTGGCCGTAGCCGACGGGGTAGCCGTAGGGCATGGGCCCGGGTCCGCCCGGCGCGATCGGCGGCGGCGGAACCGGGCTGCCGGGCGGAGGCGCGTAGGGGTCGAAACCCGGCGGCGGCCCGCCGGCCAGGGTGGCGGGGTCGGGCGGCGGAAACGCGGCGAAGGGCGCGCCCGCGGGCGGTGTGGACGTCGGCGCGTGCGTCGGCACGGGCCCCCGCGCGGGCGGGCCGAAGGGGCCGGCCCAGGACTGCGGGCCTCCCTGCGCGGGATCCGCCCCGGCACCGGGCATCGAGGTGACCGTGGGCTGGTGGTGGACGGCCGGGGGGACCTGGTCCCAGGGAGCGAAGGGCTGCGGTTCCTCCGCCGGTGGTTGCTCCGCCTGCCGTTGCTCCGCCTGTCGGTCCTCCGTCTGTCGTTCCTCCGCCTGTCGGTCCTCCGCCTGTCGGTCCTCCGCCTGCGGAACGGTCTCCGGTGAGGGCGCGCCCTGCGGGGCAGGCGCCTCGGGGAACGAAACCGGCTCCTCCGGGAAGACGACGGTGGTATCCGTGCCGTTGCCGGAACCCACGGCGGGTTCGGGCCAGGGCCCGGAGGCAGCCGAAGAGGAAGCGGACGTGCTGCCCTCGGTCACGGGCTTCGCGTCCGCCACCGGCGGGGCTTCCGCGTCCGGCTTGGTCAGCGGCACCTTGGGCGTGGGCACCGCGTCCTGCGGCCCGGTGTGCGCGTCGGACGGCTCCTCGCCGATCGCGTACTGCGGCCCCTCCGCCCCCTCCGGCACGGAGCCGGGCGCGGCCCATGGATTCTGGACGGCGTCGTCGGCAGCGTCAGGCCGCGAAGCCGCGGCCTCCCCCTGCACTGCCGGCGTCGGTGCGTCGTCGGACATACGCGGGACCCCCCTTTGTCGTGCGTTCCGCAATGCTACGGCCCGAGATCGGCGGTGAGGGGCGGACAGAGGCCCGCCCCTGCCCTCCGCATCCGCCCGCCGCACATGCGCCTACGATGACCCCGACCCACCGATCAGCCGATCACCGCGCTCCCGCCGAGCCCCGGGCCGCTCGGAGCGCCGCTCCTGGGGAGGATCCCTTGACCGACAGCCGCGAGGTCCCCGCCGGACCCCTCACTCCCGCCGGGCCCAGCGCCGACGTCCACGCCTTCATCGCGGGTCTGCCCAAGGCCGAGCTGCACGTCCATCACGTCGGCTCCGCCTCCCCGCGGATCGTCTCCGAGCTGGCCGCGCGCCACCCCGACTCCAAGGTGCCCACCGACCCCGAGGCGCTGGTCGACTACTTCACCTTCACGGACTTCGCGCACTTCATCGAGGTGTACCTCTCCGTCGTCGACCTGATCCGCACCCCGGAGGACGTCCGGCTGCTCACGTACGAGGTCGCCCGGGACCTGGCCCGCCAGCAGGTGCGGTACGCCGAGCTGACCATCACCCCCTTCTCCTCCACCCGCCGCGGCATCGGCGAAGTCGCCTTCATGGACGCGATCGAGGACGCCCGCAAGGCCGCCGAGGCCGACTTCGGGACCGTGCTGCGCTGGTGCTTCGACATCCCCGGCGAGGCCGGTCTTGAGGCGGCCGAGGAGACCACCCGGCTCGCCACGGACGACCGGGTGCGCCCCGAGGGACTGGTCTCCTTCGGGCTCGGGGGGCCGGAGATCGGCGTGCCGCGCCCGCAGTTCAAGCCGTACTTCGACCGGGCGATCGCCGCCGGCCTGCGCTCGGTGCCGCACGCGGGCGAGACGACCGGCCCTGAGACGGTCTGGGACGCACTCACCCACCTGCGCGCCGAGCGCATCGGGCACGGCACCAGCTCCGCGCGGGACGAGAAGCTCCTCGCCCACCTCGCCGAGCACCGGATCGCCCTGGAGGTCTGCCCCACCTCCAACATCGCCACCCGCGCGGTGCGCACCCTCGACGAGCACCCGATCAGGCGGTTCGCCGAGGCGGGCGTCCTGGTCACGGTCAACTCCGACGACCCGCCCATGTTCGGCACCGACCTGAACGCCGAGTACGCGGTCGCCGCCCGCCTCCTCGACCTGGACGAGCGGGGCCTCGCCGATCTCGCGAAGAACGCCGTCGAGGCGTCGTTCCTGGACGGCCCCGGCAAGGCCCGCCTCGCCGCCGAGATCGACGCCTACACCGCGGGGTGGTCCGCCCCCTGAGGGCGGCCCGCGCCGGCGCCCCACCACAATGAAGGCCATGCAGACCGTGACCGCCGTGGCCCATCGCGGCGACCCGTACCGCTTCCGTGAGAACACCCTCGACTCACTGCGTTCCGCGCTCGACCGGGGCGCGGACGCCGTGGAGATCGACGTACGGCTCACCAGGGACGGCGTGCCCGTTCTCCTGCACGACGAGACGCTGAAGCGGCTGTGGGGGCACGAGCGGCCGCTGCGGTCGCTGTCAGCCGCCGAGGTGCGCGATCTGACGGAGGGCGGGGTGCCGACCCTGACGGAGGCGCTGGCCGCGACCGAGGGCGCGCGGGTGATGCTGGACCTGCCGGGGACGAGGGACACGCGGGCGGCGCGCCGGATCGCGGACGCCGTCCGTGAGGCCGGCGCGGCCGACCGCGTCTACTACTGCGCCGACGCCGCCGCGATGCTCGCGGTGCGCGCCGCCGACCCGTCGGCCGAGATCGCCCTGACCCACACCAGCCGCGCCCCCGTCCGCCCCGCGGTGCTGGCGGCGATACGGCCGCGCTGGCTCAACTACCGCTTCTCACTGGTCGATCGCGACCTGGCCGACCGTGTGCGCCGGGACGGGCAACTGCTGTCGGTGTGGACCCCGGACACCCGACGCTCGATGCGCCGGCTGCTGGACCTGGGCGTCGACTCCATCACGACGAACCGCGTCGACGTGCTGTGCGCCCTGCGCAAGAACGGCTGACGGCCGCCGGCGAGGCCGTGCTCAGGCGGCCGCCGCGGTCCAGGCGTTCGAGGTGAGGGCAGCCGGCCGCTCGCAAAAGGTGCCCCGTTCATCCGCACCGCGTCCAGCCGCTCAGCCGCGGCTGTCCCTCCCCTCCCTCGTCTCCCGCGCGTCCGTGGCCGCGCTCGGCTGGGCCGAAGGGGCGATGGACGCCCGGGAATCCTCCGCGGACGGAGACGGTCGGGTCGAGTCGGCGGCCGGTGCCCCGGTGCCGGTGCGGCGATCGGGGCCGGGGGTCGGGGCCCCCTCGGTAGGTCCCGCCCCGGTCGACGCGGCCGCCGCTGTCGGGGACTCCTCGGTCGGGGTGGGGCTCGCGGGTGGTGTGGGCGAGCCACTGAAGGGGCTGCTCATGGGCGGCGGGGCGAGCGGCACCGCGGGCGATGCGGGTGCCTCGGACGCCGACAGGCGCAGGGGCAGCACGACGGCGGCGGCGACGGCGCAGGTCACGCCGACCCCGGCCGCCGTGCGCAGCAGCCGGCGGCGGGCCGCGCCCCGGCGGATGTCCTCGTACCGGCCGGGCGGCGGGGCGAGATGAGCGGCGGCGGGCCGCAGGATGACAGCGAGGGGGTCGTCGGGGGCGCCGTGCGTGCCGTCGTCGAAGTCGTCAGCGGGTGTGATCAAGGCTTCTCCTCAGGTGGGCGCGGAGCAGTTCTCGGGCCGCGTGGAGATCGGCCTTGACGGTTCCCTCCTTGCGCCCGGTCAGCGCGGACACCTCGCTGATGGGCATGTCAGCGTAGTAGTGCAGCAGGATCGGCACGCGCAGCCGGTCCGGCAGGGACTGCACGAGCATCCGCACCGAGGGGTCCGCCGGTTCCACCGAAGCGCTGACCGCGGCCTCGGCGGTGACCCGGCGCACGGCCCGGCGTTCCCGTTCGACCTTGCGCCAGTGGTCGCGGACCAGGTTGGCGGCGGTGACATAGAGGAAGCCCTGCGGCTCCGCCACCGCCGACCAGCGGGCCCAGAGCCGGGTGAACGCCTCGGAGGCCATCTCGTGCGCCGTCCCGTCGTCGTCGACGAGACGGCGGCACCAGCCGGCGAGGCGGGGGTAGAGGGCGGCGAACAGCTCGGCCGCCTCCTTCTCGCGGGACCGTTTCACCGTTCTCCTGGTTCTCCTGACGAGGCCGCCGTCGAACCGGTCGCGGAGCCTCGCGCCGGGACCAGTGCCGCGAAGACGATCACGTTGTCGCGGTACTCCTGGCCGTCGCGCGGCCCGCCGCACGTGATGAGGCGCAACTCGGGCCGGTCCACGTCGCCGTAGACCTGCTGCGTCGGGAAGTCGGCCTTGGCGACCGTACGGACGGCGGTGACGGCGAACTCGGCCGTCGTGCCGTTCTCCAGGCGCGCCTCGATCCGGTCCCCGTCGCGCAGCCGGTCGAGGCGGCGGAAGACGCCGTCCCCGAACGCGCCGACGGTGACATGGCCGAGGATCACCGACGGGCCGGTCTGACCCGGCGTCGGCGAGTGCCGGTACCAGCCCGCCCGGTCGTCCGCCTCGATCGGGGGCACCTCGACGCTGCCGTCGGGGGTCAGCCCCAGCGCCATGAGCGGGGTGTCGACCCCGATGGCCGGGACCCGCAGCCCGACCGGCGTCGACCGCGCGAGCGGCCTGGCCGTCGCGGCGGCGTCGGCGCGGCCGGCGTTCCGCGCACCCGTTCCTGACGAGACGTCGGATGGCCGGTCCGCAGGCGGCCGTTCGGCCGTGCCGGCCTCGCCGCAGCCGGTGAGCAGCACCGCCCCGGCCGCGGCGAGGAAGGCGCGCCTGGAGTACGGGCTCATGCCCCGGTGGTCCGCTGGCGACGCACGAAGTACATGCCGGCGCCGCCCGCGAGGAACACGGCGGCGACGCCCGCGCCGATCACACCGGCCTCGCCGGTGGAGTCCTCGGAGGTGGGAACCGCGCCGGTGTCGGCCGCTCCCCTCGGGACGACGCCCACCTGGCCCCGGCTGGAGGAGTCGGTGGCGGGCTCGGCCACGGGCGTGGGCCTGGCACTGGCGTCGACCGCGGGCGCCGTGGGAGCAGTCGTCGGGCCCGTCCCGTCGGCGGACGCGGGCACGGCGGTCGCCAGCAGTGCGGCGCCCGCGACGGCGAGGGCTCCGAGACCGGTGCGGTATGTGAAACGCATGAATCGCTCTCCTTCGTCGGTCCGCGCACACGGCACCCGGGCGAACTCCACGGGCTGTGTGACGGATCGAGCGGAGAGACGAGGCAGCGCCCGAGCGGGTTGTAAAGGGATGGCAAAGTGTGGGATCCGGGTCGATGCTGGGGGGATCGGTGACGACCGTGTGCGCGAATGTTGAAGGAGGCTTGCGGGGGTCTCCGGGGTCCCGTAGTACGTGAAGCATGAACTTGTTCACCCGTGCTGCGTCCCTGCGCCGCCCGGCTCCCCCCACAGAGTCCCAACTCCCTGACGACGGCGAGGCGTTCGCCTCCTCCCCCAGGGATCCCGCGCTGGCGGCGCTGACCGGGGAGTGGATGATCGACCCGGCTCACAGCCGTCTCGGTTTCTCCGTGCGCCACGCCATGGTGACGACCGTGCGCGGGGCCTTCACGGAGTACCGGAGCCGGCTCTTCTTCGACGGACGCGATCCGTCCCGCTCCCGGGCGGAGATCGTGCTCTCCACGGCCTCGGTCGACACGGGGGTGGAGCAGCGCGACGCCCATCTCGTCGGCCGTGACTTCCTGGACGCCGCGACCTATCCCCGTATGCGCTTCATCAGCAAGACGGTCCGGCTCACCGACAACGAGGTGTACCGGATGAGCGGCGACCTCACCATCAAGAGCGTCACCCGCCCCGTGGACCTGGAGCTGACCTACATCGGCCGGGTCACCGACCCGTTCGGGTACGAGCGGGTCGGCTTCGACGGGACGACCACCATCAACCGCTCCGACTGGGGCCTGACGTACAACGCGAGACTCGCGGAGGGAGGCGCCATGGTGAGCGAGAAGGTGCGCCTCCAGTTCGACATCGCCGCGATCCGCAACGGCGCCGCCGGCTGAGGACGTCGTCCCTCGCGGACCGGCCCGGCGAAGGCCGGTCCGCGAGGCGTCGAACACCCCGGCGCCGAGGGGACTTACACGTCCAGCGAGGTCATGACGTGCTTGATCCGTGTGTAGTCGTCGAAGCCGTACGCCGAAAGGTCCTTGCCGTACCCGGACTTCTTGAAGCCGCCGTGGGGCATCTCGGCGACCAGCGGGATGTGGGTGTTGATCCACACACAGCCGAAGTCGAGCTTCTTGCTCATCCGCATCGCGCGGCCGTGGTCCCTGGTCCACACCGAGGACGCGAGCGCGTACTCGACGCCGTTGGCCCACTCCACCGCCTGGTCCTCGTCACTGAAGGACTGGACGGTGATGACCGGGCCGAAGACCTCGTTCTGGACGATCTCGTCGTCCTGCCTCAGGCCCGAGACGACGGTCGGCGCGTAGAAGTAGCCCTTCTCGCCGACCTGGTGGCCGCCCGCCTCGACCTTGGCGTGGGCGGGGAGGCGCTCGATGAAGCCGGAGACCTGCTTGAGCTGGTTGGGGTTGTTCAGCGGGCCGAAGAGGACGTCCTCGTCGTCCGGCTGCCCCGTCTTCGTCTCGGCGGCGGCCTTGGCGAGCGCGGCCACGAACTCGTCGTGGATGGCCTCCTGGACGAGGACGCGGGTGGCCGCCGTGCAGTCCTGCCCGGCGTTGAAGAAGCCCGCGACCGAGATGTCCTCGACGGCCTTGGGGATGTCGGTGTCGTCGAAGACCACGACCGGGGCCTTGCCGCCCAGCTCCAGGTGGACCCGCTTGAGGTCCTTGGAGGCCGACTCGGCGACGGACATGCCCGCGCGCACGGAACCGGTGATGGAGGCCATCGCCGGGATCGGGTGCTCGACCATGAGCCGGCCGGTGTCACGGTCGCCGGTGATGACGTTGAAGACGCCCTTGGGGAGGATGCCGCCGATGATCTCGGCGATCAGGACCGTGGACGCGGGGGTGGTGTCCGACGGCTTCAGCACGACGGTGTTGCCCGCCGCGATCGCCGGGGCGAACTTCCACACCGCCATCATCATCGGGTAGTTCCACGGGGCGACCTGCGCGCAGACGCCGACCGGCTCCCGGCGCACGATGGAGGTCAGGCCCTCCATGTACTCGCCGGCGCTGCGGCCCTCCAGCATCCGGGCCGCGCCCGCGAAGAAGCGGATCTGGTCCACCATCGGCGGGATCTCCTCGGTGCGGGTCAGCCCGACGGGCTTGCCCGTGTTCTCCACCTCGGCAGCGATCAGATCCTCGGCGCGCTCCTCGAAGGCGTCCGCGATCTTCAGCAGGGCCTTCTGGCGCTCGGCCGGGGTGGTGTCCCGCCAGCCGGGGAACGCCGCCTCGGCGGCCCGCATCGCGGCGTCCACGTCCGCCTGCCCGGACAGCGGCGCGGTCGCGTACGCCTCCCCGGTCGCGGGGTTGACCACCTCGGTGGTCCGTCCGTCGGCGGCATCCCGGAACTCACCGTCGATGTAGTTACGTAGCTTGCGCAGCCGACGCAGCTCGGTGCTCACTGCCGGCCCTCCAGTTCGCGTGTGTCCAATGACTGAGACACCCACCCTAGTCCGTGCCCCGACGCTTTCAACACCCCCGCTCCTGCCGGTGCTGCGAAATCCGCAGGTGTCACCTTCGTAAACAACGAATTTCATCGCCTCGACCTTGCGAAACCGACGAGAGGTCGTGCACAGTGAGCCCGTGGCCAGTCGAAGCGCAGAGCAACGGGACTCCCGCGAGTCCAAGAACGGCACCCCTCACCTGGATGCCGTCAGCCTCGCCATCATCGAACAGCTCCAGGAGGACGGCCGCCGGCCGTACGCCGCGATCGGCAAGGCCGTCGGCCTGTCGGAGGCGGCCGTGCGCCAGCGCGTCCAGAAGCTGCTCGACCAGGGCGTGATGCAGATCGTCGCCGTCACCGACCCGCTCACCGTGGGCTTCCGCCGGCAGGCGATGGTCGGCATCAACGTCGAGGGCGACGTGGAGGAGATCGCGGAGGCGCTGAGCGACATGGCGGAGGTCGAGTACGTGGTGATGACAGCGGGCTCGTTCGACGTCCTCGCCGAGATCGTCTGCGAGGACGACGACCACCTGCTGGACGTCATCAACAAACGCATGCGGGCGCTGCCCGGCGTGCGCTCCACCGAGAGCTTCGTCTATCTGAAGCTCAAGAAGCAGACCTACATGTGGGGAACCCGATAACCGTGAGGACCCGATAACCGTGAGCACCAAGGACCTCAGTCGCAGCGCCTACGACCACCTGTGGATGCACTTCACCCGCATGTCGTCGTACGAGAACTCCCCCGTCCCCACCATCGTCCGGGGTGAGGGCACCTACATCTACGACGACAAGGGCAAGCGCTACCTCGACGGTCTCGCGGGCCTGTTCGTGGTCCAGGCCGGTCACGGCCGCACGGAACTGGCGGAGACCGCGTTCAAGCAGGCGCAGGAGCTGGCGTTCTTCCCGGTCTGGTCCTACGCCCACCCCAAGGCCGTGGAGCTGGCGGAACGCCTCGCCCACCACGCCCCGGGCGACCTGAACAAGGTCTTCTTCACCACCGGCGGCGGCGAGGCCGTGGAGACCGCCTGGAAGCTCGCCAAGCAGTACTTCAAGCTGGTCGGCAAGCCCACCAAGCACAAGGTCATCTCCCGCGCCGTCGCCTACCACGGCACCCCGCAGGGCGCCCTGTCCATCACCGGCCTGCCGAGCCTGAAGGCCCCCTTCGAGCCGCTGGTGCCCGGCGCGCACAAGGTGCCGAACACCAACATCTACCGCGCGCCGATCTTCGGCGACGACCCCGAGGCGTTCGGCCGCTGGGCCGCCGACCAGATCGAGCAGCAGATCCTCTTCGAGGGCCCGGACACGGTCGCCGCGGTCTTCCTGGAGCCCGTCCAGAACGCCGGCGGCTGCTTCCCGCCGCCGCCCGGCTACTTCCAGCGGGTGCGCGAGATCTGCGACCGGTACGACGTGCTGCTCGTCTCGGACGAGGTCATCTGCGCCTTCGGCCGGCTCGGCACCATGTTCGCCTGCGACAAGTTCGACTACGTCCCCGACATGATCACCTGCGCCAAGGGCATGACCTCCGGCTACTCCCCCATAGGCGCGTGCATCATCTCCGACCGCCTGGCCGAGCCGTTCTACAAGGGCGACAACACCTTCCTGCACGGCTACACCTTCGGCGGCCACCCCGTCTCGGCGGCCGTGGGCCTCGCCAACCTCGACCTGTTCGAACGCGAGGACCTCACCGGTCACGTCCTGGCCAACGAGGGCGCGTTCCTTTCGACCCTGCAGAAGCTGCACGACCTGCCGATCGTCGGTGACGTCCGCGGCAACGGCTTCTTCTACGGCATCGAACTCGTCAAGGACAAGGCGACCAAGGAGTCCTTCGACGCCGAGGAGACCGAGCGTGTCCTGTACGGCTTCCTGTCCAAGGCCCTCTTCGACAACGGCCTGTACTGCCGTGCCGACGACCGCGGCGACCCGGTCGTCCAGCTCGCCCCGCCGCTGATCTCCGACCAGCGGACGTTCGACGAGATCGAGCAGATCCTGCGGGCGACCCTCACGGAGGCGTGGACGAAGCTGTGATCTTCCGCTGAGGTGATCAACACCGGCCCCGGTGCCCGCCGTTCGAGTGAGAACGGCGGCCCGGGGCCGTGTGCTGTGCGGATGCCCGCCATGACGTCCTTAGCGTGCTCGTGACCGTTCGGCCCTCCCTTCGTTCACCCGGACGGGGGAACGGCACGGAACGCGGCACGCAATCACGGACCTGAACCGAGGTGTACGCCCATGGAGGCCCCGCCGGACAACGACGTGCTCTGGGCACGCTCACTGCACTTCACGCACCCCGACGGCTCACCGGCGCTCGGCGGTGTCTCACTGGGCGTGCACGAGGGCGAGATCCTCGCCGTCACCGGCCCGCGCGGCAGCGGCAAGACGGCCCTGCTGCACTGCCTGTCGGGACTCGCGCCCGTCCAGCGCGGCGAGGTCTGGTTCAACAGCGTGCCCGTGCACACCATGGGGCCCGCGGCCCGCGAGCGGCTGCGCCGCGACCGCTTCGGCTGGATCGACCCGGTCCCGGCGCTCGTCCCGGAGCTCAACGTCTGGGAGAACGCGGCCCTGCCGCTGATGCTGCGCGGCACCAGCCGCCGGCGCGCCAAGGCCGCCGCCCTGGAGTGGCTGGACCGCCTCGACGTCGGCGAGCGGGCGCGCTGCCGCCCGCACGAGCTGACCCAGGCGGAACGCCAGCGCGTGTGCATCACCCGCGCCCTCGCCCCCGCCCCGTCGGTCCTCTTCGCCGACGAGCCCACCGCGCCCCTGCACCGCGCCGACCGCGCGCATGTGCTGCGCACGCTCACCACAGCGGCCCGTTCGCACGGCATCACCGTCGTGCTGGCCACCCACGAGGCGGAGACCGCCGCCCTCGCCGACCGCACCGTGTCCCTGCTGGACGGACGGCGCGTCAAGACGCTCCACCTCCCGCCCGCCGCAGAGACGGAAGGCCGGGCCGCGTGCTCGCTCTCCGCCTGACCCGCAGCGCCCACCCCGCCGTCCAGCTCCGCCGTCTGACGGTGACGGCGGCCTCGGCGGGCACCGGCTTCCTCCTCCTGTGCGCCCTCGGCCACGCGCTGTCCCACCCGGACACCCCGGGGGTCTCCGCGCTCCGGCTCGCCTGGTGCGCGCTCCCGTTCGCCACCACGGTCCAGCTCGCCCTGGCGGTGGCCCGCACCGACCCCGGCACCCGGCCCCGCCCGGGGCTGGCCGCGATCGGCCTGGGCCCCGCCCGTCTGATGGCGATCTCGGCCACCACGACCGCCCTCGCCACCGCCGTCGGCTCCCTCCTCGCCCTGCTGGTCTTCCTCCACCTCCGCGGCGACCTCACCGGCCTCCCCTTCGACGGCGCCGCGGCCCCCTCCCTCGCGGCGGGCACCCCGCTCCCCCTCCCGGCGACTCTCACCCTGCTCGCCCTCCTCCCCGTCACGGCCTCCACGGTGACGGCCCTGTCCCTGCGTCCGCGCGACCCGGCCGGCACGACTCCCGCCAGGGGCGAGGACGGCACCGACGCCGACACCGACCGCGCGACGGGCGGCGCCCTGGCGGCCCTCCTGGACGCGGGCGCCACCCGGCGTCTCGCGGAGGCCGACGAGCCGGCGGTCACTCGTCCCGGGGCGGAAGAGGCGGGCACGGCCGAGACCCGGCACGCGCCGGCCGACGGCCTCCCGCCCACCGGCATCCCCCCGCTCGTGCTGGACCGGCGGCGTGCGGGCGCCGGCGCGCACGGCCTCCCCCCGGCCCCTGCCAACGCCGCACCCCGGACAGCGGACGCCGACGCCCCGGACGACCTCCCCCCGCCCGCCGCCCCCGACCCCACGAGCCTCCCCTGGGGCGCGGCCCTCCTGGCCACCGGCCTGGCCGTCGAGTCCTACGCCGCCCGCACCACCACCGCCGCCCCCCTGCCCCTGCCCGGCGGCCCCACCAGCCCCGCCGCGGTCCTCGCCGGCTGGGCCCTCACCGTCGTGGGCCTCGCCCTGGCCGGCCCCGGCCTCACCCATCTCTGCGGCCGCCTGCTCCAGGCCGCCCGCCCCGGCGCCCTGCGGCTGCTGGCCGGACGAGGCCTGATGCAGGAGGCGTCCCGTATCGGCCGCCCCCTGGGCGTCCTGTGCGCCGTCGTCTCCGGCGCGTACTCGATGTCCGCGCTCCACGCCTCCACCACCGCCGCCTCCCCCACCCCGATGGACCTGGCCTTCGGCGGCCCGCTGGCCACCCTCGGCGCGGTCCTGGTCGCCGGCTGCGCCCTCGCCACGCTTCTGACGGCCGCCGTGGAGGCCCGTCAGGCCCGCGCCGACACCACGGCCGCCCTGCTCCGCCTCGGCGCCCCGAGCACCGCGCTGCGCACCGCCGCCGCCTTCCGCGCCGGCGCCCTCGCCGCCCTGTTCGTCCCGCTCACCCTGACGGTGTCCGCGCTCGCGGCCCTCCCCCTGACCGTCTGAGAGAACACGGGGAACACATTCCCGACCCACCGATGAGTTCCGAGCGGATCCCCGGTCTACCCACCGAAGGCACCGAGCCGCACACGCTCACCGCAGGACCGCACCGCACGGTCCGGCCTCCGGGCCGAGCCGCTGGACCAAGCCAGGAACGACCGATGGGAGAACCCCGATGACCGCCCGCGCATACCAGCAGATGATCTTCGTCAACCTGCCCGTGAACGACCTCGACGCCTCGAAGAAGTTCTTCACGGATCTGGGCTACTCCATCAACGCCCAGTTCAGCGACGACAAGGCGGCCTCTGTCGTGATCAGCGACAACATCATGGCGATGCTGCTCACCAAGCCGTTCTACGCCACCTTCACCAAGAAGGAGATCGCGGACGCCACCGCGACCAGCGAGGTCCTCGTCGCACTGAGCGCCGAGAGCCGCGAGAAGGTCGACGAACTCGTCGACCGCGCCCTGTCGTTGGGCGGCACCCCCAGCGGCCCCACCCAGGACCACGGTTTCATGTACGGGCGTTCCTTCGACGACCTGGACGGCCACACCTGGGAGATCGTCTGGATGGACCCGGCCTCCATCCAGGACTGAGCGCGAGCGGGCGGCACGGGCGGGTGCGACTTCTCGCACCCGCCCGGCCGTTGGACGGCACACGCGGGCCATGAGATCGATTCCCACGACGAGTTCGGCCTGCGGGTTCGAGACGGCGCAGAAGGCGCTGAAACCTGGCGGCGGTTAATGGGCGGGCAAAGCCCGTGGGCGTGAACCCTTCCCGCGTTGACAGATCTTATGGAACGCTTATAGACCAGTGAGTCCCCAGGGGTCGCTGCAGCGACAGCATCGGGGGCGTCACCTGCCCGTCCACCCCCCGCAGTTGTGCATCACGTAAGGACAAACGTGTCCCCATCCCGCCGTACCGCCGCTCGTTCGGTGCGCATGCTCGGTGTCACCGTCGCGTCGGCCGCCTTCGTCCTCGGGGCCTCGGGTTCCGCGCTGGCCGGCGACATAGCGGACTTCTCCGCGTCCGCCGCCTGTGACGGCGCGAAGGGCGTCATCACCGTCACCGACAAGGACAAGACGGCGACCCCGGCCGTCGTCACGGTCTTCCTCCAGAACAACAACGCCGACCTCCGTCAGGTCGGCGTGGCGCAGACGGTGATCGGCTCGGCCAAGGGCGCCACCGTCACCTTCGCGGAGGACTGGGAGCCGGGCGCGGTCTACCGGGTCCACATCACGGCCGTCGACGCCGATCTGAACGCCGACATCGAGCCGAACCTCACCACCCCGGCCAAGGGCTGCAAGAGCGACAACCCCAACAAGCCCGACAAGCCCGAAAAGCCCGGGAAGCCGTCCGCGTCCAGCACGCCCACCGCCCCGGCCGCGACGCCGTCGTCGACCCCGTCCGACACGACGTCCGGCACCGCCACGTCCGGCGCGCCGGCCCCGTCGCCCTCGGCGGACGACAGCAGCGCGCCGGCCGACACCGGATCGGGCCCCGCGTCCAGCAACGCGCCGTCCCCCGGCCTCGGCGAATCCAACCTCGCCGAAACCGGCTCCGGCGCCCCGACCGGCGCGATCGTCGGCGTCGCGGCCGCCCTCCTCGCCCTCGGCGGAGGAGCCGTCTTCTACGGCATGCGTCGCCGAGGCGCCGACAACCACTGACCGAAGCCCTGTGGCCCGTCCCCCGGTGGGGACGGGCCACAGGCATGTCGACCCGCTGCGGTTCGCCACCGCTCAGCCGAGAACGACGGTCTCCGCCGGGTCGAAGCTCACGCCCACCGCGGCACCGACCTCCGGGGCCAGGCGCAGGGGGCACGCGGCCTCCAGACGGGGGGCGTCGGCCGGCTGGAGGTGGAGGGTGACATGGCTGCCCTTGAAGGTGCGGGCGGTGACCGTGCAGGGCAGGCCGTCGTCCGCGTCGGCCAGGAGCACCCCGGCCGGGCGTACCAGGAGCGTGCGGGGGCCCTGCGGGGAACCGGGCGGAACCGGGGTCTTGCCCCACGGGGTGTCCGCGACATCGCCGGCGACGTTCGCCTCGACCACGTTGTCGAAGCCCAGGAAGCGCGCCACGAAGGCGTCCGCCGGCCGCTGCCACACCTCAAGAGGCGTGCCGGACTGGGCGATCCGCCCGTCCCGCATCACCACCACCCGGTCGGCCAGCGCGAACGCCTCACCCTGGTCGTGGGTGACCGCGAGCACGGTGGTGCCCAACCGTCCGAACAGCTCCCGCAGTTCGACGACCAGCCGTTCCCGCAGCGACCGGTCGAGCTGGCCCAGCGGCTCGTCGAGCATCAGCAACCGGGGGCGGGGAGCGAGCGCACGGGCCAGCGCCACCCGCTGCTGCTCACCGCCGGACAGCGAGGCGACGGCCCGGCGGGCGGCGCCCGGGAGGCCGACAAGGTCCAGCAACTCCCGGACCCGCTCGCCCTGTTCATGCCTGGCATGGCCGTGCATCCGCAACCCGAAAGCCACGTTGCCGCCCACGTCCCGCTGCGGGAACAGCTGATGGTCCTGGAACATCAGGCCCAACTCCCGCTTGTGCGCGGGCACCTTGGTCTGGTCGCGCCCGTCGAGCAGCACCCGCCCCGCGTCGAGCGGCTGGAGCCCCGCCACCGCCCTCAGCAGCGTGGACTTGCCACTGCCGCTCGGCCCGAGCACGCACACCACCTCGTGTTCGGCGACGGCGAGATCGACGCCGTCCAGCACGGCCCGCCCTCCGAACCGCACGGTCGCGCCTTCGAGCCGCAGCAGCATCAGAACTCCCCGGTCCGGTCGGTGCGCAGCCGCTCCAGCACCAGCAGGGCCACCGCGCACACCAGCATCAGAATCGTCGAAAGAGCCATTGCCTGGCCGTAGTTGAGTTCCCCGGCGCGGCCCAGCAGTCGGGCCACGGCGACCGGCAGCGTCGGGTTGTCGGGCCGGGCGATGAACACCGTCGCCCCGAACTCCCCGAGCGACACCGCGAACGCGAACCCGGCGGCGACCAGCAACGCCCGCCGCACCAGCGGCAGATCGACCTCCCGCCACACCCGCCACGGCGACGCTCCCAGCACGGCCGCCGCCTCCCGCAGTCGTACGTCCACCGCCCGCAGCACCGGCAGCATGGTCCGCACGACGAACGGCACGCCGACCAGCGCCTGCGCGAGCGGCACCAGCATCCACGTGCCACGCAGGTCGAGCGGGGGCTCGTCGAGCGCGATGAGGAAACCGAAGCCGACGGTCACCGCCGAGACGCCCAGCGGCAGCATCAGCAGCGCGTCGAAGCCGCGGACGAGGCGTCCGGCGTCCCGCCGGGTGAGCGCCGCCGCGGCCAGGCCGCCGATCAGCACCGCGACGGCGGTCGCGGCGACGGCGTACTCCAGCGAGTTGCCGACCGCCTCGATCGGCGGGACCAGGAAGACGTTGCCGTCGTCACGGGTCAGCGCCCGGTAGTAGGCGAAGTCCGGCGCGTCCAGCGAGCGCTGCACCAGCACGGCGAGCGGCAGCACCAGCAGCACGGCGACGCTCGTCAGCACCCCGCCGAGCAGCGCCCACTGCCCGGCCCCGCGGGGCCGCCGCGCGGTCAGCTTCGCGTCCACCAGCCGCAGCGCGCTCTCCCGCCGCCGCACCGTCCAGGCGTGCACGGCGAGGATCGCGCCGACGGCCAGGAACTGCACGAGGGTCAGGACGGCGGCCGTGGACAGGTCGAAGATCTCCGAGGTCTGCCGGTAGATCTCCACCTCCAGCGTGGAGAACGTGGGCCCGCCGAGGATCTGGACCACGCCGAAGGAGGTGAAGGTGAACAGGAAGACCATCAGCGCGGCAGCGGCCACGGCGGGCCCGAGGGCGGGCAGGGTGACCGTGCGCCAGGCCCGCAGCCGGGAGGCGCCGAGCAGCCGCGCGGCCTCCTCCTGACGGGGGTCGAGCTGCGCCCACAGCCCGCCCACGGTCCGTACGACCACCGCGTAGTTGAAGAAGACGTGGGCGAGCAGGATCGCCCACACCGTGGTGTCCAGCCGTACGCCCCACAGCTCGTCGAGCAGCCCGCCCCGCCCGACGAGCGCCAGGAACGCCGTGCCGACGACGACCGTCGGCAACACGAACGGGACGGTGACGACAGCCCGCAGCACCTCCTTGCCCGGGAAGGAGAAGCGGGCGAAGACGTACGCCCCCGGCAGCGCCACCAGCAGGGTGAGCGCGGTGGAGGCGACCGCCTGCCAGGCGGTGAACCACAGGACGTGCCGGATGTCGGACTGCCCGAGCACGTCGAGGAGACGGCCGAAGCGCCATGCGCCGTCGACGTCGAGCCCGCGCGCGACGATCGCGGCGACGGGCCAGGCGAAGAAGACCCCGAAGAACGCGACGGGCAGGACCATGAGCCCGAGCCGCGCCGCGTTCCCCGAACGCCTCCTGGCCGGGGCTACTTCAGTACGAGCGAGGTCCACGACTTGACCCACTGGTCGCGGTTCTCGGCGATCTTCGCCGGGTCCATGGTCTCGGGGTCCTTGGCGGCGGGCCCGTACTTCGTGAACTCGGCGGGCACGGCGGTGCCCTTGACCACCGGGTAGACGAACATGTTGAGCGGCATGTCCTGCTGGAACTCCTTCGACAGCAGGAAGTCGATCAGCGCCTTGCCGCCCGCGCTGTTCTTCGCGTTGCTCAGCAGGCCCGCGAATTCGACCTGCCGGAAGCAGGTGCCGGCCGCGACGCCGGTCGGGGCGGTGGCGGGCTTGGGCTCGGCGTAGATCACCTCGGCGGGCGGCGAGGAGGCGTAGGAGACGACGAGCGGCCGGTCGGCGCCGGCCTTCCTGCCGCCGGCCGAACCGGAGAACTCCTCGTTGTAGGCCTGCTCCCAGCCGTCGACGACCTTCACGCCGTTGGCCCGGAGCTTCTTCCAGTAGCCCTCCCAGCCGCCGTCGCCGTAGCGCGCGGCGGTGCCCAGCAGGAAGCCGAGGCCGGGCGAGGAGGTGGAGACGTTCTCGGTGACCAGGAGGTTCTTGTAGGCGGGCTTGACCAGGTCGTCGAAGGAGGCGGGCGGGGCCAGGTCGTGGTCGGCGAAGTACTTCTTGTCGTAGTTGACGCAGATGTCGCCGTGGTCGACGGGGGTGACCCGGTGCTTGTCCGCGTCGAGCCGGTACTCGGCGCCGACCTGGTCGAGGCCCTTGGCCTCGTACGGCTGGAACAGGTCGTTGTCGAGAGCGCGGGAGAGCAGGGTGTTGTCGACGCCGAAGAAGACGTCGCCCTGCGGGTTGTCCTTGGTGAGGATCGCCTTGTTGACGGCCTGCCCGGCGTCGCCGTCCTCCAGGACGCGCACCTTGTACCCGGACCGCTTCTCGAAGTCGGCGAGCACGTTCTTGGAGACGGACCAAGAGCTGTGGCTGACGAGGGTGACGGTCTTCGAGCCGCCGCCGGACCCGGCGTCGCCGCCCGATCCGCTGTCGCCGGACGACGACGAACCGCACGCCGACAGCGTGACGAGACCGAGGCCCACGGCCGCGGCCACGAACGTCCTGGTGTGCACTGGATTCCTCCTGGGGTTGACCAGGAGAAGACGCGGCCCTGCCCGGGGTCCGCCAACGGGCCCGGGCAGGGCGCAACAGCTCGAGTGATGACCGAACTTCCTACCCAGAATGACCTGGGCGAGGTTCAGAGGGTCTGCGGCCGGTGCCGCACTCTCAGCGCTGTGGCGCTCCCCTGTCGGAATACGAAGATATGAACTTGTCCGGGAACAGACTACCGCTCGGTGGCCGCGAGCTGGCCACAGGCCCCGTCGATCTCCTGGCCCCGGGTGTCCCGAATGGTGACGGGCACGCCGTGCGCCGCGATCGCCTCGACGAACGCCTTCTCGTCCTCGGGCCGGGACGCGGTCCACTTGGACCCGGGCGTCGGGTTGAGCGGGATGAGGTTGACGTGCACGGGCCGGCCCTTGAGCATCCGGCCGAGCCGGTCGCCGCGCCAGGCCTGGTCGTTGATGTCGCGGATCAGCGCGTACTCGATGGACAGGCGCCGCCCGGACCGCTCGGCGTACTCGAACCCGGCGTCGAGCACCTCGCGCACCTTCCACCGCGTGTTCACGGGGACGAGGGTGTCGCGCAGCTCGTCGTCGGGGGCGTGCAGCGAGATGGCGAGGCGGCACTTGAAGCCCTCGTCGGTGAACCGGTGGATGGCCGGCACCAGCCCGACGGTGGACACGGTGATCCCGCGCTGCGACAGCCCGAGCCCGTCGGGGGTGGGGTCGGTGAGCGCGCGGATGGCGCCTACGACCCGCTTGTAGTTGGCGAGCGGCTCGCCCATGCCCATGAAGACGATGTTGGACAGCCGCGCCGGCCCGCCGGGGACCTCCCCGTCGCGCAGCGCGCGCATCCCGTCCACGATCTGGTGCACGATCTCCGCCGTGGACAGGTTCCGGTCGAGACCGGCCTGCCCGGTCGCGCAGAACGGGCAGTTCATCCCGCAGCCGGCCTGCGAGCTGATGCACATGGTCACCCGGTCGGGGTAGCGCATCAGCACCGACTCCACGAGCGTCCCGTCGAACAGCCGCCACAGCGTCTTGCGGGTCGTGCCCTGGTCCGTCGACAGATGCCGTACGACGGTCATCAGCTCGGGAAGCAACGCCTCCCGCAGCTTCTCCCGCGCCCCGGCGGGGATGTCGGTCCACTCCGCCGGCTCGTGCGCGTACCGCGCGAAGTAGTGCTGCGACAACTGCTTCGCCCGAAACGGCTTCTCACCGATCTCCGCCACCGCCTCCTTCCGCTCGGCGGGCGAGAGATCAGCAAGATGCCGCGGCGGCTTCTTGGCTCCACGGGGGGCGACGAATGTGAGTTCTCCGGGCTTAGGCATGGCGCTACCAGTGTCGCAGATCAACTCCGCGACCCCGAGCGCTCCCGGGGTGGGGGCGGTCACCCGAGTCAAGCCGTGTGCTTGTGCATGACGTCGAGGTAGTGCCGGTCGCGGTGGGGGACGTGGTTGTTGCGGGCCGGGAGGCTGAAGACCGCGCAGACGTTCGCGGGCTGGGTGAGGATGCTCGACTGCCGGCCGAAGGTGAGGTTGCTGTTGACCTCGTGCAGGCAGCCCGCGCTGTCGAGGGCTGCGGTGAGTTCCTCCCGAAGGACCGTCGCTTCGTGGGTCTCGGACTCGGGCAGGACGAGCGGTGGGAGTTTCGTCGTCGAGCCGGGCCATAGGCGGATCCAGATGCCGCTGACCCGCCGCTGAGTGACTTCCAGCTCCAAGCCGTCCCAGGCGTAGGGATAGCCGTCGATGTCGGGCCCCTTCAAGCGGATGGCCGGGTGTGGACGGCCCGGCCCGAGAAGGTCTTCGGCGTCGGCCAAGGGCATGCCGCAGTGCAGCGGTCCGATCCGGCCGGTGCGGGCGAAGTCGACAAGTACGTCCGTCAAGGTCACGGCAGTGACTGTGGCAGTCACAGGCTCCCACGCGCACTCCGATATCACGACGGGCCCCCGTCCGGGAGGACGGGGGCCCGTGCGTCGGCAGAGGGCGGGGTGGTCAGGTGGAGCCTACGAAGATCACCAGGAGGAGCCAGACCACCGGGGCCGTCGGCAGGAGGGAGTCCAGGCGGTCCATGATGCCGCCGTGGCCGGGCAGGAGCGTGCCCATGTCCTTGATGCCGAGGTCCCGCTTGATCATGGACTCGCCGAGGTCGCCGAGCGTGGCGCTGACCGCGACCGCGAGGCCCAGCAGCAGCCCCTGCCACCAGGTGCCGCCGTCGATCAGGAACTGCATGCACAGCGCGCCCGCGACCATGGCGAACGTCACCGCCCCGAGCAGGCCCTCGCGGGTCTTTCCGGGGCTGATGCGCGGGGCGAGCTTGTGTTTGCCGAAGCGCCAGCCGACGGCGTACGCGCCGGTGTCGCTGACCACCGTCAGCATCAGGAACATCAGCACCCGCTGCGCGCCGTCCTCGGCCGTCAGCATCAGCGAGACGAAGGTGGCGAGGAACGGGACGTAGAACGCCGCGAAGAGACCGGCCGTGACGTCCTTGAGGTAGCCCTCCGGGGGTTCCGTCATCCGCCAGACGAGGACCGCCAGCGCGGTGAGGGCCATGGCCACCCACGCGCCCTCGGCCCCCCGGACGTACCCGGAGACGACCATCGCCGCCCCGCCGAGCGCGAGCGGCACCAGCGGAGCATTGATCCCCTTGCGCTCCTGCAGCCTGCTGGTCAGCTCCCACAGCCCGACGACGACGGCGATCGCTATGACACCGACGAACACGGCCTTGACGACGAACAGCGACGCGACGATGACCGCGCCGAGTCCGACGCCGACCCCTATGGCCGCGCCCAGGTCACGGCCCGCGCTCTTCTTCTGCGGCGCGGGCGCCGGCTGCGGGGCGTCGGGCATGGGCTCCGGATTCTGCGGCGCCGCCGCAGGGGGCTGCACCGACGGTGTGTCGTCGCGGTACGGGCCGCCGCGGCGGTTCCCGTCGCGGAACGACTCGTGGGGGAACGATTCGTTCTGGGACGACTCCTCGCGGAACGCGTGCGGCGTCTCGCGGTGAGGCGTCCCGTCCCGGAACGCGGGGCCGCCCGGACGAGCGGCCCCCCGGTCGTCATCCTGGTGTCCGCCGGGAGCGGGTACATCGGGGACGATGGGCATGGGGCGAGTCTGCTGCGCCTCAGGCGCATCGTAGCCGGGACCCGCCGGGGCGGCCCCCTGGACAGGTCCCTGGTCGTTGGGCCCCCAGTACCCCGCCTGTGAACCGGCGTGCGGCGGAGCGCCCCAGGAAGAGTCGTTCATCAGACCTCGAGCAGCTCCGCTTCCTTGTGCTTGAGGAGCTCGTCCACCTGGGCGACGTACTTCGCGGTGGTGTCGTCGAGCTCCTTCTCCGCACGGCGGCCCTCGTCCTCGCCGACCTCGCCGTCCTTGACGAGCTTGTCGATCGCGTCCTTGGCCTTGCGGCGGACGGAGCGGATGGACACCTTGGCGTCCTCGCCCTTGCCCTTGGCGACCTTGATGTAGTCGCGGCGGCGCTCCTCG
The DNA here is from genome assembly GCF_044740925.1 of Streptomyces sp. NPDC088254. Classification (NCBI taxonomy): domain Bacteria; kingdom Bacillati; phylum Actinomycetota; class Actinomycetes; order Kitasatosporales; family Streptomycetaceae; genus Streptomyces; species Streptomyces sp. NPDC088254. The sequence goes on along the minus strand of NZ_JBIURQ010000015.1, from coordinate 178,329 downwards.
GTGAGCTCGGGGAACACCACCCGGATGATGTTGCCGTCGTTGCTCGGGTTGACGCCCAGGTCGGAGTCGCGGATGGCCTGCTCGATGTTGCGCAGCGCGCTCTTGTCGAACGGGGTCACGACCGCCATGCGCGGCTCCGGCACGGAGAACGAAGCCAGCTGGTTGATCGGCGTCGGCGCGCCGTAGTAGTCGGCCACGATCTTGTTGAACATCGCCGGGTGCGCACGGCCGGTGCGGATCGCGGCGAAGTCCTCCTTGGCGACCACGACGGCCTTCTCCATCTTCTCCTCGGCCTCGAGGAGGGTCTCTTCGATCACCACTTGCTCCTGCGTGTCTTGAGTAGGCCCGGCTGCGGTTCCTTGCGGAGGCGGCGGCCGGCTGCGTCGCGTCTTCTTCCTGCACGGTTCCCGACCGGCAGGACATTGTCCATCCCCCGACCAGGGTCCGTCCCCCGGCCAGGCTTTGTCATACGAACTGCGGTTCGACCGGTCAGACCCGGTCGCCTTCGTCACCCACAAGCGTGCCGATCTTCTCACCCTTGACGGCCCGGGCGATATTGCCCTCGGCCAGAAGCTCGAAGACGAGGATCGGCAGCTTGTTGTCGCGGCACAGCGTGACCGCCGTGGCGTCGGCGACCTTCAGGTCGCGGGTGATGACCTCGCCGTAGCCGAGGGCGTCGAACCTGACCGCCTCCGGGTTGGTCTTCGGGTCGGAGTCGTAGACGCCGTCCACGCCGTTCTTGCCCATGAGCAGCGCCTCGGCGTCGATCTCCAGGGCGCGCTGGGCGGCGGTGGTGTCGGTGGAGAAGTACGGCATGCCCATGCCCGCGCCGAAGATGACCACGCGGCCCTTCTCCAGGTGCCGCACGGCGCGCAGCGGGATGTACGGCTCGGCGACCTGGCCCATGGTGATGGCGGTCTGGACCCGGCTGTCGATGCCTTCCTTCTCCAGGAAGTCCTGGAGGGCGAGGCAGTTCATGACGGTGCCGAGCATGCCCATGTAGTCGGAGCGGGCGCGGTCCATGCCGCGCTGCTGGAGCTCGGCGCCGCGGAAGAAGTTGCCGCCGCCGATGACGACCGCGATCTCGGCGCCGTCCCGGACGACGGCGGCGATCTCGCGGGCGATCTTGTGCACCACGTCGGGGTCGACGCCCAGGCCGCCGCCGCCGGAGAACGCCTCTCCGGACAGCTTCAGCAGGAACCGGCCGCGTACTTTGCCGTCGTCAGTCTTCTGGGCCTTGGTGGTCATGGGAGATCCCGCCTCTTTCACGTGGTGCACATACGAAGAAGGCCATTGCCGGTGGGGTGTCGTTCGCAACCCGTGCGCGGCAATGGCCTCCTCGTCAGATCTGCTGTCGTCCGTCACGCGCGCGTGACGGCGTACGCGGACGACTCACGTCGACCCTATAGGGGGCGCGCGTCGATCGCGGTACGGACTCAGATGCCGACCTTGATGCGCGAGAAGCGCTTCAGGGTGACACCGGCCTCGTCCAGGACCTTCTGGACGGACTTCTTGTTGTCGAGCGCGTACGGCTGGCCGAGGACGGTGGCGTCCTTGAAGAAGCCGTTGAGGCGACCCTCGACGATCTTGGCGATCGCGGCCTCGGGCTTGCCCTCGGCGCGGGTGGTCTCCTCGGCGATGCGGCGCTCGGACTCGACGACGTCGGCCGGCACGTCCTCCTTGGAGAGGTACTTCGGCGCGAAGGCGGCGATGTGCTGGGCGATGCCCTTGGCGACCTCGGCGTTCGGCTTGTCCAGCTCGACGAGGACACCGATCTGCGGGGGCAGGTCGGGCATCGTGCGGTGCATGTACGCGATGACGAAGCCGTCGGCGAACTGCGCGAAGCGGTCCAGGACGATCTTCTCGCCGAGGTTGGCGTTGGCCTCGTCCACGAACGCCTGGACGGTCTTGCCGGCCTCGATCTCCGAGCCGAGCAGGGCGTCGAGGTCGGCCGGGGACGTCTTGGCGACGTGCTCGGCGATCGCGTTGGCGACGGCCTGGAACTTCTCGCCCTTGGCGACGAAGTCCGTCTCGCACTTCAGCTCGACGAGGACGCCGGAGGAGTTGTCGTCGGCGATGATCGAGACCACGGCGCCGTTCTCGGCGGAGCGGCCCTCGCGCTTGGCGACGCCCTTCTGGCCCTTGATGCGGAGCGCCTCGACGGCCTTCTCGACGTTGCCCTCGGCCTCGTCCAGCGCCTTCTTGCAGTCCATCATGCCGGCGCCGGTGAGCTCGCGGAGCTTCTTGACGTCGGCGGCGGTGTAGTTCGCCATGAGTCTGTAAGTCTTTCTCGAAGTCTGGAAGATCGACGATCGGAACGGGCGGGGAGCCCCTTCACGGGAACTCTCCGGCTCTGTGCCGACCTACGGGTGAACGGCGGGGGCGGACTTCATGTCAGCGCCCCCGCCGTCAACCGTGACGCTGTGACGGTCAGGCCTGCTCGGCGTCCGCGGCCGGGGCCTCGGCGGCGGGGGCCTCGGCGTCCGCGGCCGGGGCCTCGGCGGCCTCCGCGGCGGGGGCCTCGGAGGTCTCCGCGGCAGCCTCGGCGGCGGGGGCGGCCTCGGCGGCCGGAGCCTCGTCGGCCTTCTTCTCGCCCTCGAGCAGGTCGCGCTCCCAGGCGGCCAGCGGCTCGCCGGCGGCCTTGTCGCCCTTGTCGCCGGTGGCGACGCCGGAGCGGGCGATGAGGCCCTCGGCGACGGCGTCGGCGATCACGCGGGTGAGCAGGGTGACGGAGCGGATCGCGTCGTCGTTGCCCGGGATCTTGTAGTCGACCTCGTCGGGGTCGCAGTTGGTGTCGAGGATGGCGACGACCGGGATGTTGAGCTTCCGGGCCTCGCCGACCGCGATGTGCTCCTTCTTGGTGTCCACGATCCAGACGGCGCTGGGCACCTTGGACATCTCGCGGATACCGCCGAGGGTCTTCTCCAGCTTGGCCTTCTCACGCGAGAGGACCAGGAGCTCCTTCTTCGTCAGACCCGAGGCGGCGACGTCCTCGAAGTCGATGAGCTCGAGCTCCTTGAGGCGCTGCAGGCGCTTGTAGACGGTCGAGAAGTTGGTGAGCATGCCGCCCAGCCAGCGCTGGTTGACGTAGGGCATGCCGACGCGGGTGGCCTGCTCGGCGATGGCCTCCTGCGCCTGCTTCTTCGTGCCGACGAACATGACCGTGCCGCCGTGGGCGACGGTCTCCTTGACGAACTCGTAGGCGCGGTCGATGTACGACAGCGACTGGAGCAGGTCGATGATGTAGATGCCGTTGCGCTCGGTGAAGATGAAGCGCTTCATCTTCGGGTTCCAGCGACGGGTCTGGTGACCGAAGTGGACGCCGCTCTCCAGCAGCTCCCGCATCGTGACGACGGCCATGGCCGTTCTCCTTGAGGTTCTCGGTTGTGCCGCGGAAGCCGGACGGCTCCCGCGCCTGACGCCCGCGACGCGCCGAGCCACGAAGGACCGAGGGGCGCTGACACCGACCGGTGAGGGTCTGATGTTGGGGCGTGCGAAGTCGACCCGGTGACCCGGATCGCCAGAAGAAGTGTACGGGACCGGCGGACCACCGGGTGACGCCGCTGTCCACAACCGGGCGCCGGTCCACAGCCCCGGGCGCGGCCGGCGGTTTCCGGCCACGCTGTGCGGCATGAACGCGAAGCGGTGCGGGGGCCTGCTGGTGCTCCTGCTGATCAGCATGACGATGCCTGCGGCGTGGGCGGATCCCTCGCCGTCCGAGGCGTCCCCCGGTCCACCGTCCCCTGGTCCGCTCACGCCGCCGTCCGGGCCGGTGCCGGCGATCGGACGCGCCTGGCCGGTGGGGAATCGCCCGCCGGTGCTGCGTGGCTGGGAGCCTCCGGCGACGGTGTACGGGCGCGGCCACCGCGGTGTGGACCTGGCGGCCGCTCCGGGCGCTCCGGTCCGGGCTGTGGCGGCCGGCCGGGTCTCCTTCGCCGGGCGGGTCGCGGGCAGGGGCGTCGTGTCGGTGGAACTGGCCGGCACGGACCTGCGCACGACGTACGAACCGGTGGCGGCGACCGTGCGCAAGGGCGACGAGGTCGCCGCCGGCGAGCAGGTGGGCACGGTCCAGCCGAGCGGCTCACACTGCACGACCACCTGTGTCCACTGGGGCCTGAGAAGGAACGAGGCCTATCTGGACCCTCTGTCCCTGCTCCCTCCGTGGCTGCTGCGCCGGGGGCCGTCCCGCCTGCTGCCGGTCCTGGGCGTGCCGCTGCCGTAGGGGCACCGCCGCCCCTGGCCGCTCGTCGGAGGCCCGCTCAGCCGAGCCCCGCTCGACGCGGCCCTGCCCGAGCCCGATGGGCGTGGCCCCGTCCGAGCAGCCCGGCGCGGCGGCTCAGCCCAGAACCCCCCGCAGCACCATCCCCACCGCGGCCTCGGTCACCCCGCCCGGCTCCTCCGCGCCCAGCTCGATCCTGCGGACAGCCGCGTCCACGACTCCCTGCACCAGCATCGCCGTCAGCCGGGGCTGCGCGTGTCCCGTCTCGGCCAACGCCTCCACGATCATCGCGACGAGCGAACCGTGCGCCGCGCGGATCTTCTCCCGCGCCCCCGCGTCCAGCTCGCTCGCCGAGATCGCCACCACGGCCCGGTGCCGCCGGTCCCCCACCAGCGCCAGCTGCCGCCGCACATAGGCCTCGACCTTGGCCGAAGGTCCGTCCGCCGCGGCCATCGCCGCCTCGACTTCCGCGGCCCACACGGGGAAGTCGACCTCGCACAGTTCCTCGACCACGGCCGCCCGTGACCGGAAGTACTCGTACACGGACGACCGCGCGAGTCCCGTCCGCTCGGCGAGGGCGGGGAAGGTCAGCGCCTCCGTCCCGCCCTCGGACAGCAATGACCGGGCCGCGTCCAGCAGGGCGGCTCGCTGCATCGTCCGGTGCTCGGCCACGGAGGCCGCTCGAATCCTTGGCACGTCCACCACTTTACGGACGCCGCCCTCTCGGCGGGAGTGACTCGACCCGCCCGTCGGCGGGCCGGCCCGCCGCACGGCGGCCCCGCCGGGTCAGCGGCCGAAGCTCGCCAGCTTCGCGCGCAACTGGAGCACCGACTTGGTGTGGATCTGGCTGACCCTGCTCTCGGTGACGCCCAGCACGTTCCCGATCTCGGCCAGGGTCAGGCCCTCGTAGTAGTACAGCGTCACGACCGTCTTCTCCCGGTCGGGCAGGGTGTTGATGGCCCGCGCCAGGAATCTGCGCAGCTCCCGGTCCTCGGCCACCTCCACGGGGTTGTCCGCGGCGGTGTCCTCCAGCGTGTCCATGACGCTGAGGCCGTCCCCGCCCTCGCCCCCCACGTGCAGCAGCTCCTCCAGCGCGACCACGTTGGCCAGCGACAACTGGCTGAACACCGCGTGCAGCTCGTCCACGGCGATGCCCAGTTCGGCAGCGACCTCGCCCTCCGAGGGGGTGCGCCGCAGCCGCGCCTCCAGCGTCGCGTACGCCCGCTCGACGTTGCGCGCCTTCTGCCGAACCGACCTGGGGATCCAGTCCAGCGCCCGCAGCTCGTCGATCATCGCGCCCCGGATCCGGGTGATCGCGTACGTCTCGAACTTGATCTCGCGGTCGAGGTCGAACTTCTCGATCGCGTCGATCAGCCCGAACACGCCCGAGGAGACGAAGTCCGCCTGCTCCACGTTGGGCGGCAGTCCGACGCTCACCCGCCCGGCCACGTACTTCACCAGCGGTGAGTAGTGCAGGATCAGCTGCTCCCGCAGCCGCTCGTCCCCCGTCGCCTTGTACGAGCGCCACAGCTCGTCGAGCGTCGAGGGGGCGGGCGGTCTCACGCTGCCACCGTCGCGGGCGGCTGGGGGGATCGCCGCCCGGTCGGACCCGGAGGTGTGCTGGGGCATACGTCGCCTTGTGCCGTTTCTGCCGTGGAGATACGTGTGTGATGCGGTGTGACGCCTACTGGTCGGATGTGCTGCCGAGTGCTGCGATGTGATGACTGGTGGCCGATCTGTGACGGAATCCTCGTGAGCGTAGCGTGACTGGAGCGTCGCGGTGTGCGAAGGTCCGGCCCGGGCCGGTGCAGGGACCGGCCTCACCGGCCGCCGCCCAGGGGCACGCCACTCGCCGCGGGCGACACCGGGGACGCGTCAACTGCGCGCGTTCTCAAGGCTGTCGACGTTCGCCCGGACGGCCGAACCCGCCCGGTCAACACGGGTGTCCACCCCGTCGGGCGGACACCACCGCCTGGCGTGTCAACTTCCAGTCGTCGCCATGTCGTTCGACGTAGCCGAGTGCTCTGAGTTCGTACAGTCGGGCGATCGCGTCATCCGGCGTGGTGCGCGCCTCGCGGGCGATCTCGCCCACGGTCGCGGCTCGCCGGGCGGGGAGCGCGGCGAGGACACCGCGAGCGCCCGGAGCCAGCAGGTCGCGCGGGAGCGCCGGTTCGCGCCTGTCCGGCGCCAGCTCGCCCATGTCACCCACCAGCTCGACGACCTCGGCGGCGTCGGTGACCAGTACGGCGTCCTCCCGCAGGAGGGCGTGCACCCCGGCCGACTGGGCGCTGGTGGCCGGTCCGGGCACGCCCATCGTGTGCCGGCCCAGCCGCCGCGCCGCCCGCGCGGTGACCAGGGAGCCGCTGCGGTGGGCCGCCTCGACGACCACCGTGCCCCGGGTGAGGGCGGCGATCACCCGGTTGCGCAGGATGAAGCGGCTCGGCGTCGGATGGTCGCCCGGCGGCAGCTCCCCCACCACCAGGCCCTGCCGGGCGATCCGGTCGAGCAACTGCGTGTGGCCGCGCGGATAGGGCCGGTCGACTCCGCAGGCCAGGACGGCGACCGTGGCTCCGCCCGCGCCGAGGGCGCCCCGGTGGGCGGCGCCGTCGACGCCGTAAGCGCCGCCGGAGACCACCACCCAGCCGCGTTCGGCGAGGTCCGCGGCGAGTGTGGCCGCCATGTGCGCGCCGTACTCGGTGCAGGCGCGGGCGCCGACGACGGCGACGGACCGCAGCGCCCATATCCGCAGGCTGGGACCGCCTCGCACCCACAGGCCGAGCGGCCGGGCGTCCCCGAGGTCGTCCAGCGGGCCGGGCCATTCCACGTCCCCCGGGCACAGGAACCGCACCCCGGCCCGCCGGGCCACGGCCAGATCCCGCCGGGGCGCCGCCTCGTCCGCGCGCGCCCGCAGCCCGGCCCACCGCCGGGGACTCACCCCGGGCAGCGGGTCTCCGTGGCCGCGCAGCCGCCGGGCCACCTCGGGCGCGCCGTACTCGCGCACCCAGCGCCCGCCGGTCTCGTCGCCCGGCTCGACGACCCGGGCGAGGAACACCCGCGCGAGCCGCTCCCCGTCCGGCTCGTCGAACCCCGCGTCGCCGGACGTCGGCCCGCCCGACGCTGACCCCGCCTCGCCGAAGGCGGGTTCACCCGCCCCGAGCTCACCCGTGGATTCCTCGGGTCCCGGTCCGTCGAACTCCCGCCCGCCGACGTCGTTCACGCCATCGCCCCGAGCGCCATGGGCACCCCGCGGGGCACCCCGGTGCGCAATTGGAGCGCCAGGGCGACGTCCGTCGCGTCGGGCCGGTCGTGTCCGACGAGGTCGGCGACGGTCCAGGCCACCCGCAGGACCCGGTCCAGGCCCCGGGCGGTGAGCACCCCGCGTTCCAGGCTCCGCTCGGCCTCGTCCATCGCCCCTCTCAGCGGGTGCCAGCGGTTGCGCAGCTCGCGCCCCGGGACTTCGCTGTTGGTCCGCCACGGGGTGCCGGCCAGCCGGGCCGACGCGCGTTCCCTCGCGGTCCTGACCCGGTCGGCGACCGTCGCCGTCGTCTCGCCGCCGGGGCCGCGGTGGGCCAGCTCGGCCCTGCTGACCGGGTCCACCTCGACGCGCAGGTCGACGCGGTCGAGCAGCGGCCCGGAGAGCCGGGCCTGGTAGCGCCGGACCGCCGAGGGCGAGCACTCGCACAGGCTGTCCCGCAGCGAGAAGCGTCCGCACGGACACGGATTCGCCGCGAGCACCATCAGGAAGCGCGCGGGGAAGCGCACCACGCCCGCGCTGCGCGCGATCACGACGTGCCCCGCCTCCAGGGGCTGGCGCAGGGCGTCGAGGGCGTGGCTGCTGAACTCGGGGGTCTCGTCCAGGAAGAGCACCCCTCGATGGGCCATCGACACGGCTCCGGGCCGGGCGATGTGCGGGCCGCCGCCGACGAGCGCCTGCATGGTGGCCGAGTGGTGCGGTGCGCAGTACGGCGGTACGTCGATCAAGGGCTTGCCCGGGGGCAGGAGCCCTGCCACCGAGTGCACCGCCGTGACCTCCAGCGACTCCTCCCGGCTCAGCCGGGGCAGCACGGCCGGCAGCCGCTCGGCCAGCATGGTCTTGCCGGCGCCCGGTGGGCCTTCGAGGAACAGGTGGTGTCCGCCTGCGGCGGCGACCTCCACCGCCGTGCGCGCCGAGCGCTGCCCGACGACGTCGGCGAGGTCGTGCCCCTGGTCGTGGTGGGCGGCGTCGACGGTGTGCATACCGGTGGCGGCGCCCGTCCCGGCCATCCGCAGCCCTGCCAGGAGCGGGTCGGGGCGGCCCGCCTCGTCCGGCTCCTCCTCGGGCACGGGCTCGTCCGCGAGCACGGCGATCAGCTGCCGCAGGCTGCGCACGCCCAGCACCGAGACACCCGGCACCAGGGAGGCCTCGGCGACCGCGCACTCCGGGACGACGACCTGCTCGTACCCGGCGTCCGCCGCCGCCAGGACCGCCGGGAGGATGCCCCGCACGGGACGCACCCGCCCGTCCAGCCCCAGTTCACCGATCATGACGATGTCGGCCAGCACCCGGGGGTCGATCCGCTCGGACGCGCCGAGCACCGCACTGGCGATTGCGAGATCGAAGCCCGAACCCGCCTTGGGCACGGACGCCGGGCTGAGGCCGACGGTGAGCTTCTTCTGCGGCCACTCGCCGCCCGAGTTCACCACCGCCGCCCGTACCCGGTCCCGGCTCTCGCTCAGGCTCTTGTCCGGCAGCCCCACCAGCGTGAAGGCGGCGACGCCGGGCTCCAGGTCGGCCTGGACCTCGACCACCACGCCTTCCACGCCCACCAGCGCCACCGAGCACGTACGCGCGAAGCCCATCTCAGGCCACCCCCCGCACATGGTCGACGACGGCGGCCCCGCGGCGGGGCAGCAGCACGCCGACCAGATCGATGCGCACGCCGCCCGGTGGCGCTCCCCCATGTGCGTGGATCCATCGTTCGGCCAGGCAGCGCAGGCGGCGGGCCTTGTCCGGCGTCACCGCCGCCATCGGGTGCTGGAAACCGCCGTGCCTGCGGGTCTTGACCTCGCAGACGACCAGCACGTCGCCGTCCCGCGCGACGATGTCGATCTCGCCGGCCCTGCCGCAGCGCCAGTTACGTCCCAGGACCGCCATCCCGGCCTCGGCCAGCCGTCGGGCGGCCAGCTCCTCGCCGTACCTGCCGAGCGCGCCTCGCGACAGATCCGTGCTCGTGCCCGAGCCGCCGCCCACGCCGGTGGTCTTGATCGTGTCGGTGTTCGTGTTCGCGTTCATGTCGGCACCACCTCCGGCGCCCACGTTCACGCATTCACGGCACGCGGAAGGATCTTGGTGCGCAACTCAGCGGTTGTGGACAACTCCGTCACCCACACGGGTCAGGCTCATCCGCTCGGCAGCTCCAGGTCGCTCTTGTTCAGCTCCTCGATGTTCACGTCCTTGAACGTGAGGACCCGCACCTGCTTCACGAACCGCGCCGGCCGGTACATGTCCCAGACCCAGGCGTCCGCCATCGACACCTCGAAGAACACCTCGCCCTGGACCGAGTGCACCTGCATCTCGTAGTCGTTGGTCAGGTAGAAGCGCCGCTCGGTCTCGATCACATATTTGAACAGACCGACGACATCGCGGTACTCCCGGTAGAGCTTCAGCTCCATCTCGGTCTCGTACTTCTCGAGGTCCTCGGCGCTCATGGCATGTTCCCCTTCAGCCGTGCGATCCCACCATTGTGCGCCAGTCCCGTGAGCCGCTAGACGATTTCCGTGTCGAGCGTCACCGGGCCGGCCGGGGGACCTTCGTCGAGCACCCTGCTCAGCAGCTCGGCGAGTCTGGTCGGATACACCGTCTCATGTGCCCGGCTCAGTTCCTGACACGTCCACCAACGCGCTCCCGCGACGCTGCGCCGCTCCAATTCGGTCAGGGCCGTGGCGCGGGTCGCCGTCACGGTAGTACGGGCGAGGTAGTACCACTCGTCCTGGTCCCAGCGGCGGCCCGCGAACGGGAAGGAGCACCTCCGCCGCCAGAGCACCGGGCCGAGTTCGACCTCGGTGATGCCCGTCTCCTCGGCGAGTTCCCGCAGGGCGGCCTCTTCACGGGTCTCGTCGCCCTCCACCCCGCCGCCGGGCGTGAACCACCAGTCGTCGGCAGGGTCGTCCGGCTCATGGCCGTGCAGCAGCAGGATGCGGTCCTCGGGGTCGAGCAGCACGACCCGGGCCACCTTGCGCAGGCCGCCCGTGTACGTGTCGGCCGCGCCCGGCGGCAGGTCCGTCCCGGCCGGCTCGCCGGGCGCCGGCTCAGCCGGCACTCGCGGCCCCCGTGCTCGCGTCGTCCCCGCGGCGGGAGGTCCGCTTGGCGATGGGCCCGTAGGCACCGCCGCCGAGGACGAGCACCGCGCCGGCGACGATCAGCCAGCCGATGGTGCGCAGCGGGCCGGGCTCGGAGAGGTTGCCGAGCGCCTGGAAGCCCGTGGGGCGCTTCAGCATGCCGTTCATCGGCCAGACGACGGCGTCCACGCGCGCGGTGACGGCGGAGGCGGCCACGGTGCCCTGGGCGGCGTCGGTGAGGTGGGCGGTGGAGTCCAGCGAGCCCTGGCGCTCGTCGCCGAGCAGGAACAGCCGCCCCTCGGGGACCTCCACCTCGGGGATGCTCTTGACCTCGGCGGGGGCGCCCTTGGGCAGATACGGTTCGTCGATCTTCTTGCCGTTGACGGTCAGCTTGCCGTTCGTGCAGCAGGAGACGGTGTCGCCGCCGACCGCGACCACGCGCTTGACGACGGGCGCGTCGGCCCAGTTGGTGTCCTTGAAGACGACGACGTCACCGCGGCGCACCTCGTCGCCGTCCACGACCTGTGCGAGGACCCGGTCGCCGGCGTTGATCGTCGGGACCATCGAACCGGTGGGCACGGTGTAGGGGCGGTAGGTCAGCGCCGCCCAGCCGAACCCGCCCAGGAACAGCACCAGGCCCAGCGCGACGGCCAGTCCGGACAGGCGCTGTCCGGTCCGGCTGCCCACCGGGCCGCTGCTGGGGCCACCGCCGCTGTGCGGGGCCGTACGTGTCGTGCTCTCGCCACCCATGGGTCCGCACCCTACCCGGGGGTACCGAGCCGGGTCAGCCCTTCCCCGTCAGCCGGGGTCGCATCCTTGGGAAAGGGTTTGCCGACGTCCTGACCTCAGCGGCGCCCGGAGGCGAAGGCCGTGACCTCAGCGGCTCTGGCCCGAGGTCACCGTCGGCGCGGTCCGCTCGTCGGAGGAGTCCGCACGCCGACGGCGCCACAGGACCAGCGGGACGACGCCGGCGAGGGCGACGCCCTGCGGGGCGACGGTGAGCGCGGTGGAGGCGGCGGCCTGCGGGTTCAGGCCCTGCTGGTCGAAGGTGTCCGGCACGGGCAGCGTGCCCCAGCGGTTGATCGGCCAGGCCTTGACCACGGCGCGGCCGACGACCTGGTCGACGGGGACCATGCCGTGGTTCTTGTCGGACTGGTTGTAGCGGGAGTCCCGCGAGTTCTGCCGGTGGTCGCCCATGACCCAGATGAACCCCTGGGGAACCTTCACAGAGAACTGGCCGCCCTGGTCGTCCTGGCTGCACGGGGTGTTGCCCGGGTAGACGTACGGCTCGTCGAGGGCCTTGCCGTTGACGGTGAGCGGGCCGGTGCCCTTGCAGGTGACGGTGTCGCCGCCGACGCCGATGACCCGCTTGATCAGGTCCTTCTCCTCCGCCGACGGCATCAGGCCGATCCAGCTGAGGAAGGTCTGCACCGCGTTCGGCTCGGGCGTGGGCTCGCCCGCGAGCCACTTGTCCGGGTCGTGGAAGACGACGACCTCGCCGCGCTCGGGCTCGGAGCCGAACCACGGGGTGAGCTTGTCGACGAGGACCCGGTCGCCCTGCTGGAGGGTGTTCTGCATCGAGTCCGAGGGGATCGAGAACGCCTGCACCAGGAACGTCTTGATCAGCAGGGCGAGGACGAGCGCGATGCCGATCAGGATCGGCAGCTCCTTCCAGAAGGAGCGCGGCTTCTTCGCCTTGGGCGCGCCGTCGCCCGGGCCCGGCTCCGTGGTGGGCGGCTGTCCGCCCCCGGGGCCCTCGCCGCCGGCCGCCGGGACGTCATTCCCGGAGTTCACGGCGCCGTCCGTAGCCTGGTCGGCCGCTTCCACGGGACGTCCGCGGTACTCCTCGCCGTCGTGCCCGGACCGTGCGCCAACCGCCACATCCCCCACGCCAACTCCTAACTCTGTGCCGCTGCCTGCCCCACATACGGCGCAGGCCCACCACTCCCATAACGAGCGGGAGTTCCGCAGGGCTCGGGAGTCCGACCGGTCCGTTCGGATGGTCGGGAGCAACCCTATGCGACGTGCCGGGGGCCGAGGTCGTCGCGAAGCCCGAGTCGGTCACGGAGGAAAAGGTTTGCGGTTCTTTTAGGGAGTCCCAGCGACCGAGGGGCCACGCGATGACCATGGCCCGGCCCAGCACGCCGTCCTCGGAGACGGTGCCGCCGTAGTCGGTGTCCTGGTGGAAGCGGGAGTCGGCGGAGTTGCCCCGGTGGTCGCCCATCACCCACAGTCGGCCCTGGGGGACGGTGATGTCGAAGGCCATCGCGGAGGGGGCGTCGCCGGGGTAGATGTAGTTTCCCTCGTTCAGGGGAACGCCGTTGACGGTGACGCGTCCGGCGCCGTCGCAGCACTGGACGCGGTCGCCGCCCACGCCGACGACCCGTTTGATGAGGTCCTTCTCGTCGTCGGACGGCAGCAGGCCGATGAAGGTGAGCCCTTCCTTGATCTGCTTGACGACGACGGGGTCCGCCTTCTTCGGGGTCGTCTGCTCGTCCTGCAGCCAGCCGCCGGGGTCCTTGAAGACGACGACGTCGCCGCGCTGCGGCTTGGAGCCGAACCACGGGGTGAACTTGTCCACCAGGACGCGGTCGCCGATCTGGATCGTCTGCTCCATCGAGCCGGACGGGATCACGAAGGCCTGCACGAGGAACGTCTTGAGCACCAGGGCGATGAGGACGGCCACGCCGACGAGCAGCGGGATCTCCCGGACGGCGCTCCGCCTGCGCTTGCGCTTGACCTTGCGCTGGAGCTTGCGCCGTTCCGTGCGCGTGCGTCCGCCGCCGCCGGGGGTGGACGTGCGCCGCGCGCCGGTGGGCAGGAGGTTGTCCGCGGCGCTGACGGGGACGCCGCGCGGCTTTCCGCGGTTACCCATCGGCGCCCTCCCCGGCCGGCACGCGCGCGTAGGCACTCGGGCGGTGCAGCCGGGCCTGGTGGGCGAAGGGCCAGACGATCCAGTCGGCGCGGCCGATCACCTCGCCGACGGGGATCATGCCGCCGCCCGGGGACCCCAGGTGATCGCGGGAGTCGCTGGAGGCGCTGCGGTGATCGCCGAGGAGGAACAGGGCGCCTTCCGGCACGACGACGTCGAAGGGCACCGTGGAGGGGCTGTCGCCCGGGTACAGGAACGTCGACTCGTCGACCGGCCGGCCGTTCACCTGGATCCTCCCGTCCTTGTCACAGCAGACCACGTGGTCTCTTCCCACACCCACAACGCGTTTGATGTAGTCCGCGTGCCCGAAGTACCCGGTGCCGTCGAACACGACGACGTCGCCGCGCCGCGGCTCGGCACCGAAACGGTACGCCAACTTATTTACGAGCACCCGGTCCCCGATCCTCAATCCGGTTTCCATGGATCGGCTGGGAATCTGGAAGGGCTGAGCCACGAAACTGTTCAAGAACAGCAAGAACAGCAGGCAGGCGAGGAGGGTGAGGCTGATCCGCCCGCCGGGAACCCATTCCGTGACGCGCCCCGCCAACGCGAAACGCGACCGTCCCTCCGGTGCCGCCGCCTCCGAGGTGTGCTCGGGAGGGGCGGGTGCGGAGGAGCGGTCGCGCTCCGTGTGCTGCGCTTCGGTGTCCATCGAGGCCAGATGTTATCCGGCCGGACCGTGGACCCCTCAGTGCGCTCAGTTGTCGCGCTTCTCCTTGATCTTCGCGGCCTTGCCGCGGAGCTCACGGAGGTAGTACAGCTTGGCGCGGCGGACGTCACCGCGGGTGACGAGCTCGATCTTCTCGACGATCGGGGTGTGCACCGGGAAGGTGCGCTCGACGCCGACGGAGAAGGAGACCTTGCGGACCGTGAAGGTCTCGCGGACACCGGCGCCCTGACGGCGGATGACGACGCCCTTGAACTGCTGCACACGGGAGCGGTTGCCCTCGATGACGCGGACGTGGACGTTGACGGTGTCACCCGGGCGGAAGGCCGGGACGTCGCTGCGCAGCGACGCGGCGTCGACGGAGTCGAGCAGGTGAGACATTTCGTCTGCTTTCTTCGCTGATGCCACAGGTCATCAACGGGAACTAGAGGTTCTGGGTTGGTGGTCGCGCGCGTCGGGGCGGGCGTCGTGTCCCCCTGTGGCAGGGGCGCACGCCGGACAGCGCACAACAGCGGCCTATTGTTCCACGCCGCCGGTCCTGCGCCAAAATCGGCCGTAGGGCTCGCCCTCCGGGTCCGGGGACCACCCCAGGATGGAGAGCATCTCGCGGTCCTTCTTGTCGAAGGCCCGGGGGTCCGCGCGCTCGATCAGGTCGGGCCGGTTGGCCGTCGTACGACTGAGGGCCTCGTCGCGGCGCCAGCGGGCGATCCTGCCGTGGTGGCCGCTGAGCAGCACCTCGGGAATGTCCCGGCCGCGCCAGGCGGGGGGCTTGGTGTAGACGGGCCCTTCCAGGAGGTCGGCCATGGCGCCGGGCGCGAAGGAGTCGTCGCGGTGGGACTCGGCGTTGCCGAGGACGCCGGGCAGCAGCCGGGCCACCGCCTCGGTGACGACGAGCACGGCCGCCTCGCCGCCGGCGAGGACGTAGTCGCCGATGGAGACCTCGTACACCGGTATGCGGGTGGCGTACTCGTCGACGACGCGGCGGTCGATGCCCTCGTAGCGGGCGGGCGTGAAGATCAGCCAGGGGCGTTCGGAGAGCTCGCCGGCGAGCTTCTGGGTGAAGGGGCGGCCGCTGGGGGTGGGGACGACCAGCGCGGGGGCGTGGGCGCCGCGCTCGTAGCCGTCGGCGAGGACCGAGTCGAGGGCGTCGCCCCAGGGCTCGGTCTTCATCACCATGCCGGGGCCGCCGCCGTAGGGGGTGTCGTCGACGGTGTTGTGGCGGTCGTACGTCCACTGCCGCAGGTCGTGGACGTGGACGTCGAGCTGTCCACGCGCGCGTGCCTTGCCGACGAGGGAGACGTTCAGCGGGTCGAGGTACTCGGGGAAGATCGTGACGACGTCGAGGCGCATCAGGACTCGTCCCGGGAGGAGGCGATCTCGGCACGGTCGTCGATCAGCCCGGGCGGCGGGGCGATGACGGCCCGCTGCTCCTCGAGGTCGATCTCGGTGACGATCTCCTCGACGAACGGGATCATCACCTCGCTGCCGTCGGGCCGCTCCACGATGAAGAGGTCCTGGGAGGGCAGGTGGGAGATCTCGGTGATCCGGCCGACCTCCTCGCCGTCCTCGGTCACCACGTCGAGGTCGATGAGCTGGTGGTCGTAGTACTCGTCCTCGTCCTCGGGGAGTTCCTCGGGGTCGACCTCGGCGATCAGGAGGGTGTTGCGCAGGGCCTCGGCGGCGGTGCGGTCGGTGACGCCCTCGAAGCGCAGGAGGAGACGGCCGCTGTGCACCCGGCCGGTCTCGATCGTGAGCGGACCCGCGGAGGCGGGGTCCGTGAACAGTACGGCGCCGGGGCCGAGCCGCTGTTCCGGCTCGTCGGTGCGGACCTCCACGGTGACCTCGCCCTTGATGCCGTGGGCGCGGCCGACCCGTGCGACTACGAGCTGCACTTGCGAAGATCTCCTGTCGTGACGACTGCGGGCCGGGGACGGCCCAGTGGCCCTCCCCGGCCCGAGCCGGTGCTGCTGATGCGTCAGCGGACGTGGTCCACGTCGACGAGGTCGACGCGGACGCCGCGGCCGCCGATGGCGCCCACGACGGTGCGCAGGGCGCGTGCGGTGCGACCGTTGCGGCCGATCACCTTGCCGAGGTCGTCGGGGTGGACCCGGACCTCCAGCACACGCCCGCGGCGCAGGTTGCGCGAGGCGACCTGCACATCGTCAGGGTTGTCGACGATGCCCTTCACGAGGTGCTCAAGCGCCTCTTCGAGCATGCTGCTCAGGCCTCGGTCGACTCGGAGGACTCGGCGGCGGCCTCGTCCTTCTTCTCGGCCTTCTTCTTCTGGGTGATCGCCTCACCCTTGCCCGTGTCGTCGCCACCGAGGGCCTCGAACGACGGGCGCGCCTTCTTCGGCTCGGCGGTCAGCAGCGGAGCCGGGGCGGGCTCGCCCTTGAACTTCTGCCAGTCGCCGGTCTTCTTCAGGATGGCGAGGACGGGCTCGGTCGGCTGCGCGCCGACACCCAGCCAGTACGCCACGCGGTCCGCGTCGACCTCGATGACCGACGGGTTGTACGTCGGGTGGTACTTGCCGATCTCCTCGATCGCACGGCCGTCACGGCGGGTGCGGGAGTCGGCGACGACGATGCGGTAGTGAGGCGAACGGATCTTGCCCAGACGCTTCAGCTTGATCTTGACTGCCACGGGAGTGGGTTCTCCTGGATTTGACGTGGTTGGGCACGGCGAGATTGCCGCGTGGGGTTGCGGTACCCGAGTGCCCGACGGACGCGTCAGCCGGAGGAGAGAGGGGTCCTGTGCGGCTGTCGAGTACAGCTAGCCATTGTGCCACACCCCGCGGGTCGCTTTCGGGCAGGGGCCCGGCCCCCTGGACTCCATGGCTGATTCCGCCCCCGCGCCGGATTCGGGCGGCGCGGGGGCGGTGTCGGGGTGGGCGAGTCCTCCGGGGACCGGCAGCCACGAGATGCCGGTGTCTCCCGGTTACGCCGCGCCCATGATTTCCGGAATGCGGAACGGCTTGCCGCAGCCGCCGCAGACGATCGGCGCCTGGGCCAGGACCGACGGCACGACGCGGACGTTGCGGCCGCAGTCGCAGACCGCCTTGACGCGGACGCCGCCGCCGGAGGAGCCGTGCCGGGCGGCCGGACCGCGGAAGGCGCGGGTGGTGTCGGCGGAGGTGGCCGCCAGGTGCGCCTTCAGGGCCCGGTGGAGGCGGTCGATGGTCGGCCGGTAACGCCGCTTGGCCTCGGGGTTGAGCGTGACCAGCGAGAAGCCGCTGCTGGGGTGCGGCTCCTCGGGGTGGTCCAGGCCCAGCTCCTCGGCGATCGCGAGGAATCGGCGGTTGTGGTAGCGGCCGGCCCGGGAGGTGTCACGGACGCCGCGCGAGGCGGCGATCCCGTGGACCGCCTCGTGCAGCAGCCGCTCGAAGGAGAGCTCGTGACCGCAGGCGGACGACGACTCCCCGATCAGGGACTCTGGCGCGGCAAGGTCCGGCAACTCGGGGTGGTACCGCTGAATGTCGGCCCACGCCTGTGCCAGCTCTGCGGCGAGAACAGGTGGTGTCTGTGTCGTGCTCACGTAATGACAACGAGCGTGGGTGCCGCTGTGTTCCTATTCCGGGCCATCCCAAATAATTTGCACTTACCCGTCAGTTGCCTCTGATGCGTCCTGACGAGGGCGGGTGCGCTGATCTGCGGAGAAGCCTCACAGGACGTACCAAGGTGGTACGTAGTCCGCGATACGCACCGGCGCGTAGACGATGTCCGCGCTCCGTTCGCGCGCCGGGCGACTCGACTCCCCCCGGGAGCGCAAGAGGCGTTTCCGGCCGCTCCCCCGCCGCGGTGCGACGACCCGGTCGGCGTACGCGACGGGGGCGACGTTACCGGGCCGGGCGCCGCGCTCGGGCACCGCCCCGCCTCCGTGGCGGGACGCCGTCCGGTCTGCGTGTTCCCGGCGGCCCCCGCCTCATGCCCGTCCGCCAGGACGGCCCGGCGGACGGCCGGGTGCCCTCACCATGGCGCGATGGTACGGGCCCGGGTTACCGGAATGTGAAATCCGGCCACACCGGCGCCCGGAGCGCAAGCCGGGCCCCGCGACCCCTGGACGCGGAACCGAGTGCGGAGTTACCTGGCATACGGGGAGTGCGAGCGCACTTAGGGGTCCTTGCGCTGTGCCCGCCCTGATCGGGCGGGCACAGCGCAAGGACCCCTTACGGGGCCACCTCGACGATCAGCGGCAACTCACGGCGGATTGGGGCGCTTTTCCATGACACCTACGCTCGTGCGCCAGCACCGGCCTCAAGCGGGGCCGGTGCCCCGCGCGGACCTGGCGGCACGCGCGCGTGACTGGTCCGAGATCCAGGAGCGGATGCTGGTTCCGCTCCACGAGGCCGTCTACGAGCGGCTGGACGTGGGTCCTGGCACGCGGCTGCTGGCCCTGGGCTGTGGCTCCGGGCTGGCCCTGCTGACGGCCGTCTCCGCGGGCGCCCGCGTCACGGGCGTCGAGTCCTCCTTCCCGGAGCGGCTGGCCCTCGCCCGGCGGCGGCTGGCCCCGCAGACCTGGGACGCACACGCGCGTGACGCCGTCCGCCTCGTCGACGGCACGCTGCGGGACCTCGGGGACGGCACGCACGCGAACGCCGGCGAGGACTCGGCCGACGGCTCGCGGGACCTGGCCGACGCAGCTACGGCTCCGTACGACATCGTGACCGCCTTCGAGCCCATCGGCTGCCTCGCCGGCGACTCCGAGGGGCTCGGCGAGCAGCTCGCGGCCGCCGCTCCGCTCGCCCGGCGCGGCGCGCCCGTCGTGCTCGTCGGCTGGGGCCCGCCGGAGCGCTGCGCCACGTCCACGGTGCTGCGGGTGGCCACCAAACTGACCGATCCTTTGCGCTCAGCGGGCAGTTGGCGTCCGGCCCTGCGCGACGACCTGGAGGAGGTCGCCCAGCGCGCCGGGCTGAAGCCGGACGGCTCCGGGCGCGTGGCCTGCCCGTTCGGCTACGCGAGCGTGGCCAGCGCCCTCAAGGGCCTGCTGTCGACAGGCCTGTTCGACGCGGCGATCTCCGCGACGGACCAGGCGCAGGTCGACAAGGAGATCACCGAGGCGCTGCACCCGTACCGTCGGCCGGACGGCACGGTGTGGATGCCGAACGTGTTCCGGTACCTGATCGCCCGGACACCCTGAGAGGTGCCGCCGGCGGTCTCACGGGCCTGGTGAGCCCCAAGCCCGGGCGAGCTCACGGACCAGGGCGAGGCCGGGCGAGCTCACGGGCCGGGTGAGCTCGCGGGTCGTGTGAGGCTCAAGGGCCGTCTTACGCCTCGCTCTTCGTCAGGCGGGTGATTCCCGCGATGCGGTAGGCGTCCGCCTCCTCCAGGGTCTCGTGTTCCAGCAGCGCCTCCGCCAGCGCGTCCAACTGCCTTCGGTGGTCGCGGAGTTTGCGGATGGCCTCCTCGTAGCAGTCCTCCACGACGCGCCGCATCTCCTCGTCGATCACATCGAGGGTGCGCGGCGCGGCGGCGAGGCCGTAGGCCTGCTGGGCGTCGCTGGGGAGGGCGGACAGGCGTCCCACGCGCTCGCTCATGCCCCACCGGGCGACCATGCCCCGCGCGATGTTGGTGACCTGTTCGAGGTCGTTCTCCGCTCCCGTGGTGACCACCCCGTAGATCACCTGCTCGGCCGCCATCCCGCCCAGGGCGCCGATGATGCGGCCGCGCAGGTACTCCTCGGAGAGCGCGTACCGCTCCACCTCCGGCGTCGACATCGTCACCCCGAGCGCCCGGCCGCGCGGGACGATGGTGACCTTTCGGACGGGGTCGGCGCCGGGCTGCAGCATGCCCAGCAGCGCGTGCCCGCTCTCGTGGTAGGCGGTCCTGCGGCGGTCCTCCTCGGGCATGACGAGCGTACGCTCGGCCCCCAGCTGCACCTTCTCCAGCGCCTCCGACAGGTGCGCCGAGGTCACCCGGTCCTGCTTGCGCTTGACGGCGAGCAGGGCGGCCTCGTTGGCGAGGTTGGCCAGATCCGCACCCGTCATGCCGGGGGTCGTGCGCGCCACCTGGGCGAGGTCCACGTCGTCGGCGAGCGGGATCCCCCGGGTGTGGATGCGCAGGATCGCCTCCCGTCCGCCGCGGTCCGGCGGGGAGACGCTGACCACCCGGTCGAAGCGGCCGGGCCGGGTCAGGGCCGGGTCTAGGATGTCGGCGCGGTTGGTCGCGGCGATGACGATGACGCCCTCCGAGCCGGAGAAACCGTCCATCTCGGTGAGGATCTGGTTCAGCGTCTGCTCGCGCTCGTCGTGGCCGCTCACCGAGGCGCCCCCGCCGCGCACCCGTCCGATGGTGTCGATCTCGTCGATGAAGATGATCGACGGCGCCACCTTGCGCGCCTCGGCGAACAACTCGCGCACCCGGGACGCGCCGACGCCGACGATCATCTCGATGAACTCCGAGGCGGAGGCCGAGAAGAAGGGCACCCCGGCCTCGCCGGCCACTGCCCGGGCCAGCAGGGTCTTGCCGGTGCCGGGCGAGCCCGCAAGCAGCACGCCGCGGGGCATCTTGGCGCCCATCCTGCGGTAGGCGTCCGGGTGCTCCAGGAAGTCGACCACGTCGTCCAGTTCGCCCTTGACCTCGTCGATGCCCGCCACGTCGGCGAAGGTGGTGCGCTGGGTGCCGGCGCGCAGCTCGACCGGCTTGGGCGGGGTCTTGCGCCCGAGCATGCCGCCCGCACCGCCCAGCCCGCCGCCGAAGCGCCGGGCGACGAAGATCCACACGGCGACCAGGACCACGATCGGCACCAGCGAGATCAGCAGGTTGGACAGCAGACCGCGCTGCTGCACCACCGGCCGCGCGGTCACGGTGACGTCCCGCCGCTCCAGGTTCTGCCAGAGGTCGTCCTCGGCGAAGGCCGGCCGCTGGGTGCGGAACCGGGTGTACTGGCCGCCGCCGTCGGGATCGTCCCGGGCCTTCTTGAGTTGGCCCTCGATCGCGTCGCCCTTGGAGTAGATCTTGTCGACGTTGCCCTCGTCGACCTGCTTGCTGAACTCCGTGTAGGCGATCGTGGGCTCGTCGCCCCGGTCGAGGTAGTTGAGCCCGATGTAGGCCAGCAGGAAGACGATCACGGCGGTGACGGCCAGGCCCCACCAGCGCCCACGCCTCCTGCGGCCGCCGGACCTCGTCGGCGGCTCGTCCGGAGTGCCCTCGGTGCGCCACGGCTGGTCGGGGGTCCGCCGCGGCGGCGCGGCATCGCTCATATCTGGACGTTACGGCACACAGCGGACGGCGGCACGCGCTGAGGGCGCCCTCCCTGCGGAAGGACGCCCTCAGCGCCTTGCGTTCCTCGCGGTGTCACACGCCCCTGGCGCACGACACCCGCGGGCTCAGCCCATGAACTTCTTGAACTCGTCCGGCAGC
The DNA here is from genome assembly GCF_044740925.1 of Streptomyces sp. NPDC088254. NCBI lineage: Bacteria > Bacillati > Actinomycetota > Actinomycetes > Kitasatosporales > Streptomycetaceae > Streptomyces > Streptomyces sp. NPDC088254. The sequence continues at coordinate 156,835 of NZ_JBIURQ010000015.1, read as the reverse complement.
TCGAAGTCCTGGCCGCCCTGCTGGCCGGGCAGACCGAAGGCGCCGCCGGGGCCGCCCTGCGCGCCGGCCGCCCTGCGGGCCGCCTCCTCCTGCTCCTGCTGCCTGCGCTTCATCGGGTTGCCGGAGCGCTGCTTGCCCTTGGCCTTCTTCGGCTGCTTCTTGGTGCGACCGGGGCCGCCGCCCATGCCGGGCATCCCCGGCATCCCGGGCATGCCGCCGCCCTGTGCCATGCGGGACATCATCTTGCGGGCCTCGAAGAACCGCTCGACCAGGCCCTTCACCGCGCTGACGTCGACACCGGAGCCCTTGGCGATCCGGGCTCGGCGGGAGCCGTTGATGATCGTGGGGTCCTGGCGCTCGGCGGGGGTCATCGACTTGATGATCGCGGCCGTGCGGTCCACGTCCCGCTCGTCGAGGTTGTTGATCTGGTCCTTGATCTGCCCCATGCCGGGGAGCATGCCGAGAAGCTTGGAGATCGACCCCATCTTCCTGACCTGCTCCATCTGGGCCAGGAAGTCGTCGAGCGTGAACTCCTGCCCCTTCTTGGACGCCAGCTTGGAGGCCATCTTGGCGGCCTCTTCCTGGCTGAAGGTCTTCTCCGCCTGCTCGATCAGGGTGAGGAGGTCACCCATGTCGAGGATGCGGGACGCCATCCGGTCCGGGTGGAACTGGTCGAAGTCGTCGAGCTTCTCGCCGTTCGACGCGAACATGATCGGCTTGCCGGTGATCTGCCGGATCGACAGAGCGGCGCCGCCGCGCGCGTCGCCGTCGAGCTTGGAGAGGACCACGCCGTCGAAGCCGACGCCGTCGCGGAACGCCTCGGCGGTGTTGACGGCGTCCTGACCGATCATGGCGTCGACGACGAAGAGGATCTCGTCGGGGCTGACCGCGTCGCGGATGTCGGCGGCCTGCTGCATCATCTCGGCGTCGATGCCGAGGCGGCCCGCGGTGTCCACGATCACGATGTCGTGGACCCGGGACTTCGCGAAGTCGATGGAGTCCTTGGCGACCTGGACCGGGTCGCCGACGCCGTTGCCCGGCTGCGGCGCGTAGACGGCGACACCGGCGCGCTCGGCGACGACGCTCAGCTGGTTGACGGCGTTGGGACGCTGGAGGTCACAGGCGACCAGCAGCGGCGAGTGGCCCTGCTCCTTCAGCCAGCGGCCCAGCTTGCCCGCGAGGGTGGTCTTACCGGCGCCCTGGAGACCGGCGAGCATGATGACGGTGGGCGGCTGCTTGGCGAAGCGCAGCCGCCGGGTCTCGCCGCCGAGGATCGTGACGAGCTCGTCGTTGACGACTTTCAGGACCTGCTGGGCCGGGTTCAGCGCCCGGGAGACCTCGGCGCCGAGGGCGCGCTCCTTGACGTTCTTGATGAACGTCCGCACGACAGGAAGGGCCACGTCCGCTTCGAGGAGCGCGATGCGGATCTCGCGCGCGGTGGCGTCGATGTCCGCCTCGCTCAAGCGCCCCTTGCCGCGGAGATTCTTGAAAGTCGCGCTGAGGCGGTCGGAGAGGGTATCGAACACGGCGACGTCGGTCCTCGGTGTCGGGGGCAGTGTGAGCGTCTTCCAGGGTATCGGTCCGCGCAAGCGAATCGTCCCCGCCCGCCGCGAACGGCGGACGGGGACGGCCTGCTGACGCGGTCCGGCCGGGGCCCGGGGTCAGGCCCTCAGCGTCTCCTCGAGTTTCCGCGCGACGGCCGTGGCCTCGCCGGGCGGCAGGGGGGCGCCCGTGTCGTCCGTGACGTAGAAGGCGTCGACGGCGTTGGCGCCGAGCGTGCTCACGTGCATGCTCCGCACGCGTACCGCCGCGTCCTCCAGCGCCCGTCCGATCCGCAGCAGCAGTCCGGGGGCGTCCTGGGCGCGGACCTCGATGACCGTGGCGTGGCGGGAGGCCGCGGGGGCTACCGTCACGCGCGCGGGGGGCGCGACCGTGCCCCGGCGCCTGGGGTAGGCGGCGTCCCGCTCGGCGAGCCGGCCCGCGATGTCCAGTGAGCCGTCCAGCGCGCGGACCAGGTCGGCGCGCAGCCGGGCCGCCTGCGGCAGCGAGCCGTACTCCGCGGCGACCCGCCAGTTGAGCAGCAGGACGGAGCCGTCGATGCCGGAGGGCAGGTCGTGGGCGCGCAGTTCGGCGGTGCGCACGGTCAGCCGGTGGAGGGCGAGGACGCCGGCGACGGCCGGGAGCACGCGGGGCTGGTCGGGTACGGCGACGATGAGCTCCACGCCGAGCGGTTCGGGGTCGCCGGGCGCTTGTCCGGCCGCCGGGTCGGCGGGCGGTTCGGTCTGGGCGCGCAGCGAGAGGACCGGGCTTCCGGTGGCGGCCGCCTCGATGGCGAGGCGCTCCTGTTCGGCGGTGGGCGCGGCGGCGGCCGGCTCCTCGGGTTCGTCCCCGGCGAGGACGGCGGCGACGCGTTTGACCAGGTCGGCGACGAGCGAGCCGCGCCAGGCGGACCAGGCGGCCGGGCCGGTGGCGAGGGCGTCGGCCTCGGTCAGGGCGTGCAGCAGTTCGAGTGCGCCGGGTGAGCCGACGGCTTCGGCGACCGAGTGGACGGTGGCCGGGTCCTCCAGGTCGCGCCGGGTGGCCGTCTCGACGAGCAGCAGGTGGTGGCGGACGAGGGTGGCGAGGACGGCGGCGTCCGCCTGGTCGAAGCCGATGCGGACGGCGACGTCCCGGGCGATGGTCTCGCCGGCCACGGAGTGGTCGCCGGGCCAGCCTTTGCCGATGTCGTGCAGCAGCGCGGCGACCAGGAGGAGGTCGGGGCGGCTGACGCGGCGGGTGAACTCGGAGGCGCGTACGGCGGTCTCGATGAGGTGCCGGTCGACGGTCCACAGGTGCACGGCGTTGCGCTGCGGCCGGCAGCGCACCCGCTCCCAGTCGGGCAGCAGCCGGGTGATCAGGCCGGCGGCCTCCAGTGCCTCCCAGACGTCGACGGTGGGGCGGCCGGAGCCGAGCAGGGTGACCAGTTGTTCGCGTGCCTCGGCGGGCCAGGGTGTGGGCAGGGGGCGCACGGTGGCGGCGAGGCGGCGTACGGCGTGGAGGGAGAGCGGGAGGCCGGCCTGGGCGGCGGCGGCCGCGGCGCGCAGCGGGAGCACGGGGTCGCGTTCGGGGCGTGCGGCGCGGGCGAGCACCACCTCGCCGTCCTGTTCGACGACGCCTTCGGCGAGCGGGGAGCGTTCGGCGGTGGGCTTGCCGCCGCCGAGCATGGCGCGCAGCCTCGGCCGCACGGCGCGCGACCGGAGCACGCGCCCCACTTCGCGCCAGGTGACGTCGCTGGCGTAGGAGATGACGCGGGCGGCCTCGTAGACCTGGCGCAGGAGGGTGTCGGCGTCCAGGAGGCCCAGTTCGGCGGCGACTTGGTCCTGTTCCTGGAGGGAGAGGCGGTCGGTGGCGCGGCCGGTGGTCAGGTGGAGGGCGTCGCGGACGTCGAGGAGCCTGCGGCGGGCGTCGTCGAGGCCTTCGCGGGGTGCGTCGGCGAGCCAGGAGGCGGCGACGGCGCGCAGGGCGGTGGCGTCCCTGAGGCCGCCGCGGGCCTCCTTCAGGTCGGGTTCCAGAAGGTACTGGAGTTCGCCTTGGCGGTCGGCGCGTTCGGCGCAGAGCTCCTGGAGCTGGGGCAGGCGTTTGGGCGCCTGGTTGCGCCAGTCGGCGAGGGCGGCGGTGCGCAGTGCGGCCGTCACCGCGGCGTCGCCGGCGAGGTGGCGGGCGTCCAGGAGGCCGAGATGGACCTTCAGGTCCTCGCCGGCCGTCTTGCGGGCCTCGGCCGGTGTGCGCACGGAGTGGTCGAGGGCGAGGCCGAGGTCCCACACGGGGTACCAGAGGCGGTCGGCCAGTGCGGCGATCTCCGCGGGGTCGCCGCCGTCGTGCAGCAGGAGGAGGTCGAGGTCGCTGCGCGGGGACAGTTCGCCTCGGCCGTAGCCGCCGACGGCGACCAGGGAGACGCCCTGGGTGGTGCCGGCGGCCGCGGTGAACAGTCCCGCGAGCCAGTCGTCGGTGAGTCGGGACAGGGCCTTACGGCGCGGCGGCCCGGACCGCGTCTCCTCGGTGAGGAGGCGCAGCCGGGCCGCCGCGTAACCGCTGGGTCCCGAGTCCTCTGCTTCTTTCCGCACGTCCGTACTCGTCACCCAGTGGCTCCTGTTCTGTGCTGCCGTCAGAGCGCGTCCGGGCCGCGCTCGCCGGTGCGGACCCGTACGGCCGTCTCGACCGGGAGGGACCAGACCTTGCCGTCGCCGATCTTGCCGGTGCGGGCCGCCTTGACCACGACGTCGATCAGCTGTTCGGCGTCGTCGTCCTCGGCCAGCACCTCGATGCGGATCTTGGGGACCAGGTCCACCGTGTACTCGGCGCCGCGGTAGACCTCGGTGTGGCCCCGCTGACGACCGTAGCCGCTGGCCTCGGTGACCGTCAGACCGTGCACGCCGAAGGCCTGGAGGGCTTCCTTGATCTCGTCGAGGCGGTGGGGCTTGACGACGGCGGTGATGAGCTTCATGCGTCCACCTTCTTGGCGGTGTCGGGCACGGGGGCCGGGAGGGCGGTCGAGCGGGCGCCGCCGCCGGCTCCGCTGAAGTCGTATGCGGTCTCCGCGTGCTCGGCCTGGTCGATGCCGGCGACCTCGTCGTCCTCGGGGACGCGCATGCCGATGGTCTTGTCCAGGAGGAAGGCGAGGATCGCGGAGGCGATCAGGGAGTAGGCGAGGATGGCGAAGACGCCGGCGCACTGCTTCCACAACTGGTCGAGACCGCCGCCGTAGAAGAGACCCTTGACGTCGGACTGGCCCTTGCCGCTGGCGAAGAAGCCGATCAGCAGGGAGCCGAGGACACCGCCGACCAGGTGGACGCCGACGACGTCGAGGGAGTCGTCGTAGCCGAACTTGTACTTCAGGCCGACGGCCATGGCGCACAGGACGCCCGCGATGGCGCCGACGGCGATCGCGCCGAGCGGGGAGACCGCGCCGCCCGCGGGGGTGATGGCGACCAGGCCGGCGACCGCGCCGGAGGCGGCGCCGAGGGTGGTGAACGCGCCGTGGCGGATCTTCTCGTAGATCAGCCAGGCCAGCATGGCGGCGGCGGTGGCGACCTGGGTGTTGACGAACATCAGCGCGCCCACGCCGTCGTCGTTGCCGAGCCAGGAGCCGGCGTTGAAGCCGAACCAGCCGAACCACAGCAGACCGGCGCCGAGCATGACCAGCGGGAGGCTGTGCGGGCGCATCGGGTCCTTCTTGAAGCCGACGCGCTTGCCGATGACCAGGATCACGCCGAGGGCCGCGGCACCGGCGTTGATGTGGACGGCCGTGCCGCCGGCGAAGTCGATGACGCCGAGCTCGAAGGCCCAGCCGCCGGCGCCCCAGACCCAGTGCGCGACGGGGAAGTAGACGACCGTGGCCCACAGGGCGACGAACAGCGCCCAGGCGCTGAACTTGACGCGGTCGGCGAGGGCGCCGCTGATCAGGGCCGGGGTGATGACGGCGAACATCAGCTGGAAGACGAGGAAGACGAAGACCGGAATGGTGTAGCCGTCCCACAGCTCGGTCAGGCCGATGTCGCTGAGGCCGACCCAGTCCGAGTTCCAGCCGATGAGGCTGCCGGAGTCGGTGCCGAAGGCGAGGGAGAAGCCGTACAGCACCCACAGGATGGTGACGATCCCGAGGCTGATGAAGCTCATCATCAGCATGTTCAGGGTGCTCTTGACGCGGACCATGCCTCCGTAGAAGAAGGCCAGACCCGGTGTCATGAGCATTACCAGGGCGGAACAGATGAGCATGAAGCCTGTGTTCGCGGACGACAGCGTGGGTGCGTCCGCCGCAAGCGTGATGGCTGATGCCATCGGCGTCTCCTCGTCGTAGGTACGGCCCCGTGCGGGCGAAGCCTGAGCGGAATGAGGGGTGGGCCGCTTATGGGCCACGAGATTGACGCAGCGCGGTTTCGATGGAAGCCCCTCGTTGTTTCGCCGCCGTGACGAAGGCGCAGTGCGTGTTACGCGTCGATGAACTGGCGGATGCCGCCCCAGCCGATCGTTATCGTGGCGCAACCTTCACCCGGCGGACGCCGGGGCTCGCCGGGAGGGAAGGGGACCGGCCGCGGTCGGCCTTCCGATGACCTGGCATGGGGGAGCCGAGTCGGGCGGTTCGGGAAGGCCGGCCGCGGCCGGGGCTCAGGGCGGTCACGTCGGCGGTCAGACCGCTTCGGCGGCCTCCGGCAGCTCGACGGCGAGCCGGTCGGTGAGGTCGACGACCTCGGTGAGGTCCCCGAAGTCGCGGATCGCGCAGTCCACGGTCTTCCGGATACGGGTGTTCACCCGCTCGGAGCGGACCTTCTTGGCCTCCTTCATGGCCTGCGCGGCCAGCACCGCGCTCTGTCCGGGCTCGCGGCGCAGCAGATGGACGGTGGCCATGCCGATGAGGTTCAGCACGTAGGAGCGCTGGTGGTCCACGTCCTTGGCGAAGAGGTCGACGGCCCGCTGCATCAGGGGTTCGGCGAGTGAGGCGTAGGTGGGGCTGCGTCCGGCGACGTAGGCCAGGTCGCGGTAGGAGTGGGAGTTCTCGCCGTGCAGTTCGGCCTCGGAGAAGAAGCGGATCCAGTCGGGGTCTGGCTCGTCCCAGTCGGCGGCGTCGGCGAAGGTGTCCTCGGCCATCCGGACCGCCCGTTTGCACCGGCCGGGCTGGCCCATGTTGGCGTAGGCGCGGGCCTCCATCGCATACAGCATCGACTGGGTGCGCGGGCCGGCGCAGTCCCGGCTGCCGTACTGGGCGAGGTGGATCAGCTCCAGGGCGTCCTCGGGCCGCCCAAGGTGGATCATCTGGCGGCTCATGCTGGACAGGATGTAGGAGCCGAGCGGCCGGTCACCGGCCTCCTTGGCGGCGTGCAGGGCGAGGACGAAGTACTTCTGCGCGGTGGGCTGGAGTCCGACGTCGTAGCTCATCCAGCCGGCGAGTTCGGCCAGTTCGGCGGCGACCTTGAAGAGCCTGCGGGCGGTGGCCTCGGGCTGGGGCTCCTGGAGGAGGTCCGTCACCTCGTGCAGCTGTCCGACGACGGCCTTGCGGCGCAGTCCGCCGCCGCACTGGGCGTCCCACTGCCGGAACATCACGGTGGTGGACTCCAGCAGGTCCAGCTCGGGCCTGGAGAGCCGGCCGCGCGCGCGGCTGGTCGGGAGGGGCTCCGCCTCCGGCGGGGCGGGCGGCGAGGGGACGAGCCAGCGCTGCATGGGCTCGATGAGGGTGGGGCCCGCCGACAGGGCCAGCGACGTTCCGAGGAAGCCGCGCCGGGCCAGCATCAGGTCGCTGCGCGAGAACTCGCTGAGCAGGGCCACTGTCTGCGGGCCCGTCCAGGGCAGGTCGACGCCGGTGGCCGCGGGCGTCTGCCGCGGGGTGCGCAGACCGAGGTCCTCGACGGAGACGACGCAGCCGAACCGCTCGGTGAACAGCTCGGAGAGGATCTTGGGGATGGGCTCGCGGGGGTTCTCGCCGTCCAGCCAGCGGCGCACGCGCGAGGTGTCCGTGGAGATGTGGTTGGCGCCCAGCTGGCGGGCCCGGCGGTTGACCTGGCGGGCCAGTTCGCCCTTGGACCAGCCGCTGCGCACGAACCAGGACGTGAGCAGCTCGTTGGGGCGCTTGTCGGCGGGCGCGGCGCTCCCCCCGCTCGTCCCCCTACCGCTGTTGCCGCTCACTGGAACGCCCCCATCCCTGAGACCACTTGTCGCTTCGCTGCGCCAAGCCCTATCAGAATGCCGGTGAACGGGGTCCGCCGTCCGGCGGTTCTCACCCTTCGAACGGTTGGCCGACTTGCCCCCGGCATACCCACAGGGGCATGTGCCCCTGGGTCTCGCACACTCAAAGTAACCCCACGATCACGCGCCGACCACGGCGGTTCCAGAAACGCCACCATTCGCCACCCCTTCGAATGAACCTACGATGGCGCGTTGGCGATTCACTTGACATAGGACGGCCAGGGGTGGGCGGAACGGTGCACTCAGGGGCGTGCGCAGTGGTACGCACCACCCGGAGTGCTCCCGGACGCCGCCTGAAAACAGCTGGGCGGGGAAGGCGAAAACACACAGAGTCACGAGGTGCGTCCGCTGCGTGACCACAGGTGCGCCGGACCCGTTGGAGGGGGCATGGACTTCACGATCGGCGGCATTCGCGAGATCCGCTCCGGCGCGCGCAGGCGCGGTCGCTCGTCCGAGTGCACCGCCGTAGCCGAGTTCACCGGATTGTGGGGGTGGGACGTGGTGCCGGGGGCGCGCGCCGCCGGCGGTCTGTGCTCCTGCGGCCGCCCCGGCTGCCCGGCGCCGGGCGCGCATCCCCTTCCGTTCGCGCCCCGCGTCCCGGCCGGCGCCACGCTCGACGACGTCACGCGCGCGTGGGCGGAGTACCCGGGCGCCTCGGTGATGCTGCCCGTCGGTGAGGCATTCGACGTGGTCGAGGTGGCCGAGCCGGCCGGGCGGCACGCCCTGGTCCGCCTCGAACGCATGGGCCTCCCCCTCGGCCCGGTGACCGCCACCCCCGAGGGCCGCGCCCAGTTCCTGGTCGCTCCCGGGGCCGCCGCCGCGCTGCCCGACCTGCTGTACCGCATGGGCTGGGACGCGCCGGACTCCCTGGACCTGCGCGGCCTCGGCCCGGGCGCGCACATCACGGCGCCGCCCTCCGACCGGGGCGGCCTCGGCCCCGTGCGCTGGCTGCGCCCGCCCGCGCTGGACTCGGCGACCCGGCCGCCCGAGGCCCGCCTGCTGCTCGGCACCCTGGCGTACGTGGCCCACCGCTCCCGCGCGTAGGCCACCGGCGTACACACCCACCGGCGCTCGCCGAAACCCCCTCACCCCGCAGAACACGGCGAAGCGCCCGCTCCCACTGGATCAGGGGCGGGCGCTTCCTCGCGGGGCGGGGGTGGTCAGTCCCCGATGAGCGCGTCGACGAACGCCTCGGGTTCGAACGGCGCCAGGTCGTCCGCGCCCTCGCCGAGCCCGATCAGCTTGACCGGCACGCCCAGCTCGCGCTGGACCGCGACCACGATGCCGCCCTTGGCCGTGCCGTCGAGCTTGGTCAGCACGATGCCGGTGATGTCGACGACCTCGGCGAAGACCCGCGCCTGGACGAGGCCGTTCTGGCCGGTGGTGGCGTCGAGGACCAGCAGCACCTCGTCGAGCGGGGCGTGCTTCTCGACGACGCGCTTGACCTTGCCGAGCTCGTCCATGAGCCCGGTCTTGGTGTGCAGCCGCCCGGCGGTGTCGATGAGGACGACGTCGACCCCCATCTCCTTGCCCTCCTTGACCGCGTCGAAGGCGACCGAGGCGGGATCGCCCGCCTCCGGCCCGCGCACGGTGTGGGCGCCGACGCGCTCGCCCCAGGTCTGGAGCTGGTCGGCGGCGGCGGCCCGGAAGGTGTCGGCGGCGCCCAGGACGACCGTACGGCCGTCCGCGACGAGCACGCGCGCGAGCTTGCCGGTGGTGGTGGTCTTGCCGGTGCCGTTGACGCCGACGACCATCACGATGCCGGGCTTGCGGTCCTCGGGCTCGGTCTTCACGGTGCGGTCGACCTCGGTGCCGACCAGCTTGAGCAGCTCCTCGCGCAGCAGGCCGCGCAGCTCCTCGGGAGTGCGGGTGCCGAGCACCTTGACCCGCTCGCGCAGCCGTTCGACGAGTTCCTGGGTGGGCTGCACGCCGACGTCGGCGGTGAGCAGCGTGTCCTCGATCTCCTCCCAGGTGTCGTCGTCGAGGTGCTCGCGCGAGAGCAGCGTGAGCAGACCCTTGCCGAGGGCGGTCTGGGAGCGGGAGAGGCGGGCGCGGAGGCGGATGAGCCGCCCCTCGGTGGGCTCCGGGATCTCGATCGGCGGAGCCTCGACGACGGGAGGTTCCTCGACGGCGGTGGGAGCGCCGCCGCCCGGGAGGTCCACCTCCTCGATGGTGCGGCGCGGTTCGTCGCGCGGCGTCTCGGCCTCGTCGCCGACGTGCGGCTCGGCCGGAGGCGCCGTGATGTCGGGCGCGGCGGGGGGCGGCGGGGGCAGCGGCTTCTTGCGCCGGCTGCCGACGACGAGCCCGCCGAGCGCGGCGATCGCGACCACGGCGATGACTACAGCAAGGATGACGATGTCCATAACGCGTCCAGTATGCGCGACCCCTCCCCGCCGGGTCGGCCGCCGACGCGTGCGAACGGGGCGCCCTCCGCCTCTGGCCACCTGACGGTCGGTCAGCTAGCGTCCTGCCCTCCACGACCGAAGGGGGCCCTGTCATGCCCGTGACCGTCGTCCGTTTCAACCTCGTCGCTCCCGGCGCGAGTCCCGCCGAGCTCGGCGCGCGCTACCGGGCGGCTCTGGAGATGGCCGCGTACGCCGACGAGCACGGGATCACCACGGTGCAGACCGAGGAGCACCACGGCGTCGAGAACAACTGGCTGCCCTCTCCGTTCGTCTTCGCGGGCGCGGTCCTCGGGGCGACCCGTCGGCTCGCGGTCACGGTGTCCGCGGTGATCGGCCCGTTGCACGACCCGCTGCGGCTGGCGGAGGACATCGCTGTGCTGGACCTGCTGAGCGGCGGCCGGCTGGTCACGGTGGCCGGGATCGGGTACCGGCCCGAGGAGTACGCGCGGGCCGGGGTGGAGTGGGCGCGGCGTGGGCGGCTCCAGGACGAGGTGCTGCGGACGCTGCTGCGGGCGTGGACCGGCGAGGAGTTCGCGTACCGGGGCCGTACGGTACGGGTCACCCCGCGGCCCGCTTCCGAGCCGCACCCCCTGCTGCTGGTCGGGGGCTCCTCGCGGGCCGCCGCCCGCCGGGCCGCCCGGCTCGGGCTGCCGTTCTTCCCCAGTGCGCATCTGCCGGAGCTGGAGGCGTACTACAAGGAACGGCTGGTGGAGTACGGCACGCAGGGCTGGGTGATGATGCCGGGGGCGCAGACCCCGCTGCTGCACATCGCCGAGGACCCGGACCGGGTGTGGGCGAAGTACGGCGGGCACTTCCTGCACGAGGCCCGCACCTACGCCTCCTGGCAGTCGGCGGACATCCGCTCGGCGGTGCGTTCGCGGGCCACGTCGGTGGAGGAGCTGCGCGCGGAGGGCGTCTACCGCGTCCTGACCCCGGAGCAGTGCGCGGCGGAGGGCCTGGACAACCTCGTCCTCCATCCGCTGGTCGGCGGGATGCCCCTGGAGGAGGGCTGGCGGAGCCTGCGCCTGTTCGCCGAGCGCGCCCTCCCGGCCCTGGACGGCTGACCCGGGGCCGCAGGTCCGGCAACACGCGCGTCCAGGGTGTCCGGCAACACCGCCGCCCCCGTCCGGCTGCGTGGGCCGGGCGGGGGCGGCGGTGGGTGGGGAGGAGGGCGGCGGGGTGGTGGCCCTGCTCCCCGGGTCGGGTCAGCCCATCTCCTCCAGGGACTTGCCCTTCGTCTCGTTGACGTACTTGAGGACGAAGGGGATGGAGAGGGCGGCGAAGGCCGCGTAGATCACGTAGGTGAGGGACAGGTTCCAGTCGGCCAGCGACGGGAAGCTCGCCGTGATGGCCCAGTTGGCGATCCACTGCGCGGAGGCGGCGACGCCGAGGGCGGCGGCGCGGATCCGGTTGGGGAACATCTCGCCGAGGAAGACCCAGACGACCACACCCCAGGACAGGGCGAAGAAGAGGACGAACACGTGGGCGGCGACGAGGGCGATCCAGCCCTGCGTGGCCGGGAGCTTGCCGCCGACGAGGTCGTAGGAGAAGGCCCAGGCCTCCAGCGCGAGGCCGATCACCATGCCGACAGAGCCCACGACGGCGAGCGGCTTGCGGCCGACGCGGTCCACGAAGATCATGGCGATCACGGTGCCGACGATGTTGATGATCGACGTCGTGAACGAGTAGAAGAACGAGTCCGCCGGGTCGACGCCGACCGACTGCCACAGCGTCGAGGAGTAGTAGAACGCGACGTTGATGCCGACGAACTGCTGGAAGACCGACAGGCCGATGCCGATCCAGACGATCGGCTTGAAGAAGAAGGAGCCGCCGAGCAGGTCCCGGAAGCTGGACTTGTGCTCGCTCTTCATGGCGTGCTCGATCTCGGCGACCCGGGCGTCGAAGTCGACGTCCTTGCCCTCGACCTCCTGGAGGATCTCGCGGGCGCGCTCACGCCGGCCGACGGAGATGAGGAAGCGCGGCGACTCGGGGATGGCGAAGGAGAGCAGCCCGTACAGGACGGCCGGGACGACCATCACGCCGAGCATGACCTGCCAGGCCTCCAGGCCCATCAGCTGACCGCGCTGGTCGCCGTCGGCGGCGTTCAGCAGACCCCAGTTGACCAGCTGGGACACGGCGATGCCGACGACGATCGCGGCCTGCTGGAAGGAGCCGAGACGGCCGCGGTAGGCGGGCGGGGCGACCTCGGCGATGTAGGCCGGGCCGATGACGGAGGCCATGCCGATGGCGAAGCCGCCGACCACGCGCCAGAAGGCGAGGTCCCACAGGGAGAAGGGCAGCGCCGAGCCGACGGCGCTCACGGTGAACAGCGCGGCGGCGATCTGCATGCAGCGGATGCGGCCGATGCGGTCGGCTATCCGGCCGGCGGTCGCGGCGCCGATGGCGCAGCCGATCAGGGCGACGGCGATGACCTGGGCCAGGGCGGCGGAGCCGATGTCGTAGCGGTCGCGGATGGCTTCCACAGCGCCGTTGATCACGGAGCTGTCGTAGCCGAAGAGGAAGCCGCCCATGGCGGCCGCCGCGGCGATGAAGATGACGTGCCCGAGATGATCGGGATGAGCCGTTGCGGCTCCTGACTTGGGTGGCTGCGCTGTGCTGGTCACGTTCAACTCCTCGGGCCACCGGCAACGCTGCCGGTGTGGGGGTCAGCCCTTCGAGGTAGGCGGTACCTGAAGGTAAAAACGACGTTGCCGAGACTATGCCTTCAAGTTTCGAAGTCAAGGCCCCTACCTGTGTGAGAAAAGAGGCACACGTGAAGAGCATGTGTTCAATACTTGAAAGTAAAGTTCGGGGGTAACAGGGCCCGCCGCTAGCGGAGCCGCTGGGAGATCACCTTCGACACGCCGTCGCCCTGCATCGAGACGCCGTAGAGCGCGTCGGCGACCTCCATGGTGCGCTTCTGGTGCGTGATCACGATGAGCTGCGAGGACTCCTGGAGCTCCTGCATGATGCGGATCAGCCGCTGCAGGTTGGTGTCGTCCAACGCCGCCTCGACCTCGTCCATGACGTAGAACGGGCTCGGCCGGGCCTTGAAGATCGACACCAGCATGGCGACGGCCGTCAGCGACCGCTCCCCGCCGGACAGCAGCGACAGCCGCTTGACCTTCTTGCCCGGCGGCCGGGCCTCCACGTCCACACCCGTGGTGAGCATGTTGGCGGGGTCGGTCAGGATCAGCCGCCCCTCGCCACCGGGGAACAGCCGGCTGAACACGCCCTCGAACTCCCGGGCGGTGTCGCGGAACGCCTCGGTGAAGACCTGTTCGACCCGTTCGTCGACCTCCCTCACCACCTGGAGCAGGTCGGCGCGGGTCTTCTTCAGGTCCTCCAGCTGCTCACTGAGGAACTGGTGACGCTCCTCCAGCGCGGCGAACTCCTCCAGGGCCAGCGGGTTCACCTTGCCGAGCTGCTGGTACGCCCGTTCCGCGGCCTTCAGCCGCTTCTCCTGCTCCGCCCGGGCGAACGGCCGGGGCCGGTTGCGCGGGTGCTCGGGATCCTCCGGCAGCTGCTCGCCGTCGGCGGGGGGCGAGGGCGGCACCAGTTGGTCCGGCCCGTACTCGGAGACGAGCCCTGCCGGTTCGACACCGAACTCCTCCAGCGCCTTGTTCTCCAGCTGCTCGATCCGCAGCCTCTTCTCCGCTCCTAGTACCTCGCCTCGGTGGACTGAATCCGTCAACTTGTCGAGTTCCGCCTTGAGATCACGCCCGGCGGTACGGGCGGCGGCCAGCTCCCGCTCGCTGTGCGCCTTCGCCGCCTCGGCCACGACCCGTTCCTCGTCCGCCCGGCGCACCGACACCTCGACGTGCGCGAGCAGTTGCCGGGCGCCGGTGGCGACGGCCTCCGCGACGGCCGCCTCGTGCCGCAGCCGCGCCCGCCGCTGCTCGGCACGCGCGCGTGCCTCCCGCTCGGCACGGGCCGCCCGGTCCAGCGAATCGGCCCGCCCGGCCAGCCCTTTGACCCGCTCCTCGTGCGTACGGACCTGAAGCCGCGCCTCCATCTCGGTCTGCCGGGCGTTGGCCCCGTCGGCGGCGAGCCGGTCCCGCAGGTGGGTGTCCGGCTCCTCCTCCCCCGGCATCTCCTCGGCCACGGCCAGCCGCTCGGCCAGCTCCTCGGCCTCCTCCACGGCCCTATCCAGCGCCTCCTGGGCCCGGTCGGCCGCCGCGGCAGACCGCTCGGCCTCCCCCGCCGCGCCCCGCGCCTGCCCCGCGAGCCGCCCCAGCTGCTGGGCCACGCCCGACTTCTCCCGCTCGGCGGCCCGCCGCCGCTCCCCCGCCTCCTCGACGAGAGCCGCGCACGCCTCGCGCCGTTCGCCGGCCGCATGCTGCGCCTCCGTCAACTCCACGCAGCGGACGGCCAGTTCTTCCAGCTCGGCGGCGGCCTCGTCCACGGAGGCCTGCACCTCCAGCAGACTGGGCGCGCCCGCCGACCCGCCGTGCGCGAAGTGCACCCCCAGCAGGTCGCCTTCAGCGGTGACGGCGGTGAGGTCCGGCCGCGCGTACACCAACTCCTCGGCTTCCTCCAGCGTCTCCACGACGACGATCCCCCGCAGGAGCCGCCGCACGGCGGGCAGAAGTTCGAGGGGAGCCTTGACGAGGCCGGCGGCGAAGGGGGGAGCACCGGCACCGTGGTCGATGCCGGTGGCGTGGGCGGGAGTGCTGCTGCCGGACGCTGGGGCGGGAGTGGCGTTGTGGGCGGGTGCGGGCGCCTCGCCTTCGCCGGAGGCGAGGCGTGCGGGGATGCCGGCCGTGCCCGGCGCGGCGGTCGGGGCGTGCTCCTGGTTCCCGTCCGTGTCCTTGGCCTGCGCGGACGTGACGGGGGCAGGGGCCTGGTCCTCCGGTGCTCCCGTCAGGAGCAGGGCCGCTCGGCCCGCGTCGTGTTTGCGCAGGAGGCGGATGGCGTCGGCCGCCGCGGACGGGGTGGTGACGGCGAGGGCATCGGCGGCGGCGCCGAAGGCCGCGGCGAGGGCAACCTCGTAGCCGGGGGTGACGGTGAGGAGTTCCGCGGCGGGGCCGAGCAGCCCGCCGAGGCGGTCCTTCGCCGTCAGCAGCGCGCCCGTGCCGTCCTTGCGGCGCAGGCCCAGCGCCAGGGCGTCATGGCGGGCCTTGGTCGCGGCCCGTTCGCGTTCGGCGGTGCCGGCCGCCTCGCGGGCGGCGGTCAGCGCGGCCTCCGCCTCGGCGAGCCGCCGCTTCGCCTCCTCGTGCCGTTCGGCGAGTTCGGCGTCGTCGGCGTCGAGGCCGCCGACCTCGGCCTTCAGCGCCTCGTACTCCTCCTCGGCGGCGACGGCACGTTCCCGGGCCTCGTCCCGGGCTGCGGCCAGGCGGTCGATCTCGGCCTGGGCGGAGGCGGCGCGCGAGCGGGCCGCGTTGACCTGGCCGTGCAGCCGGGCGAGGCCCTCGCGGCGGTCGGCGATCGCACGGGCGACGTCCTTCAGCCGCCGTTCCTCCACAGCGAGCTCGCGCTCCAGGTCGGCGCGGTGGGCGACGGTGTCGTCGAGCGCCCGCTGAGCCGCCTCCAGGGCGGCTTCCAGCTCGGCCTCCTGCTCGCGCACCCGGGCGGCCTCACGCTCCAGGTCCTCGGGGTCGCGGCCACGCCGTTCCTCGGGGGGCGCGGAGGTGGCGCTCTTCACGCGCGCGTCGGCGAGCGAGATCGTGCCGCGGACGCGCTCGGCGAGCTGGGAGAGCTCGTACCAGGTCTGTTGCGCCCGCTGGAGGCGCGGCGTGAGCCGGCGCACCTGGTCCTCCAGGAATGCCTCGCGCTGGAGCGCCTTCCTCAGCTCCTGCTCGGCGGCGTCCTTGCGTTCCTTGAGCGCGGCCTCGTCGGCGACCTCGGCCCGGAGTGCCTCCTCGAGCCGTACGAGGTCGTCGGCGAGCAGGCGCAGCCGGGCGTCGCGCAGGTCGGCCTGGATGACGGCGGCCCGGCGGGCGACGGCGGCCTGCCGGCCCAGCGGCTTGAGCTGGCGGCGCAGTTCGTCGGTCAGGTCCTGCACGCGCGCGAGGTTGGCCTGCATCGCGTCCAGTTTCCTGAGCGCCTTCTCCTTGCGCTTGCGGTGCTTGAGGACGCCCGCCGCCTCCTCGATGAAGGCGCGGCGGCCCATGGGATCGGCGTGCAGGACGGAGTCGAGCTGGCCCTGGCCGACGATGACGTGCATCTCCCGGCCGATGCCGGAGTCGGACAGCAGGTCCTGGATGTCGAGGAGGCGGCAGGTGTCGCCGTTGATCTGGTACTCGCTGCCGCCGTTGCGGAACATGATCCGCGTGATGGTGACCTCGGCGTACTCGATGGGCAGGGCACCGTCGGAGTTGTCGATGGTCAGGGACACCTCGGCGCGGCCCAGCGGCGGGCGGCCGGTGGTGCCGGCGAAGATGACGTCCTCCATCTTGCCGCCGCGCAGCGACTTGGCGCCCTGCTCGCCCATGACCCAGCTGAGCGCGTCCACGACGTTGGACTTGCCCGAGCCGTTCGGCCCCACGACGCACGTGATGCCCGGCTCGAACCGGAGCGTGGTCGCCGAGGCGAACGACTTGAACCCCCGCAGGGTCAGGGCCTTGAGGTGCACGGCGCTGGACTCTACCTTCCCGACTTGTCCCACTCCGTGAACCCGCGGTTTCACCCTTGAACGCTGAGGGCAGACCCTTCGTTGAAGAGTGGGAAGGATGCGCGCGGGAAGCCGATCGGGGGATCGGGACGGAAGCGGGGGCAGCCGGGGGATCGGGGGAAGAAAGAAGGGACGCCGAAGCGTCCCTTGCTACTTCTGACAACCTTAGCGGTCCGACGCGATGGGAAAGTGTCTCCCCTTCGCTGCGCCTGCTGTCGTGGAGCGGTGCAGCGATCAGGTGAGCGCAGGCTCCGCCTGGTGTGCGTCGATGCTCTCCATGAACCTGTCGTGAGAAGCGGCAGCCGTCAGAGCGTCGTTCTCGGCCTGGATTCGTCCGAGCTCGTTTTCCAGGTCCTGGACGCGCTGCTGGAGCCGTCGCATCTCGGCGAGGAGTCGCGGGTCGGAGCCGCCGACGTAACCGAGAAGCGCCTTTGCCATGATGGATGGTCCTCCACACTGAGTGACCGACCGAAGCGGTGGTGGGTCGTGAGGGATTCGCACCCGCGGTGTTGACCGGATCTTGTTCGTGCTGCCGTTCATCCATGCCAAACAGCTAGGTGCGCGGGGTGCTTTCAGCGTCTCACCAAAAAGTTTGACGGTCAACACGATCACGCCCCGTATCGGTGAGCATCCGTGGGGCGCACGGCCGGAAACGGCGGCGCTGTGACTCCCGCGGGCCCTCAGGGCGTGGCGATCATCTTTGCGTGCGGAGCCTGCCACGGCAAGCGGTTCTTGGCAACCACCTGCTTCTTTTCACTTGGGGCGGCCGTCGACGGTCCGTTCCAGCGCCGCCGCGTCTCTCCGGGGTGCGCGTTTCGTCAGCGGATCGCGAAGCCGTCGTAGCCGCCGCGGGGTGTGTCCCATATCTCTGTGACTCCGTCCACGCGCCCGGGCGTGTCGTCACTCAGGAGCCACTCCAGCAACCTCTGGCAGGCCTCACGACTGCCCTCGCCGACGACCTGGACCCGTCCGTCGGCCACATTGAGAGCAAAGCCACTCAGGCCGCCGATCTCCAGTGCCTTGGCCCGCGTGAACCAGCGGAAACCCACACCCTGGACGTGTCCGCGCACCCAGGCCACCATCCGTACTTCCTCGCTCATGGGTGCCATCTAACCGGGCGAAGTCACTCGGAACACCTCCGCCCCCGGCGGCATGCGGTACCGTCCCGACCCAATGAATCTCATATGAAACTCACTCGATCGAGTGAGTCAGGTTGACCGTATGGAGTCAGTGACGCCATGCGCCGCCCGGCGCGGGTCGACCGAGGAGACCGTTCGGACGAGGAAGGCCAGGACATGGGACGCCACCGACGCGCCGCCGCCGGCCGCGGCGCGCAGGACCGTCACGCCGATGGCCCCGTCATGGGCATCGCGCCGTACCTGAACCCGGAGGCGTACGCCGACTCGGCCGCCAGGAGCCACGACTACCTGTACGCGACGGACGACGGCCACGCCCCGTCCGCCGAGGACACCGCAGTCCTCACGGCGGACGGCTTCAGCCCCGGCGGGTCCGGGTCGACCGGTCCGGGCCGGGGCGGGACGGGCCGGCGCCGCAAGCGCAAGGCCGTGACCCCGGTCAAGACAGGCCTGCTCGGGGTGTCCGCGGCCGTCGCCCTCGGCACGGTCGCGGTGGCGTCCGGCGTGGTGCCCGGCCTCGACGGTTACAAGCTGGGCGGGGGCGGCGGCCCCTCGGACCGGGTGACGGCCGCCGACCCGCCGGCCAACTCCGCCACGGAGTTCGGCGGCACGTCCGGCTCCACCGACCCCGGCGCCGAGCGCGGCGAGTCGTCGACCAGCCGGGACGCGAGCCGGTCCGGCACGCCGTCGGCCTCGGCTTCGGCCCCCGCGTCGACGCCGGCCTCGCCCAGCCCGTCGGCCTCGACGGCGTCGCCGAGCGAGTCGCCGAGCACCGAGAAGCCGACGACCACGCCGACGAAGCAGGCGCGCAAGTCGGCCCCGTCGAAGACGGCGTCGAAGTCGCCGGGCCGCAGCAGCGCCGCGGTCGCGGTGTCCTCGGAGGCCCAGGCCGCGGCGGAGGTGCTGCAGCTCGTCAACGAGGAGCGCTCGAAGGTCGGCTGCAGCCCCGTCGCCGCGAACAGCTCCCTGGCCTCCCTCGCGCAGGCCTTCAGCGTGGACATGGCGAACCGGAACTTCTTCGACCACACCGACCCGAGCGGCGCGAGCCCGTGGGACCGAGCCGCGAAGGCCGGTATCACCGACCTCGGCGGCGAGAACATAGCCCGCGGCCAGACCGACGCGGCGGCGGTGATGCAGGCCTGGATGAACAGCCCCGGCCACCGCGCCAACATCCTGAACTGCGACTTCAAGACCCTGGGCGTCGGCGTCCACTTCGGCTCGGGCGGCCCCTGGTGGACGCAGGACTTCGGCTACTAGGAGCGCCGACAGACAGCACTACGCCAACAGATAGCGCTAACCTTCGGTTAGCGCTATCTGTCGTTCAGCGCTGTGCTCGCGTATTCTGAAGGAATGGACGGCATCCCGGAGCTGGAGCTCCCCTACGACGTGTTCGCCAAGGCCTGCCCCTCGCGGGGCACGCTGGAGCACGTCACGGGCCGCTGGGGCGCACTCACGCTGGGGGCCCTGCACGAGGGCTCCCTCAGGTTCAACGCGCTGCGCCGCCGGGTGGACGGCGTGAGCGAGAAGATGCTGTCCCAGACCCTGCAGGCGCTGGAGCGCGACGGACTGGTGCACCGCGAGGCCCAGCCGACCAACCCGCCCCGCGTCGACTACGAGCTGACCCCCTTCGGCCATGAGGTCGCCGAACGGCTCCTGGGCCTGATCCACCTGGTGGAAGGGCGGATGGACGACGTCCTCGCGGCCCGCACGCGCTACGACGAGACGCGCGGCGGCCGCTGACACTTCGGGCAGTAGTAGCTGGACCGGTTCATCCAGGGCCGCCGGCGCATCGGCGTGCCGCACCGCTTGCACGGCAGGCCCTCGCGCCCGTAGGCGTCCAGCGACCGGTCGAAGTAGCCCGACTCGCCGTTGACGTTGACGTACAGGCTGTCGAAGCTGGTGCCGCCGACGGCCAGGGCCGCGTTCATCACGTCCCGCACGTGGCCGAGGAGCTCGGCGGTGCGGGGGCGGGTGAGGGACGCGGTCGGCCGGTCGTAGTGGAGACGGGAGCGCCACAGAGCCTCGTCCGCGTAGATGTTGCCGACGCCGCTGATCAGCGACTGGTCGAGCAGGGCCCGCTTGATCGTGGTCCGCTTGCGCCGCAGCGCCTGGTGGAAGGCCGCGTCGTCGAACAGCGGGTCGAGGGGGTCGCGGGCGATGTGCGCGATGACGTCGGGCAGACCGTCGGGGGTGGTGTCGTGCAGGGACAGGCCGCCGAAGGTGCGCTGGTCGACGAAGCGGAGTTCGGTGGCCTGGGCGTCCGCGAAGCGGACGCGGATGCGCAGGTGCTTCTCGTCGGGCGACCCCTGCGGCTGCACCAGCAGCTGCCCGCTCATCCCGAGGTGCGCGAGGATCGCCTGGTCGGTGTCCTCCAGCGGGAGCCACAGGTACTTGCCGCGCCGGCTGGGGACGCCGACGCGGTGGCCTTCCAGCCGGTGCGCGAAGTCGTCGGCCCCGGCCGTGTGACGGCGTACGGCGCGCGGATGCAGCACCTCGGCGGCGGCGACGGTCCGGTGGGCGACCCACCGCTCCAGGCCGCGCCGGACGACCTCGACCTCGGGCAACTCGGGCATGACGACCCCCGTGGGACTGGTGGACGAACCGAGCGCCCGCCCCCTGGTGAGGGGCGGGCGCTCGTCGGGGCGGAGGGGGTCAGGCGGAGGCGGACTCGGTGTCCGCGCTGCCGTCGACCACCGGAACGGCCTGGACGGTCTTGGCCGCCGCGGCGCGTTCGTCCGCAGCGGCCCGGATGGACCGCCAGGCGGACTCGGCGGCCTGCTGCTCCGCCTCCTTCTTGCTGCGGCCGGTGCCGGTGCCGTACGAGACGCCTCCGACGCGGGCGGCAGCAGTGAAGGTCTTCTCGTGGTCGGGGCCGGTCTCCGTGACCAGGTACTCGGGGACGCCGAGGCCTTCGGTCGCGGTGAGCTCCTGGAGGGACGTCTTCCAGTCCAGGCCGGCTCCGAGGTTCGAGGACTTCTCGATCAGCGGGTCGAACAGGCGGTGCACCAGTTCGGAGGCCGCGTCGAGGCCCTGGTCGAGATAGACCGCGCCGATCACCGCTTCCAGGGTGTCGGCGAGGATGGACGCCTTGTCCCGGCCGCCCGTGCCCTCTTCACCGCGGCCCAGCCGGATGAAGGAGCCCAGGTCGAGGCCACGACCGACCTCCGCCAGCGCACGCGAGTTGACCACCGCGGCCCGCAGTTTGGCCAGCTGGCCTTCGGGCAGGTCGGGGTGGATGCGGTACAGCGTGTCCGTGACGACGAGGCCGAGCACGGAGTCCCCGAGGAACTCCAGCCGCTCGTTCGTCGGCAGACCGCCGTTCTCGTACGCGTAGGAGCGGTGGGTCAGCGCGCGCACCAGAAGGGCGGACTCGAGCCGATAGCCGAGCCGCCCTTCCAGAAGCGTGTGGGACGAGGCCGTGTCCGCCTTGTTCTTGGCGGTCGTGTCCGCCTTGGCGTCAGACATGAAGCCTCTCACCAGCCGCTCAGACCTCGAGGACCTGGCGCTTGTTGTAGGTGCCGCAAGACGGGCACGCGATGTGCTGCAGCTTGGGCTCGTGGCAGCGCTCGCACGCAACCAGGGTGGGGACCGCAGCCTTCCACTGCGACCGGCGGTGGCGCGTGTTGCTGCGCGACATCTTCCGCTTCGGAACAGCCACGGCTACTTCTCCTGCTTCTCGGCGGCGCGCGCTGAATCGGGCGCTTCGCCGCTCATCTCGTCCTTCTCGCCGTCTTCGAGTGAACCGGCGAGTCCCTGCAAAGCCGCCCAACGGATGTCGACGGCGTCATGGTGGTGGTCCGGGTCGTCCGCCAGCCGGGCTCCGCACTCGGAGCACAGGCCGGGGCAGTCGTCCTGGCACACCGGCTGCATGGGCAGTGCGAGCACCACCGCGTCGCGCAGCACGGGTTCGAGGTCGAACAGGCCGTCCTCGAGGAAGAGCATGTCCTCGTCGTCCTCGGCGTCGTCGGCCGGTTCCGTCTTCACACGGCCCCGGTCGTCGGCGTCAGGGTACGAGAACATCTCCTGGAAGTCCGCTTCGAGCTCCAGCTCGACCGGCTCCAGACACCTTACGCACTCCCCCTCGGCCGTCGCACGGGCGGTGCCCGTGACGAGCACCCCTTCCATGACGGATTCGAGGCGGAGCTCCAGCTCCACCGGGGCGCCTTCCGGCACTCCGATGACCCCCTGGATCCCGAGGTCCCTGGGGGCGTCGATCTCGCGGGTCAGGCGCTGCTGCGCGCCAGGACGCCGACCCAGCTCGTGCGTGTCGAACACGAGAGGGTTGCGGTGGTCGAGGCGGGCGTTGGAAGCCATTCCTGCTTTCGATCTTTCCGAGCTCTGGGGGTCGCCGCCCTCCGGTTTCCGGGCAGCGGTGATCGCGAACGGCACGCAGTCAGTGACGCGCACACGCGACCGAAGAGCCAGGATACTGGACCTTGCGCTCATGGCCCAATCGGGTGCTCACGGGCGCCCGCGACCGCCCGCCGCCGTGACCGCCGCCGTCACAGGCCGCGGCCCTGTTCGTAGGCGCGCAGCTGCTCGGCGCTGATCATGCCGGTGTCGAAGAGGCTGGTCTCGTCGAGGGCGTACGCCTGCGGGTCCTGCCCCGACTGCTGGTGCTGGGCCTGCGACTGCTGCTGCGGCTCCTGCTCCGGGGCCGGGACCTGTCGGGGGGCGGCCTGGTTCGGGTCGTAGGGCGCCTGGTGGGCGTCGTAGCCGTGGTAGGCGTACGGGTCGGCCTGCTGCTGGTAGCCGTAGGGGTCCTGCCCGCCGGGGTAGGCCGTCTGCGGCTGGTAGCCGCCGTAGGGGTCCTGCTGCTGGGCGTAGTCGTACGCCGGCTGGGGCTCGCGGTGGTCGTACTGCGGCGGCTGCTGCTGCGCGGGCTGCTCGGCCGGGGTGTCCCGCGCCGCGAGGGCGGCGAGGTCGGCGAGGTAGTCGGCGTCGGAGGAGTGCTGGAAGGTCGTGGTGTCGTCGGCGAGGAGGCCGAGGTCGTCGGAGGCGATCCGGCCGTGCAGCTTCTGCCGTCCTCGGCCGACCGCCTCCAGGGTCTTGGCCAGGACCGCCTCGAAGGCGCCCAGCTTGACGTCCACGTAGGCGTCGGCGTCGCGGCGCAGGGTCTCCGGATCGTGGCTGCGCTCGGGGGCGTCCTCGTCCTCGAAGCCGTTCTCGTCGGTGCCCGGGCCGGTGCCGAGGAGCTTCTCCCGGCCGCGGCCGACGGAGCCGAGGGTCTTGGTGAGGACGACCTCGAAGTTGGCGAGCTTGGAGTCGACGTAGTCGTCGGCCTCCGCGCGGATGTCCTCGGCCTCCTTGCGGGCCTCGGCGAGGATGCGGTCGGCCTCGGCCTGGGAGCGGCGGGCGATCTCGGTGCCGGAGACCAGCGAGCCGCGTTCGGCGTGCGCGGTCTCGATGATCCGGTCGGCTTCCTGGCGGGCCTGCTCGACCATCTGCTCCCGGCCGCCGATCAGCTCCTGCGCCTGGGCGAGGGAGTCGGGCAGGGCCGCGCGCACCTCTTCCAGCAGGGCGAGCAGGTCCGCGCGGTTGACCACGCACGAGGCCGACATCGGCATCGACCGGGCACTGGAGACCACCGTGACGATCTCGTCGAGCTTCTTCTGCACGTCCACCGGTTGCTCGCCACTCTCTACAGCTGTGAAGGAGACGGACGGGACGACTGTACGGCCAGGAGGCGGCCGCGGGACAGCGGGTGAGGGGCCGTCAGCGGCTCAGGGGCCGTCAGCCCTGACGCAGGCGCTCGGTGAGCACCTCGTGGACGAGCGGCGGGACCAGGTGGGAGATGTCACCGCCCCAGGTCGCGACTTCCTTGACCAGGGAGGACGACAGGAAGCTGTAGGCGGGGTTGGTGGGCACGAAGAGGGTCTCGACGCCGGAGAGGCCGATGTTCATCTGGGCCATCTGCAGCTCGTAGTCGAAGTCGCTGACCGCGCGCAGGCCCTTGACGATGGCCGGGATCTCGCGCTGCTTGCAGAAGTCGACGAGGAGGCCGTGGAAGGCCTCGACCCTGACGTTGGCGTACTCGGCGGTGACCCGGCGGATCAGGTCGATCCGCTCGTCGATCTCGAACAGGCCCTTCTTGGACTTGTTGATCATCACCGCGACGTAGACCTCGTCGTACAGACGGGAGGCACGGGAGATGATGTCGAGATGTCCGTTGGTGATCGGGTCGAACGACCCGGGACAGACGGCGCGGCGCACTTGTGATCCCTCGCTCTCCGGTCCGGTCATCGTGCGTCTTCGCACGTTGAGGCGGCGCGACCGTACCAAAACGTTCCCTCGCCGTAGCGGCGGGAGCGGAGGGCGTCGAAGCCGTCCGGCCACCCGAATTCCCCGCCTCTGGTGCTGCGCTCCACGGTGACCAGCGCTTCGGCGGCGAGCCAGCCCCCCGAGCGGAGTGTGAGCAGGATCTCGCGAAGATCGTCGTCGGTGACCGCGTACGGGGGGTCGAGGAAGACGAGGTCGTACGGCGCCGCCGGCGCCGTCTGGATCACCTGGTGGGCCTTGCCCGCCCTCACCTCGGCGCCGGGGAGCGCGAGGCTACTCACGTTCTCGCGGATGACGCGGGCGGCGCGGGCGTCGGCCTCGACCAGGAGGGTGTGGCTCGCGCCGCGCGAGAGGGCTTCGAGACCGACGGCGCCTGATCCGGCGTAGAGGTCGAGGACCCGTTCGCCTGCCAGGGGGCCGCCCAGGAGGGACTGCCAGGTGGAGAAGAGGCCTTCGCGTGCGCGGTCGGAGGTGGGGCGGGTGCCGGTCCCTGGCGGGACGGCCAGGCGACGTCCGCCGGCTGCGCCGGCGATCACGCGGGTCATCTTCGGTCCTTGGTCGTGGGCTGCTTCAGGTTCATTGTGGCTGGTCGCTGTCCCGCGGCGGTAGCCGCACAGGCGATGCGGGCCCGCGCACCTCGGAGTTTCCCCTCACCCCTTCTCCAGGTACTGCTCCCGTTCGTCGTCCAGCAGGGCGTCCAGGGCGGTCCGCAGGCCGGGCAGACCCGTCATCTCCGGGTCCGCCGCCACCAGCGCCACCGCCTCCTCCCGCGCCTGGGCGATGACCTCCTCGTCCTCGATGACCGCGAGGACGCGCAGCGAGGTGCGCGCGCCGGACTGGGCCTGGCCCAGGACGTCGCCCTCGCGGCGCTGTTCGAGGTCGATGCGGGAGAGCTCGAAGCCGTCGAGGGTGGCGGCGACGGCGCCCAGGCGCTGGCGGGCGGCGCTCGCCTCGGGCATCTCGGTGACCAGCAGACACAGGCCGGGGGCCGAGCCCCGGCCGACGCGGCCGCGCAGCTGGTGCAGCTGGGAGACGCCGAAGCGGTCGGCGTCCATGATCACCATGGCGGTGGCGTTCGGGACGTTGACGCCGACCTCGATGACGGTGGTGGCGACGAGGACGTCGGTGTCGCCGGCGGCGAAGCGGCGCATGACGGCGTCCTTGTCGTCGGGGGCCATGCGGCCGTGCAGCACCTCGATCCGCAGGCCGGTGAGCGGTCCCTTCGCGAGCTGGTCGGCGACGTCGAGGACGGCGAGGGGCGGGCGCTTGTCCGCGTCTTCCTGCGCCTTCTTCTTCGGCTCGTCCTCGTCGTCGCCGATGCGCGGGCAGACGACGTACGCCTGGTGGCCGTTGCCGACCTCCTCGCGGACCCGTTCCCAGGCACGGGCGAGGAAGTGGGGCTTGTCGGCGGCCGGGACGACATGGCTGGCGATGGGCGAGCGGCCGGCCGGGAGCTGGTCCAGGACGGAGGTCTCCAGGTCGCCGAAGACGGTCATGGCCACCGTGCGGGGGATGGGCGTGGCGGTCATGACGAGGAGGTGCGGGGGCTGTTTGCCCTTGCCGCGCAGGGCGTCGCGCTGTTCGACGCCGAAGCGGTGCTGTTCGTCGACCACGACCAGGCCGAGGTCGTGGAACTGGACCTTGTCCTCGATCAGCGCGTGTGTGCCGATGACGATGCCGGCCTCGCCGGTGACCAGGTCGAGCAGCGCCTGCCGGCGGGCGGCCGCTCCCATGGACCCGGTGAGCAGCACGACCTTGGTGGCCTGTTCGGCCCCGCCGAGCATGCCGCCCTCGGCGAGCTCGCCCATCATCTCCACCACCGACCTGTGGTGCTGCTGGGCGAGGACCTCGGTGGGCGCGAGCATCGCGGCCTGTCCGCCGGCGTCGACGACGGCGAGCATGGCGCGCAGGGCCACCAGCGTCTTGCCGGAGCCCACCTCGCCCTGGAGCAGCCGGTGCATCGGGTGGTCGGTCGCCAGGTCGTCGAAGATCTCGCGGGAGACCTTTCGCTGGCCGTCGGTGAGGGTGAAGGGGAGGCGGTCGTCGAAGGCGGTGAGCAGGCCCTCGGGGCTCGGCCGGCGGGGGACGGCGGGCAGTTGCGCGTCGGCGTGCCGGCGGCGGGCCAGGGCGACCTGGAGGACGAAGGCCTCGTCCCACTTCAGGCGGGCGCGGGCGTCATCGATGTCGGCCTTGGTGTGCGGGCGGTGGATCTTGAGGAGGGCCTCGGGGAGGGAGACCAGCCCGCGGCCTTCGCGCAGCGAGCCGGGCAGGGGGTCGACGGCTTCCTGGGCGCTGGGCAGCACCGTCTGGATCGCCTTGCCGATCTTCCAGGACTCCAGTTTGGCGGTGGCCGGGTAGATCGGGATGAGGGCGCCCGCCCAGGTCTCCACCGACTCCTCGGGATCGCCGCGGAGCAGCTCGTAGGCCGGGTGGGCCAGTTGGAGGCGGCGGTTGAACAGGGAGACCTTGCCCGCGAACATCGCGCGTGTGCCCGGCAGGAGCTCCTTGTGGGGCTTGTGGACGCCGTTGCCGAAGAAGACCAGCTGGAGGCGGCCGCTGCCGTCGGTGATGGTGACTTCGAGGCGCTGTCCCTTGCCGCGGGGCGCCTTGGCGGAGGCGAAGCTGTGCAGCCGGGCGTCGGCGACCTGCGCGACGACCGTGACGTGCTCGTCCATGGGGAGGTCGGCGAGGTGGGTGAGCTGGCCGCGCTCCTCGTACCGGCGGGGGTAGTGGTGCAGGAGGTCGCCGACCGTGTGCAGGCCGAGGTGCTCGGCCATCACCTTCGCGGTCGGTGGGCCGAGCACCTTCTTCAGCGGTTCTTCGAGTGCGGGCACGAGATCCATTGCACACCACCGCACTGACATTGCCGTAGACGTGTCCCGAAACCCCTGGTCAGACGGCTCGTTCGGGCTCTAGGATGACGCGCCCCGGCCATCTCACCGCGGTCACCGCCCCACCGGGACCGCCCGACCCCGCGCCGTCGACGCCCCCAGCCGCGGCGCTTGAGCGATGGACTCCCAGACGTCACAGTCATCCCAGGCATCCCCGTCACCTCACACGTTCCAGGTCGACCTGCGCGGTCTGGTGGACCTGCTGTCCCATCATCTCTACTCCAGTCCGAGGGTCTACCTGCGCGAGCTGCTGCAGAACGCCGTGGACGCCATCACCGCCCGGCGGGCCGAGGATCCCGACGCCCCGGCGCGGGTGCGGCTGTTCGCGTC
Organism: Streptomyces sp. NPDC088254; assembly: GCF_044740925.1. NCBI lineage: Bacteria > Bacillati > Actinomycetota > Actinomycetes > Kitasatosporales > Streptomycetaceae > Streptomyces > Streptomyces sp. NPDC088254. The sequence continues at coordinate 129,465 of NZ_JBIURQ010000015.1, read as the reverse complement.
GGGCGGCACGCTGCGGGTGGAGGACTCCGGCGTCGGGCTCACCGAGGCCGAGGTGCACGACCTGCTGGCCACCATCGGGCGCAGCTCCAAGCGGGCGGAGGGACTGCAGGAGGCCCGCTCCGACTTTCTCGGGCAGTTCGGCATCGGGCTGCTGGCCTGTTTCGTGGTGGCCGAGCGGATCCGGGTGGTCAGCCGCAGCGCCCGTACGCCCGGCGCGCCGCCGGTGGAGTGGACGGCCCGCGACGACGGCTCGTACACCGTGCGGACGCTGCCCGACGAGGAGCGCCCGGAGCCCGGTACCACCGTCCACCTGACGGCGCGGGCCGGGGCGGCGGAGTGGCTCGACGAGCAGCGCGTGCTGCGTCTGGCGCGGGACTTCGGCTCGCTGCTGCCCTACGACGTCCGGGTCGGAGAGGAGGCGGTCACCGATCTGCCGGCCCCCTGGGACCGGCCGTACTCCTCCCCCTCGGGCCGGCGGGTGGCGCTGGCCCGGCACTGCCACGAGCTGTTCGGTTTCACCCCGCTGGACTCGATCGAGCTGAACGTGCCGCTCGCCGGGATCCGCGGGGTGGCGTACGTGCTGCCGGCGGCGGTCAGTCCGGCGCAGCGGGCGGGTCACCGGGTGCACCTGAAGGGCATGTTGCTGACCGAGCGGGCCGAACAGCTGCTGCCCGACTGGGCGTTCTTCGTGCGCTGTGTGCTGGACACGGACAGTCTGCGGCCGACGGCCTCGCGTGAGGCGCTGTACGAGGACGAGACGCTGGCGGCCGTGCGCGAGGCGCTGGGCGAGCGGATCCGGGCGTGGCTGACGGGTCTGGCCGCCGGTGATCCGGAGCGCCTCGCCGCGTTCCTGGCCGTGCACCACCTGGGGGTGAAGTCCCTCGCGCGGCACGACAAGGAGATGCTGCGCACGATGCTGCCGTGGCTGCCCTTCGAGACGTCCGACGGGCGGCTGTCGCTGGAGGAGTTCGCGCAGCGGCACCCCGTGGTGCACTTCACGCGGACGGTGGAGGAGTACCGGCAGGTCGCGCCGATCGCGTCCGCGCAGGGCGTCGGTGTGGTGAACGGCGGTTACACGTACGACGCCGAGCTGGTCGAGGCGCTGCCGTCGGTACGCCCGGGGACGGTCGTCGCCGAGCTGGACGCGGACACCGTGACCGCTCATCTGGACGCGGTGGAGCCGGCGGTGGAGCTGGCCCTGTCGGGTTTCCTGGCGGCGGCGCGGGCGAAGCTCGACCCGCTGGGCTGTGACGTCGTCCTGCGGGCGTTCCACCCGCTGTCCGTGCCGGCGCTGCACCTGGACGACCGCGCGGCGCGGCACGAGCAGGCCCGCGCGGAGGCCGAGGAGCGGGCCGACGAGTTGTGGGCGGGGATCCTGGGCTCGCTGCGGGGCAGCGCTCCGCGTGCGCGGCTGGTGCTGAACCATCTCAACCCGCTGGTCCGGCGCATCGGTTCGCTGCGGGACGCGGAGCTGATAGGGACGGCGACGGAGTCGCTGTACGGGCAGGCGCTGCTGATGGCGCAGCGGCCGCTGCGGCCGGCGGATTCGGCGTTGCTGAACCGGGCGTTCATCGGGCTCCTGGAGTGGGCAACGCACGGGGAGTCCGCACAGGGCGACTCCGCACAGGGGGAGGGCGGTCGCTGATGACCGAGATCGGGGACTTCGAGGCGCTGCGCCGGGCGATGGCGGAGAACTCCGGGCAGCCGGAGGGGCCGGCGCGCAACGCGCGCGCGGAGCAACTGCTCGTGGCGGCCGAGCGGTTGAACATCCCGCTCGCCGTGATCGAGGCGCTCGGGCACCAACTGAAGGTCTACAACTACAGCTCCGAGAAGGGCAAGATGTTCGTCCCGTTCGCGCGGCTGCTGCGCATGTGGGACGAACAGCCCGGTGACTTCGACGAGTACGAGACGCACTCGCTGCACTGGGTCTTCAAGTGGGTGACGTCCGGCATGCTCGACCAGCCGCATGTGCCGCTGGCGTCGGTGGAGAAGTGGCTGGGCGAGATGGAGCACCGCTACCGGCTCGCCGGGCATTCCGAACGCGCCGTGCGCAGCGCCGAGTTCAGTGTGGCCGCGCATGTCGGGGACGTGCCGCGGGCGGAGCGGGCGTTCGCCGCCTGGCTGGCCGCGGACCGGGACAGCATGGCCGACTGCCACGCGTGCGAGCTGCACGGGCAGGGCTGGTGGCAGGCCGAGCGGGGGCGGGACGCGGAGGCCCTCGAGCTGTGGGCGCCGGTCCTCGAGGGCGAGTACACGTGCGCGCACGAACCGCACACCGTGCTGGCCTCCTCGCTGCTGCCGCTGCTGCGGCTGGACCGGCCGGAGGAGGCGCGCGCCCACCACCTGCGGGGTTTCCGGCTGGTGCGGGCGATGGAGAGCATGCGGGGCGCGTACGCGGACCATGTGGAGTTCTGCGCGCTGACCGGGAACGAGGCGCGGGGCCTGGAGCTGCTCGCGGAGCGGCCGGCGTACTTCACCGACGACGGGCATCCGCGCAGCAGGCTGGAGTTCCTGAGCGTGGTGGCGCTGCTGATGGCGCGGCTGTCGGCGCAGGGTCTGGGCGGCCGGCCGGTGCCCGGCCCGGCGGGGCGGGCGTGGACGGCGGACGAGCTCGCGGCCCACGCGCGCGAGGAGGCGCTGGCGCTGGCCGCGCGGTTCGACGAGCGCAACGGCACCTCGTACGTGAGTGAGCGCGCCCGCGCGCGTATGGCGCAGGAACCGCTGGTGGAGCGGCTGCCGTTGGGCGTGCGGACGGCCCGCCCGGCGACGCCGGCCGTACCGCCGCCCGCGTCCTGGGAGCCGCCGGCGGCCGCGGACCCGGGGGCTGTCGAGGCGGACCTGCCCACGCTGCTCGCCGAGGCGCGGCGGCTGTCGGACGCCCTGCAGCCGCACGCCATGGAGGCGTGGGCCGCGGTGGCGCGGGCCGCCGAGGGCGTCGCGCTGGAGGCGCGCGACCGCGCGGAGATCGCCGACCACGAGGCGATGGCACTCGGCCCTGAGGGCGCGGGGAAGTTCGAGCGGGCCGCCGAGCTGTACGCGGAGGCCGGCGACCCCGGGGAGGCTTTGGCGGCACGCACGCGTGCGGCGTACGTCCGCGCGCTCGCCGGGGACGTCGACGCGGCCCTGACGGCCGTCGCCGAACCCTACGACCTGGTCCTCGCGCTGTACGCCGACGGCGGCACGGAGATGCCGCAGGCGGCGGGTGTGCTGATGGGCCGCGCTCGCATACTGATGCGCCGTGTCCAGGCGGTCGGGGAGCCGGACGAGGCGGAGCCGACGGACACGGCGGAGGCCGCGGCGGTGCTGTCGGAGGCCGAGGCGGCCGTGCGGGAGCTGCTCGCGCTCGTCGACGGGCGGGCCGGGGACGACGTGCGGCTCGCCGCGCGGGTCGCCGAGGGGCACGCGATGCTCGCGGAGCTGGCCGTGCGCTCGGGGGACGCGCAGGCGGGCGCGGAGCTGTTCGCGCGGGCGGCGGCGGAGTTCACCGAGGCGGGCCTGCCCTGGTTCGCCGTGGAGTACGAGGCCCGGCTCGCCGGTCTGGCCCATCACCTGGGCGACCTGGTGGAGGCGGAGCGGGCGCTGCGGGCGGCGCTGGAGCACGGCGGGGCGTTCCTGGAGCCGGTGGGGCGGGCGCAGCTCGGCCTCCAGCTCGCCGAGGTGGTCGGCGGCCGGGGAGAGCCGGAGGAGGCCGCGGAGCACGCCTTGGAGGCCGCGCACTGGGCCGACGAGGCCGGCGAGGGCCCGACGCTCGGGGCGTGGGCGCGGCACCAGCTGGGCGGGTTCCTGGTCCGGCAGGGCCGGTGGGCGGAGGCGGCGGAGGTGCTGGAGTCGGCGCTCGCGGACCTGAGCCCCGAGACGCACGGCGACGGCGCGATCGTCCAGACGCAGTGGTGGCTCGGCGACTGTCTGAGCGAGCTCGGCGAACACCGGGCGAGCGCCGAACGGCGGCTGCAGGCAGCCGACACAGCCCGGCACTGGCCCGAGCAGCACGACCACGCCACGCTCGCGCACCTGGCCGGCGAGTCCCTCGGTCAGGCGGGGCTCCACGAGGAGGCGGACCGGGCGTACGCGCGCGCGGGTGAGCTGTGGCGCTCCCTGGGCAACGTCCACGGGCTGATCCGGTCCCTGCGCGCCCGCGCGTGGCTGGCGCTGCGCGCCGAGGGCGGCGTCGACGCGGCGCGTGAGCTGATGACGAGGGCCGTCGAGGAGTGCGCCGACGCGCTGGACGCGGCGGACACGGCGGAGGCGCGTCCGCAACTTGTCCTCGAACTCGGGCACACCCACCGTCAGTTCGGCGATCTGCTGGCCCGCTCGGCCGCCGAGGACGCCGACGACGAGTCCATCCGGGACACGTGGGAGGTCGCCCTGTCGCAGATGGCCCGCGCGGTCGCCGTGTTCGTCCCCCTGGGGGAGGAGGCCCTGCACGCACGCACCGGGGCCGAACTGGCCGCCGGCTGGCTGGAGACCGACCTCGGCCGCCCCGGGCAGGCGGCGGCACGCGCGCGTGCGGTGCTGGCGGCCTACGCCGACGACGACCCCTGCACCGGGGACGGGACGGTCCGCGCGCGGCGGGCCGAGGCCGAGCAGCTGATCCAGGTCACGACGGAGCAGACCGGCTGAGCACCCGGCGGCGGGTCACTCGACGCCGATCAGCAGCAGTGCGCCCTGCCGGCCGCCCCGGTAGACCACGGTGTCGACGGCGAGGTACGCCTCCCGCACCCGTGCCTCAAGGTGCTCGGCGACGCCCTCGGGCGCCTCGTCGCCGAGCACCAGGGTGACCAGTTCCCCGCCCGCCGACAGCATGCGGTTCAGGACGGTCTCGGCGGTGGCGGTGACGTCGGCGCCGATGACGGCCACGTCGCCGTCGACGAGCCCGAGCACGTCGCCGGCCTGGCAGATGCCGGCCATGGTCCAGGACTGGTGTTCGGCCACCGTGATCTCGGCGTAGCGGGTGGCGCCGGCCGCCGAGGTCATGGAGACCACGTCCTCGTCGAAGCGGCGCTCCGGCTGGTGGACGGCGAGCGCGGCGATCCCCTGGACCGCGGAGCGGGTCGGGATGAGGGCGACCCGGATGCCCTCCGTGCGGGCCTGCTCGGCCGCCGCGGCGGCGGTGTGACGCAGGTCGGCGTCGTTGGGCAGCAGCACGACCTCGCGCGCGTGGGCCCGTCGCACGGCTTCGACGAGCTCTCCGCTCGCGGGCGGCTCCCCCGGGCGCGCGAGGACCGTCGTCGCGCCCGCCTCGGCGTACAGCCCCGCGAGGCCCTCGCCCTCCACGACGGCGACGACCGCCCGCTCGACGCGCTCACGGGGCGGCCGCTCGCCCCCGCGCGCGTGCACGTCGTCGAGGCCGAAGTGCGTGATGCGGATGCGGTACGGGCGGCCGGCCTCGACGCCCGCTTCCACGGCCGCGCCGGCGTCGTCGACGTGCACATGGACGTTCCACAGTCCGTCGCCGCCGACGACGACGAGGGAGTCGCCGAGGGCGTCGAGCCGGCTGCGGAGCCGGTCCACGGCGGTGTCGTCGGCCTCCAGCAGGTAGATCACCTCGAAGGCGGGGCCGCTGCCCTCGGGGCCGTCCTCGCAGACCTCGGAGTCGAGGGAGTCCGGGGCGGCCGGAGAGCGCGGGGTGTCCGGCGCGTCCGGGGAGCGCACGGCCCGGGAGGGGACCAAAGGGGCCGTCGGCGATTCCCCGGTGAGTGTCTCCACCAGTGCCGCGAGCACCGCCACCAGGCCCCGCCCGCCCGCGTCGACCACCCCGGCGCGCTCCAGGACGGCCAGCTGGCCGGGGGTCGCGGCGAGCGCGGCGCACGCGCCCCGGTAGGCCGCGCGGGCCACCGTCCCGCAGTCGCCGTCGGCCGCACCGGCCGCATCGGCGGCCCCCGCGGCGACGGACAGGACGGTGCCCTCGACGGGGTGGGCCACGGCCCGGCGGGCGGAATCGGCCGCGTGCCGCAGCGCCAGGCGCAGCCCCCCGGCGTCCGTGTGAAGCCTCTCACCCTCGGCGGCGAGGACCTGGGCCATGCCGCGCAGCAACTGGGCCAGGATCGTCCCGGAGTTCCCGCGCGCGCCTATGAGCGCGCCGTGCGCCATCGCGCGCACCGCGTCCGCGAGCGAGGGGACGCCGCGGCCCCCACTCCCGGCCGACCCGGCCTCGTGTCCCGCGAACACGGCCTCCACGGCGGTCACCGCGGACTCGACGGTCAGATAGAGGTTGGTGCCGGTGTCCCCGTCCGCGACCGGATAGACGTTGATCGCGTCGATCTCCTCACGCGCGCGTCCCAGCGCGCCCAGCGCCAGGCCGCACCAGGTGCGGACCGCGAGAGCATCGAATGTCTGCGGCACCTGCGGCACCTGGGCCTCCTTGAGCTGCTGGACTGGCACGCAGCGTAGACCTTGGAGGGGTGTCCGCCGGAAGCGGGCCGGGGCGGGGCCCCTGAGCAGCCATGGTAGTTTCGTTGTACTGGCGCAGCCGTTGTATGCTGCTCCGGTTGCCCGATCCGTATCGGGCCATCCCCTGGCACCGCCACTCAGATCTCTGATCCCATCGATCTTGATCCCGGCATGCCGGGATCAACCGTAAGTGCATCTGAAGTCTTTGGAGTGACCCGTGGCTGCCAACTGCGACGTCTGCGGCAAGGGGCCGGGCTTCGGCAACAACATCTCGCACTCGCACCGCCGTACGTCCCGTCGCTGGAACCCGAACATCCAGCGCGTGCGTACCGTGGTCGGCGGGACGCCGAAGCGCGTGAACGCTTGCACCTCGTGCATCAAGGCCGGCAAGGTCTCGCGCTGACGCTCAGCTGAGCGCGCGGCCACTGCCGGTTCGCTGCATCAAGCCGGTCCACCCTGGGTGGACCGGCTTCTTGCTGTATCCGGATCCGGCGGGACGGCGGTCAGCCGCCCCGGGTGAGGTTCCAGCCGTGGTCCACCGGCCCGATGCCCCCGCCCAGCGCGTACCCGGCGGCGATCGCCCCGGTGACGTACTCCTTGGCCGCCGTCACCGCCTCCGGCACCGGGCGGCCCTTGGCGAGCTGCGCCGCGATCGCCGAGGCGAGGGTGCATCCCGTGCCGTGGGTGTGCCGGTTGTCGTGCCGGGGGGCGCGCAGCCAGTGCTCGCTGACACCGTCGGTCAGCAGGTCCACGGCGGGGCCGGCCAGATGCCCGCCCTTGATCAGGGCCCACCGCGGCCCGTACGCCAGCACGGCGTGCGCCGCCTCCCGCAGATCGGCCTCCGACTCGACGCGCACGCCGGTCAGTTGGGCCACCTCGTCCAGGTTCGGGGTGGCGACGGTCGCCGCCGGGAGCAGCTTCGCGCGGACGGAGTCCAGCGCCGAGGCCGCCAGCAGCGGGTCGCCGTGCTTGGAGACGCCGACCGGGTCGACGACCACCGGCGCGTCCGTGCCGGCGAGCAACTCGGCGACGGTCTCGACGAGTTCGGCGGAGGCGAGCATGCCGGTCTTCACGGCCTGGACGCCGATGTCGTCCACCACGCTGCGGTACTGGGCGCGCACCGCCTCGGCCGGCAGCTCCCACGCGCCCTGCACGCCGAGGGAGTTCTGGGCGGTGACGGCGGTGAGCACGCTCATGCCGTGCACGCCCAGCGCGAGCATCGTCTTCAGGTCGGCCTGAACTCCCGCCCCCCCGCCGGAGTCGGAGCCGGCGACCGTCAGCACCCTGGGCGGTGCGCTCATGACTCCATGTCCCCGAAGTGGTCCCAGCCGCCCTTGCTCGTCCAAGGGGCGCCGTCGACCGTCACCTGGGGCAGCGCGGACGGGTTGAGGACCTCGCCGATCACCTTCCAGCGGGCCGGCAGCTTCACGTCCGGCGGGAAGGTCGCCACGATGGCGTGGTCCTCTCCCCCGGTCAGCACCCACTGCATGGGGTCGACGCCGACGGCCTGGCCGATGTCGTTCATCTGCGAGGGGATGTCGATCGCGCCGGACCGGATGTCGATGCGGACCTTGCTGGACTCCGCGATGTGCCCGAGATCGGCGATCAGCCCGTCGCTCACGTCGCACATCGCGGTCGCGCCCAGCCCGGCGGCCGCGGGGCCCGCGTGGTACGGCGGCTCGGGGCGGCGGTGCGCCTCGACGAAGGCGCGGGGCGAGCGGAAGCCGCGGGAGAGGATCGCGTACCCGGCGGCCGACCAGCCCAGCCAGCCGGTCACCGCGACCAGGTCGCCGGGCTGCGCGCCGGCCCGGGTGACGGGCTCCTGGTTGCGCAGATCGCCGAGCGCGGTGATCGACACCATGATCGTGTCGCCGCGCACGACGTCCCCGCCGACCACGGAGGCGCCGGCGACCTGGCACTCGTCGCGCAGGCCGTCCATCAGCTCCGTGGGCCAGGTGACCGGCAGTTCGGCGGGCACGACCAGGCCGAGCAGCAGCGCCGTCGGGACGGCGCCCATCGCGGCGATGTCGGCCAGGTTCTGCGCGGCCGCCTTGCGGCCGACGTCGTAGGCGGTGGACCAGTCCCGGCGGAAGTGCCGTCCCTCCAGCAGGATGTCCGTGCTGGCCACGACCCGCCGGTCGGGGGCGGCGACCACGGCGGCGTCGTCGCCGGGGCCCACCCGGACCGCCGCGGAGGTCGTGAGACGGGAGGTGAGCTCCCTGATGAGCCCGAACTCACCGAGCTCACCAACAGTGCCCTTCATTGACCTTTCGCCCCTTCTGATGCTGTCCTGCCCGGTCGCGCGTCACCAGTGTCCTCGATACGGTCGAGGTGGCCGTCAACTTCTGTCCTGCCCCCACCCCGGCGCGCGAGTCGCGCTCCCCGCGGGTCTCCCCGTGGCGAGCTACGACGCGATACCGTGGCGTTCCTTTTCCCCACATGATCCTCGTGGCCGCCCTGGAGGTTCCGTGGTACAGGCGTACATCCTGATCCAGACGGACGTCGGTAAAGCGTCGACCGTCGCCGAGTCGATCGGCAAGATCCCCGGCGTCGTCCAGGCCGAGGACGTCACGGGTCCCTACGACGTGATCGTGCGGGCCCAGGCCGACACCGTCGACGATCTCGGCCGCATGGTGGTCGCCAAGGTCCAGCAGGTGGACGGGATCACGCGAACTTTGACCTGCCCGGTCGTGCATCTGTAGCCCCCGTCTACGCTTGGCCGGTGAATCTTTTCCGTCGCCGGCTCAGTGGCCTGCCGGTCCTCGCTCTGCTCTGCGCGGCCGCGGGCTGCTCCTCGGCAGACGACAGCGCCTCGGTCGCGGTTCCCAGCCCTTCCGCGAAGGTCGTGGAACTGTGCCGGAACCTCGACAGGGCGCTGCCGTCGAAGGTGGACGGACGTGACCGCCGGGATCCCGGACCCGCGTCTGCGCTGACCGCGGGTTGGGGGGACCCGGCGATCATACTGCGCTGCGGTGTCGAGCGGCCCGCCGAGATGGACGATACGAACGCCGACTCCGGGGAGGTGGACGGCGTGGCCTGGCTGATGCAGAAGCAGGGGGACGGCGGCTACCGGTGCACCACCGCTCTGCGGCGGGCGTACGTCGAGGTCTCGGTGCCCTCCGGGGACGGGGCGGCCGCGCTGGTGGACCTCGCACCGGCCGTCAAGAAGGCGATCCCCGAAGGGATCGCCGACTGACTTCGAGCCGCGACGGTCAGCGCAGTCCCGTGGAGCGGCGCAGCGCCGCCTGGATGAGCCGCTCGACCAGCTCGGGGTAGCCGACGCCGCTGGCCTGCCACATCTGCGGGTACATCGAGATCGGCGTGAAGCCGGGCATGGTGTTGATCTCGTTGATGACGAACTCGCCGTCCTCGGTGAGGAAGAAGTCCGCGCGCACGAGGCCCTCGCAGGAGGCGGCCTCGTAGGCGTCCACCGCGAGCCGCCGCACCTCGGCGGTCTCCTCGTCGGTCAGCGGCGCGGGCACGATCCCCGGCGTCGAGTCGATGTACTTGGCCTCGAAGTCGTAGTACGCGTGCGCGTCCGGCGGCGGGATCTCGGCCGGGACGGAGGCGCGCGGGCCGTCCTCGAACTCCAGCACCCCGCACTCGATCTCGCGGCCCCGCAGCGCCGCCTCGACGAGGATCTTCGGGTCGTGGCTCTGCGCCTCGGCGATCGCCTCGTCCAGTCCGGCGAGGTCGTCGACCTTGGTGATGCCGATGGAGGAGCCCGCTCGCGCGGGCTTCACGAAGAGCGGCCAGCCGTGCTCGCCGGCGAAGTCGACGATCTTCTTGCGGGCGGCGGACTCGTCCTGCCGCCACTCCCGGGGGCGGATCACCACGTACGGGCCGACCTTGAGCCCGAAGGAGGTGAACACCCGCTTCATGTACTCCTTGTCCTGGCCGACGGCGGAGGCGAGCACGCCCGAGCCGACGTAGGGGACGCCGGAGAGCTCCAGCAGGCCCTGAAGGGTGCCGTCCTCGCCGTAGGGGCCGTGCAGCACCGGGAAGACGACGTCGACCTCGCCGAGCGCCTTGGGCACCGATCCGGGCTCGCTGTAGACGACTTCGCGGTTGGCCGGGTCGACGGGGAGGATGACGCCGCCCTCCGCCGACTCCGCGAGCTCCTCCACGCTGGGCGTCCGACGCTCGGTGATCGCCATGCGTTCGGGCGCGTCGACGGTGAGCGCCCAGCGGCCGTCCCGGGTGATGCCGATCGGCAGGACCTCGTACTCGGTCCGGTCGATGGCCTTGAGGACGGCGCCCGCGGTGACCACGGAGATCCCGTGCTCGGAGCTGCGCCCGCCGAACACGACGGCCACGCGCGGCTTGCGGGCGGGCTGGCCGGGGCTCTGGGGGAGGTTCTCGGTGCTCATATCGGGTTGAGAGTACCCGGTGGCGGTGCCCGGACACAGCGTCGACTCCCGGGGGGTCGCTCAGGGTCCCTCGGGGGGGTCGCTCAGCGTCGTTCGGGCTTCGCGCTGCGCGACATCAGCTCCTTGAGCGCGACCACGGGGGGCTTCCCCTCGTGCACGATGTCGACGACCGTCTCGGTGATGGGCATGTCGACGCCGTGCCGGCGGGCCAGATCCGCCACGGACTCGCAGGACTTGACGCCCTCGGCGGTCTGCCGGGTGACGGCGATGGTCTCCTGGAGGGTCATGCCCTTGCCGAGGTTGGTGCCGAAGGTGTGGTTGCGCGACAGCGGCGAGGAACAGGTCGCCACCAGGTCGCCGAGACCGGCGAGTCCGGAGAAGGTGAGCGGGTCCGCGCCCATCGCGAGACCGAGGCGGGTGGTCTCGGCGAGGCCGCGGGTGATCAGGGAGCCCTTGGCGTTGTCGCCGAGGCCCATGCCGTCCGCGATGCCGACGGCGAGCCCGATGACGTTCTTCACCGCGCCGCCCAGTTCGCAGCCGACGACGTCGGTGTTGGTGTAGGGGCGGAAGTACGGGGTGTGGCAGGCGGTCTGGAGCCGCTGCGCGACGGGCTCGTCGACGCAGGCGACCACGGCCGCCGCCGGCATCCGGGAGGCGATCTCCTTGGCGAGGTTGGGTCCCGTGACCACGGCGACGCGTTCGGGGGCCACCTTGGCGACGTCCTCGATCACCTCGCTCATCCGCATGGTCGTGCCGAGCTCGACTCCCTTCATCAAGGAGACGAGGACGGTGTGCGGGGCGAGCAGCGGGCGCCATTCGGCGAGGTTGTCGCGCAGGGTCTGCGAGGGGATCGCGAGGACGGTGAAGTCGGCGTCCCGCGCGGCCTCGGCGGCGTCGGCGGTGGCCCGCAGGTTGGCGGGGAGCTCGACGCCGGGCAGGTAGTCCGGGTTGGTCCGCGTGGAGTTGACCGTGTCGGCGAGCTCGGCGCGGCGCGCCCACAACGTCACCTCGCAGCCCGCGTCGGCGAGGACCCGCCCGAAGGCGGTGCCCCAGGATCCGGTGCCGAACACGGCCGCCTTGACGGGCTTGCTCACGTGCCGTTCTCCCCTTCTCGGACGGCCGGCCGACCGGTCTGCGTCGGTGCGGGCGTCTTCGTCTGTGCCGGTGCGGGTACCGATGCCGGAGCCGGCGTCTGCTGAGCCTGCGTCGCCTCCGGCGGCCGCTCCTCCTGGGTACGGCGGCGCTGCTCGATCCGCTCCCGGCGCGGGTCGTAGGGCGTGGCGGGCGCCTTCTCGCCGCGGATCTCCTCCAGCTGGCGGGTGACGGCGGCCATGATGACCTCCGTCGCCTCCTTCAGCAGCTCGGGAGTCATCTCCTTGCCGTAGAACCGCGCCAAGTCCACGGGCGGGCCCGCGAGGACGTGGTGGGTCTTGCGGGGAAAGAGGTTGGGCTTCTTCGCGTAGGGCGGCAGCAGTTCGTTGGCGCCCCACTGCGCGACGGGGATCACCGGGCACCTGGTCTGCAGGGCCACGCGCGCGGCGCCGGTCTTGCCGGTCATCGGCCAGCCGTCCGGGTCGCGGGTGAGGGTGCCCTCGGGGTAGAAGGCGACGCACTCGCCGCGCTCCACCGCATCGATCGCGGCGCGGAAGGCGCTCAGGGCGTCGGTGCTCTCGCGGTAGACGGGGATCTGCCCGGTGCCGCGCATCGCGGCGCCGACGAACCCCTTTTTGAACAGCCCGCTCTTCGCCAGGAATCGCGGCACTCGTCCGGTGTTGTACTGGTAGTGCGCGTAGGCGAAGGGATCCACGTGCGAATTGTGGTTCACCGCGGTGATGAATCCGCCCTCGGCCGGGATGTGCTCCGTTCCGCGCCAGTCCCGCTTGATCAGTACCACCAAGGGCGGTTTGCACAGGACCGCAGCGAAGCGGTACCAGAACCCGATTCTGCGGCGGGGCACGCGGACACCTTCCTCTAGGACTTCCCTACGGCGCCTGGGGGCCGCACAAGTGTCGCCCCAGGCCGCCTCTCTGTCGAGAACACCGTACGCCCCGACCGAGGCCGTGCCGGAGGGGCCGGGTGACAATGGCGGAGACGAGAGAGGGACGGTACACCGGTGCAGTGGAACTTGGTCATACCCGTGAAGCCTCTGGCGCTGGCCAAGAGCAGGCTCGCGGACACCGCGGCCGGCGAACTGCGCCCCGGACTCGCCCTCGCCTTCGCCCAGGACACGGTGGCGGCCGCGCTGGCCTGCCCGGTGGTGCGGGATGTGGCGGTCGTCACGGACGACGTGCTGGCCGGGCGTGAACTGGCGGCGCTGGGCGCCCGCGTCGTCCCCGACGAGCCGCGCACCGGCCTGAACGGCGCGTTGGAGCACGGGGCGGCCTTGGTGCGGGCCGCGCGTCCCCGGAGCGCGCTCGCGGCGCTGAACGCCGATCTGCCGGCTCTGCGTCCACTGGAATTGGCGCGGGTACTGGACGCGGCCGCTGAATTCCCGCGCGCTTTTCTCCCGGATGCCGCGGCAATCGGCACGACCCTTCTCGCCGTCGGCCCGGACGGTGAATTGCTTCCCGCATTCGGTCCGGATTCCCGGGACCGCCACCGTGTTTCCGGGGCGGTGGAACTCCGGCTCGACGCGGTGGATTCCGTCCGCCAGGACGTGGACACCGGCGAGGACCTGCGGGCCGCCCTGGCCCTGGGCGTGGGCCCCCGCACGGCCGCGGCGGCCGCGCGGCTGCTGATTCCCGGGCAGTAGGCTGCCGTCATGCAGGCCACCGCGTACACGTACGACCCCGGCAGCCGCAGCGGACAGGTGCTGCTGGACGACGGCACTCCGGTTCCCTTCGACGCGCCGGCGTTCGACGCGGGCGGGCTGAGGCTGCTGCGCCCCGGTCAGCGGGTGCGGATCGAGACCGAGGGCGAGGGGGACGCGCGGCGGATCACGCTCGTGACGCTGCAGACGTTCTGACCGGCGCCCGGCGGGAGCGTCAGGGGCGCGGGTTCGCGGGGGGCGTGACGCGCGTGCGGACACGCCGCGGGCCGGGCTCCACGAGGGAGTCCGGCCCGGCGTGTGAGTGCCCCTGAACCCTTACGCCTGGCGGGCGGCAGTGGTCTTCTTGGCGGTGGTCTTGCGCGCGGTCGACTTCTTGGCGGGGGCCTTGACGGCGGTCGCCTTCTTCGCCGGGGCCTTCTTCGCCGTCGTCTTCTTCGCGGTGGCGGTCTTCGCGGCGCCGGTCTTCTTCGCGGCAGCGGCCGTCTTGCCCGTCGTCTTCTTCGCGGTCGTCTTCTTGGCGGCCGAGGTCTTCTTCGCGGCGGCCGTCGTCTTCTTCGCGGGGGTGGTCTTCTTCGCGGCGGCCTTGGTGGTGGCCTTCTTCGCGGCGGCCTTCTTGACCGTCGCCGTGGCACCGCCGCTCAGGCTGCCCTTGGGAGCCTTCTTGACGGAGACCTCGCCGCCGCGCGGGAGCTTCTTCGAGCCGCTCACCAGGTCCTTGAAGCCCTGGCCGGCGCGGAAGCGCGGCACGGACGTCTTCTTGACCCGAACCCGCTCGCCCGTCTGGGGGTTGCGGGCGTATCGCGCCGGACGGTCGACCTTCTCGAACGAACCGAAGCCGGTGACCGAGACCCGGTCCCCGCCGACGGTCGCGCGGACGATGGCGTCCAGGACCGCGTCGACCGCGTCGGCGGCCTGCTGGCGGCCGCCCAACTTGTCGGCAATCGCTTCTACGAGCTGCGCCTTGTTCACGTCTTCCCCTTCGGAACCTCGCCAGAACGAAAGTGTTCAAGCTTTTTCGCACGTTAGGCAGATATATACCGCAAATCAAACACGAAACGGGCTAATCACCCTTGTGCCGCAACGAAATCGGCTGCTCCGGAGGCGATCAGCGCTCCTCTTCAGGCATTCGTCCCTGATCGAGGTCCGCCATGAACCGCTCCAGCCGCCTTGTCGCATCGGCGAGATCGTGCTTGGCCGCGGCCGTAATGACCAGCAGCTTCCGGGCCAGCGCCATCCGTACGCCCTCCGGGACTTGCAGTGCGCGCACTCGTGAGTGCGCTTCCTTGAGTTGGTTCGCGACCGCCGTATAGAGCTGGAGTTGGCCGTCGTGTTCCATGCACAGATTGTGCCATCTGGGGCGAGTTGTCGCCCGCCCAGGGGGCAACTGCCGCCTGGGACAGCCGTCCGGGCGACTGCGGAGATCGCGTCCACACACCTCGCGTACCCCGGCAACCACCTGCTTAACGTGGGAAGTTGGGAGGAACCGCGAAGACTCGCCGAGGTGTACGACGACGAAAACGGCCGTACCCCCGATCGGAGTGATCGGGGGTACGGAAGGGTTTCGCGGTGGCCGGATCTCGCCCCTGCCGACGGGCGGCGCCGGGACAGCCCCCTGAGGGGTCCTTGCGGATCAGACCGTGAGCGTCCGCGGCTTGTACGACGGGCGCTTGGCCTCGTAGGCGGCGATGTCGGCCTCGTTGCGCAGGGTGATGGAGATGTCGTCCAGCCCGTTCAGCAGCCGCCAGCGGGAGTTCTCGTCCAGCTCGAAGGGGGCGGTGATGCCCTCGGCGCGCACCTCACGCGCCTCAAGGTCCACGGTGACCTCAGCGGTCGCGTCCTTCTCGGTGAGCTCCCACAGCGCGTCCACGGTCTTCTGCTCCAGGACCACCGTGAGCAGGCCGTTCTTCAGCGAGTTGCCGCGGAAGATGTCGGCGAAGCGGGAGGAGATCACGGCCTTGAAGCCGTAGTTCTGCAGCGCCCACACGGCGTGCTCGCGGGAGGAGCCGGTGCCGAAGTCGGGGCCGGCGACCAGCACGGTCGCACCCTGCCGCTCGGGGCGGTTGAGGACGAACGACTCGTCCTTGCGCCAGGCCTCGAACAGCCCGTCCTCGAACCCGTCCCTGGTCACCTTCTTGAGCCAGTGGGCGGGGATGATCTGGTCGGTGTCGACGTTGGAACGGCGCAGCGGGACGGCCCGGCCGGTGTGCGTGGTGAATGCTTCCATGACTGATCAGACTCCAGCGGGCGTGACGGGGGCGTCGTCGGACAGGTCGGCCGGGGAGGCCAGGTGGCCCAGGACCGCGGTGGCCGCGGCGACCTGCGGCGACACCAGGTGCGTACGACCGCCCTTGCCCTGCCGGCCCTCGAAGTTGCGGTTGGAGGTGGACGCGGAGCGCTCTCCCGGGGCCAGCTGGTCGGGGTTCATGCCGAGGCACATCGAGCAGCCCGCGTGCCGCCATTCGGCGCCGGCGTCCTTGAAGACGACGTCCAGGCCTTCGGAGACGGCCTGCAGACCCACGCGCGCGGAGCCCGGGACGACCAGCATCCGTACGCCGTCGGCGACTTTACGGCCCCGGACGATGTCGGCGGCGGCCCGCAGGTCCTCGATACGGCCGTTGGTGCAGGAGCCTACGAAGACGGTGTCCACGCTGATCGAGCGCAGCGGCTGCCCGGCCTCCAACCCCATGTATTCCAGGGCCTTTTCGGCGGCGAAGCGCTCCGAAGCGTCTTCGTACGAAGCGGGGTCGGGGACATCCGCCGAAAGCGGCGCGCCCTGGCCGGGGTTGGTGCCCCAGGTGACGAACGGCGACAGTTCGGATGCCTTGATGACGACCTCGGCGTCGAACTCGGCGTCGTCGTCGGTCTTCAGGGTCTTCCAGTACGCGACGGCCGCGTCCCAGTCCTCGCCCTTCGGGGCGTGCGGACGGCCCTCGAGGTAGGCGAAGGTCGTCTCGTCGGGGGCGATCATGCCGGCCCGGGCGCCGGCCTCGATCGACATGTTGCAGATGGTCATCCGGGCCTCCATCGAGAGCTTCTCGATGGCGGAGCCGCGGTACTCCAGGACGTAACCCTGGCCGCCGCCGGTGCCGATGCGGGCGATGATCGCCAGGATCAGGTCCTTGGCGGTGACGCCCTCGGGCAGTTCGCCGTCGACCGTGATGGCCATGGTCTTGGGGCGGGTCATCGGCAGCGTCTGGGTGGCCAGCACATGCTCGACCTGCGAGGTGCCGATGCCGAAGGCCAGTCCGCCGAACGCGCCGTGCGTGGAGGTGTGGGAGTCGCCGCAGACGACGGTCATGCCCGGCTGGGTCAGCCCCAGCTGCGGTCCGACGACGTGGACGACGCCCTGCTCGACGTCGCCGAGCGGGTGCAGCCGGACGCCGAACTCGGCGCAGTTCTTGCGCAGGGTCTCCAGCTGGGCGCGGGAGACCGGGTCGGCGATGGGCTTGTCGATGTCGAGGGTCGGAGTGTTGTGGTCCTCGGTCGCGATGGTGAGGTCGAGGCGGCGCACCGGCCGGCCGTTCTGGCGCAGTCCGTCGAAGGCCTGCGGGCTGGTCACCTCGTGCAGCAGGTGCAGATCGATGAAGAGGAGGTCGGGCTCGCCCTCGGCGCGCCGGACGACGTGGTCGTCCCAGACCTTCTCCGCGAGTGTCCTACCCATCGCTTTCCCTCCGGCCGGCGGAAGTCGCCCGGCCCAACTAGAGATCTTGTGGAGGCGGCACCCTGTCCCGGTCCCCGGGCGCTCGCCGCCGGGCCCGTTGGTCTGCGGGCCGCTGTAGGTCCAAGGGTTGCGCGTCTCACTGAAAATTGAACTTGCGTTTCACAGAGTGAGACGGGAATATCGTTTCATGGACAACAGTAGCGGCGTCGGCGTTCTGGACAAGGCAGCCCTCGTCCTGAGCGCTCTGGAGTCCGGTCCGGCCACCCTCGCGGGCTTGGTCGCGGCGACCGGACTGGCACGACCCACGGCCCACCGGCTGGCCGTGGCACTGGAACACCACCGCATGGTGGCGCGCGACATGCAGGGCCGGTTCATCCTCGGTCCGCGGCTTGCCGAACTGGCCGCCGCCGCGGGCGAGGACCGTCTGCTCGCGACCGCCGGCCCGGTGCTCACCCACCTGCGCGATGTGACGGGCGAGAGCGCGCAGCTCTACCGCCGCCAGGGCGACATGCGGATCTGCGTGGCCGCGGCGGAGCGCCTGTCCGGCCTTCGGGACACGGTCCCGGTCGGCTCGACGCTCACGATGAAGGCGGGCTCCTCGGCGCAGATCCTGATGGCCTGGGAGGAGCCCGAGCGCCTGCACCGCGGACTGCAGGGCGCCCGCTTCACGGCGACGGCCCTGTCGGGCGTACGGCGGCGGGGCTGGGCCCAGTCGATCGGCGAGCGCGAGCCGGGCGTGGCGTCCGTCTCCGCGCCCGTGCGCGGCCCCTCCAACCGGGTCGTGGCCGCCGTCTCGGTGTCCGGCCCCATCGAGCGTCTGACCCGCCACCCGGGGCGGATGCACGCGCAGGCCGTCATCGACGCGGCGGGCCGCCTCTCGGAGGCGCTGCGCCGCACGGGCTGACCGGAAAGCCAGAACCACGTTCCTCCGGGGCCGGCCTCAACGCCGCGGCGGGCCACGGAGGAACGATCACATGACGCGCTCGGGGCGGCGGCGTCCCGCGAACCGGCCTTGTCCGTCGCACAACGCGAGCGGCTCCCCGCCTCAGCTGAGGTGGGGAGCCGCTGTCTTGTACCCCCGACCGGATTCGAACCGGCGCTACCGCCTTGAGAGGGCGGCGTGCTAGGCCGCTACACAACGGGGGCGAGGATCTTGCAGGCGTCCAAAACGGCACCGCCGCAGATCCGAGCTGGTCTACCAGGACTCGAACCTAGACTAACTGAACCAGAATCAGTCGTGCTGCCAATTACACCATAGACCAATGTGGTTTAGACCAGTTTGTACCCCCGACCGGATTCGAACCGGCGCTACCGCCTTGAGAGGGCGGCGTGCTAGGCCGCTACACAACGGGGGCCCTAGCGATCCTGCATCGAGGTGAGCGGGAGCTACCCGAACTCTCCCCGCGGGAAGGATCTGTACCCCCGACCGGATTCGAACCGGCGCTACTGCCTTGAGAGGGCAGCGTGCTAGGCCGCTACACAACGGGGGCTTCGTGGAGCAGATCTCCACTGGTGCAGATGAGCTCTGCGAGCTGGCCTACCTGGACTCGAACCAAGACTAACTGAACCAGAATCAGTCGTGCTGCCAATTACACCATAGGCCACTGGAACGCCGACCCCGGAAGGGATCTTGTTCTAGTTCGCTCCCCCGGGTTCCGGCCTTTTCGGCCCGCTCCCCGGCGGCGCAGAAGGAACATTACCCGAAGGTGGACTGCGCTCCAAAACGGGTATCCGCGCCGAGGATCGCCGGGAGTTCGGACAGGTCGGCGATGCGGTGCCGCCCGGAGGGGAGTTCGACGGTGGCCGTGCCGCCGTGGCGGTCGACCCACACGGAGAGCAGGCCGGCGTCGGCGGAGCCCTGGCCGTCGATCTCCGGGTGGTCGCCGACGTACGCCACCTCGTGCGGGGGCAGCCGGAGCGCCTCGCAGGCCGCGAGGAACGCGGCGGCCTGCGGTTTCGCGACGCCGAGTTCGGCCGCGCACAGGATCGCCTCGAAGCGGTCGTGCACGCCGAGGACGCGCAGCTTGCGGTCCTGGACGTGGATGCTGGAGTTGGAGAGCACGGCGTGGCGGTGGCTGGTGGCGAGGGCGTCCAGGACGGGCAGCACGTCGGGGAAGAGCGCCCAGGCCGCCTCGTAGTGATCCATGTAACGCCGGAACCAGACGTCGGCCTCCGCGTCGGTCATCTCACGGCCCAGGAAGACCCGCACCCGGTCGCGGCGCTGCCCCTCGAAGGTGACCTCGCCCGCCTCGAAACGCCGCCACTGCCGGTCGGTGACCTCCCGCCACCGGACGACGGCGGCCTCGGGGGTGTCGTACGCGGCCAGGAGTCCCTCGACGTCCAGATGCCTGCGCATGCCCTCCCGGTCGGCGCTCGTGTAGTCGAAGAGGGTGTCGTCGACGTCCCAGACAACCGCGCGAATCGTCATGGCCTCGACGGTAGCGCGTGCGTGAGGGGCGGCGCCCGGGCTCTTTCCGGACACCGCCCCTCACGTGGTGCGCGTTACGACGCCAGCCTGGCCAGGGCCGCGTCGATGCGGGTCAGGGTCTTGTCCTTGCCCAGGATCTCCAGGGACTCGAAGAGGGGCAGGCCGACCGTGCGGCCGGTGACGGCGACGCGGACCGGGGCCTGGGCCTTGCCGAGCTTGAGGCCGTGGGCCTCGCCGGCCGCGAGGACGGCCTCCTTGAGGGACTCGGCGGACGTCCAGTCGGCCGACTCCAGCTTCTCGCGGGCGGTGCGCAGCAGGGCCTCGCTGCCCTCCTTCATCGCCTTGGCCCAGCTCACCTCGTCGAAGACCGGCTCGGGGAGGAAGAGGAAGTCGACGTTGTCGGTGATCTCGGAGAGGACCTTCAGCCGGGTCTGCGCGTGCGGGGCGATCGCGTGCCACTTGCCCTCGTCGAAGTCCTCCGGCGCCCAGGGCGCGAACGGGGCCTTCAGCCACGGGGTGCAGCGCTCGGTGAAGTCCTTCACGTCGAGCAGCCGGATGTGGTCGGCGTTGATCGCCTCGCACTTCTTGAGGTCGAAGCGGGCCGGGTTGGGGTTGACGTCCGTGACGTCGAAGGCCGCGACCATCTCGTCGGTGGAGAAGACGTCCTGGTCGGCCGAGAGCGACCAGCCCAGCAGGGAGAGGTAGTTGAGCAGCCCCTCGGGGAGGAAGCCGCGCTCCCGGTAGAGGTTCAGGCTCGCCTGCGGGTCACGCTTGGAGAGCTTCTTGTTGCCCTCGCCCATGACGTACGGCAGGTGGCCGAAGGCCGGGATGCCCTTGGCGACGCCCAGTTCGATCAGCGCCTTGTAGAGGGCGATCTGGCGGGGGGTGGAGGAGAGCAGGTCCTCGCCGCGCAGGACGTGGGTGATCTCCATCAGGGCGTCGTCGACCGGGTTGACCAGCGTGTAGAGCGGGGCGCCGTTGGCGCGGACGATGCCGTAGTCCGGGACGTTCTCCGGGGTGAAGGTCAGCTCGCCGCGGACCAGGTCGGTGAAGGTGATCGCCTCGTCGGGCATGCGGAAGCGGACGATCGGCTCGCGGCCCTGGGCCTGGTACTCCTCGACCTGGGCGGCGGTCAGCTCACGGCAGTGGCCGTCATAGCCGGACGGCTTGCCGGCGGCCCGGGCGGCCTCGCGGCGGGTGTCCAGCTCCTCCTGGGAGCAGTAGCAGCGGTAGGCGTGGCCGGCGTCGAGCAGCTTCTGCGCGACGTCCTTGTAGAGGTCCATGCGCTGCGACTGGCGGTACGGCGCGTGCGGGCCGCCGACCTCGGGGCCCTCGTCCCAGTCGAAGCCCAGCCAGCGCATCGAGTCGAGCAGCTGCTCGTAGGACTCCTCGGAGTCGCGGGCGGCGTCGGTGTCCTCGATGCGGAAGACCAGGGTGCCCTGGTGGTGCTTGGCGAACGCCCAGTTGAACAGGGCGGTGCGGACCAGGCCCACATGGGGGTTACCGGTGGGCGAGGGACAGAAACGGACGCGTACGGGGGAGCCGGGTGCGCTAGCCACGCTTGACAACCTTGTTGGTGAGAGTGCCGATGCCTTCGATGGTGACGGCGACCTCGTCGCCGACGTTGAGGGGGCCGACCCCTGCCGGGGTGCCCGTGAGGATCACGTCGCCGGGGAGCAGCGTCATGGCCTCGGTGATGTTGACGATCAGATCCTCGATGGGGTGGATCATCTCGCTGGTGCGGCCGAGCTGCCGCTGCCGGCCGTTGACCGTGAGCTGGACGGTGAGGTCGGACGCGGCCTTCAGGTCCAGGTCCGTCTCCACCCACGGGCCGAGCGGGCAGGAGCTGTCGAAGCCCTTGGCCCTGGCCCACTGCTTCTCGCGCCGCTGGACGTCACGCGCGGTGACGTCGTTGGCGCAGGTGTAGCCGAGGATGACGTCGGCGACGCGTTCGCGCGGGACCTCGCGGCACATGCGGCCGATGACGACGGCGAGCTCGGCCTCGTGGTGCAGTTCCTCGGAGAACGGCGGGTACTGGATGTTGTCGCCGGGCCCGATGACCGAGGTCGACGGCTTGAAGAAAGCGAACGGGGCGTCGGGGACGTCGTGGCCCAGTTCACGCGCGTGCTCGGCGTAGTTGCGGCCGAAGGCCACGACCTTGTTGGGCAGCACGGGCGGGAGCAGCCGGACCTTGCTCATCGGCACCCTGGTGCCGGAGAGCTCGTGTTCCGCGAACGGGATGCCCTTGATGATGTTCAGGACGAGCTCGTCCGGCTTGTCGCCTTCGACCGCGCCGAAGGCGACGTTCCCGTCGATGGAGAACCTGGCGATGCGCACGGGTTGGTTGGCCCCTTGCTGAGCTGGCGGGAGTCTGACGGTCCAGGCTAACGCGGAAGGGCGTCCCCGGCCGGGGACGCCCTTGACATCCGTGGACGGCCGCCTTGAGCATCCGGCGGCCGGCGCGCGTACTACTCCGCGGAGGCGGCGAGTGCCGCGACGGGTACCTCGTTGAGGATGGTGCGCTTGGGGTTGGCGGTCTGGGCCGGGAGATCGACGGCGTGCTCCCTCTGTTCGAGGAGCCGCAGCTCGTCGGCGTCCTTGAGGTGCGCCAGCGTCGTACGCTGCGGGTTGGCGATCTTGTGGAACATCGCGGTCGTCTTCACTGTTCTACGTAGCCCTGTTCTCTTCGGGCGCCGGGAGGGCCGTCGGCGGACCTCCGCAGGGGCGCGGCTTGTCGGATTTGCCATATCTGTAAAGGCTCAGGCTATGCACGCCATTCCCGGGGAAGGCGTGAAGGTCTCATGATCTGCGTGTGAGTTTGCTCACGAATCCCCACCCAATTCGGTCAAATCAGGCCCACCCGCGGGCATGAGGAAACGGACATCGGCATACCGAACCACCCATTTCGCTCCTGATCATGGCGACTGGGACACGTCCCTGATCCCAGACCTTCGCCCGCCTTTGTCCGCATTGCGAGAGAACACTTTCTACATGCGGTAATCCACCCCTCACGGACTGTCACTCATGTCACAGCCCGGCCACCAAGCCTTGTTGGAGATCCGGCACTGTGCTGGAATCTCACGGACCGCCGCTGGAACTGGCCGGCGCGCAGGGCGCACAGCAGCGCCGAGCGGCGGCGAGAAGGGGGAGCCAGCGCCGGTCCATCACGACCGTTAGAGGGGCCGCATTCAGGGCACCCCTCAACACGCCGACACCGTCCTTCCGTTCACGCGGGGGGCGCCTGGTCCAGAGGTTGCGACGCTAGTGCAGGGACGTTTCAAGAGGGATGGCAGCGCTTCGGCGGAGCCGGAGCCGCACGGCGGGACTGGCCCCACGGCCGGCAGCTCCTCGCCCCAGCACGCCCAGAATCCGGGCCAGGCCTCCGGTGACGGCGGCGGCCGCTCCGGCACGTCCGCGTCCGCGGCCGCGCTCCCCCAGACTCCGACGGTGAAGCCTCCGGCCGCCTCCCCCGGCACCGGCTCCCGTGTCGCTCTGCGCAACTGGCGCATCTCCACCCGACTGGTCGCGCTGCTGACCCTGCCCGTGGTCGCGGCCACGACGCTGGGCACGCTGCGCATCAGCCAGTCGATGGACGACATCCAGCAGCTCGACAACATGCGGCTGCTCACCGACATGACCAAGCAGGCCACCGAGCTGGCCAGCCGCCTCCAGGAGGAGCGCGACAAGTCCGCCGGCCCCCTCGCCCACGGCGCGAAGGAGACCGACGCGACGATCAAGGGCGTCCGGGAGAAGACGGACCAGTCGCTGGCCGCGTTCAGCGACTCCTCCGAGGACATCGACGCCGCCAGCTCGGACGACAACCTCCAGGGCGTCCGCGACAGCCTCGTGGGTCTGCTCGGCGACCTCGGCAACATCGCCAAGGTCCGCAAGGCGGCCTACGCGGAGCAGAACAACTCCACCCAGACGGTGGAGGCGTACCACCGCCTCATCACCTCGCTGCTCGACCTGTCGCAGGACATGGCGCAGGCCACCAGCAACCCGGAGATGATCCAGCGCACCCGCGCGCTGGCCGCCTTCTCCTCCGCCAAGGAGTACGCCTCCGTCCAGCGGGCCGTCCTGTCGGCCGCCCTGCCGGCGAGCAACACCCAGCTCGGCAAGCTCTCCGAGAACGACCGCCAGTACGGCGACGCCGCGCTGCAGAACCAGGACTCCGAACTCGCGAGCTTCCGCAGCATCTATGGCGACGACGACGCCGAGACCCTGCTGGAGCCCGTCGAGCAGGGCAGTCCCACCATCGAGGACGCGGACACCTACGCCACCCGGGCCCTCGGCTCGGCCACCGGTCTGCAGTCGCTGAACAAGCGGTCGTACCAGGACTGGTTCGACGCCAGCACCACCAAGATCCAGCAGATGAAGAACATCGAGACCACGCTGCTGGAGCAGATGGAGCAGAAGGCCCGCGAGCTGCGCGCCGAGTCGGAGCAGGAAGCGATCATCTCCGGTGCGCTGATCCTGCTCGTGCTCGGCGTCTCGCTGGTCGGCGCCTTCGTCGTCGCCCGGTCCATGATCCGCTCGCTGCGCCGCCTCCAGGAGACCGCCACCAGGGTCGCCCAGGACCGGCTGCCCGAGCTGGTCAAGCAGCTGTCCGAGTCCGACCCGCAGGACGTCGACACCTCCGTCGAGTCGGTCGGTGTGCACTCCAGGGACGAGATCGGCAAGGTGGCCGCGGCCTTCGACGACGTGCACCGCGAGGCCGTCCGTCTCGCCGCCGAGCAGGCCCTGCTGCGGGGCAACGTCAACGCGATGTTCACCAACCTCTCGCGCCGCTCCCAGGGCCTCATCCAGCGTCAGCTCTCGCTCATCTCCGAACTGGAGTCCCGCGAGGCCGACCCGGACCAGCTGTCCTCGCTGTTCAAGCTCGACCACCTCGCGACCCGTATGCGCCGTAACGGTGAGAACCTCCTCGTCCTCGCGGGTGAGGAGCCCGGCCGGCGCTGGACCCGCCCGGTCCCGCTGGTCGACGTGCTGCGCGCCGCCGCGTCCGAGGTGGAGCAGTACGAGCGCATCGAGCTGGCCTCGGTGCCGACCACCGAGGTCGCCGGCCGGGTCGTCAACGACCTCGTGCACCTCCTCGCCGAGCTGCTGGAGAACGCCACCTCGTTCTCCTCGCCGCAGACCAAGGTCAAGGTCACCGGTCACGCGCTGCCCGACGGCCGGGTGCTGATCGAGATCCACGACACCGGCATCGGCCTCTCCCCCGAGGACCTCGCCGCGATCAACGAGCGGCTCGCCTCGCCGCCCACCGTGGACGTCTCCGTCTCCCGCCGCATGGGCCTCTTCGTGGTCGGCCGGCTGTCGCAGCGGCACGGCATCCGCATCCAGCTGCGCCCGTCCGACTCCGGTGGTACGACCGCGCTGGTCATGCTGCCCGTCGACGTCGCCCAGGGCGGCAAGAAGCCGCAGCCCAAGCCCGGCCAGGGCGCGGCCTCCGGCGGTCCCGCCGCCGCGCAGGCCGCCGCCGGCGCCGCTGCCGCCCGCCGTCAGGGCGGTCAGCAGGGCGGTCAGCAGGCCGGCGCGCTCGGCGGTGGCGGCGCCTTCGGCGGCGGCAACAGCGGCCGCCTGCCCGCCGGTCAGGGCCCCCGGGCCGCGCTGCCCGGACGGGACGGCGGCGGCCGTCCGAACAACCCCCCGCGCGGACCTCAGCCCCCCGCCTCGCCCCAGCAGGGGCGCCCGGCCCCGGCGGGCGCCGGCTTCGGCGGTCAGGCCCCGGGCGCCCCGCAGGGCCTCCAGGCGGCCGGTACCGGCGCGCCCTCCCAGGGTCAGGACCTGTTCGGCGGCGGGCGTCCGCCGTCCGCGCAGCGCCCCCAGGACAACCGGTCCGAGCAAGGCGGCCGCGGCCGTCAGCCGCAGCTGGCGCCGCGCGGCGGACCGCGCGCCGAACTGCCGGGCGGCAACCGGCCGCCGCGCGGGAACGTCGGTACCAACTGGGCCGACGACGGTTCCTACCCGCCGGCCGCGCGCACCCCGCTGGACGCCCCGCGCGGCCACGAGGAGCCGGACGCCGCCCAGACCGCGCAGATGCCGCGCGTGAGCGACCGGGGTCCCGGCTCCACCGCCGAGATACCCGCGCTCCCCCGCATCGACGAGCGCCAGGGCACGGCCGGCCCCGCCGACTTCATGCGCCCGGCCGGCGGCCAGGGCACGGGTCAGTACCCGGCGGTCAACGGCGGCCAGGGCAACGACCGTCACCAGGACACGGGCCAGTTCCCGGCTCCCGACGCGGGCGGCCAGCAGGACGGCTTCGTCCGCTCGGACGTCTTCGGCTCCCCGGGCGCCCAGAACACCCCGGCGGACCAGGGCCGGTTCGCGGCTCCGCAGGCGTACGACAACGGCTCCACCGGCCAGTTCGCCGCACCGGGCTACGACAGCGCCGCTCCCGGGCAGCCCTCGCTGCCCGCCCGTCAGGACCCCGCGTCCACGGGCCAGTACCAGCGGCCCCAGAACGACACCGCGGGCAACGGCTACGGCTCCCCACAGCAGCAGCCCGCCCCGCAGCGTCACGCCGCCCGCCCCGAGCCGGAGGCGCTGCCGCCGGCCCAGGGTCCCGGCGACGGCCGTACCCCGCTCTACGACACCCTGGAGACCAACTGGTTCCACGGTGCCCAGGGCGAGGACGGCAACGGCGCGGCGCCGGCGCCTCAGCGGCAGCAGCCGCAGGCTCCCGCCGCACCCCAGCGTCCCGCGGCCACGGGCGCCACGACCTCCTCGTGGCGCACCTCGCCCAACGACGAACTCGTCCGTCAGGCCGAGCGCGTCCGGCAGCCGGCCGCGGGCGGCGTCACCACCTCCGGCCTGCCGCGCCGGGTGCCCCGGGCGAACCTCGTCCCGGGCACGGCTCAGCAGCAACAGCACCAAAGCGGTCCGCAGGTCTCGCGTGCGCCTGACGACGTACGCGGACGGCTGACCAATCTTCGTCGGGGCATCGCACAGGGTCGTCAGGCCGGCAACGGCTCGACCGGCAGTTTCCCCAGCCCCACTCACCAGCAGGAGCGTTAGTTGAGCCAGATGAGCCAGGCGGCCCAGAATCTGAACTGGTTGATCACCAACTTCGTGGACAACACCCCCGGGGTGTCCCACACCGTCGTCGTGTCCGCCGACGGGCTTCTGCTGGCGATGTCCGAGGGATTCCCACGCGACCGTGCCGACCAGCTGGCGGCCGTCGCGTCCGGGCTCACCTCGCTGACCGCGGGCGCCTCGAGGATCTTCGAGGGCGGCCGGGTGTCCCAGACGGTCGTCGAGATGGAGCGGGGATTCCTCTTCCTCATGTCCGTCTCGGACGGCTCGTCCCTCGCCGTGCTCGCACACCCGGAGTGCGACATCGGCCTCGTCGGCTACGAGATGGCGCTCCTCGTCGACCGCGCGGGCGCGGTCCTGACGCCCGACCTGCGCGCCGAACTCCAAGGCAGTCTGCTCCACTGACCGTCCCCGGTACCACCCCCCTCACGAAATCACCGTCCGGCCGCCACCATCCCCCCACCGGCCTCGACGGACGGCACGACTGACCGAGACATGCTGTCCCGCCCGGAGGATTCATGACCCCGCCCACCGCCTCTCATGACCCGTACGCGGAGCCGTACGGGGATGAGGGCGACCAGCCGCTGGTGCGTCCTTACGCGATGACCGGCGGCCGGACCCGGCCGCGCTATCAGCTCGCCATCGAGGCGCTGATCACCACCACGGCCGACCCGGCAGCGCTCATGGGGCTGCTTCCCGAGCACCAGCGCATCTGCCACCTCACCCGTGAGGTGAAGTCGGTCGCGGAGGTCTCGGCGCTCCTGGCCATGCCGCTGGGCGTGGCGCGGATCCTCGTCGCGGACCTCGCCGAGGCCGGTCTGGTGGCCATCCACCAGCCGGGCGGCGATGAGAACAACGGCGGCGCACCTGACGTGACGCTGCTCGAAAGGGTGCTCAGTGGACTTCGCAAGCTCTGACGGAGGCCGGGCCACCACCTCCGCGAAGATCGTGGTGGCGGGCGGCTTCGGCGTGGGCAAGACCACGTTCGTGGGCGCCGTCTCGGAGATCAACCCGCTGCGCACGGAAGCCGTGATGACGTCCGCGAGCGCGGGCATCGACGACCTCACCCACACCGGGGGCAAGACCACCACCACGGTGGCCATGGACTTCGGCCGCATCACGCTCGACCAGGACCTGATCCTCTACCTGTTCGGCACTCCGGGCCAGGACCGGTTCTGGTTCATGTGGGACGACCTGGTGCGTGGCGCGATCGGCGCGGTGGTGCTGGTGGACACGCGCCGGCTGGCGGACTGCTTCCCGGCGGTGGACTACTTCGAGAACAGCGGCCTGCCGTTCGTCGTCGCCCTCAACGGCTTCGACGGTCAGCAGCCGTACCAGCCGGAGGAGGTGCGCGAGGCGCTGCAGATCGGTCCGGACACCCCGATCATCACCACCGACGCACGGCACCGGTCGGACGCCAAGAGCGCTCTGATCACCCTGGTGGAACACGCGTTGATGGCGCGTCTGCGGTAGCACTCCCGGCGCTGCCCTACGGCAGCCGTCGTAGGCGGATCGGAGCCGGCTGTGGCCTTTGACACGGCCGGCTCCGGTGTTCATAACGTTTCGGCAGAGGAATCGGGTGGTACGGCCACGCTTCGCGGTCGTCCGGTCTCACTGCGCTCCCGCGAGCCCCGCCATTTGGCGGGGCTCGCGCTGTTTGACCGTTTTATCTAGGGCTTACATCCCAAGGATTCGTGCCCTACCGGTGTTTGGAGGAGCGCAGGCCGACGTGCTGGAATGCCTGAACTGCCCAATAGTCAATGACGTACTCATGGTCGATGGCTGACCGGGCTCTGAGACACTGCGGCACGACGAAGGTGCCGACCGCCGAGAGGTTGTTGGTCGAGTGAGGCGAAGCAAGAAAAGTCCCGAGCCGGCGGCGCGGGGCAACTTCACCCCGCCGCCGCGCGGAGCGGCGACCGCCCCTGTGCCCGGCTCGGAGCCGACGGCCGCACCCGCCAAGAGCGGTGGTCGTCTCTCCCCGCGCAACTGGCGCGTGCCGACCCGGCTGAACGCCATCCTGCTCATACCCGTGCTGGTCGGCCTGGTCATGGGCGGCTTCCAGGTGAAGACGTCGATCGACACCTGGCAGGAGGCGCTGGACGCGGAGAAGACCGCGAAGATCGTGGCCGCCGCCGGCGAGTACGCCGAGGCCCTCCTCAACGAGCGGGACGTGTCCGCCGAGCCGCTCCTGCAGAACAAGAAGGACAGCGAGGTCGTCAAGAACGCCCGCGCCGTCACCGACGAGAAGGCCAAGGCCTTCCACGCCGAAGTCGTCGGCATGCCGGACAAGCCGGGCCTCAAGCGCAGGCTGAACCTTGTCGAGGAAACCGAACCACAGCTCGCCAAGGTGCGCGCGGCCGCCTACACCGCGAAGTCCGACCCGGTGCAGACCGAAGAGGGTTACGTCGCCGTCGAGCACCTGCTGATGGAGTTCTCCAACGAACTCGGTCTGGGCACCGGCAACATCACCGCTTACGGCCGCACGGTCTACGCCATCGCCCTGGCCAAGGGCGCCGAGTCGCTCCAGCGTTCGATCGGCATGCACCTGCTGGTGCGGCCGAGCCCCGAGGAGAAGACCTTCACCCGCCAGGTCACCGCGTTCACCTCGTACGCGTACCTGGAGCAGATCGCGCTCCAGGAGTACGTGTCCGGCGGCACCACGGCGGATGCCAACCGGCTGCAGCAGGTCCTGCAGCAGAAGCAGGCCGAGGGCCAGCAGCTGGCGGCCGACGCCAAGGCCAAGGCGGAGGCCGCGGGGCGGAACTACGTCCCCGCGCCCCCCATGAAGGACATGATCGGGGCCATCGGTAGTGGCCAGAAGCCCTCCGACCTCGCCGACCAGGGCATCACCGCCCAGGCGTGGATGGGGGCCGCCACGCTGAAGTTCCAGGCCTACAGCCAGGTCGAGAAGGAACTGATCGACCGCGCGGTGAGCGACGCCGGGGACATCGCCTCCGACGCCCGCCGTGACGCCATCGTCAACGGCAGCATCGTCATCGTCGCCCTTCTCGCCGCCTTCATCATCGCCAGTCTCATGGCGCGGCAGATGAGCCAGTCGATGCGCCAGCTGCGCAACGCCGCCTTCGGGGTCGCCGAGCAGCGGCTGCCGATGCTGGTCGACCAGCTCTCCCGCACCGACCCCGGGCGCGTCGACACCCGGGTCGCCCCGATCCCGATCACCACCACCGACGAGATCGGCGAAGTCGCCCGCGCCTTCGACCAGGTCCACCGCGAGGCCGTCCGGCTCGCCGCCGAACAGGCCCTGCTGCGGGGCAACATCAACGCGATCTTCACCAACCTCTCGCGCCGCAACCAGTCCCTGATCGAGGGCCAGCTGACCCTGATCACCGACCTGGAGAACAACGAGGCCGACCCGGACCAGTTGGAGAACCTCTTCCGCCTGGACCACCTGGCGACCCGTATGCGGCGCAACGGCGAGAACCTCCTCGTCCTCGCCGGCGAGGAGCCCGGCCGCCGCTGGGACCAGCCGGTCCCGCTGGTCGACGTGCTGCGCGCCGCCTCCTCCGAGGTGGAGCAGTACGAGCGCATCGAGCTGTCCGGCGTCCCGGAGGCCGAGATCCACGGCCGTGCCGTGACCGACCTCGTGCACCTGCTCGCCGAGCTGCTGGAGAACGCGACGACGTTCTCCTCCCCGCAGACCAAGGTCCGCGTCACTGCGACCCGTCTGCCCGACGGCCGGGTGATGATCGAGATCCACGACAAGGGAATCGGCCTGACCGCCGAGGACTTCGCGGACATCAACCACAAGCTGGCCAACCCGCCGACCGTCGACGCCGCGATCTCCCAGCGCATGGGCCTGTTCGTGGTCGGCCGGCTGTCCGACCGGCACGGCATCCGGGTCCAGCTGCGCCCCTCGGGCGAGCAGGCCGGCACCACCTCGCTGGTCATGCTGCCGGACGCGATCACTCACGGCGGCGGCGGCGAGCAGCCCGCCGAGCGCGACGAGTTCACCGTCTCGCAGATCATCCCGGAGCAGAACTTCGGCGCCGAGGACTTCAACAACGGCGTGCCGATGCGCACCGCGGCCGAACTCGGCTTCGACGACAACGCCTACCCCTCGGTCCCCGACGACCTGCGCGACCTGGACCCCGTGGGCCGTTCCCTGATGCGCGAGGAGCGCCGTGCGGCCCTGGAGTCCCAGCCGCACGAAGAGCAGCAGCCGCAGTCGCAGCAGCAGCGCGCCCCCGAGTCGCCCGCCTACGGCGAGAACTTCGGCCAGCCGCAGCAGCAGTCCTACGACGCCCCCCAGAACGGCTTCGCCGGTGCGCAGGGCGGCTACGACGCCGGCGCCAACGCAGCCACGGGGTACGCTGAGCAGCCCTCGGCCTACGACCAGCAGACGCCGTACGGCGAACAGCAGCGCCAGGCGTACGAGGACCCGTACCTCACGTCGAACGGTCAGGCGCCCCAGGGCGACGCCTTCTCGGCGGGCGACGGCTTCTCGACGGGCGGCGGTGCGCCGCACAACGGCGGCTACGCCCAGAACGGCGGCTACCCGGACTCCGCGTACGCGGAGCCGGCGCAGGACGAGCGTTCCGCAGGCCGCGCCGACGCCGCCGACGGCTTCGGATCCTACGAGGAGCAGTCCTACCAGGACGACTGGCCGCAGCAGAGCGGTTACCGCAACGGTTACCCGGACCAGTACGCTCCGGAAGCGGAATCCGCGCAGGCCGCTGACGCAGGTGAGCAGGACCGCGTAGGCTTCGACCGTCCGGGTCCGGCCGCCTCCTCCGCTCCCACGATGACCGACGCCGGGCTGCCCCGCCGCGGATCCATCGCGGCGGCGAGCGGTTCGAACGGCTCTCGCCCCGTGAACCAGGAAGCGCCGGCCACCACTTCGGAGGGCGACGGCGGGGGCGACGACAGCTGGCGTTCGGCGAACGACGCGCGCTGGCAGCAGGCCGCCTCGCTCCGCAAGCCCAAGGCGGGTGGGGTCACCTCCTCCGGTCTGCCGCGACGTGTGCCCAAGGCCAATCTGGTCGAGGGCACCGCCGAGAGCACCCCCCAGGGAGGCCCCCAGGTCTCCCGCGCCCCGGAGGACGTCCGAGGCAGGCTGAGCAACCTGCGTCGCGGCGTACAGCGCGGGCGCAACGCAGGCAGTGAAACGAACGGCCAGGGCCTCGGTCCTGACAGCACCTACAACCAGGAGCGTTAGTGTGAGCCCGATGAGCCAGGCGGCACAGAACCTGAACTGGTTGATCACCAACTTCGTGGACAACACCCCGGGGGTGTCCCACACGGTGGTGGTCTCCGCCGACGGACTCCTTCTGGCGATGTCCGAAGGCTTCCCCCGCGACCGCGCCGACCAGCTCGCGGCCGTCGCCTCCGGTCTGACGTCTCTGACGGCAGGCGCCTCCCGCATCTTCGAGGGAGGCAGTGTGAACCAGACGGTTGTGGAGATGGAGCGGGGATTCCTCTTCATCATGTCCATCTCCGACGGTTCCTCGCTCGCGGTTCTCGCCCACCCGGAGGCGGACATCGGCCTCATCGGGTACGAGATGGCCCTCCTGGTGGACCGTGCCGGTACGGTTCTGACGCCCGACCTTCGTGCGGAGCTCCAAGGAAGCCTTCTCAACTAACAAACGGACGGTGCGTTTTGGCGTCCCGAGGCCGTAGGGTTTCGGGACGCGGCTTCCACATGAACGGGTGCCAGGCACAGTCGGAGGAGGAGAGAAAGTGGCAACACCCCCAGGCGGTTCACATTCGGGCAACTGGTCGTACGGCCCTGCCCAGGGTCAAGGCGACGGTTCCCAGAACCCGAACCGTTACAACTTCCCCTCCGCCCCGAGCCAGCAGCGGCCGTACACGCCCCAGGGTCCGCAGGGTCCCGGGCCGTCCCCGTACGACCGGCCGCACTCGCCGCGCATCCAGCCCGTGCAGCCGCAGCGCCGTCCCGAGCCGGCGCCCGCCGGGGCGTCGAACAACCCCCTGGTGCGTCCGTACGCCATGACCGGCGGCCGGACGCGCCCGCGCTACCAGCTCGCCATCGAGGCGCTGGTGCACACCACTGCGCAGCCGCACCAGATGCAGGGCCAACTGCCCGAGCATCAGCGGATCTGCAATCTGTGCCGTGAGATCAAGTCGGTGGCCGAGATCTCGGCCCTCCTGACCATCCCTCTCGGCGTGGCCAGGATCCTCGTCGCCGACTTGGCGGAGGCGGGACTGGTCGCCATCCATCAGCCCGGCGGCGACGAGAACGCCGGCGGCCAGCCAGACGTGACACTGCTCGAAAGGGTGCTCAGTGGACTTCGCAAGCTCTAGCGGCGGTCCTTCCCGCTCCACCACCTCAGCGAAGATCGTGGTGGCGGGTGGCTTCGGCGTGGGCAAGACCACGTTCGTCGGGGCCGTCTCGGAGATCAACCCGCTGCGTACCGAGGCCGTCATGACGTCTGCTTCGGCAGGCATCGACGACCTCACCCACACCGGAGACAAGACCACCACGACGGTGGCGATGGACTTCGGCCGTATCACCCTGGACCAGGACCTGATCCTGTACCTCTTCGGTACGCCCGGCCAGGACCGCTTCTGGTTCATGTGGGACGACCTGGTACGCGGCGCCATCGGCGCGATCGTGCTCGTGGACACCCGCCGTCTCGCCGACTGCTTCCCCGCGGTCGACTACTTCGAGAACTCGGGTCTGCCGTTCGTGATCGCCCTCAACGGCTTCGACGGCAACCAGCCGTACAACCCGGACGAGGTGCGCGAGGCGCTGCAGATCGGTCCGGACACCCCGATCATCACGACGGACGCGCGGCATCGCGCTGACGCCAAGTCGGCGCTGATCACTCTCGTGGAGCACGCCCTCATGGCTCGCTTGCGTTAGCGGGCGTGCGGCCACCGGGCTGCCCCTGACGGTTGTACGCCGTCTGCGGGCAGCCCGTGGTTGGTCGCGCAGTTCCCCGCGCCCTCCAGGCAACGACGAGAAGGGCCCCTCGAAAGAGGGGCCCTTCTCGTCGTTGCCGGAAAGGCTCAGCGCCAGCTGTGGGGGGCGCGGAAGCCGTTCTCGCGTTCCAGGCGGCGCCAGCCGGCCCTGGGGCGGCCGCGGTGGGTCGGGGTGGGCTCGGAGGTCCGGGCGGCGGCGCGGGCCAGGAGGATCGCCGTGATGGCGGCGACTTCCTCGGGCTCGGCGTGGCCCTTCTCGACGCGGATGTCAGGCGGGTTCATGAAAGTGAGTCTCCGTGGAAGAGGTTTCCGCTGTGGTGTCGCGGAGCGTCCGCTGGGTTACTGCGGGGGGTTGCCGTGCTTGCGCGAGGGCAGGTCGGCGTGCTTGGACTGGAGCATCGCCAGCGACCTGACGAGCACCTCGCGGGTCTCGGCGGGGTCGATGACGTCGTCGACGAGGCCGCGCTCGGCCGCGTAGTACGGGTGCATCAGCTCGGACTTGTACTCCTTGACCATGCGGGCCCGCATGGCTTCGGGGTCCTCGGCCTCGGCGATCTGACGTCGGAAGATGACGCCCGCGGCGCCCTCGGCCCCCATGACGGCGATCTCGTTGGTGGGCCAGGCGAAGGTCAGGTCGGCGCCGATCGACTGGCTGTCCATGACGATGTAGGCGCCTCCGTACGCCTTGCGCAGGATCAGGGAGATCCGGGGCACGGTCGCGTTGCAGTAGGCGTAGAGGAGCTTCGCGCCGTGGCGGATGATTCCACCGTGCTCCTGGTCGACGCCGGGGAGGAAGCCGGGGACGTCCAGAAGGGTGACGATCGGGATGTTGAAGGCGTCGCACATCTGCACGAATCGGGCGGCCTTCTCGCTGGCCTCGATGTCGAGGACGCCGGCGAGGGCCTGCGGCTGGTTGGCGACGATGCCGACGACCTGGCCGTCCAGGCGGGCCAGCGCGCAGATGATGTTGCGCGCCCAGCGCTCGTGGACCTCCAGGTACTCGCCGTCGTCGACGAGCTCCTCGATGACCTTGGCCATGTCGTACGGGCGGTTGCCGTCCGCCGGGACCAGGTCGAGCAGGGCCTCGCCGCGCCGCTCGGCGGGGTCGGAGCACTCGACGCGGGGCGGGTTCTCGCGGTTGTTCTGCGGGAGGAGCGAGAGGAGGTAGCGGACCTCCGCGATGCAGGTCTCCTCGTCGTCGTACGCGAAGTGGCAGACGCCGGAGGTCTCCGCGTGGACGTCGGCGCCGCCGAGGCCGTTCTGCGTGATCTCCTCGCCGGTGACCGCCTTGACGACGTCCGGGCCGGTGATGAACATCTGCGAGGTGTCGCGGACCATGAACACGAAGTCGGTGAGGGCGGGGCTGTAGGCCGCGCCGCCCGCGCACGGGCCGAGCATCACGCTGATCTGCGGGATGACGCCGGACGCCTTGGTGTTGCGCTGGAAGATGCCGCCGTAGCCGGCGAGCGCGGAGACGCCCTCCTGGATGCGGGCGCCGGCGCCGTCGTTGAGGGAGACCAGGGGCGCGCCGGCCGCGATGGCCATGTCCATGATCTTGTGGATCTTCGTGGCGTGGGCCTCGCCCAGCGCGCCGCCGAAGATGCGGAAGTCATGGGCGTAGACGAAGACCGTGCGGCCCTCGACCGTGCCCCAGCCGGTGACGACGCCGTCGGTGTACGGCTTCTTCGCCTCCAGGCCGAATCCGGTCGCCCGGTGCCGGCGCAGCTGCTCGACCTCCTGGAAGGAGCCCGGGTCCAGGAGCAGTTCGATGCGCTCCCGGGCGGTCAGCTTGCCCTTGGCGTGCTGCGCCGCCGTCGCCTTCTCGCCCGGCCCGGCCAGGGCCTGCGCACGGATCTCGTGCAGCTCGGCCACGCGCCCGCGCGCGTCCGTCGGCTCGGCGGTCGGCTCACCCGTCGTCTCTTCCAAAACGGTCATGTAGCGACCTTACGAAGAGCACCAAGGAAAGGGAGACGTCGACTCCGTACAGTCTCCGACCCGTTTTCCTGGTGCCCCTGAACAGAACCGGGGTGGCTTGCAGGCGTTCGGACTGCTCAGAGGGCCGGGCGGTTGTAGAGGTCGCACAAAGCCGGGCGGTGAGACGCCCTTCACACGGACCGGCGCGTCGGCTGACCCGTCGGAGTGACGCGCCATGAGTGCGCGCCGGGCGGGAGCCCTCGGGCGGGGAGTGTACGTGGCCGGATCGCCTCCCTTGTGCGGCGGGCGCGGGGTTCTCATACTCCAGGCAGGTTTGACCTGCCCATGCCAACCCCCCACATGGAAGGCATCACGGTGAAGAGAATCCTCACGGCGCTCAAGAGATGCGCCACGATCGGCGCCGCCGCCCTCGCGATCGTCAGCCTCCAGCCCGTCTCGGCCGCACAGGCCGCCCCCTCCCCCGTCGTCGGCGGCACCCGCGCCGCACAGGGGGAGTTCCCGTTCATGGTCCGGCTCTCCATGGGCTGCGGCGGCGCCCTCTACACCCAGCAGATCGTGCTCACGGCGGCCCACTGCGTGGGAGCGACCGGCGCCAACACGGGCATCACCGCCACCGCGGGCGTCGTGGACCTCCAGTCCACCTCGGGCCGCGTCCAGGTGCGCTCCACGTACGTGTACCGCGCCCCCGGCTACAACGGCGACGGCAAGGACTGGGCGCTCGTCAAGCTCGCCCAGCCGATCAACCTGCCGACGCTGAAGATCGCGTCGAGCGCGCAGTACAACACCGGCACCTTCACCATCGCCGGCTGGGGCGCGGCCCGTGAGGGCGGGGCCCAGCAGCGCTATCTGCTCAAGTCGACCGTGCCGTTCGTGAGCGACGCCATCTGTCGGTCGTACAGCGGCTACAGCGGTCTGATCGCCAACGAGGAGATCTGCGCCGGCTACGCGGCAGGCGGCGTCGACACCTGCCAGGGCGACTCCGGCGGTCCCATGTTCCGCCGCGACGCCGACAACGCCTGGATCCAGGTCGGCATCGTCAGCTGGGGCATCGGCTGCGCCCGGGCCGACGCGCCCGGCGTCTACACCGAGGTCTCCACCTTCGCCTCGGCGATCGCCTCGGCGGCCGCCTCCCTCTGACGGGGCGTGCGACATCGGCGGGCACGGCGCATCCCGCGCCGTGCCCGTCGGCGGGTCACGCGGCCGCCGGTCTCAGAAGCCGCCGCCGAAGTCCCCGCCGCCCCCGAAGTCGCCTCCGCCGCCGAAGTCGCCCCCTCCGAAGCCTCCGCCGAAGTCACCGGGGTCGAAGTCCGCGCCGGAGACGTCGCCGCCCTCGTAGCCGCCGCCGAAGTCGCCGTACCCGGAGCCGTAGTCGGCCGCGTAGGTGGGGGTGGCCATCATGCTGCCGAGCAGGGTGCCGACCAGCAGGCCGGGCAGGATGCCGCCGCCGAAGTAGCCGCCCGCCCAGGGGCCGTAGGCCGGGCCGGCCTCCCAGTAGGGGCGGCGGCCCCAGTCGGTGTCGACCTCGCGGATCACCGGGTCGCGGCCGTCCGCCAGCCGGGTGGCGTCGGCCGCGCAGACCGGGACCTCGCGCGGGGCCCCGCCGGGCGGCGTCCAGGCCGCGTCGGCGACCGAGGGGCCGTGCCGCGGGTCGAAGAAGCAGGGCGGGCGGCGCTCGGGCAGCGGCCGGCCGGAGCGGCGGGCGGCGAGGACGGCCAGGGAGAACCGGCCGTCCTCCAGGGCCTCGGTGACGACCCGCACGTCCTCCGGTGCGGTCGCCGCCGCCATGGCCGTCTTGGCCCGGTCATAGGCGTCGAGGGCGCTCTCGTAGTCGGCGCGCATCGCGTCGTCGGCCTCGGGGGCGGCCGGCTGGAAGTCGAGCCGGTCGAGCTCCTCGCCGAAGGCCGTGATGTCCTCGTCGACGACGACCCTGAGGCGGTCGAGGGCGGCCCGCTGCTCCTCCGCCCGGCGCCTGCGGTTGCGCCGGACGACGGAGTACGCGCCCGCGCTGCCGGCCAGCAGGACCGCGCCCGCGGTGATCAGCGCGGTGGTGGAGACCGCGCCGCCCCCGGAGGACGGGCTCCAGCTCGCGGGAGCGGAGCCGCCCATGTCGGCCAGCGCGCGGTCGGTGAATTCGTTCAGCTGGTCGCGGGCTCCGCTCACGTCACGGACGCTCGCGACGAGGTTGCGCACGGCGGTGTTCGGCAGCACCGAGGAGTCGGCGCGGGCGTCGAAGCGGTCGCCGAGGCGAATCGCGTACAGGCCGGTCACGCCGGTGGCGGTGCGCAGGTCGGTGAAGAGGCCCGCGGTCGGGTAGCCGGCCGGCAGGACGGCGACGAACACCGGCTTGTCGGCGTCCTCGATCTTCTTCTGCAGCGCGTGCGCGTCGGCCGGGGAGAGCTGGCCGGAGGCCTCCCGGTCGACGTACACCGGGCTCTCGCGGAGCGCCTCGGCGATCGTCGCCACGCTGGTGACGGCGGGGGCGGCGGACGTGCGCGGGGCACCCGCCGCCAGGAGGCTCAGGGCGGCGAGCGCCAGCGCGACCAGCAGTCCGGCGAAGCCTCGGGTCGATCGTGCGACCTTCATACTTCGACGCTACCCGAACCGCGCGCAAAGGGGTCCTTGCACTATGAGCGTCCGATCAGGGCGCGTGGTCCGGTGCCGTGCATCGCAAGGCGCCGGAGTCCTCTGGTAGCGGCCCTACCAGAGGACTCCGGCAACGCGGCGGGGTGCGGTGCCAGGCCGCGCGCCCCGGACGGGCACAGTGCGAGGACCGCTCAGGACATACGACCGATGTCCCCGTCGGTGGAGGGCTCCGCCGGCTCGACGCCCGCCCGCAGCAGGCCGTACGTGTACGCGTCCTCCAGCG
Organism: Streptomyces sp. NPDC088254; assembly: GCF_044740925.1. NCBI lineage: Bacteria > Bacillati > Actinomycetota > Actinomycetes > Kitasatosporales > Streptomycetaceae > Streptomyces > Streptomyces sp. NPDC088254. Next base: position 91,104 of record NZ_JBIURQ010000015.1, on the reverse strand, counting down.
CCTGCCAGGACGCGGCGATGACGTTCTCGGCGACGCCCACCGTGGACCACTCCCCCGCCCCGTCCGACGTCGAGATCAGGACGCGGGTCGTGGACTGGGTGCCGTGGACCCCTTCCAGGATGCGCACCTTGTAATCGACCAGGTCGAGCTTGGCGAGCTCGGGGTAGATCTTCTCCAGGGCCACCCGCAGCGAGCGGTCGAGCGCGTTGACGGGGCCGTTGCCCTCCGCGGTGGCGACGATGCGCTCGCCCTTCGCCCACAGCTTGACCGTGGCCTCGTTGGCGTGGGTGCCGTCGGGGCGGTCCTCGACGATGGCGCGCCAGGACTCGACGGCGAAGTACTTCAGCGGCCGGCCCTCGAGCTCGGCGCGCAGCAGGAGTTCGAAGGAGGCGTCGGCCGCCTCGTACGTGTAGCCCTCGAGCTCGCGTTCCTTGACCCGCTCGACCACCCGGCCGACGAGTTCCCGGTCGTCGCCGAGGTCGACGCCGAGTTCCTTGCCCTTGAGCTCGATCGAGGCGCGGCCCGCCATGTCGGAGACCAGCATCCGCATGGTGTTGCCGACCAGTTCGGGGTCGATGTGCTGGTACAGGTCCGGGTCGACCTTGATCGCGGAGGCGTGCAGGCCCGCCTTGTGGGCGAACGCGGAGACGCCCACGTACGGCTGATGCGTGGAGGGCGTGAGGTTGACGACCTCGGCGATCGCGTGCGAGATGCGGGTCGTCTCGCGCAGCCGGCCCTCGGGCAGGACCTTCTTGCCGTACTTCAGCTCCAGGGCGGCGACGACGGGGAAGAGGTTGGCGTTGCCGACCCGCTCGCCGTACCCGTTGGCCGTGCACTGGACGTGGGTCGCGCCCGCGTCCACCGCGGCGAGCGTGTTGGCCACCGCGCAGCCGGTGTCGTCCTGGGCGTGGATGCCGAGGCGGGCGCCGGTGTCGGCGAGGACGGTGGAGACGACCGCCTGGATCTGCGCGGGGAGCATCCCGCCGTTGGTGTCGCACAGGATGACGACGTCGGCGCCGGCGTCGGAGGCCGTCCGTACGACCGCCTTGGCGTAGGTGGGGTTGGCGCGGTAGCCGTCGAAGAAGTGCTCGCAGTCGACGAAGACGCGGCGGCCCTGCTCGCGGAGGAAGGAGACGGTGTCGCGGACCATCTCCAGGTTCTCCTCGAGCGTGGTGCGCAGCGCGAGTTCCACATGGCGGTCGTGGGACTTGGCGACCAGGGTGATGACGTCCGCGCCCGAGTTCAGGAGCGCCTTGACCTGCGGGTCCTCGGACGCCTTGCCGCCGGCGCGGCGGGTCGCGCCGAAGGCGACGAGCCGGGCGTGCCGGAAGTCGATCTCCTGCCGGGCGCGGGCGAAGAACTCGGTGTCACGGGGGTTGGCGCCGGGCCAGCCGCCCTCGATGAAGCCGACGCCGAAGTCGTCCAGGTGCCGTGCGATCGCGAGCTTGTCGGCGACGGTGAGGTTGATGCCCTCGCGCTGGGCGCCGTCGCGCAGGGTGGTGTCGAAGACGTGGAACGAGTCGTCGAGCTCGCTGGTTGCCGTCTCGGTCATGGTCTCAAGGCTCCTGTTGTGGATCTTCGGTCTTACCGGAATGACCGGCTCCACCGTCCCCCCAGAGGGTCCCTCGCACCTCGCTCCCGGCTGAAGGTGGGCCGGGAAAACGAAAGACCTCTCGCGGGTGCGAGAGGTCTGCGCGCGGGTCGAGGACGACGATGGCCACCCGTACCTGGTCGTACGTGGCGGTCACTGCGGACCGGCGCGCCTGCTGCCAATAATCGTGGCGAACGAGAGCACGGGGGAAGTCTGGCACAAGCCTCCCCCGCGCTCACCGACCGTCTCAGGATGCGGTCGCCCGACGGTCGGTCATCGGGACGGCGTCACCCGGGGCGCCGCCCGGGGCGCTCCCGGGCGGGCGGCTCAGCCCAGCTCGTGCATCCAGCCGTGCTTGTCCTCGGCCGTTCCCCGCTGGATGTCGAGCAGCGCCCGGCGCAGCTTCATGGTGACCTCGCCGGGGCGCCCGTCGGACTGCTTCCATTCGGCGCCGGTGCGCTTGACGGTGCCCACGGGGGTGATGACCGCGGCGGTGCCGCAGGCGAAGACCTCGGTCAGCTCGCCGCTCTCGGAGTCGCGCTGCCACTGGTCGACGGAGACGCGGCCCTCCTCGGCCCGGTAGCCGAGGTCGCGGGCGACGGACAGAAGGCTGTCGCGGGTGACGCCTTCGAGGATGGAGCCGGTGAGGGACGGCGTGACGATCCGGTCGCCGTAGACGAAGTAGAGGTTCATCCCGCCGAGCTCCTCCACCCAGGTGCGCTCGACCGCGTCCAGGTAGCAGACCTGGGCGCAGCCGTGGGCCGCGGCCTCGGCCTGGGCGAGGAGGGAGGCGGCGTAGTTGCCGCCCGTCTTGGCGTCGCCCATGCCGCCGGGGACGGCGCGGACGTAGTCCTCGGAGACCCAGATCGAGACGGGCTCGACGCCGCCCGGGAAGTAGGCGCCGGCCGGGGAGGCGATGACGATGAAGAGGTACTCGTTGGCGGGCTTGACGCCCAGGCCGACCTCGGTGGCGATCATGAAGGGGCGCAGGTAGAGGGATTCCTCACCGCCGTGCGCGGGCACCCAGTCCTTGTCCTGGGCGACCAGCGCGTCGCACGCCGCGACGAAGGTCTCCACCGGCAGCTCGGGCATGGCGAGGCGGCGGGCCGATCGCTGGAAGCGCTTGGCGTTCTGGTCGGGGCGGAAGGTGGCGACCGAGCCGTCGGGGCGGCGGTAGGCCTTGAGGCCCTCGAAGATCTCCTGGGCGTAGTGCAGGACGTTGGTGGCCGGGTCGAGGGGGATCGGCGCGTACGGAACGAGCTGGCCGTCGTGCCAGCCGCGGCCCTCGGTCCACTTGATCGTCACCATGTGGTCGGTGAAGTGGCGGCCGAAGCCGGGGTTCGCCAGAGCCGCCTCGCGCTCGGCGGCGGCGAGCGGGTGCGCGGAGGGCTTGAGCTCGATCGTGGGCGTCGTCATGAGTGGGTGTCCTTCACCGGTTGTAGTGACGGGCCGCGCTCACGCCCCGCACGGCCGGTGGCCAGTGCTAGGACGTCCGAGCATTCCCTCATTCCGCGGCTCCGCGTTCGATTGTCTCAAGCGGGGTGCCATGGAGGAAAACGGCGTGAATGCGGCCCGGGATGATGGTGTCACCCGACGGCGGACATGCGGAAGCCGCCGGGCGCGGAGGCGACCCGGCGGCTGCGTGCAAGCTGCGTGCGGCCCGGGTCAGCCGGCTACGCGTACGGCGAGCGCGTCGCCGATCTCGGAGGTGGAGCGGGCGGGCTTGCCGGTGCGCTCGGCGAGGTCGGCCGAGACGGCGTCCTCGATGCGGCCGGCCTCGGCGTCGTAGCCGAGGTGGCGCAGGAGGAGCGCGACGGACAGGACCGTGGCGGTGGGGTCGGCCTTGCCCTGGCCGGCGATGTCCGGGGCGGAGCCGTGGACCGGCTCGAACATGGACGGGAACTCGCCGGACGGGTTGATGTTCCCGGAGGCGGCCACGCCGATGCCGCCGGAGACGGCCGCGGCGAGGTCGGTGATGATGTCGCCGAAGAGGTTGTCGGTGACGATGACGTCGAAGCGCTCGGGCTGGGTGACCAGGTAGATGGTCGCCGCGTCCACGTGCATGTACTCGGTGGTGACCTCGGGGAACTCCGCCGCGACCTTGTTGAAGACGTTCGTCCACAGGTGGCCGGCGAAGGTCAGCACGTTGTTCTTGTGGATCAGCGCGAGCTTCTTGCGCGGGCGGGCCTGGGCGCGGGCGAAGGCGTCGCGGACCACGCGCTCGACGCCGAAGGCCGTGTTGACGGACACCTCGGTGGCGACCTCGTGCTCGGTGCCCTTGCGGATCGTGCCGCCGTTGCCGGTGTAGGGGCCCTCGGTGCCCTCGCGGACGACGACGAAGTCGATCTGCGGCTCGCCGGCGAGCGGGGTGGCGACGCCCGGGAGCAGTTTCGACGGACGCAGGTTGACGTGGTGGTCGAAGGCGAAGCGGAGCTTGAGCAGGAAGCCGCGCTCCAGCACGCCGGAGGGGACGCTCGGGTCGCCGATCGCGCCGAGCAGGATGACGTCGTGCCGCTTGAGTGCGTCGAGGTCGGCGTCGGTGAGGGTCTCACCGGTGGCGTGGTAGCGCTGGGCGCCGAAGTCGTACTCCTTGGTCTCCAGCTTCACATCCTGCGGGAGGACGGCGGAGAGGACCTTGAGGCCTTCGGCCACGACTTCCTGGCCGATGCCGTCACCGGGGATCACTGCGAGATCGATGCTGCGAGACATGCGGGCACCCTACTCCTCGTCCCATGGGATGACACGGATCGTCCGGCATACGGACAGCCGATGCGGGGTGAACCGGACGCGGATTCCCTCGTTCGCCGGACGGCCGTCGGGGCGTACGGGGAGGCTGGGCGGCATGGAGACACCGGACGTCGGCATTCCGCCTCGGCTCGCGGAGCGGATGAGCATGGCGGAGCAGTACGAGTACCTGTGGAGCGCGCACCGGCGGGCGAGGCCGTCGCGCCGCCGGGCGCTGGCGGGCGCCGGGGCGCTGGCGGGCTCGGTCGCGGGCGGGCTCCTCACCGGATGCTCGCCGGCCGCGCCCGCGCCGCGGCCCACAGCCGGGGAGATCGCCGGCCGCGACGTCGTCCCCTTCGGCCGCCATCTCTCCTTCGGCGCCGACCCGCGCACCCGGATGCGGGTCTCCTGGCAGGTGCCCGCCCCGGTGCGCCGTCCGTACGTCCGCCTCGGCGCCCGCCCCGACGCGCTGGGCGCGAAGGCCGAAGCCGAGGTGCGCCCCCTGTACACGCCCGGGGTCCAGGGTGTGCGCCCGGCCGTGGAGCAGTACTACGTGCACGCGGCCCTGGACGATCTGCTGCCGGGCACGACGTACTACTACGGCGTCGGCCACGACGGTTTCGACCCGGCCGCCCCGGAGCACCGCGCCTCGATCGCCTCGTTCCGCACGGCGCCGGCCCGCCCGGAGCGGTTCGTCTTCACCGCCTTCGGCGACCAGGGCGTCGGCCGGGGCCCGGTCGCGGTCAACCGGCTGCTGGCCCGGGAGCGGCCCGCGTTCCATCTGCACGCCGGCGACATCTGCTACGCGGACGGCGCCGGGCAGGGCGCGCGGTCGGACGGCTACGACCCCTTGGTGTGGGACGCGTTCTGGCGGCAGAGCGAGCCGGTGGCGCGCTCGACGCCGTGGCTGGCGACCACCGGCAACCACGACATGGAGGCCTGGTACTCCCCCGACGGCTACGGCGGCCTCCTCGCCCGTTTCTCCCTCCCCGACAGCGGCCTCGCCCCGCGCACGACGCCGGGCGCGTACTCCTTCGTCTACGGCAACGTGGGCGTGGTGGCGCTGGACGCGAACGACGTGTCGTACGAGATCCCCGCGAACCTGGGGCGGACGGGTGGCCGGCAGACGGCCTGGCTGCGGCGGACGCTGGTCGCGCTGCGGGCGGCCGACGACGTGGACTTCGTCGTCGTCTTCTTCCACCACTGCGTCCACTCCACCTCGACGCACGCCTCCGACGGCGGGGTGCGCGACGCGTGGCTGCCGCTGTTCGAGGAGCACCGGGTGGACCTGGTGATCAACGGTCACAACCATGTGTACGAGCGCACGGACGCCGTGAGGGACGGCGGGGTGGGCCGGCCGGTGCCGGTCGGCGGCTCGGCCGATCCCGCGCGGGACGGAACCGTGTACGTGACGGCGGGCGGCGGCGGCCGGGCGCTGTACGGGTTCGGGGCGGGCGTGGCGGAGAGCTACGAGGGGCACGTCACCCGCCACCGGGAGATCGACAGCTTCCGGTGGACCCGGTCCGGGGAGCGGGCGGCGGAGACGGTGGAGTGGTCGCGGGTGCGCTACCGCGGCTTCTCGTTCCTCGCGGTGGAGGCGGTCGCGGGTCCGTCACCGCGGCTGACGGTGTCGGCGCGCGCGGCGGACGGCGCGCGGATCGACCGGTTCGAGGTGCGGCGCGGAGCCTGAGGTCCCGTTCGGGCTCCGCGCCGCACCCTCGACGGGCGCGGCTCCCGGCGGGCGGCTCCCGGTTCAGGAGGGGCGGGCGGGCTGAGGGGGCGTCAGTGGCCCGTCTCGCCGCCGTTGTCGCGGCGGTCGAGGGCGCGCTGGAGGGCGGCGGCGGCGTTCTTGCGGTCGGACTCGCTCGTGCGGGAGACGCGGCGGACTCGGCGGCGGACGGTCGTCTCGGCCATGGGGAATCGACTCCTTCTCACAGGACAGGGAGCACGGCAGGGGGTACGAGACGCCGGATGGGCGGGGAGCGCCGGCCGCAGGGGTTGCCTGCACGGGGCCTGGCTCACGACCGCCATTCGCTGGATCGAGCGAGACGTTCGGCTCCTACAAAGTTAAGCGAGGAGCGCGCACCTGTCTCCACAATTACTCGGACTTCCTACTATCTGAGACGGCGAAGGGCCGGCCAGGGGGCGGACGCCCCCCGGACCGGCCCGTTCGACGGGGCGTCAGCCCATGTGCGGGTAGGTGTAGTCGGTCGGCGCGACCAGCGTCTCCTTGATGGCGCGGGTCAGGGTCCAGCGCGTCAGGTTCTGCGGGGCGCCGGCCTTGTCGTTGGTGCCGGAGGCGCGGCCGCCGCCGAAGGGCTGCTGGCCGACGACGGCGCCGGTGGACTTGTCGTTGATGTAGAAGTTGCCGGCCGCGTAGCGCAGCTTCTCCATCGTGTACGCGGCGGCGGCGCGGTCACCGGAGATGACCGAGCCGGTCAGGGCGTAGTCGGAGGCCGACTCCATCTGGGTCAGCATCTCGTCGTAGCGGTCGTCCTCGTACACGTGGACGGCGAGGATCGGGCCGAAGTACTCGGTGGTGAACACCTCGTTGTCCGGATCGGTGCACTCGATGACGGTCGGGCGGACGAACCAGCCGACGGAGTCGTCGTAGCTGCCGCCGGCGACGATCGTGCAGGACGGGTCGTCCTGGGCGCGGTCGATGGCGGCCTTGTTCTTGGCGAAGGCGCGCTCGTCGATGACGGCGCCGATGAAGTGCGAGAGGTCGGTGACGTCGCCCATGGCGATGTGGTCGACCTCGGCGGCGAACTCCTCACGGAAGCCGTCGTTCCAGATGGACGCGGGGATGTAGGCGCGGGAGGTTGCCGAGCACTTCTGGCCCTGGTACTCGAACGCGCCGCGGGTCAGCGCGGTCTTGAGGACGGCGCGGTCGGCGCTCGGGTGGGCGACGACGAAGTCCTTGCCGCCGGTCTCGCCGACCAGCCGCGGGTAGGAGCGGTACTTCTCGATGTTGGCACCGACCGTCTTCCACAGGTACTGGAAGGTCTTGGTCGAGCCGGTGAAGTGGATGCCGGCGAGGTCGCGGTGGTTGAGGGCGACCTCGGAGACCTCGATGCCGTCGCCGGTGACGAGGTTGATGACGCCCTTGGGCAGGCCCGCCTCCTCCAGCAGCCGCATCAGCAGCACGGCGGCGTGGGTCTGCGTCGGGGACGGCTTCCACACGACGACGTTGCCCATCAGCGCCGGGGCGGTGGGCAGGTTGCCCGCGATGGCCGTGAAGTTGAACGGCGTGATCGCGTAGACGAAGCCCTCCAGCGGGCGGTGGTCCAGCCGGTTCCACACGCCCGGGGAGTTGGCCGGGGGCTGCTCGGCCAGGATCTGGCGGGCGTAGTGGACGTTGAAGCGCCAGAAGTCGACGAGTTCGCAGGGGGTGTCGATCTCGGCCTGCTGGGCGGTCTTGGACTGGCCGAGCATGGTGGAGGCGGCCAGGGTCTCGCGCCAAGGGCCGGCCAGCAGTTCGGCGGCGCGCAGGATGATCGCGGCGCGGTCGTCGAAGGACATCGCGCGCCAGGCGGGCGCGGCGGCGAGGGCCGCGTCGATGGCGTCCTGCGCGTCCTGCTCGGTCGCGTTGCGGTAGGTGCCGAGGACGGCCTTGTGGTTGTGCGGCTGCACCACCTGGAAGGCGTCGCCGCCGCCCATCCGCTTCTCGCCGCCGATGGTGCACGGCAGGTCGACCGGGTTCTCGGCCAGCTCCTTGAGCTTGACCTCCAGCCGGGCCCGCTCGGGCGAGCCGGGGGCGTAGCCGTGCACCGGCTCGTTGACGGGGGTGGGGACCTGGGTCACAGCGTCCATGGGTTCCTCTACTCCTTACTGAGCGGTGTTACGAGCGGGGTGGTGCGGGGGGCGGGGTGTCGCCGGCGGGGTGGTGCGGGCTCAGCCCTTGGTGACCATGCTCCGCACGAAGAAGCGCAGGTTCGCCGGCTTCTCCGCGAGGCGGCGCATGAAGTAGCCGTACCAGTCGGTGCCGTAGGCGGTGTAGACGCGCATGCGGTGGCCCTCGGCGGCGAGCCGGAGGTGTTCCTCGCCGCGGATGCCGTACAGCATCTGGAACTCGTATTCGTCGAGCTTGCGGCCGGCGCGCCGGGCCAGTTCCTGGGCAATGGAGATCAGGCGCGGGTCGTGCGACCCGATCATCGGGTACCCCTCGCCCTCCATCAGCGTCCGCAGTACGCGGACGTACGCCTTGTCGATCTCGCGCTTGTCCTGGTGGGCGACCTCTGCGGGCTCCTTGTACGCGCCCTTCACCAGGCGGACGCGGCTGCCGCTGCCGGCGAGGCGGCGGGCGTCGGCCTCGGTGCGGAAGAGGTAGGCCTGGATGACGCAGCCGGTCTGCGGGAAGTCCTTCCGCAGCTCCTCGTGGATGGCGAACATCGAGTCGAGGGTGGTGTGGTCCTCGGCGTCGAGGGTGACGGTGGTGCCGATGGCGGCGGCGGCCTCGACGACCGGGCGGACGTTGGCGAGCGCCAGCTCGTGACCGCCGGGGAGCGCCTGGCCGAACATCGACAGCTTCACGGACATCTCGACGCGCTCGCCGAGCTCCAGCCCGGCCAGCCGGCCGATCAGGTCCAGGTAGGCGTCCCGGGCCGCGGCGGCCTGCTCGGGCGTGGTGATGTCCTCGCCGACGACGTCCATCGTCAGCTCCAGGCCACGGGCGGTGAGCTCGCCGATGATGGGGAGCACGTCGTCGACGGTCTCGCCCGGGATGAAGCGGTCGACGACCTGCTTGGTCACCGGGGCCGCCGAGATCAGACGACGCATCCGGTCGCTGCGCGACGCGGCGAGAATCACGGGACCCAGCACGGGGCACCTCCACATACCAACCCACACGAGGCCGTTCCCGACGATCCGGGACGGCACGGAGAACCACCGTGAAACCTAAGGATCCCTCCGATCGTCTGCCATCGACAGCTGTCACGCATCCGTGCCGCGGATCTCAGACAGATGTATGAAGGGTCGCGCGCGATGCGGGAGAATGGCGTGGTGAGCGGGGACTTCCGGGACTTCAGAGGCGATTACCAGGAGCTGGTCGACGAGCTGTCGGAGCTGCTGGGCGCGCCGGCGACGCTGGAGAACCGCGACTTCGAGCTGATCGCCTTCGGCGCGTACGACAGCGACGACGAGCTCGACGCCGCCGCCCTGGACCCGGTGCGCACCCGCTCGATCCTGACCCGGCGCTCCACGGCCGCGGTCCGGGCGTGGTTCGAGGGGTTCGGCATCACCCGGGCGTCCGGCCCGGTCCGTATCCCGCCGACCCCGGAGGCCGGCGTCCACCGGGGCCGTGTGTGTCTCCCGGTGCGGCATCGGGGCGTCGTCCTCGGTTACGTCTGGCTGCTGGAGGGCGATCCCGGCCCCTCGGACGAGCAGCTGGCCGCCGCGATGCGGGTGACCGCCCGGATCGGCGCGCTGCTCGCCGACGAGGCCCGGCACGGCGCGGGCCTCACCCGGGAGCTGCGGGCGGTGCTGACCGCCGGGCGGGGCTGGCAGCGGGACATGGCGGTGGCCGAGCTGCGCACCGCGCTGGGCTCGCGCGCGGACGCCCCCCACACGGTGGTGTGCGTGGCCCCCTGGCCGTCCGCCGACCCCGCCGAGGCCCCCTCCCTGCGCACGCTCGCCGGCGCGGAGGCCCTGTGCACGGTCCCGTGGGGCGCGGCGGAGCAGTGCCTTGCGGTGCTGGTGCGCCTCCGCTCGGCGTCCGCGTCGACGCCCGCGACCGTGGTGGCGGGGCGGTTGCTGGAGCGGGTGGCGAGCGGGGACGCGGGGGCGGACACGACGAAGGGCGCCGGGGCGCGGGCGGCCGCCGGGGTGGCCGAGGGGCGGGCGGGTCTCGCGGAGTTGGGCACGGCATGGCGGGAGGCCTCGGCGTCGGCGCGGGCGGTGCTCGCCGAGCCGCGGCTGGGGCCGGTCGCCCAGTGGGCGGACATCGGGCCGTACCGGCTGCTGACCGCGCTGCCCCCGGAGGCCGTCCGCGACCGGACCGTCCACGCCTTGCTGGCCCCCGCGCACCGCGAGCTGGCTCACACCGCCGAGACGTATCTGGACTGCGCGGGCCAGGCCGGCCGCACGGCGGCGGAGCTGGGCGTCCACCGACAGACGCTGTACTACCGGCTGTCCCGGGTCGAGCAGCTGACCGGCCTCGACCTCGACGACGGCGAGGACCGCCTGCTGCTGCACATGGCGCTCAAGGCACGCCGGCTGTGAGGCCGCGCCTCAGGGGGCGGTGCTGTTCTCGGCGGGCCGCATCCCCGCGATCACCTGGCGCATCCCCTCGGTGAGCCGGTCGGCGTCGGGGGCGGTCGCCGGGTCGAAGTTCCACTGGGCGATGAGGCCCGTCATCAGGGTGACGCAGAAGGCCCCGAGGGTGTCCGCGGTCTCGTCGGAGACGTCCTCCTCGCGTCCGCCCATGAGCAGGGGCACGAGACCGCGTCCCGCCTCCCGCTGGGCCCGCGCCAGATGGTCGCGCACCTCGGGCATCCGGTCGCCCATGACCAGGGCCTCCATGCCCAGCCGCCAGATCGAGCCGGGCTCCCGCATGGTGCCGATGATGTTGGACCAGAGTGCGTGGAAGCGCTCCAGCGAGCCCGGCTCGCCGGGAAGGCTTCCCTCGCCGCCGCCGTCGAAGGCCGGGCCCATGTCCTCCACCAGCGCCACGTAGGCCTGCGCGAGCAGCGCGTCCTTCGAGCCGTAGTGGTAGCCGATCGAGGCCAGATTGGTCCCCGACTCCTTGACGATGTCGCGCGCCGTCGTCCGCGCGAAGCCCTTCTGCACCAGGCAGCGCTTGGCGCCGTCGAGCAGATCCTCACGGTGTCCCATGCGGACCAGCCTACCGCCCGATCCATACATCCGTCCTAGACGAAAGTTTTACACAGTGGTTTTATACAGACGTCCTATACATTCGTTTAATACGGCCGTACAGTCCTCGGCATGACGAACTCGACGCACACCTCTGCGGGCCCCCGTGCAGGGCGCCGCGAATGGACCGCCCTCGGCGTCCTGATGCTCCCGCTGCTCCTGGTCTCGATGGACGTCTCCGTCCTCTACTTCGCCGTCCCGGCCATCAGCGCCGACCTGGAGCCGAGCGGCGCCCAGCAACTGTGGATCTTCGACATCTACGGGTTCGTCCTGGCCGGCCTGCTGATGACGGCGGGCTCGCTGGGCGACCGCTTCGGCCGCCGCCGGCTGCTGCTGGTCGGCGCGGCCGCCTTCGGCGCCGCCTCCCTGGTGGCGGCGTACGCAGGAAGCCCCGAGACCCTCATCGCCGCACGCGCGGTCCTCGGCATCGGGGGCGCCACGCTGATGCCGTCGACGATGGCCCTGCTGCGCACGATGTTCACCGACCCCGGCCAGCGCGCGAAGGCGATCGGCCTGTGGTCGGGCGTGATGACGGCGGGCGTCGCGCTCGGCTCGGTGATGAGCGGGGTGCTGGTCGAGTACTTCTGGTGGGGCTCGGTCTTCCTGGTCAACCTGCCCGCGATGGTCCTGCTGCTGGTCCTCGGCCCGGTTCTGCTGCCGGAGTCGCGCGACCCCTCCCCCGGCCGCTTCGACCTGCCGAGCGTCCCGCTGTCGATGGCCGCCGTACTGCCCGTGATCTACGGCCTGAAGGAGATCGCCGTCGAGGGCGTGCACGCCGAGTACGTCGTCTCGATCGCCGTCGGTCTGCTCTTCGCGGCCCTCTTCGTCCACCGCCAGCGCACGGCGGAATCACCGATGATCTCCCCCGTGCTGTTCCGCGGCCACGGTTTCGCGCCCGCCGTCGTCCTCAACCTGGTCGCCTCGTTCGGCATGATGGGATCGGCGTACTTCACCACGCAGTACCTGCAGTCGGTCCTCGACAAGAGCGCCCTGGAGGCGGCCCTGTGGGCGCTGCTGCCCTCGGTGCCGATCGGCATGACGGCCCCGCTGGCCACCGCCCTGGTCCAGAAGGGGGTCAACCGGGCCCACGTCGTCACGGCGGGCTTCGTGATCGCCGCGGCCGGCTACGCCCTGCTGCTTCCCGCCGGCACCGCCTCGTTGTGGCTCGTGCTGGTCGCCTGCGGGGTCCTCGCCTCCGGGATGGTCGTGGTCGTCTCCCAGATGACGGACCTGGCGCTGGGGGCCGCCCCGGCCGAGCGCGCCGGCTCGGCCTCCTCCCTGCTGGAGACGGGCGGCGAGTTCGGCGGCGCCCTCGGGATGGCCGTCCTCGGCTCCATAGGCACGGCCGTCTACCGCCACGACGTCCCGGCCTCGGCGCCGGACGCGGCCCGGGAGACCCTGGGCGGGGCGCTCGCGATCGCCGATCAGCTTCCGGGGCGCGCGGGAGACGCCCTGGCCACGGCCGCGCGTGAGGCGTTCACCAGCGGGATGCAGGGTGCGGCGGTCGCGGCGGCGGTGCTGCTGGCGGGATCGGCGGTCGCGGCCGCCATGACGCTGCGGAGCATCCGCGTGAAGTGACGGGGAAACGGACGAGCGCCGGGCGGGCTGACGTCGGTCAGCCCGCCCGGCGCTCGTGCGTGGGTCGCGTCAGACGAGGTTCACGGAACGCGCGGACGTCGCCCCGATCTCCTCCGCCACCTCGGCCAGCACGGCCGCGGTGACCGTGTCGTCCACGGTCAGGACGGCCAGCGCCTCGCCGCCGACCGTGGCACGGGCGACCTGCATGCCGGCGATGTTGATGCCCGCCTCGCCGAGGATGCGGCCGACGGTGCCGACGACACCCGGACGGTCCTCGTAGCGCAGGACGACCATGTGGTCGGCGAGCGCGAGGTCCACGTCGAACTCGCCGACGGCGACGATCTTCTGGAGGTGCTTGGGGCCGGCCAGCGTGCCGGAGACCGACACCTCCTCGCCGCTGCCGAGCGTGCCGCGCACGGTGACGACGTTGCGGTGGTCGGCCGACTCCGAGCTGGTCGTCAGCCGCACCTCGACGCCGCGCTCCTGGGCGAACAGCGGGGCGTTGACGTACGACACCGTCTCGTCGACGACGTCCTCGAAGACGCCCTTGAGGGCGGACAGCTCCAGCACCTTCACGTCGTGCTGGGTGATCTCGCCGTACACCTCGACGTCGAGGCGGACCGCGACCTCGCCGGCGAGCGCGGTGAAGATACGGCCGAGGCGCTCGGCGAGCGGCAGACCCGGCTTGACGTCCTCGGCGATGACGCCGCCCTGGACGTTCACCGCGTCCGGCACGAGCTCACCGGCGAGGGCGAGGCGCACGGACTTGGCGACGGCGATGCCGGCCTTCTCCTGAGCCTCGTCGGTGGAGGCGCCCAGGTGCGGGGTGGCGACGACCTGGTCGAACTCGAACAGCGGCGAGTCGGTGCAGGGCTCCTTGGCGTACACGTCGAGGCCGGCGCCGGCGACCCGGCCCTCCTTGAGCGCCGAGTACAGCGCCTCCTCGTCGACGATCCCGCCGCGCGCGGCGTTGACGACGCGCACGCCCGGCTTGACCTTGCGCAGCGCCTCGTCGCCGATGAGACCGACCGTCTCGGGCGTCTTGGGCAGGTGGACGGTGATGAAGTCGGAGACCTCGAGCAGCTCGTCCAGCGTCAGCACCTTGACGCCCATCTGCGCGGCCCGCGCGGGCTGCACGTAGGGGTCGTAGGCGACGACCTTCATGCCGAACGCGGACATCCGCTGGGCGACGAGCGCGCCGATGCGGCCGAGACCGACGACGCCGAGGGTCTTCTCGGCGAGCTCGACGCCCGTGTACTTGCTGCGCTTCCACTCCGCGTTCTTCAGCGCGGCGTTGGCCTGCGGGATGTTGCGGGCGGTGGCGAGGATCAGACCGCAGGCCAGCTCGGCGGCGGTCACGATGTTGGAGGTGGGGGCGTTGACGACCATCACGCCGGCCTTGGTGGCGGCGGAGACGTCGACGTTGTCCAGGCCGACGCCGGCGCGGGCGACGACCTTCAGCTTGCGCGCGGCGGCGATCGCCTCGGCGTCGACCTTGGTCGCCGAGCGGATCAGGATGGCGTCGACGTCGGCGATGGCCGGGAGCAGCTCGGCCCGGTCCGCTCCGTTGCAGTGCCGGATCTCGAAGTCCGGCCCGAGTGCGTCGACGGTGGCGGGCGACAGCTCTTCAGCGATGAGTACGACGGGTTTCGAGCTCACGTGAGTCCTCACAAGTCCAATGCGTGCGGACGGCCGTCCCGACGGCCGCAGGCGGTGGAGGGGAGCGGCGCCGGGAGATTTCAGGTGCGCTCCCGCGTTGTTCGGTGCGTGCTCTCGGTGTGCCGGACGAAGGTCCTCGTAGCGGAGCTACCAGGGCCTTTGGCCGGTGCGGCGAGAGTGCGTGCCGGACGGCGCGGGGGTGTGCCGGATATTTCTCGGGGTCGCTGTGCCGCGGAAGACGCACGACGCTGTGGGCCTGACGCGTATTAGTGCAGCAGTCTAGTGCTGCGGCAAAGGTCGTCTTGCGCCTCTGCGGAAGGATCACCCGTCCGTGAATGGACGGGGTGGACAACACCGACTCGTACGACGTTACCCGCGGTTCGCCGAAAGGGCCGGAGCGATCGGCTCCGGCCCCGGCGCCGAGGCTTACGCCTCCTCGTCGACCCAACTCATCAGCTTGCGCAGCTGCTTGCCGGTGGTCTCCAGCAGGTGCTCGGAGTCCTGGGTCTTGTACTCGTCGTACTTCTTCAGGCCGCCGTGGTACTCGTCCATCCAGTTCTGGGCGAAGGTGCCGTCCTGGATCTCGGCGAGGACCTTCTTCATCTCGGCCTTGGTGGCGTCGGTGATGATGCGCGGGCCGGTGACGTAGTCGCCCCACTCGGCGGTCTCGGAGACGCTCCAGCGCATCTTCTCCAGGCCGCCCTCGTACATGAGGTCCACGATCAGCTTCAGCTCGTGCAAGCACTCGAAGTAGGCGATCTCCGGCTGGTAGCCGGCCTCGACCAGGGTCTCGAAGCCCGCCTTGACCAGGGCCGAGGTGCCGCCGCAGAGCACGGCCTGCTCACCGAACAGGTCGGTCTCGGTCTCCTCGGTGAAGGTCGTCTTGATGACGCCGGCGCGGGTGCCGCCGATCGCCTTGGCGTACGACAGGGCCAGGTCGAAGGCGTTGCCCGTGGCGTCCTGCTCGACGGCGGCGATCGCGGGGACGCCGCGGCCCTCCTCGTACTGGCGGCGGACGAGGTGGCCCGGGCCCTTGGGGGCGACCAGGGCGACGTCCACGCCGGCCGGGGGCTTGATGAAGCCGAAGCGGACGTTGAAGCCGTGGGCGAAGAACAGCGCGTCGCCGTCCTTCAGGTTCGGGGCGATCGACGCCTCGTAGACCTGGGCCTGGATCGGGTCCGGGATGAGGATCATGATGACGTCGGCCTCGGCGGCGGCCTCGGCGGGGGTCACCACGCGCAGGCCCTGCTCCTCGGCCTTCGCCTTGGACTTGGAGCCCTCGTGCAGACCGACCCGCACGTCGACACCCGAGTCACGGAGCGACAGGGCGTGGGCGTGGCCCTGGCTGCCGTAGCCGATGACCGCGACCTTGCGGCCCTGGATGATGGACAGGTCGGCGTCAGCGTCGTAGAACAGCTCGGCCACTTGGGTTCTCTCCTTGAATGCAGATGTTGCGTCCCACCGTATGACGGCGGGCGGAAGGGAAGTCTCGGGGTCTCGGTATACGGGCGGCCGGTGTCACCCGACCGCCCGTATCGGCCGTCAGGCCGAACGGTCGAGTGCGCGCAGCGACCGGTCGGTGATCGAACGGGCGCCACGGCCGATCGCGATCGTGCCGGACTGGACCAGTTCCTTGATGCCGTACGGTTCCAGCATCTTGAGCATGGCGGACAGCTTGTCGCTGCTGCCGGTGGCCTCGATGGTCACGGCCTCCGGGGAGACGTCCACGGTCTTGGCGCGGAAGAGCTGGACGATCTCGACGATCTGGGAGCGCGTCTCGTTGTCGGCGCGCACCTTCACCAGGACGAGTTCGCGCTGAACCGCCTGCGAGGGGTCCAGCTCGACGATCTTCAGCACGTTGACGAGCTTGTTGAGCTGCTTGGTCACCTGCTCCAGCGGCAGGTCGTCGACGCTCACCACGATGGTGATGCGGGAGATGTCGGGGTGCTCGGTGACGCCGACCGCGAGCGAGTCGATGTTGAAGCCGCGGCGGGAGAACAGGGCGGCGATCCGGGCGAGGATGCCCGGGGTGTTCTCCACCAGGACGGAGAGCGTGTGCTTGGACATGTCTCTTGGGTCTTCCTCGCTCAGTCGTCTTCGTTGTCGCCGAAGTCGGGGCGGACGTCCCGGGCGGCCATGATCTCGTCGTTGGAGGTGCCTGCGGCGACCATCGGCCACACCATCGCGTCCTCGTGGACGATGAAGTCGACGACGACCGGGCGGTCGTTCACCGAGTTCGCCTCCTCGATGACCTTGTCGAGGTCGTCCGGGGACTCGCAGCGGATGGCGTAGCAGCCCATCGCCTCCGACAGCTTCACGAAGTCGGGGACGCGCGTGCCGCGGGCCTCCGGGTTGACGTCGCCCGGGCCGGAGTGCAGCACCGTGTTGGAGTAGCGCTGGTTGTAGAACAGGGTCTGCCACTGGCGGACCATGCCGAGCGCGCCGTTGTTGATGACCGCGACCTTGATCGGGATGCCGTTCAGGGCGCAGGTGGTGAGCTCCTGGTTGGTCATCTGGAAGCAGCCGTCGCCGTCGATCGCCCAGACGGTCTTCGACGGGACGCCCGCCTTGGCGCCCATCGCGGCCGGGACCGCGTAGCCCATCGTCCCGGCGCCGCCCGAGTTCAGCCAGGTGGCCGGCTTGTCGTACTGGATGAAGTGGGCGGCCCACATCTGGTGCTGGCCGACGCCGGCCGCGAAGACGGTGCCCTCCGGGGCGAGTTGACCGATGCGCTCGATGACCTGCTGCGGGGACAGCGAGCCGTCCGCGGGCTGGTCGTAGCCGAGGGGGTAGGTCTCGCGCCAGCGGGACAGGTCCTTCCACCAGGCGCTGTAGTCGCCCTGCTGGCCCTCGCCGTGCTCCTTCTGCACCGCCTGGATCAGGTCCGCGATGACCTCGCGCGCGTCCCCGACGATCGGCACGTCGGCTTCACGGTTCTTGCCGATCTCCGCCGGGTCGATGTCCGCGTGGACGATCTTGGCGAACGGGGCGAAGCTGTCGAGCTTGCCGGTGACGCGGTCGTCGAAGCGGGCGCCGAGGGCGATGATCAGGTCGGCCTTCTGCAGGCCGGTGACGGCGGCCACCGAGCCGTGCATGCCGGGCATGCCCAGGTGCAGCGGGTGGCTGTCGGGGAACGCGCCCAGCGCCATCAGCGTGGTGGTGACGGGCGCGCCGGTCAGCTCGGCGAGGACCTTCAGCTCGGCGGTGGCGCCGGACTTGAGGACACCGCCGCCGACATAGAGGATCGGCCGCTTGGCGGCGGTGATCAGCTTGGCGGCCTCGCGGATCTGCTTGGCGTGCGGCTTGGTGACGGGCCGGTAGCCGGGCAGGTCCATGGTGGGCGGCCAGGAGAAGGTCGTCCGCGCCTGGAGGGCGTCCTTGGCGATGTCGACCAGGACGGGGCCCGGACGGCCGGTGGAGGCGATGTGGAAGGCCTGCGCGATGACCCGCGGGATGTCCTCCGCCTTGGTGACCAGGAAGTTGTGCTTGGTGATCGGCATGGTGATGCCGACGATGTCCGCCTCCTGGAAGGCGTCGGTGCCGATCGCCTTGGAGGCGACCTGGCCGGTGATCGCGACCAGCGGCACGGAGTCCATGTGCGCGTCGGCGATGGGGGTGACCAGGTTGGTGGCGCCGGGGCCGGAGGTGGCCATGCAGACGCCGACCTTGCCGGTGGCCTGCGCGTAGCCGGTGGCCGCGTGGCCGGCGCCCTGCTCGTGACGGACCAGGACGTGGCGCACCCGGGTCGAGTCCATCAGCGGGTCGTAGGCGGGGAGGATCGCACCGCCGGGAATGCCGAATACCGTGTCGGCGCCGACCTCCTCGAGGGAGCGGATGAGGGACTGCGCGCCCGTCACGCTCTCGACGGAAGCGGAGTGTCCTCCGGATCGGGGCCGGGGCTGCGGGTGACTGGCCCCGGTGGCCTGCTCGGTCATCGGCATTCTCTTCTCGATGCTGAGGGTTTTTGCGTTGTTTGTACGGTGTGCGAATGCTGCCTGTGCAACAAAAAACCCCTCGTGCCAAAGGGCAAGCGAGGGGAGCGCGCCGGGTGGGGTCGCTGGGAGTTCCGGGTCCGTCCGGAGCGTCACCAGCTTCAGCCGACGCGCTTTCCAAGTACGAGAATTCGGGTGCGCATGGCACTGACCCTCCCCCCGGCGCGCACCGACTGTCAAGTGGGTGGGACATGGGTCTCATTATGTGAGCGTAGGGGCGTCCCGCCCAGGACGGCGCTGATGCCGCTGGTGTACGTCGCCGTCCCGCCGCCCGCGAACGCGGGTTCGACGGGTCCGTGCGGCACCGGGTAGTCGCCGCGGCCGAGGGCCCGGCGCAGCCGGTACTCGTCGAGCGGCCCGGAGAACGCCATCCCCTGCCCGTGCGTACAGCCCATCGCGCGCAGGGCGACGACCTGTTCGGGCAGGTCCACTCCCTCGGCCACGGACTGGAGTCCGAGGTCGCCCGCGATCCGCAGCAGCCCGCTGGTGATCTTGTGCAGCCGCGCGGACTCGACGACGCCCTCCACCAGCCCGCGGTCGAGCTTGAGCACATCGACGGGCAGCCGGCGCAGGGCCGTTATGGCCACGCAGCCGCCGAAGCCGTCCAGCGCGATCCGCACGCCGAGCCGGCGCAGGGCGCCCAGCCGGCGCTCCAGGTCGTCCAGCGGCACCCGGGAGTCGATGTCGGACAGCTCTATCACCAGTGACGCGGGCGGCAGTCCGTGCCGGGTCAGCAGTGCCTCGACGGAGCCCAGCGGCATCGACCGATCCAGCAGGCGACGGGCGCCCACCCGCACGACCACCGGCTGGTTCAGCCCGCCTGCGGCCCGGTCTGCGGCCTGGGCGACGGCCTCCTCCAGCGTCCAGCGGCCCAGTTCGGCGGTCTTGTCGCTGTCGTCGGCGTCCTGCGAGACCCGCAGGAACTCCGCCGGTGTGAACAGCACGCCCTGGGAGGACCGCCAGCGCGCCTGGGCGGCGACCGATGCGATCCGGCCGTCCTCCAGCCGCACCACCGGCTGGTGCAGCAGGGCGAACTCGCCGTCGTGCAGGGCGGCCCTCAGCCGCGTGGCCAGCTCGGCCTTGCGGACGACGTCCTGCTGCATCTGCGGCTTGTACAGCTCGACCCGGCCCTTGCCGCCCGCCTTGGCCCGGTACATCGCGAGGTCGGCGTTGCGCAGCAGTTCGCCGGCGCCGAGCCCGGTCTCGGCGAAGGCGACGCCGATGGACGCGGCCACCCTGACCTCGCTGCCGTCGATGAGGTAGGGCTGGGACAGCGTGACCCTCAGCCGGTCGGCGAGGTCGACGATGTGCCGCTCGCGCGCGGAGCGGTCGCGGGTGCCGTCCCCGACGATGAGCGCCGCGAACTCGTCGCCGCCGAGCCGGGCGGCGGTGTCGCCCTGACGGACGGAGTCCTGGAGCCTGCGGGCGGCCTGGACGAGCAGTTCGTCCCCGGCCTGGTGGCCGATGGTGTCGTTGACGGCCTTGAAGCCGTCGAGGTCGATGAAGAGGACGGCGGTGTTGCGCAGGGCGGTGCCCCGGTCGGAGCTGCGGCGGCCGGAGAGCGCCTGCCGCACGCGCCGGGTGAACAGCGCCCGGTTGGGCAGGTCCGTGAGCGGGTCGTGCTCGGCGTTGTGCTGGAGCTGCGCCTGCAGACGCACGCGTTCGGTGACGTCCCTGCTGTTGAAGATCAGGCCGCCCTGATGGCGGTTGACGGTCGACTCGACGTTGAGCCAGCCGCCGTCGCCGGAGCGGAAGCGGCACTCGATACGGGTGGTGGGTTCGTCCTTGGGGCTGGCGGCGAGGAAGCGGCGCACCTCGTGCACCACGCAGCCCAGGTCCTCCGGGTGGATGAGCTGGGCCAGTTCGGTGCCCACCAGGTCCTCCGCGGACCGTCCGTAGACGCCGGCGGCGGCCGGGGAGACGTAACGCAGGATGCCGCTGGGCGCGGCGATCATGATGACGTCGCTGGAGCCCTGCACCAGGGAGCGGAAGTAGTTCTCCTTCTGGGCCAGTTCCTGGGTGAGGGTGATGTTGTCGAGCAGCATGATGCCCTGGCGCACCACGAGGGCCAGCACGACGGTGCCGCCGGTCAGGAGGACCACGCGGTCGACGCTGCGGCCGTTGAGGACGTTGTAGAGGATGCCCAGGGTGCACACGGCGGCCGCGAGGTACGGCGTGAGGGCGCCGAGGGAGCCGGTGATGGGGCGGGTGGCGGGGTACCGGGCGTGCTCGCCGGGCGGCTGCGGCCGGGGGTCGCGCTGCGGGGGCGCGACGATGCCGGTGCGCCGGCCGGGCAGGTGCTCGTGCACCACACGCGTGCGCCCGTCCTCGCCGCGCCGGTGCCGCCGGTCCGCGGCCCAGGGGGCGTAGGCGAGCAGCAGCGAGCCCGCGAACCAACCCGCGTCGAGGAGTTGGCCCGAGCGGTAGGAGTGGTGCAGGAGCGGTGAGGTGAACAAGGCGTCGCACATGACGGTCAGCGCCAGGGCGCCGACGGCGGTGTTGACCGCCGTGCGGTTGACCGGCGAGCGCCGGAAGTGGAGCACCAGCACCATGCTGACGAGGGCGATGTCGAGCAGCGGGTAGGCGAGGGACAGCGCGGCGTGGGCCACGCTGGGGCCGTCGAGCTGCGCCGCTTGGGCGAGCGCGAGGCTCCAGGAGAGCGTGAGAAGTGAGCCGGCGATCAGCCACGCGTCGAGCCCGAGGCAGACCCAGCCGGCCTTGGTGACGGGGCGGGCGGCCAGCACCAGCAGTCCCACGATCGCGGGCGGCGCGAAGCACAGGAAGAAGAGGTCGGCGTAGCTGGGGCTGGGCACGGGCCGGTTCAGCACGACCTCGTACCAGCCCCAGACCAGGTTGCCGAGGGCGGCCATCGTCGAGGAGAGCCCGAACAGCAGCCACGCGGGCCGAAAGCGGATGCGGCGGTTGCGCGCGTAGAGGAAGCAGGACACCGCCGCCGTCCCCGCCGCGGCGGCGAGGCCGAAGTCGCCCATGACCAGGGCGGTCCGGTCGGATCCCCAGCCGCACGCGGAGCCGACGGCGTATCCCGCGCACACCAGGGCCAGCACCAGTTGGCGGACCGCTCCCGGTCCATGGCCGCAGGACGGCGGCTCGGACGGCGACGCACCCGGCGCCGGGTGCGCGCGCGGCGCTCCGTCGAGGAGGGGGGTGGAGGTCGGCGGCGAACTCACCGTGGCCTCCCGGTCGGTGCCCGGTGACCGGCGGGGCCGCCGCGTCGTCGGCGCGTGGCCGCGTGGCAGGGCCGTCGGCGGCCGCTCCACCGCGTCGGATCGTTCGTCCATTGGCCGTGCATCGCCCGTCGCCCCCCTCACGTCTGGAATGTTCGTCCCCGGCGCCGAACGGTGCGCGGCGCAGCCCCAGTCCGGACGATACACCAGTCTCGTCACTCAGGGACATAGTTCCTCTACGCTCAGTGACGACCAGCGGCGACGCGCGCACGTACCGCGTCCGCGGGACTGCGGAGGGTGCCCGAACCGGAGCGCCCGCGTGCCACGGCCGTCACGTCTCGTCCGTGGCGCCCGTCGTCAGGATCACGTTGCGCAGCGGCTCCTGGTTCACGAATCGCCTCAACTGGTCCGCCAGCAGCCGTTCGGCGCGCGGCCGGAACGCGGACGTGGGGCCGCCGACGTGCGGGCTGATCAGAACGCCCGGCGCCCGCCACAGCGGGTGGCCCGGGGGCAGCGGCTCGGGGTCGGTGACGTCCAGGGCGGCGGTGAGCCGGCCGCTCTGCACCTCCGTGAGCAGGGCCTTGGTGTCCACGACCGCGCCGCGGGCCACGTTGACGAGGAGGGCGCCGTCCTTCATGCGGGCGAGGAAGTCGCCGTCCACGAGGCCGCGGGTGCTGGTGTTGAGGGGCGTCGAGAGGATCACGACGTCCGCTTCGGGGAGGAGGGCGGGCAGATCGGTGAAGGGGTGCACCGGGCCGCGCTCCGTGGTGCGCGCGGAGCGCGCGACGCGCGCCACCCGCGCCACCTCGAAGGGCACGAGCCGGTCCTCGATCGCCTCGCCGATGGCCCCGTAGCCGACGACGAGGACGTTCTTGTCGGCGAGCGCCGGATGGAACTCGCCGCGCCACACGCCCTGTTCCTGCGCGCGCACGAACTGCGGGATCCCGCGCAGGGAGGCCAGGGTCAGGGTGAGGGCGAGCTCCGCGGTGCTGGCCTCGTGCACCCCGCGCGCGTTGCACAGCCGCACCCCGGGCACGAGGTCGGACAGCCGGGCGGTGATGTCGTCGACGCCCGCGGTGAGGGTCTGCACGACCTGGAGGCGGCGCATCTCGCGCAGCGGGCGCACCTTGACCGGCTGACGCTTCATGTACGGCACCACGTACAGGACGCAGTCCGCGGGATCGCCGGGGAAGTCCTGCTCGCCGGCGTCGCCGCCGTCCCAGAAGAGATAGCGGGGACCCTCGGGAAGGCCGTCGATCTCGTCGGGCGGGATGGGCAGCCAGACGTCGCGGGGTGTGTCCGTAGTCATGCTCAGGAGGCTATGTGAGGCACGCGCGCGTGCAGAGGTTAGGTTGGTGGGCCAGGACAGGGAGGGTCACGAGCAGGTGGAGCGCAGGACGATCGGCGCGGCGGCGCTCGCGGTGGGGGCCGTCGGACTCGGGTGCATGCCGATGAGCTGGGCTTACAGCGGGTCGCGGCAGCGGGGCGACGAGTCGCTGAGGGCATTGCACCGGGCACTGGATCTGGGCGCCTCCCTTCTGGACACGGCCGACATGTACGGCCCGTTCACCAACGAGCTTTTGGTGGGGCGGGTGTTGAAGGAGCGGCGCGCTGACGCGTTCGTGTCGACGAAGGTGGGGCTGCTGGTCGGCGAGCAGCACATCGTGGCCAACGGCCGTCCCGGATACGTGAGAAGAGCCTGCGACGCCTCGCTGCGGCGGCTGCAGACGGACGTCATCGACCTCTACCAGCTGCACCGGGCCGACCCCGAGGTTCCCGTGGAGGAGACCTGGGGCGCGATGGCGGAGCTCGTACAGGCGGGCAAGGTACGGGCGTTGGGGTTGTGCGCGGTGGGCGCGCGGGGCGGCCGGCGGTCGGGCGGGCGGCTCTACGACGCGACGATCCGGCAGTTGCGGCGGGTGCAGCAGGTCTTCCCGGTGAGCGCGGTGGAGGCGGAGCTGTCGGTGTGGTCGCCGGAGGCGCTGGACGCGCTGCTGCCGTGGTGCGAGGCGCGCGGGGTGGGCTTCCTCGCGGCGATGCCGCTGGGCAACGGCTTCCTCACCGGGACGCTGACCCCGGGGCAGGGCTTCGAGCCGGACGACATGCGGGCCCGGCACCCCCGGTTCACCGCCGAGATGATGGCCGCGAACCAGCCGATCGTCGCCGGGCTGCGGCGGGTGGCCGCGCGGCACGGCGACACGGTGACGGCGGCGCAGGTGGCGCTGGCGTGGGTGCTGGCCCAGGGCCGGAACGTGATCCCGGTGCCGGGGACCAAGCAGGAACGCTGGGTCACGCAGAACGCCGCGGCGTGCGGGCTGCGGCTGGCCGTGCGCGACCTGGCGGAGGTGTCGGCGTTGCCGGCGGCGCGGGTGTCTTGGGAATGACGCTCCGCTGGGGGCGCGGGCAGGGGTGGGGTGCCCTGCCCGGGGGTGACATGGCCTGGTCGATGCCTGTCTTCGGGTGCGGCGGCGTCGTGGCTCTGCGCGCAGTTCCCCGCGCCCCTCGGGTGGGGTGCCCTGCCCGGGGTCCGTGTTCTGCGTTGGGAATCGGGGATCGGGAACTCTGGCGGGGTGGGCGGTGTATGACAAGGGGAGGGTGCCGTGAGCGTTGTGGCGAAGGGACCAAGATCGTGCAGCGTCGAGCAGTGAGGGCCGTGGCGGCCGCGAGTGCGCTTCTTTTGGCGGCCGGCTGCTCCTCCGACGGTGGAGGGCCGGCCGGTGGCGCGGCGAGGCCGTCCGCCGCGCCCACATCCGCCGCGTCCCCGCCCGCGCAGTCCCCCGCCGAGGCGACCCCGCCCGCCAAGGGCACCGTCACGGTGGTGCGCACGGTGGCCGAGGGGCTGAACAGCCCCTGGGGTCTCGCCCCGCTGCCCGAGGGCGGTCTGCTGGTCGCCTCGCGTGACGAGGGGACGATCACCCGGGTCGACGCGGCGACGGGGAGGAAGACCCTGCTGGGCGAGGTGCCGGGGGTCTCGGCGGCCGGCGAGGGCGGTCTGCTCGGCCTGGCCCTCTCCCCCGACTACGCCGCGGACCACATGGTCTACGCCTACTACACCTCCGCCTCGGACAACCGCGTCGTACGCATGCTGTACGACGCGCGGCGGCCCGCCGGGGAGCAGTTGGGCGCACCCGACACGGTGTTCAGGGGCATACCCAAGGGCATGATCCACAACGGCGGCCGGATCGCCTTCGGCCCGGACCGGATGCTCTACGCGGGCACGGGCGAGACCGGCGACGAGGGGCTGGCCCAGAACAAGGAGTCCCTGGGCGGCAAGATCCTGCGGCTGACCCCGGAGGGGGAGCCGGCCCCGGGCAACCCGTTCCCCGACTCCCCTGTGTACTCGTACGGGCACCGCAATGTGCAGGGCCTCGCCTGGGACTCCGAGCAGCGCCTGTTCGCGGCGGAGTTCGGCCAGAAGACGTGGGACGAGCTGAACGCGATCACGCCGGGCGGCGACTACGGCTGGCCCGAGGTCGAGGGCAGGTCGGACGACCCGGCCTACCGCAACCCCCTCGCCCAGTGGAGCACCGACCAGGCCTCCCCCAGCGGCATCGCCTACGCCAAGGGCTCGATCTGGATGGCGGGCCTGCGCGGGAAGCGGCTGTGGCGCGTCCCGCTGAAGGGCACGCAGGCGTCGGCGGACCCCCAGGCCTTCCTGGAGGGCGAGTACGGCCGGCTGCGCACGGTGGTCGCGGCGGGCGGCGACAGGCTCTGGGTCACCACCAGCAACACGGACGGCCGGGGCGCGCCCGAGGGGGGCGACGACCGAATACTGGAACTCCGGGTGAGCTGAGCGCCCCGAGGTGCGCCGTGCGGCTCACGCGCCCGCCTCCGGCTCCCCCTCGCCCCGGTCCGCCGGCGGTGCCGGCGGGCGGACGACGACTTTGCCGGAGGACAGGTCTATCGGCCCGTGACCGGGGTCGGTGTCGCCGACGTCCTCCCGGGTCAGCTCCAGGCGGTTCTGCTCGTCGCGGGTGTGCTTGCGGCCGGGCGCGAACAGTTCCTCGAACATGTTGAACACAGCGCCTCCACAGCCGGGTCCTGCCAGCGTACGCCTCAGCGCGTCGCGGGCGTCTCGGCCGGGAAGAGCCCCAGCCGGTGCGCCGTCGCCGCCGCCTCGCCGCGGCCGGAGACGCCGAGCTTGGCCAGGATGTTGGAGACGTGGACACTCGCCGTCTTGGGTGAGATGAACAGCTCCTGCGCGATCTGCCGGTTGGTGCGGCCGGCGGAGACCAGGCGCAGGACGTCGCGTTCGCGGTCGGTGAGGCCGAGGGCGCGGACGGGGTCGTCCGGTGCGCCGGCCGATCGGGCGGCCAGGGCGAGGCGGGCGCGCTGGGCGAGCCGGGCGACCGCGTCGGCGAGCGGGCGGGCGCCGATGTGTCCGGCCACCGCGTGGGCGAGGCGGAGCAGTTCGCCGGCACGCTCGCGTTCGTCGTCGCCGCCGGCGTCAAGGAGCGCCTCGGCCTGGCGGTACCGGGTGCGGGCGAGGTCGTAGGGGCGCTCCAGGGCCTCGAACGCGGTGACCGTCGAGCACCAGTCCCCGGGGCGGGCGCAGCCCTCGGCGCGCAGGAGTTCCACGGACAGCCAGTGTGCGTGGGCCTGCCAGACGGGGACGATCGCGGGGAGTTGCTTGGCGGCCTCGCGGATGCGGTCGAGGACCGCGGCGCGGCCCTCCTCGGCGGAGGGCCGGGTGCGGGCGTCGCCCTCGACGGAGGCGGCGGTGATCAGCAGAGGCCAGGCGTAGCGCTGGGCGCCGGGCGGGAAGCCCCGGTCGAGGACGCGGGTGAGGTGGTCGCGGGCGTCCTGAAGGCGGCCGTCGGCCGCGGCGAGGGAGACGGCGAGGCGGGCGAGGGGGATCTCGTGGTGGGGCGAGTGGTCCTGGGCACCGAAGTAGCCGCGGGCGGACTCCAGTTGGTGTCTGGCTTCGGTGAGGTCACCGCGGCAGAGGGCGAGTTCGGCGGACAGTGCGGCATGGAAGCCCTGCATGGCGACGCCGAGGCCGATACGGCCGGCGACGGCGCAGGCGCGCTCGGCTTCGTCCCAACGCCCCAGGGAGATCAGGGATTCCGCTCGGTTGGCCTGGATCCAGGCCTCGCTCTCGGCCAGTTGGCGGCCCCGGGCGAAGGCCACGCCCTCCTCGATGATGGGCAGGGCCTCGTGGGAGCGGCCGACGGCCTCCAGTTCGTTGGGCAGGTTGACGTAGGCGTTCAGGGCGACGGAGGGGACGTCCTCGGCGAGCGCGCGCTCCTTGACCTCGTACAGCTCGGTGAGGCCGGCCTCGACGTGGCCGGCGTCGACCATGAGGACGCCGAGGATCTGGCGGGCGTTGAGCTCGACCTCGCGGGCGCCGACCATCCGGGCGTACTCCACGGCGTGCTCGCCCGCCGAGTAGGCGTCGGGGCCCGGGGCGTGCAGCAGCGACCAGTTGGCCATGTGGGTGAGCACCTCGGCGTGCACCTCGCTGGGCGGCAGGCCGCGTATCAGGTCCTGGGCGGTGGCCAGTTCCTCGCGTCCGCTGCCCCGGCCGAGGAAGCGGACCAGCCGGGAGCGCTGCACCCAGAACCAGGCGGCGCGCAGCGGGTCGTCGGCGTCCTCCAGGAGGCGCAGCGCCCGCTTGGTGATCTTCAGTGCCCGTTCGCGTTCGCCGCAGAGGCGTCCCGCGACGGCCGCTTCGGCCAGGAGGTCGAGGTAGCACAGCGGCTCGGTGGCGGAGCCGCAGTCGCGGGACGGGGGGACCTCGATGTAGTCGGCGGGGCGCAGCCGGGCGCGGACCTCCCCGGGCACGGTCTCCCAGAGTTCCATCGCCCGTTCCAGCAGACGCAGTTGCTCGCTGTAGGCGTGCCGGGAGCGGGCGGCGACGGAGGCGTCGAGGACGGCGGGCAGGGCCTTGGCCGGGTCGTGGGCGTGGTACCAGTAGCTGGCCAGCCGCATGACGCGCTCGTCGGCGGGGACGAGTGTGGGGTCGGCCTGGAGGGCTTCGGCGTAGCGGCGGTTGAGGCGGGAGCGTTCGCCGGGGAGCAGGTCGTCGCTGACGGCCTCGCGGACGAGGGAGTGGCGGAAGCGGTAGCCGTCCCCGGTGGGTGTGGCGAGCAGGAGATTGGCGCCGACGGCGGCCCGCAGCGCCTCGATGAGGTCGTCCTCGGTGAGCCGGGCGACGGCGGCGAGCAGCCGGTGCTCGACGGTGGAGCCGCCCTCGGCCACGATCCGGGCGACGCTCTGGGCGCTCTCGGACAGCGCTTCGACGCGGACGAGCAGCAGGTCGCGCAGGGAGTCGGTGAGTCCGGTGCGGCAGCCCTCGTGGGCGGCGACGGCGAGTTCCTCGACGAAGAAGGCGTTGCCGTCGGAGCGTTGGAATATGTCGTCGACCTGGGCCGGGTCGGGTTCCTGGGCGAGGATGCCGGCGACCTGCCGGCCGACCTCCTCGCGGGTGAGGCGGGCGAGTTCGAGGCGGCGCACGGTGCGCAGCCGGTCGAGTTCGGCGAGCAGGGGGCGCAGCGGGTGGCGGCGGTGGATGTCGTCGGAGCGGTAGGTGGCGAGGACGACGAGGCGTCCTGTGCGCAGGGTGCGCAGGAGGTAGGCGAGGAGGTGGCGGGT
Source organism: Streptomyces sp. NPDC088254 (assembly GCF_044740925.1). Lineage (NCBI taxonomy): Bacteria > Bacillati > Actinomycetota > Actinomycetes > Kitasatosporales > Streptomycetaceae > Streptomyces > Streptomyces sp. NPDC088254. The sequence goes on along the minus strand of NZ_JBIURQ010000015.1, from coordinate 62,911 downwards.
GGAGGCGTCGGCCCAGTGCAGGTCTTCCAGGGCGACGACGACGGTGCGGTCGGCGGCGACGCGTTCCAGGAGGCGGGCGGTGAGTTCGAAGAGGCGGGCCATGCCCTCCTCGTCGTGCCGGCCCCCCGTCGCCTCACCCAACTCGGGGAGCAAGCGGGCGAGTTCGTCTTCCTGGCCGGCCGCCGCGGCGGCCAGTTCCGCGGGCAGGGCGCGGCGCAGGGCGCGCAGGGCGGTGGAGAAGGGCGCGAAGGGCAGTCCGTCGGCGCCGATCTCGACGCAGCCGCCGAGGGCGACGACGGCGGCGGGGCGGTGGTCGCCGGGGCGTCCGGCCGTGGCGGCCGTGGCGGCCGTGCGGGCGAACTCCTCGACGAGCCGGGTCTTGCCCACCCCGGCCTCGCCGCCGATGAGCAGTGCCTGCGGTTCTCCCGCGGCGGCGCGGGAGAGGGCGTCGTTCAGGACGCCCAACTCCTCGGCTCGGCCTACGAAGACGGGACTGACGCACCTGGTATCCACGGGGGCGAGCATCGCACAGCGGCGTGGAACCGCCCCAGTGGTCGTCGTCACGGCGGTGGTCGTCGTCGCGGAGGCGCGGGAAGCGCGGCCGGCGCTCACGCGGTCCGGGTGGACCGGAGTCGGCGCGGGCGGCCGTCGCGGGGCGCGCCGTCGCCGGCGCGGGCGCGTTCGGCGGCCTCGCGGCGGGCGGCGCGGCGGGCGCGGACGGCCTCGCGGGCGAGCCGCTCGTCGTCGGCCCGACGGATCAGTTCGGCGGCACGGACCTGCTGGTGGGTGTACTCGAACACGGTGTCCCCCTGGAATGCCGGTGGTCGGGGCTGCTGTCGCGGCGCAGTCCGCCGCGATGCCTCCACCTTCCTGGGCCAGGGGGGTCCGTCACATCGGGAGGGTTCCGCATCTTCGGGCCGCTCGGGGGGCCTCAGACGCGCGTAAGGGGCCTCAGGCCCGGCCGTAAGGCGCTTACGGCCGGGCCTGAGGCCCCTTGTCGTCGCTCGGTCGTCCGGTGAGCCGGGCGCGGCGCTCAGCTCGCGGACGGCAGCCCGAACAGGATGCCGGTGTACTTCAGGACGGCCAGCAGCAGGCCGATCACGCCGACCGTGACGCCCGCCCAGGCGACCGACTTGATCCACGGCGCCTGCGGCCTGCCGGGCGCGCCGAACGCGGGCCGGGCGAGCACGACGAAGCCGGTGACGAGCGCGGCCAGCGCGAACACGCCGGCCCACAGGGCGGTGGCCTGCCAGGCGTCGCCGTAGACGGCCTGGATCTGCTGGGCCACGCCGGCGCGCGAGGAGGTCTCCAGCTGGCCGATGAGGGTCTGGCGGGCGGCGGCGACGGTACCGAGCCAGCCGCCGTTCAGGGACGCCAGGCCGAGCACGACCGACACCACCGCGCCGGCGCCCTGGCCGACCCCGGAGGGTCCGGCGGCCGGGGCGCCGCCCGCCTGTGCGGTCGCTTCGCCGTCGGTGTCGTCCGCCGCGTGGGGCGTGTTCTCTGCGACCTCGGCCGGCGTCTCGCGGCCCGGGCCGTCGGCCTTCTTCTCGGCCGCTTCGGCGCCCGTCGTGACGCCGGTCTCGTCTTCAGTCCTGGTTGCCATGTCCCGCACCGTACGGACGCTGTCTGAGAGGTTTCTTAACGTCCGCTGTGAGCGCCACGCGCGCGTGCGGCACGCCATTCGGGGGCCAGCACGGACCAGGTCTCGAGATCGTGCCGCACCCCGTGATGGGGATAGGCCTCCCGCCGTACGCCGTCCCGGGTCATCCCCAGCCGGCGGGCGACGTTCAGGCTGGGCTCGTTCCCCGCGGAGGCGATCCATTCGACGCGGTGGACGCCGCGCTGCTCGACGGCGAAGTCGATCAGCACCCGCATGGCGCGGGTGACCAGTCCGCGCCCGGTGCCCGCGGGCTCCAGCCAGCAGCCGACCTCGCAGTTGCCCTGCTCGGCGTCGAAGTTCAGGAACAGCACGCCGCCGACGAGCCGGCCGTCCAGCCACAGGCCGTGCAGGGAGGCGGTGTCCGCGGCACGCATGTCGGCGTACCGCTGGAGCAGCTCGCGGGCGGTGTCCACGTCGGTGGCCTTCGAGCCGAAGGGCACGAACCGGTTGATGAACTCGCGGCCGCGTTCCAGGTGGGCGAGGAACTCCTCGGCGTGCCAGGGCTCCAGTGGGCGCAGTTCCGCTCCGTCGTCGCCCAGCGATATCGCGTACATCCTGCTGCCGCTCCTCCTGTGAGACCGTCCCCGACCTCGGTGAGCCTCTCACGGGCGGTCCTCGTGGCCGGGCCGCGGCGTCAGTCGGACTGGTCGCCGACGGCCATGATCATCACTCCGGCGATGAGCAGCCACAGTGCGCGTCGGGTGCGGCCGCGGGAGCCGAGGAGCGCGGCGAGCGCGCAGACGGCGGCGCCGAGGGCGTACGCGGCGGGGACGAGCGCGGGGGCGGGGCCGGTCAGCCGCAGGAGCGAGGCCGCGAGGCCGGCCAGGGTGAGCAGGGCGCCGGTGCCGGTCGCCGTCCAGCGGGCGCGCCGGGCGTCCTCGACGCCGTACTCCTCGTCCTCGTCGACGGCCGTACCGCCCTGCACGTCGCTCTGCCTGCCGGAGTCGGGTCGTGCACTCATGCCGCGCGAGCGTAGCGCCTTCGATGACGGGGCAGGTCAGGGGGGTGCCGAAGCCGGGGCGTGCGAAGGGGGACGCACCGAGTCGGTGCGTCCCCCTTCGAAACCCCGTGGGCCGGGTCAGGCGTCGGTGACGCCGAGCTGCTGCAGGATCAGCTCCTTGACCCGGGCCGCGTCGGCCTGGCCCCGGGTGGCCTTCATGACCGCGCCGACCAGGGCGCCGGCCGCGGCCACCTTGCCGCCACGGATCTTGTCCGCGATGCCCGGGTTGCCGGCGATGGCCTCCTCGACGGCGGCGGTGAGCGCGCCCTCGTCGGAGACGACCTTCAGGCCGCGCTTGTCGACGACCTCGTCCGGCGTGCCCTCGCCCGCGAGGACGCCCTCGATGACCTGACGGGCCAGCTTGTCGTTCAGGTCGCCCTTCGCGACGAGCTCGGCGACCCGGGCGACCTGCGCCGGGGTGATCGCCAGCTCGTCGAGCGCCTTGCCCGACTCGTTGGCGCTGCGCGCGAGTTCGCCCATCCACCACTTGCGGGCGGAGGCCGCGTCGGCGCCGGCGTCGATCGTGGCGACGATCAGGTCCAGAGCACCGGCGTTGGTGATCGACTGCATGTCGGTGGCGGAGATGCCCCACTCGGCGAGCAGCCGGTTGCGGCGGGCCAGCGGCAGCTCGGGCAGCGCGGAGCGGATCTCCTCGACCCACTCGCGGGACGGGGCGACGGGGACGAGGTCGGGCTCCGGGAAGTACCGGTAGTCCTCGGCCTCCTCCTTCACCCGGCCCGAGGTCGTCGACCCGGTGTCCTCGTGGAAGTGGCGGGTCTCCTGGACGATCAGGCCACCGCTCTGGAGCACGGCGGCATGCCGCTGGATCTCGAAGCGGGCCGCGCGCTCCACGGACCGCAGCGAGTTCACGTTCTTCGTCTCCGAGCGCGTGCCGAACTTCTCGCTGCCCTTGGGCATCAGCGACAGGTTGACGTCGCAGCGCATCTGGCCCATCTCCATGCGGGCCTCGGAGACGCCGAGCGCGCGGATGACCTCGCGCAGCTCACGCACGTACGCCCGGGCGACCTCGGGAGCGCGCTCGCCCGCGCCGACGATCGGCTTGGTGACGATCTCGATGAGCGGGATGCCGGCGCGGTTGTAGTCCAGCAGCGAGTGCGAGGCGCCGTGGATGCGGCCGGTGGCGCCGCCCACGTGGGTCGACTTGCCGGTGTCCTCCTCCATGTGGGCGCGCTCGATCTCCACGCGGAAGGTCTCGCCGTCCTCCAGCTGCACGTCGAGGTAGCCGTTGAAGGCGATCGGCTCGTCGTACTGGGAGGTCTGGAAGTTCTTCGGCATGTCCGGATAGAAGTAGTTCTTCCGGGCGAAGCGGCACCACTCGGCGATCTCGCAGTTCAGCGCGAGGCCGATCTTGATCGCGGACTCGACGCCGGTCGCGTTGACGACCGGCAGCGCGCCGGGCAGGCCGAGGCAGACCGGGCAGGTCTGGGTGTTCGGGGCGGCGCCGAGCGAGGTCGAGCAGCCGCAGAACATCTTGGTCCGGGTGCCGAGTTCGACATGGACCTCGAGGCCCATGACGGGGTCGTACGACGCCAGCGCGTCCTCGTACGACACCAGGTCGGTCGTGGTGGTCACGGTGAACTTTCCCTCTCAGCCCAGCAGGACGTCGTCGTCGCCCAGCCGCTTCAGCTCGCGGTACAGGACGGCGAGGCCGGTGACGATGGCGGCGGCGGACACGGTGGCGTCGATCACGACCAGGAGGTCGTTCTCGGCACGGGCCTTCCGGAGCCGCTTGGCGACGCCGAGCGCGCCGAACGCGGTGCCGGCCATGGACAGGTACAGACCGGACTTGGACTTGTTGAAGCTCTTGGCCTTGGTCAGTGCGCTCACAACGACGGAGCCTCCTCGAGAAGCGGGTGCCCCCACCTTTCCACGAAGGCGGCCTCGACGGCGGCGCCGACCTTGTACAGCCGGTCGTCCTTCAGGGCCGGGGCGATGATCTGCAGGCCGACGGGGAGGTTGTCCTCCGGCGCGAGGCCGCAGGGCAGCGACATGGCCGCGTTGCCCGCCAGGTTGGTGGGGATGGTGCACAGGTCGGCGAGGTACATCGCCATCGGGTCGTCGGCGCGCTCGCCGATCGCGAAGGCGGTGGTCGGCGTCGTCGGGGAGACGATCACGTCGACCTGCTCGAAGGCCTTCTCGAAGTCGCGGGTGATGAGCGTGCGGACCTTCTGCGCGGAGCCGTAGTAGGCGTCGTAGTAGCCCGAGCTCAGGGCGTACGTGCCGAGCATGATGCGGCGCTTGACCTCGGGGCCGAAGCCCGCCTCACGGGTGAGGGAGGTGACCTCCTCGGCCGAGTGGTTGCCGTCGTCGCCGGTCCGCAGGCCGTAGCGCAGGCCGTCGAAGCGGGCGAGGTTGGACGAACACTCGGACGGCGCGATCAGGTAATACGCGGAGAGCGCGAGGTCGAAGGACGGGCAGTCCAGCTCGACGATCTCGGCGCCGAGCTCCTTGAGCAGCGCGACGGACTCGTCGAACCGCTGGATGACGCCGGCCTGGTAGCCCTCGCCGCGGAACTGCTTGACCACGCCGACGCGCATGCCGGCGACGCTGCCGTTGCGGGCGGCCTCGACGACCGGCGGGACCGGGGCGTCGATGGAGGTGGAGTCGAGCGGGTCGTGCCCGGCGATGACCTCGTGCAGCAGCGCCGCGTCCAGGACCGTACGGGCGCAGGGGCCGCCCTGGTCGAGGGAGCTGGAGAAGGCGACCATGCCGTAGCGGGACACCGCGCCGTACGTCGGCTTCACGCCGACCGTGCCGGTGACGGCGGCCGGCTGGCGGATGGAGCCGCCGGTGTCGGTGCCGATGGCGAGCGGGGCCTCGAAGGAGGCGAGCGCGGCGGAGGAGCCGCCGCCGGAGCCGCCGGGGATCTTGGTGAGGTCCCAGGGGTTGCCGGTCGGGCCGTAGGCGCTGTTCTCCGTGCTCGACCCCATGGCGAACTCGTCCATGTTGGTCTTGCCGAGGATGACGACGTCGGCGGCCTTCAGCCGCCGGGTGAGCGTCGCGTCGTACGGCGGGATCCAGCCTTCGAGGATCTTCGAGCCGACGGTCGTCGGGATGCCCTCGGTGGTGAAGATGTCCTTGAGCGCGAGGGGGACGCCGGCCAGCGGGCCGAGCTTCTCGCCGCGCTCCCGCTTCTCGTCGACGGCGCGGGCCTGCGCGAGAGCGCCCTCGCGGTCGACGTGCAGGAAGGCGTGCACCTTCTCGTCGACGGCCTCGATCCGGGCCAGGTGGGCCTCGGTGACCTGCACGGCCGTGAGCTCGCCGGAGGCGATCTTCGCGGCGATCTCGGCGGCCGTGAGCTTGATGATGTCCGTCATGGCTGTTAGTCCTCCCCCAGGATCTGCGGCACCTTGAAACGCTGCTGCTCCTGGGCCGGGGCGCCGGAGAGCGCCTGCTCGGGGGTGAGCGACGGACGGACCTCGTCCACGCGCATGACGTTCGTCAGCGGGAGCGGGTGCGAGGTCGGCGGTACGTCTTGGTCGGCGACCTCGCTGACGCGGGCCACCGCGCCGATGATGTCGTCCAGCTGTCCCGCGAAGTGGTCGAGCTCTTCGGGCTTCAGCTCCAGACGCGCCAGCCGGGCGAGGTGGGCGACCTCCTCGCGCGTGATGCCAGGCATGCAGCGTTCCTCTGGGGTGAGTGCGTGTGGTGTGGGGCCAATCCTAGGGTGCGGCGGCCCGTGACCGTGAAACGGTTTCGCGCGGGCGCCCCGCTCAGAGCAGGAACAGCAGGGCGGCGCTGATCAGTACGACGACCGCGGTCGCGAAGTGGATGCCGAACGCCGTGGCCTTCGTGCCGCCGTGCCGCAGCACGATCAGCGTGTCCGCGAGCGGCACCACCGCCACGCAGAGCATGAACCAGGCCTCGGGGCGCGCTCCCGCGAAGACCAGCAGCGCCAGGCCGACGAGGCCGAGTGCGCCGTCCCTGAGGCCCTTGACGGTGAGGAAGGCGCCGGCGTCGCCGGACGGGTCGGCCGGGACGCCGTAGCCGGCGGCGGCGGACGCGGGCCGGAACAGGAAGCAGTAGCCGAGGTACAGGCAGAACAGGTCGAGCACGACGGCGAGGGTGTACGCGGCGACGGTCATGTCTCTCCACTCCTTGCTAGCAGCGCTAGGGATGAGAGTGAAGCTAGCAGAGCGCCGACAGGTTGGCTAGCGCTGCTAGAATCGGAAGCATGTCGATTCAGACGCGCCGGGAGCGCGAACGAGCGGAGCGCGAGCAGTTGATCGTCACGGCCGCGCGGGAACTGGCGGAGGCCGAGGGCTGGGAGGCGGTGACGACCCGCCGGCTGGCCGCCGAGATCGAGTACAGCCAGCCGGTCCTCTACAGCCACTTCAAGGGCAAGGACGCCATCATGGCGGCGGTCGCGGTCCAGGGCTGCGCGGACCTGGCCGTCGAACTACGGGCGGCGCGTACGGCCGCCGACGGCGCCCGGGCCGCCCTGACGGCGGTGGGCGAGGCGTACACCGCGTTCGCCCGGCGCCGGCCCGCCCTCTACGACGCCATCTTCACGCTCACCGTGGACCTGCCGTTCGCGACGCCGGAGGCCCCGGCAGCGCTGCAGGAGGCGTTCGGTGAACTGTTGCAGACCGTGCAGCCGATCGCGGCCGACGGGGACGACCTCGGCGCCCTCGCGGAGACGTACTGGGCCTGCCTGCACGGGCTGGTCACCCTGATGCGCAGCGGCCGTCTGCCCGAGCACGCCCACGAGACGCGGCTGGCCCTGCTGATCGGTCACTTCTCGGCGCGGGCGGACTGACGGGACCCGCGGGAAGTCACTCGGCGGCCGGCAGAGCCGCCCGTGGCCGCTGCCAGCCTCGGGAGCCTCGGGCCAGGAGCCAGGCCGTGGCCTCCGGCGGGGGCATCGCCGCCGCGACCAGCCATCCCTGTACGGCGTCGCAGCCGAGGTCGCGCAACCGCTCCCACGTCTCGTCGTCCTCGACGCCCTCCGCGACGACGAGCAGGCCCAGCGAATGAGCGAGGTCGACCGTGCAGCGGACGATCTCCGCGTCCTGCGTGTCGACGGCCAGCCGGGCCACGAACGAACGGTCGATCTTGAGCTCGCTGACCGGCAGCCGGCGCAGATGGACCAGCGAGGAGTACCCGGTGCCGAAGTCGTCCAGCGACATCTTCACGCCGTGCGCGGTCAGCCCGTTCAGGGTGTCGGCGGCGCGCTGCGGATCCTCCAGCAGCACATGCTCGGTGATCTCGAGCTGGAGCGAACCCGCGGGCACCCCGTGCCGGGCCAGCCGCGCCGCGACGGAGCCGGCGAAGCCGGGGGTGTGCACGTCGCGCGGGGAGACGTTGACCGCGACCGGCACATCCAGCCCCTGGGAGCGCCACTCGGCGACCTGTCCGAGCGCCGTCTCCAGCACGTACTCGGTGAGGTGCGGCATCAGTCCGGAGGACTCCGCGATCGCTATGAACTCGTCCGGCGGAACCTTTCCCCGCTCCGGGTGCACCCACCGCACCAGCGCCTCCAGGCCCGCGACCTGCCCGTCGAAGCGGACCTTGGGCTGGTAGTGCAGCTGCACCTCGTGCGCGTCGAGCGCGCGCCGCAGATCGCCCAGCAGGCCCAGGCGGTCGGGGGTGTTGGAGTCCCGCTTGGACTCGTAGACCTCGACGCCCGTGCGGTCCCGCTTGGCCTGGTACATCGCCACGTCGGCCCGCCGCAGCAGCCCCTCCGCGTCGAGGGCGTGGTCGGGGAAGACGGCGACGCCGGCGCTGGCCTCCAGCACGAGGGTGAGTCCGTCGAGGTCGAGGGGGGAGCTGAGGGCGGAGACGAGTCCGCGGGCGACCCGGGTCGCGGAGGTCGTGGAGTCGGCCACGGGCAGTAAGACGGCGAACTCGTCCCCGCCGAGCCGGGCGACCTCGGCCCCCCGCGGCAGCGCGAGCCGCAGCCGGTCGGCGATCTGCAGGAGCAGCCGGTCCCCGGCCAGATGACCGAGGGTGTCGTTCACCGAGCGGAACCGGTCCAGGTCGATCAGCATCAGCGCGGCCCGGGCGCCGATGCGTTCGGCGTCGTCCAGGGCGGTCCAGATACGTTCCCCGAGCCACTGGCGGTTGGGCAGCCCGGTCAGCGGGTCGCGCAACTGCTCCTCGGCCCGGGCGCGGGCCATCCACAGGGTGGAGTCGAGGGCGATGAGCGGGATGGCGAACAGCGGCAGCAGGACCGGCTTCGCCATGGCCACCACGCACACCAGCGGGGCTATGCCGAGCAGCGCGACCGCCACCAGCCCCTGGCGGACCAGGGCCGTGCGGGCGACGGTGGGCAGACCGCCGGAGCGCGGCGCGTTCAGGTACCACAGCAGGACGCGGGTGACCGAGAGATAGGCGACGGCGACCAGCGCCACCTGGGGCGCGGTGTACGGCGTCCAGGTGTCGGGGGCCCAGGGGCGCTCGACGGACGGCAGCCGCCCGCAGGCCGCCAGCAGCAGCGCGGCGCAGCCGATGCCGAGGATGTCGACCGCGCCGTGCAGGACACCCTGTCGCCAGCGGTGGCGCCGGGCCACGCCGACGAGGACGACGACGGTGAGGCTGACCAGTCCGGCGGGCAGCCAGCCGTAGAGCAGCAGGACGGCGAGGGTGAGGGCGGCGCCGGATCCGGTGCCGCCCCACCAGCGGGCCCGGCCGAGCATGACCAGATGGCCGACGACGACGCCGGTCAGCAGGGCCAGCGACCAGCCGGCCGCACCGGACGGGAAGAGGGCGTGGTGGCCGGTGAAGGCGCGGTAGAAGCCGGCGCCGAGGGCGAGTGCGGCGGCCGAGACCATCACCATGGGCAGTACCGGCCAGGGCGGCCGGTGCTCGGCCCCGCCGCCGGGCAACCGGGGCGCGGACCCGGCCGGCGGTGCGGCGGAGGCGCAGGAGGTCATGGAGCCGTGCGGTGTCCCGGTGCGCGCCCGCGCGCTCTCGGGCGGCGCTGTCCACGCCACCCACCGGCTGCCCCACCAGACGCCGGCGGCCCGGCGCCGGCGCAGCCCTGAGTCGGGGGCGGCGCTTTCGGTCGGTTCCATTCCCGTCCCTCTCACAGCCGGCGGTGCCCACGCCCCGCGGCCCGCCGCCCGGCGATGCCCGGGCGGCGCCGCGTCGGAAAGCCCTTCACCCCGGTCCCGGCGGGCCCGTCGGGGCTCCGGGGTCTTTCACGGGGATGCGCCGACCGCTGCGGGGCACGGCAGGCGCACACCTCAACAGTAGGCCGCGGTCGGCTTCCACGGGCAGCGGTCGTCGACGGTTGCCCGAATGCGCCCCGGCCACCCGTATGCATCTGGTATGCGCCGATCGAGTGGCCTTCAACCGCTCCTGGAACCGGGTCTTCGGCCGGCGTCCCGTGCTACCCCTCGGCCGGGAGGGCCGCCTCGGTGGCCGCTTCGGGCCCCTGTTCGAGGAGGACGGTGAAGCCGTCCTCGTTCAGGACGGGCACCTTGAGCTGCATCGCCTTGTCGTACTTCGATCCGGGGCTGTCACCCACCACGACGAACGACGTCTTCTTCGACACCGATCCGGTCACCTTCGCGCCACGGCTCTGCAGTGCGTCCTTCGCGCCGTCCCGGGTGAAGTGCACCAGGGTGCCGGTGACGACGACGGTGAGGCCTTCCAGGGGACGCGGCCCCTCGTCCTCGCCGGAGCTCTCCTCCTCCATGCGCACTCCGGCGGCCTTCCACTTGCGCAGGATCTCCTGGTGCCAGTCCTCGGCGAACCACTCCTTGAGGGAGGCGGCGATGATCGGGCCGACGCCCTCGGTGCCGGCGAGTTCCTCCTCGCTCGCGGCCTGGATGCGGTCGATGGAGCGGAACTCCCGCGCGAGCGCCTCCGCGGCGACCGGCCCCACGTGCCGGATCGACAGACCGGTCAGGACGCGCGCGAGCGGGCGCTCCCTGGCGGCCGCGATGTTCTCCAGCATGGCGACGGCGTTCTTCTTCGGCTCGCCCTGCTGGTTGGCGAAGACCGTGGCGACCTTCTCCTCGCCGGTCTTCGGGTCGCGCTTGGGCAGACCGCTGTCCTGGTCCAGGACGTACGCCCTGATCGGCAGCAGCCGCTCGATGGTGAGGTCGAACAGGTCGCCCTCGTCGACCAGCGGCGGGTCGCTCGGCTCCAGCGGCTTGGTGAGGGCGGCCGCGGAGACATAGCCGAAGTGCTCGATGTCGAGAGCCTTGCGGCCGGCCAGGTAGTACAGCCGCTCGCGCAACTGGGCGGGGCACGTGCGGGCGTTGGGGCAGCGCAGGTCGACGTCGCCCTCCTTCATGGGCCGCAGAGCCGTACCGCACTCGGGGCACTCGGACGGCATCACGAACTCCCGCTCGCTGCCGTCGCGCAGGTCCGCCACCGGGCCGAGGATCTCCGGGATGACGTCACCGGCCTTGCGCAGCACCACCGTGTCCCCGATGAGGACGCCCTTGGCCTTGACGACGTCCTGGTTGTGCAGCGTCGCGAACTCGACCTCCGAGCCGGCCACCGTCACCGGCTCGACCTGGGCGTACGGCGTCACGCGGCCCGTACGGCCCACGCCCACACGGATGTTGACGAGCTTGGTGTTGACCTCCTCCGGCGCGTACTTGTACGCGATCGCCCAGCGCGGCGCGCGGGAGGTGGAGCCGAGCCGGCCCTGGAGGGGGATCTCGTCGAGCTTGACGACGACCCCGTCGATCTCGTGCGCCACCGAATGGCGGTTCTCGCCGTAGTAGGCGATGAACTCCCGTACGCCGTCGAGCCCGTCGACCACCCTGTTGTGCGGCGAGGTGGGCAGGCCCCAGGACTTCAGCAGGTCGTAGGCCTCGGACAGGCGGGTCAGCCCTTCGTAGCCCTCCAGGGCGCCGATGCCGTGCACGACCATGTGCAGGGGGCGGGTGGCGGTGACGCGCGGGTCCTTCTGGCGCAGCGAACCGGCCGCCGCGTTGCGCGGGTTGGCGAAGGGCTTGTCGCCCGCCGCGACGAGGCGGGCGTTGAGCTCCTCGAACTTCTCCATCGGGAAGTAGACCTCGCCGCGGATCTCCACGAGCGTGGGCACGCCGTCCCCGGAGAGCCGCTCGGGGATCTCCGCGATGGTGCGCACGTTGGGCGTGATGTCCTCGCCGGTGCGGCCGTCGCCGCGGGTCGCCGCGCGCGTGAGCCGGCCGTTCTCATACGTGAGGTTGACGGCCAGGCCGTCGACCTTCAGCTCGCACAGGAAGTGGTACACGGACGCGCCCACGTCCTTGTGGACGCGCTCCGCCCAGGCGGCCAGCTCCAGATCGTCGAAGGCGTTGTCCAGAGAGAGCATCCGCTCGCGGTGCTGGACCGCCGTGAACTCCGTGGCGTACGCGCCCGCGACCTTCTGGGTCGGCGAGTCGGGCGTGCGCAGCTCCGGATACCGCTCCTCCAGCGCCTCCAGGGTGCGCAGGAGCCGGTCGAACTCCGCGTCGCTGATGACGGGAGCGTCCTTCACGTAATAGCGGAAGCGGTGCTCCTCGATCTGCTCGGCGAGCTGCGCGTGCTGCTCCCGTGCCTCGCTGGGCACCGCCGTCTCCGCTTGCCTGTCGCCGGCCACCGTGTCGTCCTCCCGTTACTCTGGGTTGTCCGCGAGTGATCTCGCCGCCCGGGCGCAGTGGGCGAGCGCCTGTCGCGCGTACCCCGGGGAAGCCCCCGCGAGGCCGCACGCCGGCGTGACCGTGACCGTTTCCGCGAGCAGCCCCGGTCGCAGGCCCAGCCTGCGCCACAACGTCCTGACACCCATGACGCTACCGGCAGGGTCTGACAATGCGGTGTCCGTGCCGGGCACGACACCGGCGAACAGCCGGGTGCCCGCTTCCACCGCCTCGCCGATCGCGTCGTCGTCACGTTCGGTGAGAAGGGAGAAGTCGAAGGAGACCGCCGCGGCCCCGGCCCGGCGCAGCAGCGCGAACGGCACGTCCGGCGCGCACGAGTGGACCACGACGGGCCCCCCGGCGTGCACCCCGACGACGTCCCGCAGCGTCGCCTCGACGAGCTGCCGGTCCACGGCCCGGTGGGTGCGGTAGCCGCTGGCGGACCGCACCCGGCCGCGCAGGACGGCGGTGAGGGAGGGCTCGTCGAGCTGGAGGACGAGGTCGGCGCCGGGGACGCGGCGCCGTACCTCGGCGAGGTGCAGGCGCAGGCCTTCCACGAGGGAGGCGGACAGGTCGCGTACGGCGCCGGGGTCGGAGAGGGCGGCCTCGCCGTTGCGCAGTTCCAGGCCGGCGGCGAGGGTCCAGGGGCCGACGGCCTGGACCTTCAGGGGACCCTGGTAGTCCTGTGTGAACTCCTCCAGCGCGTCGAGGTCCTCCCCCAGCCATGACCTGGCCCGTCTGGCGTCCCGGCCGGGATGGTCGCCGATGCGCCAGCCGCTGGGCTCGACGCGCGCGTAGAGCTCCACGAGGAGGCCTGCGGTACGGCCGATCATGTCGGCGCCGGGGCCTCTGGCGGGGAGTTCGGCGAGGAAGGGGAAGCCCTCGAAGGAGCCGGTGGCTGTCTTCGCGGCCTCTCTGGCGTCGCCGCCGGGCAGGGACCCGACGCCGGTGGCGGAGCCGAAACTGAAAGTTGCGTTCACGCGAGAAGCCTACGGAGTCCCGCCCGGACGGGCTGAACGTCCTCACCCCGGTGGGCCCGTCAGCGGCCCGGCCGTACCGTCAGGTCGTTGATCTCCGCGTCCCTCGGCAGGTCGATCGCCGTGAGGATGGCCGTCGCCACCGACTCGGGGTCGATCCAGCGGTCGGGGTCGTACTCCTTGCCCTCCTGCCGGTGCACCTTGGCCTGCATCGGACTGGCCGTTCGCCCGGGGTAGACCGACGTGACGCGCACGCCACCCGCGTGCTCCTCGTGACGCAGGGAGTCCGCGAGGGCCTTCAGGCCGTGCTTGGAGGCGGCGTAGGCGGACCAGTCGGCGTGGGCGTTCAGCCCCGCCCCGGAGTTCACGAACACCACGTGCCCGCGTGCTGTCCGCAGCTGCGGGAGGAAGTGCCGGGTCAGCTCCGCGGGCGCGATGAGGTTGACGTTGAGCTGATGGCGCCAGGTCTTGGGCGTCAGCTCCCCCACCGGGCCGAGGTCGACGACGCCCGCGATGTGCAGCAGGCTGTCCACCCGTTCCGGCAGCGTCTGGTGCGAGAAGGCCCAGGACAGCCGGTCGGGGTCGGCGAGGTCGCCGACGAGCGTCCGCGCCCCGGGGAACCGGGCCGCCAGTTCCTTCGCCCGTCCCGCGTCGCGCGCGTGCAGCACGAGTTGGTCGCCGCGCTCGTGGAGACGGCGGGCGACGGCCGCGCCGATGCCGGAACCGGCCCCGGTGATCACATGAGTAGCCATGCCCGCCATGCTCGCATCACCGTGGGCTCACCCGACGCCCTGGCCCGCCCCGGCAGCCGCCGACGTCACGGCCTCCAGGTGGGCCAGCGCCCCCGCCGGCTCCTGCGCGAAGAACATCAGGTCGCTCAGGGGACGGGGCAGGAAACCCTCGGCCTCCATGCGCCGGAACTGCTGCTCGAGCCCGTCGTAGAAGCCGGCGGTGTTCAGCAGGACCACCGGCATGTCCGTGTGGCCGTGCTTCTTCAGCTCCAGGATCTCGGTGGCCTCGTCCAGCGTCCCGGTCCCGCCCACCATGATCACCACCGCGTCGGCCTTCTCCAGCAGCAGCCGCTTGCGCTCGGCCAGGTCCCGCGCGACGACCATCTCGTCGGCCCCCGACCGCGCCGTGGCCACGAGGAAGTCCACCGACACCCCGCACAGCCGTCCGCCCGCCTCCTGGACCCCGTCGGCGACCACCTTCATCAGGCCGACGTCCGAGCCGCCCCACACGAGGGTGTGCCCGCCCGTGCCGAGCAGCCGCGCGAACTCGCGCGCGGGGCCGGTGTAGCGGTCGTCGAGGTCGGCGGCGGAGAGGAAGACGCATATACGCATGCCGCCACCGTACGTGGGCCCCGGATCCGGGCGGGCGGGCGTCCCCGGGGTGCCTGTTCTTCGGAACGCGAGGTGTCGCAGAGCGCTCGCCGCCGTGCCGTGCGGCAGTGTGCACAGGCATGGACGAGAAGACCTTTTCGCGCGACGGCACCGAGCTCGCGTACACGCGCGCGGGGCGGGGGCCCGCGGTCATCCTGGTCAGCGGGGCGATGTCGACGGGCGGCACGGTGGCGCCGCTGGCCGGGCTCCTCGCCCACCGCTTCACCGCCCTGTGGTACGACCGCCGGGGCCGTGGCGAGAGCGGTGACACGGCGCCGTACGCAGTGGAGCGCGAGGTGGAGGACCTGGCTGCGCTGATCGACGCGGTGGGCGGGGAGGCGGCGTTGTACGGCGTCTCCTCGGGCGGCGCGCTGGCGCTCCGGGCGGCGGCGAGCGGACTGCCGGTGAGCCGGGTGGCGGTGTACGAGACGCCGTACGCGGACTTCTCCGAGCACGGCGCACAGGAGCGTGCCGCCTACACCGCGCGGTTGACCGAGGCGCTGGCTGCGGACCGGCGGGGTGACGCGGTCGAGTCGTTCCTGCGGCTGACGGGCCTCGCAGAGGCGGTGATCGAGGGCGCACGCCAGTCGCCGATGTGGGCGGCGATGGAGGCGATGGCCCCGACCCTCGCCTACGACGACGCAGTGATGGGCGACGGGCTGCTGCCCCGGGAGCTGCTGGCCGCGGTCGGCGTGCCGGTGCTGGCCGTGGCGGGCTCGGAGAGCCCGCCGTGGCTGCGCAGGGCCGTGGAGGAGGTCGCGCGGGCGGTCCCCCGGGGCGCGCAGCGGACGCTGGAGGGCCAGACGCACATGGTGGACCCGAACGTCCTGGCGCCGGTCCTCACGGAGTTCCTGACGCCCTGACCGACTCCTCGGGGCGTCACACCGCCGCGGTCGTCGCGCGCGTGGTCGACGCGATCGTCGCCGAGCCCACCACGCGCGTGCCGTCGTACAGGACGATCGCCTGGCCGGGGGCCACGCCGCGGACCGGCTCGGTGAAGGCGACGTTCAGGGTGCCGTCGACGAGTTCGGCGCTCACCTCGGTCTCGCCGCCGTGGGCGCGCAGCTGGGCGGTGTAGACGCCGGGGCCGTCGGGGGCCGTGCCGCACCAGCGGGGCTTGATCGCCGTCAGGCCCGTGACGTCGAGGGCGTCGGCGGGGCCGACGGTCACCGTGTTGTTCACCGGCGAGATGTCCAGGACGTAGCGCGGCTTGCCGTCGGCGGCCGGGGTGCCGATCCGGAGCCCCTTGCGCTGGCCGATGGTGAAGCCGTACGCGCCCTCGTGCGTGCCGATCTTGTTGCCGGCCTCGTCGACGATGTCGCCCTCGGCCCGGCCGAGGCGGCGGGCGAGGAAGCCCCGGGTGTCGCCGTCGGCGATGAAGCAGATGTCGTGCGAGTCGGGCTTCTTGGCGACGGCGAGTCCGCGCCGCTCGGCCTCGGCGCGGATCTCTTCCTTCGTGGTCACGGTGTCGCCGAGGGGGAACAGCGCGTGGGCGAGCTGCTTGTCGTCGAGGACACCGAGGACGTAGGACTGGTCCTTGGCCATGTCGGAGGCGCGGTGCAGCTCGCGGGTGCCGTCCTCGCGGACGATCACCTGGGCGTAGTGGCCCGTGCAGACCGCGTCGAAGCCGAGCGCGAGCGCCTTGTCGAGGAGCGCGGCGAACTTGATCTTCTCGTTGCAGCGCAGGCAGGGGTTCGGGGTGCGGCCGGCCTCGTACTCGGCGACGAAGTCCTCGACGACGTCCTCGCGGAAGCGGTCGGCGAGATCCCAGACGTAGAACGGGATGCCGATGACGTCGGCGGCGCGGCGGGCGTCGCGGGAGTCCTCGATGGTGCAACAGCCCCGCGCGCCCGTGCGGAACGACTGCGGGTTGGCGGAGAGCGCGAGGTGGACGCCCGTGACGTCGTGGCCGGCTTCCGCTGCGCGGGCGGCGGCGACGGCTGAGTCGACCCCGCCCGACATGGCGGCGAGTACGCGGAGGGGGCGGGGGCGCTGCGAGGTCTCAGTCATAACCCTTCCAGGGTACGGGTCGCGGGGAACCGGAGCCCGTGCGTATCCGTTGGAAGTGTTCGAGGGCCCGGTGCGGGTGGGGGCCCGCGGGCCGGACATGGCGGTCCGGGTGGGCGCGTCGAGGTGCGGATGAGGGATTCAGAGGGGCAGGGCGGGCGTATGGGGGCGAACGGCAAGGACGGCGACCGGCGGCTGGGGCGACGGGCCCTGCTGGTGGGCGGGCTGGCGGCGGCGGCCGGTTCGGCGGCGCTGGCGCGTGAGGAGCTGGCCCGGCTGTGGTGGCGGGCGCCGGGAGTGGAGAAGCCCCGGGTGGAGGGTGCGGTCGACTTCCACGGCGCGGGGTGGGTGGCGGCGTCGGAGGCGAACTACCGCCGGGCCGACCGGCCGGACGACTACGGCATCGACCGGGTGGTCGTCCATGTCACGCAGGGGGACTTCGCGAGCGCGGTGAAGGTCTTCCAGGACCCGTCGCACAAGGCGGCCGCCCACTACATCGTCCGTCAGGACGGCCGTGTCACGCAGATGATCCGCGAGCTGGACGTGGCGTACCACGCGGGCAACCGGTCGTACAACGAGCGGAGCATCGGCATCGAGCACGAGGGCTTCGTGGACCGCCCGCGGGACTTCACGGAAGCGATGTACGCGGCGTCGGCGCGGCTGACGGCGGGGATCTGCCGGCGCTACGGCATACCCGTGGACCGCGAGCACATCATCGGGCACGTGGAGGTGCCGGGGACGGATCACACCGATCCCGGCGAGCACTGGGACTGGGACCGGTATCTGAGACTCGTCCGGGAGGCGCACACCGCGGCGGCGTGAGGCCGGGCGGCCCTCAGGTGAGTCCTGCCGCGCGGGCGCGTTCCACGGCGGGGCCGATGGCCTCGGCGACCGCTTCGACGTCGGCCTCGGTGGAGGTGTGGCCGAGGGAGAAGCGGAGGGTGCCGCGGGCGAGGTCGGGATCGGTGCCGGTGGCGAGGAGGACGTGGCTGGGCTGGGCGACGCCGGCGGTGCAAGCGGAGCCGGTGGAGCACTCGATGCCCTGGGCGTCCAGGAGCAGCAGCAGGGAGTCGCCCTCGCAGCCGGGGAAGGTGAAGTGGGCGTTGGCGGGGAGCCGGCCCTCGGGCGCGGGGTCGCCGCCGAGGATCGCGTCCGGGACGGCGGTGCGGACGGCGTCGATCAGCGAGTCGCGCAGGGCGCCGATCTCGTGGGCGAACCACTCGCGCTGTTCGGCGGCGAGGCGGCCGGCGACGGCGAAGGAGGCGATGGCGGGGACGTCGAGGGTGCCGGAGCGGACGTGCCGTTCCTGGCCGCCGCCGTGCAGCACGGGTACGGGCGTGTACTCACGGCCGAGCAGGAGCGCGCCGATGCCGTAGGGGCCGCCGATCTTGTGGCCGGACACGGTCATCGCGGCGAGACCCGAAGCGGCGAAGTCGACGGGCACCTGACCGAAGGCCTGGACGGCGTCGGCGTGCAGGGGGACGTCGAACTCGGCTGCGGTCTCGGCGAGTTCACGGACCGGCATGAGGGTGCCGATCTCGTTGTTCGCCCACATGACGGTGGCGAGGGCGACGTCGGAGGGGTCGCGGGCGATCGCTTCGCGGAGGGCGTCGGGGTGGACCCTGCCGTGGGCGTCGACGGGGAGGTATTCGACGGTGGCGCCCTCGTGCTCGCCGAGCCAGTGCACGGCGTCGAGGACCGCATGGTGCTCCACGGGACTGGCGAGGACGCGGGTGCGGGCGGGGTCGGCGTCCCGGCGGGCCCAGTACAGGCCCTTGACGGCGAGGTTGTCGGCCTCGGTGCCGCCGGAGGTGAGGACCACCTCGCTCGGGCGGGCGCCCAGCGACTCCGCGAGGGTCTCGCGGGACTCCTCGACCGTGCGGCGGGCCTGGCGGCCGGACGCGTGCAGGGAGGAGGCGTTGCCGGTGACGCCCAGGTGGGCGGTCAGTGCCTCTGCCGCCTCCGGGAGCATGGGAGTGGTCGCGGCGTGGTCGAGGTATGCCATGGTGAGGCGATTCTACGGGGCGGGGCCGCGGTGCCTCGTGCCACGGTGGTCCGGAGCGGCTGCCCACGGCGGTGGGGGCGGGCCGTCTCGGCGGGTGGCCGCCGCGCGGGCGCGCGGGGGGCCGTCGGCCTGGGTCAGAAGTTCCAGGAGACGGTCGCGTCGGCCTGCATGAAGGCGATCAGGACGATCAGGTCGGCGACGCCCAGGGAGAGGCCGAGCCAGGCACGGCCACGGCGCTTGGTGCCCCGCCAGAGGGCCACGGACGCCAGGACGATCGCGACGGGTCCGAGGAACACGTTCAGGACGAGGAGGCCGACGAGGCCCAGGACGAAGGACGCGACGGCCATGCCGTCGGTGTCGCGGACGCCCGTGCGGCGGGAGGCCGGTGCGGTGAGCTGCATGGTCGTTCTGCTCCTTCCGGTCAGTGGGACGAGGTGTGGTGCCGGCGGCCGTGGCGCTCGCGGAGCGCGAAGATGCCGAGCCAGGCGGCGATCACGGCGGCGGCGGCGAGCGAGAAGCCCAGCGGCGCGTGGGCGACGGTGCCCAGGACGACGCCGAGCAGCAGCAGTGCGGCGACGAGGAACAGCATGGGAACGGGATCCCCCTTCGTGAAGTTTCGGTGAACAGTTGTAGTTACAGTTGTTCACTGACTCTTGAGTCTACCGTGCCTCCCGACTTGCATTTCCAGAGAACAGTTGTTAACTGGATGACATGAGTCACACCCTCGGCATCCGTCAGGCCCAGAAGCAGAAGACCCGGCAGGCGCTCCTCGACGCGGCGCTGGGCCTGCTGGAGGAGCAGAGTCTGAGCAGCCTGGGCCTGCGCGAGGTCACCCGCGCCGTCGGCGTCGCCCCGACCGCCTTCTACCGGCACTTCCGCTCGACCGCGGACCTCGGCGTGGCCCTGGTCGAGGAAGCCCTGGGCAGCCTGCACCCGATGATCCGGACCACCGTGACCACCGCCCAGTCGAGCGACGAACGCATCACCCGCGCCGTCGAGTTGATCGCCCGTCACGTTCACGCGTACCCCGCTCACGTCCGTTTCATCGCCCGGGAACGACATGGCGGAGTCCAGCCGGTGCGGGAGGCGATCCGGGAGCAACTCGGCCGATTCGCCGAGGAGGTGAGGATCGAACTGGCCAAGGACCCGGAGTCGGAGGGCTGGAGCGACGACGACCTGCTGATGCTCTCCCACCTCTACGTCGACCAGATGCTCGTCACCGCATCGTTGTTCCTGGAGGCCCAGGAACAGGAACTGCAGCCGGCCGCGGACGGCGAGGCGGACGGGGGCGTCCGGGCGGAGCGGGAGACCGCCCAGGAGTACGTCACCCGGCTCGCCACCCGCCAGATGCGGCTCATCAGCATCGGCCGCCATCACTGGCTCGACTGAGCCCGGCCGGAGCGGACGGGCGGGCGGCGCACTCACCCCGAGTGCCCCGCCCGCCGCTCGTGCCGTACCGATGCACCCCGAAGGTCAGCCCTGCTGCTGCGCCTGTCCCTGCTGCTGCCCCGGGCCACCGCAACCGCCACCCTGACCGCCGCCGGGGCCACCCTGGCCGCCGCCCCGGCCCCCACCGGGCCCGCCGCTCGGCATATTCGAAGGCGCACCCGAAGGCATGCCCGAGGGAGCCCCGGAGGGAGCCCCCGACGGAGCACCGGAGGGCGCTCCCGACGGCGCCCCGCTGGGCATCCCGGACGGGGCCTGGCACCCCTGCTGCCCGGCGGAGCCGCCGCCGGAGGATGTGGACGACGAGGAGTCGCCCGAGCCGCAGGCCACGAGAACCAGGGGCGAGAGCGCCAGCAGCGTCACCGCGGGCGCGAGACGGGCCGACTTCAGTGCGCGCTTCATGGGAACCAGCTCCGGAGAAGACGAGGAACGCTTGCGCCGGGACTCAACCACCGTCAGCTGAGCCTCACTTGGGCCCGCACTGTGCACCGTCTGTCAGCCGGCCGGCGTGCCCCTCATCGAACCCCTCCCGAACCGGGGGCTCCCCCCCGGCGGTCATCGCCGCACGCGCGCCAACTGCCGTGACTGCGCGACCAGTCGGTCCTCGCTGTCCCAGACCTCGGCGTCCTCCTCCAGGAAGCCGCCCGCGAGGTTGCGGGTGGTGATGGAGACGCGCACCGGGCCGGGGGCCGGGCGGCAGCGGACGTGGACGGTGAGTTCGACCGTGGGGACCCAGCCGGCGATGCCGAGGTCGAAGGCGGTGGGCGGCAGGGCGTCCACCGCGAGCAGCAGGGAGAGCGGGTCGGCGTCCCGGCCGTCGGCGAGGCCGAACCAGGCCCGCATCTCGCCCTTGCCGGAGGGCTGCCCGAGCGCCCAGCCGACGGTCGAGGGGTCCAGCTTGAGCATCAGCCGCTGGGCGATGGGCTGCTGGTCGGCGTCGGGGGCGGGGGCGGGCCCGTCCTCGGGTCCGAAGCACTGGCCGATCGGCGGGAAGGCGGGCGGCTTCGCCGACGTGCGGACGTCGTCGGGGAGGGCGTCGAGGTCGCCGTAGGAGGCGAGGACGCGGATGCGTTCGACCTCGCGGCCCTCTCCGTCGTACTGGAAGAGGGAGGCCTGCCCGGTGGAGAGGGTGCGGCCGGCGCGGACCGTCTCGGTGCGCACGACGGCCGGGCCGGGGCGGGAGGCGCTGAGGTAGTGCGCGGAGACGGTGAAGGGGTCGCTGTGCGGGAGGGCGTCCGCCAGCGCGCGACCGAGGACCGCGAGGAGATAGCCGCCGTTGACGGCGCCGAAGATCGTCCATCCGGCGGAGAGGTCGGTGTCGTAGACGCCGGGTTCGCGCAGGGTGACGGCGGTGTCGCGGTCGAACTCGCTGTCGCCGACGGCGGCGGGGGCGATGGCTGCTTCTGGCATGCCTGAACGGTACAACAGGAAATTACTAAGCGGTAGCTTTCCTCTCTGAGCCCCAGCCTGAGCCTGAGCGCATCTCCCTGCCCCAGGTCACTACTCCTCACTCACCGTCGAGCGACGGTTCCACGCGCGAGGCGCTCGCCAGTGGAACCGCATCGCGAGCAGCCGCAGTACGAAGGCGGTGACGGCGGCCCCGCCGCTGGCCCACGGGCCGATCACGTCGTAGCGGATGCAGAGCACGACGATCGTGGCGCCGACGATCGCCGGCACCGCGTAGAGGTCACGGTCCCAGCGCAGCAGCGAGGGCACCTCGTTGGCGAGGACGTCGCGCAGCACGCCGCCACCCACGGCGGTGGCCAGGCCCAGGGCGGCGGAGGCGGTGAGGCCGAGCCCGTAGGCGTACGCCTTCGTCGTGCCGGTGACGCAGAACAGGCCGAGGCCGGCCGCGTCGAAGACGTTCACGCCGGTCTGGATGCGCTCCACGTGCGGGTGGAGGAAGATCACGAGGAGCGCGGCGAACAGCGGGGTGAGGAAGTACCCCAGATCCGTGAAGGCCGCGGGCGGCACCGCGCCGATGATCACATCACGGAAGATCCCGCCGCCCAGCGCGGTGACCTCGGCGAGCACGGCGATGCCGAAGACGTCGAAGTTCTTGCGGACGGCCAGCAGCGCGCCGGAGATGGCGAAGACGAAGATGCCGATCAGGTCGAGGGTGTGCTGGACGGAGGGGCTGAACATTTGCTGGAACACCCTTCCATTCTGTCCCAGCACAGAGCCCCCGCCTTCCGATGCAAGGCGGGGGCTCGATGGTGCTTACTTCTCCTTGGAGGGCGTCTCCGCAGGCGGGGCGGGAGGCGTCGCCGGCTCCGCCTCAGCGGTCGCCGTCTCCTCCGTGAGGGACGCCACCGCCGCCGAGGTCTCCGCCGACTCCGCGAGCACCTCGTCGGCCACCAGCTCCGCCGCCTCCTTCGCGGCGGTCAGCAGGACGGTGTCCTGCGGGGCCTGGTCCGCGAAGTTCTCCGGGTGGTGGCAGGCGACCTGCTGACCGGGGCGCAGCTCGACGAGCTTGGGCTCGGTGGTCTTGCAGATCTCCGTCGCCTTCCAGCACCGGGTGTGGAACCGGCAGCCGGTGGGCGGCGAGATCGGCGAGGGCACGTCGCCCTTGAGCAGGATCCGCTCGCTCTTGGCGTCCTTGCGCCGGGGGTCCGGGATCGGCACCGCCGACATCAGCGCCTTGGTGTACGGGTGCATCGGCGACTTGTACAGCGCGTCGCGGTCGGCCAACTCGACGATCTTGCCGAGGTACATCACCGCGATCCGGTCCGAGACGTGCCGGACGACCGAGAGGTCGTGCGCGATGATCACGTACGTCAGGCCGAGCTCCTGCTGGAGGTCGTCGAGCAGATTGACCACCTGCGCCTGGATCGACACGTCCAGCGCGGACACCGGCTCGTCGGCCACGACCAGCTTGGGGTTGAGCGCGAGCGCGCGGGCGATGCCGATGCGCTGGCGCTGACCGCCGGAGAACTCGTGCGGGTAGCGGTTGTAGTGCTCGGGGTTGAGACCCACGACCGACAGCAGCCGCTGCACTTCCTTCCTGACGCCGCCCTCGGGCTCGACGCCCTGGAGCTTGAAGGGGGCCCCGACGATCGTGCCGATGGTGTGGCGCGGGTTCAGCGACGAGTACGGGTCCTGGAAGATCATCTGCACGTCGCGGCGCAGCGGGCGCATGCCGCTGACACCGAGGTGCGTGATGTCCTTCCCCTCGAATTCGATCTTGCCGCCGGTCGGTTCGAGCAGCCGGGTGATCAGCCGGCCCATCGTGGACTTGCCGCAGCCGGACTCGCCCACGACGCCGAGCGTCTCGCCGGAACGGACCTCGAAGTCCAGCCCGTCGACCGCGTGCACCGCGCCGACCTGCCGCTGGAGCAGACCCTTCTTGATCGGGAAGTGCTTCTGCAGGCCGGTGACCTTCAGCAGCACCTCACCGTCGGCACGACGGGTCTCACCGGCCTGCGCGGGAATCGTCACCGCTTTGTCGTCACTCACAGCTTCGGCGCAATCTCTTCGGTCCAGATACGCTCCCGCTGCTCCTTGCTCAGGTGGCAGGCGGCCCAGTGCCGGCTGCCGACCTCGGCCAGCTCGGGGCGGACCGTGCGGGTGACGTCGTCCTTCGGGAGGTCAGCGTACGGGCAGCGCGGGTTGAAGGCGCAGCCGGACGGGACGTTGATCAGGGAGGGCGGGGAGCCCTTGACCGGGATCAGGCGTTCCTGCTGGTCGCGGTCGAGCCGCGGCATCGAGCCGAGCAGACCCCAGGTGTAGGGGTGGCGGGGCTCGTAGAACACCTTCTCGGCCGGCCCGCGCTCGACGCAGCGTCCGCCGTACATCACCAGGATGTCGTCGGCGAGTTCGGCGACGACGCCCAGGTCGTGGGTGATGACGATGACCGCGGAGCCGAACTCCTTCTGCAGGTCGCGGATGAGGTCGAGGATCTGCGCCTGGACGGTCACGTCCAGGGCGGTCGTCGGCTCGTCCGCGATGAGCAGCTCGGGGTTGTTGACCAGCGACATCGCGATCATCGCGCGCTGGCGCATACCGCCGGAGAACTCGTGCGGGTAGTTGTCCACCCGCTTGTCCGGCTGGGGGATGCCCACCCGGTCGAGCATCTCGATCGCCCGGCGCCGGGCGGTCTTCTTGTCGACGTCGTGGTGGATCCGGTACGCCTCCACGATCTGCTGGCCGATCGTGTAGTACGGGTGCAGCGCGGACAGCGGGTCCTGGAAGATCATCGCCATCTCGCGGCCGCGCAGCTTGCGCACGTGGTCCGGGTCGGCGCCGAGGAGTTCGGTGCCGTCCAGCCAGATCTCGCCGGAGATCTGCGCCTTGCGCTTGCCGTACTGGCCGGCGGTGTGCAGGCCCATGATGCCGAGCGAGGTCACCGACTTGCCGGAGCCGGACTCGCCCACGATGCCGAGGGTCTTGCCCTTCTCCAGCTGGAAGCTGAGCCCGTCGACGGACTTGACCAGGCCGTCGTCGGTCGGGAAGTGCACCTTCAGGTCGCGCACTTCGAGGAAGGCGGTCGGAGCCGGGGAGGACGGCGTGGGCTCGCCCACGGCCGCTCCGGTCTTGCTGAGTTCCGTCATGCGAGCCTCACTCGGGGGTCGATCACGGCATAGAGGACGTCCACCACGAGGTTGGCGATGAGCACCGCGAGAGAAGTGATCAGGACGACGCCCAGAATGATGGGCAGGTCCTGGTTCCTGATGGCGTTCAGCACGGCCTGGCCGAGGCCGGGGAGGCTGAACGTGGTCTCGGTGAGGATCGCGCCGCCGATGAGGGCGCCGAGGTCCATGCCGAGCATGGTCAGGATGGGCGTCATCGTGGAGCGCATGGCGTGCTTGCCGATGACGGTCTGCTCCTTGAGGCCCTTGGCGCGGGCGGTGCGGATGTAGTCCTCGCCGAGGATCTCCAGCATGTTGGCCCGGGTGATCCGGGCGTACATCGCCGCGTAGAGGAACGCGAGGGTGATCCAGGGAAGGATCATGCCGCCGAACCAGCCGCCGAAGCTGTCCTCCAGGGGCACGTACTGCGCGTTGAACCACTTCAGCCCGAAGGCGAAGACGGCCAGGCTCAGCATGCCGGTGAAGTAGATGGGGAGCGAGACGCCCGCGAGGGCGACGACCATCGCACCGCGGTCCCACAGGGTGCCGCGCTTGAGCGCGGACAGCACGCCCGCCGCGACACCGAAGATCAGCCACAGCACCGCGGCGCCGAGCGCCAGCCCCAGGGTCACCGGGAAGCGGTCGGTCAGCACCGGCCAGACGGCCTGCTCACTGCGGAAGGAGTAGCCGAAGCACGGTGCGGCGCACTGGATGGTGTCCCCGCCGCCGGTGTAGGTGCGGCCGGCGAAGATGCCCTTGAAGAACTCCCAGACCTGGAAGTAGATCGGTTCGTCCAGGGACAGCTTCTCGCGCACGCCCGCGATGGCGGCAGGGTCGGCCTGCTTGCCCACGAAGCTCAGCGCGATGTCGACACCCGCCCACTTCGGGACGAGGAAGAAGATGCCGAAGACCACCATGATGATGACCACCAGCATCACTGCGGCGGCGAACAGCCGCCTGATGAGGTAAGCGAGCACAGCTCTCGGCCCGCCGCGGACGGCGGGCCACCGGGGGTTTCCCGATGGCCCGCGGTCACGCTGCGCCGGCCTTCACCTGCCTTTCGTGCCGTGTGGCGGGTGCGCCGGGTCTACTTCTGCGGGTTCTTCAGACCGAGGTTGACGAAGTCGTACTGACCGCTGTAGCCGTCGGTCGTGTAGACGTTCGCCAGGTTGTCCGAGCGCCAGTTGATGAACTTCTCGAAGACGAAGGGCAGGTAGTACGCGCCCTCCATCACCTTGTGGTTGATCTCCGTGGAGATCTTCTCCTTGCCGGCGTCGTCCAGCGTGTTCACGTACTGGTCGAACAGACCGTCGATGGTCTTGTCCTTGATGAGCGCGTAGTTGTTGTTACCGCTCTGCTGGATGAACTTGCTGTTCCACAGCGGCAGACCGAAGCCCTGCACGGACGGGAAGTCCGGGCCCCAGCCCATGATGATGATGCCGTACTTCTTCTTCTTCACGTTCTCGGGGCTACCGATGATGCCCGAGGTCTGCGAGCCGTCGTACTGGTCGATCTCGGCGTTGATGCCGACCTTCTTCAGCGACGCCTGGAGCGACTGGGCGGTGGCCACCTCGACCGGCTTGTTGTTGCGGACCGCGATGGTGGTCGTGAAACCGTTGGGCTTGCCGCAGGCCTTCAGGGCCTCCTTGGCCTTGGCCGCGTTGCCGGTCTTGTTGGCGCCGGCGATCTCGTACGGGTCGTACTTCTGGCCCTCGGCGCCCGGGACGGACGGCGGCAGCATGTTGGTGCCGATGTCGCCACCCGCGACGGGGCCGCCGCGCGCGGTCTGGAGCGAGACGTGGTCGGCGCCGTAGATGACGGCCTTGCGGCACTCGATGTTGTCGAACGGCGCGACGCTCTGCGGGAAGACCGCGTAACGGACGTAGCCGGAGACCGGGTTGTCCAGGTTGGCCTTGTGCTGCTTCAGGGCGGTGGTGCGGCCCTGCGGCGACATGCCGGTCTGGTTGAGGTCCAGGTCCAGGTCACCGTTGAGCAGGCGCTGGTCCAGCTGGTTGGCGTCGGAGAAGAACTGGATCGTGATCTTGTCCGGGTAAGCCTTGCGGACCGGGTCCGAGGCCTGCTTCCACTGGTCGTTGCGGACCAGCGTCAGCGACTTGCCGGGGCTGTACGACTGGAACTTGTACGGGCCGGAGGAGAACGGCTTCAGCTGGTACTGGGCCTTGGTGTCCTTGTCCTGGCGGACCGGGGACGCGGAGATCAGGCCGAGCATCTCCTCGAAGTCCGAGTTGGCCTTCGGCAGCTTGAAGACGATGGTCTTGTCGTCCGGGGTCTCGATGGCCTTCAGACCGAGCTTGTCCGCCGCGGTGTCCTTGTACGGGCCCTTGTAGGTGCCGGTGGGGTCCAGCACGTCCTTCAGGTACGTCGGGCCGCCGGACAGCACGTCCTGCGCCCACACGCGCTCGATGCCGTACTTGATGTCCTTGGAGGTGATCGGCTTGCCGTCCTCCCACGTCACACCGTCACGCAGGGTGTACGTGTAGGTCTTGCCGCCGTCCGTCACCTTGGCGAGACCCGTGGCGAGGTCCGGGGTGAGCTCGGCGCCCGCCTTGCCCGGCTCGGTCTTGTTCGTGACGAGCTGACGGCTGTAGTACCGGGCGAAGTTCCACATCATGCCGTAGTAACCGCGCGTGGTGTCCCACGAGTCGGCGTCCTGGGCGGCGCCGAACTTCAGGGTCCCGCCCTTCTTGGCGAGCGAGGCCTGGGCGACCTTGTTGTTCGCGGCGTCGAAGCCGGCGGCGCCGTTCTTCGAGCCGCCGCCGTCGTTGTCTCCGCCTCCGCACGCCGCCGTGGTCAGCAGCGCGGCGACCGCGGCGGCAGCGGCAAACGCCTGCTTCCGCCGCCCTGAGGTGCGTTCGGTAGTCACGATCTCGGATCCTCCGGATAGATGAGAGCCCCCGTGTATGGCCACGGGACAGTCAGTGGGTGCAGCGGTTCAGCGGGAGGCCTTCGGGTCGAGCGCGTCCCTGACGCCGTCGCCGAAGAGGTTGAAGGCGAGCACGGTGATGAAGATCGCCACACCCGGGACCACCATGTACATGGGGTCGGACTCGTAGTAGTCGATCGCGCTGGAGAGCATCTGCCCCCAGGAGGCGGTGGGCGGCTTGACGCCCACGCCGAGGAAGCTGAGCGCGGCCTCGGTGAGGATGTTCGTGGGGATCATCATCGTGGTGTAGACGATGATCGGGGCCACGAGGTTGGGCAGCAGCTCCTTGAAGAGGATGTACAGCCGGCCGGCGCCCAGCGAGCGGGCTGCCTCGACGTACTCGCGCTCACGCAGCGACAGCGTCTGGCCGCGCACCACTCGCCCGATGTAGGGCCAGCCGAAGAACCCGATGACGAGGATCATCACGAAGACGCGCACGTTGGAGCCGGTCAGGCCCAGCAGGTTGCTCGGCATCACGGAGACCAGCGCGATGATGAACAACAGCTGGGGGAAGGCGAGCAGACCGTCCATCACCCGGCTGACCAGGGAGTCGACCCAGCCGCCGAAGAAGCCGGCGAGGATGCCCAGGACCGTGCCGAGGATCACGGCGACGACGGCGGACAGGAAGCCCACCAGCAGGGAGATGCGGGCGCCGTAGAGGATGCGGGCGAAGATGTCGCGGCCGTTGACGGGCTCCACGCCGAGCAGGTGCTCACCGCTCACGCCGCCGAGCGAGCCCGTGGGGGTGCCGAACAGCGGGTCGATGAGGTTCTCGTGATACTCGTTCGGGTCCTGCCCGAGCGCGCCGGTGATGACCGGGGCGAGCAGGGCGACCACCACGAGGAAGAGCACGATGATGCCGCCCGTGAGAGCGAGCTTGTCCCGCTTCAGGCGCTCCCAGGCGATCCGGCCGAGGGAGCGACCCTGTACGGCCTTCGTGCCGGAAGCAGCGGTCGCCGCTTCCTCGACCGGGCTCGGGGCCGCTTCCGCGGTCGGCTCGTGCAATGGTGCCGTCATCTGGCAGGGACCCCTCTCAACCGGCGGTAGCCGGCCCGCACTTGCCGCTGTAGCGGCGTGATCAGTCCGTTCGTGTGCAGGGGCGAAGCACCCACCCCTGGAGCGGGAGTCTTCAACGCTTTGGCGATCTGTTGCCAGACTTGGCAGGAAAAGGATGCGTAAACGTGATGCGGTCAGATGGATTCCGTTATCCGGACGGTGGGTAATGACTGTCGGACGGGGGCGAATGCGGACATATACGCATTGATGCGGACCAACTGCCGTTATCTACGCGCGAAGACGGTCGGTGCCTCCCCGGCGGGAACACGCTGGGTGAGGCATGGGACGCCGAGTCAGAAACGGCCGGCAGGAGGATAGCCGTAGCCCGCCGCGGACGCCTGCGAGGGAGCGACGGGGGCCGTGGCGTGGGCCTCGCGGTCGTAGAACGGGCGGGCGTGGACGCGCATCCACATCACCACCGGGTCGTGGTCGTCGGTCATCGCGACCGTCGACACCGGCAGCCCCTCCGGGACCGCGCCGATCGACTGCTGCATCATCGCCCGCACCGCGTCCACGGCCGGCGGGGACGTGTCGTACACGTCCAGCCCGATGACGAGGTACGGCGCGCCCAGGGCCGGCTGGACCCAGGCGCGGCGCAGTGAGCGCAACGCCGGTGTGCGGTGGGCGTTCTGCGCGAGGAGGGCGTAGAACTGCGGGACCTCCACGCCCGGTTCGGACAGCCGCAGCGGGCCGGCCGGCTGGCGGTCCAGGCCGGTCGCGATGCGGCGCAGGTCGAGCCAGGGGATGCCGACGCCGCCGCCGGGGGCGTGCGGGTTCAGCCAGAGGCCGTGGTGGTCCGGGTACAGCGTGCGGGCCACGTCGAGGCCGTCTACCACTTCGTACGATCTGTTCCAGCCGCTGGCCGAGAGTTCCTGGGCGGAGGTGACGCAGGGGGCGTAGCCGTGGCCTTCGACGTCCATCGTGCCGTACTGGGCGTCCGGGGA
Source organism: Streptomyces sp. NPDC088254 (assembly GCF_044740925.1). Taxonomy (NCBI): domain Bacteria; kingdom Bacillati; phylum Actinomycetota; class Actinomycetes; order Kitasatosporales; family Streptomycetaceae; genus Streptomyces; species Streptomyces sp. NPDC088254. The sequence continues at coordinate 33,335 of NZ_JBIURQ010000015.1, read as the reverse complement.
GCCTGCCTGGCCCTGCCACAGCAGCATCCACACCTGGCCGGTGGTCGGGGTGGCGAGGGCGCGCAGGAGCGCCTCGTAGGCGTCGTAGCGCCCGGGCGTCACCTGGCGCAGCATGTGCTCGACCTGTCCGGTCGCGATGCCGCTGGCGCTCACCTGTACCGCCCCTTCGATTGGTTGGCCATATTTCGTGGAGACCAGCTTAGGTGGCTTCGCCGACAACGGGTGCCCATCGGGTGTCGGTTGTTGGGGCGGGGCCCGGGGTGGTGGTCGCCTGGGGGCGGGGGCTCGCCGTCGGCGGGTGGGGGTTGGGCGCGCAGTTCCCCGCGCCCCTGAGGTTGGGCCGGGCGCCCTGGGGGCCAGGGGCCCGGGGGTCCCCCACCCCTGCGGGTGCGGGTTGTGGGGGGCTGGGCGCGCAGTTGCCCGCGCCCCTGCTGGGCCGGGCGCCCTGGGAGTCAGGGGCCCGAGGGACCCCCACCCCTGCGGGTGCGGGTTGTGGGGCGGCCGGGCGCGCAGTTCCCCGCGCCCCTGCTGGACCGGGCGCCCTGGGGGCCAGGGGCCCGGGGAACCCCCACCCCTGCGGGTGCGGGCTGTGGGACGGCCGGGCGCGCAGTTCCCCGCGCCCCTGGAGCTGGGCCGGGCGTCGTGAGTTGCGATGTGCCGTGTCTTCCCGGTTTCAGCGGGTGTAGAAGGGGCGGACGTTTTGTTTCAGCCACTTGGCCACTGGGTCGTCCGTGACGTCCAGGAGGACCAGGTTGACCGGCCAGTGGGTCGGGGTGGTGGTCAGGGCCCGGCCCAGGGCTTCCAGGGGAAGGGTCCTCAGGTCGCCCTCCCACTGGGAGAGTTCGACGCCGACGAACATCACCGGGTCGGCCGTCTCGATGGCCGCGAGGCAGCGGCGGGCCGTGACGACGACGCCGATCGCCTCGAACTCGGCCGACGCGGCGGACAGGAAGTCGATCGGGTCGTCCTGCCAGTCGGGTTCGAACAGGCGGACCCGGCCGCCGGCGGCGGGGCCGTCCAGCGGGGTGCGGCCGGCGCGGCACAGCTCCGCTACGGCGCCGGGCGGCAGCGGGACGCCGACCACGCCCTCGGGGTTGACCGCGATGCCCACCTGCGGCGGCAGCCCGCGCGCGAACTCCACGGCCGGGGCGATGGTGTACGACATGTGCGAGCCGGCGACCTGGCGGAACTGCTCCTCGGAGCTGAAGACGGGCACATAGGCCTGGCCGTCGAGCTCCAGCGTCGGCAGGTCCAGGGGGCCGCTGTGCGGACCGCCGCCGTTGGGCAGCGGGATCCACACGAAACTGCGGCTGAGCACCTCCACGATCCGCGCGCCGGCCCCGGGCACGCCGAGGGAGGCGGACAGCGCCTCCTCCAGCTCGTTGCCGGGCCATCCGCCGTGCGAAGGGGGGTGCGCCTGTGCCGGGAAACCCGCGGAGAAGTCCGCCGGGAAGTCCGCCGGGGGGAATTCCATCTGCCTACCGCCGCCTGCCGAGAACCACTGGTGACAGAAAAGGCTAACGGGTACCGCCACTCCGCCCCACGGGACACCTCAGCCGGTGAAGTCGATGCGGCGCAGCGTGTCCGCCGCGTCGCGGTCCAGGAGGACGGCCGAGCCGCAGCCTCCGGGCAGCCGGCCCTTCTCCACCGCGCGCAGCAGGCGGGACGCGGCCCGCCGGTGGCGCAGGAAGGCGTAGCGGGAGACCCCCCGCCCCCGCTCCCGCTGCCCTTCGAGCGCGGTGTCCACGGTGACGTCGAGCAGCAGCAGATGCAGCGTGCCCCCGCGGCGGCGGGCCTCGCGCGCCAGCCAGTTCCGCACCCAGGCCTGCGTACCGCAGTCGTGTACGACCACCCCCTTGCCCTCGCGCAGCGCGCGCCGCAGCCCCGCGTAGTGGGCGAGGCGGACCAGGGGACGGTAGAGGGCGTACGGCAGCGCGCGCGACGTCCGGGCGTCCCAGCGATCCCGGGTGTCCTGCGAGTCGACGCGGTGGCCCTTGACCGTGCGCCGCATAAGGGTGGACTTGCCGCTGCCGGGCAGGCCGGTGACCACGACCAGGTCGCGGGGGCCGAACAGCAGGCCGTGCGGGCTGTGGCCGGCGCGGGCGCGCAGGTCGCGGACGACGGGAGCGGTCCGGGAGCCGCAGGCCGCTCCGGCGGGCGCCTCTGGCTGCGCCGGCACGGCGATCGCCGAGGTGGTCGCGTGGGCCGAGGTGGTCACGTACGCCGTGGTCCTGTTCACCGTGGTCGTCCTCCCCTGGGGTCCGACAAGTCTTCTCCCCGTCGAGCGTAAAGAGAAGGTAATGCGCGGTGTCTTCCGATTTCGCGCACGTACCGCCACAAGCCGGTTACAGATGCGGCCTGCCCTGACCGGGGCGAGCCGTGCAATGATGGCCGCGCCAACTGCATACCGGCCGTTTGAATCCGCGCGGGAGAGTTCCCGGCGGCGCTCGTCCAGAGCGCCGGCCCGGGGCGCCGAAGGAGCAAGTCCCTCCCTTGAATCTCTCAGGCCCCGTACCGCGCGGGCGAGGCACATCTGAAAAGCGGGCCGGCCCTCGTAGGGGGCGGCTCCACCCAAGGTGCAAGCCATGGTCACCCCGTCGTACGGATGGCCTTCATGGCGAACCTCTCAGGTTCCGATGACAGATGGGGAGGAACGACCTCGCCAGTCTTGCCTTGGGAGACGAACGCCCGATGAGCAGCACCCCGCTCCGCCATACCGCCCTCGACGCCCTGCACCGCTCGCTGGGCGCGACCATGACCGACTTCGCCGGCTGGGACATGCCTCTGCGCTACGGCTCCGAGCGCGACGAGCACAACGCCGTGCGCACCCGGGCCGGGCTCTTCGACCTCTCGCACATGGGCGAGATCACGGTGACCGGTCCGGCCGCGGCCGCCCTGCTGAACTTCGCGCTGGTCGGCGACATCGCCTCCGTCGGTGTGGGCCGCGCCCGCTACACCATGATCTGCGTGGCGGACGGCGGCATCCTCGACGACCTCATCGTGTACCGGCTGGCCGAGACCGAGTACATGGTCGTCGCCAACGCCTCCAACGCCCAGGCGGTGCTGGACGCCCTGGTGGAGCGGTCCGCCGGCTTCGACGCCGAGGTCCGCGACGACCGGGACGCCTACGCGCTGCTCGCCGTCCAGGGCCCGGAGTCCCCCGGCATCCTCGCCTCCCTCACCGACGCCGACCTCGACGGTCTGAAGTACTACGCCGGTCTGCCCGGCACGGTCGCCGGTGTGCCCGCGCTGATCGCGCGCACCGGTTACACCGGCGAGGACGGCTTCGAGCTGTTCGTGAAGCCGGAGCACGCGGTGGAGCTGTGGCAGGCGCTGGCCAAGGCGGGCGAGGGCGTCGGTCTGATCCCGTGCGGGCTGTCCTGCCGGGACACGCTGCGCCTGGAGGCGGGCATGCCGCTGTACGGGCACGAGCTGTCGCTGTCGCTGACCCCCTTCGACGCCGGGCTCGGCCGGGTGGTCAAGTTCGGCAAGGAGGGCGACTTCGTGGGGCGCGAGGCGCTGCTGGCGGCCGCGGAGCGCGCCGAGGCGAGCGCGCCGCGCGTGCTGGTCGGCCTGGTCGCCGAGGGCCGCCGCGTCCCGCGCGCCGGATACGCCGTGGTCGCGGGCGGCGAGGTGGTCGGCGAGGTCACCTCCGGCGCCCCCTCGCCCACCCTGGGCAAGCCGATCGCGATGGCGTACGTCGACGCCGCGCACGCCGCGCCGGGCACCGAAGGCGTGGGCGTGGACATCCGGGGCAGCCACGAACCGTACGAGGTCGTGGCCCTGCCGTTCTACAAGCGCCGCAAGTAGTCACCGGGCGCTTCGCGCGAGGTCGGGTACACCGGCGTGACCCCGCGCACATTTCACCGCCCACCAGCGGTTTCCCCCGTCACCCAGCCATCAGCACTCCCCCGCGTACAGGAGAATTCAGGCCATGAGCAACCCGCAGCAGCTGCGTTACAGCAAGGAGCACGAGTGGCTGTCGGGCGCCGAGGACGGCGTCTCGACGGTCGGCATCACGGAGCACGCGGCCAACGCGCTCGGCGACGTGGTCTTCGTCCAGCTCCCCGAGGCCGGCGAGACGGTCACCGCGGGCGAGACCTGCGGCGAGCTGGAGTCGACCAAGTCGGTCAGCGAGCTGTACTCGCCGGTCGACGGTGAGATCGTCGCCGTCAACCAGGACGTCGTCGACGACCCGTCGCTGGTGAACTCCGCCCCCTTCGAGGGCGGGTGGCTCTTCAAGGTACGGGTCACGGGCGAGCAGGAGGAGCTGCTCTCCGCCGACGAGTACACCGCCTACACCGCTGGCTGAGGAGTCGTAGACGCATGTCTGTCCTGAACACGCCCCTGCACGAGCTCGACCCCGAGGTCGCCGCGGCGGTCGACGCCGAGCTGCGCCGTCAGCAGTCCACGCTGGAAATGATCGCCTCGGAGAACTTCGCTCCGCTCGCGGTCATGGAGGCGCAGGGCTCGGTCCTGACCAACAAGTACGCCGAGGGCTACCCGGGCCGCCGCTACTACGGCGGCTGTGAGCACGTCGACGTGGCCGAGCAGATCGCGATCGACCGGATCAAGGAGCTGTTCGGCGCCGAGTACGCCAACGTCCAGCCGCACTCGGGCGCCTCCGCCAACCAGGCGGCCCTGTTCGCGCTGGCCCAGCCCGGCGACACCATCCTGGGCCTGGACCTGGCGCACGGCGGCCACCTCACCCACGGGATGCGGCTGAACTTCTCCGGCAAGCAGTTCGACGTGGTCGCCTACCACGTGGACGGGGCCGGGCTGGTCGACATGGCCGAGGTGGAGCGGCTGGCCAAGGAGCACCGCCCGAAGGTGATCATCGCGGGCTGGTCGGCGTACCCGCGGCAGCTGGACTTCGCGGAGTTCCGCCGGATCGCCGACGAGGTCGAGGCGTACCTGTGGGTGGACATGGCGCACTTCGCCGGCCTGGTGGCCGCGGGGCTGCACCCGAACCCGGTCGAGTACGCGGACGTCGTCACCTCCACCACCCACAAGACGCTGGGCGGCCCGCGCGGCGGGATCATCCTGGCGAAGAAGGAGTTCGCCAAGAAGCTGAACTCGTCCGTCTTCCCGGGCTTCCAGGGCGGTCCCCTGGAGCACGTGATCGCGGCGAAGGCGGTCTCCTTCAAGGTGGCGGCGAGCGAGGAGTTCAAGGAGCGCCAGCGGCGTACGGTGGAGGGCGCCCGCATCCTCGCCGAGCGCCTGACGGCCGCGGACGCCCGCGAGGCCGGGGTCAACGTCCTGTCGGGCGGCACGGACGTACACCTGATCCTGGTGGACCTGCGGGAGTCCGAGCTGGACGGCCAGCAGGCGGAGGACCGTCTCCACGAGGTGGGCATCACGGTCAACCGCAACGCCGTCCCGAACGACCCGCGGCCCCCGATGGTCACCTCGGGTCTTCGGATCGGCACGCCGGCCCTGGCCACGCGCGGTTTCACCGCCGAGGACTTCGCCGAGGTCGCGGACGTGATCGCGCAGACGCTGAAGCCCGCCTACGACGCCGAGGCGCTGCGGGCGCGGGTCGTCGCCCTGGCCGAGAAGCACCCGCTGTACCCCGGTCTGGGGAAGTAGTTCCGTAGTTCCATCGTTTTCCGGCGGCCGCCCCGCGCACTCGTGAACGGGCGTGCGGGGCGCCCGGCGGAAGACTTCTGCACCACCCTGTATGGAGGAGTTCCCGTGGCCATCTCGGTCTTCGACCTGTTCTCGATCGGCATCGGCCCGTCCAGCTCCCACACGGTCGGCCCGATGCGGGCGGCGGGCATGTTCGCGCGCCGGCTGCGCAACGAGGGCCTGCTGTCCTCGGTCGCCTCCGTCCGCAGCGAGCTGTACGGCTCCCTCGGCGCCACCGGCCACGGCCACGGCACCCCCAAGGCCGTGCTGCTCGGCCTGGAGGGCGACTCGCCGCGCACGGTGGACGTGGAGACGGCGGACGAGCGCGTGGAGGCGATCAGGTCGGCCGGCCGCATCCGGCTCCTGGGCGAGCACGAGATCCCGTTCGCCTACGACGACGACATGGTCCTGCACCGCCGCGAGACGCTCCCGTACCACGCCAACGGCATGACGCTGTGGGCCTACGACGAGCGGGGCGAGGAGCTCCTGACCAAGACGTACTACTCGGTCGGCGGCGGTTTCGTGGTCGACGAGGACGCGGTCGGCGCCGACCGCATCGTGCTCGACGACACGGTCCTGAAGTACCCCTTCCGCACGGGCGACGAGCTGCTGCGGCTGGCGCGGGAGACGGGGCTGTCGATCTCCTCGCTGATGCTGGAGAACGAGCGGGCCTGGCGGACCGAGGAGGAGATCCGTGAGGGGCTGCTGGAGATCTGGCGGGTGATGCAGGCCTGCGTGGCGCGCGGCATGTCCCGCGAGGGGCTCCTGCCCGGCGGCCTGCGCGTCCGCCGTCGCGCTGCCATGACGGCCCGTCAGCTCCGGGCGGAGGGAGACCCGTTGGCCCACTCCATGGAGTGGATCACGCTCTACGCGATGGCGGTCAACGAGGAGAACGCGGCCGGCGGACGGGTGGTCACCGCTCCCACGAACGGCGCGGCCGGCATCATCCCCGCCGTCCTGCACTACTACATGAACTTCGTCCCCGGCGCGGACGAGGACGGCGTGGTCCGATTCCTCCTCGCGGCGGGCGCGATCGGCATGCTCTTCAAGGAGAACGCCTCCATCTCCGGCGCGGAGGTCGGATGCCAGGGCGAGGTCGGCTCGGCCTGCTCGATGGCCGCGGGCGCGCTGGCGGAGGTCATGGGCGGCTCGCCCGAGCAGGTGGAGAACGCGGCCGAGATCGGCATGGAGCACAACCTGGGCCTGACCTGCGACCCCGTGGGCGGTCTGGTCCAGATCCCCTGCATCGAGCGCAACGGCATGGCCGCGGTGAAGGCGGTCACCGCCGCCCGCATGGCACTGCGCGGCGACGGCTCGCACAAGGTGTCCCTGGACAAGGTCATCAAGACGATGAAGGACACCGGCGCCGACATGTCCGTCAAGTACAAGGAGACGGCCCGGGGCGGGCTGGCGGTCAACATCATCGAATGCTGAGGACACCTCAGCGCACGGACACCGCCCGTGCGGCACGGGCCTTGACACCCGGGCCGCTCGAGCCTCTCTCCAGGAGCGGTCGTCAACGTCGTGTGGGCGTTGAACTCCATCGGGTGATGTGAGCGGAGGGGGAGGTTCCGGGGTGGGGGGAGCGGGCATCAGACAACTCCCTCTCCTCCCCCAGCACTTCAGGAGTGCACCATGCTCCGAGGCATCGACGTCAGCGCGTACCAGTCGTCCGACTACCGTACGGACGGCCTCTCCTTCGTCTTCGTCAAGGCGACGGAGGGGCGTACGTACGTCAACCCCAAGCTCGCCGCCCAGACCAAGACCGCGCGTGAGGCCGGACTGGTCGTGGGGTTCTATCACTTCCTGTGGCCCGGGAACCTCACCGAGCAGGCGGAATACTTCGTCGCCAAGGCCCCCGACCGGCCGGGCGACATCCTCGCCGTCGACTGGGAGACCACCGGCGGCGGGACCCACGCGAGCAACGCGGAGAAGGACAGCTTCATCCGCAAGGTGAAGGCCCTGCGGCCGGACAACCGCGTGATCCTCTACTGCAACCGGCACTTCTGGCTGAACGTCGACACCACGTCGTACGCCGGGGACGGGCTGTGGATCGCCGACTACGGCACGGCCGGCAAGCCCAGGATCGAGGCCCCGTGGCGCTTCCACCAGTACACCGACGACCCCGTGGACACCAACGTGGCCCGGTTCGCCGACCGGGCGGCGCTGCGGGAGTGGGCGGCGGGCGACTGAGCGCGCCCACTCCCGTGGCCGTTCGTCACTTGCCGAGGCAGGCCCAGAACTCGTCGAACGACAGGAGCTTGTCGCCGTTGAGGTCACGGCTGGCGATGACGGCCTCGGCGACCGACTCGGTGACGTTCCAGTCGCCCTGCTGGGCGAGGGCGGTCTTGAACTCGGCCGCGGTGATGAAGCCGTCACCGTCCGTGTCGATCCGCTGGAACTGCTTGCGTGCTTCTTCGATGTCGACCACCGGGTCCGCCCCTTATTCCGTAGCTTTGCTGTCGTACTGACGCAGGTCAGGTTAACGGCCCGGGTGGGCGCCCCGTGCGGCGACCACCGGCGGACGCGAGGAGCGGGGCAGTGGAGACGTTGCGGGACATACTCGACGCGGCGGCGCGGGGGGTCTTCCCTCCGGCCGACGGCGGCACGACCGTCGTGCCGCAGCACTCCGCCCGGGACGCCGGGGTGCTGTGCTTCACCGCGCACTCCGTCGTCTTCACGGACGAGGACCCCCGCTGGGTGCGCGAGACGCTCGCGGCCCTCGACTGCGACGCGCTGGCCGCGACCATGAACCCGTTCTTCCTGGCGGCCTTCATGGAGCGCACCGGCCGCGCCTGCGACACCGTCGACGCGCTGCTCGTCGGCCCGCCGCTGCCGGGTGAGCCGGCCCTCGCGCTGAAGGAGATCGAGGACGCGTCGCATCCCCGGGTGCGCTACGCGCGCCGCCGCCGCGACGACGTGCGCGTCTGGTCCGTGGACGGCGGGATGCTGGCGATGGGCCGCGGGGTGGGCGGACGGCTGGAGGTGTCGGTGGAGGTGTACGCGGTGGACACGGCGGACGCCGACGCACGCCGACGCGGGCTCGGCCGGGCCCTGGTCACCGCGGCGCGGCAAATCGCCGGTGAGCCGCTGTGGGCGCAGATCGCGCCGGGCAACGCGCGCAGCATGCGGGCGTTCCAGGCCGCCGGCTACGTCCCGGTGGGCTCCGAGGCGCTGCTCCTCGCCCGCTGAGGGACGCGGCCCGCTGAGGGACGCACCGCCCGCGGGTTCAGGTGAGGACGCGCAGGAGGAGCACCGAGCGGGCCGGGACAGTCAGCGGGACCGCCGAGGGGTGCGAGGTCAGCGGCGGGCGGGACTGGTCCTCGGTCGAGGTGTCGAGGACGAGTTCGTAGCGTTCGGCCCAGGGCGGGCCGGGCAGGACGAAGGGGGCCGGGCGGTCGCCGGCGTGCAGGACGGCGAGGAAGCTGTCGTCGGTGATGGGCGCGCCCCGCTCGTCGCGGCCGGGGATGTCCCGGCCGGAGAGGTACATGCCCAGCGTGGCCGCGGGGGCGTACCAGTCCTCTTCCGTCATCTCCGTGCCCCGCGGGGTGAACCAGGCCAGGTCGCGCAGCCCGTCCACCGAGTGGGGCCGGCCGGAGAAGAACGCCCGGCGGCGCAGCACGGGGTGGTCGTGCCGCAGGGCGATCAGCCGTGAGGTGAGGTCGAACAGGTTCTTCCAGCCCGGGTCCTCCAGCAGCCCCCAGTCGACCCAGCTGATCTCGTTGTCCTGGCAGTACGCGTTGTTGTTGCCCCGCTGGGTCCGCCCCATCTCGTCGCCCGCGACCAGCATCGGCACGCCCGTCGACAGCAGCAGCGTGGTCAGCAGGTTGCGCAGCTGACGGCGGCGCAGGGACCGTACGCGTTCGTCGTCGCTCTCGCCCTCCGCGCCGCAGTTCCAGGCGCGGTTGTCGTTCGTGCCGTCCCGGTTGCCCTCGCCGTTGGCCTCGTTGTGCTTGCGCTCGTAGGACACGAGGTCGCGCAGGGTGAACCCGTCGTGCGCGGTGACGAAGTTGACCGAGGCGTAGGGCCGCCGGCCGCCCCAGGCGTACAGGTCGCTGGAGCCCGACAGGCGGTAGCCCATCTCGCGGACGTCGGGCAGCGCGTGCCGCCAGAAGTCCCGGACGGTGTCGCGGTAACGGTCGTTCCACTCGGTCCACAGGGGCGGGAAGGCGCCCACCTGGTAGCCGCCGGAGCCGACGTCCCAGGGCTCGGCGATCAGTTTCACCCGGCGCAGCACCGGGTCCTGGGCGATGACCGCGAGGAACGGGGAGAGCATGTCGACGTCGTGCATGGAGCGGGCCAGCGCCGCCGCGAGGTCGAAGCGGAAGCCGTCGACGCCCATCTCCGTGACCCAGTAGCGCAGCGAGTCGGTGATCAGGCGGAGCACCTGCGGCTGGACCACGTGCAGCGTGTTGCCGCAGCCGGTGTAGTCCGCGTAGCGGCGGGCGTCCGACTGCAGACGGTAGTAGCCGCGGTTGTCGATGCCCTTGAGGGACAGCGTCGGGCCCAGCTCGCCCGCCTCCGCGGTGTGGTTGTAGACCACGTCGAGGATGACCTCGATGCCGGCCGCGTGCAGCGCCCGCACCATCCGCTTGAACTCGCCGACCTGCTGCCCCCTGGTGCCGGAAGCGGCGTAGGCGGCGTGCGGGGCGAAGTAGCCGACGGAGTTGTAGCCCCAGTGATTCTTCAGGCCGCGGCGCAGCAGATGGTCCTCGTGGGCGAACTGGTGGACGGGCAGCAGCTCGACGGCCGTGACGCCCAGCTTCACCAGGTGCTCGATCGCGGCGGGGTGCGCCAGACCGGCGTAGGTGCCGCGCAGTTCCTCGGGGATCGCCGGGTGCCGCATCGTGAAGCCGCGCACGTGCAGTTCGTAGATGACGGAGTCCGCCCAGGGCGTCTTGGGCCGCCGGTCGTCGGCCCAGTCGTCGTCGTCGTGGACGACGACGCCCTTGGGGACGAACGGCGCGGAGTCCCGTTCGTCGCGCACGGTGTCGGCGACATGCTGTTCGGGCCAGTCCCGCACATGCCCGTACACCTCGGGCGGCAGCGCGAACTCGCCGTCCACCGCGCGCGCGTAGGGGTCCAGGAGGAGTTTCGCCGGGTTCCAGCGTCCGCCGGTCCACGGGTCCCAGCGGCCGTGCACCCGGTAGCCGTAGCGCTGGCCGGGCATCACGCCGGGGACGAAGCCGTGCCAGATCTCGTGGGTCAGCTCGGTGAGGCGGGCCCTGGTCTCCCGGCCCTGCTCGTCGAAGAGGCACAGCTCGACCGCCTCCGCGCCGGCCGCCCACAGCGCGAAGTTGGTGCCGGCGACGCCGTCCGGGCCGACCCGGAAGCGGGCGCCCAGCGGTGTGGACGCGCCCGGCCACACCGGCACGCCCGGCGTCCCCCGCCGTGCCCCGTTCACGACGGCGGACGCGGCGGTGCGCCTCTCAGCCACCGCCTCCTGCTCGGCTGCGCTGGACACCGTTGCGCCTCCCGCGGCTCGTGGAACGACGGTGGCCCCGGGGCGTACGGCGTCCCGGCCGCGGCTCCCCGTAGCGTCGTCCTCCCCCCTGTTCTGCCCAGACCGTGCCTCGCACTCACGTTTCCCCGGAGCGTGCCCCGTCGTTGGGTATCGCGTGAGGCACGTACAACGGCGCGCGCGGCGCGCGGGGGCCGCGCTGGCCGCCGTACTGACATGGGCAGGACTGCTGGCCGGCGCGGCCGGCTGCACCGGGGAGGGCGGCCGCGGCGGCCTTGATCTGACACAGGGCAAGGCGCCGCCGGCGAGGGACGTCATCCGCGTCACCCCGCAGGACGGGGCACGGGCGGTGCGCCCCGGCAAGGAGCTGCGGGTGCGGGTGACGGAGGGGCGGCTGGAGTCGGTGAAGGTCGTCAAGTGGCAGGACGCGCGGGAGACGCCGGTGCCGGGCGGGCTCTCCGCCGACGGCCGCACCTGGAGCCCCCGCGAGGCGCGGCTCGGGCTCGCCGCCCGGTACACGGTCGACGCGGTGGCCGTCGACGGCAAGGGCCGCCGCTCGGCCCGGCACACCGCCTTCACCACCTTCGTCCCCGAGGAGCGCTTCATCGGCTACGTCACACCGGAGAACCGCTCCACCGTCGGCACCGGGATGATCGTCTCCCTGGAGTTCAACCGGGAGATCGCCGACCGGGCCGCCGTCGAGCGCGCGGTGCGGGTCACCGCCGAGCCGGACGTCGACGTCCGGCCGCACTGGTTCGGCGACAGCCGGCTGGACTTCCGCCCCGAGACGTACTGGCGGCCCGGCACCCGGGTGAGGGTCGCGCTGCGCTTCCGTGACGTGGAGGCCGCGCCGGGGGTCTACGGGCTCCAGGACAGGACGTTCTCCTTCACCGTCGGCCGGCACCAGGTCTCCCGCGTCGACGCCGCCGCGCACACCATGGAGGTGCGGCGCGAGGACGAGCTGATCGCCACCGTCCCCGTCACGGCCGGGGCGCCGAAGACGACGACGTACAACGGCAAGATGGTGGTGACCGAGATGCTGGAGCTGACGCGGATGAACGGTGCCACGGTCGGCTTCAAGAAGAAGGACGGCAAGAGCGAGTACGACATCCCGGACGTGCCGCACGCCATGCGGCTGACCAGCTCCGGGACCTTCCTGCACGGCAACTACTGGGCGCCGGCGGACGCGTTCGGCACGGTGAACCTCAGCCATGGCTGCGTAGGCCTTCGGGATGTCAAGGGCGGCGGTTCCGACACCCCGGCGGGCTGGTTCTTCGACCGCAGCCTCGTCGGCGACGTCGTCGAGGTCGTCAACAGCAAGGACAAGACGGTCGCGGCGGACAACGGGCTCGGCGGCTGGAACATGGACTGGGAGGAGTGGACGGAGGGCAGCGCGGTGGAGTGACGGGCCCCCGACTCGGCGATCCCGGCGATCCCGGCGATCCCGGCGAAACCGGTGACCCCGGTGATCCCGGTGATCCCGGTGATCCCGGTGATCCCGGTGATCCCGGCGACGTGATCTCCCCCTCCCTGACGCGTCGCGCGTTCCCCGCCCCCGTTTCGGGAACCTTTCCTCCCAAGGTCGAAGTTGGGACGGAACGGTGACAGACGGGGGCCGTCAGGGCCGTTGACCTTGTGGTTAATATGCGGCCAGCGCGGGGGACGCGCCGGTGCGCGGGCCTGACCGGCCCGGGGGAGGGGAAGAGAAAAGTGAACATGCGACCGATATCGGGGGCATCGGTTGGCAGGCGCTCAGGCGGCCGCGACAAGCGGCTGGCGCTGATCGTCGGGGGGCTGATGCTGGCCGTCACGGCCTGCGGCGGGGGCGGGAACTCCGGATCGGAGAAGCCGAAGGCCGACGGGGGCTCCGGCTCGGCCACCGCGCAGGGCGCGCAGTCGGAGGCGGTCGTGAGCATCGCCCCGAAGGACGGCGCGAAGGACGTCGACACCAACGGCGCGCTGAAGGTCACCGCCGCCAGGGGCAAGCTGACCGAGGTCGTCGTCAAGGACGCCAAGGGCACGGCGATACCGGGCGCGATCTCCGCGGACGGGGCCGGCTGGACGCCGAGCACGCATCTGGCCGCCGCCACCAAGTACCAGGTGCACGCCGTGGCGAAGGACGCCCAGGGCCGTACGGCCGCCGAGGACGCGAGCTTCACCACGCTGACCCCTCAGAACACCTTCGTCGGCGCCTTCACGCCGGAGGACGGTTCCACGGTCGGCGTCGGGATGCCGTTCTCGGTCAACTTCACGCGGGGCATCACCAAGCCCGCGGACGTCGAGAAGGCCATCACCGTCAAGACCGAGCCGCCTGTGGACGTGCAGGGCCACTGGTTCGGCAACGACCGGCTGGACTTCCGTCCGGAGAAGTACTGGAAGGCCGGCACCAAGGTCACGGTGAAGATGAACCTCGACGGCGTCGAGGGCCGTGAGGGCGTCTACGGCAAGCAGACCAAGACCGTCTCCTTCACCATCGGCCGCAACCAGGTCTCCGTGGTGGACGTCGACAAGCTGACCATGCAGGTCACCCGCGAGGGCAAGACCGTCAAGACCATCCCGGTCACCACGGGCCAGCCCGGCATGGAGACCTGGAACGGCCAGATGGTCATCAGCGAGAAGCTGACGGTGACCCGGATGAACGGCGAGACGGTCGGCTACGGCGGTGAGTACGACATCAAGGACGTCCCGCACGCCATGCGGCTGACCACCTCCGGGACCTTCATCCACGGCAACTACTGGGGCGGTGACGCGTTCGGCAACCGCAACGCCAGCCACGGCTGCATCGGTCTGCGCGACGTGCGCGGCGGCTACGACGGCGGGGTGCCGGCCGCGTGGTTCTTCAAGAACTCGATGATCGGCGACGTGGTCGTCGTGAAGAACTCCAACGACGAGGTCGTGTCCCCGGACAACGGCTACAACGGCTGGAACATGTCGTGGGCGGAGTGGAAGAAGTAAGCCCTCCCCCCTCCCTCCCCCAACCACCGTCAGTCACCGTGGCGCGCCACCCGGGGGGCGACCCCCGGCCCCCCGGCCGCCCATGTGACCCGCCGCCCCCAGCACCCGTTAGTCACCGTTAACCTGCTCGCATGACCGTGAATCTCGAAGTCGCCGAGGGCGTCGGCACGATCCGCCTCGACCGCCCGCCCATGAACGCGCTGGACGTCGCCACCCAGGACCGGCTCAGGGAGCTGGCCGAGGAGGCGACCCGTCGTGACGACGTGCGGGCCGTCGTCCTCTACGGCGGCGAGAAGGTGTTCGCGGCGGGCGCGGACATCAAAGAGATGCAGGAGATGGACCACACGGCGATGATCCTGCGCGCCCGCGCGCTGCAGGACGCCTTCACGGCGGTGGCCCGGATCCCCAAGCCGGTGGTGGCGGCCGTGACGGGCTACGCGCTGGGCGGCGGCTGCGAGCTGGCGCTGTGCGCGGACTTCCGGATCGCCGGCGACAACGCGAAGCTGGGCCAGCCGGAGATCCTGCTCGGTCTGATCCCCGGCGCGGGCGGCACCCAGCGGCTCGCCCGGCTGGTCGGCCCGTCCAGGGCGAAGGACCTGATCTTCACCGGCCGGATGGTGAAGGCGGACGAGGCGCTGAGCCTGGGCCTGGTGGACCGGGTCGTCCCGGCCGACGAGGTGTACGCGCAGGCGCACGCGTGGGCGGCGAAGCTGGCGCAGGGTCCGGCGATCGCACTGCGTGCGGCGAAGGAGGCGATCGACACCGGTCTGGAGACGGACATCGAGACGGGTCTCGCCGTCGAACGAAACTGGTTCGCGGGCCTGTTCGCCACGGCGGACCGCGAGATCGGCATGCGGAGCTTCGTCGAGGAGGGGCCGGGCAAGGCGAAGTTCCTGTGAGGCGAGCCGCGTGAACGCGCGGTCCACCGGATTACGGGAACTTTAAGGCAGCCTTAAGCCTGTCTTGTCCGGAGAGCCGGGGGCCCGCTTCCCGGTCGGTCGTCGCGGCAGGTGGACGCGGGTTTCCGCCGACCCCGTCCACCTGCCGCACATGCCGGGGGCACCCTTCGGAACAGTGCCCTCCAGGGGGTGTATTCCTTGGGAACCACCTCGGCGCCCGCGCCGGACGGCCATGATGGGGGGCATGGCGGGGCTGGAGGGTATCGATCAGCCGCGGGGGGACGGTCGCGTGACCGCGGCACGCTGGTCGCCCGCGGTCGTGGACGAACGGGCGTTCAACGCGGTGGAGTTGTTCGGCGACCCGACCGAAGCTGAGGTCCAGCTGCCGTCCCGTCCCGAGTCCGCCGCCGCCGCCCGCCGACTCGTCCAGGTCATCGTCCTGCGCCGCTGGCAGCTCAGCCCGAGGATGACCGAGGACGCCGTACTGCTCGCCTCGGAACTCGTCGGCAACGCCGTCCGGCACACCGGCGCGCGGGTCTTCGGCCTCCGGATGCGCCGCCCTCGGGGGCGGATCCGCGTCGAGGTCCGCGACCCCTCGCGCGGGCTGCCCTGTCTGATGCCGGTGCAGGAGCTGGACGTCAGCGGCCGGGGCCTGTTCCTCGTCGACAAGCTGGCCGACCGCTGGGGGGTCGATCTGCTGCCCCGGGGCAAGACGACGTGGTTCGAGATGCGGGTCGCGGACCACTGACCCAGGGGCCACCGCCAGGCCGTTCGCACGGCCGAACACGCAGGTCGTAGGACCATCGCACGATCACGTTCCGGCCAAAACTCGCTGGGCGACGTCAGTGGCGGTCCGTAGGCTCGCCGGTGATGCCGACGACACGTGCAAGCACCAAGGATCGTTCCTCCGTACGGACGTTGCTCCGCCTGTGGCCCTATGTGCGCCCGGTGCGGGTGCGGTTGTTCACCGCCGCGTTCGTCGCCGTGGTGGCCTCGTGCATGGGACTGGTGATCCCCCTCGTGCTGAAGTGGATGGTGGACGGCCCGGTCGCCGACCGGGACCCGGCCGGGGTCTGGCTGGGCGCGCTGTACCTGCTGCTGCTCGGCATCGGGGAGTCGGTGCTGTTCGGACTGCGGCGGTGGCTGGTGGCCCGGCCGCTGGCCCATGTCGAGGCTGAGATGCGCTCGGGCCTCTACCGGCACCTCCAGCGGCTGCCGGTGGCCTTCCACGACCGCTGGCCCTCCGGGCAGCTGCTGTCCCGGGCCACCACGGATCTCATGCTGCTGCGGATGTTCCTCGCCTTTCCGCTGACGTTCCTGCTGGTCAACGGGGTGACGATCATCGTCGGCGTGATCATCATGCTGATGCAGGACTGGTCGCTGGGGCTGGTGATCCTCGGGCCCGCGATCCCCGTGATGGTGATGTGCGTGCTCTTCGAACGCCGGTACGCGATCGTGGCGCGGCAGGCGCAGGACCAGGTGGGTGATCTGACGACGGTCGTCGAGGAGAGCGTCCTCGGGATCCGCATCATCAAGGGGTTCGGCCGGCACCGCAGTCAGGCGCGCGCGTTCCGGGACCTGTCGCGGACGCTGCGCGGGACGGAACTGCGCAAGGCGCGGCTGCTGGCGACGATCTGGGCGGTCATCGTGACGCTCCCCGAGGTGGCCATCGGGGCGGCGCTGGTGCTCGGGGCGGTGCAGGTGGCGGACGGGGACCTGTCGGCGGGGACGCTGGTCGCCTTCCTGTCCACGGCGCTGGCCCTGCGGTGGCCGGTGGACTCCATCGGGTTCCTGCTGGCCATGAGCCAGGAGGCGGCGACGGCCACCGAGCGGTACTTCGAGGTGATGGACGCGGAGCCGGAGGAGCGCGGTCCGGCGGCGCGGGAGGCGGCTGCGCCCACTCGTGCCGAGGACGGCTTGCTGTTCGACGGGGTCGTCTTCCGGTACCCCGACGCCGAACCGGACGCCGCTCCCACCCTCGTGCGGGTCGATCTGCATGTGCGGGCCGGGGAGTCCATGGCGCTCGTGGGCGCCACCGGGAGCGGGAAGACGACCCTCACCGCGCTCGTGCCGCGGCTGCACGAGGTGACGTCCGGACGGATCCTGCTCGACGGCGAGGACATCACCGCGATGTCCCGGGAGGAGCTGCGGGCGAAGGTCGCCGTGGCCTTCGAGGAGCCGACGCTGTTCTCCGCGAGCGTCGGGGAGAACGTGCTGATGGGGGCGGACGCCGACGCGGGCGCCCAGGAGCTGGAGCGGGCGCTCGCCGTGGCGCAGGCCGACTTCGTGCACGCGCTGCCCCAGGGGAGGCTGACCCAGGTCGGCGAGCAGGGGCTGAGCCTGTCCGGCGGGCAGCGGCAGCGGCTCGCGCTCGCGCGGGCGGTCGTGGGGCGGCCCCGGTTCCTCGTCCTCGACGACCCGCTGTCCGCGCTGGACGTTCACACGGAGACCGCCGTGGAGGCCGCGCTGCGCCAGGTCCTCGCCGACACCACCGCGCTGATCGTGGCCCACCGCCCGTCGACCGTGCTGCTCGCCGACCGGGTCGCCCTGCTGTCGGGCGGCCGGATCACCGCCGTGGGCACCCACCACGAACTGCTGCGCACCAACGCCGAGTACGCGCACCTGATGTCCGGCGAGACGAGCGACGTGACGTCGGGCGCGACGGCCGGCGCCCCGTCCCGGGACCAGGAGGACGACCGCCGATGACCGCCCCCACGACCCCCACCCCCTCCCCCACCGTCGAGGACACCGGGCGCGAGGACGAGCAGCCGCCCGCGCGGGGCGACGGCGACCCCTTCGACCGGGACGTCCTGCCCACCCCGCCGGGCGCCACGGCGGCCCTGCTGCGCTCACTGCTCGCGCCGATGAAGGCGCGCGTCGCCCTCACCACGCTCCTGCTGCTGCTCCAGCAGGCGGCCGTGCAGGCGGGCCCGCTGCTGGTGGCGTACGCCATCGACCGCGCCGTGCCGGCGTTCCGCGACGACGACCACGGCCCGCTCGTCGCCGTTGCCGCCGGATACCTGCTGTGCGCGCTGGCCTCCGGCGGGCTGCAGTACGCGTTCCTGATCGTCTCGGCCCGTGTCAACCAGGACGTGCTGCTGGACCTGCGCGGACGCATCTTCCGACACGCTCAGGCGCTGAGCGTCGACTTCCACGAGCGCTACACCTCGGGCCGGCTGATCTCCCGTTCCACCACGGACGTGGAGTCCCTGCGCGAACTGCTCAACGAGGGGCTCCAGGAACTGATCACGGTCGTCCTGTCCTTCGTCTTCATCTCGGCCATGCTGCTCTGGCTGGACCTGGGGCTGGGGGCCGTGGCCGTGGCGTCCTTCGTGCCGCTGCACTTCCTGGTGCGGATCTACCAGCGACGCGCGAAGGCGGTGTACCGGGCTCGATCCACCGCGACAGCGGCGGTGATCGTGAAGTTCGTGGAGACGATGAACGGCATCCGCCCGGTGCGCGCGTTCCGCCGAGAGGACGTCAACGACGCCGAGTTCCGCACGCTGAACCAGCGGCACGAGCGGACCAACGGCGACGCGCTGCTGGAGATGGCCCGGTACGTCGTCGGCTCCCGGCTGGTCGCCAACACCTCCGTCGCGCTGATCGTGCTGTGGGGGGCCTACCGGGTCGCGGACGGCACCCTGGCGCTGGGCGTGCTGGCGGCGGCGGTGCTGTACCTGCGGCGGCTGTACGACCCGATCGACCGGCTCGCCATGTTCCTCAACTCCTACCAGTCGGCGGCGGCCTCCCTGGAGAAGATCGCGGGGCTGCTCGCCCAGACGCCGTCCGTGCCCGAGCCGTCCGCGCCCCGGGAGCTGCCCGCCCGGCAGAGCGGACGCCCCGGCCGGGAGGTCGTGTTCGAGGCGGTGGGCTTCGGCTACCGCACCGGCGGCGAGGTGCTGCCCCGCTTCGACCTGACCCTGCCGGCCGGGCAGACGGTCGCGGTGGTCGGCTCCACCGGCGCCGGCAAGTCCACGCTGGCCAAGCTCCTCGCCCGCTTCTACGATCCCAGCGCCGGCCGGATCCTCCTCGACGGCGTCGACCTGCGCGATCTCGCGGTGCCCGAGC
The DNA here is from genome assembly GCF_044740925.1 of Streptomyces sp. NPDC088254. Classification (NCBI taxonomy): domain Bacteria; kingdom Bacillati; phylum Actinomycetota; class Actinomycetes; order Kitasatosporales; family Streptomycetaceae; genus Streptomyces; species Streptomyces sp. NPDC088254. Next base: position 14,324 of record NZ_JBIURQ010000015.1, on the reverse strand, counting down.
TGCGGCGCGGCGTGGTGATGGTGACGCAGGAGGCGTTTCTGTTCTCCGGCACGGTCGCCGAGAACATCGCGATCGGCCGGCCGGAGGCGAGCCGGGAGGACATCGAGCGGGCGGCGAAGGCCATCGGCGCGCACGAGTTCATCAGCGCGCTGCCCGACGGCTACGACACGGACGTACGCAAGCGGGGCGGTCGCATCTCCGCCGGCCAGCGCCAACTGGTGGCCTTCGCGAGGGCGTTGCTCGCCGATCCGGCGGTGCTGATCCTCGACGAGGCGACCAGCTCGCTCGACGTGCCGGGCGAGCGGGCCGTGCAGGCGGCGATGGCGACGGTGCTCAAGGGCCGTACGGCGGTGGTGATCGCGCACCGGCTGTCCACCGTGGAGATCGCCGACCGGGTGCTCGTCATGGAGCACGGCCGGATCGTCGAGGACGGCAGTCCGGCCGAACTCGTCGCGGGCACGGGCCGGTTCGCGGATCTGCACCGGACGTGGCGGGACAGTCTGGCGTGACGCGCGCCGAGGCGGACGTGAGGACCGGCAGGGGGGACAGTTGATCGACGCGTACGAGGACCCGGGGACGCCCGACCGCCGTGGGGGCGCCCGGTACCTGTGGTGGCTGGTGTGCCGCCAGCCGGGGCGGTCGGTGGCCGGCGCGGTGCTGGGCAGCGTCTGGCTGGTGCTGATGGCGTCGGCGCCGTACCTGCTGTCGAAGGCCGTCGACGAAGGGCTGGAGCCCGGCGACACGGCCGCGCTGGCCGGCTGGACGACCGCCCTGTTCGTGGTCGGCGCGGGCAACGCCTGGGTGAGCATCATGCGGCACCGCACGATGACGCGGGTGCGCATGGACGCCAACTTCCGCACGGTGAAGGTGGTCGTGGGGCAGGCGGTGCGGCTGGGCGCCGCGCTGCCGCGCCGGGTCGGGGCCGGTGAGGTCGTCACGGTCGGGGTGGGCGACGTGGGCACCGTCGCTTCGTCGCTGACGGTGATCGGACCGGGCGTCGGCTCATTCGTGGTGTACATCGTCGTCGCCGGGCTGCTGCTGTCCGTCTCGCCGCTGCTCGCGGGGGTGGTGCTGCTGGGAATGCCGGTGGTGGCGGTGCTGGTCGGGCCGCTGATGGCACGGTTGCAGGGCGCGGAGAGCGAGTACCGGGAGCGGCAGGGCGTGCTCACCGCCCGCATCGGCGACCTGGCGGGCGGGCTGCGCGTGCTCAACGGGCTCGGCGGCAAGCGGTTGTTCGCGGACGCTTTCGCCCGTGACTCGCAGCGGCTGCGCGCCCAGGGGTACCGGGTCGGCTCGGTGACCAGCTGGATGCAGGCGTTGGGCGTGGGGCTGCCGACGGTGTTCCTCGCGGTGGTGACCTGGCTGGCGGCCCGGCTCGCCGCCCAAGGGGAGCTGACGGTGGGCGAGTTGGTCTCGGTGTACGGCTATGTCGCCGTGCTGGTCGGCCCGGTGGCGTTCCTCGTGGAGATGGGGTACGAGCTCAGCCGGGGTGTGGTGGCCGCCCGCCGGGTCGTACGGCTGCTGCGGCTGGAGCCCGAGCCGGACACCGGGACCGCCGAAGCGCCCGCCGAGCCGTCGGCGCTGGAGGACCCCGCGTCGGGTGTGCGGGTCGCGCCGGGCCGGCTGACCGCGCTGGCGGACGCCCGGCCCGCCGACGCGGCCGAGGTCGTCGACCGGCTGGGCCGGTACACGCCGTCGGACGTCACCTGGGGCGGCGTGCGGCTCGACGCGGTCGCCCTGGAGCAGGTCAGGGCGCGGATCCTGGTCGCCGACAACGAGGCCGACCTGTTCGCGGGGAGCCTGCGCGAGGTGGTGGGCGGCCGGCGGGAACGCTCACCGGAGGAGGAGCGGCGGGCGCTGCGGGCGGCGGCCGCCGAGGATGTCGTGCAGGGGCTGCCCGAGGGGCTCGACTCGCCCGTGGCGGCGCAGGGCCGCAGTCTCTCCGGCGGTCAGCGGCAGCGTGTCCGGCTGGTGCGGGCGCTGCTCGCCGACCCGGAGGTGCTGCTCGCCGTCGAGCCGACGTCGGCGCTGGACGCGCACACGGAGGCCGCGATCGCCGGACGTCTGCGCGCGGCGCGGGCCGGCCGCACGACCGTCGTCACCAGCACCTCCCCGCTGCTGCTGGACCACGCCGACACCGTCCACTACCTGGTGGACGGCAAGGTGGCGGCGAGCGGCCCGCACCGGAAGCTCCTGGCGACGGAGCCGGGCTACCGGGCGCTGGTGGCGCGAGACCCGGACGACGACGCGGACGACCGGGGCGCCGCAGGCGAGGTGAGGGCGCGGGGCGGGCAGGCCGCGCCGGGCGCCGAGGGTACCGAAGGTGTCGAGGAGGTTCTGCGGTGACGGCGGGCGGCGGGGGCGTGGCGGTGGACGACGGGCGGGGCGCGGGGCGGCTTCCCGTCGCCGGGCCGGGCGAGGTGCGGCGGGCCGTGGGGCGGCTGGTGCGGGCGGACGGACGGGCCTTCGCCGTCGTCCTCGCGCTGAACTCGCTGGCCGCCGCGGCCGGTCTGGCCGGCCCCTGGTTGCTGGGCCGGATCGTCGACGCGGTGCGGGAGGGCGGCGGGGTCGGCGAGGTGGACCGGCTGGCGGCGGCCATCCTGGTGTGCGCGCTGGCCCAGCTGCTGCTGGCGCGCTGGGCCCGGTACGCGGGGCACCGCTTCGGGGAGCGCACGCTCGCCCGGGTGCGGGAGCAGTTCGTCGACCGCGCGCTGTCGTTGCCGGCGTCGGTCGTGGAGCGGGCCGGAGCCGGTGATCTGACCATGCGCGGCACCGCCGACGTGGCCGCCGTGGGCGCCACCCTGCGCGACGCCGGTCCCGAGCTGCTGGTGTCCTCGGTGCAGGCGCTGTTCCTGATCGGCGCGGTGTTCCTGGTCGACCCGCTGCTCGGCGCGGTCGGGGTGCTCGGGCTCACGCCGATCCTGGTCGTGCTGCGCTGGTACCTGCGGCGGGCGCGGGCCGGCTATCTGGCCGAGGGCGCGGCCACCTCCGAGGTCGCCGAGATCCTCGCCGCGACGGCGACGGGGGCCCGTACGGTCGAGGCGTTCCGGCTGAGGGAGCGGCGGGTCGCGGCCAGCCGGGAGGCGCTGGAGACCTCGCGGCGGGCCCGCTTCCACACCCTGTACCTGCGGTCGGTGTTCTTCCCGGTGATCGAGGTGTCGTACTCGCTGCCGGTGGCGGGCGTCCTGCTGCTGGGCGGGGCGCTGCACGCGCGGGGCGCGGTGAGTCTGGGGGCGGTGGTCGCGGCGGCGCTGTATCTGCGCCAGTTCACCGGGCCGCTGGACGAGATTCTGATGCGGGTGGACCAACTCCAGAGCAGCGGGGCCTCGTTCGCCCGTGTGGAGGGGCTGGGCGAGGCGTCCCGGCCGGCGGGGGCGGCCGGCGGCGCGCCGGACTGCGCCCCGGCTCGTGTCCCGGCGGACGACCTGATCGAGATGACGGACGTGCGGTTCGCCTACGAGCGGGGCGGCGAGGTGCTGCGCGGGGTCGACCTGACCGTGCGGCCGGGTGAGCGGCTCGCGGTCGTCGGCCCGTCCGGCGCGGGGAAGTCCACGCTGAGCCGGCTGATCGCGGGCGTGGACGCGCCCACGGCGGGCTCGGTGACGGTCGGCGGGGTGCCGGTGGCGGAGCTGGCGCCGGAGGTGCTGCGCCGACAGGTCGTGCTGGTCACCCAGGAGCACCACGTGTTCATCGGCACGGTTCGCGACAATCTGCTGATCGCCGAACCGGGGGCGAGCGACGAGCAGTTGTGGGCCGCGCTGACGGCCGTCGGCGCCGAGGGCTGGGTGCGGGAGCTGCCCGGCGGCCTCGACTCGGAGCTGGGCGCGGACCGGGGCCGTACGGACGGCTCCCGGGCGCAGCAACTCGCGCTGGCACGGGTGGTGTTGGCGGACCCGCACACGCTGATCCTGGACGAGGCGACGGCGCTGCTGGACCCGACGACCGCCCGGCACACCGAGCGCGCCCTGGCCGCGGTCCTGCGCGGCCGGACGGTCATCGCGATCGCCCACCGGCTGCACACCGCGCACGACGCGGACCGGGTGGCCGTGATGGAGGACGGGCGGCTCGCCGAACTCGGCACGCACGAGGAGCTGGTGGCGGCCGGGGGCCCGTACGCGGCGCTGTGGGGGACGTGGCACGGGGAGCCGAGGAACTGACAGCCCGGAGAAGGGAGTTCAAGGCCGGATCCGGGTGGCTCATCCGTATATCGAACATGAACTCCCGGTCAACGAACCGTTTCCGGCCAATCTTTTGACGCGCTCCTGACAGACAGCGCTGCCACCTGCCACTCTTCCCCCTGCTACTGCACAGCAACCCCACAGCATCACCCCGTTCTGCGTACCGCCCCAAGACGTCAAGACGTCTACGTCGTGCCCGGACGGCCGATCCGTCGTCCGGTCTCCCCTGGCCGCGTGATCCGCGGCCGCGCAGAAGGAGTCAGTGTGAGCAGCAGTTCTCGCAGACGCACCCCCCACACCCCTTACCGCAGAGCCACGGCCGCCGCGCTCGTCGGCGTGGCGGCGCTCCTCGCCACCGCCGTGCAGTCCGGCGCGGCGACCGCCTCACCCGCCGAGGCCCCGAAGGCGGCCGGCCAGGCGGCCCCGGGCTCGGAGTCGGTCCGGCTCTCCCCCGCCCAGCGCGCCGCGCTGATACGCGACGCGAACGCCGACAAGGCGCAGACCGCCAAGGAGCTGGGCCTGGGCTCCCAGGAGGCGCTGGTCGTCCGTGACGTCGTCAAGGACGGGAACGGCACGGTCCACACCCGTTACGAGCGCACCTACGCGGGCCTGCCCGTCCTCGGCGGCGACCTGGTCGTCGAGAGCACCCCGGCCGGCGCCACCGAGAGCGTCGTCAAGGCCACGCGCGCGGCCATCGCGCCGGCGACCACCACGGCCAAGCTGCCCGCCGCCAAGGCCGAGGCGCAGGCCCTGGCGGCCGCCAAGGCCGAATCCGCGAAGAACCCCGGCGTCAACCGTGAGCCCCGCAAGGTGATCTGGGCGGCGAACGGCAAGCCGACGGTGGCCTACGAGACGGTCGTCGGCGGGTTCCAGCACGACGGCACCCCGCAGGAACTGCACGTCGTCACGGACGCCACCACGGGCGCGAAGCTGTACGAGTGGGAGGCCATCGAGACCGGCGTCGGCAACACGGTGTACAGCGGTCAGGTCACGCTCACCACCACGCAGTCCGGGTCGACGTACAACCTGACCGACGGCGCGCGCGGCGGCCACAAGACCTACAACCTCAACCGCGGCACCTCCGGGACCGGCACGCTGTTCTCGGGCCCCGACGACGTGTGGGGCAACGGCAGCGCCTCGAACCTGGAGTCGGCCGGCGCGGACGCCCACTACGGCGCTCAGCTGACGTGGGACTACTACAAGAACGTGCACGGCCGTTCGGGCATCCGCGGCGACGGCGTCGGCGCGTACTCCCGCGTCCACTACGGCAACAACTACGTCAACGCGTTCTGGTCGGACAGCTGCTTCTGCATGACGTACGGCGACGGCTCCGGCAACGCCAACCCGCTGACGGCGATCGACGTGGCCGCCCACGAGATGACGCACGGGCTCACGTCCAACACGGCCGGCCTCAACTACAGCGGCGAGTCCGGCGGTCTGAACGAGGCGACGTCCGACATCTTCGGCACGACCGTCGAGTTCTACGCCAACAACTCCTCCGACGTCGGTGACTACCTCATCGGCGAGGAGATCAACATCAACGGCGACGGCACGCCGCTGCGTTACATGGACAAGCCGAGCAAGGACGGCTCGTCCAAGGACAGTTGGTACTCCGGTCTCGGCGGGATCGACGTGCACTACTCGTCCGGTCCGGCGAACCACTTCTTCTACCTGCTGTCCGAGGGCAGCGGCGCGAAGACGATCAACGGCGTGTCCTACAACTCGCCCACGTCGGACGGACTCCCGGTCACCGGCATCGGCCGCGACAAGGCGGAGAAGATCTGGTTCCGCGCGCTGACGACCAAGTTCGTCTCCAACACCAACTACGCGGGCGCCCGCACCGGCACCCTCGCGGCGGCCGGTGAGCTGTACGGCACCACATCCGCCGAGTACACCGCGGTGGCGAACGCCTGGGCGGCCATCGCGGTCGGCTCGCGTCCCGGCGGCGGTGGCGGCGGCGGCACCTCGTTCGAGAACACGGCCGACGTGTCGATCCCGGACAACGGCGCGGCCGTCGAGTCGCCGGTCACCGTCTCGGGCCGCACGGGCAACGCCCCGTCCGACCTAGCGGTGGCCGTGGACATCGTCCACACCTACATCGGCGACCTCCAGGTGCAGCTGATCGCCCCGGACGGCACGGCGTACACGCTGAAGGCGTACGGCACCGGCGGCAGCACGGACAACATCAACACCACGTACACCGTGAACGCGTCCTCCGAGGTCGCCAACGGCGTCTGGAAACTGAGGGTCCAGGACAACGCCGCGCGGGACACCGGCTACATCAACAGCTGGAAGCTGACCTTCCCGTAGGCCGCTGCCAGGAGGCCTCTCCACCGCGTCAATTGAGGCCCACCCCCCACATACAGGGCACCGTCCCGGAGGTTCGACTCCCCGGGGCGGTGCCCTTTTTTGCCCGCCGATCGCCTACGTCCTGTTGCCCCTTTACCAGCGTCGAGCCGCTTGACGCGGCGGCAACATTCGCCGGTTGATCATTTTCCGGCCAACATCACCACACCCTCATGACATGTACGCGACTTGATGCCAATCTTCCTTCCACCTGCCGCACAACTTCACAGCAGCACCGGCCGGCCTCCCCACGCCGACCGGGCAGCCCCCACATCCAAGGAGCTTGTGTGACCTCCCTCTACGCGCGTCACAAGCGCACCTCTCTGGCCATCGCCACCGCCGTCGCAGCCGGAGCCCTCGTCACCACCGGCCTGACCGCCGGCACCGCCGCCGCGCAGTCGCCGGCGGAATCCACGAGCGCCAAGCCGCTCGCCGTGCCCACCGCGCTGGCCCCCGCCGCGCGCACCGCGCTCATCCAGGACAAGCAGGCCGAGGCCCCCGCGACCGCACAGGAGATCGGCCTGGGCGCGCAGGAGAAGCTGGTCGTCCGTGACGTCGTCAGAGACGCCGACGGCACCGTCCACACCCGCTACGAGCGCACCTACGCGGGCCTGCCGGTCCTCGGCGGCGACCTGGTCGTCCACGAGTCGGCCGCCGGCGTCGAGCAGGGCATCAGCAAGGCGACGAACGCCGCCGTCAAGGTCGCCTCGACCAGCGCGGCGCTGCCCGCGGCGAAGGCCGAGTCGCAGGCGCTGTCCCTGGCCAAGGCCGCGGGCTCTCAGGACACCGACGCCTCCCGCGCCCCGCGCAAGGTCGTCTGGGCGGGCAACGGCAGCAAGCCGACCCTCGCCTACGAGACGGTCGTCGGCGGCCTCCAGGACGACGGCACCCCGAACGAGCTGCACGTCATCACCGACGCGGCCACCGGCGCGAAGCTCTACGAGTACCAGGGCATCGAGACCGGCACGGGCAAGAGCCTCTACTCCGGCACGGTCACCCTCGGCACCTCCCTGTCGGGTTCGACGTACCAACTGAACGACACCGGTCGCGGCGGCCACAAGACGTACAACAAGGCCCGCAGCACCAGCAGTTCGGCGGGCACGCTGTTCACGGACGCGGACGACACCTGGGGCACCGGCGCTGCCTCCAGCTCCTCCACGGACCAGACGGCGGCGGTGGACGCGGCCTACGGCGCCCAGACCACCTGGGACTTCTACAAGAACACCTTCGGCCGCAACGGCATCAAGAACAACGGTGTCGCCGCCTACTCCCGCGTCCACTACGGCAACGCCTACGTCAACGCCTTCTGGGACGACAGCTGCTTCTGCATGACCTACGGCGACGGCTCGGGCAACACCAAGCCGCTCACCTCGCTGGACGTGGCCGGCCACGAGATGACCCACGGCGTCACCTCGAACACGGCGGGTCTGAACTACTCCGGTGAGTCCGGCGGCCTCAACGAGGCCACCTCCGACATCTTCGGCACGGCGGTGGAGTTCTACGCCGCGAACACCAAGGACGTCGGCGACTATCTCATCGGCGAGAAGATCAACATCAACGGCGACGGCACCCCGCTGCGCTACATGGACCAGCCGAGCAAGGACGGCGCGTCGGCCGACTACTGGTCGTCGTCGCTGAAGAACCTGGACGTGCACTACTCGTCCGGCCCGGCGAACCACTTCTTCTACCTGCTGTCCGAGGGCAGCGGCGCGAAGACGATCAACGGCGTGTCCTACAACTCGCCGACCTCCAACGGCTCGACGATCACCGGCATCGGTCGCGCCAAGGCGGTCCAGATCTGGTACAAGGCCCTGACCTCGTACATGACCTCGACCACCAACTACGCGGGCGCCCGCACCGCGACGCTCAGCGCGGCCTCGGCGCTGTACGGCTCCACCAGCACCGAGTACAAGACGGTGGCGGCGGCCTGGTCGGCGGTCAACGTCGGCTGAGACACCGCAAGCCGACTGAGGGCGGCACCCGGAAGCTGGACGCACCGGGTGTCGCCCTTACTCTTGGGTCCCATGTCTGTTGGGGACTTCACGTACGACGACGTCGGCGCGACGCGCGAGCGTCCGGGGCACTGCCCGCCGGGGTTCCACGCCCTGCACGTGCGCACCCGCCTCGGCGAGGGCGAGGCCGTCTTCCGCCGCGCCGCCGAGGCGGTCCTCAGCTGGGAGATGCACCGCGCGCTGGGCGTCGGCGTCACGACCACCGCCGACCGCGCCGCCCCCGACGTGGACGTCACCGTCACCCTGGCCGGCATGATCAAGGCGCCCTGCCGCGTCGTGTGGACGCTGGAGGAACGCCGCCGGGCCGGCTGGGCCTACGGCACCCTCCCCGGCCACCCCGAGTGCGGCGAGGAGTCCTTCGTCGTGGACCGCACCGGCGACGGCACCGTGTGGCTCACCGTCTCGGCGTTCAGCCGCCCGGCGAAGTGGTACTCCCGGGCGGGCGGCCCGGCGACCCGCGGCCTGCAGCAGGCGTACGCCCGGCGGTGCGGGGCGGTGCTCCGGGAACTGGCGGCGGGTCCGGACAAGGAGTAAACAGGCTTCCAGGCAAGCAAAATGACCTTGCGTCAGGTGCGGGAAACCACTCCGCATTCATCCCCGCGGCCGGTGGTGATGTCCCTGCTGCGGTCGTAGGGGTCCACCGTCGGTCCGCTCGGGGCCGCTCCCGTGGGCCCGCCCGTCGCGAAGTAGGGGTGCATGTAGCCGTCGTGGACGTCGCAGGCGGAGTTGCCGATGTCCTGGTGGTAGCTCCGGACGGAGATCTTCCCCGGCGTGACGAGGTACTTCGCGGGATCGGACAGCTGGACGTCCAGCACGCGACGGACGATGACGCGGGACACCTCGGTGGCCCCCTTCCCGGCCCGGGTCAGGGGATAGACGAAGGTGTAGTCGGCGTGCACGGCGACGGAGGCGTCCTTGCCCGCTGCGAACGTCATCCGTCCCCGGGTCTTGACCACGTCGCCGGCGAGGCGCAGTTCGCGGGGGTCGAAGCGGCTGAACATCAACAGCGGGTCGTGTTCCTCGTCCGGCCTGCTCAGCGCGGTGTTCAGCCGGGTGTGCAGGTCCTTCTGCTGCGGATCGATCACGTCGAGGGCGGTCTCGGGGCGTCCGCCCCGCAGGGTGACCGGGTCGAGGTTCGCGTCGACCAGGAGCTTCTTGGTCTGCCGCAGCGCCTGCTCCACCTGCGCCTTGGACCACGTGCCGACCGCTGTCGCCTCGGGCAGGACGATGCCCGCCTCTCCGTCGGCCCAGCGCAGCGCGGGGGATCCCGCGAACGGCCGGTCCACCGTGGGCCGGCCGGGGCCGGCCTCACCGGGCGCTCCGGTCGGGGCCGCGGTCTCCGCCGGCAGGGGCGACGCGGAGACGGCCTCCGGCTCGCCGCCGAAGGGGTCCCCGGGGAGCAGCGAGGGCCGCATCGCGACGACGGCCAGCGCGATCGCCACGGGCACACCGACGAACGCCCACGTCCTGCGCCTGCGGTCCGCCCGCGCTTCCGTCCCCCTCAGGGCCGGTCCGGTGCGCCAGCCCGCGGGGACTTCGCCTCGCGCGTCCTGCTGCCGCAGACGCTCCGTGACCATGCGGGCCCGCGCCGACGGCTCCTTGCGGACGGAGGCGCCCGTACCCCGCTCGCTCTCCTCGAGAAAGGCCCGCAGTTCCTCATCGGATATGGACGAACCGCTTCCGGATTCATCGTCCGGAGATCTACCCACCACTCCGACGCACACCTTCCCCATGCCCGAACGGCTGTTCCTCAACCAGGCGAGATTACCGGGCGGTTGGCGCGGATCGCGCCGGATTCACGGCGGGCGGGCCGTGCCGGGCGGGTATCCGGCACGGCCGCGTCGAGCAGAGGCGCACCGTCAGCGCATCAGAACGCCCGCTCCCTCCCCCGCGTCGTCCAACGGCGTTGCCATCAGGCCCAGTTCGGCGTTGGTCGCCAGGAGGGGATGGGTGGGGAGGACGCGGACCGTGTAGCCGTAGGGGCCGGTGCGGTCGAGGGAGAGCGGGCCCTCGTAGGTCCAGCGGTTGTCGGAGTCGGGAGCTCCGGCCGGTTTCAGGGGAACCGTCGTCGCGTCCGTGATGCGGTCCTCCTCGTCGACGCGCCCCGAGACCGCCTGCACCTCGACGTCGTCGGGGGTGAGGTCGCCGAGGCTCAGACGGACGCGGAGGGCGAGGGTGGTGCCCAGTTCCGCCGTGGGGGTGGCCGCGGAGGTCTCGACGTGGTCGACGGTCACGCCCTGCCAGGCGGCGCGCACCCGCGCCTTCCAGGCGGCCAGCTCGCGGGCCGTGTCCGGGGTGAGGGCGCGGTGGGCCCGGGCGGCCGGCGCGTAGAGGCGTTCGACGTACTCGCGGACCATCCGGCCGGCCAGCACCTTCGGGCCGAGCAGGGTGAGGGTCCGGCGGACCATCTCGATCCAGCGGTCGGGCAGCCCCTGCTGTCCGCGCTCGTAGAAGCGGGGCGTCACCCGCTGCTCCAGCAGGTCGTAGAGGGCCGCCGCCTCCACGTCGTCACGGTGGTCGGGGTCGGCGCCGGCGCCGTCCGCGGTGGGGATCGCCCAGCCGAAGTCGGGCTGGAACCACTCGTCCCACCAGCCGTCCAGGACGGACAGGTTCAGACAGCCGTTCAGCGCGGCCTTCATCCCGGACGTGCCGCAGGCCTCCAGCGGGCGCAGCGGGTTGTTCAGCCAGATGTCGCAGCCGGGGTACAGCTTCTGCGCCATCGCCATGCCGTAGTCGGGGAGGAAGACGATGCGGTGGCGGACCCGGGGGTCGTCGGCGAACCGGACGAGTTCCTGGACGAGCCGTTTCCCGCCGTCGTCGGCGGGGTGCGCCTTGCCGGCGACCACGATCTGCACCGGGCGCTCCGGGTGCAGCAGCAGGTTCCGCAGCCGGTCGCGGTCACGCAGCATCAGCGTCAGCCGCTTGTACGACGGGACGCGGCGCGCGAACCCGATGGTGAGGACGTCCGGGTCGAGCACGCCGTCGATCCAGCCCAGCTCCGCCGTCCCCGCGCCCCGCTGCCGCCAGGAGGCCCGCAGCCGCGCCCGTACCTCCTGGACGAGCTGTTCGCGCAGGTCGCGCCGGAGGTCCCAGACGTCCTGGTCGGGGATGTCGGCGACGGAGTCCCACCGGTCGGAGCCGCCGACGCTGAGCGCGTCCTCGGTGCGGTGCACGCCGATCTGCCGGGCGCCGAGCCGCAGCACCTCCGGGGCCACCCAGGTCGGGGCGTGCACGCCGTTGGTGACGGAGGTGATCGGCACCTCGTCGGCGTCGAACCCGGGCCACAGGCCGGCGAACATCTCCCGGCTGACCTGGCCGTGCAGCAGCGAGACGCCGTTGGCGCGCTGGGCCAGGCGCAGGCCCATCACGGCCATGTTGAACAGGTTGGCCTCGCCGCCGGGGTAGGTCTCACTGCCCAGGCTCAGGACGCGGCCGACGTCCAGGCCGGGGAGTTCCGCGTGCGGGCCGAAGTGCCGGGCGACGAGATCCCGGTCGAAGCGGTCGATGCCGGCGGGGACGGGCGTGTGGGTGGTGAAGACGGTACCGGCGCGGACCGCCTCCAGGCCGGAGTCGAAGTCGAGCCCCTCGGCGCACAGCTCGGCGATCCGCTCCAGGCCGAGGAAGCCGGCGTGCCCCTCGTTGGTGTGGAAGACCTCGGGTTCGGCGTGGCCGGTGAGCCGGCAGTACGTGCGCACCGCCCGGACACCTCCTATGCCGAGCAGCATCTCCTGGAGCAGCCGGTGCTCGCTGCCGCCGCCGTAGAGCCGATCGGTCACCCCTCGTTCGCCGAGGTCGTTCTCCTCGACGTCGGAGTCGAGCATCAGCAGCGGGACGCGGCCGACCTGGGCCAGCCAGATCCGCGCGCGCAGCTGCCGGCCGCCGGGCAGGGCGAGGGCCACGTGCGCGGGTGTGCCGTCGGCCTCCCTGAGAAGGGTCACCGGCAGTTCGTTGGGGTCGAGGACGGGATAGTGCTCCTGCTGCCAGCCGTCCCGGGACAGGGTCTGGCGGAAGTAGCCGTGGCGGTACAGCAGCCCGACGCCGATCAGGGGTACGCCCAGGTCGCTGGCCGCCTTGAGGTGGTCGCCTGCGAGGATGCCGAGGCCGCCGGAGTACTGGGGCAGGGCGGCGGTGATCCCGAACTCGGGTGAGAAGTAGGCGATGGCTGCGGGGAGCCCCGAGGGCTGGGTCTGGTACCAGCGGTCGCCGGTCACGTAGTCGTGGAGGTCGTCGGCGGCGGCGGTCAGCCGGCGCAGGAAGCGGCGGTCGTCGGCCAGCTCGGCGAGGCGTGCGGGGCGCAGGCCGCCCAGCAGCCGTACCGGGTCGCCGCCGCAGGTCGCCCAGCGCTCGGGGTCGACGGACTGGAACAGGTCACGGGTTTCCGCGTGCCATGACCAGCGAAGATTGCGGGCCAGGTCGCTCAGGGGCCGGAGGGGTTCGGGCAGAAGGGGTCGGACGGTGAATCGACGGATCGCCTTCACATTCCACCTCGGCGTGCGGTTGAAGGAGGCGCACGGCAGTGTGCGTCCACGTCTTCTTGAAACGTTACCGGTGCGGGTGTCGCCGCCGCTGAGGGCAGGCCGAGCCGGGGCCGGGGGCCTGCGGGCGGTACGACGCGCTCTCCTCCGCCGGGACCGGGAAACGGCCCGTTCTGGCCGGTTTCACCCCCGTGGGCCACCTTGTCGCCCTCCACCGGGCACGAGAGGCTGCCCAGTGGCGCACACGGCACGGTTGTCGTATGCCGGTTCGAAAGGGGAAACACGGCCGGACTTACGTGTGGACATACGCGCGAGTAGTTAACAAAGTGCCGGATTGTTCACCCGAACAGGGTGGGAAGGCTCCTCCGGTACGAGACCGAGCACGACCCGAACGGAACCCCGGGACATCCGGTCAGTTGTACGACCGGGCCGATTCCGGGTACCAGTACATCTTCGGCACCCCCACAGCAGGACCCACCTCCCCACAGCCATCCGCCCACCCCTCGTTGATGCGGACAGGAGCGGTCATGCCCGCCAGGCACCATTCGTCAGCACCCCCGACACCCCCACGCGCCAGGGGCTCCGCGAAGGATCCCGGACCGGCTCCCGGTGCGCGCCCCGCCGACGCCGGGCCACCCGCCCCTGAGCGGCCCGCCGCACCCGCCGCGACCGCCGTGGGGCGCATCCCCGTCCTCGACGTCCGCCCGATGGTCCTGCACGGGCGCCGGCCCGCCAAGGCGGTCGCCGGGGAGACGTTCCAGGTCTCGGCCACCGTGTTCCGCGAGGGCCATGACGCGGTCGCCGCGAACGTGGTCCTGCGCGACCCCGACGGCCGTCCCGGCCCCTGGACGCCGATGCGCGAGCTGGCCCCCGGCACGGACCGCTGGGGCGCCGACGTCACCCCGGACGCACCCGGCCGCTGGACGTACACGGTGGAGGGGTGGAGCGATCCGGTCGCCACCTGGCGGCACCACGCGGAGATCAAGATCCCGGCGGGCATCGACACCGATCTCGTCCTGGAGGAAGGCGTCCGCCTCTACGAGCGGGCCGCCGCGCAGGCGCCGGAGGGCGAGCGGGACGTCCTGCTCGCCGCGGTCGAGGCCCTGCGCGACGAGGACCGCCCGGCCGCCTCCCGGCTCGCGGGGGCCCTTGCCCCGGAGGTGGACGCCGTCCTGGCCCGCCACCCCCTGCGGGAGCTGGTCACCGCGTCGGAGCCCCTGCCGCTGCTGGTGGAGCGGGAGCGGGCGTTGTACGGGTCGTGGTACGAGTTCTTCCCGCGGTCGGAGGGGACGGCGGAGCGGCCGCACGGGACG
>NZ_JBIURQ010000014.1:189822-314292 GCF_044740925.1 Streptomyces sp. NPDC088254 | reverse complement strand
TGCGGTGAAGATTCGACACCTCCACCACACACGGGGGCCTTCGCCACGATCAAGACCGACCCGCGTTAACAACGCTCGTGATCAATACACCTAGTCACCAATAGCGTGGCTGAGGCAAGTGGGGGTACAGCGAGGCACACGCGCGCCCGCCCGGTTGGCCGTCCCGCCATCGTGGCTAACTGTCTTCGGCTGAGGTCCGTGCCACAACCGTGCCAGATGCATGAGTCAGCCGCGGTCAACACCGGTGCCCGCGGTCGAGTAACTGCCCGCTTCCTCGGCCGACGAACCCGCAGCTCAATTCACAGATCACCCAGCCTCTCTCCTAAAGCGGGCGTCGCAGGTTCGAACCCTCCCCGCCGCAGTAGCGCCCTTCCCCAAGCACGCCGACCTCCCATGGTCGACCTGATGGAGACGGTGCCGACCGCTGGGTATCAGCAGGTCACGGATGGGGTGTGCTGGAACTGCTGTGGACGGTTTGCGCGTTTTGATCTCACGGGTACCAGCTGTTTTCTACGCTGGTTCCCCTCGCAACCGTATGACTGGGGATCGAGTGACTGCGGACATTGGGCAGTTGGTAGAGCAGGCTGGGCCGTATCTGACCACCGCTGTCGCCGCGTACGGCGTGGCTGTGTTCACCCGGATGGAAAGTGCGGCCGCGGACGCCACAGCAAACCTGGGTCGGCGACTTTTGCAAGCAGTTTGGCGCCGGCGTGACGACCAGGGGCGGGCGGAACTGGAGGTCGCCGTCCAAGAGGCAGCCGAAGCACCGGACGATGAGGATGCGGCGGCGGCTCTGCGTCAGCACATCAAGCGTGCTCTGCGTGACGATGCCGAGCTGCTGGCGGAGCTGGCCCCCATGCTGCCTGCGGCCGGTGAGACAGTACATGTGACGACGTCGGGTGAGCGATCCATCGCAGCCAAGACGATCGGGACGGCCGTCACCGGGGACAACACAACGGTCAACCTATGACGGACAGCGCGATGCCCCACGGAGGCGGTCCGCAGGCAATTGGGCTGCGGTCCATGGCGGTGGGTGGCGATGTGGGTGTGGCAATCACCGGCGATGGTGCCCAAGTGGTGATGCTGCCAGCCGCGGCCGTGGGCTGGGCTAAGGAAACGGAAGCACCACCGGGGTCCGGGAACCTCCCCAATTCGGCATCCGGCGTGTTTGTCGGACGAGAGAGTGAACTCACCGAGCTGCGCCGCCTCCTGGCAGCCGAGGGCGAGGCTGCCGTTATCCAGGTGTCCAGGACGCGGGCCATCCACGGGCTGGGCGGTATCGGCAAGAGCACACTCGCCCTTCACTACGCCCATGCTCACCGGCGCATGTACACGCTGGTGTGGTGGATCAACGCCGCGAGCACCGAGCAGATCATCGCCAGCCTCGCCAGCCTCACCACACGACTGTGCCCGCAGTGGGCCGCCACCACAGGCGTACATGAGCGGGCAGCGTGGGCGATCCTTTGGCTGCAATGGCATCCTGGCTGGCTGCTCGTCTTCGATAATGTCGATCGCCCAGACGATCTGCGCCATTACCTTGGCGCCCTCCCTGACGGGCATCACCTGGCCACCAGCCGCACCGCGACCGGATGGCATGCCATCGCTCCCACCATGTCCCTGGGCTTGCTCGCCCCCGAGGCAGCCATCGCACTGCTATGCACCCTCGCTTTGGGAGGAAGTCACAGCCCCACGCCTAGACAGCGCCAGGACGCCGCGGCCCTTGCAGCCGATCTCGGCCACCTTCCCCTGGCACTCGAACAAGCTGGCGCCTACCTCTTCGAGACCGGCACCTCCCTGGCCGACTACCGGGAGATGCTGAGCGACGTAATGGATACGGCTGTGGGAGGGATCGATCCCGAACGCACCATCGCCCGCGTCTGGCACCACACTCTGGCCGCCATTAAGCAACGCAATCCGCAGGCCATCACCCTCCTCAGCGCTATGGCCTGGCTGGCACCCAGCGACATCCCCCGCAGCCTGCTCGCCCCCCTCTGCCCCGACCCCCGCAGCCTCGGCGAGGCGTTGGGCACTCTGCACGCGTACAACATGATCTCCCATAGCGCCGACCGCCAGGCCGTCAGCGTCCACCGCCTAGTACAAACCGTATTGCGTAAAGTCGGATCGCCGGATGGAACGCCGCAGGGGAGACGTGAGGCCGAACATGTAGTAGGCCGCCTCCTGTACCCAGATAGCGCCGACGCGGCGGCGCCTTTGGAGGAGTGGGGGCAGCTAATCGAGCACGTGATTGCTCTCGCTTCCAGCACTCCTGCTGCCTACGCTTCCAAGCAACCTCCCAAGTTCTACCAACCTGTCATCACTCATCTACATGAGCAGTGTCAGGACGCGCGCGCCATCCCTCTTCATGAGGCCATGCTTGCCCGATGTGAAGAGGTTCTAGGCGACAGCCACCCCTACACTCTGGCCAGTCGTGGAAATCTTGCCCATGCCTATCAAGTTGCTGGGCATATACGCCGCGCAATCAGCCTGAATGAAAAGACTCTTTCTCAACGACAGCAGGTCCTGGGAGAAACTCACCCCTCGACCCTAGCCAATCGCAATAGCCTCGCCTACGCCTACTCTGCGGTGGGAGAATGGGAGCGAGCTATTATTTTGTTTGAGATCACCTTATCTCAACGGAAAGAAGCACTAGGTGACGAGCACCCCTCTACCCTGACCAGCCAAAACAATCTAGCCTACGCCTACGAGGCAGTAGGGGATCTAGGGCGGGCCATCCCTATGTTCGAGGATTCGGTGGCTAAGCACGAGAAGATTCTTGGTTATGCGCACCCCCAGACACTCTACAGTCGAAACAACCTTGCGCATGCGTACGAGGCGAATGGGAACCTGAAACGTGCCACCTCCCTCTACGAGAGCACTTTGACAGATCGTGAGCGAATCCTGGGCGCCACCCACCCTCACACCTTGCAAAGCCGGAACAATCTCGCCCACGCATATCAAGGGTCGGGAAATTTCGCGCGGGCCCTCCCGTTGTTTGAGACCACCCTCGCTCAACGCGCACAAGTCCTAGGAGATACTCACCCTGACACCCTGATCAGCCGCAACAACCTTGCCTTCGCTTACAAGGAGACAGGGGATTTAGATCGGTCCATCCCTCTCCTGGAGAGCGTCGTCACCCAATGGGAACAAGTCCTGGGAGAAACCCATCCCGACACCCTAAACGGCCGCAACAATCTCGCGACTGCTTACGATGCAGCGGGAGACTTAGATCGGGCCCTGCCTTTGTACAAGGCGACACTTGCTCAACGCGTAGAAGTCCTGGGAGATACTCACCCCGACACCCTGATCAGCCGCAACAACCTGGCCAGCGCACACTTTGATAGCGGCGACCTGGCCCGAGCCATCCCGCTGTTTGAGGCAGTCGTTACCCAAAGCGAGCAGATCTTGGGCAATATGCATCCTTATACCCTGCTCGGCCGTAGTAACCTCGCGAGCGCTTATGAGTCAGCAGGAGACTTGGAGCGGGCCATCCCTCTGTTTGAGGCCGCCCTTGTTCAACGCGAGCAAGTCCTCGGGGACACCCACCCGCACACACTGACTACGCGCAACAACCTGGCCAGCGCCTACTTCAAGGCTGGCCAACGGGACCGGGCAATCGTTTTATATGAGCTCACCGTGGCTCAAAGTGAACAGGAGCTGGGCGACACCCACCCCGACACTTTGATCAGCCGCAGCAACCTCGCCCACGCACGCCAGGCAACCCAGGCAGGACAGCAAGGAGGCACGTTACCGTCTACGGCCAAGACCGAGCCGGGCCGTCCGAGGGCGTTCGATAGCGGCCAATGACCACCAACGACGACCACTAGAAGTACGAGCCCACCGCCCATGACCAGCAAAAACCCGGCTGACCAAAAGCCCCAGCAGGACCCAGAGCAAAGGGACATGCCTCAACTCGCCCATTGAGACTCTGCCGACTTGGCGACGGGATAGGCGTCATCTTGCAACATCAAAACTATACAGACGAATGAGTAGCCAACTCAGGGGGGAAATGGGCTACATGAGTCAAGAAGTGACGGCCTTACTGGGCGTAGGTACTGGCGCGCTGGCCACCGTCGGTGCAGCCGTATTGGCATATTTTGCCGCCCGCCGACAAGCGAGTGACCAGGGTAAGGTCGCGCATCGGAATACGCTTCGGGCCGAAAGACGCGAGGCATATGCAGCGCTCCTGGGGGTAGTTGAGCCGCTTAACCCCTTGTCTACGCGTTTCATGCTCGCCGAGCTCGAATCGCTCCCCGCTCCAACGTACACAGCCCTAGAGCGGGCCATAAGCGACTGCGACATCGCCATCCACGAACTAAGTAAGGTCCAAACGCTGATCGATATGGCAGGACCCGATGAGGCATCTCAGGCGTCAATCTTGGTCTGGGGCTCAGCAAGCAATCTGCGCAGTTTTCTACTGGACATCCAGAGGGGTGACATTTCAGCAGATTGTTACAGAGAACACCGTGAGGAGCGAATGAGCGAAATTAGTGATGCGCTTCTCCGATTTACGAGAAGCGTCCGGCTTGTTTTGGAAACCTCAGACTGACAGTCCCCGCGATAGCGGAGTGCAGCGCCCAGCGCTACCCTGAGGCCATTCTGAACGGTCAGTTCCCTCATCAAGGTCCACGGCCGGCTCGCCGAGCGGCCCCGCTGCCGTGCCAGATCGTGCAGGGAGCTAGAAGATCGCAGCTTCCCAAACTGAGGGCCGACCGCCAACCTTGACCTGGTCCACCCACCTTGATCGACTGGGCTCATGGCTACGGACCCCAGCGAGTATGAGAAGGCAATGCCACTCGTGGCAGCCCACCTCGCGAAGATCGAGCGTGCAGTCGACCGAACCCGCGCCTCACACGCTGGACAGCCGTATGCGGCAGTGCATCAGGCACTTGTCGAAGACTACAACGCGAGGATGCTCAGCGTGTCGACCCGCAGGTCGTCGATGAACTGACGCGACAGATCTCCGAGACCCCGGTAGGCCCTGTGTCTGACATCCACGGCGCCGAACAGGAGCGCACACCAGCAACTCTGTCCGGCCGTCGGACCAGTCAATGACAGCCGCCGGAGCGACCTTGGATCGAATTCCTAGAAGCGGTGCTCAGGCAGCCGTGGCCTATCCGTGGCCTCGGCCCGCACAATCTGCCGCGTGCAGAGCTGTGACCTGTGGCGTTCCCCGGGACCCATGCGGCCTCCGGAACCGTGTGCGGGTCAAATCCTGCTGGCGCGCTTCGCGTGAGTGGCGTGTGAGCCAACAGGCGATATCTGCACGCTGCCTCACGGCGGCCCCGTCGCCGATCGTGCGATTGGAGCTACCAGCCGCCCGTCACCTCTTTCTGCCAACGGCTCCATCTGCCACCAGACCGGTCGCGAAATCTGTGACCTGGCTAAGGGGGCATCTTACGCTGGCGCGATCCCCAATCGGTCGGCCTAGCCCCGCCACTCCGCTTCCCTTACGTAGCATCCTGAATACTTTCTAGAGGCCATGGCTTTGGGCATGTCATTGCGCCAATAAAAAATGTCCTGTCGACTAGCTCCGTCGCGGATTTCATCAACGGCCTTCTTTGAAATAATTAGGCAGAAGTTCTTCGTCACTGGACTATGGTTCCCTGATCGACTCAACTGAAGCGATCCTTCATAGCGACCTGACTGGAAACTCCAGCCGTCAGCCTGGAACAAGAAGGTCGGCTGCTGAGGTTTATCCTGACTTACAAGGAACGGGGCGGGATCGCCCGACCATCTATACGAGATCCATTCCGCGGTGGGGTCGAAGTTCCATGCGCCAACCTCTTTCCAGTAGAACACTGGTTTTTCCGAGGAGGAAATCGATCCGACGGGAGCCAGGTGTAAACGCGCGTCACGAATAACCTCGACGTCCTGGGTTTTGATTCTGGTGGACACTGTCGGCTGAAGATAGAAGTGGGTGTCCTTGTCCACCAGTCCAATGCGCATGAGATGAGGAAGTGCCAGATCGATTTCAGGTTTCTTTTGAAGTTCCGTGAAGTTATAGAGTGAAAATGCTAGGGCCACTACACCTGCGGCCGTAGCAGCCCATTTATGCACGGCGTCGATACGCCCCCGCCGGGACGTCGTCTCGTCATCGCTATCAACCATGCCCTTACCTTGGCCAAGATCGAAGCCCTCAACCAGTCGCGCTGCTCCATATGGCGAGCAAAATCAACACCCAGTCGGCGCGTTCACTCGTCCTGCGACGAGACAGGTCACACAGCAACCTCAGAGGGCATCCCAGGCAGCAGTGGTAGCCAACGTCCACGGCCTCGCCTGTTGATTTACGGCTGGAGGGCACGAGCTGGGGCACACCCGCAGGGGCAAGCCCGGGTCCGAGTGGCCGAGGTACGCGGCGAGGGACTTCTCTCCGGCGTTAGCGGGGCTGGGCCGGTGGGGGTGCAGCGAGGCATACGCGTGCCTGGTCGGTCGGCACGCCTGCCGTCGTGGCTGACTGTCGTCGACTGAGGTTCGTGCCACTGCCGCCCCAGATGCAGGGGTCAGCCACGGTCAACGGGGGTGTCTCGCGGTCGAGTTCTCGGCAGCCTGACTAGGTATCGAAGCTCCAGGTCAGCGCCCCCTCTCCCCCGCGTCTCTCCTAAAGTGGTTGTCCAACCCCGTCACTGAGTCCACACCCGCTGGAACTCTTCAGCCGGGATGGCTTCCAGCAGGTCCTCCTCAGGGTCGAGCGCCTGGTCTGTCTGCAAGCCGTGTTCGTCCTCCAGATGCTCCCAGCTGTATCGGTGGAGCTGGCCGGCCGGGGTCAGCTCGGCCTGCTTGATGGCGATCAACTCACCGCGGTCGGGTGCGGCCTCGAAGTACCACAAGCCGCCGTCCTCGTCACTGGCGCGGAAGTGGTCCCGCAGGGTGGCACTCTCATCGAGTGCCCGGAAGTACGCCACGGTCTCTGCTTTAATGCGCTCCAGGTCAACCACGCAATCATCGTGCCAGCGAACGCGCGCGATTCGCTCCGCTCTGACATCCACGCGTGCCATCAACGACCCCGGACGTCAGCAGCCCTGGGCAGCCCGACACGGCCAGTGTGAACGGGTGGTTCCCGGCAGGCCGAGGAGCGATCGAACTCCTAAAGCAGTGCTCTCCGCGTCAAAGCGAGGTTGTGAAGCCGGCGGACTCGTCGAGGTGAAACGCGGAGCCCGGAACCGTCGGAGTCCAACCCTGACGCAGGGCAACGCGCACAGCCGCGGCAACGTGGGACGGCAATACCGGCTCAGCCTCGTGACCGATCCAGTTGCTCGAATGCGGCTGGTCGGTGGTGACCACGAGCGTCTTGCCCGGGGTGTCCGCATGCTCGACCGCGAACGTGCACGGCGACCAGGCCAGGCCCTGGAAGTACGTCGGTTTGCCTCGCAGCCGCCAGCGGTAGACCGTGCTGTCGACAACGATCCGTCGTGACCCCTTGCGGACCAGTGCCATGATTCCCCCTTCAACAGCGCAGATGCTAGCGAGTCCGGTCCCGCTGTCCGTCTCACTTTCCGTCTCATGCAGCGCCGTTCGCGGGCGTTCAGACGGGACCGAAGACCGTGGCCGCTCCGGCGACCAGCCGACCGTGAACGCAGGTGAACGGCCCTGTACGCGGCCCTGTGAGGCACCAACACAGGTGGGAAGCGTGCGTTTCGAAGAGCGCTCGACGTACCGACCCGCGTGCACCGGCTCGCTCGATGCCGGCGGCCATGCGCCCTGCCCTCTGCAAGCAAACTGTCCCAGGCTGGACGCCCAGACCCGGGGCGGACCATTGGGAGGGGCAGGGGCCGTGGGTGAGTGGAAGCAGGGCAAGTGTGGTTGGCCGACCGACCGAGGCAGCTGCCGCAACAAGACGATGAAGGGAACGTCGCGTTGTTACCTCCATCAAGGTGACTGGACAAAGCGCGGCCAGGCCGAGCTGAGGAAGAGGGCGAGCAAGCGCCGCAAGAAGTGAGCCGAGTCGCGGGGTGAGTGTCCATTTGTGTGACAGCGCCGACCAGCAAGGGCGGACGAGCTCGAACGTCTGCGGACCGTCATCGCAAGTGCTCTCCACACCAACCCAAGGCCAGGCACCCGCCCAAGTTGCTTCGGCACGAAGAGGTCGTCACTCAGGGTGCCGCCCATGCGCTCCCGCCGTCGGAACTCACTCTGGCCGACGGTCGGCAGCGTGGCTCAGGCCGGCGGGGGGACAACAAGGCATACGCGTGGGTGGTCGGTTGGCACGCCCGCCGTCGTGGCTGACTGTCGTCGATTGAGGTTCCGACGGCCAGGCGTGAAGGTCCCTGGCACCGGTAGGCGGCGCATCGGTCGGGGCCCGCAGAGAACGCGACGGGAGGGGAGCCCGGATCTGTGCTCGGGTTCCCCTCCCGTCGGGGAGGCCTATCGAGGGCGGGCGCCCCTCACGCCCCTCGTTCAGATGCTGTGTGGTTCGCTCGCCGCCAGGCGGTGACCGCGGCTGGTCGCGACGCGGAGGACATCTCGCAGGGCTCCGGTGAGTTCTTGTGCCAGGAGCTGCACTTCCTGCGGATCCGCGTCACCGTCGTCGAGGGTTTCGGAGGCCTCCTCCAACAGGTCTGCAGCCGAGTCGAGTTGGTCTGCCTCGATGCCGTCGGCCAAGCGGGCCATGAAGCCGCCCCAGTCATCGGTACTCAGGTAACAGGGCTTGTCCTCCGATCCCGACCAAGGGAGGAGCCGCAGTTCATTACGTGCCGTCATCCTTGCGTCTGCCTTTCATCGGTCGTGTGGTGGGTGGTGAAGACCATGTCGACGCGGTCCCCGGGGAACACCAGGTGGGCGGCTTCGACGATGCGGCCGGTGGTGTCGGTCGCGGCGCGGGTGATCGCGAGGACGGGTGAGGCTGAGCTGATCCGGAGAGCCGAGGTCTCGTCAGGCGTCGGCGGGCGAGCGCACACCGTCTCCCGGATGGTGGCCGGCGGTGGGCCGAGGACGGCAAATCTCGATACCGCCTCCCTGCACATGGACTCGTCGTCGAACACGCTGGCCGGGACCAGGTCACTCGGGATGTAGATGTGGGCCATCCCGTGCGGGGCGTCTCCTTCGAGGCTGACGCAGAGGAACTCGGCGAGGGGGCTGCCCGTCGGCACCTTGAGCAGGGTCGTGAGGTGCCCGTGAGCCTGCACCGTCGTACTTCGGACAGTGACGCGCAGAGAGGCTTCGGCGGCGGTCCAGGGGTCCAGCGTGCCCCAGCCGCCGACGTACACCGTCTTGCGGCTACGGCGGCGGACGAAGTTTCCCTTTCCGTGGATCTTGTCGACGAGGCCTTCGCCCTGGAGCACGGCCAGTGCGCGCCGCAGCGTGACCGTGCTGACCTTGTACCCATCGGCCAATTCGGCTTCGGAGGGCAAGCGTTCACCGGCCTTCAAGCCGCCCGCCGTGATCTTGCGTCTCAGTTCGTCGGCGATCTCGTGATGGCGGGAAGGCATGGCCTCCGTCACCGCCTTCTCAGCGGCCGTACGGCGAGGAGCCGGGTCCGCGTGTGGATGGTCAGCAGCTCGCCCGAGTCGAGGACCAGTTGCTTGGCTCCGCCCGGAAGCTGAAAGAGGTCGTGCACGCGGCAGGGCCGGCCGCCGAGTTGGATGATGTCGCCGCGTTGCACTGTGGTCGAGGTGATTTCGATGTTGGCGACCAGCATGCCGCCGGGGCTCCATCCCTTCACCGGTTCACCTCTGTGGAGGCAGCCTGGTCAGCCACCGGGTGGCAGGGGCAGTCACAGGCCTCGTAGATCACGGGGAGGTCCACCGGGGGCGGTGCAGGAGCGAAGTCCGCACAGGCGAGGTGGGTTCCGATGCGGCAGTGGGCCGAGCGGTAGGGGGCGGGCGAGGCGCTCGAAACGTGCGGTTGTCGGCGAGAAGACATCATCGGACCCCCGCGAGGGACGACCATGCTTCGGCCGACAGACGGGGAGCGACGACCACCGGACGGAGTCGTGCACGCTGCTCCCAGGCCAGAACGTACGGACGGACGAGCGCGACGTCCTCGCCCGCGAGCGAATACCGGCGCGGTGTGCTGTCGGAGGCGTCGGAGACACGGCACAGACTGAGCGTGGGCGCGTCCGGGGTGGTGGAGGAGCCCGGCAGGGACGGTAACGAGCGGCGATGCCGGCCCTTTCGCCCTCTGGTGAGGGCGACAAGCCGGCGGATACGGTTGAGCACGCTGATCAGCTCCTATCGCTGATTGCCCGGTCCCCCGACATCGCCCGTCGCGGGGACCGCTTTGCGTACGACCGCCCAGAGGGTGCGGCCGTTCATGCTGGTGGCGAGGAGGCCGAAGCGGTCGGCTTCCGCCACCACGTCCAGGACCTCCCGCCATGACTCGGCGGAGAGCGCGTCCGGCACCTCCGCTTCCATCGACGTGTGCCGGGGGTGTTCCTCCACTCGCGTGAGCAGCCCGAGGGCGGACAGCCGGGCGGCGAGGGCCGCCGCGCTAACTCCCGAAGCGGGCACAGGGCAGCCTCCGTCACCAGCGATCACTTTGAGTGAAGCTAGTTAACTAGATTAGAGCTAGTGGACTAGATTTTCCATATGCCTGAGCAGCCGCCCTATCTCCGCATCGCCGACGAACTCCGGCGGCGGATCGCGGAGCACGTGTGGGAGCCGGGAGACCGCCTGCCCTCCCGCGCCCAGATCGGCGAAGAGTGCGGCGTGGGCGAGAACGTGGTCCGCCGGGCTCAGGAGTTGCTGATCTCTCAAGGCGTGCTGGAAGGTCGTGCCGGATCAGGCACATATGTCGCCGAGCCGCGGCAGCGCGTGCGGGTGGTCCGTTCCTCGGCGCGCGAGCAGCCCGACGGCTCGCCGTTCCGTGCGGACATGAAGGCTGTCGGCAGGCAAGGGGACTGGGAGAGCCGGACCGACGCCAAGGTGCCAGCGCCGGCGGAGATCGCCGCGCGGCTGGGCATCGCCGAGGGTGAGTTGTGCGTCTGTACGACGTACGAGTTCCTGGCGGACGGCAGGCCCGTGCAGCTGTCGACGAGTTGGGAGCCGTACGACCTCACGGCCGGCACTCTCGTCGTCCTCCCCGAGGGAGGGCCCCATGCAGGGGCGGGCGTCGTGAACCGCATGGCCGCGATCGGCATCACCGTCGGCCACGCCGTGGAGCAGCCGGAGCCGCGGCAGGCGACCGCCGAGGAGGCATCACTCCTGGGCATCCAGAAGGCCGCGCTCGTCACGCACATCCGGCGGACGTACTACAGCGACCAGGGGCGGCCCGTGGAGACGGCGGACATCGTGGTGCCCGCCGCCCACTGCGAGATCGTCTACGAGATCCCGATCAACCATCCGTAACGGCCGGCCTGCGGGACTCGGAAAAGCAGGTCTGAGGGTGCCGCGCCTACTTTCAGCGTCGGATGTACCAGCCCGCCACCAGCACGATGAGGATGGCAACGACGAAGGCCCACACGGTCGTTGCTCCGTGGTATGAGCGGTAGGCAGTTAAAGCAAGCATGTTCAGGCGGATACCCCGGGCGTACGGCTTCAGCCGACACGCGTCGCCCGGCCCTCTGCCGAATGCGTGTCGAAGGCGCCGCGCGTCCGCGCTCGTCGCCCGAAGAGCGCCAGGTCAGAGGACCTGCCCCGGCGGTCGCACCAAGCGCCTTCTAAGCGCTTGGCCGCAGGTTCGAGTCCTGCCGGGGGCGCAAGTCTCCGCCCTCCTCACGGGAGGGCGTTTTTGCCGGCCGGAGCACGCGTCGCCGATGACACTTCCGCCGCACCGGATCCTCTCGGGCTGGCGGGACGCGCCGCTGGCTGGTTTGGCCTGGGCCCGGGCCGGGACGTGGTCCGTCAGGGTGGTGGGGCCGAGGTGGTGTACGCCGTCAGCGTTGCTGTGCCGTCGTGGTGGTGGAGGCGTAGGGCGGTCGTCCCGGTCGCGGCTAGCGTCGCTGTGGCCGGCAGGCGCCTCGACCCCGTCACGACGTCCACGTCGGCCATCGCCAGGGCTCGTGGTGCGGTCCGCCGGTCCGGCCAGGACAGGACCTTCGGGGGGAGCGGGGGCGCCGACACCTCCAGGCGGCGCAGCGGTACGGTCAGGCCCACGCCGAGGGCCTTCAGTACGGCCTCCTTGCGCGTCCACATCCGCAGGAAGGCCGACGCCCGCTCGGCGGGCGGGTGGGCGTTCAGGGCGGCGAGCTCGGCGTCGGTCAGCGCCACGGGCGCCACCGTGTCGACGTCGGGCGCTGCACCGCTCCCGGTCTCCTCGACGTCGAGCCCCACGTTCGCGCCACGCGCGACGGCCACGCCCACGACGTCACCGCTGTGCGTCACGGAGAAGTCGACGTCGGCGAACGGGGAGCCGCGTGGCGCCGCGAGCCGGGGCTTGCCGTGCGGGCCGCCGCAGCGCGGGCACACGCGGCGCAGCGGGAGCTCGGCCGGCGACACGCCGAGCAGCTCCCCCAGGGCGATACGGCTGAGGGCGCAGCCGAGCAGGAACCGGCCCTGGTCGTCGGCCCGGGCGATCGCCTCGTGCCGGGCGCGCTCGACGGGGTCGAGCAGCCCTGTGAGCGGGGCCGCCGCCCGGGCGTCCCGCAGGCTCGCCCACCACACCCCGACACTCACTTCACCGGGCACTCCGTCACCGCCGACCCGGCCCGCGCCTCTTCGTTCGGGAAAAGAACTCAGTGCACCGCGCGCAGCATGCGCGTCACGTTGATTTTCGTCGGGGAGAGGCCGAGTTCCACGCTCTGCATCATTCGCTCGCCGTTCAGGCGGCCGTAGGCGAGCAGGTCGACGTTGGCCAGGCTGAATTCCGGCCAGGTGTGAATACTCAGATGCGAGGCGGAAAGCAGCAGAATAGCGGTTACCGCACCGTTCGGGAAAACATGCGAGGCCTCTCCGAGAACCTGCGCGTTTCCCTTTTCGGCGGCCGTGCGCAACACTTTGAGGAGGCGCTGTTCGTCGGTGAGGATGCTGTGGTCGCTCACCCAGACGTCGACGGCGTACGAGCACAAATCGTCGACGTTTATGCCCTCGGTGGCGAGGTTGGCGGTGTCAGTCATGGGGGATCAGGGAAGGCGAACCGCCGCCCCCGTCTCCTTTCATATAGATCTGCGCTGGTCCGTGTGGCCTAAGCGGAAGGTCGCGAGGCCGATAACCGGCACTCGGCGTCGCCCAGCCTAGCATCCGGGGCGCTCCGCGGCTCGCGCGTAGTCGGTGTCATTGCCCGCCCGCTCCCCCCTCCCGCGCACGCTTCGAATTCTCGCGAATCGCCTTGCGGGGCAATATCCGATTTCATCTCGCAACATTTCCGTTCCCCTTCTCCTTTTCCTGTTCAATCGGCCGGTCGGAGAGGCTCGCGGGCAGCCCGTATACTCGATACATCTGGATTCCATACAGCCCGCCCGGAGCAGCATTGTGAAAAACGCGCCTCGACACCGTCGGAGTACGACCGTCGATCAAGTGCTCACGGAAGTCGCGGACGCCGTCAGGCTGCAGGAGGGCCCGCCCGGAGTGCGGTCCGTCCTGCGGGCCCTGCGCCGCCTGGCTCCCGCCTCCACGAAGGACATCAGCCGCGCGACCGGCCTGCCCGTGCCCATCGTGGCCGCCCTCGGCAACGAGCTGCGCCGCCGGGGCCTGCTGACCGAGCAACGCCCCTCGCGGCTCACCCCGGCCGGCCTCGACCTCGTCGCCCGGCTCGGGATGGACCTCACCCTCGACGCCACCTGCACCACCTGCGACGGCCGTGAACTGGTCGTCCCGGAGGTGCTGGACGAGGCGGTGCGGCGGCTGCGCGCGATCATGGAGACCGGGCCGGCCGCGGACATGGCGATCGACCAGTCCCACTGCACGCCCGAGACCAAGGTGCGCCGGGTGCTCGCGCTGCTCACGGCGGGCGCGCTGCCGGGCGGCTCGCTGCTGCTGATCGGCGACGACGACCTGATCTCCCTGGCCGTCGCCGTGGTGGGGGACGTCCTCGGCGGACCGATCGTCGAGCGGGTGACCGTCGTCGACATCTCCCCCGAGATCCTGGCCTACGTCCAGAAGGTGTCCGCCGGTCTCGGCACCCGCGTCGAGACCGTCGAGCACGACCTGCGCCGGCCGCTGCCCGCCGACCTGCACGGCGGTTTCGACGTGGCGATGACCGACCCGCCGTACACCCCGGAGGGCGCCCGGCTGTTCCTGTCGCGTGCGGTGGAGGGCCTGCGGCCCGGCCCCGCGCACAGTGTCTTCTTCTCCTTCGGCGGCAAGAGTCCCGACGAGATGCTGGAGGTCCAGCGGGAGATCATGGCGCTCGGCCTGGTCACCAACGGCTACATCCGCAACTTCAACGAGTACGAGGGCAGCGGCATCCTCGGCGGTGTCGGCTTCTTCCAGCACCTGCTCACCACCACCTCGACCGCCTCCCGTCAGGGCGACTACGGCGGCCCTCTCTACACCGGCGACAAGCGGACCCGGCAGCGCGAGTACACGTGCGTGGCCTGCGGCGCCGAGCTGCGCGTCGGGCCCGGCGCCCGCTGGACCTCCGTCGCCGCCCTGCGCGCCGACGGCTGCCCCCAGTGCGGCAAGGGCCCGTTCCGGCCGGGCCGACTGGTCTCGGTGGAGGAGGAGCCACCGGCATCGGACCCCACCGCGTCCCCGGCACCGGCCCCTACCGGACCCCCGGCGACTGCTCCCCCCGGGCAGCCCCGGGCCGAGGGCCCAGCCCCGGCCCAAGCCTCAGCCACCGCCCCGAGCCCCACCGCCACGCCCACACCCGCCTCCCACCGCCCCGCCTGGCACCCCCCCGCCCCCGAGGCCCGCGCCTCCCTCGCCGAGCGGGCGCAGCCCTACCTCACCCGTCAGGCCGACGAGCGCGACCTGCCCGCCATCGGCGAGTTCGAGGCCGAGATCGCCCGCGTCTCCTTCGGCGAGGACGCCGTCGACGACCCCGCCCGCTGGGCGTCCCGGCTGGGCCGGGCCATGGAGAAGTCGAAGGAGGGCATGATCGTCGCCCATCGGCCGGGTGAGCCGGCGGTCGGCTGGTGCTGGGTGAGCATCAACCAGAACGCGATGACCGGCGACCGTTACGCCAACTTCCGCTCCCTCGCCGTGGCCCCGCTCGACAACCGCGCCGACGTGGCCGAGCTGCTGCTCACCGCGGGCCTGGAGTTCTGCGTGGCGAACGGCATCACCGAGGTCGTCGGGCGTGTCCACGTCGGCAACGTCCCGATGCGCACCGTCTACCGCAAGTTCGGCTTCGACCCCGCCACCCTGACCATGAAGCTGCGTCTCGCGGAGGAGAGCGCCCGATGAGTAGGGCGAGCGGCTACGACCCCGACGCGATCAAGTGCGTCGTCTGGGACCTGGACGGCACCCTGTGGGACGAGATCGCGGTCGAGGCGCCCACCGACGAACTGCCCGTGCCCCGGCCCGGGATGCTCGCCGCCATCGACGCGCTGGCGGGCCACGGGGTGCTCAGCAGCCTCGCGAGCCGCAGCGCGCCCGCGGTCCTGGAGCGGCTGAACGCCGTACCGGAGCTGCGCCAGCGTTTCCTCGCGCCGCAGGTGTCCTGGCAGGACAAGAGCGAGTCCCTGCGCAGGATCGCCAAGGACCTGGGCATCGCGGTCGAGGCGCTCGTCCTCGTCGACGACTCCCCGTACGAGCGCGCCGAGGTGGAGGCGCTGCTGCCGGGCGTGCGCACCCTCGCACCCGAGGACGTGCCCGCCCTGCTGGCGGCGTTCGAGGGCCGGGAGGTCACCCCCGAGTCGCGGGAACGGGTGCGCCGTTACCGCACGGAGGAGACCCGCCGGGCGGAGGGCGAGCGTTTCCAGGGCACCCGGGAGGAGTTCCTGCGCTGGTGCGGGATGCGGCTGACCGTCGGCGTCGCCGGACCCGACGAGGTGCCCCGCGCGCTGGAGCTCGCCGCCCGCACCCACCGTCTCAACTCCTCGGGGCTCAGCCCGCGGCGGCTGAGCGGGCTGGCCTCCGAGGAGGGGCACGAGCTGTACACAGCCCGGATGGCCGACCGTTTCGGCGAGTACGGCATCATCGGCGCGGCCCTGGTGGACCGGACCGGCCCGGACCTCTGGTCGGTCCCGCTGCTCGCCCTGTCCTGCCGGGTCGCCGGGCGGGGCGCCGCCGCGGCCTTCCTGTTCTGGCTGATGGAGCGGGCGCGGGAGGCCGGCGCGCGGGAGTTCCGGGTCGTCCTGCGGCCGACCGACGCCAACCTGGAGATGCGGATGCTGCTCCGCCAGGCGGGCATGCGGCGCGTCGACGACGACCCGCACCCCGGGCAGACGTCGGCGGACGCCGTCGCCGTCCTCGGCCGCTCCCTGCACGGCGACCTCCCGCAGTCCCCCGCCTGGCTGCACGTCACCACCCGAACGCACCCGGAACCCGCCCCGGCCTCCCGAAAGGACACCCCAGCGTGACGGACGCCCACATCCCCTCCTCCATGGACCGGACGCCGGACCGGGCGACGGTGGACCGGGAACTCCGTTCGATGATCGCCGAGGCGGCCCGCCTCGACCCCGCCGCGGTCGACCGGCTCCCCGCCGACACCGAGCTGTTCGGGCCGCTGATCGGCCTCACCTCGCTCGCCGGCGTGACCCTGCTGGGCGCGGTCCACACCCGCTTCGGGGTGGACGTCGCCGCGCTGGACCTGAGCCTGGACAGCCTCCAGTCCATCGCCACGCTCACCGACTTCGTGACCGAGCACGTCAAGCACGGTTGACGGCGTCGGGCTCACCGCTGTTCGCAACGGGTGATCCGAGCGGCCGCGCCGTGACCTGCCCGGGCGCACGGCGTTGAACGGGGAGTGCGGCGGCACGTTCTGCTGTCGCGTGAACCGAGTGAGTTTAAGGAGAACGTGATGTCTCGCATCGCGAAGGCGGCCGCAGTCGCCCTTGGCACCGGCGCCATGGTGGCCGGCGGCGCCGGCCTGGCCATGGCGGACGCGGGCGCGCAAGCCGCGGCCGTGGGCTCGCCGGGCTTCCTGTCCGGCAACGTCGTCCAGGGTGTGCTCCACCTCCCGATCAACGCCTGCGGGAACACCGTCGGCGCCGGCGGACTGCTCAACCCGGCCTTCGGCAACACCTGCGCCAACGTCGACGGCCACGACTCGGACCGGGACAAGGACGACAGCGACAAGGGCCACCACCACGACAACGGCGGCCACGGCTACGGCAACTGACACCCCGTACCGCGCGCAGCACGCGACGGAGCCCCGGCACCTCGAGCGCCGGGGCTCCGCCCGTCTCCGCACCCGCCGACGGCGTACGACCGGAGGCCCGCCGGACACGGACCTGCCGACGGACGCCGACCGTCTCAGACGTACCGGTAGATCCGGCTCACGTCCTCCAGTCGGTCCGGGGTCACGTCCCACGGGGGCAGCTTCTCGTGCCGGGCGACGACCCGCCGGTACTGCTTGCTGCCCGACGCGGGCGGCTCCGCGGGCAGGTAGCGGTGCTCGCGGTGACGTCGCT
This sequence comes from Streptomyces sp. NPDC088254, assembly GCF_044740925.1. Taxonomy (NCBI): domain Bacteria; kingdom Bacillati; phylum Actinomycetota; class Actinomycetes; order Kitasatosporales; family Streptomycetaceae; genus Streptomyces; species Streptomyces sp. NPDC088254. Next base: position 296,900 of record NZ_JBIURQ010000014.1, on the reverse strand, counting down.
GCCAGCGCGTCCAGAGCAGGTCGATGAAGGCGTGGTGCAGCCAGAAGACGGGGTCGTTGACGGAGGCGCCGCCCACCATCACCCCGCCGACCCAGCGGTGCACGCGGTTGTGGTTGCGCCAGGCGGCGCTGCCGCCGCCGCTCCCCCACCCCTCCAGTTTGTTGCGGAAGCCCCGGCGGGACGTGGAGTCCCACGGGGCGGTGTCGTAGACCGGGTCGGCCAGCGCCCAGTCCAGGTCGCTCTTCCTGGGCAGCTCGATCGGGTCGCGGGCGCGGCCCAGGTCCCGGGTGAGGAACCGCCGGTCGGTCACCCCGTCCTTGATGGTCCAGTTGCCCGTGGAGTACGCGAACGGCCCGGTCGTCACCTGGAGGTCGGAGCGCCGCCCGTTGCCGCCGAGCAGGTCGTCGGTCCAGGGCGCGGAGGTCGCGGAGCGGTCCCGGGTCCAGTCCCAGTAGGGGATGGTCACCGAGGAGTCGACCCGGCGCAGCGCCTTCTCCAGGTCCAGCAGGAACTGCCGGTGCCAGGGCAGGAACGAGGGCGCCATGTGGGCCGTCCGCAGACCGCCCTCGCCGTCGGAGACGTAGTACTCGATGTGCGTCCGCACGAACTCGTCGTACTCGCCGCGTCGTTTGACCTCCAGCAGCGCCTTGACGAAACGTCTGCGCTCGGCGGCGGTGAGCGCGCTGACGTTCTTACGGGTGTACGCCATGGTGTTCCCCCCTGTGGATGTGCCCTGCTGCGGTACCGGTGTCGCGGAGCTTCTCGCCGGGGCCCAGCTCGTCGACCGCGGCGCGGGCCGCCTCCAGCGGGGTGGCGTACGAGGCGTAGTGGTCGACCATGCTCAGCCAGGTGCCGTCGGCGCGGCGCATCAGGTGCAGCGGGCGGCCGTCGACGGTGACGCTCCAGCGCTCGCCGCCGACGGCGCGGCCCGACGACATGAGGACGCCCTGCAGGCGCCGGCCCCGGTAGGTCTCGTCGAAGGAGGCGTCCGTGTCCGGCCCGGGAAGGCCGGTTCCGGGGGCGGGCCGGGAGGCGGCGACCACGGGGGCGAGCGCGAGCGCCGCCGCCGCGCCGAGCAGCCCGCGCACCACGTCCCGCCGTGCTCTGCCGCGTGCCGCGGGTCCTGTCGCGCCCACCGGCGCTGCCGTCACGGGTACTCCGTCGACGCTGACCATGGCCTGCTCCTCGTCCGGTTCGGTTGTCCACAGCGCTAACCGGCCGACGGGCCGCGGGGTCACGTAGAACGGCTGCGGGCAGGGCCGGAGGAGGGACGCGGACACGGACAGGGCCCGGACGGAGGCCGTCCGGGCCCGCTCGGTCACGCGGACGGATCGGCGCGGCGGTTTCAGCTCCGCAGGCGGCGCGCGGGCAGGATGACGTGCGCCGCCGCCGTGAGGGTCTCCTCGGCGCCCGCGAACGCCGCCAGCGCCTCGGGCCCGATGTACGTGCCGGGGACGGCCTCGGGCCACGGGCGGGTGGTGACGACCAGGTAGGCGTAGCCGCGTGCTTCGGCGGCGGCGAGCCACTCGGCCGGGGGCACGCACTGCGCGGTGAGGCCCCCCAGGGTCAGGACGGCCGCGCCCGACTCCACCAGCAGGCTGACCGGCAGGCTGGGCTTGGCCATGCCGTCGACGAGGTCCCCGCCGACGGGCAGCTTGTTCTCGGTCAGCAGGTGCTCGATGGCGGCGGTGGAGGCTTCGGGGCCGTCGACGGCGTCCCCGAGGGAGTACGCGAGGAGGTAGGGCATGTCGCCGCCGTCGGGGGCCTCGCCGCTCCACGGGACGACGACGAGGGTGCCCAGGTCGGCGGCGCGGGGGACGCGGGTGGCGCTGGGGGTTGAGGTCATCGCGCGACCATATAGGCGCGACGGCATAGGGCCTGACGGGTTATCACCCGCGCGGAGGACGCCGGACGGGTGCTCCACACGAACGGGGGGACGCGTGCGGCACTCGGCTCGAACAGCGGCGAGGGCCGGTCCCGTACGCCGTCGTACGTCACGGGACCGGCCCTTCGGAAGCCTCCGGGCGGGCGGTCAGCCCTGCAGCGGCAGCCCGCCGAGGAGCGGGCTGCTGTTGAGGGCGCCGGTGGCCTCCTTGACGGCGTGGAGCGCGGAACCCTTGTTCTCGGTGTTGAGCGCGTTCGACTGGTGCTGCAGCGGCATCACGTCGACGGGGCCCTTGGTGAGCGTGTTCACGGCGCCGTTGAGGCTGGAGGGCGTGAGGTCGGCGGTGCTGTGGGCGAACGCCGGGGCGGCGGCGCCGGCGATCACCATCGACCCGGCAACGACAGCGGCAGCCTTCAGGGACTTCATCGGGTTCCTTTCTGCGGCGACTTCAGTCACCAGGAAGAATGTGACGCCCTGCCTAACGATCCCTGCGGCCTGCGGAAACCCCGTCCGGGTAAATTGCCCGCACTGTGAAGGGGGTGCGGGCAGGCGGGCGTCACCTGGCGGGCAGTCCCTCCGTCGGGCGCGCGGGTGGGACGGCCGGCAGGGACGGGGCCGCCGGGAGGGCGGACGGCGCAGGTGGCGCGGGCGGCGTGACCACGCCGGTGGCAGTGGTCCCTTCGGTGGGCGTGGTGGCCGGGTTCGCTTCGGTGGCGGCCTGAGGCTCCGCCGGGAAGGCGGGCGGCCCCACCGGGCCGGCCGCGGTCGGGGCGACGTGCCCGTCGTCGAGCAGGGTGGCCGTGACCAGGTCGAGCAGGCCGCTCACCACGTCCGTGGCCGCCGACACCACCTGAGCGACGTCACCACCGGTCACCACGGCGAGCAGCGCGTCGAGCGCCGCCCGCAGCTCGGCCAGCGCGTCGTCCCTGCCGGCGGCGGCCGTGTGCCGTGCCCCCGTCGTCGCCGCCGAGGGGTCGCCGCTCGGTGTGAGAGCGCGCCGCGCGTCGACGGGCGGCACGGCGGCGGGCCCGGCAGCCGGGCCGGGAACCGCGCCAGTGGCCGTCCCCGTCGCGGGTGTCGCCACATCGACGGACGACGCGTCGGCGGACGGCGTGCCGGCAGCCGCGCCCCCCGACGACGTCACGACGGAGGACGTCACCGCGCCGCCCCCGGAGACGACCGACGTGGACGTCGACGACGCCGATCCCGACGTGAATGTCGATGTCGTCGCCGACGTCGTCCCGTCGCTCACCACCGCGATCATGTCGAGCGCCTGCCGCACCGCGTCACTCAGTTGCTTGACCTGATCAGGTGTCATCGGGCGCTGCTCGGAGGGCAGTGCGGAGGTGAGCAGACCGGTGACCGGCGTGAGCACGGCCCCCAGCGAGCTCAGGCCGTCGAGCCGGCGGAGCAGCACGTCGACGCCGGGGGCGGCGGGCGCCGCGACGGTGGGCTCACGGGTCGTTTCCCCGTCCACCGCGAGGGCGGTGGGAGCGGCGATGCCGAGAACGAGGGTGGCGCAGAGCGTGCAGGACGCGATACGCCGTACGGGGGGCAGACCACGCATGAGGGGGTTCCTTTCGAAGTGCGTCGGGGCGCACCTCCACGGTGAGAGGGACGGTCACACTCCGCAACAGGTCGATCGCCGTTCGTGTCGACGGGGGCGGACCGGCAACGCGAACGGCCGCCCTTCCCGTGGGAAGGGCGGCCGCAGACGACCACGTCGAGGACGACCTCGATCGGGGTGACGTCAGTCGCTGTTGACGCAGGTGTTGCCGAACGCCGGGTTCAGCAGGCCGCCGGCGTCGATGGTGTTGCCGCAGAGGTTGAGCGGGACGTGGGGCGCAACCTGGATGACGTTGCCCGACAGCACACCCGGGGAGTGCTCGGCGACGGCGTTCGCGCCGCTGTCGGCGACGGCGATCCCTGAGGCGCCGGCGACGGCCGCGGCGGCAACGGAGGTCAGGGCCAGGCCCTTAGCGATACGCGACATGGAGAAGTGCTCCTTGGGGTTTCGATCACAACACCCGGGCGGGGATGCCCGACCCTCTGTCAACGCGTGACACGCCCTGGAGTTGTGCCGCCGTTGGAGTGAACCAAGAGAGGCACAGGCTTGACGATCGAACGTGTGTACGCGCTGCCGTTCGGGTGATTCGCCGCGCCCTTCCGGCCGCCGGCGCGTTAACGGACGTTTCCATTCCGGCGACAGCTCCGGCGAACCCCACGCTCAGCGCGCCGGGCCGTCCGCGGAGGCGCGCGTTCCGGCGCACGATCACCCCTCGGCACCCGATCGGCCCTGTTCGATACCGCGCGCGGGTTTCGAGAAAGGCGGTGACCAGCGGGCCTTCCAGCTCGTTTTTTCGCCCGTACCCCGGCGTCGGCCTGTGAGCGAGGAAACCGCGCGATGCACCAGCCAGAACCCGACTTCGCACCGCGGGTCCTGCACCTCACCCAACCAGTGGACGGCGGAGTCGCCCGTGTGGTGACGGATCTGGCGCGGGCTCAGCTCGCCGCCGGGATGAGCGTCACCGTCGCGTGTCCCGAGAGCGGCCTCGCCCGGGACCTGAGGTCCCTCGGCGTGGACGTACGGCGGTGGGAGGCGACGCGGGCGCCGGGCCCCTCACTCCCCGGCGAGGTCCGGCGGCTCGGGCGGATGCTGACGGCGGTACGGCCCGACCTGGTCCACGCGCACAGCGCCAAGGCCGGGCTGGCCGGGCGGCTGGCGGTGCGAGGGCGCGTCCCTACCGTGTTCCAGCCGCACGCCTGGTCCTTCGAGGCGGTCGGCGGCTCCACCGCCGCCCTCGCCCTGCGCTGGGAGCGGCTCGGGGCACGCTGGGCCCACCGACTGGTGTGCGTGAGCGAGGCGGAGCGTACGACGGGCCGGCGGGCGGGGATCGCCGGGCACTGGAGCGTCGTACCGAACGGCATCGATCTGGACCGCTTCCATCCGGCCCCGGTGGACACCGTGCGCGCCGCGTTGCTGCCGGACGCCGACCCGGCCGCGCCGCTGGTGGTGTGCGTGGGACGACTGTGCCGGCAGAAGGGGCAGGACGTGCTCCTGCGGGCGTGGGACGCCGTGCTGCGCCGGCTGCCCGGCGCCCGGCTCGCGCTGGTCGGCGACGGTCCGGACGGCGAGGAACTGCGCTCCCGCGCACCGGAGTCGGTGGTGTTCGCGGGCTCGGTGGCCGACGCCGTGCCCTGGTACCAGGCCGCCGATCTGGTCGTCCTGCCGTCCCGCTGGGAGGGCATGGCGCTGGCCCCGCTGGAGGCGCTGGCCTGCGGGCGGCCCGTGGTGGTGACCGACGTGGACGGCGCCCGGGAGAGCATGCCGTCCGCGCTCGCCCCCCGCTGCGTGGTCCCGCCCGACGACCCCGCGGCGCTGGCCGGGGCGGTCGTCCACCTGCTGCTCGACCCGCTGCTGCGCGAGTCCCTCGGCCACGAGGGGCGCCGCCACGTCGTCGACGCGCACGACGTACGGCGTACCGCGGCCGCGGTCTCGGACCTGTACCGCGAACTGCTCACCGTGTCACGGCCGTTCGCACCTCGCCGCACCGAACTCCCGTCCGCCTCGCACCCCGCCGCCGAACCCCATGGACCGGCCGGTCCCTCCGATCCGACCGGCCTCACCGACCACTCCCCGGCCACCGAGCCCTCCGAGCCGTCCGATCCCTGCGATTCCTCCGGTTCCTCCGATCCCTCCGGTCCTTCCCGAGCGCCGCACCCGTCTGAAGCGCCAGAACCGCCCGACCCCGCTGCGTCGGCCGACGTCCCGTCGACCGGCACCTCCGCCGAGCGCCCCACCGCCGCACCACCCACCACCGCGCGCCCCACCGCCGAGCCGCCCGCCGGGCGGTCCACCGACGACATCTCCAACGAGCGCAGGGAGTCAATCCACTCGTGACTGCGGAAAGCACCTTCTCCACGCCCGGAACGCAGCCAGGATTCTCACCCGTCGCGGTCATCCCGCGGCATGACGACCAAGCCGGATTCCGATTCCCTGTACGGCGGCCCCCGGCGCGGGCCGCCTCCCCTCTCCCCCTCCTGCTGGCCGACGGCCTCGGCGCGCTGGCGGGCGTACCGGTCCTGGCCGGGGCCGGACAGGAGCCGCTGCTGCTCGCCGCGCTGGTCGCGACCACGCTGCTGCTGCGCACGCACCGGCCGCGCCCCGTGCACGGGGTGCTGGACGAACTGCCGTCGGTGTGCGGCCGGATCGCGATGGCCTGGCTGACGCTCGCGGCGCTCGTCGCCGCGTCCACGCCGGCCCACGCGCTCTCCTGGCGCACCCTTCTCGTGGGGTCCGCCGTCCAGGCGCTGGTCTGCTGCGCCGGGCGGGCCCTCGTCCACCAGCGGCGCCGCCGGGCGATGGTGCGCCGGCCGCGCGCGGCGCTCGTCGTCGGCCCGGTGCCGACGGCGCGGCGCGTGGCCGAGGCCATACTGCGGCTGCCGCGGTACGGCATCGAACCCGTCGGCATCGTCGCCCGCCACCACCACGACGGCGCCGACGGGCTTCCCGTGCTGACCACCGGCCAGGAGGTGCAGCGGGCGCTCATCCAGAACGGCGTCCGCGACGTGCTGTGTGTGGACCCCGCGGTGCGCTCCACTCAGGGCCCGCTGCTGCGGGCGCTGGCCGAGTCGGGCTGCACGGTGTGGGAGCTCGACGCGGACAGCCCTTCGTACGCGAGCCGTGAGCAGCTCGCCGGGTTCTCCTGCCGTCGCCTCGACATGGGCGTCGGCTACCCGGACAGCCGTGCCAAGCGGCTGCTGGACATCGTCGTCTCCGGGACGCTGCTGCTCGCGATCAGCCCGCTGCTGCTGCTGTTCGCGCTGGTGCTGCGGCTGACCAGCGGGCCGGGCGTGGTGTTCCGGCAGGAGCGCGTCGGCAGGGGCGGGCGGCCGTTCACCCTGCTGAAGTTCCGCACCCACCGGCCGGCCGACGCACGTGAGTCGGCGACCCGCTGGAGCGTGGCGGGCGACCAGCAGATGAGCCGCTTCTGCCGCTTCCTGCGGCGGAGTTCGCTGGACGAGCTGCTCCAGCTGTGGAACGTCCTGTGCGGTGACATGAGCCTGGTCGGTCCGCGGCCGGAACGGCCCTACTTCGTACGGAAGTTCAGCCAGACCTATCCCGGATACGCCTCCCGGCACCGGATGCGGGTCGGCATCACCGGGCTCGCCCAGGTGCACGGACTGCGCGGTGACACCTCCATCGAGGACCGGGCCCGCTTCGACAACGCGTACATCGACAACTGGTCGCTGTGGCAGGACGTCTGCATCCTGCTGCGCACCGCGGCCGCCCTCGTGCGACCGACCGGGAGCTGAGCCGTCCGATGAGTCACGCCCTGCTGCCGCCGCGCCTGCGGAGCCTGTCGCCGGTGCTGCCCGTCGTCGCCGTGGTCGCCCTGCTCGCGCTGCCGGTCTCCCCCGGCGGTGAGGGCGGGGCCGGGCCGGCGGACGCGCTCTCCGCGCTCGTGGTGCTGTTCTGCGCGGTCCGGCTGCTGCGGCAGCGGCGGCGCCCCCTGTCCCGTACGGCGGCGGTGGTCCTCGGGCTGCCGGTGGCCGGGCTGGCGCTCGCCGCGATGGGCGCGGGCTCGGCGGGGGCGGGGGTCGCCGGCCTCGGCCGGTACCTCCAGGTCTTCGTGATCGTGCCCGCTGCCGTGCTGCTGCTGATCCGCGACCGGCCCGACTTCCGGCTGCTGGCCTGGTCGTTCGTGGGGCTGGCGGGGTGGCAGGGGACGGTCGGCGTGCACCAGTTCGTCACCGGCACCGGCGCCTCCTACCAGGGCGAGGACATCCGTGCGGTCGGTACCTTCGGCCCGCAGGACGTGATGGGCATGGCGACGGTGGTGTCCTTCGGGCTGGTCTGCGCGGTGGGGTTGTCAATCGGGCAGGGCACCGTGCGGCAGCGGACCGTCGCCGGTCTGTCCGCGCTCGCCCTGCTGGCGCCGCTCGCGCTGTCGTTCAGCCGGGGCGCCTGGATCGCGACCGCGGTGGCCTGCTCGGCGCAGCTGGTGCTGGCCGGGTTGCGGCGGGCGCTGAAGGCGGCCGCTGTGGCGGCGGCGCTGGGCGTGGTGCTGGTGGGCGGCTTCGGGGTCGGCTCGGCGATGCTCCAGGAGCGCGTCGGCAGCATCACGCAGGTCGCGGACGCCCCCGACCAGTCGGTCACCGACCGGTACACGATGTGGGCGGCGGCGCTCGGCATGTGGCGTGAACAGCCGGTGACCGGGGTGGGGTTGAAGGGCTTCCCCGAGCACCGGGACGCGCACGCCTCGCTGGCGCTGTCCGCCGGCAGCGACACCGCCGGCGCCGGGTCGGGCTTCGTCAGGCAGCCGCTGCTGTCCCCGCACAACATGTATCTGCTGGTCCTCGGCGAGCAGGGGCTCGTCGGGCTGCTCACCCTCGCCGGCAGCTGGCTGGCACTGCTGGGCTGCGCGCTGCACGGACTGTTCCGGGTGCGCCGGCTCGGCTCGCCCGGCCTCGACTGCGCGCTCGTCGCCTGCGGCCTGCTGATCTGGCAGCTGACCGACTTCCTGTACGCCGACATCGGCGGCCCCTCCACCGTGCTGACCGCGATCTGTCTGGGCCTCGCCGCCTGGTGGGCCCTGGCGGCGCCCGGCACCCCCGAGGAGGCGCCCTCCCGATGGCGGTGACCCCTCCCAGAACACCGGGCCCGCACCCCGGCGCGGCCGAAGCCGCCGGCTCCCCCGCCGGCGGCGCCACCGCGTTCACCGTCCGCGGCGGCCCGGACGGCGACGGCGAGCACTCCGGGCAGGAGGGCGCCGCGACCGCGGCCCCGACCGTGCGGGGTGGTTCGACGCCCCGCGTGGAAGACGTCCCACCGCCGGCCGGCATGACCGCGGCCTCGACCATGCCGGGTGGTTCGACGCCCCGCGTGGAAGACGCCCCACCGCCGGCCGGCCCGACCGCGGCCTCGACCATGCCGGGTGGTTCGACGCCCCGCGTGGAAGACGCCCCACCGCCGGCCGCCCGGGCCGACCCGCGCCCCGAGAAGCCGCCCGAGCCCGCCCCACCCACCGAGGACGGGGGGACCGATCCCGAACTCCCTCCGGCGTCTCGGCGTTTCCTCGCCAAGGCCGCTCTCGTCACCGCCGTGCTCTCCGTCGCCGGGGCGCTGCTCGGGCTGGTGCGGGACCAGGCGCTGGCGCGGCTGTTCGGGGCGGGGCGGGACACGGACGCGTTCCTCGTGGCGTGGACCGTGCCCGAGTTCGCGGCCACGCTGCTCATCGAGGACGGGTTGGCGTTCGCGCTGATCCCGGCGTTCAGCGTGGCGCTGGCCCGGCGGGCCGAGGGCGCGCCGGGCGACCCGGTGCGCGCCCTGGTCGCCGGGACGCTGCCCCGGCTGTCGCTCGCCTTCGTCGCCGTCGGCACCCTTCTCGTGGGTCTGGCGCCGCAGCTGGTCGAGTTGCTCGCCCCCGGCCTGCCCGACCCCGGGCTCGCCGTCGACTGCACCCGGCTCACGGCGACCTGCGCGGTGAGTTTCGGGCTCGCCGGGTACTGCAGCGCGGCCCTGCGCGCACACCGGCGGTTCGTGGCGCCCGCGGCGATCTACGTGGCGTACAACGTCGGCATCGTCACGGGGATGTTCGTCCTCGGCGGAAGCTGGGGGGTGCGGTCGGCGGCAGCCGGGGTGGCGGCCGGCGGGTTCCTGATGGTCGTCGTACAACTGCCATCGCTGATCAAGCAGTTGAGGAAGAGGGGCGCGTCAGGGCCCGCCGGTGGGGGCGGTGAGGAGCCGCGGGCGCTCGGCGGGGCCGTCGTGGCGACCGTGCTGCTGTTCGCGCTGTGCCGCCAGTCGCAGGTCCTGGTCGAGAGGTTCCTCGCCTCGCATCTGCCGTCCGGGGCGATCTCGCATCTCAACTACGCCCAGAAAGTGGCCCAGATGCCGATGATCCTGTCGGTGATGCTGTGCACGGTCACCTACCCGGTGGTCGCGCGGGCGTTGGCCGAGGGGGACGTCGAACGGGCCCGGGACCGGGTGGAGCGCGATCTGGCGCTGGCCGTCTGCGTGGTCCTGCTGGGCACGGCCGTGGTGGTGGCCTGCGCACCGCAGATCATCGAAGTCCTCTTCCAGCGGGGCGCGTTCACCGCGCGGGACACTGCGGCCACCGCCGCTGTGATGCGGGTGTACGCGCTCGGGCTGCTCGGCCAGACCATGGTCGGCGTGCTGGCCCGCTCGTACTTCTCGGCGGGCCGCGCCGCCTGGTACCCGTTCGGCGCGATGGCCGTCGGCATCGTCGTGACCGCCTGGTCCGGCGTGCTCGCCGTCGGCCCGTGGGGCGTGTACGGGATCGCCGCCGCCAACGCGGCCGGGATCACCGTCACCGCCCTGGTGCTGCTCGCCGGCGCGCCCGCCGCGCTGCCCGGGCTGCGCTCGGGGCGGCACGGCCTCCCGCGGTGTGTGCCGATCCGCGTCCGGCCCGTGCTGGGCGAGCTGAGCCGCCCGCTGCGGGCGGCGGCGCTCGCCACACCCGCCGGGGCGTTCACCGCGAGCCGGATCGACGGCGTGATACCCGCGCTCGCCGCCGGAACGCTCACCGTCACCGCCGTCTTCCTGCTGGTCGGTCGGGCCCTGAACGCCCAGGGCGTCGACACCGCACTCCGTTTCGTCCGTTCCGCGACCCGAAGGCTCCCGCATGTCCGTTCCCGCTGACACCGCCCGACGACCGGCCCCGGCTCCAGGACCGGCCCCGTGGGTGGCGATGTACCACTCCGTGGGCGACTGCTCCGACGACCCCTACCGCATCACGGTCACCCCCGAACGCCTCGACCGGCAGCTGGCCTGGCTGACCCGGCGGGGCCTGAGGGGCGTGTCCGTGCGCGAGCTGCTCGCCGCCCGCGCGCGCGGCGAGGGCCGCGACCTGGTCGGCCTCACCTTCGACGACGGATACGCCGACTTCCTCACCGGCGCCCTGCCCGTGCTGCGTCGCCATTCCTGCACGGCCACCCTGTTCGTGCTGCCCGGCCGGTACGGCGGCGACAACGCCTGGGATCCGCTGGGTCCTCGCAAGCCGCTGCTGACCGCCGACGGCATCCGGGAGGCCGCCGCCGAGGGCGTCGAGATCGGCTCGCACGGACTGGTCCACGTCGACCTGACGAAGGCCGACGACCCCACGCTGGCCTCGGAGACCGTGGAGAGCCGGATCGCGCTGGCCGAGCTGCTCGACGTCGACGTCGACGGCTTCTGCTACCCGTACGGCACCGTCGACCGGCGGGCCGTGGACGCCGTGCGCGAGGCGGGGTACGCGTACGCGTGCGCGATCGACCCGGGCCCGCTGAACGGCGTGCACGCCCTGCCCCGCGTGCACGTCGGCCAGAACGACACCTCCGCCCGGCTGTTCCTGAAGTACCGGCTGCACCGGCTGCGCCGGCGTCCCGTGGAGGGGCTGCGGTGAAGGCCCTGCACATCATCACGGGGCTGGGCGTCGGCGGAGCCGAGCAGCAACTGCGGCTGCTGCTGCGGCACTTGCCCGTCGCCTGTGACGTCGTGACGCTGACCAACCCGGGGGCGGTGGCCGACGGGCTGACCGCGGACGGCGTGCGCGTCGTCCACCTCGGCATGACCGGCAACCGCGACCTGGCCGCCCTGCCCCGCCTGGCCCGCCTCGTCCGCTCCGGCGGCTACGACCTCGTCCACACCCACCTGTACCGGGCCTGTCTGTACGGCCGTCTCGCGGCGCGGCTCGCGGGCGTGCGCGGCGTCGTCGCCACCGAACACTCCCTGGGCGACTCGCAGATGGAGGGCCGTCCGCTCACCCGGGGCGTCCGCGCGCTCTACCTCGCCGGGGAGCGCCTCGGCCACGCCACGGTCGCCGTCTCCCCCACGGTCGCCGACCGCCTGCACCGCTGGGGCGTCCCGCCGGCCCGCGTCGGCGTCGTCCCCAACGGCATCGACCTGGCCCGGTTCCGCTTCGACCCGGGCCGCCGCCACCGCACCCGGCGCCACCTCGGCCTGCCGGATCACGCCTACGTCGTCGGCTGCGTCGGCCGGCTCCACCCGGGCAAACGCTTCGACGTCGCCATCCGCGCACTCGCCGAACTTCCGCCCCACGTCCGTCTGTTGCTGGTCGGCGGCGGCCCCGAGGAGGGCGCGCTCCGCCGCACCGCGCACGAGTGCGGCGTCGCCGGCCGCGTCCTGTTCGCCGGCGAGCGTCCCTACGTCCCCGACGGCGGCCCCGGCCCCGACCTGACGTCTCTCGCCTGCGCGATGGACCTGCTCGCCGCCCCGTCGCCGGAGGAGGCGTTCGGCCTGGCGGTCGTCGAGGGCCTCGCGTCGGGGCTGCCCGTGGTGTACGCCTCGTGCCCCGCGCTGGAGGACCTGCCCGCGCGCAGCGCGCCCGACGCCCGACGCGTCGCCGGCGGGCAGCGGGCGTTCACGCGGGCGCTGGCCGAGGCGCACGCCCGGGGCCCGCGCCCGCGCACGGTCGCCGAGGCCGCCCGCCACTACGACATCACCCGCAGCGCCGCCCTCCTGATGGACGTGTACGCGGCCGCCCTGTCCCGCAAGCCCCTGCCGTCCCCGTCGTCCCCTTCTTCCCAGGGAGTCACTTCCGCATGACCGAGAACTCCGTCCGCCCGACCCGCCCGGCCGGCACCGCCACGCGCCGCTCCAGGGCGCTCCCGCCCTGGTCCCTGCTCGCCGTGGGCGCCCTCGCGGGCGGCCTGGCCGGCGGGGCGTACGGCGCCCTGAAGCCGCCCGTGTACACGGCCACCGCCTATGTCGTCGCCGTCCCCACCGCGAAGTCGGACCCGGCGTCCGCGCTGGGCTTCGCCCAGGCCTACGGCCGCGTCGCCACCCAGCTCGCGGTGCTCGGGGACGCCCAGGTGTGGGCGGGGGTGCCGGCACGGACGCTGCGCGACAGCGTGCAGACGGCGACCTCGCCGGACGCGCCGATGGTCGCGATCACCGCGACCTCCTCCCGCCCCGACCAGGCAGCCGACATGGCCAACGCGGTGTCCCGGGCGATGACCCGGCACGCGAAGGACTCCGTGGCCGCCACCAACGTCGAACTCCAGCAGTTCGCGCGCGCCGTCAAGCCGACCGAGCCGTCCTCGGCGTCCCCGACGGTGACCGCCCTGGTCGGGGCGAGCGCGGGCGGGCTGCTCGGCGGGCTGGCGCTGCTGGTGCGGCCCAAGCGGAAACGCGCGGACGACGTGGAAGCGGACCGGGAGGAGCCCGGCCGCCCGGCCGCGGTGCCCGGTCCCGCGCTCGCCGGCGACACCCGCGGAGCGCTGTGAAACCGGCGTACACGACACAGGTCGTCACCGACGAGAAGGCATTCGCGGCCCTCGCCCCCGCCTGGGGCGAGCTGTACGGGCGGTGCGCCGCGGCCACCCCCTTCCAGAGCCACGCCTGGCTGCACTCGTGGTGGCTGTCGTACGGCAGGCGCGGCCGGCTGCGGGTACTGGCCGTGCGCGACGCGGGCGGCGAACTCCTCGCCGTGGCCCCGCTGATGGCGGTGCGCCGCCCCCTGCCCACCCTCGTGCCGCTCGGCGGGGCGATCTCCGACTACGGGGACGTGCTGGTCGACGACGAGCGCGGCGAGACGGCCGTGGAGGCGCTCACCCAGGGGCTCTCGGCGGCCGCCCGGACGGCGCTGATCGACTTCCGCGAGGTGCGGCCGGGCGGCGCGGTGGAGCAGGTGTACGAGCGCTGGCGCGGTCCCCGGCGGCGGGTGAGCGACTCGGTGTGCCTGGAGCTGCCGGCCGTCGCGATGGACGAGCTGGTGGCCCGGCTGCCGTCGGCGAAGGCCCAGCAGCGGGTGCGGGCCAAGCTGCGCAAGCTGACCGCGCTCGGCGTCGAACGCCGGGTGGTGCGGGCCGACGGCGTCGAGCCGGCGATACGGCGTCTGCTGGACCTGCACCGGCTGCAGTGGCAGGGGCGCAAGGTGACGGGCGAGCACCTCCAGTCGCGGTTCCGCGAGCATCTGGTGCGCTCGGTCGGGCCGATGGTGCGCTCGGGGGACGCGGTGGTCACCGAGTTCCGTCTCGACGACGACGTGGTGGCCGTCGACCTGACCCTGCTGTCGCGCCGCCTGGCGGGTGGCTATCTCTACGGCGCGCACCCCCGGTTGCGCGAGTGCAAGGCGGACGTGGCGGTGATGCTGCTGGACGCGTGCGCCGAGCACACCCGCGGCGGCGGGCGCGGCACGCTGAGCCTGCTGCGCGGCAACGAGCCGTACAAGCACCACTGGCGTCCCGAACCGGTCGTCAACCAGCGGCTGTTGCTGGCCCGTCGGCGCACCGCCCCGCTGATCTCGGCGGTGACGGGTGATGTCGCGGCGCGGCGACGGGGCAAGGAGCTGCTGCGCCGCTGGGAGGAGCAGCGGGAGCAGCGCAGGCAGCGGGCGGAGAAGGGGCGTGACGGTGGCGGCGGGTCCTGACACGGGCCGGCCGCCGCCGAGTCCCCGCTCAGCGGTCGCCCGACCACCGGGCCGCGGGGAGGCACAACTTGCCGCCGATCCACCGCTCCACCCAGTCCCCGAGGTCCAACTGCGGGCAGTCGGAGACGGATGGGAAGGTCACCGGCGTCGGCCTCTGCGGTGCCTCCTTCGCCGGTTCCGGGGTGGGTGCCACCGGCGCGGCCTCCTGTGTTGCGCCGGGGAGCGGCGTGATCAGGGGGGCGGGTGGGGTCGATCCGGCTGCCGGTCCGCCGGTCGGTCCTTCTGCCGGTCCGTCGGCCGGTCCTTCTGCCGGTCCGCCGGTCGGTCCTTCTGCCGGTCCTTCGGGGCGGCCGGAGAGCAGCGAGCGGTAGACGTGCGACGCCATCGGGTTATGCCCGCACTGCCACACGCCGTGCGGGCAGTAGTCGGTCAGCGTGTTGTACAGCGGCCTGTGCTGACCGATCCAGTCGAGCATGCTCCGCATGTACTCGGGATTGTCGCCGTTGCGGAACAGCCCCCATTCGGGGTAGGAAATGGGCTTGCCGTGGCTCTTGGCGAAATCCACATGCGCCTGGAGTCCGTAGGGTTCTCTCACCTGTTGGTCGAACGCCATTCCGGTCGGCTGGTCGTAGGAATCCATTCCGATGATGTCGACGGTGTCGTCACCCGGGTAGCACCGGGTCCAGGCGACCGCGTCGAGGCCGCGGTTCGGTGTGAAGTCGAACTTGAACCTCTGGCCCGGCACCGCCCGCATGGCGGTGACGATCCGGTTCCAGTAGGCCTTCCACGCCTCCGGGTCCGGCCCGCAGCGATGGGTGTAGGTGTTGCCGTTCATCTCCCAGCCGAGCACGATCACCGTGTCCGGCGTGTTCAGCGCGACCAGCCGCTCGGCCAGCCGGCGGAAGTGATGGTCGAAGGCGCCCGCCGCACCCAGCCGCAGCAGGACCCGCACCTCGCCGTCGGAGACGCCCGCCTCGTTGCGCTCCAGCATGGGGACGTTGAGGACGAGCATCCGGTCGTCCTTCTCCTTCCGCCAGTTCGCCCACGCGTCGAGGAAGCCGGGCCGGCCCTCGATGTTGCTCCACCGGTCGCCCGGCAAGTACGTGTGCCCGACGCGGAGTTCGGCGCCGTCGAGCCAGGCGCTGAGCTGGGCGATCCGGGCCACGCCCAGGGGACCGTAGTCGAGGTAGGCGCCGAAGGCGGTGCCGGACGCGGCGGGCGACGCCGGTGCCTCGCTCCCGCTCGGGGAGGCCGCGGCGGGGCTCTGCGGGGGGTCCGCGGCGGGGCTCCGCTCAGGGGTGGGAGCGGCGGGGTTCTGTTGGGGGGCGGGGGCGGCAGGGCTCTGCTCGGGGGCGGCGGGCGGCCCCGAGGCCGGCTCTGTGGCCGCCGCGAGGGGCTCGGGGAGAGATCCGGGGGAGGGAGCGGCGGCCCGTGCCACCCCCGCGCCCGCGGCGAGTCCAGGACCGGACGCCAGCGCCGCCGTCATCGCCACCGCCGCCGTCACGACGGCGAGCCGTCGGGACGGGGCGCGTCGCTGCTGTGGGGCCATACCTGCTCCTTTCTCCACTCCCACGCGGAACCGCGTGCTGATTTCGAATGACTGACACTTAGTCATATGTAAGTCAGATGAAAAGGAATCACGCCACCGCCGTTACGGCTTTCGAGTGCACTGATCGCCCGCACCGGTGAACCGACCCGAAGGAAAAAGCCCCGTGTCGCTGCTCGACACCCGAGTCCCCGCCGTACTGCTGCGAATCGACCGGAACCCCTTTCACCACGGAACGCTGGGCGCGGTCCGTTCCCTCGGCCGAGCCGGAGCGGACGTGCACGTGGTCGCCGAGATGACGGGGAGCCCGATCCGCAAGTCGCGCCACGTGCGGCGGCTGCATCCTCCGCCGACGCCGGGCGCCTCCCCCGAGGAGATCGTGGCCCTGCTGCTGCGGGTGGCCGCCCGCATCGAACGGCCCGCCGTGCTGATCCCCATGGACGACGCCGGCGCCGTCGCCGTGAGCCGGCTGCGCACGGAGCTGACCCCCGCCTACCTGCTGCCCCAGCAGTCCCCGACACTCCCCGAACGTGTCGCCGACAAAAGCGAGTTGGTGCAGATGTGCGCGGCCGCGGACGTCGCTCACCCGTGCACCTTCGTCCCGGAGAGCGCCGAGCAGGCCGTCTCCGCCGCCCGGCGGCTCGGGTTCCCACTGGTGGCGAAGTGGAGCCGGCCTTGGCTGCTCCCCACCGGATCGGGACTGCGCAGCACCTCGGTGCTGCGCTCCGCGCAGGAGGTGCGGGAGCTGTACCTGCGGCGCGAGGAGGCCGGCAGCCGGCTCCTGCTCCAGGAGTTCCTGCCGCCGGGCGACGACCGCGACTGGTTCTTCCACGGGTACGCCGACCGCTCGGGCGTGATGCGCGCCGGCGGCACGGGCCGCAAGCTGAGCGCCTGGCCGCGCGGGGCCGGTCTGACGGCGGTGGGCGAGTGGGTCCCGAACGCCACTGTGCGGGAGCAGTCGGAGCGGCTCGCCGAGCGGCTCGGCTACCGCGGCATCCTCGACCTCGACTACCGCCGCTGCGGCACGACCGGCCGCTATCACCTGCTCGACTTCAACCCGCGGCCCGGGGCGCAGTTCCGGCTCTTCACCGACACCGCCGGGCTGGACGTCGTACGCGCGCAGCACCTGGATCTGACGTACCGTCCCCTGCCGGCGGGGGAGGCGCGGCCCGGGCGGGCGTTCGTGGTGGAGAACTACGCCCCGCTGTCGGCGCTGCGCCGGGTCCGTACCGACCGGGAGCTGGCCTGGTACGCGGGGGACGACGCCGCCGCCGGCCGTGCGATGTGGGCGCTGTGGTGCGCCCATGTCACCCGGCGGCTGGGGGGACGGCTGCGGCGTACCGGACCGGGGCCGGAGCCGGGGCCGGGTTTCGCTGCGGGGGCCTGTGGTGAGGTTCCTCCGCGTGTGATCCGGCGGGGGGCGGTCCGTGAGGGTTCGCCGCGGACGGGGCTGCCCGGCGTGCCGGACGCGGGCGGTCACGCCGACGACGAGAAGGCGGGGAGCTGCTGAAGCTCCCCGCCTCGCCGTACGAAGGGGTGCCGGGGGCGTCCGGCGCCCGTGCGGTCAGCGCCGGGAGGCGGCCCGGCCCCGTCGGTAGAGCAGCGCGCCCGTGGTGATCAGAGCCGCGCTCACGCCGGAAGCGGCGAGCAGACTCTCGCTGCCGGTCTCGGGCAGTTGCGGACGAGGCTCGTTGTTCTCCTCGCCGGGCGGAGTGCCGTGGTCGTCGTCACCGGGGGGCGGGGGGTCCTGCGGTGTGGTGTGCCCGCCCTCCGGGGGCGTGACGGGTCCGCCGGGGGGCGGGGGCGTCGACCCGTAGCCCGGGTCGTCGTCCCCGTAGCCCGGGCCGTCGTCACTGCCGTAGCCAGAGTCGTCGTCGCTGCCGTAACCGGAGTCGTCGTCATCGCCGTGACCGGGGCCGTCGTCACCGCCGTAACCCGGGTCGCCGTCGTTGTGACCGCCGTATCCCGGATCCTTGTCGCCGCCCTGGCCCGAGTCGCCGTAACCCGGGTCGCCGTCGTTGTGACCGCCGTATCCCGGATCCTTGTCGCCGCCCTGGCCCGAGTCGCCGTAACCCGGGTCGTCGTCTTTGTGATGTGAGTTTCCGTAGCCCGGGTCGCCGTAGCCCGGGTCCCCGTAGCCCGAGTCCGAGTCGGCCTCGGCGGAGGTGGCCTCGTCGGCGCGGGCCGCGTCGGCGGCCGGGGCGGAAGTACCCGTTTCCTCGGTGGTCTTCGCCTCGTCCGCGGTGTCCTCCCCGTCGGAGGTGTCCGCGGCCTCGGGGGTGCTCGTCTCGTCGGAGGTGTTCGCGCAGAAGTCGCCGAGGGCCTGGCCGAACGCGGCGGCGAGACCGGCCGTGTCGCCGCACAGGCTCGCCGGCAGGGTCACCGGGGACTGGACGCCGGCGCCCGACACGGCGCCGGGCGAGCCCGTGGTGGTCCCGTCCGCGGACGAGTCCGCATAGGCGGCGCCGCCGCACAGGGACAGAAGACTCGTCGCGGCGGCCGCCGCGATCATTCCCCTGGTCAGGGTCTGTCGCATCTGATCGTCTTCCTGGTGGGAGAAACGGGAAAGGCCGACCTGGAACAAGGGAGCAGTCGTCCAAGGCCGGCCTCGACCCAGCCGTCGGCTGGTGGGGGCATCGTCAGTCGTTGACGCACAGGTTGCCGAAAGCCGGGCTCAGCAGGCCGGTCGCATTGAACGTGTTCCCGCAGACGTTCGTCTGGATGTGGAACGAGTACTGCGTCACGTTGCCGGAGAGGAACCCGGGGGAACCGATGGCCACAGCTTCGGCGGTGGAGTCCGCGAAGGCGGGGGCGGCTCCGCCCAGACCCAGGATCAGGCCCGCGACGACGGCGGCGGTCTTCTTCATGACGTTCCCTTCTGTGCGGTCATGCCTGGCGGTCGAAACCGAGCGAGCGCAGCCGGATCAGCTCGCACCATGACCTGCAGGCTGCACACGACAGATAGACGGCGGAGGAAGCCGGTGAACGGGGGTCGCAGGTCAATTCACCCGAACGCGTTCGCGGCGTTCATACGACTGGGCCCCTGGGGAGGGAAACGATTCAGCGGCGAACGGACGGCGGATCGGTGGTCCGGTGTGAGCCATCGGGGTGAATCACAGCAACCAAGCCCTCCCGGCCGAGTTGACCAAGACGCTCCGGTGGACGGGGTTTTTTCAGAAGGGACAAGCAAGTGATCAAGAAGGTTCTGGCCGCCGTCACGGTCGCCGCCTCCGCCATGGGCGCCTCCGTCGCGGTCGCGGCCCCGGCGCTCGCCATCGGCAACGACAGCGGCACCACGTCCGCCAGCGGCAACGGCGCCTCCCAGGTGTTCGGCAACTCGGCCACCTACGGCAACATGAGCCCGCAGATGGCGCTCATCCAGGGCTCCTTCAACAAGCCCTGCATCGGCCTGCCGGCCAAGCTCAACACCCAGACGCTGGTGGCCGACGGGCTCGGCGTCCAGGACGTCCCGATCCTGTCGGCCCCGCAGAACCAGCAGTGCGTCGAGAACTCCACCCAGGCCAAGGGCGACGAGCCGCTGTCGCACATCCTGGACGACCTCGCGCTCTTCTCGGGCAACGGCGTGGGGAACGAGTGACGGTCTGACCGTACGACCGACGAGGTGAACGGGCTCGTCCTCCGAGCCCTCGGGGCCGTTTCCGGGCCCCGGCAGCGGGCCGCCGATCGACCGGCGGCCCGCTGCTTCGTGTGCGCGCTCGCGTCGGTGAGGGGCGCATGCGCGGGTACGCCGATGCGCTGGGCCGATCGGGGCACAGCACGCAACCCGGGCGGGCGTCCTGGCGTTGACCAGCACGCAACTCCTCACCGGAGTCCGCTTTTCGAAGGGAACGAACATGAAGAAGCTGTGGGCAACCGCGGCTGTCGCCGCCTCGCTCGCCGGATTCACGGCGGTGACCGCCCCCCAGGCTCTCGCCATCGGTGACGACAGCGGCACCACCTCGGCCAGCGGCAACGGCGCCAGGTCGGAGTTCGGCAACTCGTCCACGTCCGGCGACATGAGCCCGCAGCTCTCGCTGGTCCAGGGCTCGCTGAACAAGCCGTGCCTCGGCATTCCCGTGAAGGTCAACACCCTGACCACCGGCGCTGCCGGATTCCAGGACATCCCGATCCTCTCGGCCCCGCAGAACCAGCAGTGCGTCGAGAACTCCACCCAGGCCAAGGGCGACGAGCCGCTGTCGCACATCCTGGACGACGTCTCGCTCCTGACCGGCAACGGTGCGGGCAACGGCTGAGCCCTCTCGGCGCCGCGACGGCGGGTCACCGGTCCTCCGGTGACCCGCCGTCGTCGTGCGCGTCATGTGTCGAGCCTCGGCATCCGTCGCGGCCCCGGCAGGCTTCGCCTCAGCCGCGGAGCCGGCCCGCCTCGCCGATCGCCTTGGCGAGGGCCCGTACTTCCTCGTCCTCCGTCTTCTCCGCGAGGCCGTCGGCGCGCTCCTTCAGCCGGCTCAAGGGAGGGGAGTCCGGCAAGACACCGCTCCCGCCGACTCCTTGACGCAGGAAGTCAGCGAAGTAGGCGGCGGTGACGGCGACTTGGAAGCGGGTGGGGGCATCGGCCAGGGAGTCGTGCAGGGCGGCGGTCTCCAGGCGGCCCGAGGTCTCGTGCGGGGCGCGGGTGGCGGGGTCGAGCCAGCGGACGGTGGCCGTGGCGAGGCGGCCCCGCGTGCCCGGCGTGGTGCGGACGGCGTAGAGGGCGGTGACCGTGTGGCCGGGTCCGACCTCGCCGCCGTCGACACGGTCGTCGCGGAAGTCCTCGTCGGCGACCCGGCGGTTGTCGTAGCCGACGAGTCGGAACTCCTCGACCGTGTGCGGGTCGAAGGCGACCTGCGCCTTGGCGTCACGGGCGGTGAGGTCCACGTTCCGCGGGAGTTGCCCGGCGAAGACCTTCTCGGGGTGCGCTCGGGGCCGGGAAGCCGCCGCCGTGGTCGGCCCGTCGGGCGCCGCCCCGGTCCGAGGCGCCCGAGCCGCCCGCAGCGCAGCCGGTGAGCAGCGTCAGCGCGGCGGCCGCGCCGGCGAGCAGTCGTCGCGTCCGGTGGTGATCCATCTCCCGTGCCCCCTTGGTCCGTTGACGTCGCCGTACGTGACTGTGACGGCACGGGGGCCCGGAACGTGCGTTACGGGGCGTTGCGGAAGGGTCTCGAAGAGGGCACGGCGGACACCCGTCGAGACCGGCGGGTGATCTTCCGCTGACCTAGGAGACGACGTCCTTGCGGGCGAAACCCCTGAAGGCCAGGGCGAACAGCACGAGCGCGTACGTTATCGACAGGGACATGCCCTGGATCATGTCGGTCCAGTCGAGCTGGGGCCGTACGGCGTCGAGCCAGGCGTACTGCCAGTGCGCGGGCAGGAAGTGGCGCCAGTCGCCGAGGGCCGTCACCTCGTCGAGGACGTTGCCGACGATGGTCAGCCCGACCGCCCCGCCGACCGCGCCGAGTGGGGCGTCGGTCTTGGTGGAGAGCCAGAACGCGAGGGCGGCGGTGACCAGTTGGGACACGAAGATGTACGCCACGGTGACGGCCAGGCGCTGGGCGGCGGTGCCCGCGGGCATCGAGCCGCCGGTGGGCAGTTCCAGCGGCCCCCAGCCGTAGGCGGCCGTGCCGACGGCGAGGGCGACCACGGGCAGCAGCACCATCGCCACCAGGCTGAGGCCGAGCCCGACGACGAGCTTGGACCACAGCAGGCGGGCGCGGGGCACGGGGGCGGCGAGCAGGTAGCGCAGCGAGGACCAGCCGGCCTCGGAGGCGACGGTGTCGCCGCAGAACAGCGCGACGGGGATCACCAGCAGGAAGCCCGCCGCGGCGAACAGGTTCACCGCGGCGAAGTTGGTGCCGGACAGCGTCGCCGTGTCCATCAGGTTGACGCGGTTGTTGCCGGAGCCGGGGCCGCCGCCCACCTGGAAGGCGACGAGGAGCACGAACGGCAGGGCGAACAGGACGCCGCCCATGACCATGGTGCGGCGCCGCTTGAGCTGGCGGACCAGTTCTACCCGGAGGGGCAGCGTGCGCCCGGCGCGGTAGCCGTCGGCGACCTCGACGGGCTCGGCGCGGTCGGTCACCGTGCTCATCTTCAGTCTCCGATCAGGGTGAGGAAGGCGTCTTCGAGGCGGCGGTGCGGGCCGACCGCCTCCACCGGCACCTCCAGGCGCACGAGTTCGGCGACCAGGCCCGACGCGCTGCCGCCGGCGTCGAGGCGGACCAGCAGTCCGGCGTCGGCGCGGACGGCCGAGGCCACGCCGGGCAGCGCGGCGACCTTGTCGACGACCGGGTCGTCCACGGGCGTCGCCGTGCCGACGAGGAGGGTGTCGCCGGAGCCGACGATCTCGGCGACCGGGCCGGCCTGGACGAGCTGCCCGTGGTCCATGACGACCAGGTGCGTGCAGGACTGCTCCACCTCGGACAGAAGATGGCTGGAGACGATCACTGTGCGGCCGGCCGCCGCGTAGCGGATCATCACCTCGCGCATCTCGCGGATCTGAGGCGGGTCCAGTCCGTTGGTCGGCTCGTCGAGGATGAGCAGGTCGGGCAGGCCCAGCATCGCCTGGGCGATGGCGAGGCGCTGGCGCATGCCCTGGGAGTACGTGCGCACCGCGCGGGCGAGGGCGTCGCCGAGGCCCGCGATCTCCAGGGCCTCCTCCAGGTGGGCGTCCTGCGGCGGGCGGCCGGTGGCCCGCCAGTACAGGTCGAGGTTCTCGCGGCCGGTGAGGTGCGGGAGGAAGCCCGCGCCCTCGACGAACGCGCCGACCCGGGACAGGACCGGCGCGCCGGGCGCGATGGCGTGCCCGAAGACGCGGATCTCACCGCCGTCCGGCCTGATGAGCCCCATCAGCATGCGCAGGGTGGTCGTCTTGCCGGCGCCGTTGGGGCCGAGCAGTCCGAGCACCTGGCCCTTCTCCACGCGGAAGGACAGGTCTTTGACGGCGTAGCGGTCGGCCGCCTTGGCGTACCGCTTGCTCAGGCCGGTGATCTGGAGGGGCACGTCGGCCAGTGCGGGGTCCGCCGGGGCGGGCGCGGCGGTGCGGCGGCGGGCGGTCAGCAGCAGGGCGAGGGCGACGCCCGCGCCGGCGAGCGGCAGCCACCACACCCATGCGGGCAGCGCGGGCGGGACGTCGGACCGGCTGAGGGCGGTCGGCACCGTCAGGTCGCTCCTCAGGGAGACGGTGTACGTCGCCGGGGCCACCGGGGAGGCGTAGCCGAGGTCGGTGGAGGCGAGGACGAGGCGCAGGCGGTGGCCGTCGTCCACCTCGTGGTCGATCGCGGGCAGGGTGAGCGTGACGTCCTTGCCGGCCTTGGCGCCCGTGACGCGGACGGGCTGCACCAGCTGGGACGGCAGCACCTGCTGCCGCCGACCGCCGGGGCCGACGTCGTACACCTTGGCGAAGAGCACGGCGTCGTCGGCCGTCGACTTCACGTGGACGGTGACCTCGGGCGAGCCGGTGACGCGGACGTCGTCGCGGAACGGCGCCGACTCGAAGGCGGCGAACTGGCCGGGGAAGTCGAGGGAGACGCCGACTCCGAGGGAGGACAGCTGGGAGAGGCCGCTGCCCGCGCCGAGGCCGGGCAGGGCCGACACGGCGGGCGGGGAGGCGCCGGCCGGGTTGTCGACGCGCTGCTCGCGTCCGCTGAGCGGGACCTGGCGGGGCTTGCCGTCCAGGCCGGGGTAGCTGTCGGCGCTCACGCCGCGCAGACGCGGTTCGCCGTCGCCGCTGCCGGTGCCGAGGGTGCGGGTGACGCGGAAGGCGGGGCCGGTGTCGACGCTTCGGTCGTCCTTGAGGTACCGGTCGAACCAGTCGGTGACGCGGGCCTGGACGCGCCCGCTCTCCATGTCCCCGCCGTCGTGACCGCCCGCGATCCAGTCGACGTCGACGGGCGCGCCGTTGGCCTTGATCGCCTTCGCGGCGGCGTCGGACTGGGCGAGCGTGAAGAGGGAGTCGGTCTGCCCCTGGACGAGGAGGGTGGGCACCTTGATGCGATCGCCGACGGCGGACGGCGAACGCGCTTCGAGCAGTCGGCGTGCGGCCTCGTCCGGGACGCCGGACTCCGCGACCCGCTGGTACATCGCGCACAGCGCGGGCTCGAACCGGTCGCACCCGCCGCCGCTGTTGAAGAACACGCCGACCCACAGCTTCTTGAACACGCCGTCGGGGAACAGGGCGTCGGCGAGGTTCCAGTAGGTGATCGACGGGGCGATGGCGTCGACCCGGCTGTCGTGTCCGGCGGCCAGCAGCGAGACGGCGCCGCCGTAGGAACCGCCGGCCATGCCGACGCGGGGGTCGCCCGCCTTGTCGAGCCGCACCTGCGGCTGCTTCGCCAGCCAGTCGATCAGCTTCGAGACGTCGGCGACCTCGGCCTTCGGGTCGTTGATCCCGATCCGCCCGGTGGACCTGCCGAACCCGCGCGCGGACCAGGTCAGCACGGCGTACCCGTCCCGCGCGAGATCCTCGGCCTGCCGCCGCACGTCGTCCTTGCTGCCCCCGAAGCCGTGCGCGAGCAGCACGGCGGGACGACGGCCGTCGCCGCCGGCGGTGAAGTAGGAGGTGTCGAGCCGGACTCCGCCGCCCATGTCCATGACCTGCTCGGCCCGCCGCACCTTCGGGGGGTCGTCGTCGGCGACGGCCGTCCAGGTCCCCGCACCGACGAGCACGACGACGGCGGCAGCGGCGCCGAGCGCACGCCGGGACCGCCCGAGCAGTCGAAGATCCATGCTTCAACGGTACGGGGTCTGCCTGTCGGAGAGTTGTCACCCGAAGACCGAAGCCGGGGTGCTCCTGAAGGCGGACACGGCTGCTCCGGCATACCGCGTCCGCGGTACGCCGGAGCAGCCGTGCGGTCGGGCGTCAGTGGTTGCGGGGGAAGCCCAGGTCGACGCCAGCCGGTGTGTCGGCCGGGTCGGGCCAGCGGGTCGTGACGACCTTGCCCCTGGTGTAGAAGTGGGTGCCGTCGTTGCCGTAGATGTGGTGGTCCCCGAAGAGGGAGTCCTTCCAGCCGCCGAAGCTGTGGTAGCCGACCGGGACCGGGATCGGGACGTTGACGCCGACCATGCCGGCCTCGATCTCCAGCTGGAAGCGGCGGGCCGCGCCGCCGTCGCGGGTGAAGATCGCGGTGCCGTTGCCGAAGGGGGAGCTGTTGATCAGCGCGACGCCCTCCTCGTAGGTGTCGACGCGCAGGACGCACAGCACCGGGCCGAAGATCTCGTCCTGGTAGGCCTTCGCCGACGTGGGCACCTTGTCGAGGAGCGAGATGCCGATCCAGTGGCCGTCCTCGTGACCCTCCACCGTGAAACCGGTGCCGTCGAGGACCACCTCCGAGCCCTCGGCCGCAGCGCCCGTGACGTAGGACGCCACCTTGTCGCGATGGGCCGCGGTGATCAGGGGGCCCATCTCCGACGTGGGGTCGTTGCCGGGGCCGATCTTGATCTTCTCGGCGCGTTCGCGGATCTTCTCCACCAGTTCGTCGCCGACGGCGCCGACGGCGACGACCGCGGAGATCGCCATGCAGCGCTCGCCCGCCGAGCCGTACGCGGCGGACACCGCGGCGTCGGCCGCCGCGTCGAGGTCCGCGTCCGGCAGCACCAGCATGTGGTTCTTCGCGCCGCCGAGAGCCTGGACGCGCTTGCCGTTCGCGGAGGCGGTGGTGTGGATGTAGCGGGCGATGGGGGTGGAGCCGACGAAGGAAACCGCCTTGACGTCCGGGTGCTCCAGGAGGCGGTCGACGGCCACCTTGTCGCCGTGGACGACGTTGAAGACGCCGTCGGGCAGCCCGGCCTCCGACAGGAGCTCGGCGAGCTTCAGCGACGCCGACGGGTCCTTCTCGCTCGGCTTCAGCACGAAGGTGTTGCCGGTCGCGATGGCGATCGGGAACATCCACATCGGGACCATCGCCGGGAAGTTGAACGGCGTGATGCCGGCGACCACGCCCAGCGGCTGGCGGATGGAGGAGACGTCCACGCGGCTCGCGACCTGCGTCGACAGCTCGCCCTTCAGCTGCACGCTGATGCCGCACGCCAGGTCGACGATCTCCAGGCCGCGGGCGACCTCGCCCAGCGCGTCGGAGTGCACCTTGCCGTGCTCGGCGGTGATCAGCTCCGCGATCTCGTCGCGGTGCTCGTCCAGCAGCGCGCGGAACTTGAACAGGATCGACGTGCGCTGCGCCAGCGAGGACTGGCCCCAGGTGGCGTAGGCGTCCTTCGCGGCGGCCACCGCGGCGTCCACCTCGTCCACCGTCGCGAACGCGACCTTCGTGGTGACCGCGCCGGTGGCCGGGTCGGTGACCGGCCCGTACGTACCCGACGCGCCTTCGACGGTCTTGCCGCCGATCCAGTGGTTGACGATCTTCGTCATGACCGAGTGCTCCTTCACAGATGGCGGCGTCGGGTTGAGACGTGCCGTTCGTACAGCTCACGGGCCTTGACCGCCGACGGGCGGGTCGCGGTCTCGGCCACGGGTACATCCCACCAGGCCTGCGCCGGGGGCGGGCCCGACACTGTGTCTGCCGTTCGGGTCTCGACGTAGACACAAGTGGGAGTGTCGGCGGCGCGCGCCTCGGCGAGCGCCTCGCGCAGGTCGTGGACGGTCTTCGCCCGCAGCACCCGCATGCCCAGGCTGGCCACGTTCGCGGCCAGGTCGACGGGCAGCGGCGCGCCGGTGAACGTGCCGTCGTCGGAGGTGAAGCGGTACGCGGTGCCGAACCGCTCACCGCCCACCGACTCCGACAGACCGCCGATCGAGGCGTACCCGTGGTTCTGCACGAGGATCATCTTGATCGCGATCCCCTCCTGCACCGCGGTGACGATCTCCGTCGGCATCATCAGATACGTGCCGTCGCCGACCAGCGCCCAGACGTTGCGCTCGGGAGCCGCGAGCTTCACACCGATCGCGGCGGGGATCTCGTAGCCCATGCAGGAGTAGCCGTACTCCAGGTGGTACTGGTCCCGCGAGCGCGCCCGCCACAGTTTGTGCAGGTCGCCGGGGAGCGAACCAGCCGCGTTGATGATCACGTCCGACTCGTCGACGAGGGCGTCCAGCGCGCCGAGGACCTGCGGCTGCGTCGGGCGTACGTCCTGCTCCTCGGCCTCGTAGCAGGCGTCGACGCGCTGCTCCCAGCGCTCCTTGTCCTCGGTGTACTGGGTGACGTACTCCTCCGCGACCCGGTGGCCGTGCGTCAGCAGCGCCGCGGTCAGCTCCTCGAGGCCGCTGCGGGCGTCCGCGACCAGCGGGAGTCCGGCGAGCTTGTGGCCGTCGTAGGGGGCGATGTTGAGGTTGAGGAAGCGGACGCCGTCGGCGGCGAAGAGGGTGTTGGAGGCGGTGGTGAAGTCGCTGTACCGGGTGCCCACGCCGATGACCAGGTCGGCGGTGCGGGCCAGTTCGTCGGCGGTCGCGGTGCCGGTGTGGCCGACGCCGCCGACGTCCTGCGGGTGGTCGTGGCGCAGGGAGCCCTTGCCGGCCTGGGTGGAGGCGACCGGGATGCCCGTGGCGCCGGCGAACTCGGCGAGGGCCTCCTCGGCGCGGCTGTGGTGGACGCCGCCGCCCGCGACGAGCAGCGGCCGCCGGGCCGACCTGATCGCGCGGACCGCCTCGGCGAGTTCGGCCGGATCGGCCCCCGGGCGTCGTACGGCCCAGGTGCGCTCGGCGAAGAACTCCTCCGGCCAGTCGTAGGCCTCGGCCTGGACGTCCTGGGGCAGGGCAAGGGTCACCGCGCCGGTCTCCACGGGGTCGGTGAGCACGCGCATCGCCTGGAGGGCGGCCGGGATCAGGGCCTCGGGGCGGGTGATCCGGTCGAAGTACCTGGACACCGGCCGCAGGCAGTCGTTGACGGACACATCGCCCGCGTAGGGGACTTCGAGCTGCTGGAGCACCGGGTCCGCGGGCCGCGTGGCGAAGACGTCGCCGGGCAGGAGGAGCACCGGGAGGTGGTTGATCGTGGCGAGCGCGGCGCCGGTGACCAGGTTGGTCGCGCCGGGGCCGATGGACGTCGTCACGGCGTGCGTGGACAGCCGGCCCGACTGGCGGGCGTAACCGACGGCCGCGTGAACCATCGACTGCTCGTTGCGCCCCTGGTGGAAGGGCATGTCGTCGGCGTACTCGACGAGCGCCTGGCCGAGGCCGGCGACGTTGCCGTGGCCGAAGATGCCCCAGGTCGCGCCGATCAGCCGCCGCCGGACGCCGTCGCGCTCGGTGTGCTGCGCGGCGAGGAAGCGCACCAGCGCCTGGGCCACGGTGAGCCTGGTGGTCATCGGTAACCCCCTTCTACGTGGTCCGGGTGGAAGCAGATCCGCCACTCCCGGGTCTCGCCCGGACCCGCCATGACGTTCAGGTAGTACATGGCGTGGCCGGGCTGGGCGATCGACGGGCCGTGCCATCCGTCGGGGACGAGGACGGCGTCGCCGGAACGGACCTCGGCGAGGACGTCGGCGCCGCCCTCCCGCGAGGGGGACACCCGCTGGTAGCCGAAGCCGCCGGGGCCGTCGATCTCGAAGTAGTAGATCTCCTCGAGCTCCGCCTCCTCGCCCGGCCGGTGCTCGTCGTGCTTGTGCGGCGGGTACGAGGACCAGTGGCCGCCGGGGGTGACGACCTCGACGGCGATCAGCTTGTCGCAGTCGAAGGCGTCGGCGGAGGCGAAGTTGCGCACCAGACGGGCGCAGTCGCCGCTGCCGCGCTCTTCGACGGGGACCTCCGGCGCGGGGCCGTAGCGGGCGGGGAGTCGTCGCTCGCACTTCGCTCCTGCCAGGGCGAAGCGGCCTCCCGCGCCGGAGGCGATCTGGACCCGGGCGTCGCGGGGAACGTACGCGAAGTCGGAGACCGACGCGAACACGCTTTCCCTGCCCAGGAGTTGGAACTCATTCTGGTCCGTGCGCACCGTACATCCGCCTTCGAGGGGGAGGACGATCCACTCGCTGTCGCCGGTGGCGAAGTCGTGCGTGCCGTCCGGCTCCAACTCGACGATCCGCAGGCCGCTGTGGGTCCAGCCGGCCCGTTCGGGGTCGATGGCGAGGGAGTACGTGCCGTCGGCCGTCGTGCCCTTGGGGACGTACAGGTCTTCGTGCTTGGTCATGCCACCCTCACAGCAGTCCTACGGCGGTGTCCACGGCGGCGGCGACGTCACCGTCCGCCGGGTACAGCAGGGAACGGCCGACGACCAGCCCCCGGACGGTGGGCAGTCGCAGCGCCCCCCGCCACTTCTCGTACGCGGCCTCCTGGTCCTTGACGGAGCCGCCGACCTCCCCGCCGAGGAGCACGGCGGGGAGGGTGGAGGTCTCCATGACCTCGGCCATGTCGTCGGGGTCGTCGGTGACCGGCACCTTCAGCCAGGTGTAGGCCGAACTGCCGCCCAGGCCCGAGGCGATGGCGATGGACTTGGTGACGGCCTCGGGCGAGAGGTCGTTCCTCAGCGTGCCGTCGGGGGTGCGGCGGCTGATGAACGGCTCGACGAACAGGGGCAGTCGGCGGGCCGCCATGTCGTCGATCGCGCGGGCCGTGGCCTCCAGGGTGGTGAGAGAGCCCGGGTCGTCGTAGTCGATGCGCAGCAGCAGTTTGCCCGCGTCGAAGTTCAGGCGCTCGATGTCCTCGGCGCGGTGGCCGGTGAAGCGGTCGTCGAGCTCGAAGACCGCGCCCTGCAGGCCGCCCCGGTTCATCGAGCCCATGACGACCTTGCCGTCGAGAGCGCCGAGGAGGAGCAGGTCGTCGAGGATGTCGGCGGTCGCGAGGACGCCGTCGACGCCGGGGCGGCTCAGTGCGAGGCACAGGCGTTCGAGCAGGTCGGCGCGGTTGGCCATGGCGAGTCTGTCGCCGCCCGCGCTGAGCGCGCCGCGGGCCGGGTGGTCGGCGGCGACGATCATCAGCCGGCCCGAGTCGGCGATCAGCGGGCGGCGGGGGCGGCGGGCGGCGGCCTCGGCGATCGCCTCGGGGTGATGGGTGCGCAGGCGGACGAGTTCGGAGACGTCGACCTTGGCCAGGGTCGTGGTGGTGGGGGTGCTGTCGTGGTGGGCCGGGGTTCGGGGCGCCGGCGGGGCGGCTTCTTCCCTGTGGTCCGCCCTCACCGCACCGCTCCGGCGGTGAGCGCGGCCTCGACCTCGGCCGGGGTCGGCATCGCGGAGGAGCACTCCAGGCGGGAGGCGACGATGGCGCCGGCGGCGTTGGCGTGCCGCATGGTCGTCTCCAGGTCCCAGCCGGCGAGCAGCCCGCGGCACAGAGAGCCGCCGAAGGCGTCGCCCGCGCCGAGGCCGTTCAGGACGTCGACGGGCAGCGGCGGCACCTCGGCCGACTCGCCGTGGCTGTTGACGGCGAGCACGCCCTTGGGTCCCTGCTTGACGACGGCCAGCTCCACGCCGGCGTCCAGCAGTGCCCGCGCCGCCGCGTGCGGTTCGCGCACCCCGGTGGCGATCTCCACCTCGTCCAGGTTGCCGACAGCGACCGTGGTGTGTTTGAGGGCCTCGGCGTAGAAGGGGCGGGCCGCGTCGGGGTCGGTCCAGAACATGGGGCGCCAGTCGAGGTCGAACACCGTGGTGCCGGCCTTGGCGCGGTGCGCGAGGGCCGCCAGCGTCGCCGTGCGGCTGGGCTCCTCGCTCAGGCCGGTGCCGGTGACCCAGAAGACACGGGCGTCGCGGACGGCGTCCAGGTCGAGCTCGTGGGCGTCGATCTCCAGGTCGGGCGCCTTGGGCCGGCGGTAGAAGTAGAGCGGGAAGTCGTCCGGCGGGAAGATCTCGCAGAAGGTCAGGGGCGTCGCGAGCCCGGGGACCGAGGTGACCCAGCGGTCGTCGACACCGAAGCCGCGCAGCGCCTCGTGCAGGTAGACGCCGAACGGGTCGTCGCCGGTGCGGGTGATCACCGCGGTGTCCAGGCCCAGGCGGGCCGCGGCGACGGCGACGTTCGCGGCCGAGCCGCCGAGGAACTTCCCGAAGGACGTGACCTGCGGGAGCGGCACGCCCGTCTGCAGCGGGTACAGGTCCACCCCGATCCGCCCCATGGTGATCAGGTCGTACGCCATCGAGTTCCCTTCGTGTCGGCCCACACCGTGTCGGCCCTCACCCGTGCCGGGTGCGTCGCCGGATGCGCCGCCGTGTCGGCTCTCCACGGCTTTCTAGTCCCGCACGGTGCGCCCTGTCAATGTTTTGTCCAGACATTCGGACCAGGGCCTTGACACCCCTGACGGCGAGACTTCACGCTGACCGCCATGACGTCGTTGTCACCTCAGCCCTCGCCCCAGTCCGCCGCTCCCGGCACGTCCCGTATCCGGATCGGTTCGGCACCCGACAGCTGGGGCGTCTGGTTCCCGGACGACCCGCAGCAGGTGCCCTGGCGGCGCTTCCTCGACGAGGTCGCGCAGTCCGGCTACGAGTGGATCGAGCTGGGCCCCTACGGGTACCTGCCGACCGACCCGGCCGTCCTCACCGAGGAGACCGCCGAGCGTGGCCTGAAGGTGTCGGCCGGCACGGTCTTCACCGGGCTGCACCACGGCGAGGCCGTCTGGGAGAAGACCTGGGCGCACGTCGCGGACAACGCGGTGCTCGCACAGGCCATGGGCGCCTCCCACCTGGTGGTCATCCCGTCCTTCTGGCGGGACGACAAGACCGGCGAGGTGCTGGAGCCGGACACGCTGACGCCCGAGCAGTGGCGCAACCTGACCTCGCTGACCGAGCGGCTGGGCAAGGAGGTGCGGGAGCGGTACGGGTTGCGGATCGTCGTCCACCCGCACGCCGACACCCACATCGACAGCGAGGAGAACGTCGTCCGCTTCCTCGACGGCACCGACTCCGACCTGGTGTCTCTCTGCCTCGACACCGGGCACTACGCGTACTGCGGCGGCGACAGCGTCAAGCTGATCGAGACCTACGGGGAGCGGATCGGCTACCTGCACCTCAAGCAGGTGGACCCGGAGATCCTCGCGGACGTGCGGGCGAAGGGCACGCCGTTCGGCCCCGCCGTCGCGCAGGGCGTGATGTGCGAGCCGCCGTCCGGGGTGCCGGCGCTGGGTCCCGTGCTGGAGGCGGCGCGGAAGCTGGACGTCGACCTGTTCGCGATCGTCGAGCAGGACATGTACCCCTGCGAGCCGGACACCCCGCTGCCGATCGCTCAGCGGACCCGGGCGTTCCTGCGGTCGTGCGGGGCCTGAGGCGGCCTCCGGCGGTCGTGCCGGGCGCCTGAGGTTCTGCCTCCGGCGGTCGTGCCGGGTGCCTGAGGTTCTGCCGGGGGCGGTCGTGCCGGGTGCCTGAGGTTCTGCCGGGGGCGGTTGTCGGGCGGGTGCGGGTCTTCTGTGGTTTCTCGCGCAGTTCCCCGCGCCCCTTTCGCCCGTGCCCTCTGTTACAAAGTCACGCATGTCCGCGTTCGGCGGGTGGGGTGTCACAGACCGCCCACATCCGTATCCGCACCGTCACCGTATGTCGTTGGGCGGGCGATGGCTCGGTGATCGTCAGTGCAGTGCCGGGCTCCCCCGGGTGGCCTTCAGGCCGCCGCCCCGGCGCGCGCAGGGAGGTGCGACCCATGACCGACCGACGGCTGTGGTCCTACAAGGAGATCGCGGCGCACATCAGCGTGCAGCCCGACACCGTGCGGTCCTACCGCAAGCACGGGCTGCTGCCCGCGCCCGACCATGTGGAGGGCGGTAAACCGTTCTGGTACGCGGACACGGTCCGGGCCTGGGTCGCGTCCCGGCCCGGCAATCGCGGTCGCGGCCAGGGCTGACAGCGGAAAAGCGTTCTGTGCCCCGCCTCCGGGTGGGGCACAGTGCTGCCCATGGACTTCACCGTCAAGCCGACTCTCACCGGCGAGAAGACCGTCCTGCGGCCCTTCACCGAGGCCGACGCGGAGACCATGTGGGAGATCATCGGCGACCCCGAGGTGGTCCGCTTCACCTTCCCGGCGAGCGGCGACCTCACCCTGGACCGCGTACGTTCCTGGTACGCGACCCGCTCCGCCCGGCCCGACCGGCTCGACCTCGCCGTCACCGACCGCGCGAGCGGACTCCTCGTCGGCGAGGTCGTCCTGCACGACTGGGACCCGGACGCCCGCGCCTGCACCTTCCGCACGCTGATCGGACCCGAGGGGCGCGGCCGGGGTCTCGGCACCGAGGCGACCCGGCTCATCGTCGGGCACGCCTTCGAGCGACTGGGTCTGCACCGGGTGCAGTTGGAGCTGTACGGCGACAACGCGCGCGCCCGGCGGGTCTACGAGAAGGTCGGCTTCACGGTCGAGGGCGTGCGGCGGGAAGCCGCGTTCCGGGGCGGGAAGTGGGTGGACGAGGTGCTGATGGCGCTCCTGGACCGGGAGTGGGCCGCCCTCACCGCCACGGCTCGATGACCGTCACCCCCGCTCCCGGCGCCGTCCCCAGCGCGGCCAGCGCCTCCGGTACGGCGTCCAGCGCGATCGTCGACGTCACCAGCAGGTCGGGACGCAGCACCCCGGCCCGGACCAGTTCCAGCATCTCCGGGTAGGCGTGGGCGGCCATGCCGTGGCTGCCGAGGAGTTCCAGCTCCAGGGCGACGGCTCGGGCCAGCGGGACGGGGGTCGTGCCGTCCGCCGAGGGCAGCAGGCCGACCTGGACGTGCCGGCCGCGGCGGCGCAGGCCGTTCACCGACGCGGCGCAGGTGGCGGGCGAGCCGAGCGCGTCCAGGGAGAGGTGGGCGCCGCCGCCGGTCAGCTCGTGGATCGCGGCGGCGGTGTCCGGTGTCTCCCGCGCGTCCAGGCACACGGTCGCTCCGAACCGCCGCGCCAGTTCCAGGGCCTTCGGGGAGACGTCCACGGCGACCGTCCTCGCCCCGCAGGCCGCGGCGATCATCACCGCCGACAGACCCACTCCGCCGCAGCCGTGCACGGCGACCCACTCCCCTGCCGCCACCCGGCCCTGCCGCACGACCGCCCGGAACGCGGTCGCGAACCGGCAGCCGAGCGAGGCCGCGGTGGCGTACGACAGCTCGTCGGGGATCGCGACCAGGTTCACATCGGCGTGGTCCAGGGCCACGTACTGGGCGAAGGAGCCCCAGTGGGTGAAGCCGGGCTGGGTCTGGCGCTCGCACACCTGGTGGTCGCCCGCCGCGCAGGACGGGCAGGTGCCGCAGCCGCACACGAACGGCACGGTCACCCGGTCACCGGGGCGTCGGCGGGTTACCCGGTCGCCCACCTCCTCGACGACTCCTGCGAGTTCATGACCGGGGACGTGCGGCAAGGTGATGTCGGGGTCGTGGCCCATCCAGCCGTGCCAGTCGCTGCGGCACAGGCCGGTGGCCTCCACGCGAACGACCACTCCGTGCGGGGCGGGCCTCGGGTCGGCCACCTCCCGCACCTCGGCCGGCTCGCCGTACCGCTCGAACACCACAGCCCGCATGCGCCCTCATCCTCACCTTCGCCGTCGCCCTGGCCGTCCGCGGCACTTGGGACCACCGGGCTCACCCCGGACCACCGGGACCACAGGACCACCGCGAACGCTAGCTAGTGCTGTGACCGGAACTGTTCGCCGGGTAGCTCGCGGCGTCCGGTGCCGGGGGTACCTCCCACGCCTTTCAGACAGTGGGGGAGCATCGCAAGGCGGAGCATCGCCCGCGTACTGAACGTACGCGGGTGATGCGACAACGCGGCGGTGGGGCCCCCTCGCGAGCGAAGCCGAGCGGGAGGGGAGCCGTGCCGGGCGTCGCGAGCCGGTGAACCTTTCCGGTCACAGCACTAGCCTCGCGCTCCCACCGTGTCGTGCTCGGGCGAGATCTCGGCGGCCGGAGCCGGGCGTCCCCCCTCGCTGACGCCGAAGCGGGCGTGGAACCGGCGCAGGGGGGCCGGCGCCCACCAGGAGGCCCTGCCCGTGAGCCGCATGATCGCCGGCACCAGGAGGCTGCGGACGACCATCGCGTCCATCAGGACCGCCAGTGCGATGCCCAGGCCGAGCATCTTGGTGTTGGTCACGCGCGAGGTGCCTATCGCGACCATCACCACGGCCAGGATGACGGCCGCTGCGGTGATCAGACCGCCCGTGCGCTGGAGGCCCAGGCGGACCGCCCCTTCGTGGTCCCCGGTGTGGTCGTACTCCTCCTTGATCCGCGAGAGCAGGAAGACGCCGTAGTCCATGGAGAGGCCGAAGGCGACGCAGAACATCAGGACGGGCAGGGTCGTCTCGATGGAGCCGGGGCTGGTGAAGCCCAGGAGGCCGGAGAGGTGGCCGTCCTGGAAGACCCAGACCACCGCGCCGAACATCGCCGTCAGGCTGAGCGCGTTGAGCAGGACCGCCTGGACCGGTATGAGCACGCTGCCTGTGAGCAGGAAGACCAGCAGCAGGGTGACGATCGCGATGACGGCCAGCGCCCAGGGGAGCCGCTCGGCGATCGCGTGCTTGGAGTCGACCAGTACGGCCGCCGTGCCGGTCACCTTGGCGTCGAAGGGGGCGTCGAGCGCGCGCAGGTCGCCGACCAGGCGCTGGGCGGAGTCGCCCACGGCCTCGCCCTCGGGTTGCACCGTGAAGTAGGCGGTGTCGCCCTTCACCAACGGGCCGTCCACCCGGGCCACTTCGGGCAGGGCGGCGACGCGCTGCCCGTATTCCGCGTACTGGGACGCGCTCGCCTTGCCCTCGGCGAGGACTTCCAGCGCGCCGCCGGGGCTGCCGGGGAAGCCGTCCCGGATGTGCTGCTGCACGACGTGGGACTCGGCGGAGGCGGGCAGCTGGCGGTCGTCGGCGGTGCCGAATTCGACGCCCAGGAAGGGCAGGCCGAGGAGAACCAGGACGGCCGTGGTCGCCAGGGCGAAGAAGGGGGCGCGGCGCATCACCAGCGTCGCCGTGCGCGCCCAGGCCGTGCCGCTCTCCCGGCCGGTCCCGCCCGCGGGCTCCGCCGCCGGCCCGCGCCTGCGGAACAGGCGGCGCAGGTCCAGTGCGTCGACGCGGCGGCCGAGCAGGATGAGGGCGGCCGGCAGCAGGATCAGGGCCGCCGCGGCGGCCAGGAGCACGACCGCGATGCCCGCGTAGGCGAAGGAGCGCAGGAAGTACTGGGGGAAGACGAGCATCGCCGCGAGGGACACCGCGACCGTGAGCGCGGAGAACAGCACGGTGCGGCCCGCCGTGCGCAGCGTGGTGGCGATGGCCGTCGGCGGCTCGGCGCCGGTGGCGAGCTCCTCGCGGAAGCGGCGGACGATGAACAGGGCGTAGTCGATGGCGAGGCCGAGGCCGAGGGCCGTGGTGAGGTTCATCGCGAAGATGGAGACGTCGGTGAACTCCGCGAGGCCGCTGAGGACCGCGTTGGTGCCCAGGATGGCGACGATGCCGATGCCGAGCGGGAGCAGGGCGGCGACCGCGCTGCCGAAGACCATGACCAGCAGCACCAGGGTGATCGGCAGGGCGATGATCTCGGCGCGGAGAAGGTCCTCCTGGATGGTCTTCTGCATCTCGTGCCGTACGGCGACCATGCCGCCGAGCGTGACCTTCACCGGGCCGTGCGCTCCCCGGTAGGTGGGGGCGATGCGTTCGAGGGTCTCGCCCGTGGTCTTCTCGTCGCCGGTGAGCCGGGCGGCGATCAGCGCCTCATGGCCGTCCTCGGCGCGCAGGGCGGGGGCCCGGTCGGCCGGCGCCTGCCAGTAGGAGCCCACGCCGACGACGCCCTCCTCGGCGGCCAGCCGCTTCACCAGCCGACCGGCTTCGGCGGCGACCGCCGGATCGTCGACCGAGGCCCGGCCGGTGTCGACGAGCAGCAGCAGGTTCGGCTGGGAGCCGGGGAACTCGCGCTCCAACGCCTCGGTCGCGTACGTGGACTGCGCGGCCGGGTCCTGCCAGCCGCCACTGCCCAGCCGGTCGGCGACTCCGCTGCCGGCCAGCACCGCGAGGGCGGTGAGCACCAGCGCGGCGAGCAGGGTCAGCCGGGGGCGCGCGGTCACGCGCCGCGTCCAGGCCCCGACGCGCGGCGGGCCGTCGACTTCGGTCATCGTGCGGTGCCCCTTCACCTTGACTCCCCCTACCGGACTCACCGAACGCGCCGCGACCGGACTCACCGAACGCGCCGAACGCGCCGCGACCGCGGAGCGCGTCACGCCCCGACGGCCGCGAACAGGCAGCATGGATCTGCCACAGCCACAGGCACAGCCATAGACTGACGAACACGAGACATCGCTCGCGTTTCACTGGATCCAGAATGCGAGCGGCCGCTCGTGTTTGTCAATCGCGTTCGGAGAACTGGGGAAAACGCGTGCACGAGACCGCGCCAGACACCGCGCCCGAGACCGCACCCGACGCCGCCGGGAGCCAGGAGAAGGAGCAGCCGCGCCGCCGCCAGGCCCGCGGTGAGCGCCGTATCGCCCAGCTCCTGGAAGCCGCCGCGTCCGTCTTCTGCACCACCGGCTACACAGCCGCCAGCACCAACGCCATCGCCCGCGAGGCCGGTGTCTCCCCGGGGACGCTCTACCAGTTCTTCCCGAACAAGGAGGCGATCGCGATCGAGCTGGGGGGCCGGCTCATGCACGAGATGCGCGAGACCTACGGCGAGGCGCTCGCCCCGGTCGACCCCGCGACCCCGCTGGAGGAGGCCGTCGGCGCCGCCGTCGACCGGTTCATCGCCTTCAACTGCGAGCACCCGGTGTTCTTCGCCCTGATGCACGGCCCCGACATCCCGGGCCACGTGGCCGAGCAGCACGACGCGCTGCACACCACGCTGCTCTCCCGCATCGAGGACCTCCTCGCCTCGCTCCTGCCCGACACGCCGCCCGCCGCCCTCACTCGCACCGCCCACATGTGCCTCGGGATCTACAAGTCGGGGCTGGAGCTGGTCCTCGGCCACGAGGGCGCCGAGCGGGACGCGTACGTCGAGGAGTTGAAGGACGTCCTCATCCGCTACCTGCGACCGCTGATGGACGACCGCCCCGGTCAGGGCTGACGACACTTCCCCGCCCCACTCCACCCGCGGCCGGGGTTCCTTGGTGAAATACCCCCTAGGGGTATAGTCTCCTGAGTGGAGGCTCCCACAGGCCCCCTCAGTCCCACGCCCCGACGAGGAGTAACGACATGACCGCCCACACCGACACCCCGGGCTCCCTCACCACCGTCTTCAAGGTGAGCGGCATGAGCTGCGGCCACTGCGAGGGCGCCGTCTCCGGCGAGATCTCGGAGCTTCCCGGCGTCAGCTCGGTGCAGGCCGTCGCCTCCAGCGGCGAGGTCACCGTCGTCTCCGCCGAGCCGCTGGACGAGGAGGCCGTGCGCGCCGCCGTCGACGAGGCGGGCTTCGAACTGGTCGGCCGCGCCTGAGACACCCCTCGCCGGGCACCCGTTCCCATGGCACCCGCCCCCGGGCGCCACACCCCGAGCCCCCCTTGAGCTCATTGAGCCCCCCGGGCCGCCTCGGGCGCTCCGCCCTCGCCCTCCCCCGCATCAGGCCGTACCGACCGCGTCGCCGGGTCCGTACGGCCCGTTCGCTCTCTGGAGTACGGACATGTCCAGCACCACAGCCACAGCGACCCCGATAGCCGGCGCCGCCACCCTGACCGACACGGGCGGCACCACCGAGGTCGAGCTGCTCATCGGCGGGATGACCTGCGCCTCCTGCGCGGCCCGCGTGGAGAAGAAGCTCAACCGCATGGACGGCGTCACCGCCACGGTCAACTACGCCACGGAGAAGGCGAAGATCTCCTACCCCGCCGGGACCGAGGTCGCCGACCTGATCGCCACCGTCGTGAAGACCGGGTACACCGCCGAGGAGCCCGCACCCCCCGCCCCGGACCCCGAACAGGCGGAAGAGACCCCGGCCGACCCCGAACTGGCCGCGCTGCGCGGCCGGCTCGTCGTCTCCGCCCTCCTCTCCGCGCCCGTCGTGCTGCTCGCGATGGTCCCGGCGCTGCAGTTCGACAACTGGCAGTGGCTGTCGCTGACCCTGGCCTCGCCCGTGGTCGTGTGGGGCGCCCTGCCGTTCCACCGCTCGGCGTGGACGAACCTTCGGCACGGCGCCTTCACCATGGACACGCTCGTCTCCGTCGGCACGCTGGCCGCGTTCGGCTGGTCGCTGTGGGCGCTGTTCTTCGGTGACGCGGGCATGCACGGCATGCGGCACCCCTTCGAGCTGACCGTCTCGCGGACGGACGGCGCGTCGGCGATCTATCTGG
Source organism: Streptomyces sp. NPDC088254 (assembly GCF_044740925.1). Lineage (NCBI taxonomy): Bacteria > Bacillati > Actinomycetota > Actinomycetes > Kitasatosporales > Streptomycetaceae > Streptomyces > Streptomyces sp. NPDC088254. Next base: position 258,012 of record NZ_JBIURQ010000014.1, on the reverse strand, counting down.
AGGTCGCCGCCGGGGTCACCGCCTTCATCCTCCTGGGCCGCTATCTGGAGGCCCGCTCCAAGCGCCGCGCGGGAGCGGCGCTGCGGGCGCTGATGGAGCTGGGCGCCAAGGACGTCGCCGTGCTGCGGGACGGGCGCGAGGTGCGGATCCCGGTGGACCGGCTGGCCGTAGGGGACCGGTTCGTCGTACGGCCCGGCGAGAAGATCGCCACCGACGGGACCGTCGTCGAGGGCGTGTCCGCGGTGGACGCGTCGATGCTGACCGGCGAGTCGGTCCCGTTGGACGTCGGACCGGGCGACGTCGTCACCGGCGCCACCGTCAACGCCGGTGGGCGGCTCGTCGTCGAAGCCGCCCGGATCGGCGCCGACACCCGGCTCGCGCGGATGGCGCGGCTGGTCGAGGACGCGCAGAACGGCAAGGCCGAGGTGCAGCGGCTGGCCGACCGGGTCGCCGGGGTCTTCGTCCCAGTGGTGCTGCTGATCGCGGCGGCGACCTTCGGGGCGTGGATCGCGCTCACGGGGGACACCGCGGCCGCGTTCACGGCGGCGGTCGCGGTGCTGATCATCGCCTGCCCGTGCGCCCTGGGGCTCGCCACGCCCACCGCGCTGCTGGTGGGGACGGGGCGCGGCGCCCAGCTGGGCATCCTCATCAAGGGGCCGGAGGTCCTGGAGAGCACGCGTCGCGTGGACACCGTCGTCCTCGACAAGACGGGCACGGTGACCACCGGCCGGATGACCCTCCACGAGGTGTACGTCGCCGAGGGCGTCGACGAGAAGCAGGTGCTGCGGCTCGCGGGCGCCCTGGAGCACGCCTCCGAGCACCCGGTCGCCCGCGCGGTGGCCGCGGGCGCGGAGGAACGCGCCGGCCGGCTGCCGACGGCCGAGCACTTCGAGAACGTGCCCGGGCGTGGCGTACGCGGGCGCGTGGAGGGCCACGAGGTGGCCGTGGGGCGGCTCGCCGAGCACGCCGGAAGTCTCCCGGCGGAGCTGGCCCGCGCCAAGGACGAGGCCGAGCGGGGCGGACGTACCGCGGTCGTCGTCGGCTGGGACGGGGCCCCGCGCGGGGTGCTCGCGGTCGCCGACGCGGTCAAGGAGACCAGCGCGGAGGCGGTACGGCGGCTGCGCGCGCTGGGGCTCACGCCGGTGCTGCTGACCGGCGACAACCGGGCTGTGGCCGAGGCGGTGGCCGCGCGGGTCGGGATCGACGAGGTGGTGGCCGAGGTACTGCCGGAGGAGAAGGTCACCGTCGTCGAGCGGTTGCAAGGTGAGGGGCGGGTCGTCGCGATGGTCGGCGACGGCGTCAACGACGCGGCGGCGCTCGCCACGGCCGATCTGGGACTGGCCGTGGGGACGGGCACGGACGCGGCGATCGAGGCGGGCGACCTGACCCTGGTCCGCGGTGACCTGCGGGTCGCCGCGGACGCCATCCGGCTCTCCCGGCGGACCCTGTCCACGATCAAGGGGAACCTGGTGTGGGCCTTCGGCTACAACGTGGCCGCGCTGCCGCTGGCGGCGGCGGGAATGCTGAACCCGATGCTGGCGGGGGCGGCGATGGCCTTCTCGTCGGTGTTCGTGGTGACGAACAGCCTGCGGCTGCGGACGTTCCGCTGACGCGGGCCGGGGCGGCGACGCAAGTTACCCACGGTTAGGCCAACTCGAAACAACAGTCCCCCTGGAGTCCGGCGCGAGCCTCACATAAGCTCTTCACAAGGCTCGCGCATCATCCTTACGCTTGGGCCTCGATCGCTGTATCCGGGCTCTTGCGCATCTTTCAGGACATACGCAAGAGACACAGATCACAGTGATGCGAACGTAACCATCGAAGGGGTTCGACGGTCTAAGTTGACGATGTCAGCAAGCGTCTTGGGGGGCGCGACCTGACATCTGGGGATGTCTTGGGGGACTTCCTCAGAGATGCGTTGCCGGGGCACGCACACCGGGAAGCTTTGAGCGGCCCTCCCAGCGTGCGTTGTCCCGGCAGACCGCACACGGCAGGAGTACGGCGAGTTCTGCTCGTTCTGCTCAACTCCCGCCGGCATGACAACCGCATATCGGCATCAGCGATTCAGGCGCTGTGTCCTCACAAGCGCCCGGCCGGATCCCGTGGGGGGAATCCGCACCGGGACATGGGAAGGCGCCCTGGTCGTCGGCCCGTGGGGGGACCGGCGCACCAGGGCGCCTTCTGTATGCGCCGACACGCAAAGGAGCCGCCCTGACGGACGGCTCCTGCTTCACTCCGGTTCGGCAACACCCCTGGGGGCGCAAGGAACTGCGCGATCAGAGCACTCCTGGGGGCGCGGGGAACTGCGCGACAAGCCGCGACGGCGCCGCGGCCGATCAACGGCAGCTCACGCCGCTTCCGGCAGAGCGCTCGGTTCGACCGCCGACCGAAGCCTCGCAGCCCCGGCCGGCAAGACCACCCCGCTCAGCCCCGCAGGGCTCAGCGCTCCTCGACCGGGACGAAGTCCCGCTCCACCACGCCGGTGTAGATCTGGCGCGGGCGGCCGATGCGGGAGCCGGGCTCCTTGATCATCTCGTGCCACTGGGCGATCCAGCCCGGGAGGCGGCCCAGGGCGAACAGGACCGTGAACATCTCGGTCGGGAAGCCCATGGCCCGGTAGATCAGGCCGGTGTAGAAGTCGACGTTCGGGTAGAGGCTGCGCGAGACGAAGTAGTCGTCGGAGAGCGCGTGCTCCTCCAGCTTCAGCGCGATGTCCAGCAGCTCGTCGGACTTGCCGAGGGCGGACAGCACGTCGTGCGCGGCGGCCTTGATGATCTTGGCGCGCGGGTCGAAGTTCTTGTAGACCCGGTGGCCGAAGCCCATCAGGCGGACGCCGTCCTCCTTGTTCTTCACCTTGCGGATGAAGGTGTCGACGTCGCCACCGGAGTCGCGGATGCCCTCCAGCATCTCCAGCACCGACTGGTTGGCGCCGCCGTGCAGCGGGCCCCAGAGCGCGTTGATGCCGGCGGAGATCGAGGCGAACATGTTCGCCTGCGAGGAGCCGACCAGGCGGACCGTGGAGGTCGAACAGTTCTGCTCGTGGTCAGCGTGCAGGATGAGCAGCTTGTCCAGGGCGGAGACGACGACCGGGTCGAGCTCGTACTCCTGCGCGGGGACCGAGAAGGTCATGCGCAGGAAGTTCTCGACGTAGCCGAGGTCGTTGCGCGGGTAGACGAACGGGTGACCGATCGACTTCTTGTACGCGTACGCGGCGATCGTCGGGAGCTTGGCGAGCAGCCGGATGGTCGAGAGGTTGCGCTGCTTCTCGTCGAACGGGTTGTGGCTGTCCTGGTAGAACGTGGACAGCGCGGAGACCACCGAGGACAGCATGGCCATCGGGTGGGCGTCGCGCGGGAAACCGCGGTAGAAGTTCTTGACGTCCTCGTGCAGCAGGGTGTGCTGCGTGATGTCGTTCTTGAACAGGGAGAGCTCGTCGACGGTCGGCAGCTCACCGTTGATCAGCAGGTAGGCCACCTCCAGGAACGTGGAGCGCTCGGCCAGCTGCTCGATCGGGTAGCCGCGGTACCGCAGGATGCCGGCTTCGCCGTCGAGGTAGGTGACGGCGGATTTATAGGCGGCGGTGTTGCCGTATCCGCTGTCCAGGGTCACCAGACCGGTCTGGGCGCGGAGCTTCCCGATGTCGAAGCCCTTGTCGCCGACGGTGCTGTCGATCACCGGGTAGGTGTACTCGCCGTCGCCGTACCGCAGTACTACAGCGTTGTTGGTGTGCTCGCTCACGTCATCCCTCACCGACGTTGTGCCTCTTCTTCGAGGTTGCCCTGACTGTCTCTACCATCCCCCATTTGGCGCACGAGAGTGCACTCGGGGTCGACCATTGGGCTTGCCGACGGCACTCAGTGCCGCCAACTTGCTCATCCTGCCGTCTGCGTCACGCTTGCGGAAGTGCTCTGTGACCTTCACGACTCATTTGATCGATCATTTTTGACCAGGCCTTCGCCGAGGCCTCGACAAGGGCCTGCCGGGGGCTCTGAGGCGGGGTCAGGAGCCCGCGAGACGGAAGTCGAGCGCCGTGCAGCGCCGCCCCGCCGACACCGTGCGCACGGCCTGGCCGATCGCCTTGCGCGAACCGACGAGGACGACAAGCCGCTTGGCCCGGGTCACCGCCGTGTACAGCAGGTTCCGCTGCAGCATCATCCATGCCCCGGTGGTGACGGGGATCACCACGGCGGGATATTCACTTCCCTGTGAACGGTGGATGGTGACCGCGTACGCGTGGGCCAGTTCGTCCAGTTCGTCGAACTCGTACGGCACCTCCTCGTCCTCGTCCGTCACCACCGTGAGGCGCTGGTCGACCGGGTCGAGCGCGGTGACCACGCCCACCGTGCCGTTGAAGACACCGTTCTCCCCCTTCTCGTAATTGTTGCGGATCTGGGTGACCTTGTCGCCGACGCGGAAGACCCGGCCGCCGAGCCGCTTCTCGGGCACGTCGGGACGGCCCGGGGTGATGGCCTGCTGGAGCAGGCCGTTGAGGGCGCCGGCGCCGGCGGGGCCGCGGTGCATGGGGGCCAGCACCTGCACGTCCCGGCGCGGGTCGAGCCCGAACCTGGCCGGGATGCGGCGGGCGGCCACGTCCACGGTGAGCCGGCCGGCCTCCTCCGTGTCGTCCTCGACGAAGAGGAAGAAGTCCTTCATGCCGTCGGTGACCGGATGCTGCCCGGCGTTGATCCGGTGGGCGTTGATCACCACGCCGGACTGCTGGGCCTGGCGGAACACGCGCGTGAGGCGCACGGCGGGCACGGGGCTTCCCTCGGCGAGCAGATCGCGCAGCACCTCGCCCGCGCCGACGCTGGGCAACTGGTCGACGTCGCCGACGAAGAGCAGGTGCGCGCCCGGCGGGACGGCCTTCACCAGCTTGTTGGCGAGCAGCAGGTCCAGCATCGAGGCCTCGTCGACGACCACCAGGTCGGCGTCGAGCGGGCGGTCGCGGTCGTAGGCGGCGTCGCCGCCGGGCTTGAGCTCCAGCAGGCGGTGCACGGTGGAGGCCTCGGCGCCGGTCAGCTCGGCCAGCCGTTTGGCGGCGCGGCCGGTCGGGGCGGCGAGCACGACCTTCGCCTTCTTCGCGCGGGCCAGCTCCACGACCGAGCGGACGGTGAAGGACTTGCCGCAGCCGGGGCCGCCGGTGAGCACGGCGACCTTCTCGGTGAGCGCCAGCCGGACGGCGGCCTCCTGCTCGGGAGCGAGGTCGGCCCCCGTGCGGCCCTTGAGCCACGCCAGCGCCTTGTCCCAGTCCACCTCGCCGAAGGCCGGCATCCGGTCCTCGCCGGTGCGCAGCAGGCGTGACAGCTGGGCGGAGAGGGAGAGTTCGGCGCGGTGGAACGGGACGAGGTAGACGGCGGTGACCTCTTCGCCGCCGTCCGGGCCGGGCACCTTCTCGCGTACGACGCCGGGTTCACCGGATTCCTCGTCCGGCTGGGACAGCTCGGCGAGGCACTCGATGACGAGCCCGGTGTCGACCTGGAGGAGCTTGACCGCGTCGGCGATGAGCCGTTCCTCGGGCAGATAGCAGTGGCCCTGGTCGGCGGACTGCGAAAGGGCGTACTGCAGGCCCGCCTTGACGCGCTCGGGGCTGTCGTGCGGGATGCCGACCGACTGGGCGATCTTGTCGGCGGTGAGGAAGCCGATGCCCCAGACGTCGGCGGCAAGCCGGTAGGGGTGGTTCTTCACGACGGAGATCGAGGCGTCGCCGTACTTCTTGTAGATGCGCACCGCGATGGAGGTGGAGACCTCGACGGTCTGGAGGAAGAGCATGACCTCCTTGATCGCCTTCTGCTCCTCCCAGGCGTCGGCGATCTTCCTGGTGCGCTTGGGGCCGAGCCCCGGCACCTCGACGAGGCGCTTCGGCTCCTCCTCGATGATCTTGAGGGTGTCGGTGCCGAAGTGCTGGGTGATGCGGTCGGCGAACACCGGGCCGATGCCTTTGACCAGGCCGGATCCCAGGTAACGGCGGATGCCCTGGACGGTGGCGGGCAGGACGGTCGTGTAGTTCTCGACGGTGAACTGCTTGCCGTACTGCGGGTGGGAGCCCCAGCGGCCCTCCATGCGCAGGAACTCCCCCACCTGCGCGCCGAGCAGAGCCCCGACGACCGTGAGGAGGTCGCCGGCTCCCCGGCCGGTGTCCACGCGCGCGACCGTGTAGCCGTTCTCCTCGTTGGCGTACGTGATGCGTTCGAGCACGCCTTCGAGCGTGGCCAGTCGCCGCTCTGCCGCCTGGGAGGCCCCCGCCTTGTCGGACATGGTCCGACGGTACCGCCCGGCACCGACAGGGCGGGTCGCCCGCCGGCGCCGGGCGGCCCGGTCAGTTCTCCGTGATCGTCACACAGGTGCCGACCACGTACCCGGTGACGCCGCTTCTCGTGACCTTCACCCAGCGCTTGCTGACGATGTCGCACTTCTCGTACGAGGCGCTGCCGTAGTACATGGTGCAGGACGCGGACGCGCTCTGGCCCTTGTTGAGCTGGGCGAGAGCCGTGCCGCCGGTGCTCGTCGTGGACCGGATGACCACCGTCTCCAGGGCCTTGGCGGTGCACCCCGCCGCGGCCGCCGGGCCGGCGACGACGAACGAGGTCCCGACCAGGCCGGCGGCTCCCACGGCCACCCCGAGTATCCGAGCTGCGCGCATAGCTGATTGCTCCCCTGTGGATTGGCGCGGGCATGCCACCCGCGTCGGACAGGGGCAGCCTAGAACCCGGGCGTGTACGCCTTCGGGGTTCATCACGGTTCGATTTCGGCCACTCCGAGGTCTTGATTCCCTGCATGTAATCGATTCCAATCATCCGCACACGTCGATGTAATCGATTCCACGACTGCATCAAGTTCCACGAGGAGGTGGACCGGCGATGGCGAGCATCAAGGACGTCGCCGCCGAGGCGGGGGTCTCCGTCGCCACGGTGTCGCGCGTCCTGAACGACCACCCGTCCGTCAGCGCCGACGCACGCACGCGCGTGCTGGCCGCCGTCCAGACGCTGGGCTACCGCCCCAACGCCGTCGCCCGGTCGCTGCGCACCGACCAGACCCACACCCTCGGCCTGGTCATCAGCGACGTGCTCAACCCGTACTTCACCGAACTGGCCCGCTCCGTCGAGGAGGAGGCCCGCGCCCTCGGCTACAGCGTCGTCATCGGCAACGCCGACGAGCAGCCCGACCTCCAGGACCACCACGTCCGCAACCTGCTCGACCGCCGCATCGACGGCCTGCTCGTCTCCCCCACCGACGGCGGCTCCCCGCTGATGCTGGACGCCGCGCGCGCGGGGACGCCGATGGTGTTCGTCGACCGGTGGATCCCGGGCGTCGACGTGCCCGTGGTGCGCGCGGACGGCCGGGAGGCCGTTCGGGACCTGGTCGCACACCTGCACGGCCTGGGGCACCGCAGGCTCGCCATCATCGCGGGCCCGGCCGCCACCACCACCGGCAGCGAACGCGTCGAGGCCTTTCGGGCCGCCATGGCCGAATACGGACTCCCGCTGCCCGACGCCTACATAGGGCAGGGCGACTTCCAGGCCGAGAGCGGACGGCGGGTCACCGAGGGCTTCCTCGACCTGCCCGAGCCGCCCGAGGTCGTCTTCGCCGCCGACAACCTGATGGTGCTGGGCGCGCTGGACGCCGTACGCGCGCGTGGACTGCGCGTCCCGGACGACATCGCGCTGGCGGCCTTCGACGACATCCGCTGGTTCGTGCACACCGATCCGCCCATCACCGCCATCGCCCAGCCCACCGGCGAACTGGGCCGGGCCGCCGTGCGCGCGCTCGTCGACCGTATCGAGGGGCGGCCCCCGCTGTCCGTCACCCTCACCGCCCGGCTCGTCGTACGCCGCTCGTGCGGCGAGACGGGCCCCTCGCAGTCCCCCGCACAGTCCCCCGTACGAAGGAGTACGTCGTGAGCAACCCGGACGAGTTGCTGCGCATCGAAGGCATACGCAAGACCTTTCCCGGTGTGGTCGCGCTCGACGGCGTCGACTTCGACCTCCGGCGGGGCGAGGTGCATGTGCTGCTCGGCGAGAACGGCGCGGGCAAGAGCACCCTCATCAAGATGCTCTCTGGCGCCTACACGCCCGACGCCGGGCGGATCCTGGCCGGCGGCGAGGAGGTGCGCATCCAGGGCGCGCAGGACGCCGAACGCCTCGGGATCGCCACCATCTACCAGGAGTTCAACCTCGTCCCCGACCTGACGGTCGCCGAGAACATCTTCCTGGGACGGCAGCCGCGCCGCTTCGGGATGATCGACCGGCGGCGGATGGAGGCCGAGGCGGCCGTCCTGCTGGAGCGCGTCGGCGTCCAGGTGTCGCCCCGCGCGCGGGTGCGTGAACTGGGCATCGCCCGGCTCCAGATGGTCGAGATCGCGAAGGCGCTGAGCCTGGACGCGCGCGTGCTGATCATGGACGAGCCGACCGCCGTGCTCACCTCCGAGGAGGTCGACAAGCTCTTCGCGATCGTGCGCAGGCTGCGCGAGGACGGCGTGGGCGTCGTGTTCATCACGCACCACCTGGAGGAGATCGCCGCCCTCGGCGACCGCGTCACCGTCATCCGCGACGGCAGGAGCGTCGGCCAGGTGCCCGCCTCCACCCCCGAGGACGAACTCGTCCGGCTCATGGTGGGCCGCTCCATCGAGCAGCAGTACCCGCGCGAGTGCCCCGGCGCCGGCGAGGCCCTGCTGACGGTGGAGGGGCTCACCCGCGACGGCGTCTTCCACGACGTCAGCTTCGAGGTGCACGCCGGTGAGGTCGTCGGCGTCGCCGGGCTCGTCGGCGCCGGTCGTACCGAGGTCGTACGGGCCGTCTTCGGGGCGGACCCCTACGACCGGGGAGCCGTACGGGTCGGGGGCGCCGCGCTGAGGCGTCATGACGTGAACGCGGCCATGGCGGCCGGGATCGGTCTCGTACCGGAGGACCGCAAGGGCCAGGGGCTGGTGCTGGACGCCTCGGTGGAGGAGAACCTCGGTCTGGTGACCCTGAGGGCGGCCACGCGCGTGGGGCTCGTCGACCTCAAGGGGCAGCACGAGGCCGCCGACCGGATCGCCCGGCAGCTCGGCGTGCGGATGGCGGGCCTCGGCCAGCATGTGCGCACCCTGTCCGGCGGCAACCAGCAGAAGGTCGTCATCGGCAAGTGGCTGCTCGCGAAGAGCCGGGTGCTGATCCTCGACGAGCCGACGCGCGGCATCGACGTGGGCGCGAAGGTCGAGATCTACCAGCTGATCAACGAGCTGACGGCCGCCGGGGCCGCCGTTCTGATGATCTCCAGCGACCTGCCCGAGGTGCTCGGCATGAGCGACCGGGTGCTGGTGATGGCCCAGGGCCGGATCGCCGGGGAACTGCCGGCCGGCGAGGCGACCCAGGACGCGGTGATGGCCCTCGCGGTGAGCACCCCCGGCGGCGAGGACGCCGCCGACACCCGTACGACCCCTGGTACCCCTACTACCCCTACGACTGAAGTGGAGGCCGGCCGTGGCCGCTGACACGCTCAAGAGCACCACGGGCGCCGCTGGCGGCGCCGCGGCGGTCCGCCGTCTGCTCCTCGACAACGGCGCGCTCACCGCGCTCATCGTCCTCGTCGTCGCCATGTCGGCGCTGTCGGGCGACTTCCTCACCACGGACAACCTGCTGAACGTGGGCGTCCAGGCGGCCGTGACCGCCATCCTCGCCTTCGGCGTGACCTTCGTGATCGTCTCGGCGGGCATCGACCTGTCGGTCGGATCGGTCGCGGCCCTGTCGGCGACCGTGCTGGCGTGGAGCGCCACCCAGCAGGGCGTGCCCGTGGCGATCGCCGTCGCGCTGGCCGTCGTCACCGGCGTCGTGTGCGGTCTGGTGAACGGGTTCCTCATCGCGTACGGCAAACTCCCGCCGTTCATCGCCACGCTGGCGATGCTGTCGGTGGCGCGCGGACTGTCGCTGGTGATCTCCGAGGGCTCCCCGATCGCCTTCCCCGACTCCGTCTCGCACCTCGGCGACACGCTGGGCGGCTGGCTGCCCGTGCCGGTGCTGGTCATGATCGTCATGGGTCTGGTCGCGGCGTTCGTGCTCGGCCGTACCTACATAGGCCGTTCGATGTACGCCATCGGGGGCAACGAGGAGGCGGCCCGGCTGTCGGGGCTGCGGGTGAAGAAGCAGAAGCTCGCCATCTACGCCCTGTCCGGCGTGTTCGCCGCCGCCGCGGGCGTCGTGCTCGCCTCCCGGCTGTCCTCGGCTCAGCCACAGGCCGCCGACGGCTACGAACTGGACGCGATCGCCGCCGTCGTCATCGGCGGCGCCTCCCTCGCGGGTGGTACGGGTAAGGCCTCCGGCACCCTGATCGGCGCGCTGATCCTCGCGGTGCTGCGCAACGGGCTCAACCTGCTGAGCGTGTCGGCGTTCTGGCAGCAGGTCGTCATCGGCGTCGTCATCGCGCTGGCGGTGCTGCTGGACACGGTGCGCCGCAAGGCCGGGGCGACCCCGGTGGCCGCCGGGGCCGGCGGCGGCAAGGGCAGGCAGGCGGCGACGTACGGCCTCGCGGCCGTGGTCACCGTGGCGATCGTCGGCGCGACCTCGTTCCTGCATGGCGGTTCCCCCGCGACGGCGAACCCCAGGGTCGGGCTGGCGCTGTCCACCCTCAACAACCCGTTCTTCGTGCAGATCCAGTCCGGCGCGAAGGCCGAGGCGAAGAAGCTGGGCGTGGACCTGACCGTCACCGACGCGCAGAACGACGCGTCGCAGCAGGCCAACCAGCTGCAGAACTTCACCAGTTCCGGCGTGGACTCGATCATCGTCAACCCGGTGGACTCGGACGCGGCGGGACCGTCGGTGCGGTCCGCCGGCAAGGCGGACATCCCGGTGATCGCGGTCGACCGCGGCGTCAACAAGGCGACCACGGAGGCGCTCGTGGCCTCCGACAACGTCGCCGGCGGCGAGCTGGCAGCGAAGACGGTCGCCGAGAAGCTGGGCGGCAGCGGCAAGATCGTGATCCTTCAGGGGCAGGCGGGCACGTCGGCCGCCCGGGAGCGGGCGGAAGGGTTCGCCAAGGGGCTGAAGGCCTTCCCCGGCATCCAGCTCCTGGCTCAGCAGCCGGCCGACTTCGACCGCACCAAGGGACTCGACGTGATGTCGAACCTGCTCCAGGCCCACCCGGACGTGCAGGGCGTCATCGCCGCCAACGACGAGATGGCGCTCGGCGCGATCAAGGCGCTGGGCGCCAAGGCCGGCACGTCGGTTCAGGTCGTCGGCTTCGACGGAACTCCGGACGGGCTGAAGGCCGTTGAAGAAGGGACGCTGTACGCGTCGGTCGCGCAGCAGCCGTCGCAGCTGGGCCGGATCGCCGTGGACAACGCGCTCAAGGCGCTGCGCGGCGAGAAGGTCGAGCAGACGGTGAAGGTGCCGGTGAAGGTGGTCACCAAGCAGAACGTGGCCGGGTTCAGCGGCTGACACCGGCACGCGGGCGGGCGGTCACCACGGCCGCCCGCCCCGGCCACGCTTCAGGGGAGTTTCTTCATGAACGACTACGACCTCCTGGTCGTGGGGTCGGCCAACGCCGACCTGGTGATCGGCGTCGAACGGCGGCCGGGGGCCGGGGAGACGGTCCTCGGCTCCGACCTGTCCGTCCATCCGGGCGGCAAGGGCGCCAACCAGGCGGTGGCGGCGGCCCGTCTGGGCGCCCGTACGGCGCTGCTGGCCAGGGTCGGCGACGACGCGCACGGGCGGCTGCTGCTGGACGCGCAGCGGGCGGCCGGGGTGGACACGGTGGGCCTGCTGGTGGGCGGGGCGCCGACCGGGGTCGCGCTGATCACGGTGGACCCGTCGGGTGACAACAGCATCGTGGTGTCGCCGGGCGCGAACGGCCGGCTGACGCCGCAGGACGTGCGGGCGGCGGCCGGTCTCTTCCACGCCTCGCGGGTGGTGTCGGCGCAGCTGGAGATCCCGCTGGAGACGGTCGCGGAGGTCGTGCGCTGTCTCGCACCCGGCAGCCGCTTCGTCCTCAACCCCTCCCCGCCGCGCCCGCTGCCCGCCGAGGTGCTGGCGGCCTGCGATCCGCTGATCGTCAACGAGCACGAGGCGAGGGTGATCCTCGGGGACGCGGCGGTGGGCGACGAGCCCGAGGACTGGGCGCGCATCCTGCTGGCGAAGGGGCCGCGCTCGGTGGTCGTGACGCTGGGCGCGGACGGCGCGCTGGCGGCCTCGGCCGAGGGCGTGGTCCGGGTGGCGTCGGTGCCGGTGGACGCGGTGGACACGACGGGCGCGGGCGACTCCTTCACGGCGGCGCTGGCCTGGAAGCTGGGGACGGGCTCGTCGTTGGCGGAGGCGGCGGCGTACGCGGCGCGGGTCGGGGCGGCGGCGGTCACCCGGCGGGGCGCGCAGGAGTCGTTCCCGACGGCGCAGGAGGTGGCCGCGCTGTGAGGAAGGCGGGGATCCTCAATCGTCATCTGGCGGGCGCGCTGGCGGAGTTGGGGCACGGGCACGGGGTGCTGGTGTGCGACGCCGGCATGCCGATACCGGACGGGCCGCGCGTGGTGGACCTCGCGTTCCGGGCGGGGGTGCCGTCTTTCGCGGAGGTGCTGGAGGGTCTGCTCGACGAGCTGGTCGTGGAGGGGGCGACGGCGGCGAGCGAAGTGCGCCGGGCCAACCCGGCGGCTTCGGCGCTGCTGGACGGGCACTTCCCCGGGCTGGCCCTGGTCCCGCACGAGAAGCTGAAGGAACTGTCGGCGCGGGCCCGTCTGGTCGTGCGCACGGGCGAGGCGCGACCGTACGCGAATGTGCTGCTGCGGTGCGGGGTGTTCTTCTGAGGGGGCGCTGCAGGAAGCTCAGAGGGGCCCGGTCCGTCGACCGGGCCCCTCGGCGTTCCCCTCCCGAGGCCAAGACCCCCGCAATCCCCCCGGATCCCCCTCCAGAGCCCTGACACCTTGTACGACACACCGGGGGCGGAGAGGGTTGCTCGGGCTACGGGTGATTTTCCGGTGGGGTGGGGCGGGCAGGGGCAAAGGACGATCAGCTTCGATCCGTGGCTCGCGGGTGCCCCGTGCCCGCGAACGTGATCCAGCAGGTGCCACGGGTCATGTCGAGGAGGTACCAGACACGGCCGCCGCCGGTCACCTCGATCTGCCACTGCTCGCAGGGCTGTCCCCGATGCGTACCGTGCGCGAGACAGCCCTTGAGTCGATGGTGCCGGGGTGTCTCGGCGGCCGGCCTCGGGTCGGTGCGCATGGTGATCCAGGCGCGGTAGGTGTTCTCGCGGGCTTGTCGGGCGAGGTTCTCCCATCCCTTGGCGGAGGCCGCGTCCGCGAAGCGGACTTCCCAGTGGCCTTCTGGCGCCGGTGGTGCGGCGCGGTCGCCGCGGCCCGGGGTCACGCGACGTCCCGCGGGTCTGGCGCCGGACCGTAGTCCTCGCCGTGATCGCGGGTCAGTGCGGCCAGCAGCTCGGGATCGGAGTACACCTCGGCGGTGTGCTGCCACGCGATGAGCAGCTGGGCGACGGAGGCGCTGTTGCCGAGCGAATCAGCGGCACGCATGGTCTCGACCAGGTCGACGGCGAAAGCATGGAGATCCGGCTCAGGCAGAAAGCGGACCCATGGAAACGCGTCCGGCAGTATGTCGAGGAGCAGCTCCATGCTTCCAGGTTCACGGCGCGCCATCGCAGTCAGCATCCGGGTGGCTGCCGACACCACGGTCTGATCCTGCTCGGCTCGCGCCGCGGTGGTGAGGACCAGGTCCTCGCCGTCTCTGCGATGCAGGAGCAATCTCGGTGACTTCTGGAGCCGCGCCAACGTCTGCTTGTTCTTGTTCACGAGCTCGGAGAAGTTCACAGCCGCACTCTCGGTACCCATGGCTTTGAAACTACTTCGAAATTCACGCCTCCGCCATTACCCGAACGAGTGGTCGGGGAGCGCGAGTGGGACATTGTCGTGAACGAGTCCGAAGCGCGTCATGGCACGGGCAACCGCGTTGCGTCAACATGCAGTTCACGGTTCCGGCAAGGTCGCGTTCGCCTCCTGACGCGCGCGGACGAGATCACCGCAGCGTCGAACGAGTCGCTCGGCGCGATCCTCGAAGGCCAGGACGGCATGGACACCGCGTTCGCCACCGGCGACACCGAACAGCAGGACAACGCCAACAAGAACGTGGGCGCCGACAACGCGGCGAGGTGCCGTTCCAGTCGTCGCGAGTCAGACGATGACAGCCAGTTGCACCGACCTACGGGCGATTTTCCGGAGGGAGGGGGTCGGAGACGAACGATCCCCGAGCGCGAACCGTCACCACGAGTCCTCTGTCCCGCAGGATGTCCAGAGCGCGACGGACTGTGCCAGGTCCGACTTTGTGCTCGTGCGTCATGGTCAGTTCGCCCGGCAGCCGCGTGCCCGGCGGGTACTCACCGGAACGGATCTTCCGCTCGATGATCGCGGCGAGCTGTTCATAGACATAGTGCGGCGAGTCGGGGCTGATCTTGTCCACCCGTCGACCGTACGCCGCCGCCTTCCACCACGCATTACCCATCACTACTATCAACCACTACCCACCACTACCCTCCTCGCGATACAGTCCCGGAAACGAAGACGCCCCGGCGGGAAGGTGAAAGCTTCACGCCGGGGCTCAGCCGACTGAAACGGAGTCGACCTGTGCGCAGCCTACTGGCCGCCATCCTCACCCTCTTCCTGCCGCCGCGCGGAGCGCACCGCGCCCTCGCCCCGCCCTCGACCCCCTTCACCCAGTGGCCCGCCCCCGCGCCTCGGGGACGACTCCGCCCCGCGGACGTGATCCTCGCCGACGGTCTGCCCCTGGTGCGGCCGTACCTCGCGGCTCTGGGCCAGTGCCATGTCACGGCGGAGGCCGCCGCATGAGCGCGCGGAGCTTTCGCAGCGTCGGCGTCGACCCCGCCACCGGCAAGGAGGCGTTCGTGGTCGCGCGCCCCGGCGGTGTACTGGAGGAACTGGCCGACGTGCACGCCCTCAAGGCCGCCGCGGTCCTGGTGACGGTCGTCGGGGCCGTACTGGAGAGAGGCAGGTCGTCGGACACCGAACTCGCCGCCTTCGTACCGTCGCTCCACGCGGCGCTGGAGGAATGCGTGGGCATCATGGCGGCGGACAGGGAACGGTGACGTAGAGCGGGGAGTCCGGGCCTCGCCTCCCCCGACAGGCCGGCCTCCGGAGTGCTGCGGAGGCCGGCCTCGGGTCGTTCACACGGCGATCAGGCGCGATCGCCGCGGCCCGGGGTCACAGGGCGTCCCACGGGTCTGACACCGGGGGCGGCGGGGGTGCGTCCAGTCCAGCACTGCAGCAACCCCGCGAATGCCTCGGCCAGCCCTGCCGTGAGGACCGGGACGCCCACAATCTCGCAACCGCCGGCCGACAGAGCGGCTCCCTCAGCGTCGACGAGACCGGCGGCGCGACCCCGGCCCTCGGAGCTCCGCTGGCGCATCGAACACGACTATTGCGAGATGAAACAGGCACTGGGCCTGGCCCACTTCGAAGGCCGCACCTGGGGCGGCTGGCACCACCACGTCACCCTCGTATCGGCCGCCCACGCCTTCTGCACGCTGCAACGACTGGCACGAGACCCAAAAGACGTGGCGCAGGACTGAGCCTCTACCAAGTCGTCCGAGAATTCCAGACCCTTCTCGCCGCCTGGGCCGGCGCCTGCCCCACCTGCCACCGCGACATACACACACCGATACGGACCTGACCAAGCCCTACTAGGTAGTGGTACTCGATCTCCAGCAGCCCGCCGGTGACTACCAGCCCGGCATGTTCGAGTGACGACATGACGGGGGGTGGGCGGGCGTCCACACGGATGCCCGCCCACCCCTCGACGATGTCAGCGGTCCACGTGCTCCACGAACCGCGCCGCCGTCTCCGCGAGTACCTCGTGGCCGTCGCGGGACCACAGGACGTCGTTGAAGAGTTCGACCTCGATCGGGGCGGTGTAGCCGGCCGCCTCCACGTGGCCCTGCCACTCGCGCATGTCGATCGCGCCGTCGCCGATCTGGCCGCGGCCGGTGAGGACGCCCTCGGGCAGCGGGGTGGTCCAGTCGGCGAGCTGGAAGGAGTGGATGCGGCCGCCGGCGCCCGCGCGGGCGATCTGCGCGGGCGCCTGGTCGTCCCACCAGATGTGGTACGTGTCCACCGTGACGCCGACCTGGTGCGCGGGGAAGCGTTCCGCGAGGTCCAGGGCCTGGGCGAGGGTGGAGACCACACAGCGGTCGGAGGCGTACATCGGGTGCAGCGGCTCGATCGCCAGCCGTACGCCGTGGTCCTCGGCGTACGGGCCCAGTTCGGCCAGCGCGTCCGCGATGCGCTCGCGGGCGCCGCGCAGGTCTTTCGAGCCGGGCGGGAGGCCGCCCGAGACCAGGACCAGGGTGTCCGTGCCGAGGGCGGCGGCCTCGTCGACGGCCCGGCGGTTGTCGGCCAGGGCGGCCGTCCGCGCGTCCGGGTCGATCGCCGTGAGGAAGCCGCCCCGGCACAGCGTCGTCACCGTCAGGCCCGCGTCGCGGACGAGCTTCGCCGTCGCCTCCAGACCGTGCTCCTGGACCGGCTCGCGCCACAGGCCGACGTTGACGACGCCCAGGTCGCGGCAGGCGTCGACGAGTTCGGGCAGCGACAGCTGCTTCACCGTCATCTGGTTGATGGAGAAGCGGCTCAGGTCCGGGTTGCTCACTGGGTGACTCCATACAGGGCGAGCAGGTTCTTCATCCGCTCCTCGGCCAGCTTCGGGTCGGGGAACAGGCCCAGCCCGTCGGCGACTTCGTAGGCGCGGGCGAAGTGCGGCAGGGAGCGGGCCGACTGGAGGCCGCCGACCATCGTGAAGTGCGACTGGTGGCCGGCCAGCCAGGCCAGGAAGACCACGCCCGTCTTGTAGAAGCGGGTGGGCGCCTGAAAGAGGTGGCGGGACAGCTCGACGGTGGGGTCGAGCAGGGCCCGGAAGCCCGCCGTGTCGCCGGTGTCCAGGACCCGGACGGCCTCGGCGGCCAGCGGCCCCAGCGGGTCGAAGATACCGAGCAGGGCGTGGCTGAAGCCCTGCTCGTCGCCCGCGATCAGCTCGGGATAGTTGAAGTCGTCGCCCGTGTAGCAGCGGACGCCCTGCGGGAGCCGGCGGCGGATGTCGATCTCGCGCTGCGCCTCCAGGAGGGAGACCTTGATGCCGTCGACCTTGTCCGGGTGGGCGGCGATGACCTCGAGGAAAGTGTCGGTCGCCGCGTCCAGGTCGGCGGAGCCCCAGTAGCCCTCGAGGGCCGGGTCGAACATCGGGCCCAGCCAGTGCAGGACCACCGGCTCGGAGGCCTGGCGGAGGAGGTGCCCGTAGACCTCCACGTAGTCCTCGGGTCCCCGGGCGGCGGCGGCCAGCGCGCGGGAGGCCATCAGGATGGCCTGGGCGCCGGAGGCCTCGACGAGGGCGAGCTGCTCCTCGTAGGCGGAGCGGATCTCGGCGAGCGTGCCGGCGGTGAGCTGGTCGGTGCCGACGCCGCAGGCGATGCGTCCGCCGACCGCCTTGGCCTCGGCCGCGCTGCGGCGGATCAGCTCCGCCGCGCCGGCCCAGTCCAGGCCCATGCCGCGCTGGGCGGTGTCCATCGCCTCGGCGACGCCCAGGCCGTGGGACCACAGATGGCGGCGGAAGGCGAGGGTGGCGTCCCAGTCGACGGCGGCGGCCGAGTCGGGCGAAACGTCCGCGAAGGGGTCGGCGACGACGTGCGCCGCCGAGAACACCGTACGGGAGGCGAGGGGGGCGCCCGGGGTGAGGGCGAGGGGCTCGGTGCGGGGTTCGTACGTCCGCAACGCGCCTGACGTGTCCGGGAGTCGGATGGTCACAGGGAGATCTCCGGGACGTCGAGGCGGCGGCCCTCGGCCGAGGACTTCAGGCCCAGCTCGGCGAGCTGGACGCCGCGGGCGCCGGCCAGCAGGTCCCACTGGTAGGGGGCGTCGGCGTAGACGTGCTTGAGGAACAGCTCCCACTGGGCCTTGAAGCCGTTGTCGAACACCTGGTTGTCCGGGACCTCCTGCCACTGGTCGCGGAACACCTCGGTGGTCGGGATGTCCGGGTTCCACACCGGCTTGGGGGTGGAACTGCGGTGCTGGACACGGCAGTTGCGCAGACCGGCGACGGCGGAGCCCTCGGTGCCGTCCACCTGGAACTCCACCAGCTCGTCGCGGTTGACGCGGACGGCCCAGGAGGAGTTGATCTGGGCGATCGCGCCGCCCTCCAGCTCGAAGATGCCGTAGGCGGCGTCGTCGGCGGTGGCGTCGTACGGCTTGTCGTTCTCGTCCCAGCGCTGCGGGATGTGGGTGGCGGTGAGGGCCTGGACGGACTTCACGCGGCCGAACAGCTCGTGGAGCACGTACTCCCAGTGCGGGAACATGTCGACGACGATGCCGCCGCCGTCCTCGGCACGGTAGTTCCAGGAGGGGCGCTGCGCGGTCTGCCAGTCGCCCTCGAAGACCCAGTAGCCGAACTCGCCGCGGATCGACAGGATCCGGCCGAAGAAGCCGCCGTCGATGAGGCGCTTGAGCTTGAGCAGGCCGGGGAGGAAGAGCTTGTCCTGGACGACGCCGTGCTTGACGCCCGCCGCGTCGGCCAGGCGGGCGAGCTCCAGCGCGCCTTCGAGGCCGGTGGCGGTCGGCTTCTCGGTGTAGATGTGCTTGCCTGCGGCGATCGCCTTCTTGATCGCCCCCTCGCGGGCGGAGGTCACCTGGGCGTCGAAGTAGATGTCCACGCTGTCGTCGGCGAGGACCGCGTCCACGTCCGTCGAGATGTTGTCCAGGCCCAGGCCGTGCTGCTCGGCGAGCGCCTTCAGGGCGTGCTCGCGGCGGCCGACGAGGACGGGTTCCGGCCACAGCACGGTGCCGTCGCCGAGGTCGAGTCCGCCCTGTTCGCGCAGGGCCAGGATGGAGCGGACCAGGTGCTGTCGGTAGCCCATGCGTCCGGTCACGCCGTTCATGGCGATACGCACCGTCTTGCGTGTCACGTCGGTCCCTTCATAGGCGTCGTAGGCGGCGCTGTGCTCGTCTCGTACGCGGCTTGTCGCGGATGAGCGCTGCGCCGACGCCCTGTCCTGATCAGCGATGCAGCAAGCGCTTTCTATCTGATGAGAAGCTAGCCTCTGACCACTGGTCCGGACAAGACCGTGTCCATCCCGAGTTGTTCGAGGGGGCGAACAAAGGGGGCTCCTGGCCGTAAGGTCTGCTCGGCACGCCCGGGAACCATGCCCCCTGCATGGCTGTCCACGTGGGCGAACGACGGATACGACGAGATGCGCGACCGGAGGACGACGAGATGACGGTGACCCTGGCGGACGTGGCGGCCCGCGCGCAGGTCTCCCCCGCGACGGTGTCGCGCGTGCTGAACGGGAACTACCCCGTGGCCGCAACCACCCGGGAACGGGTGCTGCGGGCGGTGGACGAGCTGGACTACGTGCTGAACGGGCCGGCGAGCGCGCTGGCGGCCGCGACCAGCGACCTGGTGGGCATCCTGGTCAACGACATCGCCGACCCCTTCTTCGGGATCATGGCGAGCGCGATCCAGTCGGAGATCGGGGGGCCGGGCGGCAGAGCCGGCGGTGAGCGGCTGGCGGTGGTGTGCAACACGGGGGGCTCTCCCGAGCGGGAGCTGACGTATCTGACCCTGTTGCAGCGGCAGCGGGCGGCGGCCGTGGTGCTGACCGGTGGCGCCGTGGAGCACGAGCCGCACGCCTCGGCGGTGGCGGCGAAGCTGCGCAAGCTGGCGGAGGCGGGGACGCGGGTCGTGCTGTGCGGGCGCCCGCCCGCCGACGACACCGGCGCGATCGCGCTGACCTTCGACAACCGGGGCGGGGGCCGGGAACTGACCGAGCACCTGATAGGGCTCGGCCACCGCCACCTCGGCTACATCGCGGGGCCGGAAGAGCGGACCACGACCCGGCACCGGCTGGAGGGTCACCGGGCCGCGCTCGAAGCGGCCGGGATCGAGGACGACCCCCGGCGCACGGTGTACGGGCGCTACGACCGGCAGTCCGGCTACGAGGCGACGCTGGAACTGCTGCGCCGCGACCCGTCCCTGACGGCGGTCGTCGCCGCGAACGACTCCGTCGCCCTGGGCGCGTGCGCCGCGCTGCGCGAGTCGGGACTGCGCATCCCGGAGGACGTCTCGGTCGCCGGCTTCGACGACCTCCCCTTCAGCATCGACGCGGTGCCTTCCCTGACGACGGTACGACTGCCCCTGGCCGAGGCGGGGGCACGGGCCGGCCGCATCGCCATGGGCCGCGAGGAGCCCCCGCCGGGCGGGATCACCACGGTCCGGGGGGAGCTGATGGTGCGGGGCTCCTCCGGGGTGCCGCGGGGCTGAGGGGGGCTCCTTCGGGGGCCCGCAGGACTGACGGAGGGATCTTTCGGCGTGCCGCAGGGCTGGCCGAGGGCTCCGTCGAGGTGTCGCGCGGCTGGTGGTGGGCCCCTTCGGGTGCCGCAGGGCTGACGGAGAGCTGCCTCGGGGTGCCTTGGGGCTGGCCGACGGGACTTGGGAACCGCCGGGACGGCAGCGCGGCGTGGGGAACCGCGCCGCCGGCGGGCCGGCGTACCCGGCGGCGCCGGTGTTGTCAGCGGAGGGCCCCGGGGAGTGCGATCGTCGTCGGCCGGGGGACGGCCGCCAGGCGGAGGCCGAGTTCGACGAGGGTCCAGCCGAGGCGGGTGCGTACGTCGCGGCGTCGGCGGGCCGCCGCCGCGAGGCGGTGGGCGTCGGCGTCGGCGCGGAGTGCGGCGGTGTGGGCGCGGTGCAGGGCGAGGTGGATCTCGGGGTGCATCGGGCGGCCTCTCAGTCCGAGGGGTTCGTGGGGTCGGTCGGGTCCGTTCGGTCCGTGCGGGTGGGGATCACGTGCGTGTGGACGCGGACCCGCTCCGCGCCCGGGGAGGCGCCGTCGCCGAGGGCCGACGCACGGTAGCGGCCCACGAGTTCGTGCATCTCGCCGATGAGTTCCAGGGCTTGACCTGGCGTCAGGTTCAACGTCCAGTCGCTCATGTCCGAGGAACGGTTCCACTCCTCGGACCACTCGTGCCGGGTGCCGAGCCAGGTCGCCAGCTCCCGGGTGTGGTGGTTGGCCACCTCGTGCAGGAACAGGTCGGCGGCGCCCCGGACTTCGGGATCCTGGTCCTCCAGCAGCCCGCCGTCGAAGCTCACGCCCCCGTGGACCGACTTCCACCACCGCTCGCGCCCCTTGCCCCGCTCCGGCGCGTCCTCGACGAAGCCGTGTGCGGCGAGCTGACGCAGGTGGTAGCTGGTTGCTCCGCTGGACTCGCCCAGTTTGGAGGCGAGTTGGGATGCGGTCGCCGGCCCTTCGTGCCGTAGCTCGTTGAGCAGCCGCATGCGCAGCGGATGCGCGAGCCCGCGCAGCGAGCGCGCGTCGAGACTGCGGATCGGCGGGCCCTGGGGGCCTTGCGGACCCGAGGGCGTCTGGGGCTCGTCCATGGCTACAAAGATAGCTTTGCAAAGAGATCTTTGCAAGCCCGTGGAGTAGGGTCGATCACTATGAAGTTCGCCTTCTCCACCCTCGGTGTCCCCGGACAGTCGATCGACGAGGTGCTGCGGCTCGCGTCCGCGCACGGCTATCACGGCGTCGAGTTGCGCGCCCACCCGGAGGAGCCGGTGCATCCCGGCCTCCCGGCGGACCAACGGGCCGAGGTCGCGGCCACGTTCAAGGCCTCCGGGGTCGAGCTCCTCGCCGTCGCGGGGTACGCGCGCGTGGCCGCGCCGGGTGACGACGACGCCGTCATCGAGGAAATCCGCGACCTGGCCGAGCTGGCCCGCGACCTGGGCGCGCCCTATGTCCGGGTCTTCCCGGGCGGCGCCGACGGGCAGTCCCCCGCCGAGGCGGACGCCGTCGCCGCCCGCCGACTCGGGGTGGCCGCCGAGTTCGCCACCGACCTCGGCGTACGGATCCTGCTGGAGACCCACGACTCGCATCCCACCGGCGCCGACGCCACGCGCGTACTCGGCCTGGTCGGGCACCGGCAGGTGGGCGCGGTGTGGGACGTGATGCACCCCTGGCGGAGCGGCGAGCAGCCGTTGGAGACGTACGCGGCTCTCTCGCCGTATCTCGGCTACGTCCAGGTCAAGGACATCGCCTCGACCGAGGACACCACCCCGTCGGCGCTGGGCGCGGGCGTGCTGCCGCTCGCCGAGTGCGTGGAGGTCCTCTCCCGGCACGGCTGGGACGGCTGGCTGTGCTGGGAGTACGAGAAGCGGTGGTACGAGGCCGCCGAACCGCTGGAAGGGCTGCTGGAGGCCGGCCGGCGGCATCTGGGGCGGCTGTTGAACGAGTCGGCGTGAGCGGCCGGCCACAGGGCAACCCGACCGGACCGTAAGGCAACCCGACCGTAAGGCAACCCGGCCGTAGGGCGACCCGGCCGTAGGGGCCTGCGAGTCGGCCGTTAATCGGCTGGCGGGGCGGTGGCGGCGCGGATTAACGTCCGCGCCGTGCCTCAGCCCTCCGCGCGTCCCGCGCCGCCCGTCGCGCCGCCGGCGTCATGAGTCTCGGCCGTGCCCTCCTCGACGTCCGCCCCCTTCGCACCTCCCCCGTCTTCCGGCGGCTGCTGATCGGGCGCACGGTGTCCACGCTCGGCGGCTTCATGACCATGGTCACCGTGATGTTCCAGGTGTGGGACGTGACCCACAGCGCGTTCTGGAGCGGGGCGGTCGGACTGGCGCAGGCGGTGCCGATGGTCGGCGTCGGGCTGTTCGCGGGGGCGTGGGTGGACCGGGCCGACCGGCGCCGGGTGTATCTGATGGCGACGGTCGGACAGGCCGCCTGTTCCGTGCTGCTGGCGGTGCAGGGCTTCACGGGACACGTGCCGGTGCCCGTCGTGCTGGCGCTGGTCGCGGTGCAGGCGTCGTTCGGGGCGGTGGGGGCGCCGGCGGCGGGCGTGTTCGTGCCGCGACTGCTGCCCGGGGACCAGGTGGCCGCGGGGCTGGCGCTGAACCAGGTCACGGGCCAGGCGATGATGCTGCTCGGCCCGGCCGTCGCCGGCGTCGTTCTCGGGTGGTGGGGCATCGGCGTCTGCTATCTGCTGGACGCCCTCAGCTTCGGCCTCGCCTTCCACGGCGCGTTCGGCCTGCCCGCGCTGCCGCCCGAGGGCGAGAGGTCCCGCCCGGGCCTGCACGGCGTCCTCGACGGACTGCGCTTCCTGACAGGGCATCGGGTGGTGCGCGGCGCCCTGCTGACCGACCTCGCCGCGACCGTGCTGGCGATGCCGACCAGTCTGTTCCCGCTGGTCAACGCGGAACGCTTCGGCGGTGATCCGCACACCCTGGGCCTGTTCCTGTCGGCGCTCGCGGTGGGCGGGGTGGCGGCGACCGCGTTCTCGGGGCCCGTCACGCGGCTCGCCCGTCCGGGGCCGGTGATGCTGTGCGCCTCCGCCACCTGGGGCGTGGCCCTGGCCCTGTTCGGGCTGATGCCGAACGCGTGGGCCTGCCTCGGGATGCTCGTCCTGGCCGGGGCGGCGGACGCGGTGGCCGTGCTGTCCCGTACGACGATCGTGCAGACCCGGACTCCGGACTCCCTGCTGGGCCGGGTGACGGCGGCCGAAACCGTCGTCGGCCAGGCGGGCCCGCACCTCGGCAGTCTGCGCGGCGGTCTCGTGGCCGGCTGGACCTCGGGCGCGACCGCCCTGGTCGGCGGCGGCCTGCTGTGCCTCGTCGCGGTGACGGCGGTGGCCGCCATGACCCCCGAACTACGGGGCAGGGCCACGTCCGGGAGAGTGCGGTCGAGGAGGGGCGCGCTGGATCGACTGCCGCCGAGGGAGGTTCCGCCGCGCGGAGCCGCCGGTCCGTCGCACGAGCCCCCGCCACGACTCGCCGCCCCGCCCTCGGCCCCGCCGGAGCCGGCCTCGCCCGGCGGCGCCGCTCAGGAGCCCGAAGGGCCGCCGGCCGCAGCCCCGGCCGGCCCCTGAGCCTGTCCCTGGGGATCTCGACGCAGGCCCGTGACGGGCGATGTCACCTCGTCCGTGACCGGAACCTCGCCACCCGTTCCTCCAGCCGGACGCGCCGCTCGGGCCATTCCTCCGCCGTGATCGAGAAGACCGCGGTGTCGCGCAGTCGGCCGTCCTCGCCGGGGGCCCAGGAACGGGACCAGTTGCGCAGCACGCCCTCGAAGCGGGCGCCCACGCTCTCGATGGCCGCCCGGGAACGGCTGTTGCGGGCGTCCGACTTGAGGTCGACCCGTGAGACGCCCCACTCCTCGAAGGCGTGCCGGAAGAGGAGGAACTTGGCCTCGGCGTTGACGCCGGTGCCCTGCGCCGAGCCCGCCAGCCAGGTGAACCCGATCTCCACGGCGTCCAGGCGGTCCTCGTCCAGCCAGGAGCGCGGCTCCCAGTACGACGTGGCGCCGACCGCCCGGCCCGTGGCGAGCGAGATCTGGGCGTACGGCGCGAGCCGGCCCGTCGCCGCGCGGGCGAGCTGCGCGTCGACGTAGTCGCCGACCTCGTCGGCTCTCGGGACCCACGTGTACGCGTACGTCCCCCGGTTCTCCTCCGCCGCCACCGCCAAGTCGTCGGCGTGCCTGTGCTCCAGCGGCTCCAGGCGCACGAGCGCGCCCTCGAGAACCGGCCCCTCCAGTCGGAAACTCACCCGGTGATGTCCTTCCGCGGCTGTGCGAGCGTGTCATCGAATCCGGGGGAAGTCTCGCGGACACGACGGGAGTCGTCGAACGGGTTTCCGGAGTGCGCCGGGACCTAGGCCGGGGCCTCGGCCGAGGCCGGGACCGGGGCCTCGGCCGGGACCGGGGCCGGGGCCGCGACCGGGACCGAGGCCGGGGCCGCGACCGGGACCGGTGACCGCCGGTCATGCGGCACTACGGAAGCCGACGGCGTCCCCGGCTCCCTCAGCTCCCCCAACTCCCCCGATTCCCTCAGCTCCCCGGACTCGCCCGACTCCCCCGGCGGCGTCCCCGGCACCCCCGTCGCCCTCCTCCGCCCCGCCGGTGCCAGTGACGTCAGCGCCACTCCACCCACCAGCAGTGCCGCCGCGCACCCTCGCAGGCCGCTCACCGGTTCGCCCAGGATCACCGCCGCCGCGCTCATGCCGAAGACGGGGACCAGGAGGGAGAACGGGGCCACCATGGATGCCGGATGGCGGTGCAGGAGCCAGCCCCACGCGCCGAAGCCGAAGACTGTCGATACCCACGCGACGAAGGCGATCGTGCCGACGCCCTGCCAGTCCAGCGTGCGCAGCGCCTCCCAGTCCCGGGACGGGCCTTCCGTGAGGAGGGACAGAGCCAGCAGCGGCAGGACGGGGACGGTGCTGACCCACACCATGAAGTTCAGGGCGTCCGGCGGGGAGGCCTTGCGGGTGAGGACGTTCGACGCGCCCCAGCACGCCGCCGCCGCCACGACCAGCACGAAGGCGCCGAGCGGGCCCGAGGAGCCCTCGTCCACGGCCGCCACGGCGATGCCGGCGAGGGCCACGGCCATGCCCAACACCCGCAGCGGGGTGGGGCGTTCGCCGAGGACGACCGCGGCGATGCCCGCCGTGAACACCGCCTGTATCTGGAGGACCAGGGAGGTCAGTCCGGCCGGCATTCCCGCG
Organism: Streptomyces sp. NPDC088254; assembly: GCF_044740925.1. Classification (NCBI taxonomy): domain Bacteria; kingdom Bacillati; phylum Actinomycetota; class Actinomycetes; order Kitasatosporales; family Streptomycetaceae; genus Streptomyces; species Streptomyces sp. NPDC088254. Next base: position 232,504 of record NZ_JBIURQ010000014.1, on the reverse strand, counting down.
TCCATGCCGACGAACACGAGCCCGAACTTCGCGACCCCGAGCACCAGGCCCACCGCGACGATCCACTTCCACGCCGTCCTGGGGCGGCCCACGAAGAATACGGCGGGCAGCGCGGCCACGAGGAAACGCAGGGCGGAGAAGAGGAGCGGCGGGAAGTGGTCGAGGCCGATCTCGATGACGGTGAAGTTCACGCCCCAGACGGCTGCGACCAGGACGGCGAGGGCGAGATGGGCGGGAGGCAGGCGCATGCGTCGAGGATCTCCCCGCGTGACTGTGAAGCACCAGCGAAGTCTGCTGCATGATGGGATGAAGCAACGCTTACGTGAGGAGCCCGTCGTGCTCGACCTCCAGCGCCTGCGGGCCCTGCACGCCGTCGCCGTGCACGGCACCGTCGGCGGCGCGGCCGCCGCGCTCGGCTACACGCCGTCGGCCGTGTCCCAGCAGATCGCCAAGCTGGAGCGGGAGACCCGGACCACTCTGCTGGAACGGGAGGGGCGCGGCGTCCGTCTCACCGACGAGGCGCTGCAACTCGCCTCGACGGCGCAGGAGTTGCTGACGATCATCGAGCGGGCGGAGACCGGTCTTGAGGAGCGCAGGGGTGTTCCGGCGGGTCGGCTGAGCGTGGCCGCGTTCGCGTCGGCGGCGCGCGGCCTGATGCCCGCCGTGCTGGCCGACCTCGCGGACCGGCATCCGGCGCTGGACGCCCGTCTCACCGAGGTCGACCCGGACCTGTCCGTGGACCTGGTCGCGAAGGGCGCCGTGGACCTCGTCGTCGCCCACGACTGGGACATCGCGCCGCTGCCCGCCCCGGCGGGGGTGGAGCAGGCGGTGATCGGGGACGACCTGTGCGACCTGCTGGTTCCCGAGGGGCACCCGTTCGCCGGGCGGAGCGCCGTCCGCCGGGAGGAGCTGGGCGGCGAGCGGTGGATCTGCCAGCCGCCGGGCCGGGTCTGCCACGACTGGCTGCTGCGCACGCTGCGCGCGGCTGGGCACGAGCCGGATCTCGTCCACCAGGCCGAGGAGAACCCGACACTGGTCGCCCTGGTCGCCGCCGGCCTCGGTGTCGCCCTCATCCCGCGGCTGGGGCGCGGGCCGCTGCCGGCGGGGGTGGTGGAGGTGCGGCTCGACCCGATGCCGGTGCGGCGGCTGTACGCGCTGTGGCGCACGGGCGCGGCCCGCCGGCCGGCGATCGCGGAGACGGTACGGACCCTGCGGGAGCACTGGCCGAGGGTCGCGGCCGCCCACTGACCCACCTGGCGGGCGCGCACGGACCCACCCGGCGGGCGCGCACGAGCCCCGGCGCAAAGCCACGGCCGCCGTGCCGACGGTCCGGGCCGGTCGGGCCAGGCCGGATCCAGCCGTGCAGGACTGAGCCGTGCCGAGCCGGACCGCCGGACGGAGCCGGGCCAGGCCGGAGGCCACGGCCGCCCTGCCGACTGTTCCCGGCCGGTCGGGCCAGGCCGGATCCAGCCGTGCAGGACTGAGCCGTGCCGAGCCGGGCCGAGCCCGGTGACAACGCTCGGTCGGAGGCGCGGGCCGTCGCACCGGGCCGGGCCGTACCGGGCGAGACCGAGCCGTACCGTCCGGGGCCCGTAGCGCCCCGCCGTCGGCACGCCCCCTCCAATGCGCCGATGGCGGCCCCGCCACGGGTACCGTGCCCCACCGGAAGCCCCGCCCGGCCCCCGGCCGGACCCGTACCGTCCGGGGCCCGCAGCGCCCCGCCATCGGCGCGCCCCCCCTCAATCCGCCGATGGCGGCCCCGCCGCGGGTACCGTGCGCCACCGAAGCCCCGCCCGGCCCCCGGCCGGACCCCCCGCCGGTCCCCGCAAGGAGCGCACATGCCCTCCCGACGTACCGTTCTCACCGCCACCGCCGGTCTCACAGCGGCCCTCTCCCTCAGCGGCACCGCCCGCGCCGACGACCGCCGCCTGCGCGCGCTGATCGCGCGTATGTCCGTCGAGGAGAAGGCCGGCCAGCTCTTCGTCACCAGGGTGTACGGCCACTCGGCGACCGACCCGGACCCGGCCGACGCCGAGGCCAACCTCCGCGAGCTGGGCGTGCGCAGCGCCGCCGAGCTGATCGACCGTTACCACGTCGGGGGGATCATCTACTTCACCTGGGCCCACAACACCCGCGACCCGCTCCAGACCGCCGACCTCTCCAACGGGATCCAGCGGGCCTCGCTGCGGCGGCCGCGCGGGCTGCCGGTGCTGATCTCCACCGACCAGGAGCACGGGATCGTCGCCCGTGTCGGCGCGCCGGCCACGCTGTTCCCGGGCGCGATGGCGGTCGGCGCCGGCGGTTCCCGCGCCGACGCCCGCACGCTCGGGCGGATCGCGGGCCGGGAGCTGCGTGCGATGGGCATCCGGCAGAACTACTCCCCCGTGGCCGACGTGAACGTGGACCCGGCCAACCCGGTGATCGGGGTGCGCTCGTTCGGGGCCGTCCCGGAGGCGGTGGCCGGCTTCGTCGACGCGGAGATCAGGGGCTACCGGTCGGCCGGGGTCGCGGCGACCGCGAAGCACTTCCCGGGGCACGGCGACACCGCCGTCGACAGTCACTTCGGCTTCCCCGTCGTCACGCACAGCCGTCAGGTGTGGGAGGAGCTGGACGCCGTGCCGTTCCGGGCGGCGATCGCGGCCGGCGTCGACTCGATCATGACCGCGCATCTGCTGATGCCGGCGCTGGACTCGGCCGGCGGCGACCCGGCCACCCTCTCACGGCCCGTCGTCACCGGTCTGCTGCGTGAACGCCTCGGCTACGACGGGGTCGTGGTGACCGACGCCCTGGACATGGCGGGCGTGCGCACCAAGTACGGCGACGAACGGGTCCCCGTGCTGGCGCTCGAGGCGGGCGTCGACCAGCTCCTCAACCCGCCGAGGCTGGACGTCGCCTTCGACGCCGTGGTGAGGGCCGTGCGGGAGGGGGAGCTGACGCGGGCGCGGCTCGACGAGTCGGTCCTGCGGATCCTGCGGCTGAAGGCGAGGCTGGGCCTGTTCGCGGACCCGTACGTCAGCCGGGTCGGCGTGCGGCGGACGGTGGGCGCGCGGGCGCATCTCGCGGCGGCGGACCGTATCGCCGAGCGGACGACGACGCTGCTGGTGAACGAGGGCCCGCTGCTGCCGCTGTCGCCCCGCAGGCACCGCCGGCTTCTGGTGGTGGGCGCCGATCCGGCCTCCCCGACGGGCACCACGGGCCCGCCGACCTCCGTGCTCGCCGCCGCCTTCGGCGAGTTGGGCTTCACGGCGACCGCCCTGTCCACGGGGACGGCCCCGTCCGACGCCGTCATCGAGCGGGCGGTGACGCGGGCGGGCGAGGCCGACGCGGTGGTGGCGGCGACGTACGAGGTCACCGCGGACAGCGCGCAGCGGACTCTGGTGGAGCGGCTGCTGGCGACCGGGCGGCCGACGGTCGCGGTCGCCGTCCGCAACCCGTACGACGTGGCTCGACTACCGCGGGTGCGCGCCTGCTTGGCGACTTATTCCTGGACCGACGTCGAACTGCGCGCCGCGGCCAGGGTGATCGCCGGAGTCGTGCCGCCGCACGGGCGGCTGCCGGTGCCGGTGCGGCGCGCCGACGATCCGACGCGCACGCTGTACCCGGTCGGCCACGGCCTGACCTACTGACCTCGGGACGCCGCGCACTGCGTGGCGCGGCGCCCGAGGCGGCGTCACGGACGCAGGGCGGGCTCCCGCTCCACGTCACGCACGTCCAGCTTGGCGTCGAACCTGGCCAGCGGCTTGGCCTGCGCGGCGTCGGCCTTGACGGCGGCCGGGGCGACGCCCGCCCACTCGAGGATGCGGGCGGTGGCGAGGGCCTTCTCGTCGGCGACCAGTCCGGCGACGTTCGCGCCGTGGTTCATGCCGGGCGCGGTGAAGACGTAGGAGTCCTTCGAGCCGGGCCCGAGGCGGAACGGCTCCGCGCCCCACGGGTCGTTCTGGCCGTAGACGAAGAGCATGTGGCGGGCGTGATGGCGCACCCAGGCGTCGACGTCCCCCATGGCGAACTGCTGGAAGCGCATCGGGATGTCCCGGGGGACGAAGTTGCGCGGGGGCTGGTAGCCGTAGCGGATGTACCGGCGCTCGATGTGCGGGAAACGGATGGTGGGCGCGCCGAGCTGGGTGCCCGCCTGGTAGTAGTACGGCGTGTACGCCGCGAGGCCCTGGTCGGCGTAGGCGGAGAACCCGGAGATCGTGTCGATGGAGGTCCAGATCTCGTCGTCCGTCGCGGACTTGGCGTCGGCGGGGATGGAGTCGCAGTCCGACAGCAGGCTGTACTGCCAGAAGCCCCACACGTAGTCGAGGACGACGGCCTCGTAGGCGCGGTCCAGGCCGCCGATGGTGTCGAAGGTAAGGCCCTCGGTCGCGGCGTACTCGGTGTACCGCTTCTCCAGCGGCTCGCGGCGCACCAGCGCCTCGCGCTGGACGGCGTTCAGGCGGTCGCGGCACTCCTTGGTGCCGACCTTGGCGAAGAAGCGGTCGTAGGCCGAATCCTCGTCGTTCACCACGTCGTTGGGAGCGACGTAGGCGACCACGCCGTCCATGTCACGCGGGTAGAAACGCTCGTAGTAGGTGGCCGTCATGCCGCCCTTGGAGCCGCCGGTGGAGATCCAGTTCTTCGGGTAGATCGCCTTGAGGGCCGTGAAGATGCGGTGCTGGTCGCTCGCGGCCTGCCAGATGTCCAGCTTGGACCAGTCGGCGGGCTCGGGGCGGGACGGGGTGAAGAAGCGGTACTCCATGGAGACCTGGTTGCCGTCCACGATCTGCGTGGGCTCGCGGCGGCCGGGGTTGGTGGAGACGCTGTAGCCGCCGGTGTAGAAGACCGTGGGCCGGCTGACGTCCTTGTGCAGCACGGTGATCCGCTGCTGGAACGTGCCCTTGGCGGGGTCCCGGTGGTCCACCGGCTGGGTGAAATTCAGTACGAAGTAACGGTAGCCGGGGTACGGCTTCTCCTGGATCAGGCTGACGCCCGGTATGGAGAGCAGCCGGTCCTTTATGTCTGCGGCTTCGGGCTGTGCGGCGGTGGCCGCGTGGGCCGTGCTCACCATGCCTATCAGCACGGTGAACGCCAGCAGCCATCTGAGCGCCTTGCGCATGCGCGTGCACCCTTCCCTGTGAGTCGGATGTGCCGGAAGCTATCGGAGCAACACCCTTCACACCAGAGGGGGTTGGGCGGCGGCGTCCGCAACGCCCGTATCTGTCAGGAGCGGAACCAGCCGGAACTGCCCGAGCCTGCGCCGACGGAGCCCCTGACCAGCACCCAGCGGTGGCCGGCGTAGACGTCGACCGGGCCGATCCGGGCGGTCCGGTCGCCGGTCAGCTGCCGGGGCCGGTGGCCGCGCGCCTGGAGGCTGATCGACATCCGCTTGTTCGCGCCGGGACGTTTCTGCACGGTGTAGGCGCAGACCATGCCGCGGTTGTTGTAGACGTGCACCGAGCCGGTGGAGAACGTCACGGTCCGCACCTTCCGGCCGGCGCAGGGGGCGGCCGCGGCGGCCTCGGCGCTGCCCGGCGTGAGCAGCCCGATGAGGACCGAGGCGACGAGCACGGCCAGTGCGGTCAGTGCGGCCGTCGGTCGCCCATGCGTCTCACCAAGGTCCACGGTCCGCGCCTCCCGCTCCGCCGCCATCGTCGTACAGACATACGACAGCACTGGTGTGCCGCCGTACTGATGTACGGACGCACCGGGCGGGGTGAACGGTTGCCCCGCCGCGGCACGGGACGCGGCGGGACAGGCGGGACGGGCGCGGCCGCCGTCAGCTCGACGTGGCGACCGGCTCCCCGACGAAAGTCCGCCACAGCGCCGCGTACCGTCCGTCGCGCGCGAGCAGTTCCTCGTGGGCGCCGTCCTCGACGACCCTGCCGTGGTCCATCACGACCACCCGGTCCGCGCGCGCCGCCGTGGTCAGCCGGTGGGCGACCACGAGCGTGGTACGGCGGCCGGCGAGCCGGTCGGTGGCCTGGTTGACCTGGGCCTCCGTCGCGAGGTCCAGGGCGGCCGTCGCCTCGTCCAGCAGCAGCACGTCGGGGTCGACGAGTTCGGCGCGGGCCAGCGCGATCAACTGCCGTTGCCCGGCGGACAGGTTGCGGCCCCGCTCGGCGACCTCGTGCAGATAGCCGCCCTCCAGCGTGGCGATCATCTCGTGCGCGCCGACGGCCCGCGCCGCCGCCTCCACCTCGGCGTCGCCGGCGTCCGGCCGGCCGTAGGCGATGGCGTCGCGGACCGTGCCGGGGAAGAGGTAGGCCTCCTGCGGGACGACGCCGAGCCGGTGGCGGTAGGAGGTGAGGTCGAGGGAACGCAGGTCCGTGCCGTCGACCAGCACCCGGCCCGAGGTCGGGTCGTAGAACCGGGCCACCAGCTTGACCAGCGTCGACTTGCCCGCGCCGGTCTCGCCGACGAAGGCCACGGTCTGCCCGGCGGGGATCCTCAAGTCGATGCCGGTCAGGGCCTCTTCGGGGTCGTCGGCGGGGCCGTAGCGGAAGTGCACGTCCTCGAAGGCGATCTCGCCGCGCAGCGACAGCACCTGGAGCGGCTCGTCGGCGGACTTCGTGGAGGCCGGCTCGCGCAGCAGCTCCTGGATGCGGCCGAGCGAGACGGTGGCCTGCTGGTAGCCGTCGAAGACCTGGGAGAGCTGCTGCACGGGGGCGAAGAACAGGTCGATGTAGAGGAGGTAGGCGACCAGGGCGCCCGTGGTGAGCGTCGCGTCGTCGATCCGGCCCGCGCCGACCACCAGGACGGCCGCCGCGGCGGCCGACGACAGGAACTGCACGAACGGGAAGTACACCGAGATCATCCACTGGCCGCGGATGCGCGCCCGGCGGTAGCCGTCGCTGCGCTCCGCGAACCGCGCGGCGCCGTCCCGCTCACGCCGGAACGCCTGCACGATCCGCAGCCCGGCCACCGACTCCTGGAGATCGGCGTTGACCAGCGCGATCCGCTCCCGGGCGAGTTCGTAGGCCTTCACGCTGGCCCGGCGGAAGAAGTACGTGGCGACGACCAGCGGCGGCAGGGTCGCGAACACGACGAGCGCGAGCTCCACGTCCAGCACCAGCAGGGCGACCATGATGCCGAAGAAGGTGACGAGCGAGACGAACGCGGTGACCAGGCCCGTCTGCAGGAACGTCGACAGCGCGTCCACGTCAGTGGTCATCCGCGTCATGATCCGGCCGGTCAACTCCCGCTCGTAGTAGTCGAGCCCGAGCCGCTGGAGCTGGGAGAAGATCTTCAGGCGCAGCGCGTACAGGACCCGCTCGCCGGTGCGGCCGGTCATCCGGATCTCACCGCTCTGCGCGGCCCACTGGGCGAGGACGGCGCACAGGGCGAGCAGCGAGGCCGCCCACACCGCGCCCAGCGCCGCCCGGCCGACCCCGTCGTCGATGCCGTGCCGGATCGTCACCGGCAGCAGCAGGCCCATGCCGGCGTCCACGGCGACCAGGCCGAGGCTGATCAGCAGGGGCCGCCCGAAGCCGCGCAGCAGCCGGCGCAGGCCGTAGGAGTCCTCGGGGGTGACCGCGCGGGACTCGTCGACTTCGGGGAGGTCGGTCGCCGGCGGGAGCGCCTCCACCTGGGCGAGCAGCTCGGGCGTGGCCGGGGTGCCGTCGAGCGCGGCGTCCCGGGGGGTGCGCTCGCCCGTCCACAGCCGGGGGGTGAGGCCCCGCTCGGCGTCGAACTCGGCGTCGAGCTCCGCGCGCACCGACGTGTCCTCGCGCGGCGGTGCGGGGTGGGTGTGGCCCGGGGAGACGCCGCCGAGCTCGTCGGGGTCGGTGAGGAGGCGGCGGTAGAGCGCGGAGCGTTTCTGCAGTTCCTCGTGGGTGCCGAGGTCGGCGAGCCGGCCGTCGTCGAGGACTGCGATGCGGTCGGCGAGGTTCAGCGTGGAGCGGCGGTGGGCGATGAGGAGGGTCGTGCGGCCCGCCATGACGTGCTTGAGCGCCTCGTGGATCTCGTGCTCGACCTGGGCGTCCACGGCGGAGGTGGCGTCGTCGAGGACGAGCAGGCGCGGGTCGGTGAGGAGGGCGCGCGCGAGGGCGATCCGCTGGCGCTGGCCGCCGGACAGGGTCAGGCCGTGCTCGCCGACCTTTGTGGCGTAGCCGTCGGGCAGCTCGTCGATGAACCGGTCGGCGCGCGCCGCGTGAGCGGCGGCCCTGATCTCGTCGTCGGTGGCGTCGGGGCGGCCGTAGGCGATGTTGGCGCGGACGGTGTCGGAGAAGAGGAACGAGTCCTCGGGGACCAGGCCTATCGCGGCGCGCAGCGAGTCGAGGGTGAGCTCGCGCACGTCGTGGCCGCCGATGAGGACGGCGCCCCGGGTGACGTCGTAGAAGCGCGGGAGCAGCAGGGAGACGGTCGACTTGCCGGAGCCGGAGGAGCCGACGACGGCGAGGGTCTCGCCGGGGCGGATCTCGAAGGTGAGGCCGTCCAGGACGGGGCGGCCGTCCTCGTAGGCGAAGGAGACGTCGTCGAACTCGACGGTCGCGGGCGCGTCGGCGGGCAGCTCCTTGACGCCCTCCCGGATCGACGGCTCGGTGTCGATCAGCTCCAGGACCCGTTCGGTGCCGGCGCGGGCCTGCTGGCCGACGGTGAGGACCACGGCGAGCATGCGGACCGGGCCGACGAGCTGGGCGAGGTAGGTGGAGAAGGCGACGAACGTGCCGAGGGTGATGTGCCCGCGCACGGCGAGCCAGCCGCCGAGGGCGAGCATCGCGACCTGGCCGAGGGCGGGGACGGACTGGAGGGCCGGGGTGTAGCGGGCGTTCAGGCGGATCGTGCGGAGCCGGCCCGCGAAGAGCCTGCGGCCGACCTCCCTGAGCTTCCCGGTCTCCTGCTCCTCCTGCCCGAACCCCTTCACCACGCGCACCCCGCTGACCGCCCCGTCGACCACGCCGGCCACGGCCGCCGCCTGGGCCTGCGCGTACCAGGTCGCGGGGTGGAGCCTGCGGCGGCTGCGCCGGGCGATCCACCACAGGGCGGGGGCGACGGCCAGCGCGACGAGGGTGAGCGGCGGGGACAGCCACGCCATGACGGCGAGGGAGATCAGGAAGAGCAGGACGTTCCCGATGGTCATCGGGAGCATGAACAGCAGACTCTGGATGAGCTGGAGGTCGCTGGTGGCGCGGCCGACGACCTGCCCGGTGGACAACTCGTCCTGCCGGCGCCCGTCGAGCCGGGCGATCGTCGCGAACATCTCCGTGCGCAGGTCGTGCTGGACGTCGAGGGCGAGCCGGCCGCCGTAGTAGCGGCGGACGTAGGTGAGGCCGTAGACGAGGACCGCGGCGGCGACCAGGGCGCCCGCCCAGGGGGCCATGGAGCGGGTGTGGCCGCCGATGACGTCGTCGATGATCACCTTGGTGATCAGCGGGACGACGGCCATCACGGCCATGCCGGCGAGTGACGAGACGAGCGCCAGTACCACGTCCGCCGGATGGCGCCACGCGTAGCTCGCCAGTCTCCTCGCCCATCCCCGTTGCGGTTCCACGCGGTGCCCTCCGGTCGTCCTGATCTACCGGAAGGCACCAACGCCGAGGGAAGCGGATTTCATCCCTCTGTCACGTTCCGGCCCACGAGGGAGCGGGGCGGGGCTCAGGAGGCCGCGAGATCCCGGTGGATGACCTTGGCGACGCCCTGGATGGTGGCGATGCCGTAGTTCATGGTGCTGTTGCCGTGGGTGAGGACGGTGATCTGGTAGTCGTGGCCGCCGCCCTTGAAGGTGCCCAGGCTGTGCACGCGCCAGCCGTTGGTGGCCCGGGACAGCCAGCCGTTCTTCACCTGGAGGGTGACGTTCGCGGGCTTGCCGTAGGGCGTACCCCAGCGCTGGCTCGCCACGACCTGGCCCATGAGCCGGAGGACGTAGGCGCGGGAGGAGTCGAGGAGCACCGTGTTCTTGGCGGTGAGCAGCCCGAGCAGCTTCTGCTCGTCGGTGACGGTGATCTGGGTCAGGCCCCAGTAGCCGTTCGCGCCCGGCTTGGTCTGCGTCATCTTCGCGGCGGCGAGGAAGCCCTTGATCTTGGTCAGGCCGAGCTGGTTCCACAGGGCGGTGGTGGAGGCGTTGTCCGACTTGGTGATCATGGCCGTGGCGAGGGTCCGCTCACGGGCGGTCAGGCCCCGCTTGGTCTTCTGCGCGTCCCACAGCAGGGCGGACAGGACCGTGACCTTGACCACGCTGGCGGAGTCGAAGGCGGTGGAGGCGCGCAGGGTGCAGGTGGTGTTGGTGCTGCGGTCGTAGAGGCCCACGGCGACGGTGCCGGCGCGGCCCGCGAGCGCGGCGGTGATGTCCTTCTTGAGTTTGGCGGCGAGTCCCGCCTTGGCCGAGGTGCAGCTGACGGCGGCAGGAGCGGCCGCGGCAGGCGAGGCGGCGGCCACCCCTGTGACGAGGACGCCCACGCCGATCGTGGTGGCGAGCAGTCTCCTCGTGCGTCTGAATGTCCGGTGAGTCATGCAGGATTGACACACGAGTTCAGCGAAAAGTTGTACGAATGAGGGGCCTTGGCGCTCGAAGGGCTCGGGGCCGTTTAGCGGCGGGCGTCTTGACGCCCCGGCGGCCTTCACAGGAGACGACCAGGTCCGGCACAGCGGCCACCCACGACCGGCCTGCAGCATGCGAAGGGTGACCTCAGCCACCGATCCCCTCCCCCAGCCGACCGCCTCCCCCGACCGGCCCGCGACGGCCACGTCGTCGCCGGCGCCGACGTCGTCAGCCGCGCCCGCGCCACCGGAGCGGGCGCCGCGCTGGTCGCTCCCCGCACTGCTCGCGATCCTCGCCCTGGCGGCGGCGCTGTACTCCTGGAACCTCTCGGGCTCGTCCCTCAACAGCTTCTACAGCGCCGCCGTGCTGAGCGGCACACAGAGCTGGAAGGCCTGGTTCTTCGGCTCGTTGGACGCGGGGAACTTCCTGACCGTCGACAAGCCGCCCTTCGCCCTGATGGTGATGGGCCTGTCCTGCCGGCTGTTCGGCTTCGGCACCTGGCAGATGATGCTGCCGCTGATCCTGGCGGCCCTCGCCACCGTCTGGATCGTGCACTCCTCGGTGAAGCGTGTGTGGGGCCACGGCGCGGCGGCCCTCGCCGCGCTGGTGCTCGCGCTGACCCCGATCACCGTCGCCATCAACCGCGACAACAACCCCGACACGCTCCTGGTGTTCCTGATGGCGGGCGGCGCGGCGCTGGCCCTGCGGGCCGTGCGCGACGGCAGGCTGCTGCCGCTCGTCGGCTCGGCGGTCTGCTTCGGGCTGGCCTTCAACACCAAGATGCTCCAGGGCTACATCGCGCTGCCCGCCGTCTTCGCGGTCTACCTGTACGCGGCCAGGCCGACGCCGGTGAAGCGGATCGTCAACCTGCTGGTCGCAGGGGTGGCGCTGGCCGTGTCCAGCTTCTGGTGGGCGGCGGCCGTGTCCCTGGTCCCGGCCGACGAGCGGCCCTACATCGGCGGCTCCACCGACGGCAGCGCCTGGAACCTGATCATGGGCTACAACGGTCTCGGCCGGATCTTCGGCGGCGAGGGCAACGGCGGGGGCGGCGGTGGCGGAGGCGGCGGCTTCTCCGGGGCCGCCGGCATCGGCCGGCTGTTCAACGACGTCCTCGGCGGGCAGATCTCCTGGCTGCTCCCCTTCTCGGCCATCGCCCTCGTCGCCGGCCTCGTCCTGTGCGGCCGTGCGCCGCGCACCGACCTCACCCGCGCCGCGCTGCTGCTGTGGGGCGGCTGGACGCTGCTGCACTACCTGACGTTCGCCCTGGCCGAGGGCACCATGCACCCGTACTACACGACCGCGCTCGCCCCCGGCGTCGCGGCCCTGTGCGGGGGCGGCGGCGCGATGCTGCTGCGCGCGTTCCGCGCCGACCGGCGCTGGGCGTGGGTGCTGCCGCTCGCGCTGGGCGTCACCGCCGTCTGGGCGATCGTGCTGCTGCGCCGGGCGTCCGGCTGGAACACCTGGCTGTGGCCGTCCGTGGGCGTGGTCATGGCGCTGGCGGTCACGGGCCTGTTCGTGTTCCGTTCCGGCGCCCGGGCGCGGCTGCTGGCCGCCTCGGTGGCGGCGGCGGTCGTCGCGGCGGTGGCGGGCCCGGCGGCGTACGCCTGGTCGGTGCCGGCGGGCACGGGAGGCGGCATGGGCGGCGTCAACCCGACGGCCGGTCCGACCACGGGCAACGGCGGCTTCGGGGGCGGTGGCGGACGAGGCGGGTTCCCCGGCGGCGGTCAGGGCGAGGCTCCGAACGGCGCCCAGCGCGGCGGCCAGGACGGCGCTCAGGCCGACGGGCAGGGCGACGGACAGGCCGGCGGCTTCCCCGGCGGGGGTGAACTGCCGGGCGGCGGAACGGCCGGCGGCACGCCTCCCTCCGGCGCGGGCACGGGCGGCGGAACGGCCCAAGGAGGAACGGCCCAAGGTGGGATGGCACGAGGCGGAATGGCGCGAGGCGGGATGGGCGGCGCGAGCAGCGAGCTGATCGCGTACCTGAAGAAGAACCAGGACGGCGCCAAGTGGCTGCTGGCGGTGTCCGGTTCGCAGAGCGCGGCGCAGCTCGTCCTCAGCAGCGGCGAGCCGGTGATCTCGATGTGGGGCTGGTCCGGCAGTGACAACGCGATGACCCTGGCCAGGCTCAAGGAGCTGGTGAAGAAGGGCGAGTTGCACTACGTCCAGCTCGGCGGCGGCATGGGCGGCGGCCCCGGTGGCGGCTCCACGGCGAGCTCCGAGGTGACCGCGTGGGTGCAGAAGAACGGGACGGCGGTACAGGAGAGCGAATACAGCTCCGCCGCGGCGACGCAGGAGTCGGCTTCGGGCGACACGTCCGAGAACGCGAACTCCTCCGACTCCAGTTCCGCCAGCGACTCCAACTCCTCGACGATCTACCGCCTGGACGCCTCCGACGTGAACTGACGGACCGTCACCGCGTCACCGACGGCCCCCGCTCGACCGAGCCGGGGCCGTCCTCGCATCCCCATCGCGATCAACTCGCGTAGACAAAACCTGACTTGCCGCTTTCCGTCATCCACTCGACATGCCGGATTCATTTACAAGGCTGCATGTGCATGTCACTCTCCCGATTGCCGCCTCCCCTCGACCCGCGTAGATCGGACACCCCACATGCTGGCTACGACGACCCGCTCACGCCGGTGGAAGACGGTGGCCCTCGCCACCTCCGCCGTCCTGGTCGGTCTCACCGCCCCCGCCCTGACCGCGACCCCCGCCGCGGCCACCACCACCGCGTACGACCAGACGTACTACAAGAACGCGATCGGCAAGTCGGGGACGAGCCTGAAGTCGGCCCTGCACACGATCATCACCCCGCAGACGAAGATCTCGTACTCCGCGGTCTGGAACGCGCTGAAGGTCACCGACCAGGACCCGAACAACAGCAACAACGTGATCCTGCTGTACAGCGGCGTCTCGCGCAGCAAGTCCCTCAACGGCGGCGACCTCGGCGACTGGAACCGCGAGCACACCTGGGCCAAGTCCCACGGCGACTTCGGCGAGGTGACCGGTCCCGGCACCGACCTGCACCACCTGCGCGCGGCCGACGTCCAGGTCAACAGCATCCGCGGCAACAAGGACTTCGACAACGGCGGCAGCGCGGTCAGCGGCGGAGGCGGCAGCCTCACGGACTCCGACTCCTTCGAGCCGCGCGACGCGGACAAGGGCGACGTGGCCCGCATGATCCTCTACATGGCCGTGCGCTACGACGGCGGCGACGGATTCGCCGACCTCGAACCGAACGAGAAGGTCAACAACGGCAGCAACCCCTACATGGGCAAGCTGTCCGTCCTGAAGCAGTGGAACGAGCAGGACCCGCCGAGCGCCTTCGAGGAGCGCCGCAACCAGGTCGTCTACGACACCTACCAGAAGAACCGCAACCCGTTCATCGACCACCCGGAATGGGTCGAGGCCATCTGGTAGCGAAGGCAGTCCGGTAGGGGAACGCCGTCAGCCCAGGTGTGTCGGCGCGAACATGCGCAGGACCGCGGGGAGCACGACCACCGACGGGCCCGGGGTCGCGAGGGCCCGCGCCAGGTCGGCTCGCAGGGTCTCCGGGGTCGTGCGCGTGGCCGGCACGCCGAAGGACTCCGCCAGGGCGACGAAGTCCGGGCCGGTCAGCTCGGTGGCCGTGGCCCGGCCGAACGCGTCGGTCATGTACTCGCGCAGGATGCCGTAGCCGCCGTCGTCCACGATCAGCCAGGTCACGGGCAGGTCGTGCTGCCGCGCGGTCGCGAGCTCCGCGATCGAGTACATCGCGCCGCCGTCGCCCGACACCGCCAGCACCGGGCGGGTCGGGTCGGCGGCCGCCGCGCCGAGCGCCGCCGGGAAGGCGTAACCGAGGCCGCCCGCGCCCTGGGCGGAGTGCATGAGGTTGGGCCCCTTGGCGTCGAACGCGGACCAGGCCCAGTACGCGAGGATCGTCATGTCCCAGAAGGACGGGGAGTCGGCCGGGAGCGCCCCGCGCACCGACGCCAGCACCTCCTGCTCCAGGGTGAGTTCCTGGGCGGCGATGCGGTCGGCGACCTTCGCGAGGAGGACGCGGACCCGCTCCGGGGCGGCAGGGTCCCGGCGCTCGTCCACCGTCTCCAGCAGCGCCTGGAGCGCGAGACGGGCGTCCGCGTGGATGCCCAGCGCGGGGTGGTTCGCCTCCAGCTTCCCCAGGTCCGCCTCGATCTGGATCACCCGGCCGCGAGGCGCGAACGTGTGGTAATTGGACGACAGTTCGCCCAGGCCCGAGCCGACCACCAGCAGGACGTCCGCATCCTCCAGGAAGTCGGTGGTGTGGCGGTCCTCCAGCCAGGACCTCAGGGAGAGGGGATGGGTCCAGGGGAAGGCGCCCTTGCCGCCGAAGGTCGTCACCACGGGCGCGTCCAGCCGTTCCGCGAGCTTGCGCAGCTTGCCCGAGGCGTCCGCCCGGATCACCCCGCCGCCCGCGATGATCGCCGGGCGCTCGGCGCGGGAGAGCAGGTCGGCTGCCACGGCGGTGAGTTCGGGGCGCGGGGGCAGTTCCTCGGGGAAGGCGTCCCCGACCGTCACCGCCGGGAGCGGCGTCGCCGCCGACAGGACGTCCTGCGGGATCTCCACCCATACAGGGCCGTGCGGGGCCGTCAGCGCGGACTTCCAGGCCGCCTCGATCGCGGACGGGATCTGGGACTGCGCGCGGACGGTGTGGACGGACTTGACGATCCCCCTGAACGACGCCGCCTGGTCGGGGAGTTCGTGCAGATGGCCGCGACGGCCGCCGCCCAGCCCGGCCGTCGGCACCTGGCTGCAGATCGCCAGCACGGGCGCGCTGGCCGCCGCCGCCTCCTGGAGCGCGGCGAGCGACGTCAGGGCTCCCGGGCCCGTCGACAGCAGCAGCGGCGTCGCCTCGCCGGTGACACGGCCGTAGGCGTCGGCGGCGAAGCCCGCGTTGTTCTCCACCCGCAGGCCGACGTAGCGCAGGTCGGAGCGGCGCAGGGCGTCGAACACGCCGAGGGCGTGCTGGCCCGGCAGGCCGAACACGGTCGTCGCGCCGAGCCCGGCCAGCGTCTCCACGACCAGGTCTCCGCCGGTGCGGCCGGGAGGAGGGTTCAGCGCGGCCTCCGTCTGAGCGGCGGTCGGGCGGAGCACCAGGTCGTGGTCGTGTGTCACTTCGCGCGGGCCTCGGCAATCTGGCGGGACATGATCGTGGTCAGTTCGTACGCCGTGTGGGACGCGGCCACCGACGTGATCTCCGCGTGATCGTACGCGGGCGCCACCTCGACGACGTCCGCGGAGACCAGGTTGCAGGACGCCAGGCCGCGCAGGATCTCCAGCAGCTCGCGGGAGGTCATGCCGCCGGCCTCGGGCGTGCCGGTGCCGGGCGCGTGGGCCGGGTCCAGGCAGTCGATGTCGATGGAGATGTACAGGGGCCGGTCGCCGATGCGCTGGCGCAGCTGGTCGGCGACCTCGTCGGCGCCGCGACGGTAGACGTCCGCCGAGGTGACGATGCCGAAGCCCATCTTCTCGTCGTCGGTGAGGTCCTGCTTGCCGTAGAGCGGGCCTCGGGTGCCGACGTGGGAGAGCGCCTCGGTGTCGAGGATGCCCTCCTCGACCGCCCGGCGGAACGGCGTGCCGTGGGTGTACTCGGCGCCGAAGTAGGTGTCCCAGGTGTCGAGGTGGGCGTCGAAGTGGAGCAGCGCGACCGGGCCGTGCTTCTTGGCGACCGAGCGCAGGAGCGGCAGGGCGATGGTGTGGTCGCCGCCGAGGGTCATCAGGCGGGCGCCGGTGCCGAGCAGGTCGTCGGCGGCCGCCTCGACGGTCTCGACGGCCTCATGGATGTCGAAGGGGTTCACCGCGATGTCACCGCCGTCCGCGACCTGCGCGAGGGCGAACGGGGAGGCGTCCTGCGCCGGGTTGTAGGGCCTGAGCAGCCGGGAGGCCTCGCGGATGGCGTTGCCGCCGAAGCGGGCGCCCGGCCGGTAGGAGACGCCCGAGTCGAACGGCACGCCGACGACGGCGACGTCCGCGCGGCCGACCTCGTCGAGGCGGGGCAGCCGGGCGAAGGTCGCGGGACCGGCGTACCGGGGGATCCGCGAGGAGTCGACCGGGCCGCGCGGCGTCTCGTTGCTGCTCATGAACTGCCTTCTTTCCTACGCGTCGTCGCATATGTACTGCTCTGTACCGCTGAAGACGACTGTACTGGGGGGCCACAACCGGGTCGGACACGAGTTCGGGCCTCGGTGCGCGTGCCGACCCTAGGTGGCCGCGACGAGGCCCGGAAGTGTACGTTTC
The DNA here is from genome assembly GCF_044740925.1 of Streptomyces sp. NPDC088254. Lineage (NCBI taxonomy): Bacteria > Bacillati > Actinomycetota > Actinomycetes > Kitasatosporales > Streptomycetaceae > Streptomyces > Streptomyces sp. NPDC088254. The sequence continues at coordinate 215,793 of NZ_JBIURQ010000014.1, read as the reverse complement.
CTCCACTCCTCACGCTCGACATGAACGGATTGCACACCGTGTCCGATCCCGCGGTCCCGCCCACTCCGCCGGTGCCGCTCGCCGCCCTGCTGGCCCGCGAGGACCTGGGCCTGCGGCAGATCGCCGGGCCGTCCGGGCCCGGCCTGGCCGTCCACTGGGCGCACACCTCGGAGATGGCGGACCCGTACCCGTACCTGCTGGGCGGTGAGCTGCTGCTGACGGCGGGGGTGCACATCCCGCAGGCGGCGGGCCCGGAGGAGCACTTCGACGCGTACGTCGCCCGGGTCGTCGCCGCGGGCGGGGCCGCGCTCGGTTTCGGGCTGGCGCCGGTGCACGACAGGGTGCCGCCCGCGCTGGTCGCTGCCTGTGACGCGCACGGGCTGCCGCTGCTGGAGGTGCCGCCGCAGACCACGTTCTCCGGGGTCGCCCGCGCCGTCTGGCAGCTGATGGCCGAGGCCCGGCACGCCGAACTGCGCCGGGTGGCGAAGGCGCAGCAGAGCCTCGCCGCCGCGGCGTCCCGCCCGGATCCCGTCCCCTCGGTCCTGCGGCAGCTGGCCCGGCGCGTGGGCGGCTGGGCGGTGCTGTACCGGCCCGAGGGCGTCCAGCTCGCGGCGGCGGGGCGCGAGCCGGGGAGCGGAACGCGGGAGGCGCTGGCGGAGCTAGCGCGGGCCGTCGTCGCGCGGGGCTCCGCCACCGCCAGCGACACCGCCGCGGACGGCGACCGTCTCACCGCGTACGCGCTGGGCGCGGGGCGCGGTCTCGTGCTCGGGGTGGCCGCCTCACGGCGCGAACCCGGCGACCACACCGTCGTCTCCGTCGCCGCCGTGCTGCTGTCGCTCCTGACCGCAGGGCACCGGACCGCCACGGGGGCGGCCCACTCCTCGGCCCTCGTGCGCCTCCTCCTGGGCGCCGCCCCCGAGGAGGTGGCCCCGCTGCTGGGCGGTGGGCGGTGGCGGGTGGTGCACGGGCGGCCGCAGGGCCGGGCGCCGGACGCCATGGCCGCGTCGGCGCTGGGGGCCGCGCTCGGGTCGGCGCTGGTCGACTCCGGAGAACGAGCCGAGCAGGGGGCCGGGGACGGGATGGTACGCGTGCTCGTGCCGGCCGGGCGGGAGCCGGTCGCGCAGGAGGGGTGGACGCTCGGGGTGAGCGCCGCCGTGGAGCCCGGCGAGTGGGCGGTCGCCGACGTGCAGGCGGCCCGCGCCCTGGCCCGCGCCCACGCGACGCGCACCCCGCTGGCCCGGCACGGCGCCCGCTCCGCGCTCACCGACCTGGTCCCGGCCGACGACGCCGAGGCGCACGCCCGCGCCCTCCTCGCGCCGCTCGCCGGCGCCCCGGCGCTCACCGAGACCCTGCGCACCTGGCTCTCCCTGCACGGCAGTTGGGACCGGACGGCGACCGCGCTGTCCGTGCACCGCAACACCGTCCGCCAGCGGATGGCCCGCTGCGCCGCCCTGCTCTCCGTCGACCTGAACGACCCGGACGTGCGCATGGAACTGTGGTTCGCGCTGAAGCGCGGGTGAGGGGACCCCTCGTGAGACTGACGCGGCGGGCGGTCACCGCCTCATGACGGCGATCACTGCCTCATGACGGCGGCGGCTGCCTCACAATGAGGAGCATGCCGATACCCGGGACTCCCAGTCGCGACGAGCTCGTCGCCCATCTCGTCCGAACCCGTATCGCGGGGGACGTCGCCACGCCGCGCGAGAACAACCTCTCCCACTACCGCCAGCTCGCGAACGGCGTGCGCAACTACTGGTTCGGGCTGGAGTTCGGCGACCGCTGGACCGACGAGCAGGACGTGCTCGCCGTGATGGCGGAACGGGTCGGCGTCAACGACGACCCCGAGTTCCGCTACGGGCAGGACACCATCGACCCCGAGCTGACCGTGGACGCCCTGGACCGGCTGGCGGGCCGGCTGCGCAAGGCGGCCGAGGACCGCCAGCGGGTGCTGTTCGCCACCGGCCACCCCGGCGGCCTGCTCGACGTGCACCACGCCACCGCGGCGGCCCTGCGCCGGGCCGGCTGCGAGATCGTCGTCATCCCGGACGGGCTGCAGACGGACGAGGGGTACGTCATGCAGTTCGCGGACGTGGCCGTCCTCGAACACGGCGCCTCCCTGTGGCACACCCACTCGGGCGAGCCGATGAAGGCGATCCTGACCGGCCTGGAGCGCGAGGGCCGCCCGCTGCCCGACCTGGTCGTCGCCGACCACGGTTGGGCGGGCTACGCCGGACAGCACGGCGTCGACTCCGTCGGGTACGCCGACTGCAACGACCCCGCGCTGTTCCTCGCCGAGGCGGAGGGCACCGTGCAGGTGACGGTGCCCTTGGACGACCATGTCGTCAGCCCGCGCCACTACGACCCGATGACCGCGTACCTGCTCGCGGCGGCCCGACTGCCTTAGCGGGCGGGGCCGGTGTCAGCCCCTGAAGCCGCCGTAGAGGTCCCAATAAGGGGCGTTCCCGTAGAAGAAGTTGTAGGGGTTGAACGGGTTGAAGAACGGGCTCAGGCCGTAGAAGCCGCTCACGTTGCCGGGGAAACCGCCCCGATAGCAGTTGCCGTACCACCAGGAGCCGTCGTAGCAGTGGCGGCTGTGGTTGCGGTCCAGGGAGGCGGTGGACGCCGACGCGGTGCCCGCCGTGCCCACCACGATGCCGCCGGCCAGCAGCAGGCCGGCGGCGGACGTCACGGCGAGACGCCTCACCCGTTGTGCTCGCATGGGAATCACCTTTCGCTCCATCGTCGCCCGCGCGCCCTTCGAAGAGTTCGACGGGGCGCCGGAGGGGTGGATGGCCGCAGCCGCGAACAGACGTCGCGGGAGGGTCTTCCGGATGTCACCGCAGGCGTCGAGGGGGCACGGGGGGCGGCCGGCGAGGTCTCGAGGCGATCGCCGGGGACGCGTTCCGCGTGAAGCGGGAACCGGTCTGCCGGGTGTGCCGCGCGTGCGGCGTTCGGACTTCGAGCCTAGTCGCGGGGCCGCGCCCCGGCATCTCGGACACCGCCCCGCACGTCCCGCCCGCCCGTCACCGCGGGACCCGGACCACGCCCTCCTGGATCACCGAGACGGCGAGGCGTCCGTCCTGCGTGTAGATGCGGGCCTGGCCGAGGCCGCGGCCGCCGTGCGCCGACGGCGACTCCTGGTCGTACAGCAGCCATTCGTCGGCGCGGAACGGGCGGTGGAACCACATCGCGTGGTCCAGCGAGGCGCCGACGACGTCACCGACCGCCCACCCGCCGCGGCCGTGCGCGAGGAGGACGGAGTCCAGCAGCGTCATGTCGGAGACGTAGGTGGCCAGCACGACGTGCAGCAGCGGATCGTCCGCGAGCTTGCCGTTGGTGCGGAACCAGACCTGGCTGTGCGGTTCGCGCGGCTCGCCGAACCTGCCGTACGGCGGCTCGTCGACGTACCGCAGGTCGATGGCCTCGCGGGCCTCCAGGAACTTCTCGACGACGACCGGGTCGAGATGGTCGTAGCCGCGCAGCCGCTCCGCGGAGGTGGGCAGGCTCGCCGGGTCGGGCGAGGACGGCACGGGGGCCTGGTGGTCGAGGCCCTCCTCGTACGCTTGGAAGGACGCGGAGAGGGTGAAGATCGGCCGGCCGTGCTGGACGGCGACCGCGCGCCGGGTGGTGAAGGAGCGGCCGTCGCGGATGCGCTCGACGTTGTAGACGATGGGCGCGCCCGGGTCGCCCATGCGCAGGAAGTACGCGTGCAGGGAGTGGGCGTGCCGGTCCGCTGGGACGGTGCGCCCGGCGGCGACCAGCGCCTGGGCCGCGACCTGCCCGCCGAAGACGCGCGGGACGACGGCGGACCGGGACTGGCCGCGGAAGATGTTCTCCTCGATCTGCTCGAGGTCGAGCAGATCGAGGAGATCCTGAAGTGCCTGGCTCATGGAGTCAGTTGTATCCGCCGGTAGTTGCGTCCGGCTTACAGGCCCATGTCCTTCGCGATGATCGACTTCATGATCTCGCTGGTGCCGCCGTAGATGCGGTTGACGCGGTTGTCCGCGTACAGGCGGGCGATCGGGTACTCGTTCATGAAGCCGTAACCGCCGTGCAGCTGGAGGCAGCGGTCGATCACGCGGTGCGCGACCTCGGTGCAGAACAGCTTCGCGGAGGCGGCCTCGGCGGGCGTCAGCTCACCGGCGTCCAGGGCCTCCAGCGAGCGGTCGGCGACGGCCTCGGCGGCGTCCACCTCGGCCTGGCAGGCGGCCAGCTCGAACTTCGTGTTCTGGAACGACGCGACGGTCTTGCCGAAGACGGTGCGCTCCTGCACGTACTGCTTGGCGAACCGGACGGCGGCCTTGGCCTGCGCGTACGCGCCGTAGGCGATGCCCCAGCGCTCGGAGGCCAGGTTGTGGCCGAGGTAGTAGAAGCCCTTGTTCTCCTCGCCGAGGAGGTCCTCGACGGGCACCTTCACGTCGACGAACGCAAGCTCGGCCGTGTCGGAGGTCTTCAGGCCCAGCTTGTCCAGCTTGCGGCCGACGGAGTAGCCCTCCGCCTTGGTGTCCACGACGAAGAGGGAGATGCCGTAGCGGCGGTCCTCGGCGGTCGGCGCGGAGGTGCGGGCGCAGACGATCATGCGGTCGGCGTGGACGCCGCCGGTGATGAAGGTCTTGGCGCCGTTGAGGACGTAGTGCGTGCCGTCCTCGGAGAGCTTGGCGGTGGTGCGCATGCCGGCGAGGTCCGAACCGGTGCCCGGCTCCGTCATCGCGATGGCCCACATCTCCTCGCCGGAGACGAACTTCGGCAGGAAGCGCTTCTTCTGCTCGTCCGTGGCGAGAAGCTTGATGTACGGCAGGCCGAGCAGCACGTGCACGCCGGAGCCGCCGAAGGTGATGCCGGCGCGGGCGGTCTCCTCGTAGAGGATGGCCTCGAACTTGTAGGAGTCGATGCCGGCGCCGCCGTACTCCTCGTCGACGCGGATGCCGAAGACGCCCAGCTCGGCCAGCTTGTAGTAGAAGTCGCGCGGCGCCTGGCCCGCGGCGAGCCACTCGTCGTAGACGGGGACGACCTCGGCCTCGATGAAGGCCCGGAGGGTCTCCCGGAACGCCTCGTGATCCTCGTTGAACACCGTACGGCGCACCGCCGCCACCCTTCTGTGCGCCTAAACCGGCGCCGCTCTCGCGTACCTGGTTGCTCGCCGCGGGGGTGACTCGATCCATGGTTGCGCTTCCCCGTGGCTAAGCGCTTGCTCAGGGCAACCGTACCGGCGGGTAGGGAGGGAGTCCAGGGGGGTGTTCGTAACGCTCGTCACTCCTGTGGGGGTGCGGCCGACGCGAACGCGCCGCGGGCCATGCGGTGCAGGAGCTGCGCCGTGGCCGCGCGGCCGGGGAGGGAGCCCGGGCGGCCCAGGTGGGGGGTGGAGTTCAGCAGGCCGAAGACCGAGTGGACCGCCGAGCGGGCCGCGGGCTCGGGCAGGTCCGGGTACACCGCGCGCAGCGCCTCCACCCACAGCTCCACGTACTGCCGCTGGAGCTGGCGGACCAGCTTGCGGTCGCTGTCGCGCAGGCGGTCCAGCTCGCGGTCGTGCAGGGTGATCAGGGGACGGTCGTCGAGCGCGAAGTCGATGTGCCCCTCGATGAGCGAGTCGAGGACCGCCTCGGCCGGGTCGCCGTCGGCCTCCGCCAGACGGCGCCTGGCGCCGGTCAGCAGCTGCCCGCTGATACCCACCAGCAGCTCCGCCAGCATCGCGTCCTTGCCGGGGAAGTGCCGGTACAGACCGGGTCCGCTGATGCCGACCGCGGCCCCTATCTCGTCCACGCCGACGCCGTGGAACCCGCGCTCGGCGAAGAGGCGCGCGGCCTCCCTGAGGATCTGCTCGCGGCGGGTGGGGGCGTCGGTTCTGGTGGCCATGAAAACAATTCTAGACATCCAGGTTAGCGCTCGTTAACCTGATGGAAATGGTTAACGCTCATTAACAGTCGATCACTGGGTGAGGGGACCGCAAGGATGGAGCAGGCACCGGAGCTGACGAGCGCGGCGGACCCCGCGTCGGAGGCCTGGCGGGCCAACGAGGAGGCCCACCGCGCACTCGTCGAGGAGCTGCGCGGCAAGCTCGCCGCCGCCCGCCTCGGCGGCGGCGAGAAGGCACGCGAGCGGCACACCGCGCGCGGGAAACTGCTGCCGAGGGACAGGGTCGACGCCCTTCTCGACCCCGGCTCGCCCTTCCTGGAGCTCGCCCCCCTCGCCGCCGACGGGATGTACGAGGGGCAGGCCCCGGCCGCCGGCGTGATCGCCGGGATCGGCCGGGTCAGCGGCCGGAACTGCGTGATCGTCGCCAACGACGCCACCGTCAAGGGCGGCACGTACTACCCGATGACCGTGAAGAAGCACCTGCGGGCGCAGGAGGTGGCGCTGGAGAACCGGCTGCCCTGTCTGTACCTGGTGGACTCCGGCGGCGCCTTCCTGCCAATGCAGGACGAGGTGTTCCCCGACCGCGAGCACTTCGGGCGGATCTTCTACAACCAGGCCCGTATGTCGGGCGCCGGCATCCCGCAGATCGCCGCCGTTCTCGGTTCGTGCACGGCGGGCGGCGCGTACGTCCCGGCGATGAGCGACGAGGCGGTGATCGTGCGCGGACAGGGCACGATCTTCCTCGGCGGCCCGCCGCTGGTGAAGGCCGCCACCGGCGAGGTCGTCACCGCCGAGGAGCTGGGCGGCGGCGAGGTCCACGCGCGTGTGTCGGGCGTCACCGACCATCTCGCCCAGGACGACGCGCACGCGCTGCGGATCGTGCGGACCATCGTCTCCACGCTGCCGGCCCGCCCGGCCCCGCCGTGGGAGGTCCGCCCGGCCGTCGAGCCCAAGGTCGACCCCTACGGGCTGTACGGCGCGGTCCCCGTCGACTCCCGTACCCCCTACGACGTACGGGAGGTCATCGCCCGTATCACCGACGGCTCCCGCTTCGCCGAGTTCAAGTCGGAGTTCGGGCAGACCCTCGTCACCGGCTTCGCCCGGATCCACGGCCACCCGGTGGGGATCGTCGCCAACAACGGCATCCTGTTCTCCGAGTCGGCCCAGAAGGGCGCCCACTTCATCGAGCTGTGCGACCAGCGCGGCATCCCGCTGCTCTTCCTCCAGAACATCTCCGGCTTCATGGTCGGCCGCGACTACGAGGCGGGCGGCATCGCCAAGCACGGCGCCAAGATGGTGACCGCGGTCGCCTGCGCGCGCGTGCCGAAGCTGACCGTCGTCGTCGGCGGCTCGTACGGCGCGGGGAACTACTCGATGTGCGGCCGGGCCTACTCCCCCCGCTTCCTGTGGATGTGGCCCAACGCCAAGATCTCCGTGATGGGCGGCGAGCAGGCCGCCTCGGTCCTCGCCACCGTCAAGCGCGACCAGTTGGAGGCGCGCGGCCAGGAGTGGTCCTTGGAGGAGGAAGAGACGTTCAAGGACCCGGTCCGAGCGCAGTACGAGCGCCAGGGCAACGCCTACTACGCCACCGCCCGCCTGTGGGACGACGGCGTGATCGACCCGCTGGAGACCCGGCAGGTACTGGGCCTGGCCCTGACCGCCTGTGCCGACGCGCCGCTGGGGGACCCCCAGTTCGGCGTCTTCCGGATGTGAGGAGGGGACCCTTGTTCGACACCGTGCTCGTGGCCAACCGCGGCGAGATCGCCGTCCGCGTCATCCGCACCCTGCGCTCGCTCGGCGTGCGTTCGGTGGCGGTCTTCTCCGACGCCGACGCCGACGCCCGGCACGTCCGGGAGGCCGACACCGCCGTGCGGATCGGCCCGGCGCCGGCCGCCGAGAGCTATCTGTCCGTGGAGCGGCTGCTGGAGGCAGCCGCCCGCACCGGCGCCCAGGCCGTCCACCCGGGTTACGGCTTCCTCGCGGAGAACGCCGCCTTCGCGCGCGCGTGCGCCGAGGCCGGGCTCGTCTTCATCGGGCCGCCCGCCGAGGCGATCGCCCTGATGGGCGACAAGATCCGCGCCAAGGCGACCGTGCGCGAGGCCGGGGTTCCGGTCGTGCCGGGCTCGTCCGGCAGCGGCCTGGACGACGCGCAGCTGATCGAGGCGGCCCGCGAGATCGGCGTGCCCGTGCTGCTGAAGCCGAGCGCCGGCGGCGGCGGCAAGGGCATGCGCCTGGTCCGCGACCCGGCCGTGCTCGCCGACGAGATCGCCGCCGCCCGCCGGGAGGCCCGCGCCTCCTTCGGCGACGACACGCTCCTCGTGGAGCGGTGGATCGACCGGCCCCGCCACATCGAGATCCAGGTGCTGGCCGACGCCCACGGCAACGTCGTCCACCTGGGCGAACGCGAGTGCTCCCTCCAGCGCCGGCACCAGAAGATCGTCGAGGAGGCGCCCAGCGTCCTGCTCGACGAGACGACCCGGGCCGCGATGGGCGAGGCGGCGGTGCAGGCGGCCCGCTCCTGCGGCTACCGGGGCGCGGGCACGGTGGAGTTCATCGTTCCGGGCGGCGACCCGACGGCGTACTACTTCATGGAGATGAACACCCGCCTCCAGGTGGAGCACCCGGTCACCGAGCTGGTCACCGGCCTGGACCTGGTGGAGTGGCAGCTGCGGGCGGCGGCGGGCGAGCCGTTGGCGTTCGGCCAGGACGACATCGCCCTCACCGGGCACGCCGTCGAGGCGCGGCTCTGCGCCGAGGACCCCGCCCGGGGCTTCCTGCCCTCCGGCGGCACGGTGCTCAGGCTGCGCGAGCCGCAGGGCGACGGCGTCCGCACCGACTCGGGGCTCGTCGAGGGCTCCGAGGTCGGCAGCCTGTACGACCCGATGCTGTCCAAGGTGATCGCGTACGGCCCCGACCGGGCGACGGCCCTGCGGAAGCTGCGGGCGGCCCTCGCGGAGACGGTCACGCTGGGCGTGCAGACCAACGCCGGGTTCCTGCGCCGGCTGCTGGCCCATCCGGCGGTCGTGGCGGGCGAGCTGGACACCGGGCTGGTCGAGCGGGTCGCGGAGGACCTGGTCCCGGCCGACGTGCCCGAGGAGGTCTACGAGGCCGCCGCGGCCGTACGCCTTCAGGCGCTGAGCCCGCGCGGGGACGGCTGGACGGATCCCTTCTCCGTGCCGAACGGCTGGCGGATGGGCGGTGTGCCCCGGCCGGTCGCCTTCCCCCTGCGGGTGACCGAGCCCGTTCACTACACGGCGCGCGGCTCCCACACCGTCACCGAGGACCGCGTCCACGTCACCCTCGACGGCGTCCGGCACTCCTTCCACCGGGCCGGCGACTGGCTGGGCCGGGACGGCGACGCCTGGCACGTGCGCGACCACGACCCGGTCGCCGCCTCCCTGTCGGGGGCCGCGCACGCGGGCGCCGACTCGCTGACCGCGCCCATGCCGGGCACGGTGACGGTGGTGAAGGTCGCCGTCGGCGACGAGGTGGCCGCCGGGCAGAGCCTGCTGGTGGTGGAGGCGATGAAGATGGAGCACGTCATCTCCGCCCCGCACGCCGGAACGGTCGCCGAACTGGACGTCGCACCGGGCACGACGGTCGCCATGGACCAGGTCCTGGCGGTCGTCGCACCGCACGAGGAGGCCGCGGGATGACATCGCCGGACGCCCTGCGCGGGCTCCCCATGGTCGTGCCGACCGGGGGTCTGCCCGCGCGCGTCAGGATCCACGAGGTCGGGGCGCGCGACGGGCTGCAGAACGAGAAGACGGCCGTGCCGACCGAGGTGAAGGCGGAGTTCGTGCGCCGGCTCGCCGGGGCGGGACTGACGACGATCGAGGCGACCAGCTTCGTGCACCCCAAGTGGGTGCCCCAGCTGGCCGACGCCGAACAGTTGTACCCGCTGGTGTCCTCGCTGCCCGTCGAGCTGCCCGTCCTGGTGCCCAACGAACGCGGACTGGACCGGGCGCTCGCCCTCGGCGCCGGCCGGGTCGCCGTGTTCGCCAGCGCCACCGAGTCCTTCGCCAAGGCCAACCTCAACCGCACGGTGGACGAGGCGCTCGCCATGTTCGAGCCGGTCGTGGCGCGCGCGAAAGCGAACGCCGTCCATGTGCGCGGCTACCTCTCCATGTGCTTCGGCGACCCCTGGGAGGGCGCGGTCCCGGTCCCCCAGGTGGTGCGGGTGTGCCGGGCGCTGCTCGCCATGGGGTGCGACGAGCTGAGCCTCGGCGACACGATCGGCGTCGCCACCCCCGGCCACGTCGTGGAGCTGCTCACCGCGCTCGGCGAACAAGGCGTCCCGGCAGGCGTGTTGGGCGTGCACTTCCACGACACCTACGGGCAGGCCCTCGCCAACACCCTGGCCGCGCTCCAGCACGGCGTCACCACCGTCGACGCCTCCGCGGGCGGTCTCGGCGGCTGCCCGTACGCGAAGTCCGCCACCGGCAACCTCGCCACCGAGGACCTCGTGTGGATGCTGCGGGGCCTCGGCATCGACACCGGGGTCGACCTCGGCCGTCTCGTCGCCACAAGCGTCTGGATGGCCGAACAGTTGGGCCGACCCAGCCCCTCCCGCACCGTGCGGGCCCTGTCCCACAAGGAGCAGTGATGGACCACCGTCTCTCCCCCGAACTCGAGGAACTCCGCCGCACGGTGGAGGCGTTCGCCCATGACGTGGTCGCCCCGAAGATCGGCGACTTCTACGAGCGGCACGAGTTCCCGTACGAGATCGTCCGCGAGATGGGCCGGATGGGCCTGTTCGGGCTGCCGTTCCCCGAGGAGTACGGCGGCATGGGCGGCGACTACCTGGCGCTCGGCATCGCGCTGGAGGAGCTGGCCCGCGTCGACTCCTCCGTCGCCATCACCCTGGAGGCGGGCGTCTCGCTGGGCGCCATGCCGCTGCACCTGTTCGGCACGGAGGAGCAGAAGCGCACGTGGCTGCCGCGTCTGTGCTCCGGGGAGATCCTCGGCGCGTTCGGCCTCACCGAACCCGACGGCGGCTCGGACGCGGGCGCGACACGCACGACGGCGCGGCTGGACGAGGCGACGAACGAATGGGTGATCAACGGCACGAAGTGCTTCATCACCAACTCGGGCACCGACATCACCGGTCTGGTCACGGTCACGGCGGTCACCGGCCGCGGGCCCGACGGCAGGCCGGAGATCTCCGCGATCATCGTCCCCTCGGGCACGCCCGGCTTCACGGTCGCCGCCCCCTACTCCAAGGTCGGCTGGAACGCCTCCGACACCCGCGAGCTGTCCTTCGCGGACGTGCGCGTCCCGGCGGCGAACCTGCTCGGCGAAGAGGGCCGCGGCTACGCCCAGTTCCTGCGCATCCTGGACGAGGGCCGGATCGCGATCGCCGCCCTGGCCACCGGGCTCGCCCAGGGCTGCGTGGACGAGTCGGTGAAGTACGCGCGCGAACGCCAGGCGTTCGGCCGCCCGATCGGCGCGAACCAGGCCATACAGTTCAAGATCGCCGACATGGAGATGAAGGCGCACACGGCGCGTCTCGCCTGGCGTGACGCGGCGTCCCGGCTGGTGGCCGGCGAGCCCTTCAAGAAAGAGGCGGCGCTGGCGAAGCTGTACTCCTCGACGGTCGCCGTCGACAACGCCCGCGACGCCACCCAAGTCCACGGCGGGTACGGCTTCATGAACGAGTATCCGGTGGCCCGCATGTGGCGGGACTCCAAGATCCTGGAGATCGGCGAGGGCACGAGTGAGGTGCAGCGGATGCTGATCGCAAGGGAGTTGGGGTTGGCGGGCTGATCCCCGGAAAGCGGGGCGCCCGAAGTGGCCGCGGCGGTGCGCCCGTCGCGGCCTTCGGCATGTCCGCTCCCGCCCGGACCTGACGCCTGAGCGGGACTGGACAAGATCTGAGGTTAGGCTAACCTACATTCGAACTTGCCCTTGGGTCATCGGCCCCGTTCGAAAGCAGCCAATCTCATGTCCAACGCCACCACCCACCTCACCCGCCGCGGCGTCCTCGCCGCCGGTGGCGCCCTCGGCCTCGGGGCCGTCCTCGCGGCGTGCGGCGACGACGACGCGAAGAGCGGTGGCTCGGACTCGACCGCCGCCCCCTCCGCCAAGTCGGGCCCCTGGACGTTCAAGGACGACCGCGGCACCACCGTGAAGCTCGACAAGACGCCCGCGAACATCGTCGCCTTCACCGGCGTCGCCGCCGCCCTGTTCGACTACGGCGTCCAGGTCACGGGCGTCTTCGGCCCGACCAAGACGACCGCCGGCAAGCCCGACGTCCAGGCCGGCGACATGGACATCTCCAAGGTCGAGATCATCGGCAACGTCTGGGACGAGTTCAACGTCGAGAAGTACGCGGCGCTCGCTCCCGACGTGCTCATCTCCACCATGTTCGACAACGCCGGCACCCTCTGGTACGTCCCCGAGGCCTCCAAGGACAAGATCGCCAAGCTGGCCCCGAGCGTCGGCATATCCGTCTACGACCGCCAGCTCACCGCGCCCCTGGAGCGCATGTGGGCGCTGGCCGGCTCCCTCGGCGCGGACCTGACCGCAGCCAAGGCCACCGACGCCAAGAAGCGCTTCGAGGCCGCGGCCACCCGGCTGCGCGCCGCCGCCAAGGCCAAGCCCGACATCAAGGTGCTGGCCGGTTCCGCGAGCGCGGAGCTGTTCTACGTCTCCGGCACCAACCTCTCCATCGACCTCGAGTACTTCAAGGCCCTCGGCGTGAACTTCGTCGAGCCGCCGGAGAGCGCCAAGGCGCAGGGCGGCGGCTGGTTCGAGTCGCTCAGCTGGGAGAACGTCGACAAGTACAAGGCCGACATCATCATGCTGGACGACCGCTCCCAGGCGCAGCAGCCGTCGGCGATCACCAAGCCGACGTGGAAGCAGCTGCCGGCCGTCAAGGCGGGGCAGGTCATCGGGCGGTCGCCGGAGCCGATCCTGTCGTACGACAAGTGCGTGCCGCTGCTGGAGAACCTCGCGAAGGCGCTGGAGACGGCGAAGAAGGTCGCCTGACCGGTGGGGTGGCCGTGGAGCGTGGGCGGCTGCACGCCGGATCGGGCTGGTCGCGCCCACGCGGCTGAGCCGCATGTCGACGCAGCCCCGCGCCCCTAGGTGAGCCGCCCTGCCCCCCGTTGACACCTGACGCGACATCAGGAGAACGCCTCATGACCACCGCCGTTGCCGCACCGTTCCGCTTCTTCGCCCTCCAGGTCGCCCGGACGACACGGCTCGACGCCTCTCTCGTCCGGGTCACCTTCACCGGGGAGGACCTTCAGCACTTCTTCTCCGACGGGTACGACCAGTCACTCTCGCTCTTCCTGCCGCACCCCGGGCAGAGCGAGCCGCGGATCCCGTACGAGCTCGGGGACGGCTGGTGGCAGGCGTGGCGTGAACTCCCGGACGGCGTACGGGCGGTGATGCGCTCGTACACGCTCCGGTCGCTGCGCCGGGACGCCTTGGGGCGCACCTCGGAGATCGACGTCGACTTCGTGCTGCACACGCCGGCCGGTCCGGCCTCCCGGTGGGCCGCCCGGGCCGCCGCCGGGGACCGGGTGGTGCTGCTCGGTCCGGCGATCGCCGACAACCGGGCGATCCGCTTCCGGGCGCCCGAGGACACCGACCTGGTGCTGCTGTGGGGCGACGAGACGGCGCTGCCCGCGATCTCCTCGATCCTGGAGTCGCTGCCGGCCGGCCTGCGGGTGCGGGCCTGGCTGGAAGTCCACGACGCCGGGAGCGTGCGGGGTCTCGCGACGGCGGCTGACGCCGAGATCACCTGGCTCGTGCGGGGCGAGGGCGAGCACACCGGCGCGGAGGGCGACGAGGGTTCCCCCATGGCCCTCGGCGCCCTGCGCGCCGCCCGGCTGCCGTCCGCCGAGCGGCCGTACGTGTGGATCGCCGGCGAGTCGGGGTGCGTGAAGCAGCTGCGCCGACACTTCGTCGGCGAGCGCGGCATCGACCGGCGCCGGGTCACGTTCGTCGGTTACTGGCGCCGGGGCCTGTCCGAGGAGCAGCTGCGCGAGCAGGAGTGAGAGCGGGCAGCTGCAGTGGCCAACACCCGGACGCGCAAAGCGAGTTGACGGCCGGACAAACGTGAGGACCGTCACGGGGGAGGCCGGACTTGAGGCGCTTCAACTTAAGTTAGGCTTACCTAAGTTGAACCCGAGGTTCCGCCCCTGCGTCCGTTCCCCGAGCGGACCGTCCCCACCCGGAGGACCCCCACCATGCGCTCGCACCTGCTCAATGACACGACCGCGGAGCACTACCGCCGCTCCGTGACCGAAGGAGTCGAGCGGGTGGCCGCCAAACTCGCCGCCACCGACCGTCCGTTCACCGGCGTCTCGGTCGACGACCTCGCCCCCCGGATCGAGGGCATCGACCTGGACAAGCCCCTGCACGACACCGCGGCCGTCCTGGACGAGCTGGAGGAGGTCTACCTCCGCGACGCGATCTACTTCCACCACCCCCGCTACCTCGCGCACCTCAACTGCCCGGTCGTCATCCCGGCCGTCCTCGGCGAAGCCGTTCTCTCCGCCGTCAACTCCTCCCTGGACACCTGGGACCAGTCGGCCGGCGGCACCCTCATCGAGCGCAAACTGATCGACTGGACGGCCGAGCGCATCGGTCTCGGTCCCGCCGCCGACGGCGTCTTCACCTCCGGCGGCTCGCAGTCCAACCTCCAGGCGCTGCTGCTGGCCCGCGAGGAGGCCAAGCCGGGACGCGACGGATGGGAGGGGCCGGCCGCCCTCGGCAAACTGCGCGTCTTCGCCTCCGAGGTCAGCCACTTCAGCGTGAAGAAGTCCGCGAAACTGCTCGGCCTCGGACCGGACGCCGTGGTGTCCGTCCCCGTCGACCACGACAAGCGCCTGCAGACCCTCGCCCTCGCCCGCGAGCTGGAGCGCTGCACCGAGGCCGGCCTGATCCCCATGGCCGTCGTCGCCACCGCCGGCACCACCGACTTCGGCTCCATCGACCCGCTGCCCGAGATCGCCGAACTGTGCGACCGGTACGGCGCCTGGATGCACGTCGACGCCGCCTACGGCTGCGGCCTGCTCGCCTCGGTGAAGTACCGCGACCGCATCGACGGCATCGAGCGCGCCGACTCCGTCACCGTCGACTACCACAAGTCCTTCTTCCAGCCGGTGAGTTCCTCGGCGGTGCTGGTGCGCGACGCGGCCACGCTGCGGCACGCCACCTACCACGCCGAGTACCTCAACCCGCGCCGCATGGTGGAGGAGCGCATCCCCAACCAGGTGGACAAGTCCCTGCAGACCACGCGCCGCTTCGACGCGCTCAAGCTGTGGATGACCCTGCGCACGATGGGCGCCGACGGCATCGGCGCGCTCTTCGACGAGGTTTGCGACCTGGCCGCCGAGGGCTGGGAACTGCTCGCCGCCGACCCGCGCTTCGACGTCGTCGTCCAGCCCTCGCTGTCCACGCTCGTCTTCCGCTACATCCCCGCGGCCGTCACCGACCCGGCCGCGATCGACCGCGCCAACCTCCACGCCCGCAAGGCCCTGTTCGCCTCCGGCGACGCCGTGGTCGCGGGCACCAAGGTGAACGACCGCCACTACCTGAAGTTCACCCTGCTCAACCCCGAGACCACGACCGCCGACATGGCCGCCGTCCTCGACCTCATCGCCGGCCACGCCGAGCAGTACCTGGGAGAACCCCTTGACCGCGCTTCCTGACACCACGGACACGACCTACGACTTCGTGGGCATCGGGCTCGGCCCCTTCAACCTCGGCCTGGCCTGCCTCACCGAGCCCATCGAGGAACTGAACGGGATCTTCCTGGACTCCAAGCCCGACTTCGAGTGGCACGCCGGCATGTTCCTCGACGGCGCGCATCTGCAGACGCCGTTCATGTCGGACCTGGTGACCCTCGCCGACCCGACCTCGCCGTACACCTTCCTCAACTACCTGAAGGAGAAGGGGCGGCTGTACTCGTTCTACATCCGCGAGAACTTCTACCCGCTGCGGGTCGAGTACGACGACTACTGCCGCTGGGCCGCGAACAAGCTGAGCAACGTCCGATTCTCCACGACCGTCGGCGAGATCGTCCACGACGGCGAGCGGTACGTGGTGCGCACCACCGCGGGCGAGGAGTTCCGCGCCCGCCGGCTGGTCCTCGGCACCGGCACCTCGCCGCACTACCCGGAGGCGGTCAGCGGCCTCGGCGGCGACTTCTTCCACAACTCCCGCTATGTGCAGAACAAGGCGGAGCTGCAGAAGAAGCGGTCGATCACGATCGTCGGTTCCGGCCAGTCGGCCGCCGAGATCTACCAGGACCTGCTCAGCGAGATCGACGTCCACGGCTACCAGCTGAACTGGGTCACCCGCTCCCCGCGCTTCTTCCCGCTGGAGTACACCAAGCTCACGCTGGAGATGACCTCCCCGGAGTACGTCGACTACTTCCGCGCGCTGCCCGAGGCCACCCGCTACCGGCTCAGCGCCCAGCAGAAGGGCCTGTTCAAGGGCATCGACGGCGACCTCGTCAACGACATCTTCGACCTGCTCTACCAGAAGAACCTCGGCGGCCCGGTCCCCACCCGTCTGCTCACCAACTCCGCCCTCACCGGCGCCGCGTACGAGGACGGCGCCTACCGCCTCTCCTTCCGCCAGGAGGAGCAGGAGAAGGACTTCGAGCTGACCTCCGAGGGACTGGTCCTGGCCACCGGATACGCCTACACGGAGCCCGAGTTCCTCCGGCCGGTCCGCGACAGACTCCGCTACGACTCCCGGGGCAACTTCGACGTCGCCCGCAACTACGCCATCGACAGCACCGGGCGGGAGGTGTTCCTGCAGAACGCGGGCGTCCACGCCCACAGCATCACCTCGCCCGACCTGGGCATG
Source organism: Streptomyces sp. NPDC088254 (assembly GCF_044740925.1). Lineage (NCBI taxonomy): Bacteria > Bacillati > Actinomycetota > Actinomycetes > Kitasatosporales > Streptomycetaceae > Streptomyces > Streptomyces sp. NPDC088254. The sequence goes on along the minus strand of NZ_JBIURQ010000014.1, from coordinate 199,110 downwards.
GGCCCCTACCGCAACAGCTACATCATCCGAGAGCTGCTCGGCAGCGAGTACTACCCGGTCGAGAAGACCATCGCGTTCCAGGAGTTCGCCGTATGACCCCCACCACCGGCTCCCCCACCGACATCGGGCCCCTCACCCTCCGGCCCCTCGACCCCCTGAAGGACGCCGAGTTGCTGCACGGGTGGGTGACACACCCCAAGGCCGCCTACTGGATGATGCAGGACGCGACGCTCGTGGACGTCGAGCGGGCGTACATGGAGACAGCCGCCGACGAGCACCACCACGCCCTGCTCGGGCTGCACCGCGGCACGCCGGCCTTCCTGATGGAGTACTACGACCCGGCCCACCGTGAACTGGTCGGGCTGTACGAGCCGCGGCCCGGCGACATCGGCATGCACTTCCTGGTCGCCCCCACCGACCGGCCCGTGCACGGCTTCACCCGGGCGGTCATCACCGCCGTGATGGCGCACCTTTTCGAGGACGCGGCGGTGCGGCGCGTCGTCGTCGAGCCGGACGTCTCCAACACGGCCGTGCACGCCCTGAACGAGGCCGTCGGCTTCGTCCCGGAGCGGGAGATCGTCAAGCCGGAGAAGAAGGCGCTGCTGAGCTTCTGCACGCGGGAGCAGTTCGCCGCCGCGACGGGGGTGGCCGTATGAACCTCGCCGACTCCGTTGCCCACCTCTCCCCCGAGCGCTGGGAGACCGCCAACCGTCTGCTGGTGCGCAAGGCCCTCGCCGAGTTCGCGCACGAGCGGCTGCTCACCCCCGAGCCGGAGGGCGACGACGGCCGGTACGTCGTCCGCAGCGACGACGGGCTGACCGACTACCGCTTCGCCGCCGTGCGCCGCGCCCTCGACCACTGGCAGGTCGACGCCGACTCCATCACCCGCAGCCGGGACGGCGTCGAACTCCCCATCGCCGCACTGGACTTCTTCATCGAGCTGAAGACGACGCTGGGCCTGAGCGAGGAGATCCTGCCGGTCTACCTGGAGGAGATCTCCTCCACCCTCTCCGGCACCTGCTACAAGCTCACCAAGCCGCGGCTCACCTCGGCGGAACTCGCGCGCGCGGGCTTCCAGGCCATCGAGACCGGGATGACCGAGGGCCACCCCTGTTTCGTCGCCAACAACGGGCGGCTCGGCTTCGGCGTCCACGAGTACCTGTCGTACGCGCCGGAGACGGCGAACCCGGTGCGGCTGGTGTGGCTGGCCGCCCACCGGTCGCGGGCGGCGTTCACCGCGGGCGCCGGCATCGAGTACGAGTCCTTCGTCCGGCAGGAGCTGGGCGAGGAGACGGTCGAGCGGTTCGAGGCGCGGCTCACCGACCGGGGGCTGGACCCGGCCGACTACCTGCTCATCCCCGTCCACCCCTGGCAGTGGTGGAACAAGCTGGCGGTCACCTTCGCCGCCGAGGTCGCCCGGGGGAACCTGGTGTGCCTGGGCGAGGGCGAGGACGAGTACCTGGCGCAGCAGAGCATCCGGACGTTCTTCAACAGCTCGCATCCCGAGAAGCACTATGTGAAGACGGCGCTGTCCGTCCTCAACATGGGCTTCATGCGCGGTCTGTCGGCGGCGTACATGGAGGCGACCCCGGCGATCAACGACTGGCTGGCGCGGCTCATCGAGAACGACCCGGTGCTGAGGTCGTCGGGTCTGTCGATCATCCGGGAGCGGGCGGCCGTGGGCTACCGGCACCTGGAGTACGAGGCGGCGACCGATCGCTACTCGCCGTACCGCAAGATGCTGGCCGCGCTGTGGCGGGAGAGCCCGGTGCCGTCCCTGAAGGACGGCGAGTCGCTCGCCACGATGGCCTCGCTGATCCACGTGGACCACGAGGGCAGGTCGGTCGCCGGTGCGCTGATCGAGCAGTCGGGGCTGGCGCCGACCGAGTGGCTGCGCCACTACCTGGAGGCGTACTACACGCCGCTGCTGCACTCGTTCTACGCCTACGACCTGGTCTTCATGCCGCACGGCGAGAACACCATCCTGGTGCTGCGGGACGGGGTCGTGCAGCGCGCGGTCTACAAGGACATCGCCGAGGAGATCGCGGTGATGGACCCCGACGCGGTGCTGCCACCGGAGGTGCGGCGGATCCGGGTGGAAGTCCCCGAGGACAAGAAGCTGCTGTCGATCTTCACGGACGTCTTCGACTGCTTCTTCCGCTTCCTCGCCGCGGACCTCGCCGCCGAAGGGATCCTGGACGAGGGCGAGTTCTGGCGCACGGTCGCCGAGGTGACCCGTGCGTACCAGGACGCGAACCCCGAACTGGCCGAGCGGTTCAAGCAGTACGACATGTTCGCGCCGGAGTTCGCGCTGTCCTGCCTCAACCGGCTCCAACTGCGCGACAACAGGCAGATGGTGGACCTGGCGGACCCCTCGGGCGCCCTCCAGCTGATCGGAACCCTGGAGAACCCCGTCGCCGGGTTCTGATCGAAAGGGACGGGCGCCCCCGAGTACGGTCCTCGGGGGCGCCCGTCGCCGTCTTTGGAAGAATCCTCCCATGGCGGAAATCATCCAGAAGGACGGCACCTGGGTCTTCGACGGCGACGCGCTGCGGCTGACCCCGGGGAGGGACAAGAACGTCGGCCTGTTACGCCGCACTCTCGGCGAACTCACGGTGCCACTGGGGGCGTTGGCGGGCGTCTCGTTCGAGCAGGGGAAGAAGGCCGGACGGCTGAGGCTGCGGCTGCGGGACGGCGCCGACCCGTTGCTGCACGCGACGGGCGGCCGGCTCAGCGAGCCGCACGACCCGTATCAACTCCTCGTCGAGAGCGACCGTCTCGGTGTCGCCGAGTACTTCGCGGACGAGGTGCGCAACGCGCTGCTGCTGGAGGAGGTCCCCTCCGGCGCGGTGGAGTCGTTTCTGCTGCCGGGGCCGTCGGTGCCGCTGTCGGTGTCCGCCGGGGACGGCACGGCGAGCTTCGACGGCGAGTGCGTGAAGCTGGAGTGGAACTGGAAGACGGAGGAGGCCAAGGCGGCCGCCGGGACCCGCACGCTGCCCGTCACCGAGATCACGGCCGTGGAATGGCATCCGGCGGCGGGCCTGGGCAACGGGCATCTGCGCTTCACCGTCCGGGGCGCGGCCACCAAGGCGCCGCCCAAGTACGACCCGAACGCGGTCGAGTTGTGGGGCTTCAAGAAGGATCCGCTGATGGCGCTGGTGGCGGCGGCCGTGCAGGCGCGCCTGCCGCATCCTTCGGGTGCCTCCGAGGGCGCGGCGCCCGGGGCACGTGAGCCGCTCGCTCCCGCTCCCTCGGCCGTCCCCGCCGGGGACGAGCACGACGTGCTGCTGCGGCGGCTGCGTGAGCTGGGCGGGCTGCACCGGGACGGGGTGCTGACGGACGAGGAGTTCGCCGTGGCCAAGCGGGCGGTCCTCAAGCGGATGTGAGGACCGCGCGCGGCTACTTCGCCTTGCGCGCCACCGTGAAGTGATCGACCCGCTCACCGCTCTCGGCGATGCCGCGCACGGTGAGCGTGGCCGTGCGGCCCGCGGCGCCCGCGGTGACGTAGACGACGCCGTCGGTCTCGGGGTAGGCGGTGCCGCCGATGGGGAGCTCGCGGGTGACCTTGCCGCCCTTGATGACGTCGGTGCGCTCGTACTGGTGGTTGTGGCCGTTGATGACGAGGTCCACGGTGTACTTCTCGAACAGCGGCACCCACTCCTGGCGCACTCCCCCCTCGGAGGCGTGGGCGGTGGAGGTGCGTGGTTGCCGAAGGCCGGCATCCAGGGGACGGACTCGGCGACGGGCTCGGTCCGGGCGAGGAACCGGTCCCGGATCCGGGAGTCGAAGCCGGTCCGCGCCGCCCCTGATCATCGTGCGCCGGGAGAATCTGGTGCGCAGGTACTCGTGCTGCTCGGCCATGCTCATGCGGGCGGCGAGCCGCTCGGGTACGCCCGTGCGAGGAGTGTCCATGAGGCCCGGAACCCGCTGCCCCGGGCAACGGTCCGCGGGGCGCGGGGGTGGACGGAGCGCGAACAGCCACTCATGACAGATCCAATGTTGCGCCCAAGATCGTCCGCAAGCGGTTGCCCGTAATCGGGCAGGATTCTTGCGAAACCCGCGCCGGTACCTCAGGATCTACCGGGTGCACGACGAACTCGTTGATCATCTGACGCGCTCCTCGCCCCTGCGGCGGGGCGAGGCGCTGCGGGTGATCCAGGACGTGCTCGCCTACTTCGACGAGACGACCGAGGACTACGTCCGTCGCCGCCACCGCGAGCTCCAGGCCCAGGGCCTGGTCAACGCGGAGATCTTCGAACGGATCGAGGCGGACCTGAAATACCGTGCGGTGGCCCCGCCGGAGCTCACGCTCCGGCAACTGCGGCGCATCGTCTACGGGTGATCGAAAGCTTGGGGAAACGTATACATGTGCGGAATCGTCGGATACATCGGGAAGCGTGACGTCGCCCCGCTGCTCCTGGAGGGCCTGCAGCGCCTGGAGTACCGCGGCTACGACTCGGCGGGCCTCGTCGTCACCTCCCCGAAGGCGGCCGGCCTGAAGATGGTCAAGGCCAAGGGCCGGGTCCGCGACCTGGAGGCGAAGGTCCCGGCCCGCTTCAAGGGCACCACGGGCATCGCCCACACCCGCTGGGCCACCCACGGCGCCCCCTCCGACGTCAACGCCCACCCGCACATGTCGGCCGACCTGAAAGTCGCCGTCGTCCACAACGGCATCATCGACAACGCCGCCGACCTGCGCCGCAAGCTGGAGGCGGACGGCGTCGAGTTCCTCTCCGAGACGGACACCGAGGTCCTCGTCCACCTCGTCGCCCGGTCCCAGGCCGACAAGCTGGAGGACAAGGTCCGCGACGCGCTGCGCGTGGTCGAGGGCACCTACGGCATCGCCGTCATGCACGCCGACTTCAACGACCGGATCGTCGTCGCCCGCAACGGCTCGCCGGTCGTCCTCGGCATCGGCGAGAAGGAGATGTTCGTCGCGTCGGACATCGCCGCCCTGGTCGCCCACACCCGCCAGGTCGTCACCCTGGACGACGGCGAGATGGCCACCCTCAAGGCCGACGACTTCCGCACCTACACCACCGAGGGCACCCGCACCACCGCCGAGCCCACCACCGTGGAGTGGGAGGCCGCCTCCTACGACATGGGCGGCCACGACACCTACATGCACAAGGAGATCCACGAGCAGGCCGACGCCGTGGACCGCGTGCTGCGCGGCCGCATCGACGACCGTTTCTCCACCGTGCACCTCGGCGGCCTCAACCTGGACGCCCGCGAGGCGCGCCAGATCCGCCGGGTGAAGATCCTCGGCTGCGGCACCTCGTACCACGCGGGCATGATCGGTGCCCAGATGATCGAGGAGCTGGCCCGCATCCCCGCCGACGCCGAGCCGGCATCGGAGTTCCGCTACCGCAACGCGGTCGTCGACCCCGACACCCTGTACATCGCGGTCTCCCAGTCCGGTGAGACGTACGACGTGCTGGCCGCCGTCCAGGAGCTGAAGCGCAAGGGCGCGCGGGTGCTGGGCGTGGTGAACGTGGTCGGCTCGGCGATCGCCCGTGAGGCGGACGGCGGCATCTACGTGCACGCCGGCCCCGAGGTGTGCGTCGTCTCCACGAAGTGCTTCACCAACACCACGGTCGCCTTCGCCCTGCTCGCGCTGCACCTGGGCCGCACCCGCGACCTGTCGGTGCGCGACGGCAAGCGGATCATCGAGGGGCTGCGCAAGCTGCCCGGCCAGATCGCGGAGATCCTGGAGCAGGAGGCCGAGATCGAGAAGCTGGCCGAGCAGTTCGCCGAGGCCCGCTCGATGCTCTTCATCGGCCGCGTCCGGGGCTACCCGGTGGCCCGTGAGGCCTCCCTGAAGCTCAAGGAGGTCTCCTACATCCACGCCGAGGCCTACCCCGCCTCGGAGCTGAAGCACGGCCCGCTGGCCCTGATCGAGCCGGCCCTGCCGACGGTCGCGATCGTCCCCGACGACGACCTGCTGGAGAAGAACCGCGCCGCCCTGGAGGAGATCAAGGCCCGCAGCGGCAAGATCCTCGCGGTGGCCCACGAGTGCCAGGAGAAGGCCGACCAGACGATCGTCGTCCCGAAGAACGAGGACGAGCTCGACCCGATCCTGATGGGCATCCCGCTCCAGCTGCTCGCGTACTACACGGCGAAGGCCCTCGGCCGGGACATCGACAAGCCGCGCAACCTGGCGAAGTCGGTCACCGTCGAGTAGAAGAAACGACGCGGGTGGGCCCCCTGACGTCACGTCAGGGGGCCCACCCGCATTGACGCCTCAAGTCACTCCGACGAGGGACGCGTCGGGAGTCACGGGATGACGACGACGGGCCGCTTCGCGCGCTTGGCGAGCCGGCCGGCGACGGAGCCGAAGATCCGCCCGACGATGCCGTGCGTCGAGCCGACCACGATCGCGTCGGCCTCGTACTCCCGCCCCACCTCTTCGAGTTCGTGGCAGATGTCACCGCCGCGCTCGACCAGGATCCAGGGGACCTCGGAGAGGTAGTCGGCGCAGGCGAGCTCCAGCCCGAGCACCTCGGTGCGGTGGTCCGGCACATCGACGAAGACCGGCGGCTCGCAGCCCGCCCACACCGTGGTGGGCAGCCGGTTGGCCACATGGACGATGATCAGCCCCGAGCGGGAGCGATGGGCCATGCCGATGGCGTACGCGAGGGCGCGCTCACTGGACATGGAGCCGTCGAAACCGACGACCACGCCGTGCTTGAAAGCGGGATCGCAGGACGGGCGTGTCTCTTCCGCCGCCAGGGGCTCGGCCGCCGTCGGGTCGGCGACGGGCCGCTTGCGGTCCGCGGGTTCGAAGAATTCGTGACCGGCCATGGCTGTCTCGGCGTATCGATCCTTAATACGGGTGGGACGAGCGTGAGCGGCGGAGCGTGTCCGGGAATCGCCTTCCCCGGCCCATACCCCCAAGGGTACGGCGGCAAGCCCCGTTGGCCCAGATCCCGCGCTTGTCCCCTGGGGGGTTCCAGGGAGCATGCACGAGGGCCGCCCGTAACGCAATGGTTGCTGCCCCGTACAGGCGGTTTGCGCAGGGTGCGCTCACCGGGGGCGGTGACCGACCCGCCGGAGGGGCGTTGAACCCCTTGAGCCATCGCCCCTCCGGAAGCCAGGAAGAAGCCGCCCCATGCCCGCAGCCCGCCGAGCCCCCGACGCCCGCGCCGGGGACGACCGGACCACCGACCTGATCCGCTGGGCGGCCTTCAGCTGCGTCCTGGTCCCGGTGGTCCTGTTCTGGTTCGGCGCCTCCCTCGCCGGCGCCCTCGGCACGGCCCTGGGACTGGCCGCCGTCACCGCCGTCTGCCGGCTGCTGCTGCGCCGCTCCGAGCGGTGCGCCGCCCGACAGCGGTCGCAGGAACACGCGGCTCGCCTCTCGCAGGGCCCCCACGAGTCACATGAGTCACTGGGGGAACACAGGGCACAAGCCCCCTACGGGTCCCGGCGCGGGGCCCGGCACCGCACCGAGGGCGGAGCGCGGCGTGGCGGTCGTCACAGCGGCGGAAGCACACCGGTCGGCTGACCGGTTTTAACACCCCGAGACATCGGTTTTCAGCCAACTTCCAAGCACCCCGCACCTCTTGCCCCGACCACCCCCCTCCCCCCGTCCCACCTGCACGAAGAGGGTCTGGCGGGCCCCGCACACCCTACGTGGATTGGCCACTGCCACAAGGCGCACTTCCCTGCACGGCCCGTGAGTGCAACGCTTCGTGATCGAATGCTTCACGCCAAGTTGCCATGTCGACAATCTGTCGGGTGCTGAACCGGCCACGCCGGCGGCGCACGACACAGTAGATTCGATCTTGACTGTCTACGGCGGGGGACTCGTGCAGGACCGAGGGGAAACGTGCAGGAGCGACAAGCCCGACAAGTTAGGGGCGCCGCGACCACCAAGGGGGGCTTAGCAGGATGAGCCACGACTCCATCGCCGCGCCGGAGGCCGCGGCCCGGAAATTGTCGGGGCGACGCCGCAAGGAGATCGTCGCGGTACTGCTGTTCAGCGGCGGCCCGATTTTCGAGAGTTCCATTCCGCTGTCGGTGTTCGGGATTGACCGCCAGGACGCCGGCGTACCGCGCTACCGACTACTGGTGTGCGGCGGTGAGGACGGCCCACTGCGGACCACAGGGGGCCTGGAACTCACCGCACCGCACGGCCTGGAGGCGATATCCAGGGCCGGCACGGTCGTCGTGCCGGCCTGGCGTTCGATCACCTCCCCGCCGCCCTCGGAAGCGCTCGACGCACTGCGCCGGGCGCACGAGGAAGGCGCCCGCATCGTGGGCCTGTGCACCGGCGCGTTCGTGCTGGCGGCGGCAGGCCTGCTGGACGGGCGTCCGGCCACCACACACTGGATGTACGCGCCGACGCTGGCCAAGCGCTATCCGTCGGTGCACGTCGATCCGCGGGAGCTGTTCGTCGACGACGGCGATGTGCTGACGTCTGCGGGCACGGCGGCCGGGATCGACCTGTGTCTGCACATCGTGCGGACGGACCACGGCAACGAGGCGGCCGGCGCGCTGGCCCGCCGGCTCGTGGTCCCGCCGCGCCGGTCCGGCGGTCAGGAGCGCTACCTCGACCGGTCTTTACCGGAGGAGATCGGCGCCGACCCGCTCGCCGAGGTCGTCGCCTGGGCACTGGAGCACCTCCACGAGCAGTTCGACGTGGAGACGCTCGCGGCGCGCGCCTACATGAGCCGGCGCACCTTCGACCGGCGGTTCCGCTCGCTCACCGGCAGCGCTCCGCTGCAGTGGCTGATCACCCAGCGGGTGCTTCAGGCGCAGCGACTGCTGGAGACCTCCGACTACTCCGTCGACGAGGTCGCCGGGCGGTGCGGGTTCCGCTCGCCGGTGGCGCTGCGCGGGCACTTCCGGCGGCAGCTCGGCTCGTCCCCGGCCGCCTACCGGGCGGCGTACCGGGCGCGCCGGCCGCAGGGAGACCGGCCGCAGACCGACAGTGAGCCGCCTGCGCCGGTTCCGGCGGGGCCGGGCATGGGCGGGCTGTACCCGGAGGCGGGTGTGCCGCCGCAGGTGCGGCGCACGCCGGGACCGACCGCGCCGGCGGGCTCGCCGCACACGGCGTCGGCCGCTGCCCTGTCCGCGGAGCACGGCCAGCACGCACGGGACGCCTTCGCGGGATCGCGGGCGAGCCTGCCGGGACCGCGTAGCGGCATGTGAGGACGGGCGGTGGGGGGGGGGGGCGGGGGGGCCCCCCCCCCCCCCCCCCCCCGCGGCCGGGGGGGGGGCCCCCGGGGGGCGGGCCCCCCCGGGGCCGCCGCAACGCCCGCCGCCCCCCGCGGGTGGGGGGCAGAA
>NZ_JBIURQ010000014.1:182177-189812 GCF_044740925.1 Streptomyces sp. NPDC088254 | reverse complement strand
TGTTTTGGTGGTTTTTGTGGGGGGGGGGTGGGGTGGGTTGGGGGGGGGGTGGGGGGGGGTTGGTGGTGGTGGGGGGGGGGGGGGGGGGGGGGGGGGGTTGTGGGGGGGGGGGGGGGGGGGGGGGGGGGGGCCCCCCCCCCCCCCCGCCTCTCCCGTTCTTCGGGCCTGAGCCCCGGGGCAGTCGCGCCCACCGGGGGCATCGCATCGGCCGACGGCAGCCTTAGGGTGGTCGCATGAACGATCGCATGGTGTGGATCGACTGCGAGATGACCGGCCTCTCGCTGTCCGACGACGCTCTCATCGAGGTAGCCGCCCTCGTCACCGACTCCGAGCTGAACATCCTCGGCGACGGCGTCGACATCGTCGTCCGTCCGCCGGACTCGGCGCTGGAGACGATGCCGGAGGTGGTGCGTCAGATGCACACCGCGTCCGGCCTGCTGGACGAGCTCGCCGCCGGCACCACGCTGGCCGACGCCGAGGAGCAGGTCCTCGCCTATGTGCGCGAGCACGTGAAGGAGCCCGGCAAGGCCCCGCTGTGCGGGAACTCCGTCGGCACCGACCGCGGCTTCCTGCTGCGCGACATGCCGACCCTGGAGGGCTACCTCCACTACCGGATCGTCGACGTCTCCTCGATCAAGGAGCTGGCCCGGCGCTGGTACCCGCGGGCGTACTTCAACAGCCCCGAGAAGAACGGCAACCACCGCGCCCTCGCCGACATCCGCGAGTCCATCGCCGAACTGCGCTACTACCGCGAGGCCGTCTTCGTACCGCAGCCCGGCCCGGACTCCGACACCGCCAAGGCGATCGCCGCGAAGCACGTCCTGCCGGGGCGGTGACGACGCCGATCCGGCCCCCCGGGAAAGCCGTGCGCGAGCACCCCTTCGGACCCTGTACACTTTTTCTCGGCCGGTAGGGGAAACCACCCAGTGAACCGCCGGTCATGGTGGGTGTAGCTCAGCTGGTAGAGCACCTGGTTGTGGTCCAGGATGCCGCGGGTTCGAGTCCCGTCACTCACCCTCACCCGTCAAGGGCTGATCCGTGAAAGCGGGTCAGCCCTTGACGCGTTTCGCCTCTTGTACAGGACACTTCCCGCGCAGCACCCTCCTCGCCGGCCGGTGAGCTTCACCACCGCCACGCTCGAAGGGCCCTGCGCGGGACTCGACGCGCCCCGCTTACGACGACGCCCGCTGCACCAGTTCCGTCGCCAGGACCACCTGGCGGGGTTCCAGTTCGCGGGAGGCCGTCGGGCGGCGGTCCGCGATCTCGGTGAGGAGGAGGTCCAGCATGCGGCGGCCCATCTCCTCGATGGGCTGGCGGACGCTGGTCAGCGGCGGGTCCATGTGGCGGGCGATCGCCGAGTCGTCGTAGCCGACCAGGGCCACGTCGTCGGGGATACGGCGGCCCGCCTCGCGGAGCGCCTGGCGGGCGCCGGCCGCCATGACGTCGGAGCCCGCGAAGACGGCGTCCAGTCCCGGAGTGCGGGCGAGCAGGTCGGCCATCGCACGCCGGCCGCCCTCCTCGGTGAAGTCACCGGGCTGCACGAGGCCCTCGTCCACCTCGCACCCCGCGTCGCTCAGGGCGTCACGGTAGCCGTCGACGCGGCGCTGGGCGCCGTACACGTCGAGGCGGCCGGTGATGTGCGCGATCCTGCGGCGCCCCTGGGCGAGCAGGTGCTCCACGGCGGAGCGGGCGCCGCCGTAGTTGTCGGAGTCGACGGACGGCAGGGTCTCCGCGGCGGAGCGGGGGCCGCTGATCACGGCCGGGATCTCCAACTGGGCGAGGAGGTCCGGGAGCGGGTCGTCGGCATGCACCGATACCAGCAGGACGCCGTCCACCCGGTGTGCCGCGAGGTACTGGGCCAGCCGTCGCCGCTCACGGTCACTGCCCGCGAAGATCAGCAGCAACTGCATCTCGGTGTCGGAGAGTTCGGCGCCCACACCGCGCACGATGTCCGAGAAGTACGGTTCCGCGAAGAAGCGGGTCTCCGGCTCGGGGACGACGAGGGCGATGGCGTCCGTGCGGTTGGCGGCGAGGGCGCGGGCGGCGGTGTTGGGGACGTAGCCGAGTTCGGCCACCGCCGCCTCCACGGCCGCGCGGGTCGCGTCGCTGACCCGGGGCGAGCCGTTGATGACCCGCGAGACCGTGCCCCGGCCCACGCCGGCGCGCGCGGCCACCTCTTCGAGGGTGGGCCGCCCACCGCTCCGGCTCCGCGCTGAGTGGCTTGCCATGAGCCCCGCCTTCCCGCGTCGTCATCCCGCTGGCCTGGAATCTAACAGTCCCGCCCGTTCGGCCCGCCGTCACCGGGGCTCCCACCTCGGCTCCCTCGGGCCCACGGCCGCCGGGCGCCCTCGCGCGCGCCCGCCCCGGTCCCGGCCGAAAAACATCACCCGCCGGAGTTAGTTAACAGGCCGATAACTGAACACATCCTTCCGCGCTCCCGCCCTTGACACCCCCGGCCGAACCCGGGACTCTTCAACACATCACTTGTGGGAGCGCTCCCACGGTACCTGGCACATACACATCCCGCACGTTCCCCGCCCGAGCCGCAGCGAGAAACTAACGGGTCCAACCATGCAGTTGGCCGGGGGGTCGGCACGTCAGGGCAACAGGAGGACGCAATGCGAGCACGTACCCTCCCCCACTCCCGGCTTCGGTCGGGTGGGGGCACCCGTATCGCCCGCGGGACGCGCAGGACGGTCGTCATCGCGGCCGTGGCCGCACTGGGCGCCGGGCTGCTGGCAGGCTGTGCCGACGACGGCAAGAAGGACGACGACAAGGGCTCCTCCGGAGACGGCAAGGGCAAGACCACGATCACGCTGGGCCTTTTCGGCACCATGGGCTTCAAGCAGGCCGGGCTCTACGACGAGTACGAGAAGCTCAACCCGAACATCAAGATCGCCGAGAACGTCATCGAGCGGAACGAGAACTACTACCCGGCGCTGGTGAATCACCTCACCACCAACAGCGGCCTGCAGGACATCCAGGCCATCGAAGTCGCGAACATATCCGAGGTCACCGCCACCCAGGCCGCCAAGTTCCAGGACATGTCCAAGGTTTCGGGCGTGAACAAGAGCAACTGGCTGGACTGGAAGTGGGCCCAGGCCACGACCAAGGACGACAAGACGATCGCACTCGGCACCGACGTCGGCCCGATGGCCATCTGCTACCGCACGGACCTGTTCAAGGCGGCCGGCCTGCCCACCGACCCGAAGGCGGTCGGCGAGCTGTGGGCGGGCGACTGGAACAAGTTCATCGAGACCGGCAAGAGGTTCAAGGCGAAGGCTCCCTCCGGCACCTTCTTCATGGACTCCCCCGGCGGTCTGCTCAACGCCGTCCTCGCCAGTGAGAAGGAGAAGTTCTACAACTCCGCCGGCGAGATCGTCTACAAGACGAACCCCGCCGTCCGGGCCGGCTTCGACCTGACCGCGAAGGCCGCCCAGGAAGGCCTGGTGCAGGGGCTGCCCCAGTTCCAGCCGGCCTGGGACCAGACGATCGCGAACAGCAAGTTCGCCACGGTCGCCTGCCCGCCGTGGATGCTCGGCACCCTCAAGGAGAAGTCCAAGCCCGAGTCCTTCGGCAAGTGGGCCGTCGCGGTGGCCCCGAAGTCCGGCAACTGGGGCGGCTCCTTCCTGGGCGTGCCCTCCAGCGGCAAGCACGTGAAGGAGGCCGAGAAGCTGGCCGCCTGGCTGACCGCGCCCGAGCAGCAGGCCAAGCTGTTCAAGGTGCAGGGCTCGTTCCCGAGCGCCCCGGGCGCGTACACGATGCCCGAAGTCACCAGCGCCACCAACCAGATGACCGGCAGCACCAACATCGGCGCGATCTTCGCCGAGGCCGCCAAGTCCGCCCCGGTCCAGGTGATCGGCCCGAAGGACCAGATCGTCCAGCAGGGCCTGAGCGACAACGGCGTCATCCTGGTGACGAAGGGCAAGTCCATCGACGAGGCCTGGGCCAACGCCACCAAGACCATCGACAACAACCTGGACAAGTGACCCGCATGGCCACCCGCCACGACACCGCCGCGCTCCCTGTGAAGGAGGGGGGCGCGGCCCCGGGCCGCCCGCCCGTCGCACCGACGGAGGCGGAACTGCGGCGCCGCTCGATGCTGTCCCGCCGCTGGCAGCGGGACCTGCGCTGGAGCCCGTACGCCTTCGTCTCGCCGTTCTTCCTGCTGTTCGTGGCGTTCGGACTGTTCCCGCTGCTGTACACGGGCTGGGCGTCACTGCACCAGGTGGAGATGACCGCGCCCACCGACATGCACTGGGTGGGGCTGCGCAACTACACGCGGATCTTCGACGACGAGTTCTTCTGGAACGCGGCGCGCAACACGCTCACGATCGGCATCATCTCGACGGTGCCGCAGCTGCTGATGGCGATGGGCATCGCGCACATCCTCAACTACAAGCTGCGTGCCTCGACCTTCTACCGGGTCGTGATGCTGGCGCCGTACGCGACGTCGATCGCCGCCGCCTCGCTCGTCTTCGTGCTGCTCTTCGGCCGCGACTACGGCCTGATCAACTGGGGTCTGGACCTCGTCGGGATCAGCCCCGTGGACTGGCAGAACGACAAGTGGCCGTCGCAGTTCGCGGTGTCCTCGATCATCATCTGGCGCTGGACCGGCTACAACGCGCTGATCTACCTGGCGGCGATGCAGGCGATCCCGCAGGACCTCTACGAGTCGGCGGCGCTGGACGGGGCGAGCCGCTGGCAGCAGTTCTTCCATGTGACGCTGCCGTCGCTGCGGCCCACGATCCTGTTCACGGTGGTCGTCTCCACCATCGGCGCGAGCCAGGTCTTCGGCGAGCCCCTGCTGTTCGACCCGACCAAGGGCGCGTCCGGCGGCGCGGAACACCAGTTCCAGACGCTGGGCCTGTACCTGTACGAGCAGGGCTGGGTGAACCAGCACCTGGGCCGGTCCTCCGCGATCGCCTGGACCATGTTCCTGATCCTGATCGTGATCGGCATCGTCAACTACGTCATCTCGCGCCGGCTGCGCGCCAGTAGTTAGGAGTACCGGCCGTGACGACGACACTGACCCCGCCGGATACGACCGTGAGCAAACCCGGCCGTGCCCGGCGGCCCAAGTCGGCCCGGGCCGGCGGCACGCTGCACGCCGGCCCCCTCTCGTACGTGATCCTGGGCCTGTTCACCCTCGGCTCGCTGTTCCCGCTGGTGTGGACGGCGATCGCCGCGTCCCGCGACAACAACCGGCTCGCGCAGACGCCGCCGCCGTTCTGGTTCGGCTCGAACCTCTTCACCAACCTCGACGAGGCGTGGAACGGCGCCAACCTGGGCAAGGCGTTCGTCAACACGACGATCGTGGCCGGGACTTCGGCGGCCACCATCGTGTTCCTGTCCACGATCGCCGGTTTCGCCTTCGCCAAGCTGAGGTTCAAGGGCCGGGGCGCGCTGATGCTGATCGTGATCGGCACGATGATGGTGCCGCCGCAGCTGAGCGTGATCCCGCTGTACATGATGGTCGCCAAGCTGCAGTGGACCGACCAGCTCCAGGCGGTGATCCTGCCCTCGCTGGTCAGCGCCTTCGGCGTGTTCTTCATGCGGCAGTACCTGATGCAGGCGCTGCCCGACGAGATCATCGAGGCCGCCCGGGTGGACGGCGCGAGCAGCTGGCGCGTGGTGTGGCACGTGGTGTTCCCCGCGGCGCGCCCCGCGATGGCGGTGCTCGGCATGCTGATGTTCGTGCAGACGTGGAACGACTTCCTGTGGCCCTTCCTGGTGCTGAGCCAGACGGGCAACCCCACCGTGCAGGTCTCGCTCGCGGCGCTGGGCCGCGGCTACACGCCGGACCAGTCGCTGATCATGGCGGGCGCGCTGCTGGGCACGCTCCCCCTCCTGCTGGTCTTCGCGATCTTCGGCAAGCAGATCGTGGGCGGCATCATGCAGGGTGCGGTGAAGGGCTGAGGCCCGCCCGTCCTTGTCTCCTGGCGGGGCCGGGTCATCGCCGCCTCGGCCCCTCCGTACCACCCGCATCACCTCACCCCCCATCCTCCGTCGGTCGGCGACGACCTCGACGACCAACCATGGGAGCGCTTCCATGTCTGAGTCCGCACAGTCGGCCACCCCGGTGGCCTTTCCTCCCGCCTTCCTCTGGGGCGCCGCGACCTCCGCGTACCAGATCGAGGGGGCGGTGCGGGAGGACGGCCGCACCCCGTCGATCTGGGACACCTTCAGTCATACGCCGGGCAGGACCGCCGGCGGCGAGACCGGTGACATCGCCGTCGACCACTACCACCGCTACCGCGACGACGTGGCGCTGATGGCGGAGCTGGGCCTGTCGGCGTACCGCTTCTCCATCTCGTGGTCGCGGGTCCAGCCGACCGGGCGCGGCCCCGCCGTCCAGGTTGGCCTGGACTTCTACCGCCGCCTGGTGGACGAGCTGCTGGACAAGGGCATCAAGCCGGCGATCACCCTGTACCACTGGGACCTCCCGCAGGAGCTGGAGGACGCAGGCGGCTGGCCGGAGCGCGACACGGCGCACCGGTTCGCCGAGTACGCGCAGATCGTCGGGGAGGCGCTCGGCGACCGGGTGGAGCACTGGATCACGCTGAACGAGCCGTGGTGCAGCGCGTTCCTCGGCTACGCCTCCGGTGTGCACGCGCCGGGCCGCACGGACCCGGCGGCCTCGCTGCGCGCCGCGCACCACCTGAACCTGGCGCACGGCCTGGGCACGTCGGCGCTGCGGTCGGCGATGCCGGCCCGCAACTCGATCGCGATCAGCCTCAATTCCTCGGTGGTGCGGCCCCTTTCGCAGACGGAGGCCGATCTCGCCGCCGTCCGCAAGATCGACGACCTGGCCAACGGCGTCTTCCACGGCCCGCTGCTGCGCGGCGCCTACCCGGAGACGCTGCTCGCCTCGACGTCTTCGGTCACGGACTGGTCGTTCGTCCTCGACGGCGATCTGCGCGCGATCCAGCAGCCGTTGGACGCGCTGGGCCTCAACTACTACACACCCACGCTCGTCTCGGCGGCGGACGCCGACCCGAAGGGCCCGCGCGCGGACGGTCACGGCGCGAGCTCGCACTCCCCCTGGCCGGGCGCGGACGACGTCGCCTTCCACCAGACGCCGGGCGAGCGCACGGAGATGGGCTGGACGGTCGACCCGACGGGCCTGCACGACCTGATCATGCGGTACACCAAGGAGGCCCCGGGCCTGCCGCTCTACATCACGGAGAACGGCGCGGCCTACGACGACAAGCCGGACGCCGACGGCCGGGTGCACGACCCGGAGCGCGTCGCCTACCTGCACGGTCATCTGCGGGCGGTCCGCCGTGCCATCGCGGAGGGCGCTGACGTCCGGGGCTACTTCCTGTGGTCCCTGATGGACAACTTCGAGTGGGCGTACGGCTACCAGAAGCGGTTCGGCGCGGTGTACGTGGACTACGCGACGCTGGCCCGCACCCCGAAGTCGAGCGCCCTGTGGTACGCCCAGGCGGCGAAGACGGGGACGCTCCCGGCGCTCGAGACCAACTGACACTCCGGGGGAGCGGGGGGGGCGGGGGGGGGGGGCCCCCGGGGGGGGGGGGCGGCCCCCCGCCCCCCCCCCCCCCGCGCCCCCCCCCCCCCCCCCCCCCGGCCCCCCGGGGGGGACACACGTCGCGCCCCCCCCCCCCCCCGAGG
>NZ_JBIURQ010000014.1:87693-182167 GCF_044740925.1 Streptomyces sp. NPDC088254 | reverse complement strand
GGGGGCGGGCCGGGCCCCGCGGCGCCCCCCCGGGGGGGGCCGCGGGGGCGGGGGGGGGGGGGGGGGGCCCCCCCCCGGGGGGGGGGCCCCCCCGCCCCCCGGGGGGGGGGGGGGGGGGGGGGGGGGGGGGCCCACCGGGGGGGGTGCGCCGCGCCCTGCGCACGACAGCCCCGTTTCCCGGCACGCGTCAGAGATGAGAGCGCCGGTTGTCGAACCGTGATCGACCCGACTCGGCCCGTTTCGCCCGGTGTGAGATCCGCGACGGGGCAGGTCACGTGCGGGGGAAGACCGATCCCGGGCGGCGCGGGCGGCCCGCGCGGCGTCTGCGCACCGCTCCGCGGTGTCCCCGGCGCGGCGGCTCGTGCCCGCTCAGCTGGAGCCGGACGCGCACCTCGGTCCCGCCCAGCACCGAGGACCCGATCCGCACGTCCCCGCCGGTGGACTCCGCGAGCCGGCGCACGATGTCCAGCCCGAGCCCGGTCGAGCCCGCGTTCCCGGAGCCCCGGCCGCGCGCCATCGCCGCCTCGGGGTCGGGTATGCCGGGGCCGGCGTCCGACACCAGCACGATCACCGCGTCCTCGGCGTCATGCACGTCGACGGCCAAGGCGGTGCCCTCCGGGGTGTGCCGGAAGACGTTGCCGAGCAGCGCGTCCAGCGCCGCCGCCAGGTCGGCGCGGGCCACGGGGATGCGCACCGGCCGGTCCACCCCGGCCACCCGCACGGTGCGGTCCTCGTCCTCCGCGAGGGCGGACCAGAACGCCATCCGCTCCCGCACGACCTCGGCCGCGTCGCAGCCGGCGCCCGGGCCGGCGGCGGCAGTCTGCGGCCTGGCCTCGCGCGCGGTGCGGATGATCGTGTCGACCTCCCGCTCCAGCTGGGCGACCGCGGCCCGGGTCTGCTCGGCGGCCGGGGAGTCACCGAGGGAGGCCGCGTTGAGCCGCAGCACGGTCAGCGGCGTCCGCAGCCGGTGGGACAGGTCTGCCGCCAACTCTCTCTCGTTCGCCAGGAGTTGTACGACCTGGCCGGCCATGGAGTTGAACGCGACCGCCGCCAGCCGCAGTTCGGTCGGCCCCTCCTCGGGCACACGCGCCCCGAGCTTGCCCTCCCCCAGTTCGTGCGCGCCCTGGGCCAGTCGCTGGGCCGGTCGCACCATCCGCACGCCCAGTCGGTCGGCGACGGCGACCGAGCCGACGATCAGCGCGACGCCCACCCCGGCCAGCACCGCCCACGCCGTGGCGACGCCGTTGCTGACCTCGGCCTCGGGGACGTACACCTCGATCACCACGGTGCCCAGGCCCAGCGCCACGGGCTGAAGCAGCACGGAACCTCCGGGCACGCCGACGGTGGAGGCGCGGCCCAGGGCGCGCACGGCCTCGACGTCGGAGCCGGCGGCACGCGGGCGGCCCAGGCGGGCGGCCGGGCGGCCCTCGCCCGCCGGCAGGTGCACCGCCATGTCGTCGCCGGAGCCGGCGGAGGCCACGACCCGCTCCAATTCGCCCCGGTCGGTGGTGATGGACAGCGCGGGGACCACGACGGCGGCCTCCCGCTCGGCGTTGGAGAAGGCGCGGTCGCGGGCCATCTCCTTGATGACCAGTCCGAGCGGGACGGCGAAGGCGATCACGACCATGGCTGTGACCGCCAGACAGACCTTGACCAGAGCCCACCTCACGGCGGCCCCCCGGGGTCCTGCGGTGCGTCCTGGGCCGCGGGCGGTTCCAGCTTCACGCCGACGCCGCGCAGGGTGTGCAGGTAGCGCGGGCGGGCCGCCGTCTCGCCCAGTTTGCGGCGCAGCCAGGACAGATGGACGTCGATGGTCTGGTCGTCGCCGTAGGACTGCTGCCAGACCTCGGCGAGCAGTTCACGGCGGGGCACGACGACGCCGGGCCGGCCGGCGAGGAAGGCGAGCAGGTCGAACTCGCGGCGGGTGAGGTCCAGCCGCGCCCCGTCCAACTCCGCCTGGCGGCGCAGCGGATCGACCGTCAGTCCGCCGACTCGCAGCACCGCGGCCGGCGGGGCCGATCCCGCCCCGGGCCGGGACCGGCGCAGGACGGCTGCCATCCGTGCGGAGAGGTGCTCCACCGAGAAGGGCTTGGTGAGGTAGTCGTCCGCCCCGGCGTTCAGCAGCCGGACGATCTCCGTCTCGTCGTCGCGGGCGGTGGCGATGATGACCGGCACGTCGGTGATGCCGCGCAGCATCTTCAGGGCCTCGGAGCCGTCCAGGTCCGGCAGTCCGAGGTCCAGGACGACCACGTCGAAGCGGAAATGGGCGACCTCGCGCAGCGCCTCCAGCGCCGTCCCGACGCTGCGCACGAGGTGCGAGGCGTCGGTCAGGTGCCGGATCAGCGCCGAACGCACGAACTGGTCGTCCTCGACCACGAGCACACTTGCCATGCGCGGCAACCTACGCCATGCCGGCGAGCCCGGTTCGGGCCTGTGGACAACTCGTCGCATGGGGACAACCGGTGAGGTGTTCATGCGGTGCGGGCGCACATCCGTGCGACACCCGTGGGGCGTGTGGGGCAAGATGGCCGCGATGCGCAGCGGACTCGTACACCTGCTCGCGTGGTCGCTCGCCACGGGCGCGGCGGTCACGCTGTCGTGGTGGGGCGTCCACACGGTGATGGCCGGAACGGCCTACGACCCGCCGCGCGCACTGCCGCTGACGGCGGGTGAGGCGACCGGGCGGGCCGGGGCGAGCGAGCCGCCGGGGTCCGTGACGAGCGGCCCCTCGTCCTCCCCTTCCGCCGACCCGTCCCCGGCACGGCCGAGCCGCACGCCGGACACCTCGTCGGCGCCGCCTCCGTCACCCTCCGTCCCGTCCGGCTCGGGCACGTCCGCCTCGGGCGCTTCCAGGGCGGCGGCCCCCGGCGGGACCGGCTCGTCAGGCGAGGTCAAGAGCTATGACACCGAGGGCGGCCGGGTGGTCCTCGACCTCGGCACGATGTCCGCGTCGCTCGTCTCGGCGACGCCGAGCGCGGGCTGGTCCATGCAGGTGTGGAAGACGCAGTCCTGGATCCGGGTGGACTTCGCCTCGGGCGCGGACCGGGTCACGGTGTTCTGCACCTGGCACGACGGGCCGCCCCGGGTGGACGTCAACACCTACTGAACTCCGGTGCGTGATCGGACTTCTACTCGAAGACCGAGGGCGGCGGGGCCGGTGACGCCACGGCCGAGGCGTCCGTGACCGGTGCGGCTCCGCCGGTGAAGTCGAGGAGCTGCCTGCCGTGTTCGACGCGGCCGGGGTGCGGGTCGGAGGCGGCCCGGCGGGTCAGCTCGGCGACCGGCAGGGGCAGGTCGCAGGCGACAAGGACGGCGTTGCCGAACCGTCTGCCGCGCAGCACGGCCGGGTCGGCGACCAGGGCGAGTTCACGGAAGCGGGCGGCCGCGGTGGCTATCTGGCCGCGCAGATGGGCCAGCGGGGGGCCGTCGGCGACGTTGGCGGCGTAGAGCCCGCCGGGCTTCAGCGCCCTGCGGACCCCGTCGAGGAACTCGCCGGACGTCAGGTGCGCGGGCGTGCGGGCCCCGCTGAACACGTCGGCCATGACCACGTCGGCCCATCCGTCGGGTACCTTGCCGAGTCCTTCACGGGCGTCGGCCGACCTGACCCTGATCCGCGCCCCGGGGTCCAACGGCAGTTCACGCCGGACCAGTTGGACGAGACGCGCGTCGCGTTCGACGACCTGCTGGGTGGAGCGGGGGCGGGAGGCGGCGACGTACCGGGCGAGGGTGAAGGCGCCACCGCCGAGGTGCACCACGTGCAGGGGCTTGCCCGGCGGCGCGGCGAGGTCGAGGACGTGGCCGAGGCGGCGCTGGTACTCGAAGGACAGGTACGTCGGGTCGTCGAGGTCGACGTGCGACTGCGGCGCCCCGTCGATCAGCAGCGTCCAGGCCCGCGCGCGGTCCCGGTCCGCCACCAGCCGGGCCTGCCCGCCGTCCACGGGTTCGACGACGGCTTCGGCGTCGCGCTCGCGACGAGAGGTGCGGGACCGTGCCATGAGGGCATTCTCGCAGGTGCGGTGCCGGGCCTCAGCGGCAGTTGTCCGCCGCCTCGATGACGCGGGCCGCCTCGCCCAGCGCTCTTCGCAGCACCGCCGGATCCGTCGCGAGGTCCGCCTCGCCGGGCGGGACCAGCCAGTCCGCGCCCTCGACCGGCGGCTCGGGGGGCAGCCGCAGCCCGCGGCCGTCCGTCTCCGTACAGGTGCTGCCCGGCACGTCCCAGGCGGCCGCCGTGCCCGCGGGCACCACGAAGCCGAGCGTCCCGCCCCCGTCGTCGTGCAGCACGGGTCCCACCGCGTCTCCCGGACCCCGCCTGCGCAGGATGTCCACGGCCTCCAGCCCCTGCCGCGTGGGGACGGTGACCACGTCACACCCCGGCTGCGGCTCACTGCACTCGACGTCGACGTTCCGGCTGGTCTGCATCCCGGCCTCCACCACTGAACCCCTCCTTCGGCGAGCGGCGCGGGAGTCGGGCGGCTCCCGGTCCACAGGGCTCAACGCGTCACGCCCGTCAAGGGCTACGGCGGAAGTCCGCCGCAAAGGATGGCAGTTCATGGCAGATCTCGTAGGAGATATCCGGTTTGTGGCCAAACACCGCGTGGCGGTCCGGTCACAGCAGGTACGTTCTTGCCGCCGGACAACAGGGTGATCACCTCGGACGATCGATCGGCTCGCCCCGCGCCCGGCATGGTTGGACGGTTCGCACGAGAGGACCCGGCCATGGCGTCGTCGACGGTGCCCCCATCACGGCCCGACCGGCCCCAACGACCCAACCTCGCCTTCCGGCGACTGCGCGGACAGCGCTCGCCGGCCGAGTTCGCCGCGCTGGTTCGGCGGGCCGCGCGCGAGATCGGCGAGCGGGTCAGTTGCGACGCGCGCTACATCGGCCGGGTCGAGGCGGGGGAGATCCGCTGTCCCAACTACGCCTACGAGCGGGTGTTCCTGCACATGTTCCCCGGCCGCACACTCACCGACCTGGGGTTCGCACCCCGTTCGTCCGTACGCGGGCGGGGGGCGCGCATGGAGGAGGAAGCGCCCCTTGCGTACCCCGGCCGCCCGACGCGTTCCTCCACGGACGCGCCGGGCGCCGGTGAGACGCGCCGGACGTACGAGCCGTATGACACGCAGGACCCGTACGACACGCACCACGACCACGAGGAGAGCGACGTGCTGCGTCGCGCATTCATGACCGGCGGAGGCGCCACGGTGGCCGCCGCCTCGCTGGGCCCGCTCGGGTTCGCCCTGGAGGTGCCCGCCCCGGAGCGTCCCGTCCGCCGCGCCTCGAGCAGCCATGCCGGCGCCCTCGAAGAAGCGGTCCGCAGGATCCGGCTGCTGGACGACCGGCACGGCGCGGACGGTCTCTACCGGCGCGCCGCGACTCCGCTGCGCGCCGCCTACGCGCTGCTGGACGCCGGGGCGACCCGGCAGGCCACCGTCGACCGGCTCCACTCGGGCGCCGGCGAACTCGCCATCTCCGTCGGCTGGCTGGCGCACGACTCAGGCCGCTTCGACGACGCCCGGTCCCACTACGCCGAGGCTCTCGCCACCGCCCGGATGACCGGCGACCACGCGCTGGAGGCGCACGCCTTCTGCAACACCGCCTTCCTCGCGCGCGACGCGGGCCGCCCGCGTGAGGCGGTGCGGGCCGCCCAGGCCGCGCAGCGCGTCGCCCGCCCGCTCGGCTCACCCCGGCTGATGTCCCTGCTCGCGCTGCGCGAGGCGGGCGGCTGGGCGGGGCTCGCCGACCGCACCGGCTGCGAGCAGGCCCTCGCCCGCGCCCAGGCTCTCTACGCGCGGGGCGGCACGGACGCCGACCCCGAGTGGATGTCGTTCTACGGCGAGGCCGAGCTGGAAGGGCTGGAGGCGCAGTGCTGGTCGACGCTGGGCGACTGGCCGCGCGCCGCACGCCACGCGCGCCGGGCGGCGGACCTCCAGGATCCGCACTTCACCCGGAACATCGCCCTGTACACGGCCGAGTTGGCGGACGACCTCGCGCGGGGGGGCCGACCCGACGAGGCCGCGGTGGCGGGCCTGCGCGTCCTGAACCTGCTGAACCAGGTGCAGTCCTCACGCATCCAGACCATGCTCGCCGGCACAGCCAGGGTGCTCCTCCCCCACCGCCGCGCCTCGGGAGTGTCGGACTTCCTGGAGAAGCACGCGTCGACACCGCGCGGAGTGACGCCGGCGTGAGGCGGGCGTGACACGGCACCCGGGCACCCGCCCGGCAGGGGGCGCCTGGTCTTCAAGCCAGGCGCCCGGGGGCAGGCTCCCTGCGCGAACTCCCCTTCACGCCAAGTGCCCCACGTCGTTCCAGCTCTCGATCGCCGGCTCCCCGTAAGCCCATCCCAGGACCGACAGCGACGTCGGGTTCAGCCGTATCCGCCCGGCGAAGGACAACGGCAGTCCCAGCCACCGCGCCCCGATCGACCGCAGTATGTGCCCGTGCGCGAACACCAGCACATCCCGCTCGGCCGAGCGCGCCCACGCCACCACCTCGTCCGCCCGCGCCGTGACCTCCGCGAGGGACTCCCCGTCCGGCACCCCGTCCCGCCAGATGAGCCAGCCCGGCCGCAGCGCCTGGATGTCGTCGGGGGCCAGCCCCTCGTACGCCCCGTAGTCCCACTCCATCAGCGTGTCCCACCGCTCGGCCCGCTCGCCGAAGCCCGCGATCTCGCACGTCTCCCGCGCGCGTGCCAGCGGGCTGGTGCGGACCTCGACGTCGGGCAGCCCGTCGAACGGCGCCCGCCGCAGCCGCTCGCCCAGCAGCTTCGCGCCCCGGCGGCCCTCCTCCAGCAGGGGCACGTCGGTCCTGCCGGTGTGCTTGCCGGACAGCGACCACTCGGTCTGTCCGTGCCGGGCCAGCAGGATGCGCGGTGCCATGGGGGACCTTTCCGGGACAACCCTGGGAAATCCAGGGGACGAAGCGGCGGCGAAGTCCCTCCATCATCGCTCACCCTGGGTGTGGGCAACCCGACGGGCGGCCCCGGCGTCTATGAGGGCCGGGGACGTCCTTTGCAGGGGGCGCGAGCACACGCCGTACAGTGGCACCTCCGTGCCACCGGCGCGGCAGCGACGAGAAGGGGGAGGCATCGGATGCCGCAGACCGAGACACCGGACACCGGGGCTATCCCGCGGACCCGGCTGCGCTGGTGGACCGAGCTGCCGCTGATCCTGGTGGTGTACGCCTGCTACACGGCGGGCCGTCTGCTCGCCCGCGGAGACGTCTCCACGGCCGTCGACCACGGCCTGGCCATCCTGCGCGTGGAGAAGTTCCTCCGCATCAACGCCGAGCACCCGCTCAACCGCCTCTTCACGGACCAGGCGTGGATCGGCATACCCGCCGACTTCTGGTACGCGTCGCTGCACTACGTGGTGACGCCGGCGATCCTCGTCTGGCTGTTCCGCTCGCGCGCCCTGCACTACCGCGCAGCCCGCACCTGGCTGATGGCGTCGACCCTCATAGGCCTGATCGGCTTCACGCTGCTGCCCACCTGCCCGCCCCGTCTGCTCTCGGCGGAGCACGGCTTCGTCGACACGATGGCGCAGTACAGCTCGTGGGGCTGGTGGGGCGGCGCGGCGAGCGCCCCGCGCGGCATGGGCAGCATGACCAACCAGTACGCGGCCATGCCGAGCCTGCACGTCGGCTGGGCGCTGTGGTGCGGGGTGATGCTGTGGCGGCACGGCCGCACCCGGCTGGCGAGGACGGCGGCCGTCGTCTACCCGCTGGTGACCACGATCGTGGTGATGGGCACCGCGAACCACTACTTCCTCGACGCGGTCGCGGGCGCGGCCGTGATGGGGGTCGGCCTGCTGGTGACGCCGCTGGTGCTGCGCCGCGCCGAGCGGGTCCGCCAGTGGCGCGCGACGCGCACCGAGCTCGCCCCGACTGCGGCCTCTGTCGCCACCCCCGCCCCGATTGTCAGTGGCGGATGCCAGACTTCCACGGGTGAGCGAATTCCACGGCAGCGCGAGTCACGGTCCGGGAGCGGAGCCGAACCAGGTGCCTCCCCCTCGGACGCGGGGGACGGCGCTGCGGCGGCGGCTCGCTGAGCTGCGCGGCCCCGACGTACCGGCCAAGGCGCTGGACGCCCGTGCCCTCGCGGCGCTCGCCGCGAACCCGGGATGCAGCCGGCGCGCCATCCTCGACGGCGCCGGGGTGAACAAGACGGCGCTGGCGAGCGCGCTGGGCTCGCCGTCGGCCTTCGGCCAGTCGCAGTTCGCCCTCACGCGCGGCAACGCCTTCGAGGCGAAGGTGAAGGCGGACGGCGGCACCGAGCTGCTGCGCCTGGTGCACGAGAGGCTGGACCCGCACGCCGAGCCCCCCGCCGGGGCGAGCGTGCCCGACCTGACGGCGGTCGGCCCCGAGGGCCGCACCGCGCGGACGGCGCTGGCCCTGCGCGAGGCCACCGCCGCGGCCGGGACGTGGACGCTCCTGGACCATCCGATGCTCGCGCTCGACGTCGCCGGCTCCCCCGCGTTCCTGGAGCCGGACGCCGTCGTGGTGCACCCCGACGGCAGCTGGACCGTCGTGGAGATCAAGTCGTTCCCGATGCTGGACGGTTCGGCGGACCCGGCGAAGGTCGGCGCGGCGGCCCGGCAGGCCGCGGTGTACGTGCTGGCGCTGGAGCGGGTCGCCGCCCGGCTCGACCCCGCGCCGCCCGTGCGCCACCGGGTGCTCCTGGTGTGCCCGAAGGACTTCTCCAACCTGCCCACCGCCTCCGCCGTGGACGTCCGCAAGCAGCGCGCGGTCACGCGCCGCCAGCTGGCCCGGCTCACCCGCATCGAGGACATCGCCGACGCCCTCCCGGAGGGCACCTGCTTCTCCCCGGAGCTGCCCGCCGACCAACTCCTGGCCGCCGTCGAGTCGGTCCCGGCGACGTACGCGCCCGAGTGCCTGTCCGCGTGCGAGCTGGCGTTCCACTGCCGCGGCCGCTCCCGCGAGGCCGGCGCGGTGACGACTCTGGGCCGGCCGGTCCGCGCCGAACTGGGCGCGCTGACCACCGTCGAGGACGTGCTGGCGGCCGCGCGCGGGGAGGCCGGCGATCCCGACGACCCGGCGGTCGCCGCCCTGCGGCGGGCGGCGCGGCTGCGCGGCGAGGCGCTGGAGGCGATGTGTCGCTGATCACGACCCTCGCCCGGCTCGAGGCCGTCGCCACCGGTCGGGCCCAGCCCGCCGCGACCGTCCGCCACCGGCATCTGTCCCCGCGGCCGCTGGTGTTCGTGCCGCTGACCACCGCCGGCGAGGCCGGCGCCCCGCTGGGCGCGCTCGTCGGCACCGACCGGGACGCGCCGCGCCTGCTGGTCGTGCCCCAGCCGCGCGACCGCGACCAGAGGTTCGCCTTCCTCGCCGAACTCGCCGACGTCGTCCTGCCGTACGTCGACTCCTACGCCGACGTCGTGGAGGCGGCCGAGCGCACCGAGACCGACCCGGAGAGCGGCAAGCGGGTCAAGGTCGAGGTCGACCTGTGCGCCGACGCGCCCCAGCTGATCGTGCCGAGCCGCGCCGGCGTCGAGTTCGTACGGCTCCTGGGCCGTTCCATGCGGTTCCGGCGTACGGCGGAGCAGGACCCGGAGACGCCGTATCCCGCGCCCCCGCGCGTGCCGCTGCTCGGCCGGTGGCTGACGCACTACGCGGAGCGGGCCCGGGTGCCCGGCTCCTCGCTGCTGCTGGCCGTGACCGAGGTGCTCGGCCGGCACTGGGCCACGGGGCAGTCCAGCCTGGAGGACCAGCACCTCGGGGCGCTGCTCGCCTGGATCGACCCGCCCGGGGACGCCACGGGCGCCGAGGCCGCGCTGCGCGCCGAACTCGCGCGTGACGCGCAGGGTCAGCTGCTGTGCCCGCCGGCCGGTCCGGCGACCGACCCGGCGTTCGACAACAGGCTGCTCGCCCCCGCCGTCGAGCGCTACGACCGGGCGCGTGTCGCCCTGGCCGCCGCCGAGGACGGCGTGGAGGCCGACGAGCGGCTGGGCGCGCTGTCCGCCGCCGAGCGGGAGATCCGCGACCTGGTGGAGAGCCGGACGCGACCCACCTGGGACGCGGTGTGGCGCGGCCTGGACCTGCTGCGGACGCTGCCCGAGGGGGCGCATGTCGAGGAGCGCTGGACGCGCGACCGCTGGTCGTTCACCGGCCACCGCGACCGGGTCGTGACCGGCGAGCCCCCGCAACCCCGCCGCGACGACGCCGTCACCGCGGCCGGCAAGCTCGCCGCACGTGAGCGTGAGCAGGCCCGGCTGGAGGCGCAGGAGGCGCTCGACGACCCGCTGGTGATGGCAGGACGGCGGCTGGTCGGGGAGGCGTTCGCGGGCGAGGTCGTCGACGTCGTCATGGCGTACAGCGAGAGCAAGCGGCCGAGCCCCCGCCCGCTGGTCACGGTCCGCACGGACGACCGGCCGTATCTCGCCGAGCGGGCGAAGGTGTACCGCTCCCTGGGCGGCAAGCCGCAGACCGCGGAGTTCGCGGGCCGTGAGGAAGGGGACGACGGGGCGCGGGACGGCGTGGAGCTGCTCGTGCTGCGGATCGTCGACAAGATGGGGCGCGGCAGGGAACCCGAGCCGGGGTCGGTGCCCGAGAAGGGCGACCGGGTCTGCTTCACGCTCTTCGAGCACGAGCAGCGCGGCGGTGCGAAGCTGCCCGACCCGGAGGAGACGCCGTGGACGCATGGCGGGCCGCCCGGTGAACAGGCCCCCGAAGCACCCGACTCCGTCACCCGGGAGGACCTCCTGTGACGACCGACACCGCCCTCGACCCCGGTACGGCCGCCGCGCGCGCCACCGACGCGATCCTCCGCGACACCCTGCACGGCACCGCGCGCGGCGTCGTCGTGGACTCCCCGCCCGGCGCGGGCAAGTCCACCCTCGTCGTCCGCGCGGCGCTCGAACTCGCCGACGCGGGACGCCCGTTGATGGTGGTGGCGCAGACCAACGCGCAGGTCGACGACCTGGTGCTGAGGCTCGCCGCGAAGAACCCCGAGCTACCGGTGGGCCGGCTGCACAGCAGCGACGCCGACGCCTACGACAAGGCGCTGGACGCCCTGCCGAACGTGAGGACGTCGGCGAAGGCGGGCGAGCTCTCCGGTCTGCCCGTGGTGCTGTCCACGGCGGCGAAGTGGGCGCATGTGAAGGTCGACGAGCCGTGGCCGCACGCCATCGTGGACGAGGCCTACCAGATGCGTTCGGACGGGCTGCTGGCCGTGGCCGGGCTGTTCGAGCGGGCGCTGTTCGTGGGCGACCCGGGGCAGCTGGACCCGTTCGCGATCGTCGGCGCCGAGCAGTGGGCGGGCCTGTCCTACGACCCGTCGGCGTCGGCGGTGTCGACGCTGCTGGCGCACAACCCGGAGCTGCCGCAGCACCGGCTGCCGGTGTCCTGGCGGCTCCCGGCGTCGGCGGCGCCCTTGGTCTCCGACGCCTTCTACCCGTACACGCCGTTCCGCAGCGGCACCGGCCACGGCGACCGGCGGCTGTCCTTCGCCGTGCCGTCGGACGGCTCCGGCCCGGACCGGGTGATCGACGAGGCGGCGCGGTCCGGCTGGGGGCTGCTGGAGCTGCCCGCGCGGCGCACGCCCCGCACGGACCCGGAGGCGGTGCGGGCGGTGGCCGCGGTCGTGCGCCGTCTGCTGGACCGGGGCGGCGCGGCGACCTCCGAGAGCTCGGAGGCGCCCGCACCGCTGACCGCCGACCGGATCGCCGTCGGCACCGCCCACCGCGACCAGGCGGCCGCTATCCGCGCGGCGCTCACCGAGCTGGGCGCCGCGGGCGTCACCGTCGACACGGCGAACCGGCTCCAGGGCCGGGAGTACGACGTCACGGTGATCCTGCACCCGCTCTCCGGCCGCCCCGACGCCACCGCCTTCCACCTGGAGACGGGCCGCCTCTGCGTCCTGGCCTCCCGCCACCGCCACGCGTGCGTGGTGGTCTGCCGCGAGGGCGTGAGCGACCTCCTGGACGACTACCCGTCGACGGAACCGGTCCAACTCGGCACGCTGGTCCGCTTCCCGGACGGCTGGGAGGCGAACCACGCCGTGCTCTCCCACCTCGCAGAACACCGCGTGCGATGGCGCCCCTGACCGGTGCCCGGTCGGGTGGCTCTCGGCGTCGTCAGGGGGCCTCGGGGTGGGTAGGGAACAACGCGGGGAGCGGGGGCCTTGAAGGGTCGGGGCTCAGGCCCCCTTGTGCGAGCGGGGGACAATGGAAGGTGGTCCGCTCACCAGTGGCGCCATCCCGACCGTAGGAGGAGGACCAGACATGGCGGAGCCCACGCCGCGTCGGAACGAACCGCGGCTACGCCCCGCGCCCCTGCTCTTCGAGCCCGCGGAGGCCGCAGGCGATCCCGAGCACTTCTTCGACCTGGAGTCGATCGACGACCCGGGCGCGCTGCTCACCCGTGCGACGGAGCTGACGGTGGCGTTCCAGGCGGCGGCGGACCGGGCGCTGGAGTTCCAGGCGATGGCCGCGGCGCAGCTCGCCGACCCGCGCCGGTTCGACCGGATCACCCCGGCGGACATCGCCGCGCGGGCGGAGTGGACCGAGGACTACGCGAAGAAGATGGTCGAGTTCGGCCAGGGCCTGCTGCGGGGGGACGTAGAGGGCCGGGGACACGTCGATCCCGTCTGACACCACCGGCGCACACCACGAGTGAAGGCACGGCATATGCCAGGCGGGCAACTCGCGGGCAAGATACCGCCTCCCGCCCGCTCCCGTCCCGGATTCCCGCAACCCAGGGCGATCATAGCCTCACCCCCGGTAGACATCAGGCATGAGCAGCGCTTGGGACGCCTCCGCCTCTCCCGCCCCCCTCACCGGTCACGCCGGTCAGTCGGGCGTCGCCGCCGTCACGGCGGACGGCGCCGCCTGGCTGGCCTCCGCCGGCGCCTACCCGCGCAGCACGCTCGCCCTGTGGGAGGAGCGGCCGCACGCCCCGGTCGTCCTGCCCTGCGGCCCCGTCTTCGACGTGGTGAGCGCGCCCGTGATGTTCGGCCGGCTGATGCTGGACCGACTGTGGGGCGAGGGGCCGGGCTCCGGGCCGGTGGCCGCGTTCCGCGGGCGGACGCTGCTGTTCGCCGCACCGGGCACGGCCCAGCGGCTGCCCTCGCTGCTGGAGTGGGAGGAGTGGAGCGCCGACGGCCGCCCGGACGGCCGTACGGGCACGGTCCCGCCGCTCCTGTGCCACGGCAACGGGGACGCGGTCACCGTGCCGGCGCCGCTCGCCTCCCCGGGGGACACCTCCACCCGCTGGATGGTCGCCCCGGACACCCGCCATCCGTGGCTTCCGGGCCCCGAGATCCTGCTCTGGGCGGCCGTGCGGGCGGCCCGGTCAGCTGTGCGGATATCGATTTCTCACCCCGCCGACCAGGATGCTAAGGTCTACGACGTCAGCAGGCGCCGCTAGCTCAGTTGGTTAGAGCAGCTGACTCTTAATCAGCGGGTCCGGGGTTCGAGTCCCTGGCGGCGCACGACAATCGACGGCGGGGCCGGTTCACACAGTGACCGGCCCCGCCGTCGTCATGCGCGCCCCGTCGAGCCGTCCCGCAGGCGCACCCTTCACACCCGTCGCCCCGTGGTGATGTCCACCGTCCACGCCCCCGCCATGGTCCGCCCCCGCACCTGGACCCGTACGTCCTCCCCCGGCACGGTGAAGGTCTCGCCCAGGGAGACCGGGGCGTCGGCGAGGGGCGGGTAGACGGAGTTCTCCCAGCAGGCCTCGGTGCCGGGGTGGGCGTCGACCACCTCGACCGGGCCGCGCCCGGACTCCTCGCCGCTGCGGACGCGGTAGACGAGGACGCCCGCACGGCAGGCCGAGCGGTCGTTGCCGACGGGGCCGCGCGCCTCGAAGGCGAGCACGCTGTCGGCGCCGGTGCGCACGACGGCGAGTTTCACGCCACCGCCCAGCCCGAACGCCGTCGACCCCGTCGACAGCGTCATCGGCATGCCCGGCCCGGCGCCGAGCGGCTCCAGCGTCAGCCGGGCCCGCTCCCCGCCCCGTACGCACACCACCTGCCGCGGGTCGAGCCAGCCAAGCTTCCACTTGTGCCAGGCGAACAGGTCCGGGGCCAGTCCGAACTGGCTGCCCATCAGGTCCCAGTCACCCACATGGGTGTCCCAGTCGCCCTTGCCGTCGGCGGGCCGGCGGTAGAGGTCGGGCAGGTCGAAGACATGGCCGGTCTCATGGGCGAGAACCAGCCGGTCCGGTGGATGCCGTTCGAACACGGTGACGACCCGGCGCAGGTCGGCCCCGTCGGCCCGCAGCGGGGTGCGCAGGTTGACGACCTTGGTGGCGTCCGAGTCGACCCCGGGCGCGTCCGGGTCGGCGACGAAGTAGACGACGTCGTAGCGGGAGAAGTCCACCTGGGCGTCGGAGGCGGCGAGCGCGTCGCGCAGATAGGCGGACCGGTCCTTCGCGGCCCAGTCACGCCGTATGGCGTACGCGGTGGACGGCTTCGGCATCCGGACCCAGCGCCGGAGCGAATGCGGGCGCAGACTGAACCTGCCGTAGGACGCCCGGCGGAAGTAGTCGCTGGTGGCCGGGAAGTGGTCGGCGGCCAGCTCGGCCGGGGAGTTCACCGGCTTGAAGTCCGGGAACGACAGGAAGACCATCACGGCGTCCAGCCCGCGGGCCGGCCGCGGATAGGAGGCGTTCCAGGTGTCCAGGCCCTCCGAGTGGTGGGCGGCGGTGCGCTTGAGAGCGCAGGGCGCCGCCGCGTACGGCTCGGTCGGGCGGGCGCTGACGATGCAGCACGAGGCGAACGCCGTGAGGGTGGTGAACAGGGCCGCGGTGCTGCGCAGTCGGGGACGCGAGAGCGTACGCGGCACGGAGACCTCCGGGAACGGTTCACGGGACACCGCACCCAGCCTGTGTGGATTTGTTGTACTACGCCCTGTTTTTCTGCCCCGGACGAGTGAGAGGACGGAACCAGGACGTCGGCACCGACACCCCGGAACACTCACGGAACGTCACAAGCGGTCGGCGATCTACGGAACCGGGCCGGGTGCGGGCAGAAACGATCTGTCAGAAGCACCGGTTGTTCCGGGACACTGGGCAGTGGCTGCGCGCGTCCGTGGGCAGCCTCTATGATCGGCACACTTTCCTGCGCGGACAGAGATCGAGTGCACTGCGGGAGCGAGCGGTGAGCGGAACGTCCGAAGGGCCGACGCCCGCGGCAGACCTCGACCGGTCCGCCGCCACAGAGAGTGATACCCCTGCATCTCCAGGTGGCGAGCCCCTGGACGGCGCCGGCGGTGGCCCGCCCGCGGTCCGTCGCGGCCGCTCCGCCTACCGTTCCGTGTTCGCGGCGGCGCCCCTCGCCATGGCCGTCGTCGACCGTGCGGGCCTGATCGCCGACGCCAACGAGGCGTTCGCCCTGCTGCTCGGTGGCGGGAGCGAACCCCTGACCGGGCGGCCGGCCGCCGATCTGCTGGAGCTGGCCGCCGACGGCAGCACCCGGCACGCCTACCGCGAGGTGCTGTGCGGCCGCCGGGCCGAACTGCGCTGCACCCGCCGGCTGAAGCAGCCGGACGGCCGAACGCTGTGGACGCAGATCACCCTCACGCCCCTCGACGAGGACGGCGACGGCCTCCTGCTCTCCGTCACCGACATCAGCGCCCACCACGACCTCCAGGCCCGGCTGCGCCACCTCCAGATGCACGACCCGGTCACCCGGCTGCCCAACCGCACGCTGTTCTTCGAGCGGGTCACGGCCGCGCTGGAGGCGGAGGTCCACAACGAGCGGGGCACCGGCCGGATCGGGCTGTGCTACCTGGACATCGACGGGTTCAAGGCGGTCAACGACACTCTCGGCCACCGGGTCGGCGACCGGCTCCTGGCCGCCGTCGCCGAGCGGCTCACCGCCTGCGCCGAGGAGGCGGGGCGCACCCGGCCGAGCGTGCCGCTGGTGGCCCGGCTCGGCGGGGACGAGTTCGCGCTGCTGGTGGCGGACTCCACCGGCACCGAACAGGTCGCCGACCTCGCCGAGTCGGCGCTCAAGGCGCTCCAGGCGCCGTTCGACCTGTCCGGGCAGCGGCTGAACGTGTCCGCGTCCATCGGGGTCGTCGAACGGCACGCGGCCGGTACCACCGCCACCGGCCTGATGCAGGCCGCCGACACCACGCTGTACTGGGCGAAGGTCGACGGCAAGGACCGCTGGACGCTGTTCGACCCCGAGCGCAACGCCCATCTGATGACCCGCCAGGCGCTGGCCTCAACGCTGCGGCCCGCCATCGAGCGCGGCGAGTTCCGGCTGGAGTACCAGCCGCTGGTGGGCATGGCGGACGGACGGCTGCGCGGGGTGGAGGCGCTGGTGCGGTGGGACCATCCGCGGTTCGGCCCGCTGCCGCCGAATCGGTTCGTCGCGCTGGCCGAGGAGGACGGCTCGATCGTGCCGCTCGGCCGCTGGGTGCTGGACACCGCCTGCCGGCAGGCCCGCCGCTGGCAGACGGACCACCCCGACGAGCCGCCGCTGTTCGTCAGCGTCAACGTGGCGGTCCGGCAGGTGTGGGACTCCGACCTGGTCGCGGACGTGGCGCGGATCCTCGCGGAGACCGGGCTCTCCCCGCGGCTGCTCCAGCTGGAGCTGACCGAGTCGGCGGTGATGGGCTCGGCGGGGCAGCCGTTGCAGACCCTCCAGGCCCTCAGCGACATGGGCGTGAACATCGCCATCGACGACTTCGGCACCGGCTACTCCAACCTCGCCTATCTGAGCCGGCTGCCGGTGTCGGTGCTGAAGCTGGACGGCTCGTTCGTGCGCGGCTTCCAGCACGAGGGGCCGGACGCCCCGCCGAACCCGGCCGACGAGGTCGTCGTCGAGGCGATGATCGCCCTCGCCCACCGGCTCGGGCTGACCGTCACCGCCGAGTGCGTGGAGACCTCCGCGCAGGCCACCCGGCTGCGCAGCATCGGCTGCGACACCGGGCAGGGCTGGCTGTACTCCCGCCCGGTGACGCCGGACCGCATCTCGGAGCTGCTGGAGAGCACCTCCTACGCGGTCGGCAACCCGTAGGCGTCGGCGACGAGTTCGTAGGAACGCAGGCGCAGATCGCCGCGGTGGGCGTGGCTGGTGAGCATCAACTCGTCGGCGCCGGTGCGCTTGTGGAGGTGGTCGAGACCGGAGCGGACCTCCTCGGCGGTGCCGTGGACGATGTTCGCCGTCCAGGAGTCGACGAACTCCTGCTCCAGCGGGCTGTATTCGTACGCCTCGGCCTCCTCGGGGGAGGGGAACAGGCCGGGACGGCCGCTGCGCAGCCGGACCATGTTCAGGCCCGTGGCCCGCACCTGACGGCGGGCCTCGCGCTCGTCGTCGGCGGCGAGCACGGAGACCCCGATGACGGCGTACGGCGCGTCGAGGGCCGCGGACGGCCGGAAGGACTCCCGGTACAGGTCGAGCGCCGGAACGGTGTTCTGCGCCGAGAAGTGGTGGGCGAAGGCGAAGGGCAGGCCCAGCAGCCCGGCCAGGCGGGCGCTGAACCCGGAGGAGCCCAGCAGCCAGATCGGCGGGCGGTGGCGGGACTGCACCCCGCCGGGCGAGGTCGCCTGCACCGGTCCGGGCACGGCGTGCACCCGGCGGTAGGGGTGGCCGTCGGGGAAGTCGTCGTCGAGGAAGCGGGTGAGCTCGGAGAGCTGCTCGGGGAAGTCGTCGGCGCCCTCGTGCGGCCGGTCGGTGCGGCGCAGGGCGGCCGCGGTGGCGCCGTCGGTGCCGGGGGCCCGGCCCAGGCCCAGGTCGACACGGCCCGGGGCGAGGGCCTCCAGGGTGCCGAACTGCTCGGCGATCACCAGCGGGGCGTGGTTGGGCAGCATCACACCGCCCGAGCCGAGCCGGATGCGGTCGGTGTGGGCGGCGAGATGCGCGAGGATCACGGCCGGCGAGGAGGAGGCGACGCCCGGCATGGAGTGGTGCTCGGCCACCCAGTAGCGGTGGAAGCCGCGGGACTCGGCGAGCCGGGCGAGCTCGACGCTGGTGCGCAGCGCGTCGCCGGCGGTGCGGCCGGAGCCGACGGTGACCAGGTCCAGCACGGACAGCGGCGTGGGGGCGGTGCCGTACGCCTCCCCCCGGATCCCGTCGGCCGCCCGTCGCTCGTCCGCCGGCGTGGACGTCCCTCCCGGCGTCCGCTCCGGCTCGGGGCCTGCCGGCGTCTCGTCTGCCGCCACGGGTTCCTCCTGAATTCGGCGTGCGCTGTCCTCGACCGGCTAACAGGAGGCTGTCCCCGCTTATTCCTCGTCCCGCGCGCCGCGAGCGTGCGCGGGCTCACACCTGCACGATCGGCTCCCGGGTGAACAGCGCGCCCAGGCCCGGCGCGTTGACACGGCGGTCGGCCAGGCGCAGCCCCTCCCAGACGGTGACCTGGTTGGCGGTGAGGACCGGTTTGCCGAGCTCCTTCTCCAGGGCGGGCAGATGGGCGGCCGTGTGCAGGGCGGTGTCGGGGAGGAGCACCGCGTCCGCGTCGGGGGTGTCGGCGGCGCGGGCCAGCGCGAGGACCTCGGCCTCGCCCCACGTGCCGACCTCGGCGGCCGTGACGCTCCCGGAGCTGTGCACCGCGCTCACCTCGATGCCGCCGGTCCGCATGAACTCGGCGAACAGCCCGGCCACGTCCTCCGGGTAGGGCGCGCCCACCGCGACCCTGGCGGCGCCCATCTCCTTGGCCGCGTGCACGAAGGCGAAGGACGTCGAGGAGGCCGGCAGCCCCGCCGCCACGGCCAGCGAGCGAACCTGCTCCTGCGCGCCCTCCCAGCCGTGCACGAAGCCGCCGCTGGTGCACGCCCACACGACGGCCTCCGCGCCGGACAGCCGCAGCTGCTCGACGCCCTTCGCCAGCCGCTCCGGCGTGCCGATCTGCCGCAGCACCTCGACGCGGTGGGCGTCCTCGCCGCCGTCCGTGTGGACCAGGTCCACCCGGACGTCACTGCCCAGGAGCTGCTCGATGCGGGAGTAGTCGTCCTCGGCGAAGTGGCCCGGGTAGAGGAGTCCGAGTGCGGTCATGACCAGCCTTCCTGCGGTTCTTCCGGCCGTACGGGGGGCCGCTGCCGCGCCCCCTCGTCCGGCGGGGCCGCATCGGGCCCCCTCGACCGGGTACCCAATCGTCGCCGCGCCGCCCACATCGGGGCCGCTTCGGCCGGGATCGCCGGGGTCGGCCGCCGAGACCGCGGACG
Organism: Streptomyces sp. NPDC088254; assembly: GCF_044740925.1. Classification (NCBI taxonomy): domain Bacteria; kingdom Bacillati; phylum Actinomycetota; class Actinomycetes; order Kitasatosporales; family Streptomycetaceae; genus Streptomyces; species Streptomyces sp. NPDC088254. The sequence goes on along the minus strand of NZ_JBIURQ010000014.1, from coordinate 163,038 downwards.
CCCACCGGCCGCAGCCGTGCCGGATTCGCGAACTCGTCGGGGACACAACCCGATTCGCCCGCGCCGGGCCGGCCATCGGTGGACGTATTCACCGAACAGCGCGGGCACATAACGCGAATCCGGTCCGCATAAGTCGCGTCGTCCCGGGTAGCCGCGCCGCCATGGCTCCACCGAACAGGTATGTCAGACAAAGCCCACGGTCGACGGGCACCAGCCGCCGGTCGCTGCTCGCGGGGGTGGCGGCGCTCGGCGCGCTGGGCGCCGCGGGCTGCTCACGCGTGGCCAAGGCCTCCAGCGAACCCGGCGGTGACCTGCTGGAACGGCTGCGCGCCCAGGGGGTCGTACGGCTCGGGATCGCCGGTGAGATCCCCTTCGGGTACATCGGCAAGGACGGCCGGCTGACCGGCGAGGCGCCGGAGTTGGCCCGGGTGATCTTCAAGCGGCTGGGCGTCGACGAGGTGCAGCCCGTGCCCACCGAGTTCGGTTCGCTCATTCCGGGACTGAATTCCCAGCAGTTCGATGTCGTGGCCGCCGGGATGTACGTCACACCGGAACGCTGCGGGCAGGTGATATTCGCCGACCCCGACTACCAGATGCTCGATTCCTTCATCGTGCGGAAGGGAAATCCCAAGAATCTTCACAGTTATCGGGATGTCGTGGAGAAGAAGGCGAAGTTCGCCACGGGAACCGGTTACGCGGAGATCCAGTACGCCGTCGAGGCGGGGTACAAGGAGAGCGACATCCTGATCGTGCCGGACCAGGTGGCCGGTCTGAACGCCGTCGAGGCGGGCCGTGTCGACGTGTTCGCGGGGACGGCCGTGACCACCCGTGAGGTGGTGAAGAAGTCCGCCAAGGCGGAGGCGACCAAGCCGTTCAAGCCGATCGTGGGCGGCAAACCGCACGTGGACGGCGGCGCGTTCGCGTTCCGGCAGACCGAGACGAAGCTGCGGGACGCCTTCAACGTCGAGCTGCGCAAGCTGAAGAAGAGCGGCGAGTTGCTGCGCATCCTGAAGCCCTTCGGGTTCACCGAGGCGGAGATGACCGACCTCACGGCCAAGGAGCTCTGCCGAGGATGACTGCCGGACTCTGGGACCTCGTCCTGCGCGGGATCTGGACGACCGTCCAACTCCTGTTCTTCAGCGCCCTGCTGGCGGCGGCCGTGTCGTTCACCGTCGGGATCGCGCGCAACCACCGGCGGTGGATCGTCCGCTTCCTCGCGGGCTTCTACACCGAGGTGTTCCGCGGCACGTCGGCACTCGTCATGATCTTCTGGGTGTTCTTCGTGCTGCCGCCCGCCTTCGGCTGGCAGCTGGTGCCGATGTGGGCGGGCACGCTCGCGCTCGGCCTGACCTACGGCGCGTACGGCGCGGAGATCGTCCGCGGCGCGCTCAGCGCCGTCAACCCCGCCCAGGCGGAGGGCGGCATCGCGCTCGGCTTCACGCCCGGGCAGCGCATGCGCAAGATCCTGCTGCCGCAGGCGGTGCCGGAGATGATCCCGCCCTTCTCCAACCTGCTGATCGAGCTGCTCAAGGGCACCGCCCTGGTGTCCGTCATGGGCATGGGCGACCTGGCCTTCAGCGGCAACCTGGTGCGCCTGGCGCTCCAGGAGAGCGCGGAGATCTACACGTACGTCCTGCTCCTGTACTTCGTCATCGCCTTCCTGCTGACGCGGGTGATGCGCGGTCTCGAGCACCACCTGAAGGCGGGTGTCCGATGAACTGGGACTGGAGCGCCGTCTCCGACTTCATGCCGATGTTCTGGGACGGCCTGCTCGTCACCCTCCAGGCGCTGGTCCTCGGCTCGCTGATCTCCTTCTCGCTGGGCCTGGTGTGGGCGCTGCTGATGCGGACGCCGACGCGATGGGTGCAGTGGCCGGTGGGGGTCGTCACGGAGTTCGTCCGCGACACCCCGCTGCTGGTGCAGCTGTTCTTCCTCTTCTACGTGCTGCCCGAGTGGGGCGTGACCCTGTCCGCGCTGGCCACCGGCGTCCTCGCGATCGGCCTGCACTACTCGACGTACACGATGCAGGTCTACCGGGCCGGCATCGACGCGGTGCCCGTCGGCCAGTGGGAGGCGGCGACGGCGCTGAACCTGCCGAGGACGAGGACCTGGCGCGCGGTGATCCTGCCGCAGGCGGTCCGCCGGGTGGTGCCGGCGCTGGGCAACTACGTCATCGCGATGCTCAAGGACACCCCGCTGCTGATGACGATCACCGTCCTGGACCTGCTGGGCCGGGCCCGGCTCTTCTCCCAGGAGCACTTCCAGTTCACCGAGCCGCTGACGGTGATCGGCGTGGCCTTCATCGTCATCTCCTATCTCGCCTCCCTCCTCCTGCGCACCCTGGAGCGACGCCTTGTCCGTTGAGACCAGCAAGACCACACCCGACGCCGTGCCGCAGAGCACCGAGCTGATACGCCTGGAGCAGGTCACCAAGCGGTTCGGGGACAACACCGTCCTCGACAACCTGGACTTCTCCGTGAAGCCGGGCCAGCACGTCACGCTGATCGGCCCCTCCGGGTCCGGCAAGACGACGATCCTGCGGCTGCTGATGACCCTGACCAAGCCCGACGAGGGCACCATCACCGTCGACGGACAGCGCCTCTTCCCCGCTCCGGAGAAGCAGGTCCGCGAGGTCCGCAAGAAGATCGGGATGGTGTTCCAGCAGTTCAACCTGTTCCCGAACATGAGCGTGCTGAGAAACCTCACCGAGGCCCCGGTGACCGTGCTCGGCCTGTCCAAGGACGAGGCGGAGGAGCGGGCGCGCGAGCTGCTGGACATGGTGGGCCTCGCCGACAAGTGCGACGCCAAGCCGTCGCGGCTGTCCGGCGGGCAGCAGCAGCGGGTGGCGATCGCGCGGGCGCTGGCCATGCGGCCGCAGATCCTGCTGCTCGACGAGGTGACCTCGGCGCTCGACCCCGAGCTGGTCGCCGGCGTCCTCGACCTGCTCCGGGACATCGCCCGCTCCACCGACATCACGATGCTCTGCGTGACCCACGAGATGAACTTCGCCCGGGACATCTCCGACCAGGTCCTGATGTTCGACTCGGGCCGGGTCATCGAGTCCGGTCCACCGGAGAAGATCTTCAGCGCCCCGGAGCAGGAGCGCACGAGGGAGTTCCTCGGCGCCGTCCTGTGACCGGCTGAGCACGTGCTGCGAGCGGGACCGCCCACGATTCTCGCCGACACCCCCTCCCCGCCGCCCCCTCGGCCGTTATCGTGGACTTGATTCGCCGTCAGGATCAGCCCGGAAAACGACCGCAGGGGGAGACCGTGGCGCTGACGCACGAGCCGACCGCGCCGTACCACTCGGCCCAGGACGCCCTGCGTGTCCTGGAGACAGTGGCCCGGCACAGCAGCGGCGTCACCGACGCCGACCTCGCCCGCCGGACCGGCCTCGGCAGCCGCCGGCTCACCCCCCTCCTGCGGATGCTGCGCCGCGAGGGGTACGTGGAGCAGCTCGCCGAGGGCGCCTACGTCACCGGCGCCGCCCTGACCCGCCTGGGCTCCGCGCACCGGCGTGAGCAGGCGCTGCGCGACAAGCTCCAGCACGTCCTGGACGAGCTGCGCGACCGGGTCGGCGCCGCCGTCTACGTCAGCCGGTACGTCGACGGCGAGGTGACCGTCACGCAGTACGCCGACGGCCCGGCCACCCCCGCGGTCAACGAGTACGTCGACTTCCGCTCCTGCGCGCACGCCACCGCGCTCGGCAAGAGCCTGCTCGGCCAGCTCGACCACAACGGCCGGCGCGACCATCTCTCCCGGCACAAGATGGCCCGGCTGACCTCGCGCACCATCACCAGCGACAAGCTGCTGCTCTCCCGTCTGGAGTCCCAGCCGCCCACCGTCCCCGTGCTCGACCTCCAGGAGTACGCCGTGGGCACGGTCTGCGCGGCCGTGCCGATCACCGCCGGCGGCACCGCGGGCTGCCTGGCGCTGTCGTTGCCCGTGGAACACGCCCACCGGCTGCGCCGGGCCGCCGACACGCTGAACCGCGGCGCGACGCCGGTGCTGCTCTCGCTGGTCCTGTGAGACCCCGGCCGGTGGTCCGGAGCACCCCTCAAGGCCAGGTATTATTTTCTTCGTCGCCGACCGCGGGAACGCGGTGGGCGGGAGTCATGCGCCGCTAGCTCAGTTGGTTAGAGCAGCTGACTCTTAATCAGCGGGTCCGGGGTTCGAGTCCCTGGCGGCGCACGATGACGATGGCGGCTTGTGTTCGCGGAAAAGCGCGAACCAAGCCGCCATCTTCGTGTGTGCACGGCTTCGCCGCGCGTCGTGGGGGCTCCGCCACCCACCCCCCTCAGACGGGCCCCCTCGTGAACACGAGGGGCCCTTCGGCGTCCTCCGGGGTGAGTCTGCGGTAGGCCCCCTCGCCGGACGGCCGCCACCACACCGGGTCCGCGCACCGCAGTCCCTCGGCCCTGAGCCGCGCCCGCTGGATCTTGTTGGTGGCCGTGACGGGCATCCGCTCCACCACCCGCACGAACCGGGGCGCCATTTTCGTCCCCAGGTCGGGCTGGTCCCGCAGGAACGCGGCGAACGACTCCGGTTCGAACTCCCCGGCGAGCGTCGCCATCACCTGGTCCCCGGTCACCGGGTCCGGCACCGCGTAGACGGCGACCGCGAGCGCCCCCTCGTAGCGCGCGAGGATGTTCTCGATCATCGCGGCGGCCAGGTTCTCGCCGTCGACGCGCAGCCTGTCGTCGGTGCGGCCGGCGAAGTAGAGGTAGCCGTCCGCATCGCGGCAGAAGAGGTCGCCGGTCCAGTACGCGCCGTCCGCGCCCCTGCGCCGCTCGGCCTCCGCGCCGGGGTTGCGCCAGTAGCCCTCGAAGGGGTTCGGCCCCCGGTTCACCAGCTCACCGATCGCCTCCTCCCCGTTGAGCAGCCGCCCGGCGGCGTCGAACCGGGCCGGCGGACACTCTGCGCACGTGTGCGGATCGAGGACGACGAGGCCGGGCCCCGCCCGCCCGACCGCGCCCGCCGGCGTGCCCGGCGACCACTGCACGGCCGCGCCGCCCTCCGAGGAGCCGTACCCCTCGACCAGCCGCACCCCGAACCGCCGCTCGAACGCCGCCGCGTCCACCGCACCCGCCTCGGTGCCGAAGCCGAGCCGCAGCCGGTGGTCCCGGTCGTGCGGGCCCGGCTCGGTGGCCAGCACGTACTGGATCGCCCGGCCCACATAGGTGAAGTACGTCGCCCGGTGACGCCGTACGTCCGCCAGGAACTCCGACGCCGAGAACCGGCGCCGCAGCGCCACGCCCGCCCCGGCCGCCAGCGCGGGCGCCCAGTCCGCGATCACGGCGTTGCCGTGGAACATCGGCATGCACACGTAGTGGACGTCGTCCGGCGTCACTGCGAACCGCGCCGCGAGGGAACGGCCCGCGGCGGCCAGCCGGCCCTGGCTGCAGAGCGCGGCCTTGGGCGCGCCGGTCGAACCGGAGGTGAAGCACAGGAGCAGCCGGTCGGCGGGGGTGGCCCGGGAGGGGTCCGGGCGGGCGCCGGCGCAAGGGGCGAGCAGCTCCTCGTACTCCGGGGTGCCGGTGATCAGCAGGCGGACCCCGGGCAGGTCCAGCCCCCGCAGGAGGGGGAGCCGGGCCTGCTCGGTGATCAGCAGCCGGCACTCGGTGTGCAGGATGTCCCGGGCGAGCTCCGGGCCGCGCCGGGTGGAGTTGATCCCGGCGACGGCCGCCCCGGCGAGGGCCGCGGCCGCCAACCAGAGCGGAAACTCGGGGGTGTTGTCGAGCAGCACCCCGATGTGCGGTGGCGCGCCGGGCGGCAACAGCTCGTCCAGCAGCGCCGCCCGCGCGGCGGCCCCGGCCGCGAACTCGTGGTGGGTGAGGACGCCGTCCTCCCACCACAGCCCAGGCCGGTGGTCACCCCACCGTGCGGCGACGAGTTCGGCGACGGTCCCGGCGCACCCCATGGACTCCATGGGGCCGCAAGGTAACTGACGTACCGTCAAATGTGGAGAGAGGCAGGCGGGTTCGTCAGGGCAGCAGGTCGCCGCCGACGGAGAACATCGTGTGCGCCACTGCCATGAAGCCCACACAGAAGGCGATGAGCACGGCACAGAAGGCCGTCATGCAACCGGCGCCGGCCATCAGCGCGCCGCGTCGCGGGGTGAGCGCCGTCGCCCCCTCGGGCCGCTCCGGCACGTAGTACACGGTGACGACGTCGCCTTCGAGGGTGGTGCCCGGACCGCCGCCCTCGTCGAAGCGGACGGAACGGCCGTCGCGCGTGGCGAACTCGTAGACGTGGTGCAGCGTGGTGCGCACCGGGCTGTCGCCACCGCCGCTGGTGCGCGTGTAGGTCCGCAGACAGTGCCCCTCCGCCGTGACGCCGCTGCTCCAGGCCGCGTTCACCTGCCGGGTGCGGCGAAGGGCGCGGTGCAGGGCGAAGAGCACGCCCGCGATCATGAGCGACGGCACGACGTGGAAGAAGGCTTCCATGAGTTCCCCCGTTCCGTGCGCCGGACGGTCGTGCCGGCGTGCGGGGAACGTACCCGTGCGCGGGCCCGGGGGAGCTCAAGGGAGGCTCAGGGTTCCCCCGCCGTCAGGGCGACTGCTCCCCCCGGCCCGCGCAGAACGCCACCGTCAGGTCCTTCACCAGCGCCTTGCGCTCGTAGTCGTCGAGCTCCACCAGCCCTCGCATGGTCAGCCGGGTCACGGTGTCCTCCACCGAGTCGACGACCGAGGTCAGCACGGTCGCCCGGTGCTGGGCGTCGAGCGCGGCGATCCGGCGGCGGTTCATCGCGGCGGCGACCTCCGGGGCGTACTCCACCCTGACCGGCTGCACCGAGAACACCTCCAGGCCGATCGCGCCCGCGTCCCGCGCCACCCGCCGGGTCAGCGCCTCCCCGGCCGCCTCCACCGACCCCCGCCCCGAGCCCGGCGTCTCCACCGGGATGCGGGCGATCGCCGCCTCCACGCACTCGCGCAGATACGTCTCGTGGTCCTCCACGCCCAGCGTCGCCCGCGCGGTGTCCCGCACCCGCCACACCACGAGCGCCACCACCCGCAACGCCACCCCGTTGCCGTCGGCGGCCGGCATCGGCTCGCTGCGCCAGTGCCGCAGCCGCACGTCGACCTGACGGCGCAGCAGCAGCGGGTTCACCCACATCAGCCCGGTCCGCCGGACCGTCCCCCGGTAGCGGCCGAACAGGCCCAGCGTCCAGGCCCGCCCGGTCCGCCCGCGGGCCAGCCCGCCGAACCCGAAGAGGCCGAGGGCACCCGCCCCCGCGTACGCCGCCCACTGTGCGGGGCCCAGTCCGGCCCCCGCGTGCCCGGGCAGCCGCAGCGCCTCCACCACCACCGGCGGCAGGACCCCCGCCCACCACGAGGCGGCCACACAACCGACCGCGCCGCAGGCGCCGGCGGCCACGCCCGCCGCTCCTGGCAGCACCCGAGCGGGCCGCTCGACGAGGTCGGGGTCGACCTCCGCGAGGGGCCGCTCCCGCGCCGGCACCGGCCTGCGGAACCTCGGCTGCTCCCCCGTCCCCCGCAGCCGCGGCTGTTCGCCGGTGCCGGCCCGGCTGCCGACGACGGCGGGCCCGAGGGGCACCGGCCGCGGCTCGAGCTCGTCGCGGAACAGCAGGTGGACGGGGATCTCGGTGGTCGCCTCGTTGTGGATCAGCCGGACGGGCCGGGGGGTGGGCCCCTCGGGCTCGGGCGTCTGGGGAGTGGTCGTGTCGGTCGTGCTCATGCGTGCCTCCAGCCTCCGCGCCAGATACGTCATGACAGTGAAGGGATGCCTGTGGGCTCCGCCTGTGAGCCCGCGTCGGGCCCCGCCGGCGGGCCCCGCGCACGAGCCCGCCCCGCGGGTCCGCCTAAGAGAAGAGCCTCCGCCAGGTCTCCGGCCCTGGGTAGCCGTCCGCCGCGCCGCCGCGCCAGCCCTGGGCGCGCTGGAAGGCCTCGACGGCACGCCGGTCCGCCTCGCCCCAGCGCGGGCCAGGTCCCTTCGCGTAGAACCGGCCGAACCCCTTCTTCACGAGCTGCCGGCCCAGCTGGGTGACATGCGCGCCGGCGGCCCCCGGCCGGAACACGCCCCGGCCCGGATAGGCGGGGGCGCGTGCGGCGGCGGACGCGGGCCCGGCATGGGCCGCCGACGAGGCGGGCGGCCCCGGCGCGCTGAGCGGGATGTCCCTGCCCGTGCCGGTGGCCAGCAGCCGCCAGGTGCTCGGGCCGGGCACCCCGTCGGCGTTCGCGCCGCTCCAGCCCTGGGCGAGCTGGAACGCCTGGGTGGCCCTGCGGTCGGCCTCCGACCAGCGCGGACCCGGCCCCGAGGCGTAGAAGTGGTCGGCGCCGCGCTCGACGAGGAGCTGGCCGAGCAGTGTCACGAACGAGTTGTTCGCGCCCGGCCTGAAGTAGCCGTGCCCCGGGTACGCGGGCGCGGAGGCTTCGTACTGCGCGCCCGCGCCCACGCTCACCGGGGCCTTGCCCGTCTCCTGCGCCGCCGTGCCCGCGGTGAGGCCCTTGTAGCGGTAGGGGACGTAGCGGTCGGAGTTGGACCAGTATGCGTACGGGGTCGCCAGCCGGCGGGTGTGCGGGCGGGTCTGCTCGTAGGCGACGTAGTAGGTGCGGGTGCTGTCCGTCCAGCCGCCGAAGAGGATCACGTGCGAGCCGTTCTCCGGGTTGTCGGGGTTGTGGAAGAGCAGCATGTCCCCGGGCTGGAGCTCCGCCTTCGTGATCCGCGTCGCGAACTGGTGGAGGCTGCCCGTCCACTCGTTGCCGGTGAGCCCCCAGGCCATCGACACATAGCCCGAACAGTCCTGCCGGTACCCGTCGGGCCAGAAGGCGCTCAGGCTGTACGGCACCTGCGCCGTGACCCAGGTCTGGGCCCGCCGGATGATCTCCGCCCGGGTCGTCGCCGGCGTCTTCACGGTGTCCGCCGGCAGCGCCGGCTTGCCACCCGGCCCGTGCAGCGGCGCCTTGTGGCCCTGCGGGGTCTGCGGCTCGTCCTCCACAGGGACGCCCGGCCGGCCGAGCGCGTGCGGTGCGGCGAGTGCGGGGGCGACCTGCCCCGCGCCGAGCGCCGCCGAGGCGGCGGTCGCGACGACGACCGCGCGCTGGGCGGCCGGACGGCCGGCGAACCCGGCGGACCGGGGGCGCGCGGTCAGCCGCCGCTGGTGGACGCATCCTGGGCAGTCGCAGTCGCTCGCGGGATCGATCTCCTCGAACACCGGAGTCTCCATGCGCTTCCCCTCACACTCCAGATGGAAATGTCCGCGATGTGCACTTTCGCCAGTCTTTCCCAACTGTCCGGCGACCGCGCCCGCTGACGGTCCGAATGACGTACGCGGCCCCCGTGGGCGCCCGGGCGGACGTGGTCGGGAGCACCGCCGTACGTCCTGTAGAGTTGTCGACGTCAGCAGGCGCCGCTAGCTCAGTTGGTTAGAGCAGCTGACTCTTAATCAGCGGGTCCGGGGTTCGAGTCCCTGGCGGCGCACGACACGGAAGCCCCTCGCGGAAGCGGGGGGCTTTTCGCTGCGCCTCCGACGGTCTCCGCCGCGTGAGGCGCCGTGCCGCCGCGTCAGGCCCCGTGCCGCTTCGTCAGGCCCGCGTGCCCGTGAGGTACGCCGACACGATCACGTTGGCCGTGTAGCTGCGGCTCACCCGGTCGAAGGCGCCACCGCAGGTGATCAGCCGCAGCTCGGCGCGGCCCGGCTCGCGCACCCCGTAGGCCCGGTGGGCGTCGAAGCCCACTCGCGGGACGACGGCGACGTCGTCCACAGTGAACTCGGCCATCTTGCCGTCGTCACGGGCGACGCGGATCGTCCCGCCGGCCTTCAGCGTGCTCAGCTTGTAGAACACGGCCGGCCGGGTCTCGGTGTCGACGTGCCCGACCATCAGCGCGGTGCCGACGGCGCCGGGCCGCACGCCGGCCGCGTACCAGCCGACGACGCCCGCCTGGTCGTAGGGCGGCGGGTCGATCGCGCCGCGCGCGTCCAGGCCGCGGGCGACCACGGGGGCCTGCACCCCGAGCTCCGGGATGTCCACCCGCCGCGGCAGCGCCCCCCGCAACGGCTCGGCGGCGGGGGGCAGCGGCATGCCGGCCGGGCGGCCCACACCGGTCACGTCCCCGGTGGCGGCGGTGGACGCCCCGGGCCGCACCCCGGTCGCCTCACGCCCCCACAGCCACAGCCCGAGAAACAGCACCACCCAGGCCAGCGCGGTGAGCAGACGCCCGGAGGAGCGCTCCCGGCCGGCCGCCGTCATCCCGCTCCGCTGCGCCGCCGTACGGTGCGCAGCGCCACGGCGACGGTGGCAGCGCCCGCCAGGACCAGGCCGGTGACGGCATGGGCGGCGCCGGGGCTCTGGACGCGGCCCCCGTCGGCGGACGCGAGCGGAGCCGCGCCGCCGCCGCCCGCGAGGACGGGGGCGACGGGGGAAGCGGGGGCGGAGGCGGAGGTGTCGTCGGACTTCGTCTCGTCGGACGCGCCGCCGTCGGTGTCGTCGTCCTCGGACTGCCCGTTCTCCGTGCGGCCGGCCGGCCCTGCGACGATCACGATCTTCTTCTCGAGCCGGAAGTCGGCGCAGGTGATCGTCACACCGTAGGAACCGGTGCGCAGCGAGGTGCGGATCCTGGTCTCGCCGGCCAGGACGTTGCCGTCGGAACCGACGAGCCGGGCCGCCGAGACGAAGGCGGCCGAGACCGCGGTGCCGGTCGTCCCGCGGCAGCCGCTCACCTCCAACGAGACCTCGGAGCCCAGGGAGGGCGTCGAGGGCGTCACCGAGACGCCTTCTCTTCCGCCCTCCCCGTCCGCCGCGTGGGCCGTCGGACCGAGTGCCGCGGTGAGGGCGGCGGCTCCCGCACAGAGAGCGACTTTCAGTGAACTCATCGTGAACCTCCCAGCTACCTGGAGGCTCCTCCCGGGCGCCGGTCCCCGCATCTCCAGCGGGGGTGCGGGTACGCCGATCGGGTGAGTGGGGTGTCGTGGGGCGACGAGGGCTCAGACGAGTCGCCCACCCGGGTCAGACCCGGTCGACCAGGTCCGCGATGGAGTCGACGACCTGGGACGGGCGGTACGGGAAGCCGTCGACCTGGTCGGGCCGGGTCAGCCCGGTGAGCACCAGGAACGTCCGCATCCCGGCCTCCATGCCGGCCAGCACGTCGGTGTCCATGCGGTCGCCGATCATCGCGCTGGTCTCGGAGTGCGCGCCGATGGCGTTGAGCCCGGTGCGCATCATCAGCGGGTTGGGCTTGCCCGCGAAGTACGGCTTCTTGCCGGTCGCCTTGGTGATCAGCGCGGCGACGGCGCCGGTGGCGGGCAGCGGGCCCTCGGTGGAGGGGCCGGTCTCGTCCGGGTTGGTGCAGATGAAGCGGGCGCCGTCGTTGATCAGCCGTACGGCCTTGGTCATCGCCTCGAAGGAGTAGGTGCGGGTCTCGCCGAGGACGACGTAGTCGGGCTCGTGGTCGGTGAGGATGTAGCCGATGTCGTGCAGCGCCGTGGTCAGGCCGGCCTCGCCGATGACGTACGCCGAACCGTCGGGCCGCTGGTCGTCCAGGAACTGGGCGGTGGCCAGCGCCGACGTCCATATGTTCTCGATCGGCACGTCCAGGCCCATACGGCGCAGCCGGGCGTGCAGGTCGCGCGGGGTGTAGATCGAGTTGTTGGTCAGCACGAGGAACGGCTTGCCCGACTCGCGCAGTTTCTTCAGGAAGGAGTCGGCGCCGGGGATCGGGACGCCCTCGTGGATGAGCACCCCGTCCATGTCGGTGAGCCATGACTGTATGGGCTTGCGGTCTGCCATGTGGTGCGTCTCCTGGCGTGCGTACGGGCAGGGGCGGGGGCGCCGGAACCACGGCGTGCCGACGCCCCCAGCCTAGTCAGCGCCGGGTGATCCGGACCCTGTCGGTCCGCCTGTACCCACGGAGGCGGTGGGTCAGCGCCGGCGGCGGGCCTGCACGAGGGCGGCACCGGCCGCGATGAGGCAGACGGTGACGGTGAGAACGCCGGCCGGGGAGGCGAGGCCGGTGAGGGCGAGTTCCTCGGCCTCGTCGGCGAAGGACGGCGTCTCGCTGGGTGAGGGGGACGGCTCGGGGGCGGCGGGGGCGGTGCCGGCGGGGTGCTCGGTGGGGCCCGTGGTGTCGGCGGTGCCGGTCGGCGTGCGGCCGGGGGCGGTGCGCTCGGGGGCCGTGGTGGCGGGTGCGCTGGTCGCGGGGGCCGGGAGGCGGGGCTCGGCGTCGACGGTGAAGCGGTAGTCGTTCGACTGCCCGATCCACTCGCCGTCGTCACCGTGCCGCTGGACGACCGCCGCGTTCAGGGTGACCGTGTCGGGCACGGCGTCCGAGCTGAACGACAGGCGCAGCTTGACGGTGAGGGGCTTGCCGGGGGCGACGGTGAAGCCGGGGAAAGGGGTGGCGGGGTCGGCGTCGGGGTCGGTGGCTGCGCCTTCGCCGGGGTCGGCGGGCGGGTCCATGAGGGCGCCGACGAGTTCGTCCTCGTCGGTGGTCTCGAAGCGGACGGGACGCGGCCGGCCGTCGGCGTAGAACTCCAGTTGGGGCTGCGACGGCTTCAGCGCGCGCGCCGAGTCGACGAGGACGACGACGGGATGGACGCCGGTGCAGGTCCGGCCGGTGGTGTTGGTGAGGTCGAGATACCAGACGCCGTATCCGCCGCCGGCCCGGTAGGAGGCGGGGCCGCCGTGGATGCGGCTGGTGAGCGGGAAGGCGCCGGCGTCCGCCCCGGCGCAGGACGAACCCGGCGGCGCGGCGTACGCGGGCTCGGGGAGGGACACGGACGCAGGCAGGGACACCGGTACGAGAACGGCGGCTGCGGCCAGGCGGAGGGAGACGGGCGTACACAGTCGCATGAACATATGACCTAGCCGGAGCGACGGCGCGGCGGAGCCGCGCCGCACCGCACGACCGTAGGAAGTCCCCTCGTTCGGCGGGTCGACTCGGCCCGTTCGGGGTGCCCCTTCGGGGGCGCTCGGCCTCGGCTCCCGCCGGCCCCTCAGCCGCCCGCCCGTCCGAACACCGGCGCGAGGAGCAGTTGGGCCGCTCCCTCGGCCACCCCGCGCGCCCCGCCCGGCGCGAGGCGTACGGGCACCCGCTCCGTCGGGGCCCCCTCGCGCTCGGCGTGGACGGCGAGGACCCCGGCGACCCCCTCGACGAAGGCGTCCGGGGCGGCCGCGATCGTCCGCCCGCCCAGCAGAAGGAGATCGATGTCGAGAAGCCCGACCAGATTGGCGGCGGCCACCCCCAGCACCCGCGCCGCTTCTGCCACGTCCCCCCGGGCGATGGCCGCGAGACACAGGGCCTCGACGCAGCCCCGGTTCCCGCAGGGGCAGGGCGGCCCGTCCAGCTGGACGACCTGGTGGCCGAACTCGCCGGCCCCGGTCCGCGCCCCCCGGTGCACGCTCCCGCCGATCACCAGGCCGGCGCCGAGCCCCGTGCCGAGGTGGAGGTAGGCGAAGGAGCCGCGTTCACCGCCCACGGCGAGCGCGAGGGCGGCGGCGTTGGTGTCCTTGTCGACGACGACCGGCGTCCCGAGCCGCCGCGCGAGCGCGTCCCGCAGCGGGAAGCCGTCCCACTCGGGGAAACCGGTGACCCGGTGCAGCACGCCGTGGACGTGGTCGAGGGGGCCGGGCAGGGCGACGCCGACGCCGAGGAGAGCGGCGGCGCGGCCCCCGGGACCGCCCAGCGCCTCGCCCACCACCCCCTCCGTCTCCCGGACCACCGCCCCCACGACGGCCTCCGCCCCTGCCCCCAGGTCCAGCGGCACGCACCGCTCCCCCACCACCCCGCCGTCGAGGTCGGCGAGGACCACCCGCAGCTCGTCCCGGTCGAGATGGACGCCGACCGCGTGCCCGGCCTCGGGCACCAGCCGCAGGACGGTGCGCGGCTTGCCGCCCGTGGAAGCCCGGCGGCCCGCCTCGGCGGCGAACCCCTCCTCCCGCAGCCGCCCGGTGATCTTGCTGACGGCCTGCGGGGTGAGCCCGGTGCGCTCGGCGAGTTCGAGCCGGCTGATGCCGTCCGGTCCGGCACAGCGCAGCAGGTCGAGCACGAGCGCGGTGTTGTGGCTGCGGACGCCGAGCAGGTTCGCGCCCACGACGCCGTGCCCCGCCGTACGGCCGGCCGTACGCCCGGCTGCGGGGGCTCCGCCCGGCCCTCCCCCGATCCCACCGCCGTCGGTGCCCGGCACCGCGCGGAAGCCCTCGCCGGCCCCGACCGCATCCCGTTCAGTGCCATGCGCGCGGCCGTCGCCGCTCGCCCCCGCGTGCCTCACCTCTTCGTCCATCCCGTTCACACGCCCCATTGTCTCCTGCACTTGCACTTTGGCAACAGCGTTGCGAAAGTGGGCTGCATGACTGCTGGCACTCCCCTCCGCGTGGGCCTGATCGGCTACGGCCTCGCAGGCTCCGTCTTCCACGCCCCGCTGATCGCCGCCACCGAGGGCCTCTCCCTGGACACGGTGGTCACCTCCGACCCCGAGCGGCAGGCGCAGGCCCGCGCCGAGTTCCCGGACGTACGCGTCACCGCGACCCCCGACGCGCTCCTCGCCCGCGCCGGCGAGCTGGACCTGGTCGTCATCGCGTCCCCGAACAAGACGCACGTGCCCCTCGCCACCGCCGCGCTCGAAGCGGGCCTCCCGGTCGTCGTCGACAAGCCGATCGCGGGCACGGCGGCGCAGGCCCGCGCACTGGCCGCGCTCGCCGAGGAGCGTTCCCTGCTGCTCTCGGTCTTCCAGAACCGCCGCTGGGACGGCGACTTCCTCACCCTGCGCAAGCTGCTCGACGAGGGCGCGCTCGGCGACGTGTACCGCTTCGAGTCCCGCTTCGAGCGCTGGCGGCCGCAACCGAAGGGCGGCTGGCGGGAGTCCGGCGACCCCGCGGAGATCGGAGGTCTGCTGTACGACCTCGGCAGCCATGTCGTCGACCAGGCGCTCGCCCTCTTCGGCCCCGTCGCCTCCGTGTACGCCGAGTCGGACGTCCGCCGGCCTGGCGCGGAGGCCGACGACGACACCTTCATCGCGCTCACGCACACCGGCGGCGTCCGCTCCCACCTCCACGTCTCCGCGACGACCGCCCAGCTCGGCCCGCGTCTCCGGGTGCTGGGCTCGAGCGCCGGCTATGTGAAGTACGGCCTCGACCCGCAGGAGGCGGCCCTGCGCGAGGGCCTGCGCCCCGGGGCGGGCTGGGGCGAGGAGCCCGAGTCCCTCTGGGGTCGGATCGGCGCCGGGGAGTCCCCGCTGACCGGCGGCGGAAGCCCCGTACCGACCCTCCCCGGTGACTACCCGGCCTACTACGCGAAGGTGGCCAGGGCGCTGATCGACGGCGGGCCCAACCCGGTGACCGCCCTCGAGGCGGCTGCCGCCCTCGACGTCCTGGAGGCGGCCCGCCGTTCGGCGCGAGACGGAGTGGTGGTGTCGCTGTGAGCCACGAGTCGACCCCCAGGTTCACCCCGGAGATCACCCCGACCCTGGAGGAGCTGCAGGCCCAGGAACGGCGGCTGGTGTTCCGCCGGTTCACCCACGACGACGCCTGGGCGCTGGGTTCCCTGCTGGTGGAGCTGGCCCGGGAGCGCCAGGCCCCGGTTGCGGTGGACATCCATCGCGCGGGTCAGCAGCTCTTCCATGCGGCCCTGCCCGGCTCCACCCCCGACAACGACGCCTGGATCGCCCGCAAGCGGCGGGTGGTGGAGCGCTACGGCGTCTCCTCCTACCTGGCCGGGGCCCGCTTCCGCGCCAAGGGCACGACCTTCGAGGACTCCTCCCGCCTCGACCCCGACGTGTACGCGGCGCACGGCGGCTCCTTCCCCCTCCATGTGGAGGGCGTCGGCGTGATCGGCGCGGTGACGGTGTCCGGCTTGCCGCAACTGGACGACCACCGGCTCGTGGTGGAGGCGCTGGAGGAGTATCTCGGGGGCCGGCGGCAGGAATGAACGCCGGGGCCGCCGTCGTTGACGCCTGCCATGAAGGAGATCATCGGACGGTACGGAATCTGGAGTGTCGGCCTGCGCTCGGAGGACCCGGCCCGGCGCGGCGAACTCGCCGAGGCGGCAGCGGAGTTGGAGGAGCTCGGATTCGGCGCGCTCTGGCTGGGCGGCAACAGCTCCGCCGCCAACGCGCTGCCGCTCGTCGAGGCGACCTCGAAGATCGTCGTCGGCACCAGCATCCAGAGCATCTGGCAGCACGAAGCGGCTGACTCCGCCGCGCGTCTCGCCGAGCTGGAGGCGGCTCACCCCGGCCGGTTCGTGCTGGGCCTCGGGGTGAGTCACGGCCCCCGGGTGGAGGGCTACCGCCGTCCGTACGCGGCGATGGTCGGCTACCTCGACGAGCTGGACGAGGCCGGCGCCCCCGCGGACTCCCGGATGCTGGCCGCCCTCGGCCCCCGGATGCTGGAGCTGTCCCGGGACCGGGCCGCCGGCGCGATCCCCTACCTGGTCACCCCCGAGCACACGGCCCAGGCCCGCGAGACACTCGGCGAAGGGCCCGTGCTGGCCCCGGAGTTCAAGGTCGTCCTGGAGACCGACCCGACCCGCGCACGCGCACTCGCCCGCACCGCGCTGGCCCCGTACCTGGCCCTGCCGAACTACACCAACAGCTTCCTGCGCCTCGGCTTCTCCGAGGACGACCTCACCGGCGACGGCAGCGACCGCCTGATCGACGCGCTCTTCGCCTGGGGCGACGAGACCCGCGTACGGGAACGGATCGACGCGTTCCACCAGGCGGGCGCGGACCACGTAGCCCTGCAGATAGTGGACGAAGCCCCACGGAACACCCTCCCCAGGCAGTCCTGGCAAAGGCTGGCAAGCCTCCTGACGTGAAAGTCGACCGCTTCGGGCCGGGTGCGTGGGCGGCCGGCGGGGCCGCGGACCCTGACCTTGTCCAGGACCAGGATGAAGCGGGTCTGTCGGCGGCCCGCCCCTCGGTCAGGTCGAGGGACAGCGGGCGGCAGCCTCGCTCGGCAGCGAGATAGATCTTGCTGGTCAGGCCGCCGCGCGAGCGCCCAGCCGGGCCGCCCTCGGGCGAGCACCGGCTCCGGCAACCACGGCCCCGCGTGCTGCTCGCGCTGCACACGGGCCGAGGTGATCCGGTTGAGGCACAGGTTGGTGACAACCCCGGCGAGCCGCGCCCTCGGGTGATCGATCACCACTCGGTCGGTGCTGCTCCAGCGCGGATACGTGTCCTGTACCGCATCCTCCGCCTCCTCGGCGGAGAATGCCCCGGATCTCGCCACCGGGGTTCGACCCGCGCAAACCGCCCCGCTGTCCGGCTCATCAGGCCCTCGAACGCCTCCTGCCGGCGGGTGCCGATCTCGTCCGGACGATCGACGCCGGCCACCTGTCTCCTCGGCGCCCCTCACCATCGAGATCACGATCTACGGCTGGAGTAATCCAAGGGGCGCGGGGCCCTATCCATCAGCCGCTCCGCCGCAGGGCGCGACCAGCCCAGGACGGCCCGCACGCTGACCACAAGCCCAGTTCCCCGCGCACCCCAGCCCAGTTCCCCGCGCACCCCAGCGGAGCGCTCACGCGTTCTTCAGTTCCTGCCGCTGACGCCCCAGCCCCCCGATCTCCAACTCCACCACATCCCCCGCCCGCAGGAACGGCTTGGGCTCGGGCAGCCCGAGGGCCACCCCCGCGGGCGTGCCCGTGTTGATGACGTCACCGGGGTACAGGGTCATGAACTGGCTGATGTAGCGCACCACTTCGGCGACCGGGAAGATCTGCTCGGCCGTCGTCCCGTCCTGCCTCAACTCGCCGTTGACCCAGAGCCGTAGGGACAGCGCCTGCGGGTCGGGCACCTCGTCGGCGGTGACCAGCCACGGCCCCAACGGGTTGAACGTCTCGCAGTTCTTGCCCTTGTCCCAGGTCCCGCCCCGCTCGATCTGGAACTCCCGCTCGGACACGTCGTGCGCGACGGCGTACCCGGCGACATGGGTGAGCGCCTCCTCGGCCGACTCCAGATAGCGGGCCGTACGCCCGATGACGACGGCCAGCTCCACCTCCCAGTCGGTCTTGGCGGAGCCGCGCGGCACGAGCACGGTGTCGTACGGCCCGACGACGGTGTCCGCCGCCTTGAAGAAGAGCACGGGCTCGGCGGGCGGCTCGGCCCCGGTCTCTCGGGCGTGGTCGTGGTAGTTCAGCCCGACGCACACGATCTTGCCGATCCGGCCGACCGGCGGCCCGACACGCAGCCCGGTCGCGTCCAGCGCGGGCAGCTCGCCGGCCTCGGCAGCGGCGCGGACCCGGTCCAGGGCCTCGTCGTCGGCGAGCAGCGCGCCGTCGACGTCGTCCACGATCCCGGACAGGTCACGCAGGGTCCCGTCGGCGTCGAGCAGCGCGGGCCGCTCCGCACCCGCCGTACCGACTCGCAGCAGCTTCATGGTCATCGTCTCCCTGGGTGCGGGCCGGCCGCCGACGCGTGCGGTCGTCTGAGGTCTGCCCGATCCTTCCGACCGGCGGGTCACCTCACAAGACCCGGTTCACGTACTGGACCGCGCGCTGTCGCTCCCCGGCCGGTACAGCACGGCGCGTTCGACGGCGCTCCAGGCGGTGCTGGTGATGACGTACAGCGCGGCGGCCAGCGGCACGACGGCCACCGTGACGAGGGTGAAGAACGACAGGAACGGCATGACCTTGGCGACGGCGGCCGTCCCGGGCACCTCCTCGCCGGCCGTGGCCCCGGTCGTCGCCGCTACGGTGGCCGCCATCCGCTGCGAGAGCCGGTAGTTGAGGGTGGCGACCGCCGTGACGACGGCGAACAGCACGAGATAGACCAGCCCGGCCGCGCCGAACGCCCCGCCGGCGGTGAGGGCGTCGGCCCAGCGGTCGCCGAGGGGTGCGTCGAGGAGCCGGTGGGTCAGCAGGTCGTTGGTCTCGCCGCCGACCGACGAGTGCGAGAAGACGTAGTAGAGGAGCAGGAAGGCGGGCGCCTGGAGCAGGCTGGGCAGGCAGCCCGACAGCGGGGACACCTGTTCCTTCGCGTGCAGTTCCAGTACCGCCCGCTGGAGTCGCTCGGGATCGCGCGCGTACTTGCGGCGCAGTTCGGCGATGCGCGGCTGGAGCGCGGCCCGCGCCTTCTGGCCTCGGGCGGCGGCCCGGGACAGGGGGTGGACGAGCAGTCGTACGAGCGCGGTGAACAGGACGATCGCGGCGGCGGCCGCGGAGGCGCCGAAGAGGGGCGTGAGCAGATCGGCGAACCGCTCGACGAGGTGGACGAAGGCGGACAGGAGAACGGACATGGGTGAGGAGCCCTCCGGGGGTCTCGTCGTGCCGGGAAAGGTGCGGTCGGCATGACGGCCCCGCGCGGGGCGCACACGGGTGCGGGTGTGCTGAGGCGGTGCTCGTGCCCTACGCGACGGCCGTCGGCGGGGCGAGACCGGGCGCCCTGGGCCTGGACCGCCCGGAGGCGTCGGGATCACGCTGCGGCAGGAAGGCCGTACGCCGGTCCCGGTCGCGGATGGCCGTACGTACCCGGGTGGGCGCCACGGCCGGCGCGCAGCGGGCGGCGACGACACGGCACACGGCGAAGGCCGCGCCGGCGGCGGCCGTCGCGGTCGCGGCGAGCGCGACGGTGACGGAGAGACCGCCGGTGTCGAGGAGCAGGGCGAGGCCGAGAAGGACGAACAGGAACGAGGCGACCGGGCTGGGAAGGGGACGCGGAAGCACGTTCCGCATGCCGGTCCGCCGACGGATCACTGCCCTCCCCCTCACTCTCAAGTAGCGCCCCGCGGCCACCTCTTCGGCCCCTCTGGCACTACGGGTACTACCTGTATACCCGATCGCGCAGGTGTTCAGGGCAGCCGAGTGGCGATCAGTGTCGCCCACACCACCAGCCGGTATCTGGAGGTGTACTCCGGCGTGCAGGTGGTGAGGGTGAGGTAGTGGCCGGGACGGTCGTACCCGTAGGCCGGATGGACCAGCGACCGGGGCACGGGCCGCAGGACGCCCGCGTCACGGGCCGAGGTCTGCGGCAGGACGAGATCGACGGCGTACGTGTACGTCCCCGCCGCCGTCCGCACCTCGACGATGTCCTCGCGCCGCAGCCGGTTCAGGTACCGGAACGGCTCACCGTGGCTGTTGCGGTGCCCGGCGAGAGCGAAGTTCCCTTGCTGCCCCGGCTGTTGGGTGCCGCTGTAGTGACCGGCGTACCCCTTGTCGAGGACACCCCGCTTTCCGGTGCCCTCGGCGACGGGGACGCGGAGGTGCAGGCGGGGGATGCTGAGGACGGCGTAGGCCTGGGAGGGAGCGGGACCGCGCCCGCCCGAGGAGGACGGCCCCGTACCGCCCGGGGAGGACGGCCCCGCCCCGCCGCCCGCGTCACTCCCCGAACTCCCCCCTGGGCCGACCCGGTTGAGCGGACCGTCACCGTCCAGCCCCTCACCTGCGCCACCGGGAAGACCCCCACCCCCGGACGGGCGGCCCCCCGCCCACTCCCGCTCCAGCGCCTCCACCCTCCGCTCGGCGCCCTCCCGGGCCTCACGGTTGGTCCACCACAGCTGATGGACGACGAACAGCAACCCCAACACACCTGCCGTGACGACGAGTTCGGCGCCGCACCACAGCACGCGCCGACGTCGGGCGCGCCGCCGCCGCACACCGTGCTCGACGACGGGAACCCGCATACGGATCACGCCCCTCCCCGACGGGCCGGCCGACCGAGCGCACGATAGAGCCGAAGGCGAGAGGTCTCCAGACCCGCACCCGCGGGGCTCCTCCCGTACCCCCTTCCTCAACCGGTTGGAGAAAGGGGTGCCGGGACTCTCGACAACACCGTGCGCCACGCCCGATGCTTCGTGACGCGCATCGAGCGACGCGCATCCCCCCACCAGGAACCACCCAGTCCTGCACTCACATCCCCCCGCGAGCCGCCGGTCCGCCCGCAACGGCGGGCCCGACTCGGTCGAGTGAAGCGGAGAAGCCGAATGATCCGACGCAGAACACTGCTGGCCGCCACGGGCGGTGCGGTGCTCGGCAGCGCCCTGGCGACCGGCACGGCCCACGCCGACGCGACGATCGCCGTCAGTCCCTCCACGTCGTACGGCACTTGGGAGGGCTGGGGCACCTCGCTCGCCTGGTGGGCCAACGTCTTCGGCGCCCGGAACGACTTCGCCGACCTGTTCTTCACCACCGGCTCCGTGACGTACAACGGCACGGCGCTCCCCGGCCTGGGCCTCACCCTCGCCCGCTACAACCTCGGCGGGTGCAGCTGGAACACGGTGAACGGCGAGTCGATGGCCGTCTCCCCGAACATCCCCCGCTTCAAGCAGATCGAGGGCTTCTGGCAGGACTGGAACAACGAGGACCCCGCCTCCTCGGCCTGGAAGTGGACGGCGGACGCCAACCAGCGGACGATGCTCCAGAAGGCGTCCCAGCGGGGCGCGACGACCGAGCTGTTCGCCAACTCCCCCATGTGGTGGATGTGCTCCAACCACAACCCGTCCGGGGCGGCGAACGGCGGCAACAACCTCCAGTCCTGGAACTACCGCCAGCACGCCTCCCATCTGGCGGCGACGGCCCTGTACGCCAGGAACAACTGGGGTGTGAACTTCGGGACGGTCGACCCCTTCAACGAGCCGGCGTCGTCCTGGTGGACGGCCACCGGGACGCAGGAGGGCTGCCACATGGACCCGGCGGTCCAGGCGGCCGTACTGCCCCACCTGCGCAGCGAGTTGGACAAGCGCGGTCTGACCGGCGTCCGTATCGCGGCGTCCGACGAGACAAACTACGACACCGCCCGCTCGACGTGGTCGTCGTTCGGCTCCGCCACCAGGGCCCTGGTGAACCAGGTGAACGTGCACGGCTACCAGGGTTCGGGCGGCCGCCGGGACCTGCTCCACTCGGACGTGGTGACGGCGTCGGGCAAGAAGCTGTGGAACTCGGAGACGGGCGACAGCGACGGCACCGGTCTGACCATGGCGTCGAACCTCTGCTACGACTTCCGCTGGCTGCACCCGACGGCCTGGTGCTACTGGCAGGTCATGGACCCGTCGGCGGGCTGGGCCATGATCGCGTACGACGCGAACACGCTCCAGCCGACGACCGTCCAGACCAAGTACTACGTGATGGCCCAGTTCAGCCGCCACATCCGCCCCGGCATGCGCATCCTCGACACCGGCGTGAGCTACGCGGCGGCGGCCTACGACCCGACGGCCCGCAGGCTGGTCGTCGTCGCCGTGAACACCTCCGCGTCCGCCCAGACCCTGACCTTCGACCTCTCCCGCTTCTCCACCGTGACCGGCGGCCCGGGCGGCCTGGTCCCCCGCTGGAACACGGTCACGACGGGCGGCGACCGGTACCGGGCGTACACGAACACGTACCTGAGCGGGAAGTCGGTGGCGGTGCCGTTCGCCGCGAAGACGGTGCAGACGCTGCAGGTGGACGGCGTGACGATCTAGGAACCCACCGGCGGCCGGACGGCCGCCCGACCGCCCGGCAACTGCCCGGCCTGCGGGTCTCTCCTTTGTCACCGGCGGGCAGTACGGTGTCGGTCATGCGCCCCGACACGCCTGCCGAGAACGTCGACCACACCGCCGAAGCGGCACGCCTGGAGCGGACCGCCGGCCTGTACCCGGAGGACGCCGAAGCCCTGCTGCTGCAGGCCGCGGCCCACCTGGAACTCTCCGGCGACCGCCCCGCCGCGACAGCGCTCTATGACCGCCTGCTGTCCTCCGGGGCCCCGTTGGACGAGCCGCACCTGATCAGAGCGCTCAAGGCGTCGAACCTGTGGGAGTACGGCCACGAGGCCGAGGCCCGCGCGATCATCGACGGAATCCGGGCGACGGCCCCGCGCGACGCCGCCCCGTGGGTGATCGTCGCGGAGTCCCTTGAGGCGCACGACGAGCTGGAGGCGGCGGAGAAGACGTTCACCGAGGCGGCGCGGCTGCTGCTCACGGACGTGCCGGAGCCCCCGCACTCCACGCACCCCCTCCTCTTCGGCCGCCACCGGGTGCGCCGCATGCTGGGCGCGGCCCACGACGAGTGGGACACCCTGGCCGACACCCTCCACTCGGCCCCGGTCTCCCTGGACGAACTGCACGACCCCAAGCGAGTGTGGTCCCTGGGCTCGGACAACCCGCTGGAGCTGGAGGCGGAGATCTCCCGCCTGCGCGCGGAACTGGGCGCCTACCGGGAGGCCCTGTCCCGCCCGTTCCCGGTGGCGGTCCTGCACTGGCCTGCCGGCGAACTGGCGGAGCTGGTGTCGGCGTACCCGTCGCTGTCCGAGGAGTACCCCTCCCACCCGGACCACCTCGCGACGATAGAGGCCTCCCTCCGCGAGCTGTCGGCCTCCGGCACCCCCAACCTGGGCATCGTCACGGGCACGGTCCCCTCCTACGAGGCCTTCGCCGCCTCGGAACTCTCCTCCCCCACCGACACGACCCTCCTCCCCCAGTACGCCACCACCCTGGCAGCCCGGGGCCGAGCGGTGTCCTGGCCCCCGGAGAGGGGCGCGTCCTGCTGGTGCGGCTCGGGGGAGACGTACGCGACCTGTCACGGGGGAGACGCCTGACGTCCCGTCCACCCAACGCCCTCACCGCCCGGCCCACCCCGGGCGGTCCACCGGTTCCCTTAACAGCGGTTACCTCTTCCCTGAGCCCCACTTGTCAGTGGCTGCTGTTACAACAGACACACGCCAGCACGAGTGATCGTGCGCAGGGACTACGGGGAGCAGGGAGCAGACTGTGGCGGTATCCGGGGGGCGGTCGCAGCCGATCGCAGGAGTCTACGAGAAGCTGATCACACACGACGTACACGCCGAGCTCGAAGAGTTCGAGGCGGCAGGCTGGAAGGCCATCGACGCCGAGGTAAGCCCCGAGTCGTCTCCTCACGTTCTTGCTCGCCACGTCGGTGAAGCCGTCGGACGCAAACTGAGTCAGTTGCCGCCCGCTCAGCGAGTCGCCGCGGCCAACCGCATCTTGCAGTCCCTGGCAACGCCCGGCGACCCCGACACAGAGGCAGCGAGTGTCCTCGTCGAAGGGCCCCGCCAGCTCCTGGCTCTCGCCGAACAGGAAGCCCCGGGCGTCTACGCCATGCGCCCTCTCACACCGCTTTCCGAGACTTCGCTCATCACGAACTCTCCGGAAGACCCGAGCCTGGGCGCCGAACTGCGAGCAGAACTGGCCACCGCCGACAGGATCGATCTGCTCTGCGCCTTCGTGAAGTGGTACGGCATCCGCGTCCTGGAGGACTCCCTACGCGCCGCGAAGGAACGCAACGTACCGATCCGAGTCATCACGACGACCTACATCGGAGCCACCGACCGCCACGCTCTTGATCGACTCGTCCGCGACTTCGGCGCCGAGGTCAAGGTCAACTACGAGCTCCGTTCCACGCGTCTGCACGCGAAGGCATGGCTGTTTCGTCGCAACAGCGGCTTCGACACCGCCTACGTCGGCAGTTCCAACCTGTCGAAGGCCGCGCTGCTGGACGGGCTCGAGTGGAATGTGCGCCTGTCGTCGATCGCCACGCCCGCCGTACTCGGCAAGTTCGAGGCGACCTTCGATGCCTACTGGAACGACATCGCCTTCGAACCGTACGACCCGGATCAGCACAGCGAACGCCTTGATCATGCCCTCGCCCAGGCAAGCGGCAATGCATCCATCTCGGACCTGAAGATCAACCTCTCAGGTCTGGAAGTACGCCCGTTCCCCCACCAGCGCGACATGCTCGAACGTCTGCGAGTCGAGCGTGAGATACGAGGCCGCGACCGTAACCTGCTCGTCGCGGCCACAGGCACCGGCAAGACCGTCATGGCCGCTTTGGACTACCGAGGGCTGGCCAAGGACCTCGACGTCAAGCAACCGCGCTTGCTGTTCGTGGCTCACCGCAAGGAGATCCTTCGACAGTCCCTGCGGACGTACCGGGAGGTCCTTGATGACGCTTCCTTCGGCGAGCTGCTACACGGCGGTCAAGAACCGCAGGGTTGGGATCACGTCTTCGCCAGCGTCCAGTCCCTCAACGTACGGCGCTTGGAGCAGCTGGACCCTGACCACTTCGACATCATCGTCATCGACGAGTTCCACCACGCCACCGCCGCCACCTACCGGCGCGTCATAGATCACTTCCAGCCGAAGCAACTACTGGGCCTCACCGCCACGCCTGAGCGGATGGACGGGCTCAATGTCCAGGACGAGTTCTTCGATGGCCGTATCGCTGCGGAGATGCGGCTGTGGGAAGCCCTCGAGAACGACCTCCTGTGCCCCTTCCACTACTTCGGCATCCCCGACGGCACAGACCTGACGAACCTTGGATGGACCAAGGGCAGTTACGCGGAATCCGAGCTCGGGAACCTCTACACGGGCAACCAGGCACGCGCCCGTATCGTGCTCAAGCAGATCCGAGACAAGGTGTCCAACCCCGGAGCGATGAAAGCCCTGGGGTTCTGTGTGACCAAGGCACATGCTCACTTCATGGCAGACTTCTTCCGTCAGGCCGGCTTCCAGGCCGTGGCTCTGGACAGCGACTCACCGGCCGGAGAGCGCGCCCAGGCGCTTGCCGAGCTGCGCGACGGCAAGCTGCAGGTCATCTTCTCCGTGGACCTCTTCAATGAGGGCCTCGACATCCCCGACGTCGATACGCTGCTGCTCCTGCGCCCCACGAACAGCGCGACCGTCTTCCTTCAGCAGCTTGGCCGCGGACTGCGCCGCACAGAGACCAAGCCGGTGCTCACCGTGTTGGACTTTATCGGCCAGCACCGGGCGGAGTTCCGCTTCGAAGAACAGTTCCGCGCTCTGACCAACCTCTCTCGCAACCGACTCGTCGACCACATCGAGCATGACTTCCCGCAGCTGCCCTCCGGATGCCAGATCATCCTGGAAGGCAAGTCCAAGGACCTCGTGCTCGACAACATCCGCACCCAGCTCGGGGCCACCGTCAAGACGCTGGTCAACGAGGTGAGGGCGTACGACACACTGCGCCTGGCCGACTACCTCCGCGAGAGCCGGCGCGAGATCAAGGAGCTCTACAAGAGCGACAACTCGTGGACGAGCGTGCTTCGGCGGGCAGGCATCGTCAAGGACATTGAGCCGTCCGGCGAAGCAGCGCTCCTCAAGCGGGTCCACGCCTTCCTTCACGTCGACGATCCCGACCGGGCCAAGGCCTACCTCCGCCTCCTGAGCGACGATGCTCCGCCGTACGAGACGCTGGGCTCCACCGACCAAACCTACGCCCGCATGCTGTTCTTCAACCTGTGGGACAACGCCGGTGGCTTCACGAGCTACCAGGAGGGCCTCGCTTCCCTCCGCGGCCAGGTGGTCTTCCGCGATGAGCTCCGTCAGGTCCTCTCTCATGTCCTGGAGCAGGCCGACCACTTCCCCCTTCCCCTACCGGACAGCCACCGAGACATCCCTCTCAAGGTCCACAGCTCGTACAACCGCTCCGAAATCCTGGCCGCGCTCGGTGTGGCACGGTTGGGCGGCCAGATGCCTCGCTCCTTCGCTCAAGGCGTCCAGTGGGTAGAGGAGATAAGGACCGACGCCCTCCTCATCACGTTGGAAAAGAACGAGAAGGACTTCTCTCCTACGGTCCGCTACAAGGACTACGCCCTGAGCCCCACCCTCTTCCACTGGGAGTCGCAGAACGCGACAGCCGAGACCTCACCAACCGGCCGTCGGTATCAGCAGCACGAAAAGCAGGGCAGCCACGTCCTGCTGTTCGTTCGCCGCTACCGGAACACCGACATCGGCAAGTCACATCCTTGGATGTTGCTCGGCCCTGCCATCTACCAGCAGCACACGGGCAGCAAGCCGATGGCGATCACCTGGCGCCTGAAGCACGAACTCCCGGCTGACGTGTGGACGTACTCCGCAATCGCCGCTGGTTAGGAGTTCCACGGCTCGGGTTAGGGCGTATCGGGCCGCGGCGTAGGTCGTTGTCGGCGGCTCCGCCGGTTGTAGGCCGGCGGAGCTGCGACGGGGTCGGTTGGGTCAGGGGTGGGGGGTCAGTTCTGCCACGCCGAAGAGGAGGGCGTAGCCCGGGGGGAGTTGGGAGAGGAGGCGGGTGGTCAGGGGGGTGTCCAGGAGGGGTGGGAGGGCGCTGAGGACCGAGCCGGCGTGCCAGCGGGCCGTGGCCGGGGTTGCTCCCTCCAGGTGCGGGGTGAGTGATTCGACGAACTCCGCTGCCTGCGCGGGATGTCGGGCGGGGGGTTCGGATGCGATCAGGGCCGCCGCCCTTCTCGGGAGCGCGTGGGCCAATGCCACTCGTTCGTCGCCGGTGATCTGGCTGCCCAGGGCGGCGAGTACGACTCGGGTGATGTGCTCGGCTTCTGCGGTCGTCGGATACCGGCCCGCCTCACGGACCGCTTCGATCAAGTTCGCCCAGGTGACGCGGGGCTGAGGGGGTGTTCGCCTGTCAACGTGCGGCAGGACCGGGGACGGGATCAGCGTTCTTGTCGGCTGTCGTGTGGGCGTCGGGCGGGTGTTCGTCGGCGTCATCGTCATGGTGGATGTGGGTTGCGCTCTCCGTTCGGGGGTGCGGGCAGGGGAGGCGCGTCCTGCAGCCCTGGGGGCCGGGGGTCGTAAGGGGGTCCGGCCGGGGCGCCCGGGGGTGCGGGACGCGCCTCGGTGGTTCAGCTGTTCAGCTGCCTGCGGCCCGTGTCGCCGCCCGTGATCTGGATGCGGCGGGGCTTGGCCTGCTCGGCCACCGGGATGCGCAGGGTCAGGACACCGGACTCGTAGGAGGCGTCGATGCGCTCCGTGTCGAGGGTGTCGCCCAGGAACAGCTGGCGGGTGCAGACGCCCGTCGGGCGCTCGGCGACGATGAGTTCCGCGCCCTCGGGGGCGGGGGAACGGCGTTCGGCGCGGACGCTGAGGACGTTGCGTTCGACGTCCAGCTCGATGGTTTCCGGGTCGATGCCCGGGAGGTCGAAATGGACGAGGAAGTCGTCACCCGAACGGTAGGCGTCCATCGCCATCGCGGCGGGGCGGTTGGTCGTGGCCCCCAGGACCTGCTGCGCGAGCCGGTCGAGATCGCGGAACGGGTCGGTTCGCATGAGCATCACAGTCCACTCCTCTCTTCAATGATGTCGGTGCGATGCCCTACGGGTACTTATATAGCTCGGAGGAGGAAAGTTGACAAGCCTGGGCTCATGTTCGGAGTGGCGGTTCGTCAGGGAGCTAGCCTCGCGGTGACTACTACAGCGTGGAGGTGTGAGGTCATGGCTGAGAGTTCTGGTGCCCGGGTTCCCGGTGCGGTGATCGCCGCGGGTGGGCTCGTCGGCGGGTACGGGGTGGCCCGGTGGACGAAGAAGCGGCCGCTCGGCGGTGTCGTGCTGGCCGCCGCGGGGGCCGCCGCCGCGCGGCAGTGGCGGCAGCGGGCCGGCGGGAAGGCCGCGGGGGCGCTGAGTGTCGCGTACGTCGCCGCCTTCGCCGGGTCGCATCCGCTGGCCAAGAAGGTGGGCGCCTGGCCGTCGGTGTTCGGGGTCGCCGGGGCCGTCGCGCTGGCGTCCTGGGTCGTGGCGGACCGGCGCGGCTGAGGCGGGACACGCAGGCCCCACGCCGGGTGCCGGTGCGATGACCTGCGCTGATGCGCGTCTTACGAGGAGTACGGCGGGAAGGTCGGCTGCGGCGGGTACGCGGCGTACGGGGACGGCTCCCCGAGAGCCGGCGGCGGGGCGGCGAGTACGAGCCATGGTTCACGTGTTCGCATGTGCCACGGCCCGTCACCCTAGCCGATCATCGACCGGCTGCGGGTCATGCTCCCGTCAGGCCACCGGCCGCTCCCCGCGGAACGCCTTGCGGTAGCCCTGGGGGCTCGTTCCGACGACGCGGCGGAAGCGTTCACGGAAGGCGGTCGGTGAGCCGAACCCCGCCTGGGCGGCGATGCGTTCGACCGGGTGGGCCGTCGTCTCCAGCAGGTGCTGGGCCCGCCGGATCCGGGCCCGGTGCAGCCATTGCAGGGGCGTCGTCCCGGCCTGTTCGCGGAAGCGGCGGTTGAGGGTGCGGGTGCTCATGCCCGCGTGGGACGCGATCTCGTCGAGGGTGAGGTCGCGGTCGCAATGGTCCTCCAGCCACCGCAGCACTGGTTCGAGCGTGGCCCCGGCGGGCGTCGGCGGCATGTCGTGGACGATGAACTGGGCCTGGCCGCCCTCCCGTTCGAGCGGCATGACGCACATGCGGGCGGCCTGGGCCGCGACGGCGGAGCCGTGGTCCCTGCGGATCATGTGCAGGCACATGTCCAGCGCCGCGGCGGCGCCGGCGGAGGTGAGGAACTGGCCGTTGTCGACGTACAGGACGTCCGGGTCGACCGTCACCTTCGGGTAGCGCTCGGCCAGTTCACGCGCCGCGAACCAGTGGGTGGTGGCACGCAGACCGTCGAGCAGGCCGGTGGCGGCGAAGAGGAACGCGCCCACGCAGATGGAGGCGATGCGCGTGCCGTTCGCCGCGGCCTCGCGCAGCGCCTCGGTCACGCCGTCGGGCAGCGGGTCGGGCGGCTCCTCCACGCCGGGCAGGACGATCGTGTCCGCCTGAGCGAGGGCCTCAAGGCCGTACGGCGTCCGCACGGTGAACGGTCCCGCGCCGACCTCCCCCGACGGGTACGGGGAGCAGACCCGCACCCGGTACGCCTCCCGGCCGTCGGGCAGCCGCACCCAGCCGAAGGCGTCGACCGGGACGGACAGATCGAACGGGACGGCCCCGTCGAGGGCCAGAACGGCGACGGTGTGCATGGCCAGAGCGTAGAGCGTGGGCGGGCGGCGACCCGGGGGCGGCCCGGCCCCCTGGCGGAGTGGGTGGCACTCCGGCCCCTCGGCTCCCCTGGCTCCCCCGGCTCCCCTGGCTCCCCCGGCTCCCCCGGCTCCCCCTGGCGAGAATCCGGTGGCCTCTGGCATTTCCGCCACTTCTGCCGGGTCCACCGCCCGCCTAACGTCGGCCCGTGACCAAGTTCCTGCTCGCTCTCCACGTCCTCGCCGCGATCGTCGCGGTCGGCCCCGTCACCGTCGCGGCCAGCATGTTCCCGCCCGCCGCCCGCCGCGCCCTGCTCGCGCCCGACGACGTGGGGGCGGCCGGGACGGTCCGGTTGCTGCACCGGATCTGCCGGGTCTACGCCGGTCTCGGCATCGCCGTTCCCGTGCTCGGGTTCGCCACGGCGAGCGTGATGGGGGTCATGGGCGACGCCTGGCTGATCGTGTCGGCGGCGCTGACCGTGCTGGCCGCCATTGTCCTCGTCGTCCTGGTGCTGCCCCGGCAGGAGGTGCTCCTGGAGGGCCGCGGCAGTCGCGGGACGACCGTGCGGCTCGCCATGTTCACCGGGGTGTTCAACCTGCTGTGGGCCACGGTGACGGTGCTGATGATCGTCCGGCCGGGGTCCACCACAGGGGCCTGAACCTCAGCGGTTCAGGCCCCCTCCGGGGAGGCGCCGCGCTCGTCTACACGCTCGCCTTCGTGCCGTCCTCCGACGCCGCCGCCGTCAGCGGCTGGGCGACGTCCTCCAGCGAGCGGCGTTCCGCGCCGACCGCCAGGAAGGCCGCGACGAGGCCCGCCGCGCACATGAGGCCCGCGCCGATCTGGAACGCGAGGACCGTGTCGCCGACGTGGCCCGTGCCGGTGAGGTCGGCGAACAGCAGGGGGCCGCTGATGCCGCCGGCGGCGGTGCCGAGGGCGTAGAAGAAGGCGATGGACATCGCCCGGGTCTCCATCGGGAAGACCTCGGAGACCGTGAGGTAGGCGCTGGAGGCGCCCGCCGAGGCGAAGAACAGCACCGCGCACCAGCACGCCGTCAGCGTGGACGCGCTCAGCGAGCCCTGGTCGAACAGCCAGGCCGTGCCGAACAGGAGCAGCCCGGACAGCAGGTACGTCGACGAGATCATGACCCGGCGGCCGACCGTGTCGAAGAGCTTGCCCAGCAGGATCGGGCCGAAGAAGTTGCCGAGCGCGATGACGGCGAAGTAGTAGCCGGTGTCGCCGGTCGGCACGTCGAAGAACGTGGTCAGGATCGCGCCGAAGCCGAAGGTGATCGCGTTGTAGAGGAACGCCTGGCCGATGAAGAGGGAGAAGCCGAGGATCGAGCGCCGGCGGTAGTCGGAGAACACCGTGCGGGCGATCTCCAGGAAGGACACGCTGCGGCGCTGGTGGATGGTCAGCTCGCCCTCGGCCGCCGGCAGCGGCTCGCCCTTCTCCTCCTCGACCCGCCGTTCGATGGAGGAGACGATCCGCTCGGCCTCGTCGTCCCGCCCGTGGATCAGCAGCCAGCGCGGACTCTCCGGGACGTGCCGCCGTACGAGCAGGATGACCAGGGAGAGTACGGCGCCCAGCGCGAAGGTCAGACGCCAGCCGACGTTCACCGCGAACAGGTCCGTGTTCAGCGCGACGATCGACAGCAGCGAACCGCCGACCGCGCCCAGCCAGAAGCTGCCGTTGATCATCAGGTCCACGCGGCCCCGGTACTCCGCCGGGATCAGCTCGTCGATCGCCGAGTTGATCGCCGCGTACTCGCCGCCGATGCCGAAGCCGGTCAGGAAGCGGAAGAGCAGGAACCACCAGGTGTCGAAGGAGACCGCGGTCAGGGCCGTCGCCACGAGGTACACCGCGAGGGTGATCATGAAAAGTTTTTTGCGGCCCCAGTGGTCGGTCAGCCGGCCCCAGAACAGCGCGCCGAGGCAGGCGCCCGCGACGTACAGCGCGGCGGCGATGCCTGTGACCTGGCCGGAGGAGATCGGCAGACCGCTGCCCGGCTCGGACAGCCGGGCAGCGATGTTGCCGACGACCGTGACCTCCAGGCCGTCGAGGATCCACACGGTGCCGAGGCCGATGACGACCGTCCAGTGCCAGCGGGACCAGGGCAGGCGGTCGAGTCTGGCGGGGATGTCGGTGGTGATGGTTCGGCCGGTCTTGGCCTCTGCGGTGGTCATGGGCTCCCTCCTCGTCGAGCGGACCTCGGCACGAGTGCCCGGGCGCTGCCGCTTTAGGCCGGGTGGGGTCAGGTGAGGTTGCTCTCCGCTGTTGAGGTGCTCGGTGTTTCTGCCGACGTTGCTGGGGGCTGCCGCCCCCCAGGCCCCCCAGGCCCCCGCTTCGGCCCTGGACGGGCCTCGTCCTCGAACTCCCCCGGAGGGGGCACCCCCAGACGGGCTGGCTTGCCCTGCGCTGCCGGCGCCCCGCTTCGGGCCTCGTCCTCGAACTCCCCCGGAGGGGGCACCCCCAGACGGGCTGAGTTGCCCTCCGGTGCCGTCAAGCACCGTCCCTTACGCCCCCAGTCCCCTCGCCACCGTGTAGATCACCAGTCCCGCCAGTGAACCGACCACCGTGCCGTTGATGCGGATGAACTGGAGGTCCCGGCCGATGTGGGCCTCGATCTTGCGGGTGGTGTGTTCGGCGTCCCAGCTCGCGACCGTGTCGGTGATCAGGGAGGTGATCTCGCGGCGGTACGTCGTCACGACGTGCACCGCCGCGCCCTCCACCCAGCTGTCCACTTTCCCCTGGACCTTGGGCTCGTGGGCCATCCGGCTGCCCAGGGAGAGCAGCGAGGCGCGGACGCGCAGCCTGAGTTCGCTGCGTTCGTCCTCCGCCGCGGTGACGATCATGGACCGTACGGCGGTCCAGGCCGACGCGATGAGGTCCTGGACCTCGCCGCGCCCGAGCACCTCGCCCTTGAGCCGTTCCACACGCGCGCGTGTGTCGCCGTCGGACTGGAGGTCGGAGGCGAAGTCGGTGAGGAAGCGGTCCAGGGCGCCGCGGGCCGGGTGGGACGGCATGTCCCTCATCTCCGTGCAGAACCGGAGCAGTTCCTTGTAGACGCGTTCGCCGACCTTCTTGTCGACGAACCGCGGGGTCCAGCCGGGCGCGCCGCCCTGGACCGCGTCCATCACGGAGTCGGCGTGCAGGACCAGCCAGTCGTGCGCCCGCGAGACCACCAGGTCGACGGCGCGGCGGTGACCGCCGTCGGCGACGATCTTCTCCAGCATCTTGCCCATGCCGGGGGCGATCTCCCGGGCGTCGGCGCGGCGGGTGATCGCCTCGCCGACCACCGCCTGCACGTCGGAGTCGCGCAGCACGGTCAGCGCGCCGCGCAGCGCGGTCGCCAGCTCCGCCGTCACCCGGTCGGCGTTGCCCGGCTCCGCCAGCCAGGCGCCCAGCCGGCTGCCGATGCCTACCGCGCGCAGCCGCTGCCGTACGACGTCCTCGGAGAGGAAGTTCTCGCCGACGAACTCGCCGAGGGAGATGCCGAGCTGGTCCTTCTTGGTGGGGATGATCGCCGTGTGCGGGATGGGCAGGCCCAGCGGGTGGCGGAAGAGGGCGGTGACGGCGAACCAGTCGGCGAGCGCGCCGACCATGCCGGCCTCGGCCGCGGCCGCCACGTATCCGGCCCAGGCGCCGGCGCCGTGGTGCGCGGCGAGTTCGGCGAGGACGTACACCACGGCGACGAACAGCAGCAGGCCCGTCGCGGTGATCTTCATCCGGCGCACGCCGCGGCGGCGCTCCTCGTCGGCGGCGCTGAAGACGGTCATGGCGCGTGCCGTGCCCGCGCGCCCGGCCGCTCCGGCGGCCGCCGCCTCACCGGCTCCCGGCCGCTCGTCCGCTCCGGCTTGCGTCTGTGTATGCGTCTGCGTACGGTCCATCCGCTCCACCCGTTCCGGTCCCCCACGTCCCACACATGGACATTCTCCCTTCCCGACCGACTCCCGGAACGGAACAGGAGTTCCCTTCGTCTGTCTGTCGGGGAGTTCGACGGCGATCTCCCGTATGCCGTCGGGAGCTTCGGCGCTCCCCCGCCCGAGGAGATTCACCACCGCATGTCCGCCACCCGGCACATCGCCCTGCCGGCCGCCCTCCTCGCCGTGATCGTGTCAGTCTCCGCCGTCGTCTTCCTGAGCGTCGACGCCGCCGACGGCCGTCACGGCGACTCTCCGGGCACGGTCCGCTCGCCACACGGCGCCGCCGCCCCCGCCGGGGTCTGGGTCGGCACCTGGGCCGCCGCCCCCGTGGCCGGCGAGCCGGGCACGGGGGCGACCGGCATGGCGGGCCGCACGGTGCGCAACGTCGTCCACACCAGCGTCTCCGGCACGAGTGCCCGCATCACGCTGTCCAATCTCTACGGCACCCTGCCGCTGCGCGTCACCGCCGCCACCCTCGCCGTCGCGGACGACGGCGGCCCGGCGGCGGCCGACGGCACCCTGCGCCGGCTCACCTTCGGCGGGCGCGGCTCGGTCGTCGTCCCGGCGGGCGGCCAGGCCGTCAGCGACGCCGTCGCCCTCGCCATCCCCGGGGACTGCGACGTGCTGGTCAGCACCTACACGCCGGCCTCGTCGGGACCGGTCACCTACCACCCGTACGCGCGCAGGACCAGCTACGTCGCCGTCGGCGAGCACACCGGGGACACCGCGGGGGACGTCTACACCGGCCAGATCGGCTCCTGGCGCTACCTCACCGCCCTGGACGTGCTCAGCCACGAGGCCGACGGAACCGTCGTCGCCTTCGGCGACTCCCTCACCGACGGCGTCACCTCCACCCCGAACGCCGACCGCCGCTATCCCGACGTGCTGTCCGAGCGGCTGCGCGCCGCCGCCTCCCACGGCCGGGACACGCCGCGCTACGGCGTCGTCAACGCGGGCATCAGCAGCAACCGGGTCCTCGCCGACGGCGGCGGGACGGCGGGCAACGCGAGCGGCATCAAGCGGTTCGCGCGGGACGTCCTCGGCCGTCCGCACGTCAAGGCCGTCGTGATCGACCTCGGCGTCAACGACATCCTGCGCCACCCGGCGGGCGGCGACCCCGACGCGATCCTCGCGGGGCTGCGCACGCTGGTGAGCCGCGCCCACGCCCACGGCGTCAAGGCCGTCGGCGCCACCCTGATGCCCTTCCGGGGCCACCACTCCTACTCGGACGCACGGGAGGCGACCCGGCTGCGGGTCAACGCGGAGATCCGGTCGGGGTCCGTCTTCGACGAGGTCGTCGACGTCGACCAGGCGCTGCACGACCCCTACGACCCCCGTCAGCTGCGGCCGGAGTACGACTCGGGGGACCACCTCCACCCCAGCGACCTCGGCTACCGGCGGATGGCCCAGGCCGTCAAATTGGCGCAGCTGAAGGCGATGGCTCCGGGCCGACTGTGACACGGGCGCCTGCCCGGCTGTCACACGGGCACCCGCCCCGGCAGTGACACGGGCACCCGCCCCGGCTGTGACGCGGGCGGGCCAGGCGGCGGGTCAGTGCTCCCAGTGCCGCCGGCCGTCCCGTCGCCCTTCGCCGAGCTCCCGCCGGCCGTCCCCGCCCTCCAGCCGCTCGCCGTTCGCCCCGCCCGCCTTGCTCCCCTTGCGTCGCTTGCGCTCGATCCCCACGCCGCCCCAGAACGCGAAGCCCGTCACCACCACCCGCGGCGCGCCCCGCTCCGCCGGTACGCCGTCCTCGCCGTGGTCGAAGCCGCCCATGACGCCCAGGCCCCGCACCACGACCTCCACTCCCGGCGGCACGACGACGCTGATCCCGCCCATGATCGCCACGCAGTTGAGGACGACCTCCCCGGCCGCGAAGTCCGCCTCACGCAGGTCGATCTCGCCCCCGCCCCAGAAGGCGACGGTGTTGAAGCGCCGCGGGACCGTCCACCGCCCCCTGCGCTGGAACCCGGACATCACCGCGACGGCCCACCCCGACGTCCCCTCGCCACCGACGATCCGCCCGCCCCAACTGCCCGGCCGCACAGGCTCCTTGCTCATCGACACCGGGGCGGCGCCTCCTGCCGCGGGGAGATCCCGGGTGATCGGAGCGAGCTCGCCGTACGTCCGGGCCCGGTACGCGGCGTCCAGCCGCTCCTCGAACTCCCCCATGTCGAGGCGCCCTTCGGCGAGGGCGTCCCGCAGGACCTCGGCGACTCGTTCACGATCGGCGTCGGAAGCACGCAACTCCGGGGCATCCTCGGTCATGGGCAGCAGCCTACGAGTTCCCGGCGGCGGGCACTACGCGACCGCGCCGCGCGTCGTACGGTGCAGCATCTCGGCGATCACCGCCTCGATGTCCGGCTCCCGCACCGACAGGTCCACCAGCGGGTACCGGGCCGCGACCGCCGCCACCAGCGGCGCCGCCGACTGCGACGCCGGGAACGCCAGCCACTGCCGCGGCCCGTCCACCCGTACGACCCGGGCCGGCGGCGGCGCGTCGATCGGCGGCAGCTCCCGCTCCAGGTCGACGACCAGCAACCGTTCGCTCTCCCCCGCCTCGTGCAGCCCGGCGAGCGGACCGTCGTACATCATCCGCCCGTGGTCGATGACCATCACCCGGGAGCACAACTGCTCGATGTCCTGGAGGTCATGGGTGGTGAGCAGGACCGTCGTGCCGCGCTCGGCGTTCAACTCCCTCAGGAACTCACGGACCCTGGCCTTGGACACGACGTCCAGGCCGATCGTCGGCTCGTCGAGGTAGAGCACCTCCGGGTCGTGCAGCAGGGCCGCCGCGATGTCGCCGCGCATCCGCTGCCCGAGCGACAGCTGCCGCACGGGCACGTCCAACAGCTCGCCCAGGCCGAGGAGTTCGACCAACCGGTCGAGGTTCTCGCGGTAACGGACCTGTGGAATGCGGTACATGCGGTGCGCGAGCCGGTAGGAGTCGATGAGCGGCAGGTCCCACCACAGCGTGGTCCGCTGCCCGAACACCACCCCCATGCGGTGGGCGAGCCGGGCACGTTCGCGCGACGGGTCGATGCCCGCCACCCGTACCCGGCCCCCGCTCGGCACCAGGATCCCGGTCAGCATCTTGATCGTCGTCGACTTCCCCGCGCCGTTCGGACCGATGTAGCCGACCATCTCGCCGCGCGCCACGGTGAAGGAGATCGAGTCGACCGCCCGGACCCGCCGCAGCTCCCGCTTCAGCAGGCCCGTCCTCTTGCGCACGTCGAAGACCTTCTCGACCCGGTCCACCTCGATGAACGCCGAACCCACCGGCTCCGCCCCGTCCATGGGCCTCCTCAACTTCCCGTGCTCCGATACGACCGCAGCCCCGCCCGCCAGGCCAGCCCCGCGAGCACGCAGCACACGACCGCCACCAACGGCGGCGCGAACGCGGCCCCTTCCGGCAGCCCCAGCGGATACGGCCGCCCCAACAGGTAAGCGGCAGGCACCCAGTTGACGAACGCCAGCGGCAACACGAACGTCACCCCGCGCACCAGCTCCCTGCCGAACACCGTCGGCGGGTACTGCAGCAGCGTCTGACCGCCGAACGTGAACGCCGCCTGCACCTCCGCCGCGTCCCGCGCGAGGAACTGGAAGGCCGCGCCCGCCACGTTCACCGCCGAGAAGATCACCGCGCCGCACACCAGCATCACCGGCACCAGCAGCACCTTGACGAGCGTCCACCGGACGTCCAGGGCGGTCAGCGCCCAGCCCAGCACCAGCGCGCCCTGGACGATCCGGGCGACCCGGCGCGGCGCGAACCGGTCCGCGGCGACCTGGGCCAGCACCGGCGCCGGCCGCACCAGCAGCGTGTCGAGCGTGCCGTCACGCACCCGTGCGCCCAGCCGGGACGCCGAGCCGATCGCCAGCTCCGCACAGCCGAAGCTGGTCGCCGACAGGCCGTACAGCAGGGCGACCTCGGGCAACGTGTAGCCGCCCAGGACGTCGACCTGCGAGAACATCAACAGGATCGCCACGAAGTCGAGCCCGGTCACCAGCAGCCCGCCGAGCACCGTCATCACGAACGACGCCCGGTAGGCGAGCGTGGAGCGCACCCACATCCCGGCGATCAGCCGGTAGGCGCGCAGCCCTTCGAGCACCCGGCCGCCCGCGCCCGGCTCCCGGCCTTCGTAGAAGCCGCGGCCCTTCTCACCGGGTCCCGGGCCGCCGTGGAAGCCCCGGCCTTCCTCACCGGGTCCCCGGCCGTCGTACAAGCCCCGGCCCGCCTCACCCGGCCCCCGGCCGGCATGGAAACCGCGGCCCGGACCGCCCTGCCCCGGCACCCCGCCCGCCTCACCCACCCTGGACCACCACCCGTCGCGTCGCCGCCGCCTGCACCGCACGCCCCGCCGCCAGCAGCGCCACCGCCCACGCCGCCTGGAACGCGAAGGCGCGCCCCCAATGGGCCTCCCCCATGAGCACATCGGCCGGCATCTGCAGCTGCGCCGCCCACGGCAGCACCCGCACGACCTCCCCCAACGGCCCCGGCACGGCGTTCAGCGGCAGCGTCATGCCCGAACAGAAGACCCCCGTGACCATCAGCGCCTGGAGCGCGCCCGTGCCGTCCAGCAGCCAGAAACCGCTCAGCGCCACCAGATAGCGGATGGCGAAGCTCACCACCATCGCCAGCAGCACCGCCACCAGGAAGGCCGCCCAGAGCGCCGGATCGGCCGGCAGCGCAGTGGGGAAGACCAGCGCGCCGAAAGCGAACGGCACCACCCCGCGCCCCAGCAGCTGGAACAGCGCCCGCCCCAGGTCGTTCGCCAGCCACCACAGCTGAAGGTCCGCCGGCCGGTACAGGTCGACCGCCACGTCCCCGGTGCGCACCCGTTCCATGAACTCGGTCTCGAAACCGCCGCCCTGGATCGCCAGCGTCGCGTACAGCGCCTGGCCCAGCCACACGAACGTGACGGCCTGCGCCTGGTCGTAGCCGCCGAGCTGCGGCCGCTCGTCCCACAGCGCCAGATACGTGTACACCAGGATCAATCCGAAGACGGTGTTGGTGAACACCCCCGCGGCCGTGGCCGTCCGGTACGTCGCGTACCGTCTGAAACCGCCCGCTGCCACGGCCGTGTACAACCGCACCGCACCCACGGCACCCGTTCCTTCCCCACCCGGGCCCGCCCGCCCGGCCCGCCGACACCGAAGCGCAGGAGCCTAGTGCGCGGACACGACGACGTGCCAGGCGTTTTCCGGCATGACGCGGCGACAGACGCCGCACCGCCGACCGGCCGCACAACGCGTGCCGATTGCCGGGAACGGAACGGTTGGTGCGAGAGTCTTCAACAGGGGGCGCAGAACGCGCACGAGGCGTACGGAAAACGTACGACGTGAAACAGGAGTCCGAGCAACACATGAGCGACGATCCGAAGCCGCAGAAGCCGACCGAGGGCTGGGCGGCCCCCGCAGAGCCCGAGGCGGCAGAGCCCGGACCGCCGACGGAAGGGAAGAAGCCC
Organism: Streptomyces sp. NPDC088254; assembly: GCF_044740925.1. Lineage (NCBI taxonomy): Bacteria > Bacillati > Actinomycetota > Actinomycetes > Kitasatosporales > Streptomycetaceae > Streptomyces > Streptomyces sp. NPDC088254. Next base: position 124,047 of record NZ_JBIURQ010000014.1, on the reverse strand, counting down.
AAGCGGCCCAAGCGCACCGGCTGGCGCCGGCTGCTGCCCACCTGGCGGATGGTGCTCGGCGCCTTCGTCATCTGCACGATGGTCCTGGCCGCCCTGTTCTTCCTCGGCTACTCCATGGTGAAGATCCCGCCCGCCAACGCCCTCGCCACCAAGCAGAGCAACGTCTACCTCTACGCGGACGGCACCGAGATCGCCCGCGACGGCGAGGTCAACCGCGAGAACGTCACCCTCGCGCAGATCTCCAAGCCGGCCCAGCACGCCATACTGGCCGCCGAGGACCGCGACTTCTACACCGAGTCCGCCGTCGACCCCAAGGCGATGCTGCGCGCCGGCTTGAACACCGCGCTCGGCAAGGGCAAGCAGTCCGGCTCCACCATCACCCAGCAGTACGTGAAGAACTACTACCTCGCCCAGGAACAGACCGTCACCCGCAAGGTGAAGGAGTTCTTCATCGCCATCAAGCTGGACCGCGAGACCTCCAAGGACGAGATCCTCGAGGGCTACCTCAACACCAGCTTCTTCGGCCGCAACGCCTACGGCATCCAGGCCGCCGCCCAGGCCTACTACGGCATCGACGCCTCCGAGCTCACCGCCGGCCAGGGCGCCTACCTCGCCGCGCTGGTCAACGCGCCCAGCCAGTACGACGTGACCGCCCACCCCGAGAACCAGAAGGCCGCCGAGTCCCGCTGGAACTACGTCCTCGACGGCATGGTCGACAAGGGCTGGCTCCCCCCGTCCGAGCGCACCGGCATGAAGTTCCCCGGGCCCAGGGAGACCTCCGGCGCCGACACCGGCATGTCCGGGCAGCGCGGCTACCTCGTGCGCGCCATCAAGGACGAGCTGATCCGCGGCGGCATCGTCGACGAGAAGTCCCTCGACACCGGCGGCTACCGCATCACCACCACCCTGCAGAAGAAGAAGCAGGACGCCCTGGTCGACGCCGTCAACGACCAGCTGATGTCCAAGCTGGACAAGAACAAGCGCAAGGTCGACGGCTACGTCCGCGCCGGCGGCGCCTCCGTCGACCCGAAGACCGGCAAAGTCGTCGCCATGTACGGCGGCATCGACTACGTCAAGCAGTACACCAACAACGCCACCCGCCGGGACTTCCAGGTCGGCTCCACCTTCAAACCGTTCGTGTTCACCTCGGCCGTCGAGAACGACTCCTCCACCCAGGACGGCCGGCGCATCAACCCGAACACGATCTACGACGGCAGCAACAAGCGCCCCGTCCAAGGCTGGAGCGGCGGCGCATACAGCCCCGAGAACGAGGACGACGGCGACTACGGCGACATCACCGTGCGCGAGGCCACCGACAAGTCCGTCAACTCTGTGTACGCGCAGATGGCCGTGGACGTCGGCCCCGCCAAGGTCAAGCGGACCGCCCTCGACCTGGGCCTGCCCGCCGACACCCCCGAACTCCATCCGTACCCGTCGGTCGCGCTGGGCGTCGCCACCGCCAGCGTCCTGGACATGGCGGAGGCCTACGCGACGCTCGCCAACCACGGCAAGCACGGCCCGTACACGATGATCGAGAAGGTGCAGAGGGGCGGCACCGATGTCGACGTGCCGAAGCGCAAGACCAGCCAGGCCGTCTCCCGCGAGGCCGCCGACACCACCACCTCCGTCCTGCGCAGCGTCGTCGAGAACGGCACCGCCACCAAGGCCCTCAAGGCGGACCGCCCCGCCGCCGGCAAGACCGGCACCGCCGAGGAGGACACCGCCGCCTGGTTCGCCGGCTACACCCCCGACCTCGCCACGGTCGTCTCCGTGATGGGCCAGGACCCGGTCACCGCCGCCCACAAGTCGCTCTACGGCGTGATGGGCCTGGACCGCATCAACGGCGGCGGCGCGCCCACGCAGATCTGGGCGCAGTACACCAAGGAGGCCCTCAAGGGCACCCCCGTCCGGGACTTCGACCTCGAGGTCGAGGAGGGCTCCCTGGAGTCGGTCGCCCCGCCGGCCCAGCCCTCGCAGAGCCAGCCCTCGCAGAACGAGCAGAACGACCCCGCCACGAACCGGCCCAGCGACAGCACCCCCAGCACCGACGGCGGCACCACCACCAGCGGCGGCCCGACGACCGGCGGCGGGGCGAGCCAGGGCACGGCGACCGGTGGCACCGCCACCAGCGGCGCGACCAGCGACGGCGCCACCGGGAACACCTCTGACGGCGGGGCTACCGGCGACACCTCCGACGGCGGCGCGACCGGGGAGACGACCGCCGACGGCGGCACGGCCACGGACGGCGGCGCCGCCACCGCCGGCGGCGGCACACCGGGAGGCACCGGCCCCTAGGGGCCTGAGGTCCCGTGGCCTGAGGTCTAGGGGCCCGAGGTCGCCTTGAGCCCCACCACGGCGACCAGCAGCAGACACACGAAGAAGATCCGGGCGGCGGTCGCCGGCTCACCCAGCACCACCATGCCGAGCACCGCCGCGCCGGCCGCCCCGATCCCCACCCACACGCCGTAGGCGGTGCCGATGGGCAGCGAGCGGGTGGCGTACGACAGCAACAGCATGCTGGCGACGATGCCGGCGCCGGTGAACAGGCTGGGGACGAGACGGGTGAAGCCGTCGGTGTACTTCATGCCGACCGACCAGGCGACCTCGAGCAGACCGGCGAGAACGAGCAGGACCCACGCCACGGTGAGCACCTCCGGGACACTGACGTAGACGGAGAACGGGGTGCGTCGTCTTTGCCTGCGTCATCCCGGTACGGCGCGTCTCGTCGGGCGTCGCCCACGCTAGCAAACATGCGGGAGGGGGCCGGTGACCGAGGTCACCGGCCCCCTCCGGTCCGTCAGTTCCGTCTCAGAGGTACAGGCCCGTCGAGTCCTCCGAGCCCTCGAAGCGGTCCGCGGCCACCGCGTGCAGGTCGCGCTCACGCATCAGCGAGTACGCGATGCCCCGCACCTCCACCTCGGCCCGGTCCTCCGGGTCGAACAGGACCCGGTCGCCCGGCTCCACCGTGCGTACGTTCTGACCCACCGCGACGACCTCGGCCCACGCCAGCCGACGGCCCACCGCCGCCGTCGCCGGGATCAGGATCCCGCCGCCGGACCGGCGCTCGCCCTCGCCGGCTTCCTGCCGGACGAGGACACGGTCGTGCAGCATCCGGATGGGAAGCTTGTCGTGCTGGGTGCTGTGCTCGCTTCTGTTACCGCTCACGCCTTCGAACCTACCTGCCTCGGCCGGACGGGGACGCCCTCGGGTCAGCCCTTGCGACGCCGGGTGCTCAGGGCCAGCAGCCCCACCACGCCGACCACGACCAGGGCGAGGGGCACGACCCGCTCCAGCCGCGGGGCGCCCTCCTCGTCCACCAACTGCGCCCGCACATCGCTCACAGCCCGGTTGACCTGCACATAGGCCCTTCCGAGCGTGTGGTCGACGTTGGCGACGACCCTGGCCTTGGCGTCCCCGACGATCGTCTTGGGGTGCACCCGCACCCCGATCTCGTCGAGTGTCTCGGCCAGCGTTTCACGGCGGCGCCTGATGTCCGCCTCGATCTGCGCCGGGGTTCTGGTGTCCGACGTGTCCGCCACGGTGGGGCCTCCGAAGTGAGCCGACGTTCGTACGTGTCCTGGACAGTCTGTCAGCTCCGTCCACGGCCGCACGGTCAGGACCCCCGGTTACGCTGGTCCGATGAGCGAGCGACTCCAGCCCGGGGACGTGGCCCCCGCCTTCACCCTCCCCGACGCCGACGGCAACGAGGTGTCCCTGTCGGACCACAAGGGCCGCAAGGTCATCGTCTACTTCTACCCGGCCGCGCTGACGCCCGGCTGCACCAAGCAGGCCTGCGACTTCACCGACAACCTCGACGTGCTGGCCGGCGCGGGGTACGACGTCATCGGCGTCTCCCCGGACAGCCCCGAGAAGCTGGGCAAGTTCCGCGACAAGGAATCCCTCCGGGTCACCCTGCTGGCCGACCCCGAGAAGAAGGTCCTCGACGCGTACGGCGCCTACGGCGAGAAGAAGAACTACGGCAAGACGTACCTGGGCGTCATCCGCTCCACCATCGTGGTGGACGAGGAGGGCAAGGTGGAACGCGCCCTGTACAACGTCCGCGCCACGGGCCACGTCGCCAAGATCATCAAGGACCTCGGCATCTGATCCCCCACCCACGGCCCGCCCCGGCACCCCCGGCGCGGGCCCCACCCCTCCCACGTGACCGTCCGACAATCGGTTCGTCACTCCGTACGAGACCACGAACAGGCGGCCGAGGACGGAGGGGACCATGGGGGTGCGGAACGCGTCGCAACGATCGGACGTGTACAGCCGGGAACGGCTGCGCCTGCATCGGGCTCTGACCGAGATCGGGGTGCCGTACGCGTGTGCGGAGTGCGGTAACACCGGAGAGTGGCGAGGACGCCCGATCACCTTGCCGATCGACCACGTCGACGGGAACCGGCGGGACAATCGCCCGGCGAACCTGCGCTATCTCTGCCCCAACTGCCACGCGGTGACGGACACGTGGTGCCGCCGCAAAACCGGTGCGCCCTCGCCGGACGGCACGACAGGCCCGTACACTGAGTGCCGCGGTCGAGCATGATGACCGTTTTTGAGCGGCCGTGATGGAATCTGGCAGTCATGCTGGTTTTAGGTACCAGTGGGTTCACACCCGTGTGGGTTCGAATCCCACCGGCCGCACCACAGAGGGGCCGCCCCACCAGGCGGCCCCTTCCTCGTATCCGCTCAGCCCAGCAGTTCCCGTACGGCAGGTACCAGGGCTCGGAAGGCCTTTCCTCGATGGCTGATGGCGTTCTTCTCGGCCGGGGACAGTTCCGCGCAGGTGCGGGTCTCGCCCTGGGGGACGAGGATCGGGTCGTAGCCGAAGCCGTTCGTGCCGGTGGGGGTATGGCGCAGGGTGCCCGTCAACCGGCCTTCCACCACTCGTTCCGTGCCGTCCGGCAGGGCCAGGGCCGCCGCGCAGGCGAAGTGGGCGCCGCGGTGTTCCTCGGCGATGTCGGAGAGCTGGGCCAGGAGGAGGTCCAGGTTGGCCGTGTCGTCGCCGTGGCGGCCGGACCAGCGGGCCGAGAAGATGCCGGGGGCGCCGCCCAGGACGTCGACGCAGAGGCCGGAGTCGTCGGCGACGGCGGGCAGGCCGGTGGCGCGGGCGAGGGCGTGGGCCTTGAGGAGGGCGTTCTCGGCGAAGGTGACGCCGGTCTCCTTGACGTCGGGGACGTCGGGGTAGGCCTCCGCGCCGACGAGGTCGTGGGGCAGTCCTGCGTCGGCGAGGATCGACCTGAGTTCGGTGATCTTTCCGGCGTTGCGGGTGGCGAGGATCAGGCGGGTCATGGCCCCCAGTATCGCGGGGGCCGCCGCCCGGCGTACGCGGCGGTGACCGGCCCGGCCTACGCGACGGTGACCGGCCCGGCCGCTGCAAGGACCTCTAAGGCGTGCAGACCTTCGTCAGCTCGCCCGCCGCGTCGGTGACGGGGCTGAGGTCGGGGGTCGCGTCGCCGTTCTTGACGGCGGTGCGGACGTTGCGGACGGCGGTGGTCAGGTCGTCCACCGCCTTGTCGACGTCGGCGTCGTCGGTGGTGTCGCCGATCTTGGTGAGATTCTTGTCGATGGAGTCGAGGGACTCCTCGAGCCGGGTGGGGTCGTCGGAGGCGTTCTGCACGGCCTGCTGGAGTTCGGTGACGCTGTCGGCGATGGCGTCGGCGGTCTGGACGCAGTCCAGCGCCTTGTTGACGGCGTCGCAGCCGGTGGTGAGCGCGGCCGTGAGCCCGAAGGCCGCCACGGCGGCGGCGGTTGCGGCGATACGGCGACGGCGGCGTCGTCTCTCGGCCATGGTGTTGGTCCTCCCCTTGCACAGCCCCGAGGGCCCCCGTGCGCTGACTGGCCGGGCGTGCGGCGTCGAGCCGTGCGCCCTTACCCCTAGACGCGAGCGGGGGCGGCCTGGTTGCCCGCCCCCGGCCGCCCGTCCCGGCCGCCCGTCCCGGCCTGTCCTTCCCGGTGCGCCCCCGTGCCGGCCGGCCCTACCGTTCGAGGACGGCGTCGAGTGCGGTGCGCTGGAGGACGGCGAGTTCCTTGCAGCCCGAAACGGCGAGGTCGAGAAGGGAGTTGAGCTCGTCGCGGGCGAACGGCTCGGCTTCGGCGGTGCCCTGGACCTCGACGAAGCGGCCGTCGCCGGTGCAGACGACGTTCATGTCGGTCTCGGCGCGGACGTCCTCCTCGTAGCAGAGGTCGAGGAGGGGGATCTGGCCGACGATGCCGACGGAGACGGCGGAGACGGTGCCGGTGAGGGGCCGGCGGCCGGCCTTGATGAGCTTCTTGCCCTGGGCCCAGGTGATGGCGTCGGCGAGGGCGACGTACGCGCCGGTGATGGCGGCGGTGCGGGTGCCGCCGTCGGCCTGGAGGACGTCGCAGTCGAGGACGATGGTGTTCTCGCCGAGTGCCTTGTAGTCGATGACGGCGCGCAGGGAGCGGCCGATGAGGCGGCTGATCTCGTGGGTGCGGCCGCCGATCTTGCCGCGGACGGATTCGCGGTCGCCGCGGGTGTTGGTGGCGCGGGGCAGCATGGAGTATTCGGCGGTGACCCAGCCTTCGCCGCTTCCCTTGCGCCAGCGGGGGACGCCTTCGGTGACGGAGGCGGTGCAGAAGACCTTGGTGTCGCCGAAGGAGACGAGGACGGAGCCCTCGGCATGCTTGCTCCAGCCGCGTTCGATGGTGACCGGGCGGAGCTGATCGGGCGTGCGGCCGTCGATTCGAGACATGGCGTCGAGCCTAGCGGGAGGAAGGGAACGCGGCGGGCCCCTCCCCGTGGATGGGAGGGGCCCGTCAGCGGTGGACGGCGGGGTTCACATCATGTCTTCGATCTCGGTCGCGATCGGGTCGGCGTCGGTGCCGATGACGACCTGGATGGCGGTGCCCATCTTCACGACGCCGTGGGCGCCGGCGGCCTTGAGGGCGGCGTCGTCGACCAGAGAGGGGTCGGAGACCTCGGTGCGCAGGCGCGTGATGCAGCCTTCGATCTCCTCGATGTTGTCGATGCCGCCGAGCCCGGCGACGATCTTCTCAGCCTTGCTGGCCATGTTCGGTCTCCCTGAATTCCCTGGTGTGCGAACCGGTTTGTCGCAGTAACCCACAGTTGGCCCAACTTCGCGAGCGATCGCGTCGTGGATGCCGAAGGATGGCGGCACAGTGACGTAATCGTCGGTAGTTGGTCTACACCACCTGACAGGCGGTCGCCAAACCATGAGTGCCGAGAGTGCCGGCAGGGCCGCGCCGGGACAGGTGAGCCCTGCGCGCGCCCGCTGGAACAGCGCGTTCCAGGGGCTGCAGAAGATGGGCCGCAGCCTTCAGCTGCCCATCGCGGTGCTGCCGGCCGCCGGCATCCTCAACCGGCTGGGGCAGCCGGACGTGTTCGGGGACGAGGGGCTGGGGTGGACGAACGTCTCCAAGGTGATGGTGGGTGCGGGCGGGGCGCTGCTGGACGGGCAGTTGGGGCTGCCGCTGCTGTTCTGCGTGGGTGTGGCGATCGGGATGGCGAGGAAGGCCGACGGTTCGACGGCGCTCGCGGCGGTGGTGGGTTTCCTCGTCTACTACAACGTGCTGCGGCAGTTCCCGGCGGACTGTCCCGGGGGTTCGAAGGCGGTGCCGGGGATCGGCTGCCAGGCGACGCTCGACGGGACGGTGACGGCGTTCACCTATCAGAACCCGGGGGTGTTCGGCGGCATCGTGATGGGTCTGACGGCCGCGTACTTCTGGCAGCGGTTCCATCGGACGCGGCTGGTGGACTGGCTGGGTTTCTTCAACGGGCGGCGGCTGGTGCCGATCATCATGGCGTTCGTGGCGATCGTGTTCGCGGCGCTGTGTCTGTGGGTGTGGCCGCCGATCGGCAGCGGGCTGGAGAGTTTCAGCGACTGGCTGGACGGTCTGGACGCATGGGGCGCGGGCATCTTCGGTGTGGCGAACCGGGCACTGCTGGTGATCGGGTTGCACCAGTTCCTGAACGTGCCCATCTGGTTCCAGTTCGGCAGTTACACCAAGCCGGACGGGACGGTGGTGCACGGTGACATCAACATGTTCCTGGCGGGGGATCCGGGCGCGGGTCAGTTCACCTCGGGGTTCTTCCCGATCATGATGTTCGCGCTGCCGGCGGCGGCTCTGGCGATCACGCACACCGCGCGCCCTGAGCGGCGCAAGGAGGTCGGCGGGCTGATGCTGTCGGTGGCGCTGACGTCGTTCGTCACGGGGATCACGGAGCCGATCGAGTACTCGTTCCTGTTCGTGGCGCCGCTGCTGTACGCGCTGCACGCGGTGCTGACGGGTGTGTCGATGGCGGTGACCTGGGGGCTGGGGGTGCACGACGGGTTCAGTTTCTCGGCGGGTCTCATCGACTACGTCATCAACTGGAACCTGGCGACGAAGCCGTGGGCGATCATCCCGATCGGTCTGTGCTTCGCGGCCGTGTACTACGTCGTCTTCCGCTTCGCGATCACGAGGTTCGACCTGAAGACTCCGGGGCGTGAGGCGGAGGAGGAGCGGGAGGACACCACGAAGGCCTGACGCGGCGCCTGCGCGGGCCCCTGGACCGTCGGTCCGGGGGCCTTTTCGCGTGCCTGACGGGGAGGGTCGGGGCGGGTGCCGGGCGTAGCGCTTCTGTGATGGTTCCGGCGGTTCCTTATCTCGCCTTCATCGTGCTACAACAGGTCTACACCACCCAGTGGTTTAGACCAGAGACGCTGCCGTCCCTTCCCCCCCTTTTCCCCGGACGGCGCCTTGCCCTCCCGGCCTGCGTCCGGGGGTCTCAGGAGGAGAATGTGACCACGGCCAGCGCCGCTCCCGCGGCTGACAAGAACAAGGGCGCCGGTGTGATGGCCGTGCTCCAGCGCATCGGGCGCAGCCTCATGCTGCCGGTGGCCGTGCTTCCCGCCGCCGCCCTCCTGGTGCGCCTGGGCAACGACGACATGCTCGGGCGTTCGTCGTTCCCCACCTTCCTCACGAAGATCGCGGGGTTCATGGCGGCAGGCGGCAACGCGATCCTCGACAACATGGCGCTGCTGTTCGCCGTGGGCATCGCGATCGGCTTCGCCAAGAAGTCGGACGGCTCCACGGCGCTCGCCGCGGTCGTCGGCTATCTGGTCTTCAAGAACGTGCTCGCCACGTTCACCGACAAGAACCTGCCGAAGGTGGCGAAGGCCGTCGACGGCAAGGTCGTCATGGTGGACGCGCCGGTCGACGCGAAGGTGCTCGGCGGTGTGGTGATGGGCCTCGTGGTCGCGCTGCTGTACCAGCGGTTCTACCGCACGAAGCTGCCGGACTGGGCGGGCTTCTTCGGCGGCCGTCGGCTGGTGCCGATCCTGTCGGCGTTCGCGGGCCTGGTCATCGGCATCGTCTTCGGCTACATATGGCCCGTGCTGGGCACCGGTCTGCACAACTTCGGTGAGTGGCTGGTCGGTTCGGGCGCCGTGGGCGCCGGCGTCTTCGGTGTCGCCAACCGTGCGCTGATCCCGATCGGTATGCACCACCTGCTGAACTCGTTCCCGTGGTTCCAGGCGGGCGAGTACGAGGGCAAGAGCGGTGACATCGGGCGGTTCCTGGCCGGCGACCCGACGGCGGGCCAGTTCATGACGGGCTTCTTCCCGATCATGATGTTCGGTCTCCCGGCGGCCTGCCTCGCCATCTGGCACTGCGCGCGTCCGGAGCGCCGCAAGGTGGTCGGCGGCATGATGTTCTCGATCGCGCTGACGTCGTTCGTCACGGGTGTGACCGAGCCGATCGAGTTCACGTTCATGTTCATCGCGCCCGTCCTGTACGCCATCCACGCGGTGCTCACCGGTGTGTCGCTCGCGCTGACCTGGGCGCTGGGCATGAAGGACGGCTTCGGTTTCTCGGCCGGCGCGGTGGACTTCTTCCTGAACCTGGGCATCGCGACGAACCCGTGGGGTCTGATGTTGGTGGGCCTGTGCTTCGGCGCGGTCTACTACGCGGTCTTCCGCTTCGCGATCGTCAAGTTCAACCTGCCCACTCCGGGCCGCGAGTCCGACGAGGAACTGGCGGAGATCCAGAAGGCGGAAGCCAAGTAGGAGGCCTTCCGGCACCGGCCCGGCCCGCGCGCCCGTCCCGCAGGACGGACCTCGCGCGGGCCGGGCCTTCGTCAGACCTCGTACGACACCCTGGGCACGGCCAGTTCCACCGGGCCGGTGAAGGTCTCGCGGGCGTCGGCGAGGTTGACCTCGGGGTCGGTCCACGGGGGGATGTGGGTGAGGACCAGGCGGCGGGCGCCCGCCCGGGTCGCCGTCTCTCCCGCCTCGCGGCCGTTGAGGTGCAGGTCCGGGATGCTTTCCTTGCCGTGCGTGAAGGCGGCCTCGCAGAGGAACAGGTCGGCGTCGCGGGCCAGTTCGTCCAGGGCCGGGCTGACTCCCGTGTCGCCGGAGTAGGTCAGCGCCTTGCCGCCGTGTTCGATGCGGATGCCGTAGGCCTCCACCGGGTGGGCCACGCGTTCGGTGTGCACCGTGAAGGGGCCGATGTCGAAGGTGGACGGCTTGACCGTGTGGAAGTCGAACACCTCGCTCATGGAGGACGCGGAGGGGGTGTCGGCGTAGGCCGTGGTGAGGCGGTGCTCGGTGCCCTCCGGGCCGTAGACGGGGAGGGGGTCGCAGCGTCCGCCGTCGTGGCGGTAGTAGCGCGCCACGAAGTACGCGCACATGTCGATGCAGTGGTCGGCGTGCAGATGGCTCAGGAAGATCGCGTCGAGGTCGTAGAGACCGCAGTGGCGCTGCAGCTCGCCCAGGGCGCCGTTGCCCATGTCGAGGAGCAGCCGGAAGCCGTCGGCCTCGACGAGGTAGCTCGAGCAGGCCGATTCCGCGGACGGGAACGACCCTGAGCAGCCGACGACGGTGAGCTTCATAAAGCAGAAACCTCCGCTGGCGGGGATCCGGGGATACGGGGACGGAAAGGGGCGTGACGGGGTGGCGACAGGGGTTGTGCGGTCCGTCGAGCGTAAGGCGCGAAACCCTCGGTCGCTCCTCCGCCAGGGACCGTTGTGGGGGAACTCACCTGTGCTGTCACCGGTATGGCTGGACGCCGGGCGCGTGAGGCGCGCGGGAAGGGAATCTTGCGCTATGAGCGTTCCGTCGGGGCGCGTGGTCCGGTGGCGTGCGCCCCGGTAACGTTCGTGTGCATGGACACGTCCTGGTGGCTGGCGCTCGCGGCGGTGGTACTGCTGGCGCTCGTCGCCACGCTCGTCGACGGCTGGGGGCGCGGGCGGCGGCCCGCGGGGCGGCGGACCCGGCCGCCGGGGCGGCCGGAGCGGGGGCGTGGCACGGCGGGGCGGCCGCAGCCGGCGGAGATCTGGTGGGCGAACGTGCCCTTCGAGGACGGGCCGGGCGCGAAGGACCGGCCGTGTCTGGTGCTGGTGGTGCGCGGGAACCGGGTGACCGTGGCGAAGATCACCAGCAAGTACCGCGACGAGCGGCCCGGAGTGATCCCGCTGCCGCCGGGCGCGGTGGGGGACGCCCAGGGCCGGCCGAGCTACCTGGAGACGGGCGAGCTGCGTCAGGTCCGGTTGTCGGACTTCAGGCGACGCGTCGGCGTCGTGGACCCGGCCCTGTGGGACCAGGTCCGTCATCTGACGCGGTAGGGCCTGTCCGGCGGATCCTGCCGCAGACGCGGGGCGCTCACGGGCACCGACAAGCCACCGTCGCTGTTGTCCTGCGACCGGATCCGCCGGACAGGCCCTTGGCAGACACATCGCCTCGTATCCGCATCGTGTGGCTCACGCCCAGAGTTGGCCCTGGAGCGTCTCGATGGCTTCTTCCGTCGTCGCGGCGGTGTAGACGCCGGTGGAGAGGTACTTCCAGCCGCCGTCGGCCACCACGAACACGATGTCCGCGCTCTCGCCGGCCTTGAGCGCCTTCTTGCCGACGCCGATCGCGGCGTGCAGCGCGGCGCCGGTGGAGACGCCGGCGAAGATGCCTTCCTGCTGGAGGAGTTCGCGGGTGCGGGTGACGGCGTCGGCGGAGCCGACGGAGAACCGGGTGGTCAGGACGGAGGCGTCGTACAGCTCGGGCACGAAGCCCTCGTCGAGGTTGCGCAGGCCGTAGACCAGGTCGTCGTAGCGCGGCTCGGCGGCGACGATCCGGACGTCGGGCTTGTGTTCGCGCAGGTAGCGGCCGACGCCCATGAGCGTCCCCGTGGTGCCGAGGCCTGCGACGAAGTGGGTGACGGAGGGGAGGTCGGCGAGGATCTCCGGGCCGGTGGTGGCGTAGTGGGCGCCCGCGTTGTCGGGGTTGCCGTACTGGTAGAGCATCACCCAGTCGGGGTGCTCGGCGGAGAGCTCCTTGGCGACGCGTACGGCGGTGTTGGAGCCGCCCGCGGCCGGGGAGGAGATGATCTCGGCGCCCCACATGGCGAGCAGGTCGCGGCGCTCCTGCGAGGTGTTCTCGGGCATCACGCAGACGATGCGGTAGCCCTTGAGCTTGGCCGCCATGGCGAGGGAGATGCCGGTGTTGCCGCTGGTCGGCTCCAGGATGGTGCAGCCGGGGGTGAGGCGGCCGTCCTTCTCCGCCTGCTCGATCATGTACAGGGCGGGGCGGTCCTTGACGGAGCCGGTGGGGTTTCTGTCCTCCAGCTTCGCCCAGATGCGGACGTCGGCGGACGGCGACAGCCGCGGCAGGCGCACCAGAGGGGTGTTGCCCACCGCGGCCAGCGGGGAGTCGTAACGCATGCCCGTCAGGCCATGCCGCCGGCCACGGCCGGCAGGATCGTCACGGTGTCGCCGTCGGCGAGCTTGGTGTTGATGCCGTCGACGAAACGGACGTCCTCGTCGTTGAGGTACACGTTGACGAAGCGGCGCAGCTGGCCGTCGTCCACGATGCGGGCCCGGATGCCCGAGTGCCGGCTCTCGAGGTCGGTGAACAGGTCGGCGAGGGTGTCACCGCTGCCCTCCACCGCCTTCTGACCGTCGGTGTACTGGCGGAGGATGGTGGGGATGCGGACCTCGATGGCCATGATGCGGCTCCTGTCGGAAGTGGTCGGGGCGGTGGGCGCACGGCAGCGCGGGGTACGGGCAGGGTGATGCGTCGCGCCGCGGGCTCACGGGCCGTACGGCGGCAGGGCGTGCGTCAACAGATGGCGCTGGCGAGCCTGCACAGGTCGACGTGCAGCCGCGCCACGAGCAGCGCTCCGGGCGTCCTGTCGCTCACGTCGTTCACAACCATGGGCTCATCGTATCGATTCCCGGCCCGCCCCCCGGAAGGTGATCCCACATCGTGGACCGAATCGGGTCGTTGGGTGAGACCGCCGCCGCCTTTCGGCCGGTGGGCGGGGCGGCGCCGGTCAGTACGCCTCGACGACCCGGACCTCTTCCTCGGTCACCTGGCCCTCGACGATGCGGAAGGAGCGGAACTGGAACTCGCCGGCGCCGTCGGTGTCGGCGGTGGAGACGAGGACGTAGTGGGCGCCGGGTTCGCCCGCGTAGGAGATGTCGGTGCGGGAGGGGTAGGCCTCGGTCGCGGTGTGGGAGTGGTAGACGATCACCGGCTCCTCGTCGCGGTCGTCCATCTCGCGGTAGAGCTTGAGCAGGTCCCCCGAGTCGAACTCGTAGAACGTGGGCGACATGGCCGCGTTGAGCATCGGGATGAACCGCTCGGGGCGGTCGGATCCGGCCGGTCCGGCGACGATGCCGCACGCCTCGTCGGGGTGGTCCTTGCGCGCGTGCGCGACGATCTTGTCGACGAGTTCCTGGGTGAGGGTCAGCATGTTCGCCAGGATAGACAAAGGGGCCTCCCCGTACCGAGGTGCGGTACGAGGAGGCCCACATTGCGGACGACCTTCGGGGGTCCGGAGGGAGCGCCACGAGTGTTCCCTGCGGCCGGACGTCCTCCGTGGTGACCGGACGGCGGTCAGACGGTGGTCAGCCGACCTTCTCCGGCTCCGGGGCGCGGTCGGCGATCTGCGGGTTGCGCGACTTCAGCACGGCCCAGCCGATGCCGAGGGCGACGGCCCAGCCGGCCATGACGTAGAGGCAGATGCGGGAGTCGGCGTCGTAGGCGATCAGGCCGGTGACGAAGAGGAGGAAGGCGATGGCGACGTAGGAGCACTTCGCGCCGCCCGGCGCCGGAAAGGCCGAGGCGGGCAGGCGGCCCGCGTCGACGGCGCGGCGGTACAGGACGTGGCTGACGAGGATCATCAGCCAGGTCCAGATGCCGGCGGCGGTGGCGACGGAGGTGACGTAGCCGAAGGCCTTCTCCGGGACGACGTAGTTCAGGACCACGCCGATGCCCATGAAGAGGACCGAGACGGTGATGCCGAAGGCCGGGGTCTTCGTCGAGGACAGCTTCTTGAAGGCTCCCGGGGCCTCGCCGCTCTCGGCCAGGTTCCGCAGCATGCGGCCGGTGGAGTACATGCCCGAGTTGCAGGAGGACAGGGCGGCGGTGAGCACGACGAAGTTGACGATGCCGGCGCCGGCCGGGATGCCGATCTTGGCGAAGGCGGCGACGAACGGGCTGACGCCCTCGGCGAACTCGGTCCACTTCACCACGCACAGGATGACGGTGAGCGCGCCGACGTAGAACAGCGCGATACGCCACGGCAGGGTGTTGATCGCCTTGGGGAGGGTCTTCTCCGGGTCCTCCGACTCGCCGGCGGTGACGCCGACCAGCTCGACCGCGAGGTAGGCGAACATGACGCCCTGCAGGGTCATCAGGGACGAGCCGATGCCCTTGGGGAAGAAGCCGTCGAAGGCCCACAGGTTGGAGACGGCGGCGGTGTCGCCGGCCTGGCTGAAGCCGAAGGTCAGAACGCCGAGGCCGATGACGATCATGCCGATGAGGGCGGTGACCTTGACCATCGAGAACCAGAACTCCAGCTCACCGAAGAGCTTGACGGAGATCAGGTTGACCCCGAAGAGGACCACCAGGAAGACCAGGGCGGTCACCCACTGGGGGATCTGCGGGAACCAGTAGTTGACGTAGATGGCGGCCGCCGTGAGCTCGGCCATGCCGGTGACGACCCACATCAGCCAGTACGTCCAGCCGGTGAAGTAGCCGAAGAACGGGCCGAGGAACTCACGCGAGTACTCGGCGAAGGAACCCGAGACGGGGCGATAGAGAAGGAGCTCGCCCAGCGCCCGCATGATGAAGAAGATGATCACGCCGGCGAGGGCGTACATGAGGATGAGGCTCGGGCCCGCCTTGGCGATGTTCGCCCCGGCTCCCAGGAACAGGCCGACGCCGATGGCACCGCCGATGGCGATCATCTGGACCTGGCGGCTGCCGAGGCCGCGCTCGTACCCCTCTTCGGCCCCCTGCGGGGCCTTGTCCGTGCCGACCTGTGCGGAGGTCATGTGTGGTGCGCCTTTCTCCATGCCGACCCGGGCCTCTCGTCGGCCTCGGATCGGGTTTCGATCCCCCCGGATTGATGGAGTCTGGGCGGGGCCCGAAGGCCTGCCCATGCCTGGCCGGCGATCAACCGGCTCGGTGGCGCACCCGGCGGAACATGAAGGTGGTGTTCGCCGGGCGGTCGTGAAGATTTATCACGGCCGCAACACTGATCGCCCGAGGCGGCTGTGGCGCATCACACAAGAAGAAGCGACCAAACAGGGCACAAAAGGGACACATTCGACCGCGCCGGTAACGTGATCGTTATCCGGATTTGAGCGTCCGCTGAGCGAACACGAAATCGTCACATGGGTGGCGGAACCGCCACATGGTCAGGGCATGAGCGTGGAGACGAGGGTCTCCTGGAGCCCGCCCAGCCACAGATACGCCATCACCATCGGCTTACGGGGATCGTCGTCCGGCAGCCGGTACAGCAGATCGGTGTCGTCCTCGTCGTCGATGTCCAGCCGGGAGCCGATGGCGAGGCGCAGGTCGTTGAGCGCGCCGAGCCACTGCCGGGACATGTCGGGGGACAGCTGGAGCACCGCACCGCCCTCGCTCCCGGCCGCCAGGTCGTCCAGCGAGCGCACCACCGCGAGGGCGTTCTCCCGCTTGCCGGCCCGCAGGTCGTTCTCGGTGTAGCGGCGGAACTCCGAGGAGTGTGCCCGCTGCTCCTCCGCCTCGCGCGGCCCCGGGGTCGCCTCGGGGTCGGTGTAGGCGTCGGGGAAGAGCCGCCTGAGCACCGGGTCGGCGGGGGGCTCGCTCGGCCCCTCGGCGAACAGCTCGGCGAGCGGGTCGTCCGGGGCGTCCTCCGCGGGGCCGGGGCCGATCAGCTCCAGGAGCTGCACGGCCAGCGACCGGATGATGGAGATCTCGACGTCGTCGAGGGCGACGGCCGCGCCGCCGCCGGGGAGCGGTTCGAAGTGTCCTGGCATCAGTGAGGTGACTACTTCCGGTCCTGCTGGAGGGTGGCCCACAGACCGTAGCCGTGCATCGCCTGCACGTCGCGTTCCATCTCCTCGCGAGTGCCGCTGGAGACGACCGCCCGGCCCTTGTGGTGGACGTCGAGCATGAGCTTGGTGGCCTTGTCCTTGGAGTAGCCGAAGTACGTCTGGAAGACGTACGTCACGTAGCTCATCAGGTTGACCGGGTCGTTGTGGACGATCGTGACCCAGGGGACGTCCGGCTCGGGGACGGCGAAGACCTCCTCCGCCGACTCGGTGCGTTCGATCTCTACGGGCGCGGGTGACGTCACAGGGCCCATGCTGCCACGCCCCACCGAAATCGTCACACCGACGAAAAGGGGGTACGATGCGCTTCATGAACACAGCGGACCTTGGGCTGCCGGTGGATGTTCCCTCGACGGCGCTCTTCACGGACCAGTACGAGTTGACGATGCTGCAGGCCGCGCTGAAGGCGGGCACCGCCGGGCGGCGCAGCGTGTTCGAGGTCTTCACCCGGCGACTGCCGGAGGGGCGGCGCTACGGCGTGGTCGCCGGCACCGGGCGGGTCCTGGACGCCGTGGAGAACTTCCGTTTCGATCCCGGCGTCCTCGGCTTCCTGCGCCAGCGGGGAATCGTCGACGAGGCGACCCTGGAATGGCTCGGCTCGTACCGCTTCTCGGGTGACGTGTGGGGCTACCCCGAGGGCGAGGTGTACTTCCCGGGCTCGCCGATCCTGCGCGTCGAGGGCACCTTCGCCGAGTGCGTGCTGCTGGAGACCGTGATCCTCTCCATCCTCAACCACGACTCCGCGATCGCGGCCGCCGCCTCCCGGATGGCCTCGGCCGCCGGGGACCGCCCGCTGATCGAGATGGGCGCCCGCCGCACCCACGAGCTGGCCGCCGTCGCCGCCTCCCGCGCCGCCTACGTCGGCGGCTTCGCCACCACCTCCGACCTCGCCGCCGGCTTCCGCTACGGCATCCCCACCGTGGGCACCAGCGCCCACGCCTTCACCCTGCTGCACGACACCGAGCGCGACGCCTTCCGGGCCCAGGTGGACACCCTGGGCCCGGGCACCACACTCCTGGTGGACACCTACGACGTCACCGAGGCCGTCCGCACCGCGGTGGAGGTCGCCGGGCCCGAGCTGGGCGCGGTGCGCATCGACTCCGGCGACCTGCTGCTCGTCGCGCACCGGGTGCGCCAGCAGCTGGACGAGCTGGGCGCCACCCACACCAAGATCGTCGTGACCTCCGACCTCGACGAGTACGCCATCGCCTCGCTGGCGGCGGCCCCCGTGGACGCGTACGGCGTCGGCACCCAGCTGGTGACCGGGTCCGGGCACCCCACGGCCTCGATGGTCTACAAGCTGGTCGCCCGCGCGGAGTCCGACGACCCCGGGGCGCCGCTGGTGGCGGTGGCGAAGAAGTCCACCGGCGGCAAGACCTCGGTCGGCGGCCGCAAGTGGGCCGCGCGGCGCGTGGACGCGCACGGGGTGGCGGAGGCGGAGGTCGTCGGCACCGGCGCCGTGCCCCCGGAGCTGGCCGACCGGCAGCTGCTGGTGGAGCTGATCAAGGGCGGCGAGGTCGTCGGCCGCGAGCCGCTGGACGCCGTCCGCGACCGCCACGCGGCCGCCCGCTCCCGGCTCCCGCTGTCCGCGTCCCAGCTCTCGCGCGGGGAACCCGTCCTCGCGACGGAGTACGTCCAAGGGCCCTCGGGTAGCTAAACCGCGGGGCGGCCCGTGCGGGCCGGCCCGCCGGCTCCCGCACCGGGGCGTCCACGCCCCCTCCCCTACCGCCACCGAAGTCTCTAGGCTCATGACTTCACCGACAGTCGAAGGACACCCATCATGCGCCGCGCCTTGATCGTCGTCGACGTGCAGAACGACTTCTGCGAAGGGGGCAGCCTCGCGGTGGCCGGGGGCGCCGACGTGGCCGCCGCGATCACCGAGCTGATCGGGCAGGCCCCCGCCGGGTACCGGCACGTCGTGGCCACCCGGGACCACCACATCGCGCCCGGCGGCCACTTCGCCGACAACCCCGACTACGTCGAATCCTGGCCGGCGCACTGCGTCGCCGGCACCGAGGGCGTGGGCTTCCACCCGAACTTCGCGCCGGCGGTCGCCTCGGGCTCCATCGACGCCGTGTTCGACAAGGGCGCCTACTCGGCCGCGTACAGCGGCTTCGAGGGGACCGACGAGAACGGCGTGACGCTGGGCGACTGGCTGCGGGCGCGGGAGATCGACGAGGTGGACGTCGTCGGGATCGCCGCCGACCACTGTGTGAGGGCCACCGCGCTGGACGCGGCGCGCGAGGGTTTCCGCACCCAGGTGCTGCTGGACCTGACCGCCGGGGTGGCCCAGGAGACCACCGAGCGGGCGATCGAGGAGCTGCGGGCGGCGGGCGTGGAGCTGACCGGCAAGCCGGTGGTCCAGTAGCCCGCCGGGCTCACGGCTGCGCCGCCGGCCGCCTCAGCAGGGACCTGATCGGACGCCACGGCTCGGGGACCCCGGCCATCGCGTGGACGGTGTGGTCGGGGGCCGTGCGCCACACGAGGCCGTCGGGGTGGTGCAGCACGGCGGTGATCTCGTCCGGGGTCGGCGGGGCCGCGTTGCCCCGCAGGTAGACGGCGCGCAGGCCCAGGTTGCGCAGCCTGGTCAGGGCGCGGGCGCGGTTCTGGGCGAGGACGAGGACGCGCACGGCGGCGGCGGCCTGGGCGGTGGGGCTGGGCAGGTTCAGCGCCACCACCACGCTGCCGTTCGGCAGCTTGCAGAACCCTCCTGCGGCCATGCGGTCACACCCCCGTACGGGTCGGCGTCGCCGGGACCGGCGCCGGGGCCGTCTCGGGGACCGTCAATAAGAGAAGCACAGGACGCACCTAAACACGATCGGCGGCGACCCGCCAGTGGGTCGCCGCCGATACGCTTCTGACCTGCTAAAATTCCGCTTACTTCGCGGACGGTCCGACGCGGACCGTGATCGTCTGGCCGTTCGCGGGCTCGCTGACGATCCGGATCGAGGTGTTGGTGTCAGTGATCTTGACGCCGGCCTGCGGGTTCGACGCGTCGTAGTAGCTCGACTTGCCGTCGTCGAAGACCGGGACGCCCGGGCGGGACGGGATCGTCGTGGCGACGTCGGCGTTGTGCAGCGTGATCGCGTCGGTCGGGAAGGTGCTGAAGGTGGCGTCGAAGGACTGGACGCGGTTGCGCATCAGCGTGCCGTCGGTCCACTTCAGCGGGGTCGGGTGGGAGTCGATCGGGAGGATCAGGCCCTGACCCGGGTGCTGGCTGGTGTTGTCGTCGGCCTGGGAGGTGTCCCACTTCCAGATCAGCAGACCGTTCTGGTACGCGTAGTGCTCGACCCACTCCGGACGGGTCTTGGAGAAGCCGTAGTTGTACGGGCCGACCTTGAGGGTCGTGTCGTACGAGACGTACTGGCGGTTCTCCGCGATGTAGTACTGGGCGTGGTCGTCCGTGATGGCCGAGCCGATGCGGCTGAAGCCGTTGGCGGTCCAGGCGGAGTCGGCTGCCTCGGCGTCGTCGGAGAACAGGGTCGCGCCGTCGGCGGTCACCGCGATCTGGTCGGCCGTGAAGCCCTTCTGGGCCACGCCGCCGTCGGTTGCGTAGCGGAAGCGCAGGCCGATCTTCTTACCGGCGTAGGCATCCAGCGGGAACGTCAGCTTCTGGTAGGCGTCGACCGTGCCGGTGAGGGCGGGCTTGCCGCTGCCGTCACGCGGGATGGCGGTGCCGTCGGCCAGCTTGCCGTCGACCGGCGTCCAGTTGGCGCCGTCGGTGGAGACCTCGACGTAGGCGAAGTCGTAGTCCTTCTCGGTGTCCCACCAGGCGTCCAGGGAGAGGGAGGCGGAGGACTTGCCGGTGAGGTCGACCGAGCGGGTCAGGGTGTTGCGCAGGTCGTTGCCGCTGCCGCTCCACCACTGGCGGGAGCCCTGGGCGGGCGCGACCACGGGGGTGGTGACCGTCTTGTCCGGCAGTTCGACGATCAGGGCCTGGGCGTTCTTGGTGTTGTACTCCGCGACGCCCAGCTTGTGGCGGGACTTGACGCCCGCCTTGGCGACCTCGTAGTCCAGCCAGCCGAGCTGGAGCTTGTCCCAGGCGTTCATGTCGCCGGGCAGGTCGCCGATGGAGTTCTTGCCGGTGCCGAGCCAGGAACCGGAGGACATCAGCGTCCAGAAACCGGTGGAGTTCTCACCGGAGCCGGAGGTGTCGTACTCGTCGGGCAGGCCGAGGTCGTGGCCGTACTCGTGGGCGAAGACGCCCAGTCCGCCGTTTTCCGGCTGGATGGTGTAGTCGCCGACCCAGACGCCGGTGTCACCGATCTCGGTGCCGCCGAGCTTGTTGGTGTCGGGGCCGCTGGAGCCGGCGCCGGTGCCGAAGGCATACCAGCGGTGGGCCCAGATGGCGTCCTCGCCCTGGGCGCCGCCGCCCGCGGACTCGTCCTCGCCGGCGTGCACGATCTGGAAGTGGTCGATGTAGCCGTCGGGCTCGTTGAAGTCGCCGTCGCCGTCGAAGTCGTAGCGGTCCCACTGGTCGTACTCGGCGAGCTCGGCCTTGATCTCGGCGGCGGTGTCGCCGGCGGCCTCACGCTGGGCGACCCAGGCGTTGACGCCGTCCTGCACCGCGTACCAGGCGCCGGTGGTGGCGGCGTTGGAGCCGTAACGGGCCTCGTTGTAGGGGACCTTGACCCAGTCGGTGACCTCGCCGTCGACCGAGTAGCGGCCCGAGGACTGCTTCTCGTAGTACTTCTTCAGCGACTCGGTGCCCGGGCCGGTGCCGAAGTACAGGTCCTGGAAGTGCTTGCGGTCGTAGTCCGCCTGCCAGGCCGTGCTGTTGTTCCTGGCCGGGTCCGGCTTCGCGATCTTGTTGTGCAGCGGACCGGGGGTGCCGCCGTAGCGACTGTCGACTTGGTCGCCGAACTCGACGAGGATGGTGAAGATCTTGTCGGTCTTCTCGCGGCCCAGCTCGACGTACTTGGGGTCGCCCTTGCGGCTCGCCAGCTGCACGACCTTCGAGCCGTCGCGGTCCTTGACCGCGGCCTCGCCGGATATGACCTGCTCCAGGGCCTCCTTGCGCTGGGCCTCCTGCCTCGCGCTCAGCGGCCCGTCGAAGTCGTGCTCGTGAGCCTTGGCCGGCTGCGGGTCCTTGCGGTCCGCCACCGGGGCCTTCGCCGGCGCGCCGTCGGCGGCCTGGGCCACGGCGAACGCCGAGAACGTCGCCGAGGCCGCCGCGAGGGCGACGACCGTGGCGGCCGTCCTGAACGTCCAGGATCTGCTAGTCACTTGATTCCTCCCACTCACGCGTCCAGCAGCGCGGAAGGGGGTTCCATGTCAAGGGAAGTCCGCGCGCGGTCATACGCGTGTAGTCAAGTGACGTCATTTGACTACTGGTTCACCAGAAAAGACAGACCTTGACTTGGACAGGTCAACTACATTATCAGGAGACGGGGTTCGCATTGCGGACACGTGGCTGTCACATGACGGGCGCGTAGGCCCGTCCACCGGCCGGACGTCATGACTCCGTGCGCCCCCCGTGCACCGGCACCGTGGGTCAGCTCACGCTTACCGCCCGTTCCGCTCGGGCATGCAGGCGAATAGAGTCGAGATCGCCCCCGCCTTCCGAGGACACGATTGCCATGCCTCGTCCGACTGTCGCACAGCTCACGTACGGTTCCTGCACCGTCGTCTTCTCGACGCTCGCCATGTTGCTGCTGTCGCAGACGAGTTCGGGCCCGGCCGTCGCGGTCATCGCCGTCGCCGCGGTCGCGCTCGGCGTGCTCGTCGCGATGACGGTACCGGCGCCCCGGCGCACCCCCGCGATCGTGGCACGCTCCGCCGCGGAGCAGCCGGCGGTCGCGTCGGTCGCCGCCGCGGCGCCGCACGAGGCCGTCCGGGAACCGTCGGCGCGTTGACCGTCACGTTCATGACGGCTCGTCACATGCCGTCGCGTCAGGTGAGGTTGACCACGACCGTCTTGGCGGCCTTGTCGTGCAGGCCCTGCTTGTACGGCTTGTCGAAGTAGCTCCAGCCACCGCAGATCGCCGTCCACAGACAGGCGCAGCAGAACGCGAACGGCAGCCACAGCACCAGCGCGCGGATCAGCGAGGTCTGCGTGGAGGGCGTGGAGCCGTTGTCGAGGTTGGCCACGCGCATCCCCAGCCACTTCTTGCCGAGGGTCTGCCCGGACCTGGCGATCATGAAGGTGTCGTAGGCGACGTAGAGGACGGCGGCCACCAGGGACTGCGCGAGCGACTTGCCGACCTCGACGCGCGAGCTGTCCACGTCGTACTCGTTGACGCCGAAGCCCCAGATCAGCAGCCAGACGACGATGGCCACGAGGATCATGTCGATGACCCGGGCGAGGGTGCGCTTGCCGCTTTCGGCGAGCGGGGGCATACCGGCGAGGGGGTCGGCGGGGTAGCCGCCGTAAGGGTCGCCCGGCCCTTCCCCGTAGGGGCCACCGCCGTGAGGACCGCCGCCGTAGGGACCACCGGGGCCTCCCCCGTACGGGCCGCCGCCATGGGGGCCTCCCCCGTAGGGGCCGCCGGGGCCGCCCTCGCCGTACGGCGGAGGCTGCCGGCCTCCGGGGGGCGGGGACTGGCCGCCCTGGCCGCCCTGTGCGTCCTGCCCGCCGCCCTGCCCCTGACCGTACGGGGGCTGCTGCGGGGGTTGCTTCCTGAACGGGTCGTCCTCCGGCGGCTCGCCGCCGGAACCGGGGGGCGGTTCGGTCGTCATGGCCCGAGTCGACCGCGAACCCCACCACTTCGCATCCGGCGAGCGGCCGTCCGGAGTATGGGACTCCCCGGGCGGCGTAGCGACCCTGAGGGGCCCTCAGGACCCCTCAGCCCGCCACGAAGGTGTGCGCCGCCTTGTCGTGCCAGCACTGCCGCCACGGGCGGTCGAACAGGCACCACAGGACGCCCAGGGCACCCACGGCGAGCAGACCGGGCACGCTGTAGACGAGCCAGCGGCGCAGGGCCGCCCCGAAGGACGGCGGCTCGCCGCCCTCGATGTCCCGCACTTCGAGGCCGAGCAGCTTCTTGCCCAGTGTGCGGCCCCACTTGGCGGTCGGCAGCGCCTCGTACAGGACGCCGAAGACCAGCAGCACGGCGAGGACGATGCCGAGGTACACCGACGTGGTGCCGTCCAGGAGCCAGACGGTGACCGTCTCCCCGGACTGCTTCGCCGCGTCGATCTTGTCGTTGACGTGCTCGACGGCCTTCGTGCCCAGCGGGACGGCGGCCGCGGCGGTGACACCGCCCACGACGAGCGTGTCGACGAACCGGGCGACCAGCCGCTTGCCGAGCCCGGCGGGGCGCGCGGACGCCTGGCGGCGGGCGGCCGCCTGGAACACGTCGTCGACCGGAGGCTTCCAGGGCGCGACGGGCTGGTCGTCCCCGCCGCCGGCCAGCTGGTGCACCTGCTGCGCCCAGGACTGCTGGCCACCGCCGGGACCGGCGCTGGCGGGAGCGGCGGGGGCCGCGGGGGCCGCGGCGGCGGGCTGGGGCTGGGGCGGCGGGCCGGGTTGGGCGGGGACGCCGGGGGCGGGGGCCGCCTGGGGGACGGGAGCGGGCGGGGTGGGGGCGGGCGCCGGGGGCTGAGACGTCTGGAGCGCCGCGGCGTGGGGCGCGGGGACGGCGGGAGTGGCGGGCGCGGCGGGCCCGGTCGGCTGGGCGGGTGCCGGCCGGCCGGAAATCTGGCCCTGGGCTGCGTGGGCCGCCGGGGCCGCGTCGTCGCCGGGCGTCCCGGCGGAGGCGGGCGTTGCCGCGGACGCGGGCGTTGCCGCGGAGGCCGGAGCGGGTGCCGCCGCCACGCCCCCGGCACCCGCGGGCCCACCGTTTCCGGCCGCGCCGACGGGGCCCTGGAGCCCGGGAACGGATGGTCCGGCCGCCCCGGGCGATGTCGTGCTCCCCGGCCGTGCGCCGGGTGCCCCGGACGCGTCGGACGTGCGCGGGGACGGCGCACGGAACGTCATGGTGCCGGGGTCGCCGCCGGTGCCGCCGGCGGCGGACGGGGCAGTCCCGGAAGGCGGCCCGGCAGCCGGACGGCGGAAGACGAACGTGCCGTCGGAGACGACGTCACCGGAACCGGAGTCGGGGCCGGGCGGGCCCACGGGCTCGGCCTCCCCCACCCTCGGGTCGGGACCCTGCGGGGAGCCCCACGACACCCTGCGGTCCTGGTCCCCGCCGAACCCCGACTGGTGGGAGCGGTCGGCGCCCCACGCGGACGAGGGCTCGCTCCGGCCGCCGTACTGCTGGTCCGCCGGCACCGGGTCCTCGTCGAAGAAGTGCGGCCCGGTCTCCTCGACCGAGGCGACCGATGGGGTGGGCGCAACGGACGGGCCGGAAGCCGGCGGGGAACCGGGCCCGGACCCCGACGGGGGCATGAGCGGTTCACCACCGGAGGGCGCCGGCCGGCTGGTGCCGGGCACCCAGGAGGAGCCGTTCCAGTACCGGACGTAGCCGGGGATGGACGGGTCCGGGTAGTACCCCTCGCGGGGCCTGTCGTCGCCGGGTGCCGGGGAGGGGGCGCTCATGTCCGTCGTCCGGTATCTGCTCGGGGGTGTGATGGGGGCCTCCACATCTATCAGACGAGCGCAAGCCCCACCGGCAGTCCCGCCGGACCCACTCCTATCCGGGCAACCCCGTGCACGCGCTTCACACGTTCGGACCGTCGGCGAAAGAACTTCTCCGATCCGGCGTAATGCCGCCGTCGCAAGCCGCTCTCCCTTCCGTACGGATGCGTACCGAGAGGAGAACGACATGCGACCCACCGTGGTGGAACGCGAGCTGGAGCTCGTACTCGTGCTGTCGCCGGAGCTCAGCGTCCCGGTGCCGGCCCGGCTCGGCTACCGCAGCGACGATCCCTTCGCCGTGCACGTGACCTTCCACATCCACTCCGAGCGGCCCGTGCACTGGACGTTCGCCCGCGAGCTCCTGGTCGAGGGCGTGTTCCGGCCGTGCGGGCAGGCGGACGTACGGGTGTGGCCGACGAAGGCGGACGGGCGCGACGTCGTGATGATGGCGTTGAGCTCGCCCGCCGGGGACGCCCTGCTGGAGGCGCCCGCCGGGCAGGTGACGGCCTGGCTGGAGCGGACGCTGCGGGCCGTGCCGCCGGGGACGGAGGCCGCTCGGTTCTGCCTCGACGACGAGCTGACCGAGCTGTTCTCCCCGACGGCGGACGACCGGTGGCTGTGCGACCAGTGGCTGAGCGAGCCCGGGCCGGGCTCCGGGGCGGGGCCCTCGTCGGGCGAGCCGCGGGACGGGACGTGAAGCGGCGGACGGGAACCCGCGCCGCCGTACAGGCGTACGTCAGAACAGTTTGCCGGGGTTGAGGATGCCCAGCGGGTCGAAGACCTGTTTGACGGCCCGCTGCATCTCCAGGCCCACGGGGCCGATCTCGCGCGCCAGCCACTCCTTCTTCAGCACGCCCACCCCGTGTTCGCCGGTGATGGTGCCGCCCAGTTCCAGCCCCAGGGCCATGATCTCGTCGAAGGAGTCGCGGGCGCGCCGGCACTCGTCGGGGTCCTGGGCGTCGAAGCAGACCGTCGGATGGGTGTTGCCGTCGCCCGCGTGGGCGACGACGCCGATGGTCAGCGCGTACTTCTCGGCGATGCGCTCGACGCCGTCGATCATCTCGCCGAGCCGGGAGCGGGGCACGCACACGTCGTCGATCATCGTCGTGCCCTTGACCGCCTCCAGGGCGACGAGGGCGGAGCGGCGCGCCTGGAGAAGCAGTTCGGACTCGGCGGCGTCCTCGGCCGGGACGACGGAGGTGGCGCCCGCTGCCTCGCACAGCGCTCCGAGGGCGGCGAGGTCGGCGGCCGGGTCGGGGGTGTCGAACGCGGCGAGCAGGAGGGCCTCGGTGGTCTGCGGGAGGCCCATGCGGGTGAGCTCGTTGACGGCCTGGACGGTCGTACGGTCCATCAGTTCGAGGAGGGAGGGGAGGTGGCCGCCGGCCATGATCCGGCAGACGGCGTCGCAGGCGGCGGCCCCCGAGGGGAACTCCGCGGCGAGGACGAGCTGCCGGGGCGGCCGCGGCTTCAGCGCGAGGACGGCGCGGACGACGACGCCGAGCGAGCCCTCGGAGCCGACGAAGAGGCGGGTGAGGTCGTAGCCGGCGACGCCCTTGGCGGTGCGCCGGCCGGTGGTCATCAGCCGGCCGTCGGCGAGGACGACGTCGAGGCCGATGACGTACTCGGCGGTCACGCCGTACTTCACGCAGCACAGGCCGCCGGAGGCGGTGCCGATGTTGCCGCCGATCGTGCAGGTCTCCCAGCTGGAGGGGTCGGGCGGGTAGTACAGGCCGTGCTCGCCGACGGCGCGGGAGAGCACCGCGTTGACGACGCCCGGTTCGACGACGGCGATCCGGTCGACGGGGTCGATCTCCAGGATGCGGTCCATCCTGACGAGGGAGAGCACGACGCAGCCGTCCGAGGCGTTGGCCGCGCCGGACAGCCCGGTGCGGGCGCCCTGCGGGACGACGGGGACGCGCAGCTCGGTGGCGGTGCGCAGGACGTGCTGGACCTGCTCGACGGTGCGCGGCAGCACGACGACGGCCGGGGCGCCGGCCGGGCAGAAGCTCGCCATGTCGTGGGCGTACGAGGCCATGACGTCCGGGTCGGCGAGGACCGCCTCGGCGGGCAGGCCGTCGAGAAGCCGGTCGAGGAGGTTGCCGGTCGCTTCGTCACGAGGAGCTTCGATACGGCTCATGATCACAGCGTCGCACCCGGGGCCATCGGTGTGAACCCCGGCTGCGGCACCCGGCCGATGCCCCGGCCGCGCGCCGGCCCTGACGCACAGTGAGCGCCATGGACGAACGCGCCGGGGAGACGACGACACCGAGGACGACGGGAACGACGACGGCGGGGCCGGGGGACGTGCGCTCGGAGGCCGATGGGGCTGCCGGAGGCGGGGGCGCCGTACCGCGCGGGCGGCACGCGCGCGGGTGGCGGCGACGGTTGGCCTGGGGGCTGGCCGTGGGCGCGGCCGTGGGGGGCGCCGGAGTCGGCGGGGCGATGATGTGGTCGCAAGGGGAGGCGCCGCGCGGGCCGGCGGTCGTGCCGGCGCCGGGTGCGCGGGCGCAGGCGGCGGTGCGCGGCGGGGTCACCGCGGCGCTGCCCGAGCTGGCCGAACTGATCGACGAGCACGAGGCCCGCGTACGGAGCCGTCCGCACGACGCCCGCGGCTGGGCGGTCCTCGGCGCGGCCTACGTGGAGCAGGGCCGGCGCACCGCCGACGCCGCCGTGCTGTACCCCAAGGCCGACCGTGCCCTGCGCGCCTCCCTGAAGGCGCGGCCCCACGGCAACGCCGAGGCTCTCGTCGGCCTGGCCGCCCTGGCCAACGCACGCCGTGACTTCCGTACCGCCCTGGAGCAGGGCGAGGCCGCGCGCAAGGCGGCGCCGAAGCAGTGGACGGCGTATCCGCAGCTCATCGACGCCTACACCGGCCTGGGCGAGTACAAGAAGGCGCAGGCCACGCTGGACCAGTTGAAGAAGCTGCACTCCGGGCCGGCGGTGAAGGCGTGGGCGGCGGGCGTCTACCGGGACCGCGGCTGGCGTGAGGACGCGGCGGCCGCGCTGTCCGACGCGGTGGCGGGTGCGGCCTCGCCCGCCGAGCAGGCGGCCTGGCTGGAGCGGGCGGGGCAGCTGTCCTGGGAGCGCGGTGACCGCGAGGCGGCGCTGCGGCAGTTCCAGGAGGCGGTGCGGCTCGACCCGGACCAGCGGGCCGCGCAGGCCGGGCAGGGCCGGGCGCTGGCCGCGCTGGGCCGGGTGTCGGAGGCGCTGAGCGCCTACCGGGTGGCGCTCGAAAAGCAGCCGCTGCCGGGTTACGCGCTGGAGCTGGGCGAGTTGTACGAGTCGCTGGGGCTCACCGAGGCGGCCCGGGTGCAGTACGACCTGCTGCGCGCACGTGTGTCGCGGGACGAGGCGGGTGGCGTCGACCAGCAGCTGGTGCTGGGCCAGTTCGAGGCGGACCACGGGGACCCGGCGGCGGCGGTGGCCCGGCTGCGCGCCGAGTGGCGGCGGCAGCCGGGGATCGCGGTGGCCGACGCGCTGGGCTGGGCGCTGCACCGCGCCGGCGACGACCGTGAGGCCCTGCGGTACGCGATGACGGCGACCGACAGGGTGCACGGCGGTGCGATGCGCAGCGCGCCGTACACCTACCACCTGGCCATGATCGAGCGCTCCCTGGGACGCCAGGGCGCCGCCCGCCGTCATCTGACGGAGGCCCTGCGGATCAACCCCTACTTCTCCCCGTTGCACGCCCCTGCGGCCAGGGCGGCCCTCACCGCCCTGGGCGAGCCGTCGATGGAGGACGTACCGGACTTCCGTCCCCCACGCGGCTGAGGGATGCCCCTGTCAGGGCCTCACAGGTTGCCCCGCTTCGCCTGCTCCCGCTCGATCGCCTCGAACAGCGCCTTGAAGTTGCCCTTGCCGAAGCCCATGGAGCCGTGGCGTTCGATGAGTTCGAAGAACACGGTCGGCCGGTCCTGGACCGGCTTGGTGAAGATCTGCAGCAGGTAGCCGTCCTCGTCGCGGTCGGCGAGGATCTTCAGCTCGCGCAGGGTGTCCACGGGGACGCGGGTGTCGCCGACCCACTCGCCGAGGGTGTCGTAGTAGGAGTCGGGGGTGTCCAGGAACTGGACGCCGGCCGCGCGCATGGTCCGGACGGTGGCGACGATGTCGTTCGTGTTCAGCGCGATGTGCTGGACGCCGGCGCCGCCGTAGAACTCCAGGTACTCGTCGATCTGGGACTTCTTCTTGGCGACGGCGGGCTCGTTGATCGGGAACTTGACCTTGAGGGTGCCGTCCGCGACGACCTTCGACATCAGGGCGCTGTACTCGGTGGCGATGTCGTCGCCCACGAACTCCTTCATGTTCGTGAAGCCCATGACGTCGTTGTAGAACGACACCCACTCGTTCATCCGGCCGAGTTCGACGTTGCCGACGCAGTGGTCGATGGCCTGGAACGTCCGCTGGGCGGGCGGCTCGACGATCGGGGCGGCGGCGGTGAAGCCGGGCAGGTACGGGCCGTCGTAGCCGGAGCGGTCGACGAGCGTGTGCCGGGTCTCGCCGTAGGTGGCGATCGCGGCCAGCACCACGGTGCCGTGCTCGTCCTTGAGCTCGTACGGTTCGGCGACCGAGCGGGCGCCGTGCTCGAGGGCGTACGCGTACGCGGCGCGGGCGTCGGGGACCTCGATGGCGAGGTCGACGACGCCGTCGCCGTGCTCGGCCACGTGCCGGGCGAGGAAGTGGCCCCACTCCGTGGAGGGCTTGATCACCGAGGTGAGGACGAAACGGGCCGAGCCGTTCTCCAGGACGTAACTCGCGGTCTCGCGGCTGCCGTTCTCCGGTCCGGAGTACGCGACCAGCTTCATGCCGAAGGCGGTGGAGTAGTAGTGCGCCGCCTGCTTGGCGTTGCCCACGGCGAAGACGACCGCGTCCATTCCCTTCACCGGGAAGGGGTCGGCCTGCCGGGCGGTGTCGGGAGTGTGAGATGTGGTCTGCGTCATAGCCGAAGCGTGGCCCCGCCGGGCAAGGTGCGCAACACTTCCCCTGTCGGCCGGGCAATGTGTACAGCGTCGCATCGGCTTCGGCGGGCTTTCTGTACAGGATGACCATCTCGGAGGCGGGCATGGCGATCGATCGTCTGGACGGGCGGATCATCGGGTTGCTGGCACGCGAGCCGAGGATCGGCGTGCTGGAGATGTCGCGCCGGCTGGGGGTCGCCCGGGGCACCGTGCAGGCCCGGCTGGACCGGCTCCAGTCGAACGGGGTCATCCGCGGGTTCGGTCCCGAGGTGGATCCCGCGGCCCTCGGCTACCCGGTCACCGCGTTCGCCACGCTCCAGATCCGGCAGGGTCAAGGCACCGACGTGCGGGCGCATTTGACGGGTGTGCCGGAGGTGCTGGAGCTGCACACCACCACCGGCAGCGGGGACATGCTGTGCCGGCTGGTGGCCCGCTCCAACGCCGATCTCCAGCGGGTCATCGACCGGGTCGTCGGCTTCGACGGGATCGTGCGGGCCTCCACCGCGATCGTGATGGAGAACGCGGTTCCGCTGCGGATCATCCCGCTCGTGGAGCAGGCGGCCCGGGACCGGGAGCCGTAGGCCTGCCCGGTCAGGTCAGCAGGAGGGCACCTGCCCCTTGCCCTTCTCCAGGGAGACGAGGGAGTCCACGGCGCCCTTGAGCGTCGTCACCGGGATCAGCCGCAGGCCCTCGGGCAGTTCGCTCTTGGCCTGGGAGCACTCGTCCTTCGGGACGAGGAAGACGGTGGCGCCGTCCCGGCGGGCGGCCTGCGTCTTCAGCGCGACCCCGCCGACCGCGCCGACGCGTCCCTCGGCGTCGATGGTGCCGGTGCCGGCGACCGTGCGGCCTCCGGTGAGGTCGCCGCCGCTGCCGTCGCCGTTCAGCTTGTCGACGATCCCCAGGGAGAACAGCAGACCGGCGCTCGGGCCGCCGACGTCGGCGAGCTTCAGCGTGACGGTGACGTCGTCGTCGGCGCGGTGCAGGTAGGTGAGCGCGGCCTCGGTCGCGGCGTTCTGGGACGCCTTCATCTGCTCGGTGTTGTGCCGCTCGATCTCCTTGGTGCTCTCCCCGCTGGGGTAGACGGCGTCGCGCGGCATCACCGCCTGGTCGGCGCGGAACCAGCCGTCGATGACGTCACCGAGGGAGACGTGCGTGTCCGGGCTGGTCGCCTCGATGGTGGTCATCCGCAGCTGCCCGGTGGTCCGCCGGGTGGGCGCCCCGGAAATCGTGATCACCGGGGTTCCCTTGTTCTCGCCCAGCACGTTCGCCGTCATCCCCGGCTGCGCCACCGAGAACGGCAACGGCGCGAACACGGCGACCGCGATCAGCCCGACGAGGGGCACGGCACAGCCGACGAGAACCTGAACCCGCGAAACCCGAGAAAACACAGCCCCAATCTAACGTCCCACCCCAGGAAGCCCACCCGCGGCATGGGCGACGCCCTGCCCCACACAGCTGCGGGCAGTCGCGCCGCAGAGCGCCCTGTCCCCACACAGCTGCGGGCAGTCGTGCCGCTGGGGCGACGGGGGCCCCCGCTCGAGCGAAGCCGAGAGTGGGGGAGGGTGGGCGCAGCGGCACCCGCCGGCGCCGGGCGCGCCCCCTCCCCCGGCCCACGCCGACCCGGGGCCACGCTCGCGCAAGGCTCACCGCACCCCCGTACAGCCAGCGGTCAGCGGTCAGCGCAACGCCTCCGCCACCTCCCGCGCCGCATCCACCACCCGCTGCCCCACCCGCTCAGGCACCGCATCCGTCAACATCACGACCCCCACACTCCCCTCGACCCCCGTGACCCCCAGCAGAGGAGCCGCGGCACCGCTGGCCCCCGCCTCCAACTCCCCGTGCGTCAAGGTGTATCCGGGCCCCGCCCCGCCCCCCACCCGCTGCCGCGCCGCGAGAATCGCCTTCCCGGCCGCCCCCCGGTCCAACGGGTGCCGGAACCCGGCCCGGTACGCCACGTGGTAGTCCGTCCACGTCGGCTCGACCACCGCGACGGCCAGCGCCTCCGCCCCGTCGACGAGCGTGAGATGCGCCGTCGCGCCGATGTCCTCGGCCAGTGCCCGCAGCGCCGGCAGCGCCGCCTCCCGTACCAGCGGATGCACCTGCCGGCCGAGCCGCAGCACCCCGAGCCCCACCCGGGCCCGTCCGCCGAGATCACGTCGTACGAGCGCGTGCTGCTCCAGCGTGGCCAGCAGCCGGTACACGACGGTCCGGTTCACGCCCAGTTTGTTGGACAGCTCGGTGACGGTGAGCCCGTGGTCGGTGTCGGCCAGCAACTTGAGGACTTTCAGCCCTCTGTCGAGTGTCTGGGAGGTCTCCGCGGTCACGACGCCCACTCCTTAAGTGGTGAGGTCGGCAACCCCCGTCGCGGCGGATGCGTCACCGAGTCCCGTCAGTGACGCGCGTCAGAGGCCGCCGATCGACAGACGGGCCCGGCGTGTCCGGGACCGGTCGCTTCACGGCTGCGCTCCGCGGCGGCGCTGCCACGGGGCGTGTGCGTAGCGGGACATTAGCGAAGCGGGTTCGCTCAGCGGAAGACTTTGTCCAGAATCCGGTCAATGGCCGGTATGGATCTCCCGCGTTTTGTCCTGATAAGACGGCACGCCGGTGACGCGGCGTCACTTCATCCGCGTCGCCCATTCCTGCACCTTGGCGATCCGCTGCCGCAGCTGCCCCGCCGTCGCCTCGGCGCTCGCCGGCCCCCCGCACACCCGCCGCAGCTCGGTGTGGATCACGCCGTGCGGCTTGCCGCTCTGGTGGACGTACGCGCCGACCAGGTTGTTGAGCTGCCGGCGCAGCTCCATCATCTCCTTGTGCGAGACCACCGGCCGCCGCTCGGCCGGCAGCTCCAGCAGGTCGGCCTCGTCGTCCGGCTTCTTCTTGCTGTGCGCGATCTGCTTGGCCTGCCGCTTCTGGAGCAGCAGTTGCACCTGCTCGGGCTCCAGCAGCCCCGGGATGCCGAGGTAGTCCTGCTCCTCCTCGCTGCCCGGGTGGGCCTGCATGCCGAACTCGGCCCCGTTGTACATGACCCGGTCGAAGACGGCCTCGGACTCCAGCGCCTCGAAGGAGAACTGCTCCTGCTCGCCGGTGTCCTCGTCCTGCTCCCGGTTCGCCTCGTCCATCTCCTTCTCGGACTCGGCGTACGGGTCCTCGTCCTCGCCGCCCTTCTTGGGCTTGTCGAGGACGTGATCCCGCTCGCGTTCCATCTCGTTGGCGAAGCCGAGCAGGTCGGGCACGGTGGGCAGGAACACCGAGGCGGTCTCGCCGCGCCGCCGGGACCGTACGAAACGGCCCACGGCCTGGGCGAAGAACAGCGGCGTCGAGATCGTCGTCGCGTACACGCCGACGGCGAGGCGCGGCACGTCGACGCCCTCGGACACCATGCGCACCGCGACCATCCACCGGTCGGTACTGGCGCTGAACTCGTCGATCCGGTTGGACGCGCCCGCGTCGTCGGACAGGACGAGGGTCGCCTTGTGGCCGGTGATCTCGCGGATCAGCTTGGCGTAGGCGCGCGCCGAGTCCTGGTCGGAGGCGATCACCAGGGCGCCGGCGTCCGGGATGGCCTTGCGGACCTCGGTGAGCCGCTGGTCGGCGGCGCGCAGCACGCTCGGCATCCACTCGCCGCGCGGGTCCAGCGCCGTACGCCAGGCCTGGCTGACGGCGTCCTTGGTCATCGGCTCGCCGAGCCGGGCGGCGATCTCGTCGCCGGCCTTGGTGCGCCAGCGCATGTTGCCGCTGTACGACATGAAGATCACGGGCCGGACGACATGGTCGGCGAGCGCGTTGCCGTAGCCGTAGGTGTAGTCGGCGGCCGAGCGGCGGATGCCGTCGTTGCCCTCCTCGTACGTGACGAAGGGGATGGGGTTGGTGTCGGAGCGGAACGGGGTCCCGGTGAGCGCGAGACGGCGGGTGGCCGGCTCGAACGCCTCCAGGCAGGCCTCGCCCCAGGACTTGGAGTCGCCGGCGTGGTGGATCTCGTCGAGGATGACGAGCGTCTTGCGCTGCTCGCTGCGGTTGCGGTGCAGCATCGGCCGTACGCCGACGCCCGCGTAGGTGACGGCGACGCCGTGGTAGTCCTTGCTGAGCGGGCCGGCGCTGTACTCGGGGTCCAGCCGGATGCCTATCCGCGCGGCGGCCTCCGCCCACTGCTTCTTCAGGTGCTCGGTCGGCGCGACCACGGTCACCTGCTGCACGACGTGGTGGTGCAGCAGCCAGGAGGCGAGGGTGAGCGCGAAGGTCGTCTTGCCGGCGCCGGGGGTGGCGACGGCGAGGAAGTCGCGGGGCTGCTCCTGGATGTACTTGTCCATCGCCCCCTGCTGCCAGGCGCGCAGCTTGCTGGCGGTGCCCCAGGGGGCGCGGCCGGGGAAGGCGGGAGAGAGGTGGTGCGAGGTGGAGGCGGCGGTAGTAGTCACGGTCTCCGGTTCGGGGCTCGGGCGGCTCGGCTGCTTCGCTGCGTCGGCTGTGTCTGTGCGTCGGCGGTGTCCGTGCGTCCGCTGCCTCGAAGTGGGGCAGCGTCCGACGACCGGGCCACCCTACCGGCGGCCCCGAGCTGTCCACGCGCGGACTGCGCCGGGACGGGCGCGGGTGGGACACACCTCACACGGTCACTCGGCGAGCTCCCGCAGCACCTCCGAGAGGGCCTTGACCTCGTCCACGTAACCGGTCGCATGGTGTCGAAGTGGTGCCACTCAGCGGGCCCGCAGCCGCGTCGTCACCCACGCCCCCACCAGCGCCACCCCCGCCATCGGCAGGAACACGGCGGCGAACGCGGCCGGGTGCGAGCCGGAGGCCTCGGTGGCCGCGTGCGTCACGGTCCCGCCGCCGAGCGCCGCGAAGGCCGCCCCGCCCACGGACAGCAGCACCACGTTGGACAGCCCGTCCGAGATCTGGAGCGCGGCGGAGTTGGTACCGGCCTCCTCCGGGGCGGACAGCTGGAGCAGCAGCACACTGCTGGAGGAGATCACCAGCCCCATCCCGAAGCAGCCGAAGGCCCAGGCGACCGCTACGGACCAGGCCGGCACGCCGTCGACGAGCACGCTCGGCGCGGCGGCTATCGCGGCCGCCACCAGCACCATCCCCACGGTCATCAGCCGCTCCCGGTACGGCTCCACCCGCGGCCGTGACTGCACCCAGGACCCCAGCGCCCAGGTCCCGCCGCCGGCGGCGAGCGAGAACCCGGCGAGGGTGGGGCTCAGGCCCCGCTGAGTGACCAGCATCAGCGGCACGAACGACTCCGCGGCGATGAACGACCCCGCGGCGACCCCGCGCAGCAGGACGACGGACGGCAGGCCGCGGGCCGCCCGGTAGGTGCCGCGCGGCAGCAGTCCGAGGACGGCCGGCACGAGCAGCGCGACGCCCGCGAGGGCGGGCAGCACGGACACGGGACGCAGATCCTGCGCGGCGTACTGGAGCAGTCCGGCGCCGAGGGAGATGCCGAGGGCGAGCCGGATGCGGCGGCGGTCGAAGGAGGCGCCCGCGGCCCCGTCGACCGGGCCGGCGGCCCGTCGCCGTATCTGCGGCAGGGCGAGGGCCAGCGGGAACACGACGAGGAGGGGGATGCCGACGAACACCCACCGCCAGCCGAGGTGCTCGGTCACCGCACCTGAGGCGAGCGGTCCGACGATCGACGGCACGACCCAGCTCGCCGCGAACGCCGCCATGATCGCAGGCCGCAGCCGCTCGGGGTAGGCCCGGCCGACGACGACGTACAGGGCGACGATGACCAGCCCGCCGCCGAACCCCTGCACGGCCCGCCCGAGGATGAACAGCCACATGACCCCGGCGGTGCCGGACACCATGAGCCCGGCGGCGAAAGCGGCGATGCCCGAGGTCAGCGCGCCCAGCGGCCCGCGCCGGTCGGACCACTGCCCGGCCAGCACCATCGCGAACAGGCTGGTGGTGAAGTACCCGGAGAACGCGAACGCGTAGAGCCCGA
This sequence comes from Streptomyces sp. NPDC088254, assembly GCF_044740925.1. NCBI lineage: Bacteria > Bacillati > Actinomycetota > Actinomycetes > Kitasatosporales > Streptomycetaceae > Streptomyces > Streptomyces sp. NPDC088254. The sequence goes on along the minus strand of NZ_JBIURQ010000014.1, from coordinate 88,303 downwards.
CCCCGTCCAACTCCCGTGCCGCGACCGGCATCGCGGTCCCCACGGCGGTCGCCTCGAAGGCGATCAGCAACACGACGGAGACGACCCCGACGCTGAGCGCCCGATACGACCGCCCGAGCACGGTCTCACCGCCGGACGGCAAGTGGTCGGCGACATCGGTGTCATGGGGTTCGAGGAGGGCCATGCCCGCCAGAGTAAGGCCCACAACGACTGTTGACCCCTGTCGCGAGACCACCCGCCCCTGGTCCCTTGGTCCTACTCCCCCCGCCCCTTCCATGAACGGCACATGGCAACCTCATTGCAGCCCACCCGAACTCCTTGAGCCACCTCCCGCGGCCGCCTACGGTCATGACACGCAGTCCGGAAGGGGCAACCCCCCGAACGAACTGCGGAACGGCCGTGTGCCCGAGTGGTTCAGGGGCTCGCCCGCACTGCACCCGACAGCGAGCTCCGCTCGCGGGGAGTCACGCGGGTCCGAACCCCGCCACGGCAGGAAGGAACAGCAACACCCGTACGGCCGTGTGCCCGAGTGGTTCAGGGGCTCGCCCGCACTGCACCCGACAGCGAGCTCCGCTCGCGGGGAGTCACGCGGGTCCGAACCCCGCCACGG
>NZ_JBIURQ010000014.1:0-87596 GCF_044740925.1 Streptomyces sp. NPDC088254 | reverse complement strand
CGGCAGCAAGGAACAGCAACACCCGTACGGCCGTGTGCCCGAGTGGTTCAGGGGCTCGCCTGCAAAGCGAGTTACGTGGGTTCGAATCCCGCCACGGCCTCCAAGTGAAGGGCGGCGCCCAGGATCAGGAGTGGATGACCGCGCGAGCTTGCTCGATCCACTCGCTGACCGCCTTGGCACCGCAGGTTTCCGCGACCGACTGGGCCTCTTCGAGGTGGCGGAGCGCCTGTGATGAGTCGCCGGTCTCGGACGCTAGGTAGGCCAGTGCCACCAGGCCGGCCGCTTCTCCGGCCCTGAAGCCGATCTCCCGGCGCAGTGTCACCGATTCGGTCAGCCGCTCGCGGGCCTGGTCGAAGTGGCCCGCGTACCTGTCCGCGAAGCCGAGATGGCGAACCGCATAGGACATCGTCATCCGGTCGCCGACGGACTTCGCCAGCGCGTACGACCGCTCGAAGTACGGCCTGCCGGTGGTGCCGTCGCCCTTGACGACCTGATGCCAGCAGCCGATCCAGAACAACGCCTCCGCCTCCCCCGACGTCTCCCCCAGACGCTCGTACAACTCGGCCGCGCGCTCGAACAGCACGAGTTCCTCGCTGTTCTCCTCGCGGTCATTGAGGAAGCGGACGTGCAGCACCTTGCCCCGCGCCATGCACAGCGGCGCCTCGACCGCGTCCAACACGTCATCGGACCGCTCCAGCGCGGACCTGTCCCCGCCGAACATCGCCGCTTCGAACAGCGCTCCGGCCCGTTCGATCCAGTCCTGCCCTTGCATACTCCGCCCCTCCCCCGTCGAACGATGGCAGCGCCGAGAACCTTCAAACCGCGCTCCGCAGGCCCCCGCCCGCTTCGTCCGCGAACACGCTCGGCCAGTAGCACCGCCTGTCGTCCTCCTGTGCCGCCGCCGGCGTGCGCGTGCAGGCCAGCGGGTCCAGGGTGGCGAGGGTCCGGGTGAGGGTGGTGGCGAGCTGGTCGTAGGCCTCGGTGAGGTCGTGGTCGGCGTCCAGGGTCTTCGCTCGGTGGATCAGCCAGAGGGTGACGGCGAGGGTGGAGACGTCGGCGTTCAGGGGCCGCAGCGCCGACGTCGCCCCGGACCAGGTCAGGACCGCGCCCGTGGTGCCGTCCAGGACCAGGCTGACGCCGTCGGACAGCGCGCCGAGGCGTATCAAGTCGGCGGCTTCGGCGGGGAGTCGGGCGTGGCCGTCGTCCGCGTGGTGGTCGGCGAGGGTGGGCAGGGGGGCGTCCGTGTCCAGGGCGAACCACACGCACTCCTCCGGCAGGCCCACCTCCGCCAGGAAACGGCGGGTCGGTTCGTGGGTGAGGGCGGACGGGAAGTCGACGTCCTCGAAGCGGACGACGGCGCGGGAGCCGAACTCGTCGTCCAGGAGGCGGGGCGGAAGGTCCAGAGCCAGGTCCGAGCGGGTGCCCGGGCCCGCGATCAGGGCGAGGGGCCGTATCACCGCGATCAGGCGCCAGAACGGCGGCACCTCGCCGTGCGCCCCCGCCTCGTACAGCGCGAGGAGCTGGGCAGAGGCCTGCGCCACCGCCTCGGGGCCGTAACGGCCCGCGTAGGCGGCGAACTGGCCGCGCAGCGCCGCCAGTTCGTCGGCCGCCGTCGCGAAGCGCACGAGCGTCTCCAGGGACGGCGCGAGCGGACGGCGGTCCATCAGGTGGGGACGGTCGTGGAGGAAGTACGTCGTCGTGATCTCGCCGGTGGAGCCGTCGAGCAGGACCGACTCCCCGCGCGGGCCGTCGGCCCCGGTGAGGGCTCCTATGACGAGCTGTTCGCTCAGGCCGGCCGCCATGCCGCCGTCCGGTTCGCCCGTGGAGTCGCCCACGGTGCGCAGTCCGTCCGCGCGGAGCGCGTCGAAGGTCAGCAGGCCGCCGACGCCCGGCAGTCCGGGCCCGGTCAGCCAGCGGCGCGTCGGCGCGTGCGTGACGTACGGGTCCAGCTCGGAGTCGGTGAAGGTGATCACCGCCGTGCCGGCGGCGGTACCGGTCGTGCCCATGTGGTTCCCCCGTGCGTGAAGTGTGCCGTCCCGGCGGCGGCCCGCGTCGCCGCGCCCGCCGCCGTCCCACTTCCCCGAACACTACGCGGCGCCACTGACAACGGCCCTCGCCTGGGAAGACGTCACCGCGCCCGAGATCGTTCCCGTCTCACGGCACCTCACGGATTCACCCCGGCCGTCTCCGCGCGCGCCCCGCCCGGCGGGCACCGGGAGGGCTCAGGTGAAGCAGACCCCGCCCGGCACCGCCTGGTCGCTCACTGCCCCGTCACCACCGCCGCCTGCGGCCTTATCGGGAGGCGGTTGACGGGGCGGCCGGTGGCGGCGCGCACCGCCGAGGCGATGGCCGCTGGGGACGTCACCACGGGGACCGCGCTGGCCGCCTTCGCGCCGAAGGGGGCGACCACGTCGCGTTCCTCGACCAGTTTGACGATCCGGATGTCGGGCGCGTCCAGGGCGGTCGGCAGGGCGTAGCCGGTGAGGTCGGGGTGACGGACGAGACCGCGCGGGGTGCGCAGGTTCTCGGTGAGCGCGATGCCGACGCCCTGGGTGACGCCCGCCTCGATGCGGGCGGTCAGCTGCGCCGGGTTCAGGACCCGGCCGACGTCCTGGGCGACCGCCAGCTCCACCACCCGCACCGAGCCCAGCTCGATGTCGACGTCGACCACCGCGCGGACCGCGCAGAAGGCGAGCCCGACGAAGGCGTCGCCCTGGCCGGCCGCGTCGAGCGGCTCGGTCGGGTGCGGGCGGCACTGGGCCGTCGCCCACAGCTCCTTGCCGTGCAGCTCCTCGGCGACCGTGGTCGACAGGACGCCGTCGTACGAGGTGATCTTGCCGTCGGTGATCTGGAGCAGCTCGGTGGACATGCCGAACTTGTGCGCGAGGGGCTGGAGCAGCTGGGTGCGGACCATCTTGGCCGCGCGCTCCACCGCGCCGCCGGACACCCACGTGTGCCGACCGTGGCAGCTCGCGCCGGCGGGCGGCTGGTCGGTGTCGACGGGCGCCACGTGCACCTCGTCGACGCCCAGGGTCTCCTGGACGATCTGGCGGGCGAGGGTGGTGAAGCCCTGCCCGGTCTCCACCGCCGCGCACAGCACGGTCGCGACGCCGTCCAGGACCTTGACGGTGGCGGTGGACACCTCGTCCGCGCCCTCGGCGCCGAGCATGTGCACCATGCCCAGGCCGTAGCCGACGCCCCGGCGCACCGCGCCGGGTTCGCCCGCGCCCTCGGGGCCGCCGGGCAGCAGCCAGTCCTCCTCGGGGGTGTCCTTCGGCAGCGGCGGCAGGGGGAACTCCTGCACGGCCTGCAGGAGTTCGGCGACGGGCGCGGGACAAGTCACCGTCTGGCCGGTCGGCAGCACGTCCCCGGTCGCCATGACGTTGCGCAGGCGCAGCTCCGCCGGGTCGACGCCGAGCTTCTTGGCCAGCTTGTCCATCTGCGCCTCGTAGGCGGCGCAGACCTGCATCGCGCCCTCGCCGCGGACGTGGCCGGAGGGCGGGTTGTTGGTGCGCACGGCCCAGCCCTCGATGAAGGCGTTCGGGACGACGTAGGGGCCGCAGGCGAAGGAGACGGCGGCGGCCAGGGCCTCGGCGGAGGTGTCGGCGTAGGCGCCGGCGTCGAGCAGGATCTGAGCCTCGACCTTGACGAGCCGGCCCTCGGCGTCGGCGTGGTGGCGGTATCTGAGCAGGGTGGGGTGGCGGTGGGTGTGGCCGAGGAAGGACTCCTCGCGGGTCGCCGTGAGCTTCACCGGGCAGCCCGTGCGCAGGGCGAGCAGGCCGAGCGGGAGCTGGAAGCCCTGGTCCTCGCGGTCGGCGGTGGCGCCGGGCACACCCGTGACCACGATCTTCACCCGATCGGGTGTCAGCCCGAAGCAGGCGGCGGCGGTGTCGCGGTCGCTGTGCGGGTCGGTGGAGGCGAGGTACAGCTCCACGCCGCCGTCGGGGCGGGGCACCGCGAGGCCGGCTTCGGCGCCGATGGGGGCGGGGTCGGCGCGGCCGATGCGGTACTGGCCCTCGACGACGACCTCGCCGGCCGCGGAGGGGTCTCCGTGGTGCAGCGGGATGTGCCGGATGAGGTTGCCGTCGGGGTGCAGCGACTCCGCCTCGAAGGCGAGTTCGGGATCGACGACCGGGTCGAGGACCTCGTACTCGACGATGACGGCCGCGGCGGCCATGCGGGCGGTGTCGGGGTGGTCGGCGGCGACGGCGGCGATGGGCTCGCCGTGGTGGCGCACGACCTCGGAGGCGAACACGGGGCGATCGGCCCTGCCCCGGCCGTGCAGCGCGCTGCCGGGGACGTCCTCGTGGGTGACGACGGCCCGCACGCCGGGCATCTCGCGCGCATGGGAGGTGTCGATGGAGACGATGCGCGCGTGCGCGTGCGGGGAGCGCAGGACGGCCGCCCAGAGCAGGCCCTCGGCCCACAGGTCGGCCGCGTAGGGGAAGGTGCCCTCCGTCTTGGCGCGCGTGTCGGCGGGCGGCAGTGAGACGCCCAGGCCGTGCGGGATCGGCTCGGGGGCCGGGGCGGCCTCCGCGGGGCTCGTCGCGGTGGCTGCTTCGTTGGTCACGCCTGGCCTCCGTCCTGGCCCTGTCCGTACACCGGGTCGTGCGGATGGGGCTGTGCCGGGTTCTCGAACGCCGACGGGTGGACGCCGCCCGCGCCCGGACCCGCCTGGTGCGGGATACGTGCCTCGTCGCCGTCCGTCTCAGCGTCCGCGGCGGCGTGCGCCTCGCGTTCGTCGACGACGTCCTGGACGGCCCGCAGGACGCCCCGGTAGCCGGAGCAGCGGCACAGGTTGCCGCAGAGCGCCTGGCGGGTCTCCAGCTCGGTGGGGGCGGGGTTGCCCTCCAGCAGGTCGTGCACGGTCATCGCCATGCCGGGCACGCAGAATCCGCACTGCACCGCCCCGCACCGGGCGAGCGCCCGCTGCACGTCGGAGGGCTGTCCGTCGACGGCGAGGCCCTCCACGGTGCGGACCTCGCTGCCGGCGGTGGTGACGGCGGGGACCAGGCAGGAGGCGACGAGGCGGCCGTCCACCTGGACGTTGCAGGCCCCGCACTCGCCCTGCGAGCAGCCGTCCTTGGCGCCCGCGAGTCCGAGCCGCTCACGCAGGACGTAGAGCAGGGACTCGCCGATCCAGGCGTCGGTGACCGGGCGGTCGGAGCCGTTCACGCGCAGCACGTAGGAGGCGAGGGGGTGGTCCTCGTGGAAGGACGGCTGGCCGGCGTCGGCGTCCTCCTGCGGGTGGCCGTGGCCGTCGTCCGCGCGCGTGGACGACGCGGTGTCGTCGCCGGCGTCGGGCGCGTCGGCCGCGGACCGTGGGGCGGCGGATTCCGTCTCCGCGTCGTCGGCGGACGGCTCGGAGTGCGGGTGGCCCGCGTCCGAGGCCTGCGGGTCCTCCGGGGCGTCCGCCTCCGGTGCGGTTTCCGCGTCTCGTACGGCGTCCGGGTCGCGTGGGCCGTCCTCGTCCTGCACGGCGTCGACGTCACGTCCGGACTCCGGGGCGTGCGCGCCTTCCGCGGCGGCGCCGGACTCGGTGTCGGCGTAGGGCTCGTGCGGGCCGCTGTACGGGCCCTCAGGGCCCCTGTAGGCCTCTTCCTCGACCCCGGGGGCCTCGGGCGTCCCGTAGGCGTTCTCGTGGCGCTCCACGGCGTGCGCGCCGTCCTCGTCGCCGGCCCGGGGAGCGGGCGCGAAAAGGGAGACGTCGTCGGCGTGCCGCTCGGGCGCCGCCGCACGGCCGGAACGGTCGCCGCCGTCCGGCTGCCGCTCCCACGGCTGCGCCGACGGGCCGGCCGGGTCGTGAGCCGGTGTCGTCGCCCAGGGCGCGGGCGCGCCCCCGGGCAGGGTGGCCGGGGGCGCGCCGCCCCACTGTTCGACCAGGGCCGAGGTGGTGAACTCGCCCGACTCGTCGGGGAGGTCGCCGCCCGCGACGGGAATGGACCACTGCCCGGTCACGTCATGGCCGGGAGCGGGCGCGGGGGCCGCCTGGGTCTCCTCGAACGTCCACTGTCCGGTCGAGCCCGGGTTGTACGTGAACCGGTCGTCGCCCACGCTCGACCCGCTCGCGGGGGCCGGCCACTCGGCGCCGCCGACCGGGGGCGGCCACGCGCCCGTGCCGCTCGCGTCGGCGTCGGGCCGGTCGGGCGCCGCCGTGATCCGCGGCGGGACGTAGCCGTGTCCGGGAGCCGCCAGCGGGCTTTCCCCGCGCGCGGCGAGGAGGGCGTCCACGCCGCCCTCGGGGAGTTTCACGAAGGCGGTGGCGCCGTCGTCGTAGTCGCCCTGGGGCAGCGGGTCCCAGCGGCCCGCGCCCTGGGGCGCGCCCTGGCCCTGTCCGTGTTCCTGTCCGTGCTCGTGCCCGTGGTCCTGTCCGTGCTGGTCGTCGGTCACGACAGCGCCCTCCCCAGTGCTCGTCGGGCCAGCGCGGCGACGGTGCGCCGCAGGTGCAGTACGGCGGGCGGCAGCGGCTGCACGGAGCCGTCCTCGGCCGGGACCGGGTCGGGGATGCAGGCGGCCGCCACGTACTCCCCGAAGGCGGTCAGGGCCTCGGGGACGATCGCGCGGCTGTTGTCCCAGTCGATGAGCTGGGCGACCCACTGCTCGGCCTCGAGCGGCCGCAGCGGCATCGGCGCTATCGCGCCGACGGCGCACCTGACGCCGCGCCGGGCGGGGTCGAGGACGAGGGCGACGGACGCGACGGCACGCCCGGGGCCGGTGCGTCCGGTCGCCTTCAGGAAGACCTGGGGGGCGTGCAGCAGCGGCACGCGCACGTAGCCGATGAGTTCGCCGCCGCGCAGCATCTCCATGCCGGCCAGCAGATGCGACACCGGGATCTCGCGGCGGGCTCCGCCCTGGCCCGCGACGATCAGCGTCGCCTCCAGCGCGGCCAGCACGGGCAGCGCGTCGCCTGTGGGCGCGGCCGAGGCGATGTTGCCGCCCAGGGTGCCCGCGTTGCGGATGTGCGGGGGTCCGGCGGCGCGGGAGGCTGCGGCGAGCGCGGGGATGAGGGCGGCGAAGTCGGGGCGTCCCATGCGCGCGTGCGTGAGTCCGGCGCCGAGCAGGGCATGGCCGTCCTGGTACTGCCAGCCGCGGATCTCGCTGATCCGGCCGAGGCCCACCAGGGCGGCGGGCCTGAGCTGCCCGGAGTTGACGGCGGCCATGAGGTCGGTGCCGCCGGCCACCGGTACGGCCGCGGGGTTCGCCGCGAGGGCCGCGACGGCCTCGTCCAACGACGTGGGCAGCGTGACGGCGTGCGCCGCCTGCGGTGCGTGCGTGCTCAAAACCGGCTGCCCCTTCCCGCTGCCCCACCTGGTCCCACCTGTGTTGCCGTACGGTACGTGCTGACAGGGCGGACGTGGCAACTCTGGCACATCTTCGCAAGGCCCGGACGCGGGGGTCCGCTAGGAGGCATTCGCCCATCTCATCGGGGAGATGAGCCGTTTTCGCACGGCATCACCGGTGCGCTCGAATTGCCACTCTTCGGTGACCCCGCGGGGTTTCTCCCGTGCGCGCGGAGCCACTTGGCGAAGCGGCGGACGAACCACTCTCACGGCGCAGCCTCGGCGGCCCTCGGGCGCTTCACGGCCCCACCCACCCCTGATCGCCCGTCAGAACGCGGGCAGCGGTCCGCGTCATGACCTTGGCCGGATCCCGATCCGAGGCCGACGGCGCGCCGGGGCGCGGGAGCCGCGCCCGCCGGCGTGCGTCAGACGGTCACTTGTCGCCCTTGCCGCCGTTGTCGTCGCCGCCGGAGCCCATGGACTCGTAGATCTCCTTGCACATGGGGCACACGGGGTACTTCTTCGGGTCGCGACCGGGCACCCAGACCTTGCCGCACAGCGCCACGACGGGGGTTCCGTCGAGAGCGCTCGCCATGATCTTGTCCTTCTGGACGTAGTGCGCGAAGCGCTCGTGGTCACCGTCACCGGACGACACCTGCGGCGTCGGCTCTACGAGGGTCCCCGTACCGGTGCCGCGCTCGGGCTCAAGAGTGCTCATGGGCCCAAGGGTACTGAAGCTCACACCCATCAGTTGAGCGACGGGTCGTCCGGATAGGTGGCCACCATCGCCAGTTCGCTGCGCTGGCGGCGCAGCACCTCGCGCCAGAGCCTCTCGGGCTCGGGCGAGGAGACGTCGCCCGGCTCCGACTCGACGACGTACCAGGCGCCCTCCACCAGTTCGTCCTCCAGCTGGCCGGGGCCCCAGCCGGCGTACCCGGCGAAGATCCTCAGGGAGCCGAGGGCCGAGGCGAGCAGTTCGGGCGGGGCCTCCAGGTCGACGAGGCCGATCGCGCCGTGCACCCGCCGCCAGCCGAGGGGGGCTCCGTCGACGCCGGTGCCGCCGGGGATCACGGCCACGCCGAGCGCCGAGTCCAGGGAGACTGGGCCTCCCTGGAAGACGACGCCCGGTTCACCGGTGAGATCCGCCCAGTCCTCGAGGATGTCGCCCACGCCCACCGGCGTCGGACGGTTGAGGACGACGCCGAGCGAGCCCTCCTCGTCGTGGTCGAGGAGGAGCACCACCGCACGGTCGAAGTTCGGGTCCGCCAGGGCGGGGGTTGCCACGAGCAGCCGCCCTGTGAGCGAGGACACCTCGGTCATGCCAGACATGATCCCGCATCTTCCCCCGGAGTGGGGAGGCAATGCGGCGTCGGGGGTGAGGGGCAGGTGGGGGGCGTGGAGGCGGGTCGGGCACACGCGCGTGGCGGCGGTCTCACGGTGACCTTGCGTGGCCGGTGGGAAACGGTTCGTGTTGTGACACAGCCATGACCTCCCTGAACGCCTCCTGGGCTTACGGGACAAGGGCACTCGGCGATTACCCTGTCTCTCTCCAGCCCTGCCCCACCTTCCATGGAACGCGAGATACATGACCGTCAACGACGATGTCCTCCTTGTCCACGGCGGAACCCCGCTCGAGGGCGAGATCCGTGTCCGCGGCGCGAAGAACCTCGTGCCCAAGGCCATGGTCGCCGCCCTGCTGGGCAGTGAGCCGAGTCGACTGCGCAACGTTCCGGACATCCGTGACGTGCGAGTCGTACGCGGCCTGCTGCAACTGCACGGCGTGACGGTCCGGCCGGGCGAGGAGCCGGGCGAGCTGGTGATGGACCCGACGTACGTCGAGAGCGCGAACGTCGCCGACATCGACGCGCACGCGGGCTCCAGCCGCATCCCGATCCTGTTCTGCGGCCCCCTGCTGCACCGTCTCGGCCACGCTTTCATCCCCGGCCTCGGCGGCTGCGACATCGGCGGCCGGCCGATCGACTTCCACTTCGACGTGCTGCGGCAGTTCGGCGCGAAGATCGAGAAGCGGGACGACGGTCAGTACCTGGAGGCCCCGCACCGGCTGCGCGGCACGAAGATCCGGCTGCCGTACCCGTCCGTGGGCGCGACCGAGCAGGTGCTGCTGACGGCGGTGCTCGCCGAGGGCGTCACGGAGCTCTCGAACGCGGCCGTGGAGCCGGAGATCGAGGACCTGATCTGCGTTCTGCAGAAGATGGGCGCCATCATCGCGATGGACACCGACCGGACGATCCGCATCACCGGTGTGGACAAGCTCGGCGGCTACGACCACCGCGCCCTCTCGGACCGCCTGGAGGCCGCCTCGTGGGCGTCCGCCGCGCTGGCGACCGAGGGCAACATCTACGTCCGCGGCGCGCAGCAGCGGTCGATGATGACGTTCCTGAACACCTACCGCAAGGTGGGCGGCGCCTTCCGCATCGACGACGAGGGCATCCGCTTCTGGCACCCCGGCGGCCAGCTGAAGTCCATCGCGCTGGAGACGGACGTCCACCCCGGCTTCCAGACCGACTGGCAGCAGCCGCTGGTCGTGGCGCTGACGCAGGCCACCGGTCTGTCGATCATCCACGAGACGGTGTACGAGTCGCGTCTCGGCTTCACCTCGGCGCTCAACCAGATGGGCGCGCACATCCAGCTCTACCGCGAGTGCCTGGGCGGCTCCGACTGCCGCTTCGGCCAGCGCAACTTCCTGCACTCCGCGGTCGTCTCCGGCCCCACCAAGCTCCAGGGCGCCGACCTGGTCATCCCGGACCTCCGCGGCGGCTTCTCCTACCTGATCGCCGCCCTCGCGGCCCAGGGCACGTCCCGCGTCCACGGAATCGACCTGATCAACCGGGGCTACGAGAACTTCATGGAGAAGCTCGTGGAACTGGGCGCGAAGGTCGAACTCCCGGGCAAGGCGCTCGGCTGACCCACCCGACCTCATAACGCGGCGCTCGGCTGACCGGGCCCGCGAACGCCGATGGGGCGGTCACCCTGACTCGGGTGACCGCCCCATCGGCGTGTTGTCACTTCCGGCGGACGCGCCCCCGAAGGGGCGCGGGAAACTGCGCGACCAGCCAAGGCCGACCCGCGGTCACCCACGGCGCCCGCTGCTCACGGCGCGTCCGGCGGGGCCTTACTTGCCCTTGGCCGCTTCCTTGAGCTTCGAGCCCGCGGAGACCTTGACGCTGTAGCCGGCCGGGATCTGGATCGGGTCGCCGGTCTGCGGGTTGCGCGCGGTGCGAGCGGCACGGTGGGTGCGCTCGAAGGTCAGGAAGCCGGGAATGGTGACCTTCTCGTCGCCCTTGGAGACGATGTCGCCGACGACCTCGGCGAACGCGGCCAGGACGGCGTCGGCGTCCTTGCGGGTCACCTCGGCACGGTCGGCCAGCGCGGCCACCAGCTCACTGCGGTTCATGTTGTTACTCCCGTGTTCTTCTTGCCATTGAGGCGTGCCACGCGGCGGAGCCGCATGGGGGACAGCGAAGTCGATGCCCACGCGCCCAGGAACGCATCCTGCCCCTACCTGCGGCGGGAAAGCCAATCCGGCACCCGTAGGAGTCGTGAGAACACCCTTGGGAGTCACACGAAGAGCGCCTGACCCGGCCGTCACAGTAGAGGCCTGCCCCGTGAGGCGGGTTCCACGACGCGCCGGGGGCCGGTCGTGGCGATCCTCACAGGCCGCCGCGCGCCGCCCGCTCGGGGCTGTGCCACCCGCTTCCGGCTACGGCTGCGTGAGGGCCGAGGCGCCCGCCGCCTTCGCGGCCTCGCGGACCGCGCCGGCGACCGCGCCCGCGACCTTGTCGTTGAAGACGCTCGGGATGATGTAGTTCGGGTTCAGCTCGTCCTCGGTCACCACGTCGGCCAGCGCCTTCGCAGCAGCGATCATCATCTCGGTGTTGACCGTACGGGACTGCGCGTCCAGCAGGCCGCGGAAGACGCCCGGGAAGACCAGCACGTTGTTGATCTGGTTCGGGAAGTCGGAGCGGCCCGTGGCCACGACGGCCGCGGTCTGCCGGGCGATCGCCGGGTCCACCTCGGGGTCGGGGTTCGCGAGCGCGAACACGATCGCCTCGTCGGCCATGGCGGCCACGTCGTCGCCGTCGAGGACGTTCGGGGCGGAGACGCCGATGAACACGTCCGCCTCGCGCACGGCCTCCTTGAGGGTGCCCGTGAGGTTCTCGGGGTTGGTGTTGTCGGCGATCCAGCGCAGCGCCGACCCGGGGGCGGCGTCGACGAGGTCCTCGCGGCCGGCGTGCACCACACCGTGGATGTCGGCGACGACGGCGTTCTTCACGCCCGCGGCGATCAGCAGCTTCAGGATGGCCGTGCCGGCCGCGCCGGCGCCGGACATGACGACGCGGATGTTCTCGATCGCCTTGCCGGCGACGCGCAGGGCGTTGGTGAGCGCGGCGAGGACGACGATCGCGGTGCCGTGCTGGTCGTCGTGGAAGACGGGGATGTCGAGGGCCTCACGCAGCCGGGCCTCGATCTCGAAGCAGCGGGGCGCGGAGATGTCCTCCAGGTTGATGCCGGCGAAACCGGGGGCGATCGCCTTGACGATCTCGACGATGGCGTCGGTGTCCTGGGTGTCGAGGCAGATCGGCCAGGCGTCGATGCCGGCGAACCGCTTGAAGAGGGCCGCCTTGCCCTCCATGACGGGCAGCGCGGCCTTGGGGCCGATGTTGCCGAGGCCCAGCACGGCGGAGCCGTCCGTCACGACCGCGACGGAGTTGCGCTTGATGGTGAGGCGGCGCGCGTCCTCGGGGTTCTCGGCGATCGCCATGCAGACGCGGGCCACGCCCGGCGTGTAGACCATGGACAGGTCGTCGCGGTTGCGGATGGGGTGCTTGGACGCCATCTCGATCTTGCCGCCGAGGTGCATCAGGAACGTACGGTCGGAGACCTTGCCGAGCGTGACGCCCTCGATGCCGCGCAGCTGTTCGACGATCTCGTCGGCGTGGGCGGTCGAGGTGGCCGCGATGGTGACGTCGATGCGGAGCTTCTCGTGACCGGAAGCAGTGACGTCGAGGCCGGTGACCGAGCCTCCGTGGGACTCGACGGCCGTGGTGAGCTGCGAGACCGCGGTTCCGCCCGCGGGCACCTCCAGCCTGACCGTCATCGAGTAGGAGACGCTGGGCGCCGTTGCCATGGCCGACTTCCTCTGCTTTCACCGGTGACGCGGATTGCGGTCCGATCGTCGCACCTACTGTCGAGTAGGAGTTAGCCACGTGGGGTTACGAACGTTTTGTTCACGACGAAAGAGGCCCACGTCACATCTGACGTGGGCCTCTCCCGTACGGAGATGACACCGACCCGCCATGCTCGCCTCGCGGCAAGTGGTCGCTCGTAGCGACGAAGGTTGGGCCCGGGGGCTTGGATCGGGCCGGTGTCACGTCCAGGCTAACAAACGGAAGCGGGAAGGCCATTCCCGTGCGGCGAGTTCACAGAAAGCCGTCCCCGCGCGGCCCCGCCGGACAGGCCCAACGGGCCCGGCGCGGCCCCACGGGGTCACTCACGCAGCAGGTCCGGCAGCCCGTCGGCGTCGGGTTCGTCGCGCTCGCCCGAGACGACCGTGAGCTGCTGGGTCGCCCGGGTGAGGGCCACGTACAGCACCCGCAGGCCGGCCGGCGACTCGTCGGCGATCTCAGCCGGGGAGACCACGACCGTGGCGTCGTACTCCAGGCCCTTCGCCTCCAGGCTGCCGAGCGCCACCACTCGGTCGCCGAGCCCCGCGAGCCAGCGGGCGGCCTCCTCGCGGCGGTTCATGGCGACGACGACGCCGACCGTGCCGTCGACCCGGTCCAGGAGGCGGGCGGCCTCCGCCCGCACGGTCTCGGCGAGGTCACCGGAGACGGCCGTGAAGCGGGGGACGAGGCCGGTGGAGCGGACCGCGGTCGGGGACTCGGCGCCGGGCATGGCCAGCGCCAGCACCTTCGCCGCCAGCTCGGCGATCTCGGCCGGGTTGCGGTAGTTGACCGTCAGCTGGAAGCGGCGGCGCGGGCGGGTGCCGAGGGCCTCGTCGCGGGCCTCGGCCGCCTCGTCGGGGTCGGACCACGACGACTGGGCGGGGTCGCCGACGACCGTCCAGGTGGCGTGCCGGCCGCGACGGCCGACCATGCGCCACTGCATCGGCGTGAGGTCCTGCGCCTCGTCGACGATGACGTGGGCGTACTCGGTGCGTTCCTGCGCGAGCCGTTCGGCCCGCTCGCGCTGCGACTCCTCGCGCACCGGCATCAGCTCCTCCAGGCCGGTGAGCTGGTCCAGCGGGTCGAGCTCGCGGCGCTTCTTCGGGCGGGCGGGTGCGCCGAGGATCGCCTGGAGCTCGTCGAGCATCGCGATGTCGTGCACGGAGTGGCCGTCCCGCTTGAGGGAGCGGGCGACCCTGCGGACCTCGCCGGGGTTCAGGACTCGGCGGGCCCACCGGCCGAGCCGGCGCTCGTCGGCCATGGCCGCCAGGACGGCCTTCGGCGTCAGCTCCGGCCACCAGGCGTCGAGGAACCCGATGAAGGAGTCCTCGCTCGTGACGTCCTCGTCGAAGGAGGAGCGCAGCTCGGCCGCCAGTTCGGGGTCGCTGTGCCGTCCGACGGCGCCGGAGCGCTCCCACAGGGCGTCCAGGAGGAGCTTGCGGGCGCGGGGGCGCAGCAGGTTCACCGGAGCGGTGCCGCCGAGCGCGGCCCGGCGGATCCGGTCGAGCTCCTCCGCCTCCAGCTCGAGCCGCCGTCCGAAGGCCACGACGCGCAGCCGGGTGGGCGGGCCGGCGGGGGTCTGGCCCGCTGGTTCGCCGCCGTCGAGGGTGAGCTGTCCCGCGTCGGGGGCGGGGCGGCCCTGCTCCAGGGCTCCGCGGGCGGCTTTGCGCAGCACCTTCAGCATGCGGTGCGAGCCCTTGGCGCGGGCGACCGCCGGGGAGTCGTACAGGGTGGCCTGGACGCCGTCGACCAGGGAGCCGATGGCGCGGATGGCGACCTGGCCCTCCTCGCCGAGGGAGGGCAGGACGCCCTCGGTGTAGGCGACGAGCAGGGGGGTGGGCGAGACGATCAGGATGCCGCCCGAGTAGCGGCGGCGGTCCTGGTAGAGGAGGTAGGCCGCCCGGTGCAGCGCGACGGCCGTCTTGCCGGTGCCGGGGCCGCCCTCGACGTAGGTGACGGAGGCGGCGGGAGCGCGGATGACGAGGTCCTGCTCGGCCTGGATGGAGGAGACGATGTCCCGCATGGTGTGGCCGCGGGCCTGTCCGAGGGCGGCCATCAGGGCGCCGTCGCCGACGACGGGCAGCTCCCGCCCGTCGAGGAAGGCTCTCAGCTCGGGGCGCATCAGGTCGTCCTCGACGCCGAGGACGCGGCGGCCCTTGGAGCGGATGACCCGGCGGCGCACGACCCGGCCGGGGGCGACCGGGGTGGAGCGGTAGAACGGGGCGGCCGCGGGCGCCCGCCAGTCGATCACCAGCGGGGCGTAGTCCTCGTCGAGGACTCCGATGCGGCCGATGTGCAGGGTCTCGGCGATGTCGGCGGTGTCGTCGTCCCGCACGGCGCCGTCGGCGGGTTCCACGGAGGTGTAGGCGCCGTCGGGCCCCTTCTCGCCGTCCTTGCCGTTGAGCAGGTCGATGCGGCCGAAGAGGAAGTCCTCGAACTCGTTGTTGAGCCGGTTGAGGTGGATGCCCGCACGGAAGACCTGCGCGTCCCGCTCGGCGAGCGCGCCGGGCGTGCCGACGTGGCCGCGCTGGGCCGCGTCGTGCATGAGGAACTCGGCCTCGTGGATCTTCTCCTCGAGCCGCCGGTACACCCGGTCCAGGTGCACCTGTTCGACGCTGATCTCCCGGTCTCGGACGGAGTCCTGGACTGATTCCTGGACCGCGTCCCGTACCGGGCCGACCGCGGTTTCCTGCTGAGCCTGAACGGCCACCGGGCCCCCTTCTGACGTGCTGGGCAGCCGTCAACCGTACGCGAAGGGGACCGGTCGAGGCGAGGGGCCTGCCCGGACTCGCCGGACAGGCCCCGAAGCTGCGGGAGGGAAACGGAGGAAAGCGACCGCCGGAAGGCTCAGGCGTCGATCTGCACGAGCTTCTTGCCGTCGAAGGTCATGACCTCGAAGTGGTCGATCTGGTTCGGGGTGAAGGCCGCGCCGCCCTGGACGTACAGGGGCTGCTTCGCCTGGTCGGTCTTGGCGCCGGGGAGGCCGTAACCCCACTCCGGGACGGACCAGGAGGAGACGGTCTCGCGCTCGCCGTTCTTGCCCACGGCGATCAGCGAGCACTTGTTCGGGCCGGCCACGTTCGACAGCTGGACGACGGCCTGGGTGCCCCACGCCTTCTCCGCCATGGCGACGGTCGCCGAGACCTTGGTGGAGGCGTCGGTGGCCGACTTCTTGTCGGGCAGCGAGTCGAAGACGCCCTTGGCGGGGTTGGCGGTGTCCGCCTGCAGCGTCTTGGCGTCCTTGCCGCTGTCGCCGCCGGTCACCGCGAGCACGCCCAGCGGGCCGCCGGCGATCAGCGCGACCGCGGCCGCGAGCATGAAGAACGAGCGGCGGCGCTTGGCGGCGCGGCGGTCGGCCACCTCGTCGACCAGCCGCTCCGCGAGCCGCGGGTTGGGCTTGGCGGACAGGGACTCGCCGATCGCGGGCGTCCCGGAACCCGGCAGGTCCGCTAGCGCGGCCAGCATCGGCTCCATCCCGGCCAGCTCGTCGAGCTGCTGGGCGCACCACTCGCAGTCGGCGAGATGCGCTTCGAAAGCGGTCGCCTCGGCGTCGTCCAGGATGCCGAGGGCGTAGGCGCCCACGGTCTCGTGTTCGCTCGGGCTCGGAGATCCCACAGATCCCTGCATGGGGCCAGACATACCCGGCCCTCCCGCTCCGAACCCCCCGTAAATGCTCATCACGCCGTCACACCCCGCTCTTCCAGAGCCAGCTTCATCGACCGCAGGGCATAGAACACCCGTGAGCGCACGGTGCCACTGGGTATGCCCAGCGTCTCGGCCGCCTCGTTGACGGTACGCCCCTTGAAGTACGTCTCGACGAGGACCTCCCGGTGGGCAGGGGTCAGGTCGTCGAGAGCGTCCGACAGGGTCATCAGCCACAGCGCCTTGTCGATCTCATCCTCCGCAGGAATGACCTCCAGCGGCGACGGGTCGACCTCCTGCGGCCGGGCCTGCCGGCTGCGGTGGCCGTCGATGACGATGCGGCGTGCGACCGTCACCAGCCAGGGGCGTACCGATCCGGTCGCTCGATTGAGCTGGCCGGCGTTCTTCCAGGCCCGGATGAGCGTCTCCTGCACGACGTCTTCGGCTCGTTGACGGTCTCCGGCAACCAGGCGCAGGACATACGCAAGCAGGGGTCCGGCATGCTCCCGATACAGGGCACGCATCAGCTCCTCGTCAGGCTCCGAGGGCTGGGACATGCGATGTCGGGCCCTCGATCCACGTTCATTGGCCACGGCCGCATCCTTGCGCACGCCCACCTCCGGTGTCCGGGGGTTCCCCCAGTCGGTCGCTCCCACACCGGTACGCAAGCGATGAGTTGAGTGTTCAAAGTGAGGCGACAGTTTTCGTCGCGGTGTCATGACGAGGGGGACATGGGGGCACATTCCCACCCCTCTTCCTTCACAACTCCGCCACACCGGGCCGAACGGGGGCGCTTCCCGGCCCGCCGTAAAGGTAAACGGAGTGTAATCGAAATCACTTCGACGGCGGGGGCCCGAACGCCGCATATGGGACAGGGGAGTTGGGCCGTCGCTCCCTCGCGGTGTGCGTGACGGCGGAGTTGGGGGTGTTTGGAAGCGGCGATCGCGAGGGTGCCGGAGACAAGGGCGTGAGGCGCCGGAGTCGTCTTCGGGTTGCCGCTGACGGGGGTGGAGGTTGCCGCGATCGGGGTTCCGTTGCCGTCAGGGGGAGTTGAGAGGGCGACAGGTGAAGCGGGGAGGGACCTGCTGAGGCTGAAGGCCGTCACGCCCGGTCCGGCGCGGGCGGCGTGCGGTGGAGCGCCGTGCGTCTGCGGTGGCGGGCCGCCCGCTCCCGGTTGCCGCAGACCTCGCTGGAGCACCAGCGCCTCCTGCGCCCACGGGAGGTGTCGACGTACACGATCGGGCAGTCGTCCCCCTCGCACTGCCGCAGCCCGGCCCGCGCGGCGGGGTCGGTCAGCAGCTCCACGGCGTCCCGCGCGACGCCGGCGAGCAGCTCGGCACACGCCGGGGGGCCGGCCAACTCCCGGACCAGGGTGCCGTCGTGGGCGTGTACGGCGCGCGGGGCGGGGGGCGCGGCACGGGCCGCCGCCTCGTTGACGCGGGCGAGCGCGTGGGTGAGGGCGAGGTCGTACGCCTCACGGTTCAGCCAGCCGCGCACCAACTGTCCGACATGTCCGCGCAGTTCACGGAAGGCGGCCGGCCAGTCGGGATCGGCGTGGGCGAGGGGCGTGCCCGGCGGGACGAGTCCGGAACCGCTGATCCAGGCGCGCAACGCGGGGAGGGCGTCGAGGCGTTCGTTCGGGTGGGTGGTGGCCAGGAGGTCCAGGCAGATCCGTCCCGCGTCGAACCGCAGACCGTACGGGGCCGGGGCGGCCGGGTTGGTAGCCAGCGCCATGTAGCTGTCACCGCCTCGAAAAGGCCTCTCGGGGTCCTTCCACAGTGCCGGGCGGCCGACGCCCTGCGGAAGACCCCGTACCGACGCCGTACCGGGTACGGAGTCGCCCGGGCGGCGGGTCAGCGCGCCCTTGGCCTGTCCACCCCCGGGTGCCGGTCGATGCCGTCGACCGAGCGTCCCTTCACGCGTCCGCGTACTTCGTGTCGGCCGCCGGGTCCAGGGCGAGGCGGTAGCCGCGTTTGACCACCGTCTGGATCAGCTTCGGGGTGCCCAGGGAGGTGCGGAGGCGGGCCATCGCGGTCTCCACCGCGTGCTCGTCGCGGCCCGCGCCGGGCAGCGCGCGCAGCAGGTCCGCGCGCGGCACGACCCACCCCGGCCGCCGGGACAGCGCCCGCAGCAGGGACATGCCGGCCGGTGGCACGGGCCGCAGACAGCCGTCGACCAGCACCGCGTGCCCCCGGATCTCCACCCGGTGCCCGGCGACCGGCAGGGCCCGGGCCCGCGCCGGCAGTTCCTGGCACAGCAGTTGCACCAGCGGGCCGAGCCGGAACCGCTCGGGCTGCACGGTGTCCACCCCGCGCGCCTGGAGCGGCAGCGCGGTGACCGGACCCACGCAGGCCGGCAGCACGTCGTGGTGGAGGGCGGCCAGCAGCTCGGACAGCAGTCCCCGCTCCTCCGCCCGCGACAGCAGCGAGGCGGCGGCGGGCGCGCTGGTGAAGGTGACCGCGTCCAGCCCGCGGGCGACGGTCGCGTCGATCAGCCGGTCCAGCGGGGAGAGGTCCTCGGGGGGCATCCACCGGTACACCGGCACGCCCACCACCTCCGCTCCCCCGGCCCGCAGCGCCTCCACGAACCCCGGCAGCGGCTCCCCGTGCAGCTGGACGGCGACCCTGCGCCCGTCGACGCCCTCCTCCAGCAGCCGGTCGAGCACCTCCGCCATGGACTCGCTCGACGGCGACCAGTCCTCCGTCAGTCCCGCGGCGCGGATAGCGCCCTTGACCTTGGGACCGCGGGCCAGCAGCTCGACGTCCCGCAGCCGGGCGAGGAGCCGCTCGCCGAGGCCCCAGCCGTCGGCGGCCTCCACCCAGCCCCGGAAGCCGATGGCCGTGGTGGCGACGACGACGTCCGGCGCCTGGTCGAGGAGGTTCTCGGTGGCGGCGAGCAGTTCGCCGTCGTCGGCGAGCGGCACGATCCGCAGGGCGGGCGCGTGCAGCACCGTCGCGCCGCGCCGCTGGAGCAGCGCTCCGAGCTCGTCGGCCCGGCGTGCGGCGGTGACGCCGACGGTGAACCCGGCGAGCGGCCCGTGCCCTTCCGCGTACCGGCCGTCGCCGCCCTGTTTCGGTCCCTGCTGTTGCTGCTCGTCCATAACTCTCGTCCCGCACTCGAGTCGAAGCACCTACACGAGGTGGTGTCTCACCTGCATGCCGAGCGAGCCTGTCAACGGCGCGTGACAGGCTCGGTTCGGGTTCATGTCGCCAGTGTTACGTCACACCTCGGCGTAACTGAGCTGCGGCTTCACCTCGGAGGAGGCGCCGGAGGCGGTGATCCGCCCGGCCGGGCGGCGAAGGTATACGGCCCAGGTGACCATGAAGCAGACGGCGTAGAAGGCGAGGAAGGCGACGAACGCGCCGGTTCCCGAGCCGTAGGAGAGGAAGGACTGCCGGAAGGCCATGTTGATGCCGACGCCGCCGAGCGCGCCGACCGCTCCGATGAGGCCCATGGAGGCGCCGGAGAGCCGGCGTCCGTAGGCGGCCGCCTCTTCGCCGACGAGCCCCTTGGCGAGGGCCTTCGCCTGGAAGATGCCGGGGATCATCTTGTACGTCGAGCCGTTGCCGAGTCCGCTGAGCACGAAGAGCACCACGAACACGGCGACGAAGAGTCCCAGCGACTTCTGCATGCTGGCGAAGATCAGGAGGGCGGTGGCGGCGGCCATGCCGACGTAGTTGTAGAGAGTGATGCGGGCGCCGCCGTAGCGGTCGGCGAGCCAGCCGCCGACGGGGCGGATCAGGGAGCCGAGGAGCGGGCCGATGAAGGTGAGGTAGGCCGCCTGGAGGGGCGTACGGCCGAACTGGTTGGTGAGGACCTGCCCGAAGGCGAACGAGTATCCGATGAACGACCCGAACGTGCCGACGTAGAGGAAGGACATGATCCAGGTGTGGGCGTCCTTCGCGGAGTCGATCGCGGCGCCGGTGTCGTTGGTGACGGACGCGAGGTTGTCCATGCGGAGCGCGGCGAGGGTCGCGGCGACGACGATCAGTGGGATGTAGATCCCGAGCAGTACGCGCGGGCCGCCGCCGGCGCCGATGACGGCGAGGCCGGCCAGTTGGAGGACCGGCACGCCGATGTTGCCGCCGCCGGCGTTGAGGCCGAGCGCCCAGCCCTTCTTGCGGAG
The DNA here is from genome assembly GCF_044740925.1 of Streptomyces sp. NPDC088254. NCBI lineage: Bacteria > Bacillati > Actinomycetota > Actinomycetes > Kitasatosporales > Streptomycetaceae > Streptomyces > Streptomyces sp. NPDC088254. Next base: position 67,362 of record NZ_JBIURQ010000014.1, on the reverse strand, counting down.
CGGGAAGAAGGCGTTGATGTTGGTCATGGAGGAGGCGAAGTTGCCGCCGCCGATGCCCGCGAGCAGGCCGATGAGGAGGAACGTGCCGAACGACGTCCCCGGCTTCATCACCGCGAAGGCGGCGACCGTGGGCACGAGCAGCAGTCCCGCCGAGACGATCGTCCAGTTGCGGCCGCCGAAGACGGCGACGGCGAAGGTGTACGGCACCCGGACGACGGCCCCGACCAGCGTGACCATCGACGTCAGCAGGAACTTGTCGGCCGGGGTCAGCCCGTACTCCGGGCCCATGAAGAGCACCAGCACGGACCACATGGTCCAGACGGAGAAGCCGATGTGCTCGGAGAAGACGGAGTAGAGGAGGTTGCGGCGGGCGACCTTCTCACCGGTGGCCTTCCAGAAGCCCTCGTCCTCCGGATCCCACTGCTCGATCCAGCGGCCCCCTCGCTTCGGGGAGGATGCTGAGGATTTCTGGGCTGCGGGACCTGTCCCGACGGTCGTCATGGCGCCTCCACGTGCTCCGGGGCTCGGGTGCTTCGGGGGAACGAGCGGTGTGAGTCCCGAAGGTAGGCAGCACGCGTTTCCGCCCTGTGCCCACGAGTGACCGCAAGGGAACGTTGCTCTCACCTCGCCGGGTGGCGAGATGAGAGGTCCTGTTCGGCCGGGCGGTTCGTGGAACCGGCGTTCGGTTTCACCGGGACCGGTGGGCGCCCGGGTCGCCGGTCGGCCACAGGCGGGGGGCGCGGGAGGCCGCCAGGTCCTCCGTCCAGCCGAAGCAGAGCACGCACAGGGCGGTCAGGAGCCAGACCAGGGGGAGTTGGGGCCAGGGGCTCTGCAGGAGCCAGGCGGCGTGGGTCTCCAGGGCCGGGACGTCCCACAGGTGGTCCCACAGTGACTCCGTCAGGACGATGCACACGTTGTGCCACAAGTAGATCGTCACCGCGCGGGAGTTGAGCAGGGTGATCAGGCCGTCCCAGCGGCGCAGCCGGCGGGGCCACTCCTGCCAGGCGGGGCTGATGTGCAGCAGGATCAGCACCGTCGCGAAGGACCACAGGGACTGGGCGAACGGCATGTCGTCCAGGTCGTGGCCCTGCCGCAACCCGTCGGACAGGGCGTGCCAGAGGCCGGCGGCGCCGACCGCCGGGGCGAGGGAGAGCACCGCGTACCGGGGGACGCGGCGCAGCACGCCCTGCTGGTGGGCCATGCCCAGCAGCCAGCATGCGCCGAACGCGCCCATGTCGCTGAGCACCGACTCCACCCGCCAGTACGGCACGGACAGCGACCCGTACTCCAGCGCCGCCGACAGCGCGATCGGCGCGAGGACCGTCGGCCACGGCGCGGCGCGCAGGGCGCGCAGCATCAGGGGGGAGAGGAAGACGAACCAGAGGTAGGCGCGCAGGTACCACAGGGGCACGCCCATCGCCGTCGTCCACTCCTCCCCGAGCAGGCCGTGGACGCCGGGCAGCCCTTCGCCGTAGGGCGGGTCGCTCAGCGGAAGGATCCAGAAGCCGAGGTGCAGCCACCAGCCGACGGGGTGGGCCTCGCCGTCGTCGGGGCCCCAGCCGCCCAGCAGCATCCCGGTCACGCCGATCGCCCCCAGCAGCCACAGAGGCGGCAGGAGGCGGCGGACGCGGCCCCGGACGACGGCGGACGCGGGGCGCTTGGCCAGGGAGCGGGCCATGAGGTTGCCTGCCAGGGCGAACATCACGCCCATGGAGGGGAAGACGACGGGCAGCCAGGCCCAGCCCATGAGGTGGTACAAGACGACGCGGAAGAGGGCGATCGCGCGGAGCAGGTCGAAGTAGCGGTCCCGGCCGCGGGGGCGGGGACCGGCCGGCGGGGGCGCGGGAGGCGGGTCCTGTGCCGTGGCCGCGCCGGCGGGCGGGGCGGACGGCCCTGTCGCCGGCGGGTGCGGGTCCCGGTCGGGCGGCCCCGGCCGGCCCCTCCGCGTCGCCGCGTGCCGGCTTCGGCCCGGCCGGGCCTCGGAGGCCGTCGCGCCGGGCGGGGCGTCGGGGGGCTGAGGAGGCATCAGGCCGCTCCCCTCTCCATGGCCGGCTCGCCCGGCGGCGCGGCGACCTGCCCCTTGCGGCGCAGCTTCTGCCAGCGCAGCCGGCCGCCGGTGAGCGCCGTGATCCAGGACTGGAGCAGGACGATGTACATCAGCTGGCGGTAGATGAGCTGCTGGAGCGGCAGGGAGACCAGCGGGGTCAGGCGCTCGCGGTCGAGGGCGAACGCGTACGCCGCGCAGGCCGCCTGGACCGCGAGGACGCCGAACCAGGCCGCGATCGTCTTGCCGGTCGGGCCGAACAGCAGGCCGTAGACGAGGAACAGGTCGATCAGCGGGGCGAGCAGCGGGGCCACGACCATGAAGAGCGAGACGAGGGGCAGCCCGACCCTGCCGAAGCGGCCGGAGGGGCCCCGCTCCACCAGGGCGCGGCGGTGCTTCCAGATCGCCTGCATGGTGCCGTAGCACCAGCGGTAGCGCTGGGACCACAGCTGCTGGATCGACTCCGGGGCCTCGGTCCAGGCGCGCGCCTTCTCCGCGTAGACCACCTTCCAGCCGTCGCGGTGCATGGCCATGGTGATGTCGGTGTCCTCGGCGAGGGTGTCGTCGCTCATGCCGCCGACGCGGTTGAGGGCCGTGCGGCGGAAGGCGCCGACCGCGCCGGGGATGGTGGGCATGCAGCGCAGGACGTCGTACATACGGCGGTCCAGGTTGAAGCCCATCACGTACTCGATGTGCTGCCAGGCGCCGATGAGCTTGTTCTTGTTGCCGACCTTGGCGTTGCCGGCGACGGCGCCCACCTCGGGGTCGGCGAACGGCTGGACGAGTTCGCGGACGGTGGACGGCTCGAAGACGGTGTCCCCGTCCATCATCACGATGATGTCGTGCCGGGCGTTGGCGATGCCCCGGTTGAGCGCGGCCGGCTTGCCCGCGTTGACCTGGCGGACGACGCGTACGCCGGGCAGGCCGAGGTCCTCGACGATGCGGGCGGTGCCGTCCGCCGAGCCGTCGTCGATGACCAGGATCTCGACGGGGTGGTCGCTCTTGACCAGCGAACGGACCGTGTTCTCGATGCACTTGGCCTCGTTGTACGCCGGGACGAGGACCGACACCGGTTCGGTGACCGGTGCGTCGGGGCCCCAGACGAAGTCGCGGCGGCGGGTGCGGCGGGTGTGGATCGCGGACAGCAGCAGCATCAGACCGAAGCGGGCGAAGACGAGGAAGCCGATGACCGCGAGACCGACGACGAGGACGCCCGTGAGGTCGTCGGCCGCGCCGACCAGGGCGGTCCAGGCGCGGCCCTTCCACAGGTCGAGGCCGGCGACGGCGGTGTGCGCGCTCGGGGCGTCGAGCGCCTCGGTGAGGTTGTCGAACCGGTAGCCCCGGCCCTTGAGTTGGGGCAGGTAGACGTCGAGTGCCCGTACCGTCTGGCTGCGTTCGCCGCCGGAGTCGTGCATGAGGACGATCGCGCCCTTGCCCTTGGGCGGCGTGGAGTTGCGGACGATCTGCTCGACGCCGGGCCTGCGCCAGTCCTCGCTGTCGAATCCGGTGAGGACGGTGAGGTAGCCGCGGCTGCCGACGTACTCGGTCACCGGCCAGGAGCTGTCGTCGAGGGCGGAGGCGCTGGAGGAGTACGGCGGGCGGAACAGCGAGGTGCGGATGCCGGCGGCGCCGGCGAGGGCGAGCTGGTTCTGGGTCAGCTCCCAGTCGATGCGCTTCTTCGACTGGTAGGAGAGGTCGGGGTGGTTGAAGGTGTGCAGGCCGATCTCGTGGCCCTCGTCCACCATCCGCTTGACGAGTTCGGGGTAGCGGGAGGCCATGGTGCCGGTGATGAAGAAGACGGCGTGCGCATGGTGCTTCTTCAGCACGTCGAGGACCTTCGGCGTCCAGCGCGGGTCGGGGCCGTCGTCGAAGGTGAGGACGATCCGGCGGTCCGGCACGTCCATGCTGGTCGGCTGTTCGCCGCGGGTGTCGACGACGGGGCCGCCCTCCAGGATCTTCCGGGGGACGTGGTCGGCGGCGACCTCGGAGCGGATGCGGTGGTCGGCGAGGATCTCGCTGTGCACGTAGCCGCGCAGCATCAGCATCGCCATCATCGCGACGAGGACGAGCAGCGGGAGCAGGTGGCGCAGGCGCAGGGACGGGAGCAGTCGCCGCCGGGCAGCGGCGGCCCGGCTCTCGCCGTCGGCGGCCCGCCCGCCCGATATCCGGCGGCCGCGCGACCGCCGTGGGGCGGAGCGCTGCGCGGCGCGCGGTGCGGAACGCCGCGCGGAGCGGTGGCCGCCCGAACGGTGGTCGCCGTCGGTGCGGTGGTCGTCGGGTGTGTCCGGTGCGTCGTCGGGCGAGGGAGCGGAGGCGACGGGCTGGGCTGGGTGACCGGCGGACCGTCGGGTCGCACGCCGGCCGGTGTGGGATGCCATGAGGGGGACGTTCTCCGGGGTTCAGAGTCAGACGGCGAGGCCGCCGGGGAGGGCGACGGAGCGGGGAGCGGACGGGAGCGCGGCGGTCGTCGAGCCGGAGAGGACCGCGAAGACGGGCACGGTGGCTGCCGAGCCGGGCACGGGCGGGTGGAGCCGCGCGGCGGAGACCGGGCCGGGTGTCAGCGTCCGGGGCAGCCCGGTGACGGCCGGCGGGACGAGTGTCGTCATGGCGCCGGTGGCCGGCAGGACGGCGGACGACGCCGTGGTGTGCGTCGTCGACATGTCGCGGGCGGGCGCCGGCTGAGGGGCGCCGCCCGCCACCGTGGTTCCCGCGCCTCCCGCCGGTGAGGGCGAGGCGTCGGGCGACGGCGAGGCGCTGGGCGAGGGCGACGGGGGCGGCGCGGAGGACGCGGCGGGGCTGCTCGGCGCCTGGAGCGACGGCTCGCGGCTCGAGGCCTCCGGGCTGGGCCGCAGGAGGGAGGCGCTCGCCGAGGGCCCCGGGGAGGCGGATGCGCTCGGCGGGGCGGCGCTCCCCCGTGCGCTGGGCGACGCGCTCGCGGCCGGGGGCGCCGACGCGGCGCCGGAAGCGGTGCTTCCGGGACGGTCGGGCGCTGATTCCTCCGGGTCGCTCGTGCCGCCGGACGACGCCGAGGGCTGCGGGCCGGTGTCCACCTGACTGGCCGGCTCGTCGTCCTTCGGGCCCGGCACCGGCAGCCAGGGCGCGCTGGAGTTGCCCGACAGGAGCGTGCCGACGATGACGACGGCGTAGGCGGCGCAGGCGAGTCCGACGGCGATGCCGATGCGGCGGAAGGTGCGGCTGCGGCGGCCGGACTCGTCGACGAACACGGGCACCTCGGAGGCGTCCTGCCCGTCGCCGGGCGGGGAGTCGAGCTGGACGGTCACCTCGTCCGGGTCGTGGTCGTCGCCATCCGCTCCGCCGGCCTCGTCCGCGACACCGGTGAGGCCGGTGGGGCCGGTGGGGCCGAGGGGGCCGAGGGGGCCGGTGGGGCCGGTGGGGCCCGCGCTCGACGCGCCGGAGCCGCCGCCCAGAACGCCGGACGTCTCCCCGGCGCTCTCTGCCCAGGGATCCCGAAGCCCACCGCTCAACCGTTCATTTTCGGAAAGATTGTTCGAGAGTGCCGGTGTCCCAGTTTCGAGTGGATTGCTCGATAATGCCCGGCAGCCGCCGCCGGCGGGAAGCTCCGGGGAGGACGCCCGCGCACCCCCCTCCGTGACACCTCTCGACGACCACCGCGCGGACCCGGGAAACGCCTGACCGCTTCCTTCCGCCATCGGTACGTTTCCGGTCGGCGACGCCGCTTCCGGCCACTCCGGAAAGGCGTCTTCCAGCCATTTGCTCACGTGTGCGATTCCCCCCATGGGACACCACGGGTCTGTACCGGGCGCATCTACGACGGCGAGCACATGCCGCGAATCCGGACCCCCACCCGGTCAACACGCCCCATTTACCCGGACTTTGCTCAGGTCGACGAATCTAGCGCAGCCGTGCGTCCGATGTTCACGTTGTCGCATTTATGCTCAGAGGTCATGTTCATGCCTATGGCTGGAATCGATCCTCCGACCGACCGTCCGATCCAGGACTCCACGAACCCGAGTTCGAGCCCCGCCCGGCGGAACATGTTGAGCGCCGAACGGACCAGCCCTTTTCGCCACACCGACGACACGGGGGTGGACAGGATCGGCTCGACGAGCGCTCTCCCCACCGTTTGAGGCATGGCCGGAAAGTCGACTACATCGAGAATCGGATTGCGGGGTTTTTTCATGATTCGCCGGAATTCTTCGCAACCGCCATGTGTCGCCGGCGGCCGGGTTCGCTGTCCCGGCAGCGTCCGTGACGACCCTGCCGCCGTCGCTCGAGAACGACGAAAGCCCCGCTGCTCGAGAGCAGCGGGGCTTCGCCCACATGGGATGAGTGGAGATGGCGGGAATCGAACCCGCGTCCAACGGTGCGGAAACAGGGCTTCTCCGTGTGCAGTTCGCTACGATTTTCTCGGCCCCGGCGATCACGCGAACAAGTCGCCGACGGGCCCAGTCACTGTTTGGTTTCCCTCTTCACCCCGTGACCGGGATCAAGGTTTAGTCCCCTAGCTGATGCCAGGATCCGGGTCGGGAACACTCCCGGGCTGACACTCCCATGAGAGAGCAGACGCTGTCGCTACCTGAGATCAGGCGGCGAGAGCGAAGTGCTCGGGAGAATCGCTCTTGGAATTGGCGATTATTTTTTTCGGCCTGTGGTTTACGAGATCATGGCCGCTTCCTCGACACGCTTCCCCTGCTTCGACAACCGCTGTCGAAACCGATCATCCCCATGTTGTTTTTTCAACCCCTCCGTGGAGGGAAGCGCACCCGCTGTGGGGTGCAGAAGCCATCGTACGTGACCGACGCCCGCCGATGCCAGCGCATTACTACGCGCCCCGCTGCCGCCGCTTCGCCGCCGCGATCGCGCGGTCCGTGTCCCGGCGGTCCTGCTTCTCCCGCAGGGTCTGGCGCTTGTCGTACTCCTTCTTGCCGCGCGCCAGCGCGATCTCGGCCTTCGCCCGGCCGTCCTTGAAGTAGAGAGCGAGCGGCACGATCGTGTGCCCCGTCTCCTCGGACTTCACCGCGAGCTTGTCGATCTCCTCGCGGTGCAGCAGCAGCTTGCGCTTGCGGCGCACGGAGTGGTTGGTCCAGGTGCCCTGGAAGTACTCCGGGATGTGGGCGTTGTGCAGCCACGCCTCGCCGTCGTCGATCTGGACGAAGCCGTCGGCCAGCGAGGCCCGGCCCTGGCGCAGCGACTTCACCTCGGTCCCGGTGAGCACGATCCCGGCCTCGTAGACGTCGATGATCGCGTAGTCGTGCCGGGCCTTCTTGTTCTGCGCGACGATCTTGCGCTTGCCGTCCTTGGCCTTGCCCTCGGCCGGCTTGCCCTGCTTCGGCTGGGACTCTTTCGGTACGTACATTCCCTTGCTCATAGTGCGGCCATTTTCGCACCAGGAGGGGGCCTGGGGGAAAGCCGATTACGAGGTTCGCGACGGGAACACGTGAGCCGACCGGTCCGCCCGGCCCGCCGGCCGGCTCACGCCGTGTCGCCGAGACCGTCCAGGACGCTCTCCGCGCGCTCCAGCGCGCCCTCGTCCGCCTCCAGGTCCGGGGTGACGCCCTGGCCGTCGACGCTGCGGCCGGACGGGGTGCGGTAGTGACCCACGGTCAGCTCGGCGACGGAGCCGTCGGGCAGCCTGCTCGGCATCTGCACCGAGCCCTTGCCGAAGGTGCGCGAGCCGACGACGACCGCGCGGCCCCGGTCCTTCAGGGCGCCCGTGAGCAGCTCGGCCGCGCTCATGGTGCCGCCGTCGACGAGCGTGACCAGGGGCCTGCCCGTGTCGCCGCCGGGCTCGGCGTGCAGGACGCGCTGGTCGCCCTCGACGTCGTAGGTGGCGACGAGACCGCCGTCGAGGAAGACGGAGGCGGTGGAGACGGCCTCGGTGACCAGGCCGCCGGAGTTGCCCCGCAGGTCCAGGACGATCCCGTCGTCGCCGGGGGCCGCACGGACGGCGGTGCGGACGCTGTCGCCGACGCCCTTGGTGAACGCGGCGATCGTGATGACGGTGACGCCGTCGGCGAGCCGGCGCACGGTGACCGAGTCGGTGGACAGGCGGGTCCGGCGCAGCGTCTCGGTCCACGCGCGTGTGCCGCGTTCCAGACCGAGCCGGACGGTGGTGCCGGCGGGCGCGTCCAGGGCGTCGCCGCGGAGTAACGAGACGACGTCGGTGACCGGCCGTCCCTCGACGTTCGTGCCGTCCACACTGCTCAGCCGGTCCCCCGCGCGGATCCCCGCGGCGGCGGCGGGCGACCCGGACCGCACCTCGGTGATCTCGATCCGGCCGTCCCGCTCGCGCCGCGCCTCCAGGCCGACGCCGGTGTACCGGCCGTCGAGGGACTGCGCGAACTCCTCGTACTCGCCCTCGGAGTACACCGCCGCCCATCGGTCCCCGCTGCGGCTCACGGCGCGCTCGGCGGCCTCCAGGGGCGACTTGCCGTCGGCCATCGCCTCCTCGGCGGCCCGGGTCACCGCCTCGGGGCGGCTGGAGAGCGTCGCCGTGGTACGCCCTTCGCCGACCGCCGACTCACGGCCGCCGCGCAGCTCCCCCGGCAGCGAGCCGGTCGCCGCCCCCGCGGCGACCACACCGGCGAACACCAACGTCAGGGCGACTCCCCGGCCGAGGCGACGGGACGGACAGAACGGGTCATGGCCTGACATGGCCGTGAGTCTAGGGGAACGCGAAGGGGCCGTACGTTCGCTTGACCGTACGACCCCGTTGGCGTGCGTCACACCTTCAGGTACTTGCGCAGAGCGACGAAGGCGGCAAGGGCGGGGATCAGCACGCTCGCCGCCAGGATGAGCGGCAGCTTGGTCAACACGGCGTCCCAGCCGACGAAGTTGATGAGGGTCAGCTTCTGCGACAGCGCCATGCCGTGGTCGATCGTGAAGTACCGCCCGACCACGAGGAAGGTGCACGCGAGGGACCCTCCGATCAGTCCGGCGACCGCGGCCTCGGCGATGAACGGGGCCTGGATGTAGAAGCCGGACGCGCCCACCAGGCGCATGATGCCGGTCTCCCGCCTGCGGCTGAACGCCGAGACGCGCACGGTGTTGACGATCAGCAGCAGGGCGACGATCAGCATGAGCGCCATGACGCCGAGCGCGGCCCGGTTCATCAGGTTCAGCATCGTGAACAGGCTGTCCAGGATGCCCTTCTGGTCCTGCACCGACTGCACGCCTTCCCGGCCGTCGAAGGCGGTGGCGATGACCTGGTACTTCTCCGGGTCCTTCAGTTTGATGCGGTACGACTCCTGCATCTGGTCCGGCGTGAGCGAGGCGGCGAGCGGCGAGTCGCCGAACTGTTCCTTGTAGTGCTTGTACGCCTGGTCCTGGGTCTCGTACGTGACCGTGTCGACGACCGGCATCTTGTCGAGGTCCGACTTGATCCGCTTCTTCTGGTCCTCGGTGACCGCGCCCTTGGCGCAGTTGGGGTCGGACGCGGCGTCACTCTTGTTGCAGAGGAAGATCGAGACGTTGACCTTGTCGTACCAGTAGCCCTTCATCGTGCTGACCTGGTCGCTCATCAGGAGCGACCCGCCGAACAGGGCGAGCGACAGGGCGACGGAGACGATGACGGCGAACGTCATCGTCAGGTTGCGACGGAGACCGACACCGATCTCGGACAGTACGAACTGGGCGCGCATGGCGGGTTCTTCGGGCCTTTCCGTGGACGGTCGCGGTCAGTGCTGGTAGCCGTAGACGCCGCGTGCCTGGTCGCGGACGAGGCGGCCCTTCTCCAGCTCGATGACGCGCTTGCGCATCTGGTCCACGATGTTCTGGTCGTGCGTGGCCATGACGACGGTCGTGCCGGTGCGGTTGATCCGGTCGAGCAGCTTCATGATGCCGACGGAGGTCTGCGGGTCGAGGTTGCCGGTGGGCTCGTCCGCGATCAGCAGTTTGGGCCGGTTCACGAACGCGCGCGCGATGGCGACGCGCTGCTGCTCACCGCCGGACAGCTCGCCCGGCATCCGCTCCTCCTTGCCGCCGAGGCCGACGAGGTCGAGGACCTGCGGAACGGACTTGCGGATCTCGCCGCGGGACTTGCCGATCACCTCCTGCGCGAAGGCGACGTTCTCCGCCACCGTCTTGTTCGGCAGCAGGCGGAAGTCCTGGAACACCGTGCCCAGCTGGCGGCGCATCTGCGGCACCTTCCAGTTGGACAGGCGCGCGAGGTCCTTGCCCAGCACGTGCACCTGGCCGTGGCTGCAGCGCTCCTCGCGGAGGACGAGCCGCAGGAAGGTGGACTTGCCGGAGCCCGAGGACCCCACCAGGAACACGAACTCGCCCTTCTCCACTTCGAGGGAGACATCCCTGAGTGCGGGGCGGGTCTGCTTGGGGTAGACCTTGGACACGTTGTCGAATCGGATCACGGGTGCACCACGGGTCGCCGGGGGTAGATGAGCGTGACCTTACGCGAACCGGGTACGCGCGCGCAGGCACCGGTTGCGGTTGCGCGGGGGTTGTGCCCTTTTGTACGGGCGGCGCTCTTCCCGAGCGCCCGCGCGGGGGCCCGGGGAACCTGGCACAGTGGTGGGGGGAACGTTCGCGCCCGCGCGAGCGTTGTGTCTGTGGAACCGGTGCAAGGAGGGCGAGCGCATGACGTACGACCGGCTGGTGTGCGCTAACTGCGCCGCGCCCGTGAGCGAGGGCCGGTGCCCTGTGTGCCGTGCGAACCGCGAGCGGCTGCAGCAGGACAACTTCTTCGCGGGCCTGAACCCGATGGCGCTGATCGCGCTGCTGGCGGTGCTGGTCGCGGCGGTGGCGCTGCTGGCCCACCAGACCGCCTAGGCCGGCGGCCGGGGCACCGCGGAAACCCTCAGAACGACCTCAGGACGCCCGAGAGGCCCGGAGCTTTGAGCTCCGGGCCTCTCGGCGTGCGCGCGCTTACGGTGCGTGCGGGTGCGGCTGCCGTCAGGCGGCCGCGCCGCCGCGGCCCTCGACGAGGCGCGGCAGCACACGGAAGCCGATGCCGCCGGCGATCATCGTCGCGGCGCCGAGGATCAGGAACGTGGTCTGCCCGGCACCGGTCTCGGCCAGCTCCTTGCCACCGCCCTGGGCGGAGGCGTCGGAGACGGTGTCCGAGGTGTCGGTCAGCGCGGAGGTACCGGCGTCCTGCGGGGAGGTGTTGTTGCCACCGTCGGGGGTGGTGCCGGAACCGCCGGTGGAACCGCCAGCGGTGGAACCGGCGGTGGCAGAACCGCCGGTGGTGTCGTTGCCACCGTCGGTCGAACCGTTGGTACCGGTGCCCGTGGTGCCGGTCGTGCCCGTAGTACCCGTGGTGCCGGTCGTACCCGTAGTACCCGTAGTACCCGTGGTGCCAGTGGTACCCGTGCTGCCCGTAGTACCCGTGGTACCGGTGGTGCCCGTAGTACCCGTGGTGCCGGTCGTACCGGTGGTCCCGGTGGTCCCGGTGGTACCCGTAGTACCGGTGGTGCCAGTGGTGCCGGTCGTACCGGTCGTGCCCGTGTCACCGGTCGTACCCGTGGTGCCCGTGTCACCAGTCGTACCGGTGGTGCCGGTCGTACCCGTGGTACCGGTGGTGCCCGTAGTACCCGTGGTGCCGGTAGTACCGGTCGTACCCGTCGTGCCGGTGGCGCCACCGGGGTCGGGGCACTCCGGGCCCGTGCCGACGTCGCACGGGTCCGGCTCACCCGGGTCGCCCGGGTTGTGCGGGTTCCGGTCGCCCTTGCCCGTGATCGTCTCCACCAGGTTGCTCGTGCCACCCTCGTTGCCGGTGGCGGAGGCGACGCCCGCGACGGTCAGCGAGGCGCCCGCGGCGATCACGGCGCCGGCGGCTATGCGCGCGACCCGGATCCGCGTCTTCTTGGTCATATGGTTGCTACCCCCAGTAGCCGAATCGTGAATGAGGCAGCGCCGGGGCGGTGATCGACGGGGGCAGCTGAATCGTTCGCCAAGTCCCCCGGTTCACATGCGCCCCAGAGATACGCATGCCACGCTTCACCCTTCCGAGTTTTCAAACCGACGTCAAGGCCGTTGCGCACGCAATGTCCACGACGGCCCGCTTTGCCGGAAGTTGAAGACTGTGAGTGTGACCTAAAAGGCAACCGCCCCTGCTCGAGGGGCGGTTGCCTTGTCGACAAACCTACTTCTCCTGCTGCTTGCGCCAGCGAATCCCGGCCTCCAGGAACCCCTCGATCTCGCCGTTGAACACGGCCTCGGGGTTGCCGACCTCGAACTCGGTGCGCAGGTCCTTGACCATCTGGTACGGGTGGAGGACGTACGAACGCATCTGGTTGCCCCAGGAGTTGCCGCCGTCGCCCTTGAGGGCGTTCATCTTCTCCTGCTCCTCCTGGCGGCGCCGCTCGAGCAGCTTGGCCTGGAGAACGTTCATCGCGGTCGCCTTGTTCTGGATCTGCGACCGCTCGTTCTGGCAGGAGACCACGATGCCGGTGGGCAGGTGGGTCAGACGCACCGCGGAGTCGGTGGTGTTGACGCCCTGGCCGCCGGGCCCGGAGGACCGGTAGACGTCGACCCGCAGCTCGGACTCGTCGATCTCGATGTGGTCGGTCTGCTCGACCACGGGAAGCACCTCGACGCCCGCGAAGGAGGTCTGGCGGCGGCCCTGGTTGTCGAAGGGCGAGATGCGCACCAGACGGTGGGTGCCCTGCTCGACGGAGAGGGTTCCGTAGGCGTACGGCACCTGCACGGCGAAGGTGGTCGACTTGATGCCGGCCTCTTCCGCGTACGACGTCTCGTAGATCTCGGTCTTGTAGCCGTGCTGCTCGGCCCAGCGCAGGTACATGCGCTGGAGCTTCTCGGCGAAGTCCGCGGCGTCGACGCCGCCGGCCTCGGCGCGGATGTTGACGAGCGCCTCTCGGGCGTCGTACTCGCCGCTGAGCAGCGTGCGGACCTCCATCTCGTCCAGCGCCTTCTTGACGGCGGCGAGTTCGCTCTCGGCCTCGGCACGGGTGTCCGGGTCGTCCTCCTCCTCGGCCATCTCGAACAGCACCGCGAGGTCGTCGATCCGGCCGCGCAGGGCGTCGGCCTTCCTGACCTCGGCCTGGAGGTGGGACAACTTGCTGGTGATCTTCTGCGCTTCGTCCGGGTTGTCCCACAGGGACGGCGCGGCCGCCTGCTCCTCGAGCACGGCGATGTCTGCCCTCAGCTTGTCGAGGTCCAGAACGGCCTCGATCGACTCCATGGTCGAGGAGAGGGACTTGAGCTCTTCGGATACATCGACGACTGCCACGCTCCCAGCGTAACGGCTCCGCCGACCGGGAACGCCGGTGCGGGCGGGTACGTGCCCCGGGGGCTCGGCCCCCGGGGACGGGAAGGGGCGTCCCCGATCTCAGGGAGACGCGGGTGCCGAGTTCTTCGTGTCCTGCGGTGCGGCCCCTTCGTCGGAGGTCGCCGCCCATGTGCCCACGCCGATCGCCGCGAGCAGCACCAGCGCCGCCACCCCCAGCGTGATGCGCCGCCGCCGCGCCGCCGCGCGGGCACGGGCCGAGCCGGGCCGGGGCGATCCCGCCGCGCGCGGCACCCGCGCCGTCCCGTGCGCTCCGCCGGCGAGCTCGTCGGGCGCGGGCACCCGCATCGAGGTGTGCGTGTCCCGGTTGGAGTCCGGTTTCGCGCCGGGCACGAGCGGCACGGATCCGCGCCGTACCGCCGTGGAGGCCGCAGGCGACGGCTCGGCCTCGTCCGGCTCGCCTCTCGGCTCGTCCTCCGCCGCCTCGGCGTCCGGCTCGTCGACGTCCAGCGGCGGCATGCCGGCCAGCATGGGCAGCTGCTCCCGCAGCCGTGCCGCCAGCTCGGTGGCCCGCAGCCGGGAGGCGGGCGCCTTGGCCAGGCACTGCACGATCAGCTGCCACAGCTCGTCGGGGATGCCCGGCAGCGGCGCGACCGCCTCCGTGACGTGCCGGCGCAGCACCGCGCCCGGGTGCCCGCCGCCGAACGGGGTGAAGCCGGCCAGCAGCTCGTACAGGACCGTGGCCAGCGCGTAGATGTCGACGGAGGCGCGGGGCGGCAGCCCTTCGACGATCTCGGGGGCGAGGTAGTCGGGCGTGCCGATGATCTTCGTGGCGCGGGTGCGCTTGGGGGTGTCGATCAGCTTGGCGACGCCGAAGTCGGTGAGCAGCGCCCGGTGCGAGCCGCCGGGGCCCAGCGGGCCCTGCATGTCGAGCAGGATGTTCTCCGGCTTGACGTCACGGTGCACGACCCCGGCCGCGTGCGCGACCGCGAGCCCCTCCGCCACGTCCGCGACGATCGCCACCGCGGCCTCGGGCGCGAGCCGGCGCTCCCGGTCCAGCCGGGTGCGCAGATCGGTGCCCCGGACGAGGTCCATGACCAGCGCGAGGTCGTTGCCGTCGACCACCAGGTCCCGTACGGAGACGACGTTGGGGTGTTCCAGGCCGAGCAGGGCGGTGCGCTCCTGCACGAAACGGCCCACCAGCTCCTCGTCGGACGCGAGGTCCTCGCGCAGCAGCTTGACGGCGACGGGGCCGTCCGGCCCCTCGCCGAGCCACACCGTGCCGGCGCTGCCCCGTCCCAGGATCTGGTGGGCGGTGTACCGGCTGCCGATCTTCCGTGCCAAGACTGCTCCTACCGACGCGTGTTGCCGACGCTGCGCCCTCCGGGGGCCGTGACATCGACAGCGACGACGTCGGCGGCGGGCGCCACGGGCTCCCCGGAGCCCCAGCCGACAAAACTACGCGTCCGAGGAGCCAACCTTCACCGCGGAGACGGAAATCACCCGCCGGGAGTCGACAAATCCCCAAACCAATGTCAGTTGCCCGCGCCGCCGCCCGAGCCGGAGTCCCCGCCGAGGTCGCCGATCCACTTGGTGGCCTGCTCGAACCAGTCGCCGAGCTGCGTCCAGTAGCCCTTTCCGGTGCCGATCCAGCTCTGGAGCGGGCTGAGTTCCCAGATCAGCCAGCCGGCGACGACCAGGATGACGATCGTGAACAGGCAGCCCTTCAGACAGCCGAGCCCGGGGATCCTCATCGGGTTGGCGCTGCGCTGCCGGGGCTGGCGCGGCTGCGGCGGTTCCGGCGCGGGGCGGCGCTGGGGCTGCTGCGGCTGGGGCGTCGCGTACCGCTGGGGCTGTTGCTGCTGCGGGGCGTACTGCGGCTGCGGCTGCGGCTGCGGGTGGCCGTAGCCGCCCTGCTGGCGGCGCTGCTGCTGCGGTTGCTGCTGCCGGCGCGGTGGCTGCTGCTGCGGGCGGGCCACCTGGCGCTGGGGGCGGCGGCGCAGCGGGTCCTCGTCGGGGTCGACGTAGTGGATCTGCGTCTGCTCGTTGCGGTCGCGGGCGGCACGCAGCTGGTTCTGCCAGGGGTGCGGCTGCTCGGGCTGCTGGCCCTGCTGCCCGGGCTGGTGCGGCGGGACCGGCGGCAGCACGGCGGTCGGATCGGCCGCGCCCCCAGGACCGCCCGGGCCACCCGGACCGCCCGGTCCCGCGGTGTGCGGCAGGACGGCGGTGGGGTCGGCGGCGCCGGGCGGGTTCCCGGGGCCGGAGGTGTGCGGGAGCACGCTGGTCGCGGCGTTCGGGTCGTACGCGCCGGCGGGAGCGCCCGGGGGCGTGCCCGGGACGGTCGCGGGCGCCGGGTCGGGCGCGAGCACATGGCCGACGCCGTCGGCGGCGGCGATCTGCATGGAGTTGGCGTGCACCCCGACGCCCTCGGCGACGATGCGCAATCCGCGCGCGAGGTTCTGGGCGCTGGGCCGGTCCTCGGGGTTCTTGCGCAGACAGCGCTCGATGACCGTCCACAGCGGGTCGGGGACGGTGGAGGGGCGGCGCGGTTCGGCGCTCAGGTGCTGGTGGAGGACTTCCAGGGCGGAGCCGCCGGCGAACGGCGGGCGGCCGGTGACCAGTTCGTACAGCAGGATGCCGGCGCCGTAGACGTCGACGGCGGAGGTCTGCGGGCGGCCCTCGGCCGACTCCGGCGCGACGTAGGCGGGCGTGCCGACGAACTCGCTGGTGCGGGTCAGACCCGGGGAGTCGGCGAGGCGGGCGATGCCGAAGTCGGTGAGCATGGGGTGCATCTCGCCGCCGGTCTGGGCGAGCAGCACGTTGGCGGGCTTCAGGTCGCGGTGGACGACGCCGTCGGAGTGGCTGGCGGCGAGCGCGTCGGCGATCTGGGCGGTGAGCAGGGCCGCGGCGACGGGGCTGAAGGGGCCGTTCTCGCGCAGGTAGCGGTGCAGGTCGGGGCCGTCGACGAGGTCCATGACCAGCGCCAGCAGATCACCCTCGACGACCAGGTCGCGGACCCGGACGATGTTCGGGTGCGTCAGGCGCAGCAGGACGGAGCGCTCCCGCAGGAAGCGCATCACGACGTCGGGGTCGCTCGCGAGCTCCTCCTTGAGGACCTTGATCGCGACGGTCTCCCCGGGCTGACCGGGCACGGCCGCCTCGGCGCCGGCGGTCTCGCGCTGGCGGGCCCGCCAGACGGTGCCCGTGGCGCCGCGTCCGAGCGGCTCCTCAAGGAGGTACTTGCTCCCTACCGGACGCACGTCATGCGCTCCCTGCTGCTTGCTCGGCTGCCTGCTCGGCCGCTTGTCTGATCTGGTCGTCTGCCGGTCCTGCGAGGTCCGCAGCCCTGGAGGTCCGGATTCCGACCCACTGTAGTGCCGCCGCGCCGCCACGGGGCTGTCCTCCGGCTGTGGGCCTTCGCATAGGTGTTTCGAAGGAACACGGGAGAAAGACGCTCCCTTTGGTTCCTTGGTTGCCGAAGACGGGCGTGACCGATCTCAAGCGGTCTGGGAACGGTCGTCGCCACGGCGTCTGTCAGGCACTTTTGCGGGCAGAGCCGACCAATCAAGATCACTTGCCGCTCGGAGGCGGGCGCGTTGTCGGCGACAGGTGCGAGGATGCCTGGAGTACTGGCCTGTGTGCTCGTGTAGGGGTGGGGGGAAGTCCGCGCCCGCGCAGAAGGGACCGCTGACGGCGATGCAGATCCGGCTGACCGTCGTAGACCCGACATGCCCGCCCTCCCCCACGCCCGGCTCCGCTCGCGCGGGGGGATCGACGGCGCGCGGCCGCAGCGCGAGCTGTGACGTGCTGGTGACCGCCCCCGCGGGCACCGCGCTGGCCGCAGTGGCCTCCGCGTTGGCCGCGGCGGTCACCGGGGAGAGCGGCGCCGCGCCCTCCGGGGGAGCGCAGCCCGTGCTGTACGCGGGCGCGGAGCGGCTCGACGCACAGCGCTGCACGCTGGGCGAGCCGCCGCTGACCGACGGCGCGGTGCTGGCGGTGGGCGCCCCGGCCGACCCCGAGCCGCATCCGGAGGTGGACGACGCACCGGCCCGGCTGGACGTGGTCGCCGGCCCGGACGCGGGCGGGGTCCATCTGCTGCACGGCGGTCAGATCCGCGTGGGCCGCTCGGCGGACGCGGACGTCCCGATCGACGACCCGGACGTCTCCCGGCTGCACTGCACGGTGACGCTGTCGCCCGACGGCCGGGTCACGGTCGCCGACCTCGGCTCCACCAACGGCACCACTCTGGACGGCGGCCCGGTCCGGGGCCGCCCGGTCCGCCTGTCGCCCGGGGCCCTCCTCAGGGTCGGCGAGTCCGCCCTGCGGCTGGCTCCGCCCGGGGGAGCGGGGGCGCGGGTGTCGACGACGCCGGACGGCGAGGGGCACGTACGCGTGACGTACGGCGACGCCCCGGGCGGGGAGCGCGGCCGAGCGACTCAGCCGCACGGCGGGACGCGCTTCGGCGCGGAGGGCGAGCCGGACGGGCCGCACGCGCGCGTGCCGCAGGGCGCCGGCGAGGCCGCCGACGGGCACGCGCGCGTGAGCGAGCGGGGAGCCGACCGCACGAGGGCCGACGGCGTCCCCTCGGGGCCGACCGGGCACGCCTACGGCACGGTCGACTGGAGCGGCTCGCCGGCCGGCCCGGACGGGCGGCGGACACCGCGCCCGGGGGGCACGCCCCTGGTGCCCGGCCAGGGCGGGGCGCCGCGCATCGAGAGCCACGCCGGGTCGGTCCCGCCAGGGGCGCCGGGGGGCGGCCCCGCCTCCCCGCCCTCCGAGGACCGCTCCCCCGTCGGTGAGACGCACGCCGGCCGGTCCGGCCTCGGCTCCTTCACCACCGGCGCGCTGGGGTATGAGGGGCACGCAGCCCACACGCCCGCGCCCCCTGCCCACCCCCGCACGCCCGCCGAGGACGACGGCGCCCCGTACGCGCCCACCTCCGCGGCCCATCCCGACGACGAGACCGGCCACCAGCCCGCCTCCCGCCGCAAGGGCACGCCCCTGCGCGGCACCGAGATACCTCCGGGCGTCCGCCGTCGAGGAGGTCTCTCCGCGTGGGCGCGGAGGCTGACCGGCGGACGCGGCGAGGCCCAGGAGGACGCCGCCGGAGCACAGCCGGACGAGGGCGATACCGCGATCGCCGTCCCGCCCGCCCCCGCCGTCCTCGCCCCGTACCCCGTGCCGGACACCTGGCCGGACCCGGCCGCGCTGCTGCTGACGGCGCTCGGCCCCGGCCCACGCCTCTGGGAGCGCGGTCCGGGTCACCCCGAGGCGCTCGCGGTGCGGCTCGGCACGGCGGACCGGACGGCGCCCGACGGTTCGGGCCTGCTGCCCGCCGTCCCCGTCACGGCGGGACTGCGCGAGGTCGGCGCACTGGGCCTGGCCGGGCCGCGTCCGCGGCTGGCCGGGCTGGCGCGCGCGGTGCTGGCCCAGCTCGCCGCGCTGCACTCACCGGACACCCTGGAGATCGTGCTGATCAGCACGGACCGGTCCCGCTCGGACGAAGAACGCGCCGCCGAGTGGTCGTGGCTGGGCTGGCTCCCGCATCTGCGCCCGGGTCACGGCCAGGACTGCCGGCTCCTGCTGGCCTACGACCGCGAGCAGGCCGCAGCCCGCGTCGAGGAGCTGACGCGCCGCCTGGAGGACCACCTCGCGGACGCCGGGACCGCCGCCCCCACGCCCGTCCCCGCGCCCCGCGGCGCGGCCCACCGGCCCTCCTGGGCGGCGGCGGACGACGGCCCCCAGGGGTTCCCCGGCCCGTACACGGTCGTGGTCGTGGACGGCGACCCCGGCGGCACGGATCTGCGCGAGGCGACGGCGCGGCTGGCCTCGGCCGGCCCCCGCGCCGGGATACACGTCGTCTGCCTGGCGGAGACGCCCTCCGCCTCCCCCGCCTCCCCGGTGGCGAAGACGTACGAGGCGGCCTGCGCGACGGTGCCCACGTTCCGCGCCTGCGGGGCGGTCGCGCTGCTCAGCGGTGACGTGGCCACGGCGCTGCGGCTGCTGCGGGTCGCACCGTCCGGGACGGCGGGGCCGGGGTCCGCGGGGCCGGACGGGGAGCGGCCCGGACCGGTCGGCCACGGCACCGTCGGCACGGTGGACGCCGTCTCCGCCGCCTGGGCCGAACGCTTCGCGCGGGCGCTCGCCCCGCTGCGCCCCGACGGCGCCGGCGGCGAGCGGCACACGCGCGTGTCCGCGCCGCTGCCCCCCTCGGCGCGGCTCCTGGACGAGCTGGGCCTCGCCCGGGCGACCCCGGCGTCCCTGATGGCGCGGTGGGCGGACGCGGCCGACGACGCCGGGGCGCTCGGCGGCCGGGCGTGCGCGGTCCTCGGGGCGGGCCCGCGCGGCCCGGTTCCGGCCGACCTCGCCGCCGACGGCCCGCACCTGCTGGTCGAGGGCCCGCCCGGCAGCGGCCGTACGGAACTGCTGCGGGCGGTCGTGGCCTCGCTGGCCGCCGCCGAGCGCCCCGACCGGCTGGGGATCGTCCTGATCGACGGCCGGGACACCGCGGGCAAGAGCGGCGGGGGCCCGGGCGACGGGCTGCGCGTGTGCACCGACGTGCCGCATGTGACGACCCATCTCACCGCCAACGATCCGGTCCGCATGCGCGAGTTCGCGCAGTCGCTGAGCGCTGAGCTGAAGCGGCGGGCGGAGCTGGTGGGCCGCGCGGACTTCGCGGAGTGGCACCGGCACCGCGCGGTGTCGGGCCGTATCCGCCCGCAGCGGGGGCCGAGCGGTCACGGCGGCGGGCAGCCGGGCGGCCACGGCGGCGGGCAGCCGGGCGGCCAGGAGGGCGGGGCCGCCGACCTGGACGGCCCGCCCAGCTCGACGCTGCGGCTGCGCCCCGGAGCGGCGGCCCGGCAGCGCACCGAGGCGCCCCCGCCGCTGCCCCGGCTGGTGGTCGTCGTCGACGACCTGGACGCGCTGGTCTCCCCCGCCCTCGGCTCACCCGGACGGCCCGCCGCCGGCTCGGTGATGCGCGCGCTGGAGGCGGTGGCCCGCGAGGGGGAGCGGCTGGGGGTGCACCTGGTGGCGGCCGCCGGCCCCGGGGGCCGTACGGCGGAGTCGGAGCCGGCCCGGCAGGCGACGCTGCGGATCGTCCTCGACCCGCCGGGATCGGGCGCGGACGAGCCGGTGCCGGGTCGCGGCCGGGTGCGGACCGCCGACGGCCGGCTCACCCCGTTCCAGGCCGGCCGTGTCACCGGCCGCATCCCGCGCACGGCGACCCTGCGTCCCACGGTGGTCCCCCTGGAGTGGCAGCGCATGGGCGACCCCCCGGCCCGCCGCCCCGTGCGGGAGCTGGGCAACGGCCCCACCGACCTCGCCCTCCTGGCGAGCGCCCTGGAACGGGCGGCCCGGGAGGTGTCGGCGGCGCAGGTCCCCTCCCTCCTGTGACGGGCGGCCGCGCAGCCTCGGGGTCCGTCACCTGTTCGGCCGTGGCGGGCGCGTCCGGCGCTCGACGACGGGGTCGGTGGGCGCACCCCGTCACGACGCGGTCACAATCGGCCGCTTGACAGGGCAGGCGCTCTTGCCGACCCCCGGTGCCCGGCGTAGACCAGTGGCACGGGACAGCGCTCGAACGTTCGACGAGGACGAAGAACGGGGCAGTGATGCGCAGGAGCGACACCATCCGGACACCGAGGACCGTGAAAACCGCCGCCGCGATCCTCGCGGGAGCGCTCGCGCTCTCGCTCACCGCGTGCGGCGGAGACGACGACAAGAGCGGCGCGAGCGAGAGCAGCCCGGCGAAGGACTCGGGCAGCACCGTGACCCTCCCCAAGCTGAACGGCACGACGCTCGAGGTCGCCGCCGTGTGGACCGGCGCCGAACAGGCCAACTTCAAGAAGGTGCTGGCGGAGTTCGAGAAGCGGACGGGCGCCAAGGTGACGTTCGTGCCCGCGCAGGACCCGATCATCAACTTCCTGGGCTCGAAGGTGGCGGGCGGGCAGCCCCCGGACGTCGCGCTGCTTCCGCAGCCGGGCGCGATCAAGCAGGCCGTGGAGAAGAAGTGGGCGAAGCCGCTGGGCGCGGCGGCCCTGAAGGAGCTGCAGAAGAACTACTCGCAGGGCTGGCAGGACATCGGCAAGATCGACGGCCGGCAGTACGGCGTGTACTACAAGGCCGCCAACAAGTCGCTGTTCTGGTACAACGCGAAGGTCTTCGAGAACGCGGGGGCCGCCGAGCCCAAGACGTGGGACGAGCTGCTCAGCACCGCGCAGACGGTCTACGACTCCGGTGTCACGCCGTTCTCGGTGGGCGGCGCCGACGGCTGGACCCTGACCGACTGGTTCGAGAACGTGTACCTCTCCCAGGCGGGCCCCGAGAAGTACGACCGGCTGGCCAAGCACGAGATCAAGTGGACGGACCCGTCCGTGAAGGACGCGCTGACCGCGCTGGCGCAGGTCTGGGGCAAGAAGGACTACGTCGCGGGCGGCGCGGCAGGGGCGCTCCAGACGGACTTCCCGGCCTCGGTGACGCAGACCTTCACCGGCGGTGACCAGCCGAAGGCCGCCATGGTCTACGAGGGCGACTTCGCGCAGGTGAACATCGTCCAGGCGGGCGTCAAGGTCGGCACGGGCGCGAAGGTGTTCCCGTTCCCGAAGGCCGGTGACACCGCGCCGGTGGTGTCCGGCGGTGACGCGGCGGTGATCCTGAAGGACTCCGAGGGCGCGCAGGCGCTGGCGACCTTCCTCGCCTCCCCCGACGCGGCGGCCATCCAGGCCAAGCTGGGCGGCTATCTCTCGCCGAACAAGAACCTCGACCCTTCCGTCTACCCGAACGACGTGCAGCGCAAGATCGCCGAGTCGCTGGTCGCGGCCGGCGACGACTTCCGTTTCGACATGTCCGACCAGGCCCCGCAGGCCTTCGGCGGCACTCCCGGCAAGGGCGAGTGGAAGGCGCTGCAGGACTTCCTGAAGAACCCGGCGGACGTCGCGGGCACCCAGCGGAGGCTGGAGGCCGACGCGGCGGCCGCGTACGGCGGCTGAGGCGATGGCGTCCGCCACGGCGGCGAGGGAGGGCTCGTCCCCCGCCGCTCACGGGTCGCGGGGGAGCGTGACCGGCACGCGCTGGACCGTGGCAGCGCTGTTCCTGCTGCCCGCCCTGGTGCTGCTGGGCGCGCTCGTGGTCTACCCGATCGGGTACTCGCTCGTGCGCAGTCTCTACGACCAGTCCGGTGACGGGTTCGCCGGATTCGACAACTACGGAACGCTGTTCACGGACGACGGCATCCGTACGGCGCTCAAGAACAACGTGATCTGGGTGGTGTTCGCGCCGACGGTCGCGACCGCGCTGGGTCTGGTCTTCGCGGTGCTGACCGAACGGGTGCGCTGGGGAACGGCGTTCAAGCTGGTCGTCTTCATGCCGATGGCGATCTCGATGCTCGCCGCCGGCATCATCTTCCGGCTGGTCTACGACCAGGACCCGGACAAGGGCGTGGCGAACGCGGTGTGGGTCGGCGTGCACGACACGTTCGCGCAGTCGTCGGCGTTCCCCAAGGCGCACCCGGGGCGGAACTCGCCGCTGGCGCCGGTGAAGGGCGGCGGGTTCGTCACCAGGGGGCCCGTCCGCATGGGCGACTCGGTGGCGCTGCCCCTGGTGGGCGTCGCGCCCGACCTGATGCCGGACGACGCGAAGCGGGCCGTCCTGCCGGCGGGAAAGCTGGGCGAGGTCACCGGCTCGACCTGGCAGGACTTCACCCGCGGCAAGGGCGTCGGCAGGCCGGGGCAGCCGGACGCCTCCGAGCTTGGCTATCCGGGGATGCGGATCGAGGCGATCAAGGACGGCAAGGTGGTCGCCTCCACGACGGCCGCGGCGGACGGCAGCTTCACCCTGCCCGCGGCGGCCGACGGGGCGCGGCTGCGGCTGCCCGCGAGCAACTTCCAGGAGGCGTACAACGGCGTGGACTGGCTCGGCCCGTCGCTGGTCACGCCGGCGATCATCGGCTCGTACATCTGGATGTGGGCGGGCTTCGCGATGGTGCTGATCGCGGCCGGGCTGGCGAGCGTGCCACGGGAGCTGACGGAGGCGGCGCGGGTCGACGGGGCGAACGAGTGGCAGGTGTTCCGCAGGATCACCGTGCCGCTGCTGGCGCCGGTCCTCGCGGTGGTCGCCGTCACCTTGATGATCAACGTGCTGAAGGTGTTCGACCTGGTCTTCATCATCGCCCCCGGCTCCTCCCAGGACGACGCGAACGTGCTCGCCCTGGAGCTGTACCGCAAGGGCTTCTCCGAGGACCAGCCGGGCGTGGCCAGCGCGATCGCGGTGTTCCTGTTGCTGCTGGTGATCCCGGTGATGTGGTTCAACGTACGTCGGCTGCGGCGGGAGGTGCGGCGATGATCGTCCACATCGAGACCGGGGGGACGACGGACGCGCGAGCCCGGCGGTCGTTCGCCTCGCGGGTCGTCGAGAGGCTCAACGGCGGCCTGGTCCGCGTCTTCCTCGTCCTCGTGGGCCTGTTCTGGCTGGTGCCGACCATCGGGCTGCTGATCTCCTCGCTGCGCACCCCGGAGGACATGAGCGCGAGCGGCTGGTGGAAGGTGTTCGCGGAGCCGTCACGGCTGACCTTCGACAGCTACCGGCGGCTGCTGGGGAACGACGACATCACCGGCTCCCTCGTCAACACGGCCCTGATCACGGTCCCGGCGACGATCCTGGTGGTGGTCGTCGGCTCGCTCGCCGGATACGCGTTCGCCTGGATGGAGTTCCCCGGGCGCGACTGGTGGTTCCTGGGCGTGGTCGGCCTGTTGGTGGTGCCCGTGCAGGTGGCGCTGCTCCCGATCGCCGAACTGTTCGGCAGCATCGGCCTGTTCGGCTCCGTCCTCGGGGTGATCCTGTTCCATGTGGGCTTCGGTCTGCCGTTCGCGGTGTTCCTGCTGCGGAACTTCTTCGCGGAGATCCCCCGTGAACTGCTGGAGGCGGCCCGCCTCGACGGCGCGGGCGAACTGCGCCTGTTCGCAAGGGTCGTGATGCCGCTGGGCGGTCCGGCCATCGCCAGCCTGGGCATCTTCCAGTTCCTGTGGGTGTGGAACGACATGCTGGTCGCGCTGGTGTTCACCGACGCGGACAGTCAGCCGATCACGGTCGCCCTGCAGACGCAGGTACGGCAGTTCGGCAACAACATCGACGTGCTGGCGCCCGGCGCGTTCATCTCGATGGTGATCCCGCTGGCCGTGTTCTTCGCGTTCCAGCGGCAGTTCGTGTCCGGCGTGATGGCCGGCGCGGTCAAGTAGGCGGTCAAGCAGGCGGCGGCGCAAGGGGGGGTGGACAGGGTGGCGGATCGAGGGGCGGGCCGTCAACAGGACGCCCCCGCCGTTCACCCGGTGTCCCCCGGATGCCGTAGGCGAACGTAACCAAGTCACTCCATCGGCCGTTCCCGGGCAAGGCCCTGTCTTCTGCCCGCGCCGACCCATGGATGTCTTTTGCCCAGGTTCAGTGTCACCGTCCCCGCGTCGGAGGTTCGGGGGTACCCGCGGCCCGAGCGCCCCGGCTCCGTGCCGCCCCGGGTCCGTGTGGGCCCGCGACGGCGGCGGGCCCACGGCCTCGGCTCCCCCACCGCCCGGCCTCAGCACGGCATGCCGGGCGCGCCCGTCCCGCCCCGTGCCCGGCGGCGGCACACCGTCACCCGGCTGAGGACGCACCGCGCCCGCCGGGCGCTGCGTGCGGCGGCCCGCACAGCCCGCCACCGGCTGCGCCTCCGGATCCGGTCACGGCCGTCCGCTCCCGTCGGCCGTTCGGCACACCTCCCGTACACGCGGACGCCTTCCGGCCGGCACGAGCCGCCCCGCCGGGGCCGCGCCCGGCGCCTCCAGCTCGGTGTGGAGCGGGCCCCGAAGCGCCCGTCCACCGGCCTCGCGGTCCAGGCCCGCGTCCGGCGCCCCGCCACGCCGCCGGGAACCGAGCCGCGCCCGCCGCTCACCGCCGAGCCGCGATCCGCCGGCGCCGCCGCCGTCACCGTGCGCCTCTGACTCCGTTTGCCCTTCCGAGAGCCCTTCCGACGCCCACGGCTCGTCGCGGCCCGCGCGGACCGGGTCCCGGCGACCACCGACAGAGAAAGAGCAGAATGCCCCGCTTCAGCATCATCGTCCCGTCCCACGGGGTCGTGGGCCGGCTGTCCCAGGCGCTGGACTCCGTCCTCGCCCAGTCCTTCGGCGACTTCGAGCTGATCCCGGTCTGCGACGCACCGGACGCCCCGGCCGCGGCCGTCGCCGCCGGGTACGCGGAGCGGGACTCCCGGGTGACGGCGGTGCACTCCCCTCCGTCGGCGGGACTCGCCGGGGCGCGCAACACCGGGATGCGGGCGGCGACCGGCGCCTATCTGCTGTTCCTCGACGGCGACGACACCCTCGCCCCGGGCGCGCTGACCGCCCTGGACGCCCGTCTGACGCGGACGGGCGACGTCGACGTCCTGTACGCCGAACACGAGCGCACCCCCTGGTGGGAGGGTGAGCCGGTCAACCCGGCGGCGCCGCTGCTGGCGCGGGCCCCCAAGGGCGCCTTCGCCCCCGGCGAAGCCCCGCGAGTGACCGGCGTGGAACTGCCCGTGTGGGGCACCGCCCACCGGCGCGACTTCCTCACCGAGCACGGACTCGCTTTCCCCGAAGGCCACTTCACGGACCTCGGCTTCGGGGGGCTGGTCACCGTGCGGGCGGAGCGCATCGCGGTTCTGCGCTCGGTCGTCGTACGGCACCATGTGCGCCGGCAGGGCAGCCGGATCAACCAGCCGGGCGCGCACCACGCCGAACTCCTCGACCAGGTCGACCTGGTGCTGCGGACGGCCGCCGAACAGGGGCTCTCGAAGCGGCGGTCGGGGCCGCTGTTCGAGCAGCTCTTCGCGCTCGTGCTGAGGACGGCCGCGCATCCGGCGCGGCTCCCGGGAGCGAGCCGCAGGGCGTTCTTCCGCCGGGCCGGCCGGCTGCACCGCCGGCACCGGCCGGACGGCTTCCGCACGCCCGGCGGCAGCGTGGGCGTGCAGCACCGGCTGCTCGCGGCGGGCGCGTACACGGCGTTCCGCGCGCTGCGCGGCGCCAACCAGCGGGCCTCGGCCGCCGTCCAGCGCCTCCCCCGTCCCGCCGGCCTGCGCACCCGGCTGTACTACCGGCGTCAGCTGCGCCGTCCCCTCGACCCCGACCTTGCTGTGTACTGCGCCTATTGGGGCCGCGGCTACGCCTGCAGCCCGGCCGCGATCCACGCCAAGGCCGCCGAACTCGCCCCGCACATCCGGCAGGTGTTCCTCGTCGAACCCGACCAGGCGCATGCCATGCCCGCCGGGGTCGAGTACGCCGTCCTCGGCAGCCGCCGCGCCTGGCAGGTCCTGGCCCGCGCCAAGTACCTCGTCAACAACGCCAACTTCGCCGAGGGCGTCGTCAAACGTCCGGGCAGCGTGCACGTGCAGACCCAGCACGGCACCCCGCTGAAGAAGATGGGCGTCGACCAGTCGACGTACCCGGTGGTCGCGGCCGCGACCGGCAGCTTCACCAAACTCCTGGGCCGGGTGGACCGCTGGGACTACAACCTCTCCTCCAACACCCACTCCACCCAGATGTGGGAGCGCGCCTTCCCCGGCTCCTACGAGCAGTTGGAGTACGGCTATCCGCGCAACGACGTCTTCTGCACGGCGACCGCGGACGACGTCACCCGGATCCGGCGCGAACTGGGCGTGCCCGAGGGCAAGACGGCCGTCCTGTACGCGCCGACCCACCGCGACTACGAGAGCGGCTTCGGCGCCGGCCTGGACCTGGAGGCGTTCTGCGAGGCCGTCGGCGACGACGTCGTCGTCCTGCTGCGCGCCCACTACTTCTACGACCGGGGCACCCGCGCGGGCACCGGCCGGGTCATCGACGTCACCGGGCACCGCTCCACCGAGGAGGTCTGCCTGGCCGCCGACGTCCTGGTCACCGACTACTCGTCGATCATGTTCGACTACGCCAACCTTGACCGCCCGATCGTCGTGTACGCCGACGACTGGGAGGTCTACACCGAGACCAGGGGCGTGTACTTCGACCTGATGGCTCAGCCGCCGGGAGCGGTCGCCCGTACGCCCGAGGAGCTGGTGCGCCTCTTCAGGGACGGCTCCTACGCGTCGGCCTCGGCCCAGGCCCTCAGGGACGCGTTCCGGTCCCGTTTCTGCCAGTTCGACGACGGCCGGGCCGCCGAGCGCGTGGTGCGGCGGGTGCTGCTCGGCGAACCTCCGGAGGCGATCCCGCCCGTGCGCCCCCTCGCCGAGCGCACCCCGGCCCCCGCCGCCCGCACCTTCGTAAGGAGCTGACCCCCGCAGTGCCTCGCTTCAGCATCATCGTCCCCTGTTTCAAGGTGCAGGGCTTCCTGCGCGAGTGCCTCGACTCGGTCCTGGAGCAGTCGTACCGCGACATCGAGGTGATCGCCGTCGACGACCGCTCACCCGACGGCTGCGGCGCGATCCTCGACGAGTACGCGGCCCGCGACGACCGCGTGCGGGTCCTGCACCTGCCGGAGAACGTCGGCCTCGGCCGCGCCCGCAACGCCGGTCTGCCGCATGCGAGCGGCGACTACCTGTTCTTTCTCGACAGCGACGACACCCTCACCGACGGCGCGCTGCACGCGATGGCCGACCGGCTCGACGAGAGCGGCGACCCCGACGTGCTCGTCTTCGACTACGCGCGCACGTACTGGTGGGGCGGCACCCGCCGCAACGCCCTCGCGCACATCCTCGCCGAGTGCGGGGACGACGTGTTCACCGCGGCGCAGCGCCCCGAGATCCTCGACCTGCTGATGGTCGTGTGGAACAAGGTGTACCGGCGCGGCTTCGTGGAGAAGTACGGCTTCCGGTTCCCGCCCGGCTACTACGAGGACACCCCCTGGACGTTCCCGGTCATGCTCAGCGCCGGGCGGGTCGCCGCCCTGGACCGGATCTGCCTGAACTACCGCCAGCGCCGGCAGGGCAACATCCTGTCCACCACAAGCCGCAAGCACTTCGACATCCACGACCAGTACGAGCGGGTGTTCGCGTTCGTCGACTCCCGCCCGGAGCTGGCGTCCTGGCGGCCCTATCTGCACCGCAAGATGGGCGAGCACTGTCTGGACATCCTCGCCAAGCCGGACCGGCTGCCGCCGTCGGACAAGGCCGAGTTCTTCCGCCGTACTGCCGAGCTGTTCGCCCGCCACCAGCCGCCCGGCGAGCCGACGCCCGCCGAGCTGCGGGTGCTGCGTCAGCCCTACGCCGTCTACCGGGTCCGGCGGCAGACCGGTCGGGCGGGCCGTGAGCTGGCCCGACGGGGGGCGTCGGCGCGCAGGGCGGCAGCGGGCCGCGCCCGCCGGGGGCTGGCGGCCGCCCGGCCGCGCCGGGCTCCGGACCGCGAACTCGTCGTGTACTCGGCGTTCTCCCACCGCGGCGTGCTCGGCGACCCCGCCGCCGTCTACCGCGCTGCCCGCGAGATCGCTCCCGCGCTGCGCGGGGTGTGGGTCGTGCGCGACGAGGAGACGGCGGCGCTGCTCCCCGAGGACGTCGAGCACGTGCTGCTGGACTCCCCCGACTACCGGCGGGTGACCGCGCGGGCCGGCTGGTTCGTCAACAACGTCAACTGGCCCGGCACGCTGGTCAAGCGGCCCGGCAGCGTCCACATCCACACCCACCAGGGCACCCCGCTGAAGTACATGGCGGCCGATCTGCTCACCAAGCCCGGAGCCCGGCACGGGGTGGACGTGCCGCAGATGCTGCGCCGTGCCGACCGCTGGGACTACAGCCTGGTCGCCAACCCGCACTCCGAGCTGGTGTGGGAGCGGGCCTATCCGTGCCACTTCACGTCGGTGCGGACCGGCAGCCCCCGCAACGACGTGCTGGTGAACGCCGGTCCGGCGGACGGGGCGGCGGTGCGCGCCCGGCTGGGGATCCCCGCCGGTCACACCGTCGTGCTGTACGCGCCGACCCGCCGCGAGTACCGGCGCGGCGGGCATGTGGACCGGATCGACCTGGCCCGGTTCGCCGCCGACCTCGGCGAGGGCCACACCCTCGTGGTGCGGCTGCACCCGTCCCTGGCGACCGGCCCGGCGCGCGGCCTGGGTCTCAGCGATCTGCACCGGCGCGGGATCCTGGTCGACGTGACGGACGAGCCGCACGTCGAGGACGTCATGCTCGCCGCCGACGTGCTGGTCACCGACTACTCGGCCCTGATGTTCGACTACGCCAACCTGGACCGGCCGATCGTCGTCCACGCCGACGACTGGGACGTCTACAAGGCGAGCCGGGGCGCCTACTTCGACATCACCGCCGACGCGCCCGGCCATGTCTCGCGCAGCTACCGGGAGCTGACCTGGCTGTTCTCCTCGGGCGGCTGGCGGGACGAGGAGTCGGCGCGGCTGCGCGCGGGCTTCCGGGAGCGGTTCTGCGTGTGGGAGGACGGCCGGGCCGCCGAGCGGGTCGTACGGACGCTGCTGCTGGGCGAGCCGCTGCCGGAGCAGGCCCCTACGGCGGTTCTCCCGCCGTCTTCGCCCTCCTCGCCTGCCTCGCCGGCCGACGGCGAGGGCGTGCTGGCGCCCATGTGAGCCGGGGGCGGCCGGGGCGGCGGTGCGGGCCGGGGGCTCGGTGGTCGCCAGGCCCGGCCGGGGGCGGCGGTGCGGGCCGGGGGCGCGGCGGTCGCCAGGCCCGGCCGGGGGCGGCGGTCGGCCGTTGTGGGGCCCGTCCTCCTCAGGGCTACTCGATGACGAGCTCGACCTCGATGTTGCCGCGGGTGGCGTTGGAGTAGGGGCAGACCTGGTGGGCCTGCTCGACCAGCTTGCGACCGGTGGCCTCGTCGAGGGAGTCCGGCAGCTCGACGCGGAGGGCGACCTTGAGGCCGAAGCCCTCGCCCTGCTTGCCGATGCCGACCTCGGCGGTCACGGCGGCCTCGCTGACGTCGACCTTCGCCTGACGGCCGACCAGGCCGAGGGCGCTGCCGAAACAGGCGGCGTATCCGGCGGCGAAGAGCTGCTCGGGGTTGGTGCCCTGACCGTTGCCGCCCAGCTCCACCGGCATGGCCAGCGCGAGGTCGATCTTGCCGTCGGAGCTGACGGCGCGGCCCTCACGGCCGTGGGTGGCGGTGGCGACAGCGGTGTACAGCGCGTCCATGGATGAACCATCCCTCTCGGAAGTCCTGCGTGGTCAGGGGCGGCCGGCCCTTTCGCCGGGGCGTCCGGGCGGCCTCACGACCACAAGTAGAGCACACAATTAAGTTGCACACAACTTAATTGCTCGCCCGAGTTACGCTGGAGGCATGACCCCGATGTCCCCTCACTCCGCCGCACCCGCCTCCCCCGGTCCAGGAACCGCCGCCGAAGCCCCGGAAGCCGTCGAGGCCGGGGCCGCCGACGCCACGGAAGCCGCGCAGACCGCGGTCACCGAGGCGAACTGGCTCCGGCTGGACCGCCAGATCTGCTTCTCCCTGCACGCCGCGTCACGCGCCTTCAACGGCGTCTACCGCGTGATCCTCAAGGACCTCGGCCTGACCTACCCGCAGTACCTGGTGATGCTGGTCCTGTGGGAGGAGGGCGCACTGCCCGTCAAGAAGCTCGGCGCGCATCTGCGCCTCGACTCCGGCACGCTGTCGCCGCTGCTGAAGCGCCTGGAGGCGGCCGGTCTCGTCCACCGCGAGCGCAGCGCGCGCGACGAACGCTCGGTCGAGGTCCGCCTGACGCAGGAGGGCACGGAGCTGCGCGAGCGGGCCCTGCGGGTGCCGCGCCGGATCGTGAGCGCGACCGGATTCGAACTGGATAAGATCCGCGAACTGAAGGAGCGCCTGGACGTGCTCACCACCGCACTGGACTCGGCGGCCGCCCAGGAGGACCCGGACGCCGGCGAGCAGGCGGACACCGTACGCACCGACTGACGCACGCGGAGTTATCCACAGGCTCTGCGGAAGCGCGTGCCGCCTGATTCACTGGGTTTCGGGCGCACCGGGCGTCCATGAGGGGGATGTGACGACATGACCTGGTTGATCACAGGCGGGGCCGGATACATCGGGGCGCACGTGGTGCGGGCGATGGCCGGGGCGGGCGAGCGGGTGGTGGTGTACGACGACCTGTCCACCGGGGTCGCCGAGCGGGTGCCGCGAGGGGTGCCATTGGTGGCGGGCTCCACACTGGACGGCCCGCTGCTGGAGCGCACGCTCGCAGAGCACGAGGTGACCGGTGTCGTGCATCTGGCGGCGAAGAAGCAGGTCGGGGAGTCGGTGGACCGGCCCCTGCACTACTACCGGGAGAACGTGGAGGGTCTGAGGGTCCTCCTGGACGCGGTCACCGCCGCCGGGGTCCCCTCGTTCGTGTTCTCCTCCTCGGCCGCCGTCTACGGCATGCCGGACGTGGACCTCGTCACGGAGGAGACTCCGTGCGCGCCGATCTCGCCCTACGGCGAGACGAAGCTGGCGGGCGAGTGGCTGGTCCGCGCGACCGGCCGGGCCACGGGGCTGTCCACGGCTTCGCTGCGCTACTTCAACGTGGCCGGTGCGGCGAGCCCGGAGCTGGCGGACGTCGGTGTCTTCAACCTGGTGCCCATGGTGTTCGAACGCCTCACGGAGAACGCCGCGCCGCGCATCTTCGGCGACGACTATCCGACGCCGGACGGCACCTGCGTCCGGGACTACATCCACGTCGTCGACCTGGCGGAGGCCCATGTCGCCGCGGCCCGTGCCCTCCAGGACTCCCCGGGGCACACCCTGACCCTCAACATCGGCCGCGGCGAGGGCGTCTCCGTCCGGGAGATGATCGACCGGATCAACGCCGTCACCGGCTACGACCGCCCGCCGACGGTCGGCCCGCGCAGACCGGGGGACCCGGCCCGTGTGGTGGCCTCCGCCGAGCGCATCGAGACCCTTCTCGGCTGGAAGGCCGCGCACGACGTCCAGGACATGATCGTCTCCGCCTGGGAGGGCTGGGTGCACCTCCACCCGGAGGCGGCCCGTTCGTAGGCGGGCAGCGCAGAAGGTGTGCTTCGGGACCGCCGCGCGGGGTCACAGGGCCTTGATCGCCTCCGCGGTCGCCCGGGTCAGGGCCGCGAGGTAGTCCTTGGGGAGTTTCGGGCTGCGGATGACCACGGAGCGCCAGTACAGCGGACCGGAGATCAGGTCCAGGGCCAGCTCGGCGTCGGCCTCCCGGCGCACCTCGCCGCGCTCGGTCGCCGCCGCGACGATCTTCAGGGCGACGCCCTCCTGCCCGTCCCGCAGGGCCTTCTGGAGGGCTTCGGCGATCTCCGGGTTGCGGGCTGCCTCGGCCTGGAGGTCCGGGATGATCTGCGAGGCCACCGGGTGCCGCAGCGCCCGTGACGTGACCTCGTACAGCATTCTCAGGTCGCCCTCCAGGCTGCCCGTGCACGGCGCGGGCAGGCCCTGCACGGCGATGGCCGAGACGATGTCCAGGACCAGGTGCAGCTTGGAGCGCCAGCGCCGGTACACGGCGGTCTTCCCCACCCCGGCGCGTCGGGCGATGCCCTCGATGGACATCCGGGCGTAGCCGACGGTCGCGAGCTCCTCGAACACGGCGGCCCGGATGGCCTCCGTGACGTCCTCGCGCAGCACGGCCGCTCCGGCGGGGGCCCGGCGGCGCGGACGCGTCGAGGGCTCGTCGGCGTTCGTCGTCATGCCGACCAGCATAGGGCGTCACGACGATACGGTTGCGTTCCGACGTCGACTCGCCTTACGCTCGCGTTGCGACGATACGGTGCCGTCCCGACGTGAGGGGACGGCAAGGAACGCGTGAGGAACGCCGTCCGCCCGTGCGCGCCGCCCCGAGGCGTCACCCTCCCCCCGAGTGAAAGCAGCGGATGTGAGTCAGGTCCTCCACACACCGCCCCCGACGCGGCCCGAGTCCCACGAAGACCTGGCGGCGCTCGCCGCCCGCCACGGCCTCTCGGTCAGCGGCGCCCGCCCTTCACTGCCCTCCTATGTGCGCCAGTTGTGGGCGCGCCGCCACTTCATCGGCGCGTTCGCCACCGCCAAGCTCACCGCCCAGTACAGCCAGGCGAAGCTGGGCCAGCTCTGGCAGGTGATGACCCCGCTGCTCAACGCGGCGGTGTACTTCTTCATCTTCGGCGTGCTGCTGGGCACCAAGCAGGGCGTGCCGGACTACGTCCCGTTCCTGGTCACGGGCGTGTTCGTATGGACATTCACACAGAGCTCGATCATGGCGGGCACCCGCGCCGTCTCCGGCAACCTCGGCCTGGTGCGGGCCCTGCACTTCCCGCGTGCCGCGCTGCCCATCTCGTTCTGCCTCCAGCAGCTCCAGCAGCTGCTGTTCTCCATGGGCGCGCTGGTGGTGATCCTGCTCTGCTTCGGCGTGCCGGTCTCCGCGTCCTGGCTGCTGGCCGTCCCCGTGCTGCTGCTGCAGTTCACCTTCAACGCCGGCGTCTCGATGGTCATGGCCCGGCTCGGCGCGAAGACACCGGACATCGCCCAGCTGATGCCGTTCGTCCTGCGCACCTGGATGTACGTCTCGGGCGTGATGTGGAGCATCGACAAGCTGGCCGGCGCCCACCACGGCCTGCCGTCCTGGGTCGCCCCCGTCCTCCAGGCCAACCCCGCCGCCGTCTACATCGACCTGATGCGCTTCGCCCTGATCGACTCCTTCCACGCCGGTCAGCTGCCGCACCACGTGTGGCTGATCGCGACGGGCTGGGCGCTGCTCGCCGGAGTCGGCGGGTTCATCTACTTCTGGAAGGCTGAGGAGACGTACGGCCGTGGCTGACAACACCGTCCCCGACACCGGCCGCGCCGGCGGCGAGCGGATCCCCACCGTCGTCGTCGACGGCGTCGACATCGTCTACCGCGTCAACGGCACCGGCGCCGGCCGGGGCTCCGCGACCGCCGCCCTGCACCGCATCCTGCGCCGAGGGAAGGCCGAAAAGGCGGCCGGCGTGCGCAAGGTGCACGCCGTCAAGAACGTCTCGTTCGTCGCCTACCGGGGCGAGGCGATCGGCCTCATCGGCACCAACGGATCCGGCAAGTCGACCCTGCTCAAGGCAGTCGCCGGCCTGCTCCCGGTGGAGAACGGCAAGATCCACACCGACGGCCAGCCCTCCCTGCTCGGCGTCAACGCGGCCCTGATGAACGACCTGACCGGCGAACGCAACGTCCACCTCGGCGGGCTCGCCATGGGCATGTCCCGCGAGCAGGTCAAGGAGCGCTACCAGGACATCGTCGACTTCTCCGGGATCAACGACAAGGGCGACTTCATCACCCTGCCGATGCGGACCTACTCCTCAGGCATGGCCGCCCGGCTGCGGTTCTCCATCGCCGCCGCCAAGGACCACGACGTCCTGCTGATCGACGAGGCGCTCGCCACCGGCGACCGCTCCTTCCAGAAGCGCTCCGAGGAACGCATCCGCGAACTGCGCAAGCACGCCGGCACGGTGTTCCTGGTCAGCCACAGCAACAAGTCCATCCGCGACACCTGCGACCGCGTGCTGTGGCTGGAGCGAGGCGAACTGCGCATGGACGGGCCCACCGAGGAGGTCCTCCAGGCGTACGAGGCGTTCACCGGCGGCCCCGGCAAGAACAAGGCCAAGCCGGGGGCGCCCAAGGCCGCCTGAGCATCCTCACGCCCCCGACGACGACAGGCGCCCCGAGCCGTCACGGCCCGGGGCGCCCTGTCGTCAGACGTCCTCGCCTGCCCGCTACGAGTGCGTGCGCAGCAGCGTGCGCATCGTCCGCATCGCCACCGACAGGTTCGCCAGGTCGAAGGAGTCCGACCCCTGGATCTCCTCCAGCGTGGTGCGCGCCCGGCTCAGGATCGCCTGGTTGCGCTGCTCCCACGCCGTGAAGCGCTGCTCGGGCGTCGAGGTGCCGTTGCCGACGGCCAGGACGTCCGCGGTCAGCGCCGCGTGGGCCGCGTACAGGTCCTCACGGATGGAGGCGCGGGCCATGGACTGCCAGCGGTCGGCGCGCGGCAGCTCGATGATCCGGTCCATCAGCTGCGTGATCCGCAGCCGGTC
This sequence comes from Streptomyces sp. NPDC088254, assembly GCF_044740925.1. Lineage (NCBI taxonomy): Bacteria > Bacillati > Actinomycetota > Actinomycetes > Kitasatosporales > Streptomycetaceae > Streptomyces > Streptomyces sp. NPDC088254. The sequence goes on along the minus strand of NZ_JBIURQ010000014.1, from coordinate 32,202 downwards.
GGCGAGGTCGTAGTACACCTCGGCGACGTCCAGCGGGTCCTTGCCCATCCGGTCGGCCACCGACACGATGTCCAGCGCCGGGAACGCCGAGGAGAACCCGGCGACCCGGGTGGCGAGCTCGTCGGGAACACCGGCCCCGGTCAGCTCGTCGTAGATCATCTGCCACCACTCGAGGTCCGCGCCGCGCAGCAGCTTCGTCAGCTGCGCCCACACCTGCTCGACGCGCTCGGCGAAGAACTCGACCGTCTCGGCGAGCTGCAGCGGCTGCGGCCGGTTGTTCAGCAGCCAGCGCGTACCGCGCTCCACCAGCCGGCGCGAGTGCAGCCGGATCCGGGTCTGCACCTCCGCCTCGACCTGGTTGTCGAGCGCCTCGACCGCGTCCCACACCGGTGCCGAACGGAAGATCGCCCGCGCCGCGGTCTGCGCCCGCACGATCTCCTCGAGCGACGCCCCGGTCTCCTCCCGCAGCCGGTGCAGATAGGTCGTGCCGCCGGTGTTGACGGTGTCGTTGACCAGCACCGTCGTGGTGATCTCACGGCGCAGCGGGTGGTGCTCGATCTGCTCGGCGAACTCCTCGCGCAGCGCCGTCGGGAAGTACGCGTACAGCAGGGAGTGCAGGTAGGGGTCGTCGGGCAGCGAGGTGTGCAGCAGCTCGTCCGACACCGTGATCTTGGTGTAGGCCATCAGCACGGCCGTCTCCGGGCTGCTGAGGCCCTGCCCCGCGCCGAGCCGCTCGCGGATCTGCCGGTCGGTGGGCAGGAACTCCAGCGCGCGGTCCAGGTGGCCCTCGCGCACCAGGTGGCGCAGGAAGCGCTGCTGGGCGTGGAGCATGTCCTTGGACTGGGCGAGGGCGTTGGCGATCGCCGTGTTCTGCGCGTAGTTGTTGCGCAGGACGAGCGCGCCGACCTCGTCGGTCATCTCGGCGAGCAGCTTGTTGCGCTGCTTGACCGTCATGTCCCCCTCGGCGACCAGGCCGTTCAGCAGGATCTTGATGTTCACCTCGTGGTCGGAGGTGTCCACGCCCGCGCTGTTGTCGATGGCGTCCGTGTTGATCTTGCCGCCGATGCGGGCGAACTCGATCCGGCCCAGCTGGGTCAGGCCCAGGTTGCCGCCCTCGCCGACGACCTTGACGCGCAGGTCCTGCCCGTCGACGCGGATCGGGTCGTTGGCCTTGTCGCCGACGTCCGCGTTGGACTCCGTGGAGGCCTTCACGTACGTGCCGATGCCGCCGTTCCACAGCAGGTCCACCGGCGCGCTGAGGATCGCCTTCATCAGGTCGGCCGGGGTCATCTTGGTGACGCCGGCCTCGATGCCGAGGGCCTCGCGGATGTGGCTGCCCACCGGGATCGCCTTCGCCGTGCGGGGGAAGACGCCGCCGCCGGCGGAGATGAGGGAGGTGTCGTAGTCGGCCCAGCTGGAGCGGGGCAGCTCGAACAGGCGGCGCCGCTCGGCGTAGGAGGTGGCCGCGTCCGGGTTCGGGTCGATGAAGATGTGCCGGTGGTCGAAGGCGGCGACCAGGCGGATGTGCTCGCTCAGCAGCATGCCGTTGCCGAACACGTCACCGGACATGTCGCCGATGCCGACGACCGTGAAGTCCTCGACCTGCGTGTTCACGCCCAGCTCGCGGAAGTGCCGCTTCACCGACTCCCAGGCGCCGCGCGCGGTGATGCCCATCGCCTTGTGGTCGTAGCCGGCGGAGCCGCCGGAGGCGAAGGCGTCGCCCAGCCAGAAGTCGTAGCTGCCGGCGACGTCGTTGGCGATGTCGGAGAACGTCGCCGTGCCCTTGTCGGCGGCGACCACCAGATAGGTGTCGTCCTCGTCGTGCCGGACGACGTCCGCCGGGGGCACGACCTCGCCGGCGACCATGTTGTCGGTGATGTCGAGCAGCGCCGAGATGAACGTGCGGTAGCTGGCGACGCCCTCGGCCAGCCACGCGTCACGGTCCGCGGCCGGGTCGGGCAGCTGCTTGGCGACGAAGCCGCCCTTGGCGCCCACCGGCACGATGACCGTGTTCTTCACCATCTGCGCCTTGACCAGGCCGAGGATCTCCGTGCGGAAGTCCTCACGCCGGTCGGACCAGCGCAGACCGCCGCGCGCGACCTTGCCGAACCTCAGGTGCACGCCCTCCACCCGAGGCGAGTACACCCAGATCTCGAACGCGGGGCGCGGCGCGGGCAGGTCGGGGATGGCCTGCGGGTCGAACTTCATCGACACGTAGTCGTGCGGGGCGCCGCTCGCCGACTTCTGGAAGAAGTTGGTGCGCAGCGTCGCCTTGATGACGGTGAGGAAGGACCGCAGGATGCGGTCCTCGTCGAGGGACGCCACCTGGTCCAGAGCCGCGTCCAGCTCCTCGAGGAGCGCGTCGACGATCTCCATCCCGGCGCGCTGCCGGTCCGGCGACATCCGCGCCTCGAACAGCGACACCAGCAGGCGCGTGGTGTGGACGTTCGTGCGGAGGGTGTCCTCCATGTAGTCCTGGCTGAACGTGGAACCGGCCTGCCGCAGGTACTTTGCGTACGCGCGCAGCACCATCGCCTGCCGCCATGTCAGGCCCGCGCCCAGCACCAGCGCGTTGAAGCCGTCGTTCTCCGCCTGACCGGTCCAGGTCGCCGAGAACGCCTCCTGGAACCGCTCGCGTGCGTCGTCGCCGAGGTGGTCGCCGGCGCCGCCGCGCAGCGAGGTCGGGATGCGCAGGCCGAAGTCGTAGATCCAGGCGACGCTGCGGTCCGTGCAGCGCAGCTCATAGGGCCGCTCGTCGACGACCTCGACGCCGAGCCGGTTCAGCACCGGCAGCACCGCCGACAGGGAGATCGCGTCGCCCTTGCGGTAGATCTTGAAGCGGCGCTCGTCGGGGGCCGCACCGACCGGCTCGTACAGGCTGAGCGAGAAGTTGCGCTCCTCGGTGAGCCGTTCGATGTGGACGAGGTCGGACACCGCGGAGCGCGGGGTGTGGTCGGCCTTGTAGCCCTCGGGGAAGGCGTTGTTGTAGCGGCGCAGCAGCTCCGCCGCCCGCTCCTCGCCGAGTTCGGCGGTGAGCGCCTCGGAGAACGCGTCGGCCCACGACCGGGCCGCCTCCACCAGGCGGGCCTCGATGCGCTCCTTGTCGGAGTCGGACAGCTGCGGCAGTTCGGTGCCCGGCGGAACGCGGACGACGAAGTGCAGCCGGGACAGGATCGACTCGGTGTTCCAGGCGGTGAAGTCGACGCTGATGCCGCCCAGTTCCTCCTTGAGGATGTCGATGATCCGCAGCCGCACGCCGGTGGTGTAGCGGTCGCGGGGCAGGTAGACCAGGGCCGAGTAGTAGCGCCCGTACTCGTCCTGTCGCAGGTACAGCCGCAGCCGCCGGCGCTCCTGCAGGTACAGCACGGACGTCACGATGGAGCGCAGCTCGTCGACCGGGGTCTGGAACAGCTCGTCGCGCGGGTACGTCTCCAGGATCTGGAGCAGGTCGCGTCCGTCGTGGCTGTCGGGCGAGAAGCCGGCGCCCTCCAGGACGGCGTCCACCTTGCGCCGGATCACCGGGACCCGCAGCACGGACTCGGTGTAGGCGGCGGAGGAGAACAGTCCGAGGAACCGCCGCTCGCCGACCACGTTGCCGTCGGCGTCGAACTTCTTCACGCCGACGTAGTCCAGGTACGACGGCCGGTGCACGGTGGACCGGCTGTTGGCCTTGGTCAGCACCAGCAGCTTGTGCTCGCGCGCCTTGGCGCGGGCGTCGGCCGGGAGCCGCTCGAAGGACGGGCTGACGGGGTGGGCGTCGCCGTCGGCGTGGTGCGGGTCGGCCCGCAGGATGCCCAGGCCGGTGCCGGGCACCGCCGCCAGGGAGTCGTCCTCCCGCAGCTGGTACTCCCGGTAGCCGAGGAAGGTGAAGTGGTCGTCGGCGAGCCAGCGCAGCAGCTCGCGGGCCTCCTCCACCTCGGGCCCGGGCAGGTCGCCGGGGACGGGCTCGTCGTCGAGCCCGCCGGCGATGCGCAGCGCGGCCTCACGCATCTTCCCCCAGTCCTCGACGGCCTCGCGGGCGTCGGACAGGACGCGCAGCAGGTCGGCGGTGATCTGCTTGAGGTCGGCGCGGTCGGTCTCGCGGTCCGTCTCGACGTGGATCCACGACTCGACGTGCGCGTCGTGCGGCAGGTCGCGGGACGAGGGCGCGACGGCGAGCACCTCGATGAGCTTGCCGGTGACGTCCCGCCGGACCACGACCTGGGGGTGGATGACGAGGTGGATGCCGCGGCCCTGGCGGGTCAGCTCGTTGGTGACCGAGTCGACGAGGAAGGGCATGTCGTCGGTGACGACCTCGACGACGGAGTGGCTGCAGGTCCAGCCGTTCTCCTCGACGGTGGGGGTGTGGACGCGCACGTTCGCCGTGCCCTGCGGCCGGTTCTCCGCGAGCCGGTAGTGGGAGAACGCGGCGCCGAAGACGTCGACCGGGTCGCGGTAGGTGAGGTCCTCGGGGGCGGTGTGCAGGTAGTAGCGCTGGAGGAACGAGAGCACGGATTCGTGGTCAGGGGCGCCCGGGGTTCCCTCAGTGCCCTCGCCCGTCGTCCCGGTCGGTAGGTGCGCCCCGACCGGGCTGTTCTCAGCGACCCGGGCCGCCCTCTCGAGCAGCTCGGCCTTGGCTTCGTCCAGCTTGGTCTGCATTGTCCTCTGGCTCCTGTCGCGCGCCGTTGCGTGACGTAGAAGGAAGTACGGTCTCTTTCCGTGCGGCGTGACGCCACGACGCGGGGTGTCCGGTCTGCTTCGACGCTATGCCGCAGGGCGAGATGAGCGGGGGGATATCGGCCATACTCGGTGCTCCCTGCGGGTGTGACGCTGCTCTCTGCACCGTCGGCTCCGGGGATCTGCACGGCGTCCTGGGGGCCCTCTTGACCCCGTCCCGCCCGCGAAGACCAGCGACCGCCGCCCGGCCCCGGAGTTCCTCCGAGGTCACCGGGCGCAGGGCAGGGGCCACGACGCCCCCGCGAACTATCGCGCTGATCACGCCACAAGGCTATCGCCCCCGACCGGGGGGTCGTCATGAGCCGTATGTGTACAAAACCAGGGGTCGAAGTTTGACGTTCTGCACAGGGGCGGGGGTGGGTGGGGTGTGTGAGGGGCGTGCCGCGGCAGAGGTCGCCCCGCGCCCGCCCGGGAGGGACCCTGAGAACACGCCGCCTCTTGGCAAGGCCGCCCCCGAGAGGCACGGTGCCCATGAGGAGCGTCCGTCCGAGAGGAGCCGCCCGACATGACCGTCAAGATCCTCATCGTCACCGGCGACGCAGCGGAGAGCCTGGAAGTGCTGTACCCCTACCAGCGTCTGCGCGAGGAGGGCTACGAGGTCCACATCGCCGCCCCCGCCCGCAAACGGCTCCGCTTCGTCGTCCACGACTTCGAACCCGGCTTCGACACCTACACCGAGAAGCCCGGCTACACCTGGCCCGCCGACCTGGCCTTCTCCGAGGTCGATCCCGGCGAGTACGCCGCCGTCGTCGTGCCCGGCGGCCGCGCCCCGGAGTACCTGCGCAACGATCCCGAACTCCGCAAGATCCTCAAGTCGTTCTTCGACGCGGACAAGCCGGTCGCCCAGATCTGCCACGGCCCGCTCCTCACCGCCGCGGTCGACGGCCTCACCGGCCGCCGCGTCACGGCGTACCCGGCGCTGGAGCTGGACATGCAGACCGCGGGCGCGACCTTCCAGGACACCGAGGCGGTCGTCGACGGCACGCTGGTCTCCTCCCGCGCCTGGCCGGACCACCCCGCGTGGATGCGCGAGTTCCTCGCCGTCCTGCGCGTGAAGGCGCCGGCGACCTGACGTCGGGTCACGCGCGGCCAGGATCCGGCGCGGCGGCGTCGCCTTCTGCTTCAACTTCGGCTCCGGCCTCGGCTTCTGCTCCGGCTTCGGCGGTCGAGGGGGTCGCGGTTTTCGTGTGGAGCACCGCCCGGGCCTGCTCCGCCGCGCGGGCGGTGCTCTCGGCGACGAAGTCGAGGAACCGGGCGACGTTCTCCAGCCGGGCGGCGGCCGGGGTGCCGGGACCGAGGACGCCCACGCCCTGCCGCGCGACCTCGACGACATGGGCGATGGCCCGGGCGCTGGCCATCATCGACTGGTACCAGACGTCGTCGTCGACGATGTACCGCTCGCGGCGCCGCTCGTCGCGCTCCCGGCGGACGAGACTCTGACTCTCCAGGAAGGCGATCGCCTTGGAGACGGACGCCGGGCTGACCTGGAGACGCCTGACCAGTTCGGAGGCTGTGAGGCTGCCCTCGTCGCTGAGGGAGAGGGAGGCCATGACGCGCGCCGGCATCGCGGTCATCCCGGAGGCCATCATGACGGTGGTGAACGTCTCCTCGAACTCGCGCACCGCCTCGGCGTCCCGCCCGTAGGGCTGCGGGGACGCCTCCACCCTCCGGGGCGCGGCCTGCCGGCGCCGGTGCGTACGGCGCTCGGTGGCGCGGTGGGCCAGGTCTGCGCGATAGGCGGTGGGACCGCCGTTGCGCATCACCTCACGTGTGACGGTCGAGGTCGGGCGGTCCAGGCGCCTGGCGATCTCCGCGTAGGCGAGGCCGTCGGCCAGCCCCAGTGCGATCTGCTGGCGTTCCTGCTGGCTGAGCCTGCCTCCCGGCATCGCGTTCTCCTCATGTCTCCCGTCGAATGCCGCCAGCTTAGCGTTCACTCTCATTCATTGCAACGGACGAGCGCCCCGACGTTGCGTTAAATTCCACTCCATTGCAATGATTTAAAGCCTATGACCTGCAGTGATGCTGATTGATTGCAACATAAATGTTGAGCGATTCATGAACGCAACGTAGCTTTTCCATCGTCAGAAACGAACGCGAACACAACGAGTCGATGGAGAACACCATGCAGACGTTCAACACCCCCGCCGCGATCGCCACCGTCCTCGACGTGCCCGCCGGCCGCATCCGCTTCATCGCCGCCGACCGCGACGACACCACCGTCGAGGTCCTGCCCGCGGACGCCTCGAAGAGCCGCGACGTCAAGGCGGCGGAGGAGACGACGGTCGAGTACGGCGACGGCGTCCTGCGGATCGAGGCCGCACCGGCGAAGAACCGCGTCCTCGGCCACTCCGGAGCGGTCGAGGTGACCGTCCAGCTGCCGGCCGGCTCCCGGGTCGAGGCGAAGGCGGCCGACGCCGAACTCCGGGGCGTCGGAAGGCTCGGCGACGTCGCCTTCGACAGCGCGCAGGGCACGGTCAAGCTCGACGAGGTCGCCGGCGCCCGCCTCGCCGTCCTCGCCGGCGACATCGCCGTCGGCCGCCTGGGCGGCTCCGCCGAGATCAGCACCCAGAAGGGCGACCTGCGGATCGCCGAGGCCGTCAGCGGCACGGTCGTGCTGCGCACCGAGTACGGCCAGGTGTCGGTCGGCGCGGCCCGCGGGGTCTCCGCCTCCCTGAACGCCGGCACCGGCCACGGCCGGATCGACAACGCGCTGAAGAACACCGACGGCGCCGGCGCCGGCCTGACCATCCACGCCACCACCGGCTTCGGCGACATCGTCGCCCGCAGCCTCTGACCCGCGGCCTCCGAGGAGACACCCACCATGACGAACCTGGCCATCGCGGCGACCGGGCTGCGCAAGTCCTACGGCGACAAGACCGTGCTCGACGGCGTCGACCTGGCCGTCCCCGAAGGGACGATCTTCTCCCTGCTCGGCCCGAACGGCGCCGGCAAGACCACCGCCGTGAAGATCCTCTCCACCCTCGTCACCGCCGACGGCGGCCAGGCCCGGATCGCCGGCCACGACCTCGCCGCCGACCCGCAGTCCGTGCGCGCCGAGATCGGCGTCACCGGGCAGTTCTCCGCCGTCGACGGGCTGATCACCGGCGAGGAGAACATGCTCCTGATGGCGGACCTGCACCACCTGTCCAGGAGCGAGGGCCGACGGGTGACCGCCGAACTGCTGGAGCGCTTCGACCTGGTGGAGGCCGCGAAGAAGCCCGCCTCCACCTACTCCGGCGGCATGAAACGCCGCCTCGACATCGCCATGACCCTGGTCGGCGGCCCCCGCGTCATCTTCCTCGACGAACCCACCACCGGCCTCGACCCCCGCTCCCGGCACACCATGTGGCAGATCATCCGCGAGCTCGTCACGGGCGGTGTCACCGTCTTCCTCACCACCCAGTACCTGGAGGAGGCCGACCAGCTCGCCGACCGCATCGCCGTGCTCCACGACGGCACGATCGCCGCCGAGGGCACCGCCGAGGAGCTCAAGCGGATCGTCCCCGGCGGCCATGTCCGGCTCCGCTTCTCCGACCCCGCCGCCTACCGCGGCGCCGCCCTCGCGCTCGACGCCGCCACCCGCGACGACGAAGCGCTGGCACTGCAGATCCCCAGCGACGGCACCCAGCGCGACCTGCGCGCCGTCCTCGACCGCCTGGACTCGGCCGGCATCGAGGCGGACGAGCTGACCGTGCACACCCCCGACCTCGACGACGTGTTCTTCGCCCTCACCGGCCCGGCCGACGTCCCCCACCAGTCCAAGGAGAACGCCCGATGAGCACCCCCCTGGCTCCCGCCCGCCCGACCCGGCTGTCCCTCGCCGTCCGCGACTCGGCCACCATGCTGCGCCGCAACCTCCTGCACGCCCGTCGCTACCCCTCCCTCACCCTGAACCTGCTGCTCACGCCGATCATGCTGCTGCTGCTCTTCGTCTACATCTTCGGCGACACCATGAGCGCGGGCATCGGCGGCGGGGACCGCTCCGCCTACATCGCCTACCTGGTGCCGGGCCTGCTGCTGATGACCATCGGCAGCACCACGATCGGCACCGCCGTCTCCGTCGCCAACGACATGAACGAGGGCATCATCGCCCGCTTCCGCACCATGGCGATCCACCGCGGCTCGGTGCTCGTCGGCCACGTCGTCGGCAGCGTGATCCAGTCGGTGGCCAGCGTGATCCTGGTGGGCGCCGTCGGCGTGGCCATCGGCTTCCGCTCCACCGACGCCAGCGCCCTGGAGTGGCTGGCGGCCTTCGGACTGCTCGTGCTGTTCTCCCTGGCGCTCACCTGGATCGCCGTGGGAATGGGCCTGGTCAGCCCGAACGCCGAGGCCGCCAGCAACAACGCGATGCCGCTGATCTTCTTGCCCCTCATCTCCAGCGCGTTCGTCCCCGTCGACGCGATGCCGGGCTGGTTCCAGCCGATCGCCGAGTACCAGCCCTTCACCCCCGCCATCGAGACCCTGCGCGGACTGCTCCTCGGCACGGAGATCGGCCACAACGGATGGCTGGCCGTCGCCTGGTGCGTGGGACTCGCCGTGCTCGGCTACTTCTGGTCGGCCGCGAAGTTCAACCGCGACCCCAAGTAACCGCCATGACAGCGCGGGCCGCCTCCCGCACCACGCACCGCCCGAGGGCGGCGTATCCCGACACCACGTCGGAATGCGCCGCCCGGCTCGCGTTCCGGGCCCCGCCCGGCCCTCACCCCTTACGCGGCCAGCTCCTGAGCCACCTCGACCGCCTCCGCCAGCGAGTCCACCACCGGCACACCCACCACCTCGAGACTGGCCCGGCCGTGCGAGCCACCCGTGTACAGCACTGCCTGCGCCCCCACGTGCAGCGCGGCCACCGCGTCGTCCGCGGCGTCCCCGATCACCACCGTGCGCTCCGGCTCCACTGCGGCCAGCGCCTGGAGGTGACGCACCATGTGCTCCGCCTTGCTGCCCCCGGACGGCCCGGTCCGCCCGTCCACCCGCACGAAGTGCGGCTCGATCCCGAAACCCCTGACGAGCGGCACCAGTTCGTCGTGCACGTACATGCTCAGCAGCGACTGGCTGCGCCCCGCCCGCCGCCACTCGGCGAGCAGCTCCGCCGCCCCTTCGGTGAGCCCGCAGCGCACCCGGTGCTCGGCGTAGTAGCGGTGGAAGACCTCGTCCATGACCTCCCACTCGGCGTCCGTGGGCAGGCGGCCCAACAGCCGCTCATAGAACTTGGGCACCGGCACGCAGTACAGCGCCCGGTACCGCTCCAGTGTGATCGGCTCCAGGCCCAACTCGACGAACGCCGCGTTCGTCGCCCCGATGATCGCGTCGTTGTCGTGGAACAGCGTGCCGTTCCAGTCCCAGACGATGTGCGCCGCTGACTTCCCCATACCGGCAAACGTACCCGCCGCCACCGACAATCAAGTGAACCGAGCTCGGCGGCCTCGCGGCCTCCCGGGTCCTCAGGCCCCGGAACCGACCAGGTTGGGGATCTCCTGTGTGGCGAACCACAGCAGCTCGTGGTCCTCGACGCCGTCCACCAGCGCCTGCGCGTCATCGTCCCCGCCGTCCGCCGCCGCCAGCGCCTGCGCGCCGGCCGCCACGTCGGCCTCCGCGTCCCCGGCGTCGACGTGCACCGAGGCCGCCTTGGCCAGCGGTACCGCGACCGTGACCCGCACCCGGCCGAGCGCCGCCTCGTCGCCGCCCTCGTCATCGGGGCCGGCGCCGGAGCCGGGGCCCACGGCACCGTCGGGCACGTCGACGGCGACGACGACCCGCCGACGCGGGGCGGCCGGCTCCGCCGCGAGCAGCCTCAGCGAGGCCAACGCGGCCCGGCCGAGGGCCGCGTACTCCAGCTCCTCCAGGTCGTCGGAGACGTACCACTCACGCAACGCGGGCGTGACGGCGTACGCGAGGAGCGGCCCGGACCCCAGCTCCCCCGCCTTGTGCGCCTCGGCGAGGGAGGGGAGGGTCAGGGGGACGTACACGCGCATGGCAGGCCGCTCTTTCCTGATCGAGGACTCCGGTCGGCACCCCGGCGAGGGGCGGCTGCCGCCTCCCGAGGGCCTTCAGGATACGTGCGGCAGTACTCTTTCGAGTCCCCGCCCGCGAGGGTCGAAACGTCCACCTCGCGCCTCGGAATTCACCCGCGGCACCGCGCCTGCCAGGGGTTTCCCCTTCCCCCGTCACCCGGACAAGTGAATCGCGCCTGCCCGCGCCGCGCCGTCGGGGTTCCTTGCCATGGCCGGTCGCAGCCCGTACAAGAACGACCACGGAAAGTTACTGCCCGGTACGCACGGTCGGGCACGTACGAACGGGGACACCCATGCACAAGGTCATGACCAGGAAACCGCGCACCCCCGGCGGTCGCCCTCCGGGCCGCCGCGACACCCGCCGCCCCGCAGGCGCACCGCCCCGCACACCGAGCGGCGGCGCACCCCGCACCACACCCGGCGACGGCCGCCCTCCAGGCTCCCCGGGCACCTCCCGCCGGGGCGGCGCCGGCCCCGCCGACAACCGCCCCGCGACAGCCCCGGGCCCCGGACGCCCCGCCCCGGCCACCGCACGCACCACACCCCACCCGGGCCTCGACAGCACGGCACCGGGGTCGGTCGCGACGACGGCTACCGGCGGCCGGACCGGCTCCACGACCGTGCCCCACCCGGCCGGCCCCACCACCAAACCGGGCCGGCCCGACTCCGCCACCGTTCCCGCCCGGCCCGCCACCGTTCCCGAGCAGACGCCGCGCAGGCCGTTCGTCCCGCCGCAGCCCCGCCCCACCGATCTCTTCGCCGACCGGCTGCTCGCCGTCCTCAGCGGGCGTCGCCCCGTGCACTGCATGCTCCGCCACACCGTCGGCCGCGCCTACGACGACCTGGCCCACCTCGCCGAACACGGCCCCCTGCGCACCCCCCACGGCGTCAGCCCCGTCGTCCGCGACATCGGCTACTACGTCGCCCGCCCCGGCGCCATCGAGGCCTTCGCCCGCATCGGCGCCGGCGACCGGCTGCGCGCGATGGCCTTCCGCCTGGAGCTCGGCGCCGACCACCGCTGGCGCTGCACGGCCGTAGAGATCGACGGCCCCCGCCGACCCCGCCCCGCGGACGACTGACCGCGCCGCTTCCCCGCCCGGCACGGCGAAGGGCCGGGCCACCCTCACCTGGGTGACCCGGCCCTCACACCACGCGAACCACGCGACGGTTACTTCTTGCGGCGCCGCCCGGCCTTCGCCTGCTTGCGCCGCTCCGCGCGCGTCAGCCCGTCGGCCTCGGACCGCACCGGCTCGCCGTCACTGTCGAAGTCACCCTCGATGGTGCCGCCCTCGCCGTCCACGGTCGGTGCGGAGAAGTGCAGGTTCCGCCGCTGCGGGGCGTCCAGCCCCTTGGCGCGGATCTCCGGGCGCCCGTTCGCCTGCGCCGGCACCACGTCCTGCTTCTCCATCTCGACCGGCGCCGCGTCCTCCACCGGAACCTCCTCGACCTGCTGCTCCACCTGGACCTCCAGGTTGAACAGATAGCCGACGGACTCCTCCTTGATGCCGTCCATCATCGCGGTGAACATGTCGAAGCCCTCACGCTGGTACTCCACCAGCGGGTCCTTCTGCGCCATCGCGCGCAGACCGATGCCCTCCTGGAGGTAGTCCATCTCGTACAGGTGCTCACGCCACTTGCGGTCCAGGACCGACAGCACGACCCGGCGCTCCAGCTCACGCATGATCTCGGAACCGAGCTGCGCCTCACGCGCCTGGTACTGCTCGAAGATGTCATCCTTGATGGACTCGGAGATGAACTCGGCCGTCAGACCCGCCCGGTCACCGGCCGCCTCCTCCAGCTCCTCCACGGTCACCTTCACCGGGTACAGCTGCTTGAACGCGCCCCACAGACGGTCCAGGTCCCAGTCCTCGGCGAAGCCCTCGGCGGTCTCCGCCGTCACATACGCGTCGATCGTGTCGTTCATGAAGTGCTGGATCTGCTCGTGCAGGTCCTCGCCCTCCAGCACCCGACGCCGCTCGCCGTAGATGACCTCACGCTGCCGGTTGAGGACCTCGTCGTACTTCAGGACGTTCTTACGCGTCTCGAAGTTCTGCTGCTCCACCTGCGACTGCGCCGACGCGATCGCACGCGTCACCATCTTGTTCTCGATCGGCACGTCGTCCGGCACGTTCGCCATCGACATCACGCGCTCGACCATCTGCGCCTTGAACAGCCGCATCAGATCGTCACCGAGGGACAGGTAGAACCGCGACTCGCCCGGGTCGCCCTGACGGCCGGAACGACCGCGCAGCTGGTTGTCGATACGACGCGACTCGTGCCGCTCGGTGCCCAGCACATACAGGCCGCCGAGCTCCTCGACCTCTTCCTTCTCGGCCTTCACCGCCTGCTCGGCCCTCTCCAGAGCCGCGGGCAGGGCGTGCGCCCACTCCTCGATGTGCTCCTCCGGGTCGAGACCGCGCTGCCGCAGCTCCGCCTCCGCGAGGTCCTCCGGGTTGCCGCCCAGCTTGATGTCCGTACCACGACCGGCCATGTTCGTGGCCACCGTCACGGCGCCCTTGCGGCCGGCCTGGGCGACGATCTGCGCCTCACGCTCGTGGTGCTTGGCGTTCAGCACCTCGTGCTGGATGCCCCGCTTGGACAGCTGCTGCGACAGGTACTCCGACTTCTCGACCGACGTCGTGCCGACCAGGATCGGCTGGCCCTTCTCGTGCTTCTCGGCGATGTCGTCGACGACCGCCTCGAACTTCGCGACCTCGGTGCGGTAGATCAGGTCCGACTGGTCCATGCGGATCATCGGCTTGTTCGTCGGGATCGGCACCACGCCGAGCTTGTAGATCTGGTGGAACTCGGCGGCCTCGGTCATCGCCGTACCGGTCATGCCGGACAGACCGGGCTGTTCCTTGCCCTCATGGTCGTGCCGCTTGTAGAGACGGAAGAAGTTCTGAAGGGTGATCGTGGCGAGCGTCTGGTTCTCGTCCTTGATGTCCACCCCTTCCTTCGCCTCGATCGCCTGGTGCATGCCCTCGTTGTAGCGGCGGCCGGCGAGGATACGACCGGTGTGCTCGTCGACGATCATGACCTCGCCGTCCATGACGACGTAGTCCTTGTCCTTCTTGAAGAGCTCCTTCGCCTTGATGGCGTTGTTCAGGTAGCCCACCAGAGGGGTGTTCACCGACTCGTAGAGATTGTCGATGCCCAGCCAGTCCTCGACCTTGCTGACACCGGACTCGTGAATGGCGACCGTGCGCTTCTTCTCGTCGACCTCGTAGTCGCCGGTCTCCTCGATGCCCTTCAGCGGGTTGCCGGGCTCGCCCCGCTTCAGACGCGTCACCAGCTTGGCGAAGTCTCCGTACCACTTGGTGGCCTGGTCCGCCGGACCCGAGATGATCAGCGGCGTACGCGCCTCGTCGACGAGGATCGAGTCCACCTCGTCGACGATGGCGAAGTTGTGGCCCCGCTGCACGAGCTCGTCCTGCGACCACGCCATGTTGTCACGCAGATAGTCGAACCCGAACTCGTTGTTCGTGCCGTACGTGATGTCGCACGCGTACTGCTCGCGCCGCTGCGACGGCGTCATGTTGGCCAGGATGCAGCCGACTTCCAGCCCCAGGAACTTGTGGACACGGCCCATCAACTCCGAGTCGCGCTCGGCCAGGTAGTCGTTGACCGTGATCAGGTGGACGCCCTTGCCGGACAACGCGTTCAGATAAGCGGGCAGCGTGCCCACCAGGGTCTTGCCCTCACCGGTCTTCATCTCGGCCACATAGCCCATGTGCAGCGCCGCGCCACCCATCAGCTGCACGTCGTAGTGCCGCTGGCCGAGCACGCGCTTGGCGGCCTCACGCACCGTGGCGAACGCCTCCGGCAGCAGGTCGTCGAGGCTCTCGCCGTCGGCGTACCGCTGCTTGTACTCATCGGTGAGGGCCCGCAGCTCGGCGTCGGAGAGGTCGACGAAGTCCTCTTCGATGGAGTTGACCTGGTCCGCGATGCGGTGCAGCTTGCGCAGGATCTTGCCTTCGCCTGCACGCATGATCTTCGAGAGGACGGACACGGGGGTTGGTCTCCTTGCCGGTCGGGCCTGGGACGGTCGGTTTCCTGATGACTGACTGAGCAACGGCCATCGTATGCGAGGACCCCGCCGCGCCGGGAGGCCTGCCGTGGCGCGGACCGCACAGCGCGGCGCACATGCCCCACATTCTTCTCCACACCGCACAGCCATTGCTCTTCACACTGGACAACGGCCGGGCCTCACGGATGGTGCCGCAACCCGCGAACGAATTACGCGAACCGTGATCACCCGCACACAGGGTGCACTCGGCCGGCAGATCACCGGGCGGCACCACCGCCGTACCCGGCCGCACCCCACCCGGCGCCCACGCCGTCACCCGGCCCGCACCCCACCCGGCACCCACGCCGTCACCCGGCCCGCACCCCACCCGGCACCCACGCCGTCACCCGGCCCGCACCCCACGCCTTAGCTCGCCCGCAAATGACCTGGCGTCCACCCCGCCCACCCGCACAGAATCGCCCGATGGAGCCCGTCACCCTCACCACGGACCGCCTCGTCCTGCGCGCCCCCGGCCCCCAGGACACCGACGCCGTCCACGCCTGCGCCCAGGACCCCGACATCCAGCGCTGGACCACCATCCCCTCCCCCTACCTCCCCGAACACGCCCGCAGCTTCACCGAACAGCTCTCCCCCGACGGCTGGGCCGACCGCTCCATGTTCACCTTCGGCGTCTTCCTCCCCGACGACGCCCTCACCGGCATGCTCAGCCTCACCATGCGCTCCCCTGGCACCGCCGAGATCGGCTTCTGGGCCGCCAAGGAACACCGAGGCCGCGGCTACACCACCGAGGCCGCCCGCGCCGCCTCCCGCTGGGCCTTCACCGACCTGGCCGTGGACCGCGTCGAATGGCGCGCCGAAGTCGGCAACACCGCCTCCCGCGCCGTCGCCGAAAAGGCCGGCTTCACCCTCGAAGGGACCCTGCGCTCCGCCACCGACAACAAGGGAGTACGCCGCGACTGCTGGGTGGCCTCCCTCCTCCCCTCCGACCTCGGCCTGCCCTCCACCACCCCCTACCTGCCGGCACCGACCGACCGGCCCGCCCCGACCGGAGCGGTCTGAGAGCGCGACCCGCCGCCCGCCGGCCCGCGTCTTCGCAGCTCAGCCCGCACTGTCAGACCCAGCCCCTATCGTGCCCACCATGACGACCCCGCCGCCCACCGCAGAACTCACCGCGGACGAAGCCCGCCGCATCGCCCTGAAAGCCCAGGGCTTCCTCGGCACGCCCGACCGCCGGGCCGGCGTCCGCGGCGTCCTGCGCCACCTCGGCGCCGTCCAGCTCGACACCATCTCCGTCCTCGCCCGCTCCCACGAACTCATCCCCTACGCCCGCCTGGGCGCCGTCGGCCGCACCACCGTCGAGAACGCCTACTGGAAGGACACCCACGCCTTCGAGTACTGGTCCCACGCCGCCTGCATCCTCCCCATCGAGGAATGGCCCCACTTCGCCTTCCGCCGCCGCGCCTACCGCGCCCGCCCCCAGTGGCACCACCACCTCCCCGACGGCACCTACGACCAGGTCATCAAACAACTGCGCACCGAAGGCCCCCTCACCGCGACCGAGTTGGGCGGCGCGAAGAAGACCAGCGAGTGGTGGGACTGGTCCGGCACCAAAGTCGCCGTGGAACGCGCCCTGATGTACGGCGAGGTCGTCTGCGTCGAACGCCGCGGCTGGAAGCGCGTCTACGACCTCGCCGAACGCGCCGTCCCCGCAAGCCTCCTGCACGACGAGCTGGACGACACCGAATGCCTGCGCCGCCTGGTCCGCCTCGCCGGACAGTCCCTCGGCGTCGGCACACGCGCGGACATCGCCGACTACCACCGCCTCAAGGGTGAGCAGGTCGACCAGGTCATCGCCGACTCGGGCCTGGTCCCCGTCACCGTCGCGGGCTGGTCCAAGCCCGCCTGGGCCGACCCGGCGGCCCTGGAGACCGTCCCGCGCGGCCGCCACCGCACCACGCTGCTGTCGCCCTTCGACTCCCTCATCTGGGAACGGGCCCGCACCGAACGCCTCTTCGGCTTCACCCACCGCCTGGAGGCCTACGTCCCCAAGCCCAAGCGCGTCCACGGCTACTTCGCGATGCCCGTCCTGTCCGGCGGCCGTCTCGTCGGCCGCGTGGACCCCGCCCGCGAAGGACGCACACTCGTCGCCCGGCAGGTCAGCCTGGACGGCCCCAAAGCGGTCCACGGCGTGGCACAGGCCCTGGTCGAAGCCGCGAGCTGGGTCGGCTGCACGGACGTACGCGTGGAACGCGTCGACGCACCCGACCTGCGCGATCCCCTCACCAGAGAACTCGCCCAGGCCCTCGCCTGACCACCGCGCGCGTGCCTAGCGGATCTCGAGGATCTTCTCCCGCATCGCATACACCACTGCCTCCATCCTGGAGTGCAACTGCAGCTTCTCCAGGATGTTGCGCACATGGTTCTTCACGGTGTTCTCGGAGATGAACAACTCCTTGGCGATGTCCCGGTTGTTCATCCCCGTGGCGACGAGCTTGAGCACTTCCAGCTCACGGTCGGTCAGCCGCGGCGCGGGAACCAGCCGACGCTCATCGGTCCGCTGGATCATCGATTTGAACTCGGTGAGCAGTTTCGACGCCATCGAGGGACTGATCTGCGACTGACCGTCGGCCACCGCGCGAATGGCGGTGGCGACCTCGTCCGTGGAGATCTCCTTCAGGAGATATCCCGTCGCACCCGCCTTGATCGCGTCATAGAGGTCGGCCTCCTCATCGCTGATCGTCAACATGATGATCTTCGCGCTCGGGGCCACCTCCTTGATGGAGGTGCACGCCTCGATCCCTCCGCGCTTAGGCATCCGCACATCCATCAGCACGATGTCCGGCAGCAGATCGGCGGCCTTGTCCACGGCCTCCGCGCCGTCGCCCGCCTCACCCACGACCTGGATGTCCTCCTCGGCCGCCAGCACGATCTCCAGACCCCGGCGGAACAAGGCGTGATCGTCCACGACAAGGACTCTGATCGGCTCACCGCGCTCAGTGCCCGCGTCCGGGCCCTCACCGACGACGCCCTCGCCGGCACCCCCGTCACGCATCGGTCCGAAGCTGTCCGCCATCGTTCCTCCCCCAGAAGGCTGTGGCAGTGGTCCTTTGCCATCGCCAACGCAAGGCACCGGCCCAACGGTTGAGCCGTTGCCCGCCATGATTCCATGCCCGGACGACAACACGGTGACGTAGCGGCGCTCCAGGGGGTCGCACACGGGTGCCCCCGGGGGCGCACACGCGCTCCACGGGGGCACCTTTCAACCGTCACCGCGCAGGGTCAGCCGCCCAGCGCGCCGCCCGCCTCGGGCGAATGGCCCTGCGTGACCATCGTGTCCGTGCTGAGGTGGATGACGCCGTAGTCGTAGGCGTGCCGCCGATAAACGACGCTGGGTTCCTTCGTCTCGGAGTCGACGAAAAGGTAGAAGTCGTGACCGACCAGCTCCATCTCGTAGAGGGCCTGGTCGAGCGTCATCGGAGCGGCCACATGCGTCTTCTCGCGGACCACGAGGGGCCCTTCGCCCTGCACCTCGAGCGAGCCGATCCTCTTCGTGGGCACACCTTCCGACTCCTCGGTGGAGACGGGCTGCCCGTTGCCGTTCAGAGTCGCGACGCCCGGAACGTGATCGGCGACCTCCGCCGCCGTGATCCGGCGTGCGCCGCGCCGCGTGTAACGCTTGTCGTGCTGCTTACGGAGCTGGGCGTCCAGCTTCTCCGCCGCCAGATCGAGTGCCGCGTAGGGGTCGCTGGCCGACGCCTCCGCCCGGATCACCGGACCACGGGAGCGGAGCGTGATCTCCACTCGCTCACACCGGTCGGCCTGTCGCGGGTTGGGCTCCTTGGACACCTCGACGTCGAGGCTGATCACCTTGCCGTCGAGCTTCTGGATCTTCTCCAGCTTCAGCTTCTCGGCCACGTGCTTGCGGAACCGCTCGGGCACCTCGGTCTTGCGGCCCTTGACGACGATGTCCACGCAGAACTCCGTTCCCGGATCGCTCCGCATCAACGGCGGAGCATCTCCCTTTTGCACCAAGCTCCGGTGAGCACCGGAACCTCGGACTCGGTGACTCCCACCTCCTCCTCCCCCATCGGCGAGAACTCCACCCCAGGCGCCACGGCCCATAGCGAAAACCGCAGCACAGGATTCGGATTCGAGAGGTGTGGCCTGCGGCTTTCCCTCACAACCGAACATATCTCGCCCGGACGGATGGCGTCACCCTCTACTACCGCGTACCTCCGTTCAGGTGAATTCGCTCTCTCATTACCTGCAACGACGCAAGTGGGCACTCAGTTCCGGTTTATTTCCGGAGAGTCAGGAGAAGCCGCGACCACCGCAGCGAACAGCAGCTCACCGCCACCGCGACCCACACCTCCTTCCCGCACTCCCACCCCCCGTACCCCACTGCCTTCCCGGCCAACGTCCCGATACACGGCCCCACCCCTGAACGCACTCCGATCCGCCACCCCGGCGGGCATTTCGCCGGCCCGATCCGCCGAAACGGCCGAGCGCACGGCGCGCGCCGCCTCCGCCAGGGACGCTCCCGTCGTGACGAGGTCGTCGACCAGCACCACCGAGCCACCACGCAGCAACCGCGCCCCGCCGGGCACCACCGCCAGTGCGCCGCCGAGGTTGTCCATCCGCTGCCGTGAAGTGAGCCCCGCCTGATCGGCCACCGCCCGCCGCTGCCGCAACACCGGTGCCACCCGCACCGGCATCCCCTCCCGCCGCAGGACGACAGCGGCGGCGAGCGCGATACGACGGGCGGGGTCATGCCCCCTAGCCCGCACGGCCCGGGGCGCGGAGGGGACGGGGACGAGGAGTAGGTGTCCTGGGTGCCCGTGTCCTGGGTGCCCTTCGTTTCTGAGGTGCCCTACCTGCCCTACGTGTCCTAGGTGTCCTAGGGGTGGGGCCCCCTCCCCCACCCCCACCTCCCCCACCCCCACCTCCCCCACCCCCACCTCCCCCAACCCCACCCGCACCGCCCCCGCCAACGCCTCCCCCAGCGGGCGCGCCAGTGCCAGCGCACCGCGTTCCTTGTGGGCGAGCAGCACCGCCCGCACCTCGTCCGCGTACCGGGCCGCCGCGTGCACGGCGGGCAGCCCGGGTGGTGCCGGTTCGGGCCGCACCCGGCGCGGCTCGGCTCCGGCGAGTGCCGTACGGCACGCGGGGCAGAGCATCACGCGGGCCCGGCCGCATCCCGCGCAGTCGGCAGGAAGGATCAGAGCGGCGAGTTCCTGCCACCACCGACGAACGCTGTCCACGGGTTCACTGTGCCGTGGGCGGGACGAAGCGGCCACCCTTGTGGAAAACCGGCCGAAATTCGCCCCGGCCGCCTGTGGAAAACTCGGCGGAAGTCACTTCCGACCTGGTCCCCCACACGCAGCACGAGGCACCCCCGCCCCGCCTCACCCCGGGTAAAGCGCGACCGAGGCCGTCTCCTTCAAGGTGCGCCAGCCGCTTCCGCCGGGCAGCCACAGCAGACCGTCCTTGGAGGTGGCGAAGAGCGGGGCGTCGCCGTCCTCGGAGGCGGCGATGCTCTTGACTTCGGTGAGGCCGGGCAGTGTTCCCGTTTCGGGCACGGAGCCGTCGCACTGCACGTACTGCGCCTGTTCGACCCCGCCCGACTCGCGTCCGACGACGACGAGCCGGCTGTCCCCCGCCCAGGTCACGGCGGTGACCTGCTCCAGGTCGGGGGTGGTGGAGCGCAGTTCCTGGACGGAGACGGTGGGCTTGTCGCCGCTCTTGTCCCGTTCGATGCGCCCGATGAGCAGCGACTGCTTGCCGCCCTTCTCCACGACCAGCGCGATCCGCGCGCCGTCAGCGGCGACCCGTACGGTCTTGATCCGTCCGTCGAGGCCGGGGGTGAGGACCTCCAGGGGTTCGCCGCCGCCCTGCTCGAACAGGAGGAGCCGGGGGTCGGCGGGGTCGCGGTCGGCGATCCACAGGTCGCCCTGGCCGTCCCAGCTGGGGGCCGTCAGCCGGTCGTTCTCGGTCTTGCCCTTGCTGGTCAGCAGGGGGTCGCCGAGGGAGCCGTCGGCGACCATGGAGGTGACGTAGAGGCTCCTGCCGTCGAGGGCGACCCCGGCGGCGGTGTGCTCGTCGCGGGCGACGGCCATGGAGCGGAACGCGGTGCTGCCGTCGCCGAGCGGTCCCGGCACGGCGTCGGCCTTGGCGCTGTTGCCGCCGGTGCTGCTCATCCGGACGAGGCGGTGGCGGCCGTCGACGAAGTAGAGGTAGCCGGCGTGGGTCTCCGCGCCGCGTTCGGCCACGGCGGTGGCGCGGTCGTCGGTGAGCGAGCAGAGCTGCCGGCTGCCGGCGCGCAGTTCGATCTCGTCGACGGTGGGGGCGAGGCTCTGCAGGCTGAACAGCAGTTGCGCGGCCATCTCGTCGCACTTGCCGTGGCCGATGCGGGCGGCCTTGTCGTTGAGCGGGACGGTGAGCTTGTTCTGGTCGTCGGGGGCGAGCGCGGTGACGCCCCGGGCGAGGGCGGTGCCGGTGGGGAAGCTGGATCTGACGACGGGCCGCAGCCAGCTGGTGGGCCCGTCGAGCACGGAGCGCACGATCTGGGTCATGGGGTCGACCCGTTCGCGTACGAAGACGGGGTCGGCGACGGCCATGGGCTGTCCGGAGCCGGCGGACGCGGTGTGGGAGGCGAAGTAGTACTTGTTGACGGACATGTAGTTGCGCTGGAAGTCCGACTTGCCCATGACGACGCCCTCGGGCAGGGCGTCGATGCGCCACTGCCTGGTCTTCTTGTCGCGGGTGAGGTGCACGGTCCGGGAGTAGTCGCCGGCCGCGGGCGTGTACGACTGCTGTGCGTCGATGTCGGCGACCTTGGTGCCGGTCAGGGTGAAGGTGAAGTCGTCGCCTTCTTCCCGGCCGCCGGACTGGCCGGCGAGGGTGCCGGGCCCGTCGGCGAGGACGGTGGTGGACCGTTCGGGTTCCCATTTCCGGGCGGCCGCGGGGGTGAGGTACTGGCGGGCCGTCGAGTAGCGCGGGTCGTCGCTGGTGAGCGCTTCGAGGAAGCCCTGGACGATCTCGGCGGGCTGTGCGTCCTCGCGGGGCGGCATGGCGAAGACCCGCACCTGGGTCTCCTGGCGGGGCGTGGACTCCACGTCGCTCAGGTCGCCGTGGTCGGGCATGGAGGCGCATCCGGCCAGCAGTACGACACCGCAGGCGGCGTACGCCGTCGCGCGCAGCGGTGTGCGCCGGCGGCCCCGGTCGTGGTCAGCGCCCACGGAATGTCTCTCCTCGCTGCTTCGAGCCCTTGCCTGACGTACCGGCGGCCTCGTCGGCGGTGCGGCCGGTCCCGGTGGTGTCGCTTGCGTGGTCGGCGTCTTCAGGGCCCTCGCGGCCCGCGTCGCCGGCCCTGTCGCGCTTGTCGGCGGCGTCGTCGGCGTTGCCGTGCGTGCGGCCGTGCTCGGGTGCCCTCCCGGCTCCGGTGCCGGCGGCGGTGCCGTTGCCGGTGGATGCCGTGCCGGTGGCGGGCCGGGGCACGACGCGTGCGCCGTTGCCGGGCAGTGCCGTGGGGTCGGCTGTGGGGGTGGCGGTGGTGCGGGGTGCGAGCGGGGTGTGTGCCGCCGACCGCTGCCCTGCTGCGGGCTGTACGGGGACGGTGGCGCTCTTCTCGCCTCCGCCGCGGGGCAGGCCTGCGTCGTCGAGTCCGCGGTTGCGGCGGGAGTCCTTGGGTTCCAGCGGTATGGGTGAGCCTCGCAGCGGCTCGTCGGCGGTCCTCGGCAGGGTCAGGCGGAACTGCGATCCGCCGCCGGGTTCGCCCCAGGCCTGGAGCCAGCCGCCGTGCAGCCGGGCGTCCTCCAGGGCGATGGACAGTCCGAGTCCGGTGCCGCCGGTGGTACGCGCGCGTGCCGGGTCGGCGCGCCAGAAGCGGCTGAACACGCGGGTGGCCTCGCCGGGCTTGAGTCCGACGCCGTAGTCGCGGACGGCGACGGCGACGGCGCCGCCCGCGGAGGCGAGTTTGACGACGACGTCCCTGCCTTCGCCGTGCTCGACGGCGTTGACGACGAGGTTGCGCAGGACGCGTTCGACGCGGCGTGCGTCGGCTTCGGCTACGACGGGCTGCTGGTCGCCGAGGACGCGTATGTTCGTGCCCTTGCGGTCGGCGAGCGGGGCGGCGCCGCTGACGACGCGGCGCACGACGTCCCTGAGGTCGATCGGTTCGGCTTCGAGTGCGGCGGCGCCGGCGTCGAAGCGGCTGATCTCGAGCAGGTCGGCGAGCAGTGACTCGAAGCGGTCGAGCTGGTCGGCGAGGAGTTCGGCGGAGCGTGCGGTGATCGGGTCGAAGTCCTCGCGTGCCTCGTGGATGACGTCGGCGGCCATGCGCACGGTGGTGAGCGGTGTGCGCAGTTCGTGCGAGACGTCGGACACGAAGCGGCGCTGCATCCGGGAGAGGTCCTCGAGCTGGTTGATCTTGAGCTGGAGGTTCTGCGCCATCTTGTTGAAGGCTTCACCGAGGCGTGCGATGTCGTCCTCGCCGGTGACTTTCATACGTTCCTGGAGGCGTCCGGCGGAGAGCCGTTCGGCGATCCCGGCGGCCATGCGCACGGGGGTGACGACCTGGCGTACGACGAGCCAGGCGATCGCTCCGAGGAGGACGACGACGAAGAGTCCGGCGGTTGCGAGGGTGCCCTTGACGAGGCTGAGGGACTTCTCCTCCTGGGTGAGCGGGAAGAGGTAGTACAGCTCGTAGGGGTCGCCGTTGGGGTCGTTGACCTGTTTGCCGATGACGAGGGCGGGCTGCGATTCCTTGTCGTTGAGGTAGATGATGCGCGAGTAGCTCTGGACGGCGCCGGTGCCGCTGTTGACGCGTTCGCGGAGGTTCTCGGGGACGCTCTTGTTGGGGTCGACGTAGCCGGAGGCGCGCGGTCCGCGGCCGCCGCCGCTGTCGTCGCCGGGGGGCAGGGTGACGACGTCGAAGGCGCCCTGTCCGCCGCTGGACAGCGACAGCACCAGCTCGCTCATCCATTCGATGACGTTCTGGGGGGCGGCGGCGTCCACGACGGCGCCGTCGTCGGCCGCGGCGCCGGCCGCCTCGTCGGCCTTCTGCTTGGCGACGGCGAAGCCGCCGGTGGCCTGGCTCTGGGAGGCCTTGACCTTGGCGTCGAGCAGGCCGTTGCGGACCTGTCCGATGACGACGAAGCCGAGCAGCAGGACGACGCCGAGCGACATCAGCAGTGTGGTGACGACAACCTTGAGCTGGATGTTGCGTCGCCACAGCCGTATGACGGGCAGCAGGGGGCGGCGCACCCAGCGCAGCAGCAGCCGCAGGACGGGGCTGCCCTGGACTCCGCCCTGGAGCAGTCCGCCGTCGAGGAGGCGTGTGAAGTGTGAACCCGTCTTCTTCCGGCCGACAGGCCGCTGCGGACGGGCCCCGGACCGGCCGGGGGCCGAAGCGGCACTGTCCTTGGACATGATCAGCTCGGTCCGGCCTTGTAACCGACGCCGCGGACGGTCACGACGATCTCCGGCCGCTCGGGGTCCTTCTCGACCTTGGAGCGCAGCCGCTGCACGTGCACGTTGACGAGGCGGGTGTCGGCGGCATGCCGGTAGCCCCACACCTGTTCGAGCAGTACTTCGCGGGTGAACACCTGCCACGGCTTGCGGGCGAGCGCGACCAGCAGGTCGAACTCCAGCGGCGTCAGCGCGATGGACTGCCCGTCCCGCTTCACGGAGTGGCCGGCCACGTCGATGACGAGGTCGCCGATGGCGAGCTGCTCCGGCGCGGGCTCCTCCGACCTGCGCAGCCGTGCCCGGATACGGGCCACGAGCTCCTTCGGCTTGAACGGCTTCACGATGTAGTCGTCGGCGCCGGACTCCAGTCCCACGACGACGTCCACGGTGTCGCTCTTGGCGGTGAGCATCACGATCGGCACACCGGACTCGCCCCTGATCAGGCGGCAGACCTCGATGCCGTCCCGCCCGGGCAGCATCAGGTCCAGCAGCACCAGATCGGGCTTCGCCTCACGGAAAGCAGCCAGCGCCTTGTCGCCGTCCGCTACGAAAGACGGCTCAAAACCTTCACCGCGCAACACGATGCCGAGCATCTCGGCCAGTGCGCTGTCGTCGTCGACGACAAGGACTCGTCCCTTCATAAACGACATCATCCCATTCTCATAACGGCGAAGGCGGCGCAGGTGAGCAGGGTCACCGGCCAGCGACCTTAGTCGTACGGGACCGTCACTGTCTGCCCCCGTCCGCTGCCGTTGCTGTCAGCACTGATGTCAGCCCCTTCCGTCGGCACGGCGGCGGGGTGGGCCCGCGCGGGGTCGTCGTCGGCGTGGGCCCACATGGTGACGCCGGGGAATGAGTCAGGCGGTGTCCTCCCGGCGGGCTCGCGCGCACAGTTCCTCCAGCGCCCCGGCGGTCACGGGTGAGACCACGCCCTGCTCCGTGACGATCGCCGTCACCAGTTCGGGCGGCGTCACGTCGAACGCCGGGTTGTACGCCTGGGTTCCCAGAGGGGCGATCGGGATTCCGCCGCCGGCACCCGTGACCTGCACCTGGGGGGCCGTGATCTCGGTGACCTCGTAGCCGGGACGCTGCTCGACCTCGACCGACGTCCCGTCCGGGGTGTGCAGGTCGACCGTCGTCACCGGCGCCACCACGATGAAGGGCACATGGTGGTAGCGGGCCAGCACGGCGAGCGGATAGCTGCCCACCTTGTTCGTCACCGAGCCGTCGGCCGTGATGCGGTCCGCGCCGATCAGCACCGCGTCGACCTCACCGGCCGCGAACAGCGACCCGGCCGCGTTGTCCGTGAGCAGCGTGTACGTCATGCCGTTGCGGGCCGCCTCGTACGCCGTCAGCCGGGCCCCTTGCAGCAGCGGACGCGTCTCGTCCACCCACAGCCGCCGCAGTCGCCCCTTCCGGTGCGCCGCGAGCGCCACGGCGAACGCGGTGCCCTCCCCGCCGGACACCAGCGAACCGGTGTTGCAGTGGGTGAGGACGCGGTGCCCGCCGCCGGGCAGCAGCTCGTCGAGGAACGCCAGCCCGTGTTCGGCCATCCGAACGCTGGCCTCGGCGTCCTCCCGGTGCAGCTGCCGGGCGGCGGCCAGCGCGGCCCGCGCGCCCTGGTCGGGGTCGCCGCCCCGGGCGAGCTCCGCCCGGTAGGCGGTGCGGGCCCGCTCCACGCCGACGGACAGGTTCACCGCGGTTGGCCGGGCCCCCGCCAGCGCGGCCGCCGCCTCGTCCACGTCGAACCCGCGGATGGCGGCGAGCGCGACGCCGTACGCCCCGGCGATCCCGAGCAGCGGCGCCCCGCGCACGGCGAGCGAACGGATCGCCTCCACCAGCGCGGACGCGTCCGTACAGACCAGTTCGACCTCCTCGGCAGGCAGCCTCGTCTGGTCCAGGAGCACCAGCACGGGCCCTTCGGGTGGTTCCTCCCAGCGGATGGCGGGCATGTCGGTGGGCCGCATGTCCTCGCCGGATTGCGCGTACTGATCAGCCATGTCGTCAGTCTGCCCGTTATGGGGCGGACAATTGAAGGCATGCAGCCCTGACCGCGGCCGGTCACGCGAGAACCACCCCATGGCACGATGGCTGCCAACGTGCGACCGCGCCCGCGGACGGGCACCGACAAGGAGCGACGATGAACGACTCTCCGGGCTGGGCCTCGCCCGGATCCGCCCCGTCCGACGGACAGGAGCCCGGGGCGTCCTCGCCCGCCGCGCCCACTTCGCCTGCCGAACCCGCCGACCGGCCCGACGGCACCCACACCGCTGACGCGCCGGGCGCACCCGCGCAGGGCCCCGGCGCGAAGTGGTCGAAGGAACAGCCGCCGCCCGCCCAGTGGTCCGCGCCCGCAGGCCCCCAGAACCCGGCGCACCCCCCGGCTCGACAGGGTGGCCCCGCCGGCTGGGGCGCCGGCCCCGCGAGCCCCGGACAAGGCGGCCCCGGACACGCAGGCTACGGGCACCAGAGCCCCGGCGCCGGCTGGGGCACCGGATGGGGCGGCCCCCCGCCCGCGGCCAAGCCCGGCGTGATCCCGCTGCGCCCCCTCGGCGTGGGCGAGATCCTCGACGGCGCGGTCACCACCATGCGCACCTACTGGCGCACGGTCCTCGGCATCTCCCTCACCGTCGCCGTCGTCGTGGAAGTCGTCCTCGTCCTCCTGCAGGGCCTGGTCCTCAACGACACCGCCGACAGCACCGCCCTCCTCACCGACCCGACCGCCACCGTCGACGAGAAGACCGGCGCCATGGGCGACGTCATGGTCAACTCCGGTGTCCTCGCCCTCGTCTCCCTGATCGGCACGATCACGGCGACCGCCCTGCTGACGGCGGTCACCAGCCGCGCCGTCCTCGGCAAGCCCGTCACCACCGGCGAGGCCTGGCGGGAGGCCCGCCCCCGGCTGCCGAAGCTCTTCGGCCTGATCTTCCTCCTGCTGCTCGTCGTGGCCGTCATCGGCGCCGTCGGCGTCCTGCCCGGCGCCCTGCTGGGCGGCCCCGGCGGCGGCGCCCTCGCGGCGCTGGGCATGCTCGCCTCTCTCGCCGTCACCGTGTGGCTGATGGTCCGCTTCTCCCTCGCCTCGCCCGCGCTGATGCTGGAGAAGCAGAGCGTCACCAAGGCGCTCAGCCGCTCCGCCAAGCTCGTCCGCGGCTCCTGGTGGCGGGTCTTCGGCATCCAGTCGCTGTCGATGCTCATCGCGAACATCGTCGCCATGATCGTCGCCGTCCCCTTCGCCCTCGCGGGCGCCATCCTCGGCGACGGCGGCCTCGAAGCGTTCGCGCAAGGCGGCTCCAACCTCAGCTGGACCTACCTCGTCGTCGCCGGGATCGGCTCGGTGATCGGCTCGCTGGTCACCTTCCCGCTCACGGCCGGCGTCGTCGTCCTGCTCTACATCGACCAGCGCATCCGCCGCGAGGCCCTCGACCTCGACCTGGCCCGCGCCGCCGGCGTCCCGGGCCACACCGGCACCGCCACCCCGGGGAGCTGATGCGGTGAGCTGGGCGGGGGAAGTCCTCACGGCGGTCCCGGCGCCACCACAGCCGCCTCCGGCCCTCGGCCGTCCCCTGCACGCCCTGCTTCGCGCCGGGGGCGGCCCCGCCCTGTCATGGGCATCTTCGGGCGGCGAACCGCCCGTGACCATTCCCCGCGACCCCGCGCGCGAGGAAGCCCGACGCGAGTTGTCCAAGCAGCTGTACCACCAGAACGACCCCAACCTCTTCGAACGCGCCCTCGACGCCCTCTGGAACTGGATCGACAGCCTGTTCGGCGCCGCCGCCACCGCCGCCCCGGGCGGCGCACTCGGCCTGCTCGTCGTCACTGCGGCCGTCGTCGCCGTCGTGAGCGCACTCCGGTGGCGTCTGGGCACACCCCGCCGCCGACCCGCCGCCGCACCCGCCCTGTTCGACGACCGCCCCCGCAGCGCCGCCGAGCACCGCGCCGCCGCCGAGGCGCACGCCGCGCAAGGCCACTTCAGCCAGGCCGTCCAGGAACGCATGCGGGCCGTCGTCCGCTCCCTGGAGGAACGCGCCCTCCTCGACGCCCGACCCGGCCGCACCGCCGACGAGGCCGCCGCCGAAGCCGGCCACACCCTGCCCGCCCACACCGACCGGCTGCGCGCCGCAGCCCGCGACTTCGACGACGTCACGTACGGCGGCCGCACGGCGACCCGCGAGACGTACGACCGCGTCACCGGCCTCGACCGGGACCTGGCCGCCACCAAGCCGCACCTCACCCACACCAGCAGCCCCCACACGGCCCACCCCACCCACCGGGGAACCGCCGGATGACCATCACGGCCACCCCCGAACCCACCGCGACCACCCCCGCGCCGACCTCGGTTTCGCCCACCGCCCGCCATCTGTGGACCCGCGGCCGAGGCATCGCCCTCGCCTGCGTGCTCCTCCTCGCCGGCGCCGCCGTCCTCGCGGTGCTCCGCTCCGACGCCCGCCACGGCGCCCTCGACCCCCGCTCCGCCGACCCCTACGGCAGCCGCGCCGTCTCCGAACTCCTCGCCGACCACGGCGTCACCACCCGCGTCGTCACCACCCTCACCGAGGCCCGCGCAGCCACCGGCCCCGACACCACCCTCCTCGTCACCGCACCCGACCTCCTGACCGACCGTCAACAAGCGCTGCTGCACACCACCATCGACGCCTCCGCCGGCCGCACCCTCCTCGTCGCCCCCGGCAGCCACTCCGTGCACACCCTCGCCCCCGGCGTCACAGCAGCCCTCGCCACCAGCCGCACCTCCACCCTCTCCCCCCGATGCGCACTGCCCGCCGCCCGCAGCGCCGGAACCGCCGACACCGGCGGCATCCGCTACACCACCACCCTCGGCGACGCCGACGAGTGCTACCCCAGCCACCGCCTGGCCACCCTGCTGCGCATCCCCGCCGCCTCCGGCACCGGCGAC
Organism: Streptomyces sp. NPDC088254; assembly: GCF_044740925.1. Classification (NCBI taxonomy): domain Bacteria; kingdom Bacillati; phylum Actinomycetota; class Actinomycetes; order Kitasatosporales; family Streptomycetaceae; genus Streptomyces; species Streptomyces sp. NPDC088254. The sequence goes on along the minus strand of NZ_JBIURQ010000014.1, from coordinate 3,065 downwards.
ACAGTCGTCCTCGGCGCGCCCGACATCCTCCACAACGACCGCCTCGACCGGCACGGCAACGCCTCCCTCGCCCTCCAACTCCTCGGCACCCGCCCCCACCTGGTCTGGTACCTCCCCTCCCCCGCCGACACCTCCGCCCCGGAACAAGACACCAAGAGCTTCTTCGACCTGATCCCCTCCGGATGGATCTGGGGCACACTCCAACTCTTCGTCGCCGCAGCCCTCGCCGCCCTCTGGCGGGCACGCCGGCTCGGCCCCCTCGTCCCCGAAAGACTCCCCGTCGCGATCCGCGCCTCCGAAACCGTCGAAGGCCGCGCCCGCCTCTACCGCAAGGCCGACGCCCGCGACCGCGCCGCCACCGCTCTTCGCTCCGCCACCCGCACCCGCCTCGCCCCTCTCCTCGGGATCCCCGCCGCCCAGGCCCACACGCCCGAAGCGCTCCTGCCCGCCCTCGCCACCCACCTCCACGGCGACCGGCACGCGGCCCTGCACACCCTCCTCTTCGGCCCGCCACCTTCCGACGACACGGCCCTGACCGCACTCGCCGAACGACTCGACGCCCTCGAAAGAGAGGTACGCCGTCCATGATGGACCCGACCACTGACAACGCCGGGAACACCGGGCACCGGGGCGACGCCCGAGCCTCGCTGGAAGCCCTGCGCGCCGAGATCGCCAAGGCCGTGGTCGGCCAGGACCCCGCCGTCACCGGCCTCGTCGTCGCCCTCCTGTGCCGAGGACACGTCCTGCTCGAAGGCGTCCCCGGAGTCGCCAAGACCCTCCTCGTCCGCGCCCTCGCCGCCGCCCTCGAACTCGACACCAAACGCGTCCAGTTCACCCCCGACCTCATGCCGAGCGACGTCACCGGCTCCCTCGTCTACGACGCGCGCACCGCCGAGTTCTCCTTCCAGCCCGGCCCCGTCTTCACCAACCTCCTCCTCGCCGACGAGATCAACCGCACCCCGCCCAAGACCCAGTCCTCCCTCCTGGAAGCGATGGAGGAACGCCAGGTCACCGTCGACGGCACCCCCCGCCCCCTCCCCGAGCCGTTCCTCGTCGCCGCCACCCAGAACCCCGTCGAGTACGAAGGCACCTACCCCCTCCCCGAAGCCCAACTGGACCGCTTCCTCCTCAAACTCACCGTCCCCCTCCCCACCCGCCAGGACGAGATCGCCGTCCTCACCCGCCACGCCGACGGCTTCAACCCCCGCGACCTTCACGCCGCCGGCGTACGCCCCGTGGCCGGCCCCGCCGAACTGGACGCCGCCCGTGCCGCCGTCGCCAAGACGACCGTCTCCCCCGAGATCACCGCCTACGTCGTCGACATCTGCCGCGCCACCCGCGAATCCCCCTCCCTCACCCTCGGCGTGTCCCCCCGGGGCGCCACGGCCCTGCTGTCCACCGCACGCGCCTGGGCCTGGCTGACCGGCCGCGACTACGTCATCCCCGACGACGTCAAAGCCCTCGCGCTGCCCACCCTCCGCCACCGTGTCCAACTCCGACCGGAGGCCGAGATGGAAGGCGTCACCGCCGACCCGGTCATCACCGCGATCCTCACCCACGTCCCCGTCCCCCGCTGATGGCCCCCACCGGACGCGCCGCACTCCTCGCGGCCCTCGCCTCCCTCCCCGTCGGCATCCTCGAACCCGGCTGGACGGGCATCCTCGCCGTCAACACCCCCCTCGCGCTCGCCTGCGCCTGCGACCACGCCCTCGCCGCCCCCGTGCGCCGCCTGCTCCTGACCCGCTCCGGCGACACCTCCGTACGCCTCGGCGACACCGCCGACGTCACCCTCACCCTCACCAACCCCTCCCACCGCACCCTGCGCGCCCACCTGCGCGACGCCTGGCCCCCCAGCAGCTGGCAACCCGGCACGGAGACCACCGGCTCCCGGCACCGCCTCACCGTCCCCGCAGGCGAACGCCGCCGCATCACCACCCGGCTGCGCCCCACCCGCCGAGGCGACCGTCACGCCGACCGCGTCACCATCCGCTCCTACGGCCCCCTCGGCCTGTTCACGCGCCAAGGCACCCACAAGGTTCCCTGGACAGTGCGGGTGCTCCCACCGTTCACCAGCCGCATGCACCTTCCCGCGAAACTCGCGCGGCTCCGCGAACTCGACGGCCGCACCAGCGTCCTGACCCGAGGTGAGGGCACGGAGTTCGACAGCCTGCGCGACTACGTACCCGGCGACGACACCCGCTCCATCGACTGGCGCGCCACCGCCCGCCAGACGAGCGTCGCCGTCCGCACCTGGCGCCCCGAACGCGACCGGCACATCCTGCTGATCCTCGACACCGGCCGCACCTCGGCAGCCCGCGTCGGCGACGCCCCCCGTCTCGACGCCTCCATGGACGCGGCCCTCCTCCTGGCCGCCCTGGCGTCCCGCGCCGGCGACCGCGTCGACCTCCTCGCCTACGACCGCCGCGTCCGCGCCCTCGTCCAGGGCCGCACCTCGCGTGACCTCCTCCCCTCCCTGGTCACGGTGATGGCCGACCTGGAACCGGAGCTCACCGAGACGGACGCCCGCGGTCTCACCGCGACCGCCCTGCGCACAGCACCCCGCCGCTCCCTGATCGTCCTGCTGACGACACTGGACGCCGCTCCCGTCGAGGAAGGCCTGCTCCCGGTGCTCCCTCAACTCACGCAGCGGCACACGGTTCTGGTCGCCTCGGTCGCCGACCCGCACATCGCCCGCATGGCGACGGCTCGCGGCACCACGGAGAAGGTGTACGAGGCCGCAGCCGCCGCCCAACACCAGGCGGAACGCCATCGCACCGCCGAGAAGCTTCGTCGCCACGGGGTCACGGTCGTCGACGCCATCCCGGACGAGCTGGCGCCGGCGCTGGCGGACGCCTATCTCGCTCTGAAATCCGCGGGACGCCTCTGAGCAATGTGCCCGAGCTCCAGGCGAACTGCCCTTTCCCGGGGCCAGAAACAAAGAAAGCCCCGTGCCATCGGCACGGGGCTTTCTTGAATGATTGTTCGGCGGCGTCCTACTCTCCCACAGGGTCCCCCCTGCAGTACCATCGGCGCTGTGAGGCTTAGCTTCCGGGTTCGGAATGTAA
>NZ_JBIURQ010000013.1:264041-346650 GCF_044740925.1 Streptomyces sp. NPDC088254 | reverse complement strand
CGGGTGAGGGGGGCGCGCAGGTCGAGGGGGATCCAGGCGGCTCCGGCGCCCAGGATGGCGAGGATGCCGGTGACGAAGGGGATGCCGGGCTCGCAGAGCATGGCCACCCGTGAGCCGGGGCCCACCCCGGCCGCGACCAGACGACGACTCAACGCCGAGGCCAGCCCCACCAGTTCACCGTACGAAACAGAACCCTGCGGATCCTGGACAGCGGTCCTCTCGGGATCGCCGGCAGCCACTGCCCGGACCCGCTCCACCACCCCGGTGTAGGCCGCCTCGATCACGGTGGCACCCCAGCCCGCCCGCACCGCCGCCGACTCCTCCGGCAGCGCGACGTCGAGCTGGTCGACGCGCGCGTCGGGTCCCGCATCGGCGAGTGTCCCCAGCCAGGCGAACAACCGGCGCTGGTGCAGGTCCAGTTCCTCGGGCGTGTAGCGCGAGGGGTTGGCGTCGAGGCGGACCGCGTACCCCTCCTCGGCCGCGTCGAGATAGATGATCTGCATGTCCTCGACCGGGCCGGTCGACAGGTTGTGCAGCAGACCGGTGCACGTGCCGAACGCGTAGTCGAAGCCCGACTCCAGGACGTTGACGGTCGGGCCGAGCGAGCGGCCCGCGTCCCCGGCGAAGCCGAGGTCGCGGCGGATCCGGTCGCCCCGGTAGTTCTGGTGCCGCAGCGTGGCGCGCAGTTCGCCCGCGCTGTCGCGCAGGAAGTCCGCGACCGTACGGCCGGGCAGCACCCGCACCGGGTGCGGCACGAAGTTGGCGCGCATCCCCGGGACCGCGCGGGCGGCCGCCGTGGCCCGGGCCGGCACCGCGAGGGTGAGCAGGGCGCGGTCCACGCCGGCGGCCCGCTGTACGTACGCGCCGGTCGCGGCGATCAGCAGCGTCTGCCAGGTGACGCGGGCGTCCCAGGCCAGCGACCGCAGCCGCTCGACCGTCGCGGCGGGCAGCACGGCCTCGCGCCGCAGCGAGCTGCGGGCGGGGCCGCCGGGGCGCTGCGAGAGGCTCACCGGCTCCGGCTGCTCCTCGAAGCGGCCACGCCAGAAGGCCTGTTCCTTCAGGTACTTGGGCGTCTCGGCGTAGGCGGCCTCGTCGTCGGTGAGCGTGCGCGGGTCGGGGAACGCGCCCTCGGCCTCCGGGTCCGCGTACAGCGCGGCGAGCCGGTTGTAGATGAGGACGCGGCTGAACCCGTCGACCAGGATGTGGTTGACCCGGATGTAGAACAGCAGGTGCTCCGGGCCGAGCCGCAGCAGGACCGACCGCAGCGTTCCCCCGGTCAGGTCCGGCGGCACCAGCAGGTCCTGCCGCATGAACGCCTCGGCGGCGTCACGCGGCCGCGGCTTCCCGGACAGGTCGAGCGTCTCGACGGGGAAGTCCCCGGCGTCGGCCAGCTCCTGGAACGGCTCGCCGTCGCGCTCGGTGAACAGGGCGCGGAGGGCGCCGGCCTCCCGCAGCACCCCCTGCCACGCGGCCGTGAACCGGGCGGTGTCCAGGGGGCCGCGCAGCTCCAGGAAGTCGCCCATGGTGAAGACGGGGTTGCCCGGGTCGGCCTGCTGCCCGTACCACATCTCGCGCTGAGCGGCGGAGAGCGGCAGCTGCCGGGCGAGAGGTGTGGAGGTCATGACTGCGTCGCTCCCGTGGGAAGTTCGGTCGGTTCGATGCCGTACACCTCGCGCACCCAGCTCGGCTGGTAGACGGTGTCCAGATAGCGCTCGCCGAGGTCCGGGGCGATCGCGACCGCCGTTCCGTTCCCGCCGGGACGGTTGTCGGCGAGCCAGCGCAGCGCACCGCTCACCACGGTCCCGGTGGAGCCGCCGAACAGGAATCCGCCGCGGGCCAGGGCGTGGCAGGCGGTCACGGTGTCGGTCTCGGGGACGTGCACCACGTCGTCGATGAACGAGGTGTCGAGGAGCGCGGGGCGCACGCCCGCACCGAGTCCGGGGATCATGCGCGGACCGGCCGGCCCGCCGAAGGTGACGGAGCCGACGCTGTCGACCGCGACGACCGTCACCGGCCGCGGCAGCTCCTTGAAGTAGCGGGCGCAGCCCATCAGCGTGCCGGTGGTGCCGCTGCCGATGAACAGCAGCTCCACATCGGGGAACTGCTTCTCGATCTGCGGGGCCGTGGTGCGGTAGTGCGCCCGCCAGTTGTCCGGGTTGGCGTGCTGGTTCAGCCACACGACCCGCGGGTCGCCGGCGAGCAGTGTCCGGACGTACGCCAGCCGGGCCGCCAGGAACCCGCCCTCCTCGGCCGGCTCCGTGACGGTGTGCACCTCGCTGCCGAGCGCCTCGATGAGCTTGCGCGTCGCGATGTTGGTCCGCGAGTCGACCACGCAGATGAAGTGGTAGCCCTTGGCCGCGGCGATCACGCTGAGCGCGACCCCCAGGTTGCCGGAGGACGACTCCACCAGCGTCGAGCCCTTGGTGAGCGCACCGCTGCGCTCGGCCGCCTCGATCATGCTCGCGGCGGCCTTGAGCTTGATGGAACCGGCGAAGTTGAAGCCCTCACATTTGAGGTGCAGTGGGTATCCGTACAACGTCCGGAGATCGACGTAGAGATCTTCGGTGTTGAATTCGTGCGGAGCCGATATGACCGGCATGATTCCCCCAGAAAGACAAGGCTATCGCGTTGCCGAAATGCGGTACACGCGCAGGCTGAGAGGTATGAGAACGGCGAGGAGCATTCCGATGCTGATCGCCGAGACGAGCACCGCGTTCTCCACCGGGAAACTTCCCGACGTGACGGGTCCGGTGTTTCCCCACAATTGCCGGCAGGCCTCGGAGACCGCGCTGACCGGATTCCACTCGGCGACGGTCCGCAGCCAGCCGGGAAGTCCCGAAAGCGGCATGAAGGAGCTGGAGAGGAAGGAGAACAGGACCAGGAGCAGGGCGGCCACCCCGCTGATCGCCTCCAGGTTGCGCATCACCATGCCGAGGAGCGCGCCGACCCAGAGCATGGCGTACGCGAAGCCGAGCAGCAGCAGGAAGCCGGCGGCGGTCTCGACGAACGAGCCGTGCACCCGCCAGCCGACGGCGAGGCCGGTCACCGCGACCAGCCCGATGCTCAGGGCCGCGGCGGCGAGGTCGGCGAGCGTGTGGCTGACCAGGACGGTGGCCCGGCCCATCGGCAGCGAGCGGAACCGGTCGATCAGGCCCTTGCCGAGGTCGCCGGCCACACCGATCGCGGTGATGCCGATGCAGGAGAGTCCGACCTGGGCGAAGACCCCGGCCATGATGTACTCGCGGTAGCTGCCGCCGGTGTTCTTCACCTCGACGACGGTCGCGAACAGATAGCCCAGGATCACCACCATCGCGACGGGCGTGAGCGCCACGCCGATGATCTTCTCCGGGGTGCGCCGCAGATGGCGCAGGTGCCGGCCGGTGAGGGCCGCGACGTCACCGCCGTGGGCGAGCACCGAACTCATAGGGACGCCTCCGCCTTCGCTGCGTCGGGGTGCGGGGCCGGCGCGCCCGTGAGCTCGCCGGTCAGATGGAAGAACACGTCGTCGAGCGAGGGGCGCCGCAGCGCGAACTCCTCGACGGCGACGTCCGCGTACTCGAGCGCCGTCGCGGCGGACGCCAACGCGCCCATGCCGTCCGGCAGGTGGACGTGGACGGTGCGCTGCCGCTCGTCCAGCTGCGGCGGGCTCACCGCGAGCGGCACCAGCACGGCGGCCGCCTGCGCGAGCGCCGAGGCGTCGGCGACGGCCACCTCCAGGCGCTCGCCCCCGACCTTCCGCTTCAGCTCGTCGGAGGTGCCCTCGGCGATCACCCGGCCCCGGTCGACGACCAGGATCCGGTCCGCGAGGAAGTCCGCCTCCTCCAGGTACTGCGTGGTCAGCAGGACGGTGACGCCCTGGTCGACCTGGTCCCGCACCATCCGCCACAGCGTGGCCCGGCTGGCCGGGTCGAGGCCGGTGGTGGGTTCGTCGAGGAAGAGCACCTCGGGCGAGGCGATCAGACTGGCGGCCAGGTCCAGGCGGCGCCGCATACCGCCCGAGTACTCCTTGGCGGGCTTGTCGGCGGCGGCCTCCAGCTCGAACCGCGCCAGCAGTTCGGCGGCCCGGACGGCGGCGCCCTTGCGGCCGAGCCGCAGCAGCCGGCCGAGCAGCACGAGATTCTCACGCCCGGTCAGCAGCTCGTCGACGGCGGCGTACTGCCCGGCGAGACCGATCCGGCGGCGCACCTCGCGCCGCTGCCGCACGATGTCGAAGCCCGCGACGCGAGCCGTGCCGGCATCGGGTTCGAGCAGGGTGGCGAGCGTGCGGACCGTGGTGGTCTTGCCCGCTCCGTTGGGCCCGAGCAGGCCGAGCACGGTGCCCGCCTCGACCGACAGGTCCACGCCGTCCAGGGCCCGGTGGCCGCCGTACTGCTTCGTCAGGCCGGCCGCCTCGATCGCGATGTTCACGGAATTCCCCCTTTCACGCCTCAGGTGAATTGGTTGGCTGGTTGTGTACTGGGGATCGAATCGGTGATGTGGGTAAATGCAGGGCGGGGTTCCGAGTGAATGGATGACGGCCGGCGGACGCATCGCGGTCCACGCCGTCCGGACAACTCCCGACGAGAAGGAACCTAACCGGCGCGATGGCCGGATCACGCCGCTCCAGCTGGCCACAGGCTGCCGCTGCAGCATGCTGCAGACCCCGACGCAGGCCGGCTGGCAGGATGCTGCAGCGGCATTCAACTGCCAAAAACAGAAGGGAGGACAAAGGTTGCGGATATCTACAGTGAGAGGCGTCGCTCATCAAGGGTCCCCCGCTGACGTCCCACTGGGAGAGGTAATGGCAAGGCAACGAAATCTGGCGGCTTCACTGGGCGCCTGGAGCGCCCGGCACCGCAAGACCGCACTTTTCGGATGGCTCTTCGCCGTCATCGCGCTCACGGTCCTCGGCGGCATGGCGGGGCAGCAGAGCCTGACCGAGGCCGACTACGGCACCGGCGAGTCGGGACGCGCCGCCCGCGTCCTCGTCGACGCCGGCATCAAGACCCCGGCGCCCGAGATGGTCCTCGTCCACAGCGGCGACCTCACCGCCGCCGACCCCGAGTTCAAGAAGGCCGTCGCCGACGCCATCGCCGCCGTGGACGGCACCGGCCTCGCGCAGAACATCGGCGACCCGTACAAGACGGGCGCGGTCTCCGAGGACAAGCACGACGCGCTGATCCAGTTCGCGGTCAAGGGCGACCCGGACACGGCCGCCGACCGCATCCAGCCCGTCGTCGACGCACTGGCGAAGGCCGAGGAGGCCCACCCCGCCGTCACCCTCGGCCAGTACGGCGCCGCCAGCGGCCTCAAGGGCATCAACGACTCCCTCGGCGAGGACTTCACCCGCGCCGAGTACACCGCCGTGCCCGTCGCCCTCGGCATCCTGCTCGTCGTGTTCGGCGCGCTCCTCGCCGCCGTCCTGCCGCTGGTCCTCGCCATCACCGCGTGCGTCGCCGCCATGGGCCTGCTCGCGCTCTCCAGTCAGCTCGTCCCGGTCGACGCCATGACCAACTCGGTGCTGCTCCTGATGGGCCTCGCCGTCGGCGTCGACTACTGCCTCTTCTACATCCGCCGCGAGCGCGAGGAGCGCGCCGCCGGCCGCGACAAGGAGAGCGCGCTGCGCATCGCCGCCGCGACCTCGGGCCGCTCGGTGCTGATCTCCGGCATCACCGTGGCCGTCGCCATGGCCGGCATGTTCCTCTCCGGTCTCACGGTCTTCGAGGGCTTCGCCATCGCCACCATCGAGGTCGTCCTCATCGCGGTGCTCGGCTCCATGACGGTGCTGCCCGCCGTGATGGCGATGCTCGGCGACAGGATCGACGCCGGCCGGATCCCGGGCCTGCGCCGCAAGGCCGTCGTCCGCACCGCGGGCGAGAAGCCGGGCCGGCTGCTCGGCGCGGTCCTGAAGGCGCCCGCCGTCTTCGCCGTCCTCGGCGTCGTGTTCCTCCTCGCCCTCGCCTCCCCGGCGCTGTCCATGAAGACCGAGAAGCTCGGCTTCGACCAGCTGCTGCCCGCCGACAACGTCACCGCCGAGACCGCCCGGCGGATCGAGAACGTCTTCCCCGGCGCCCCGGCGCCGGCCCAGATCGTCTTCAAGACCGCCGACGTCACCTCGCCCGGGGCCACCTCCGCCATCGCCGGCTTCAAGCAGCGCGCCCTCGCCTCCGGCCACGTCAAGAACCCCGTCGAGGTCAGCGTCCACAAGGACGAGGACATCGCGGTGATCAGCGCCCCGCTCGCCGGCGACGGCCGCAACGCCACCTCCGTCCGCGCCCTGGAGGCGCTCCGCGGCGACATCATCCCCGCCACCCTGACGAAGGACGCGGCGGACCAGGCGCTGGTCGGCGGCGACCTCGCCTTCTCGGCCGACTACAACGACCAGCTCAAGTCGTCGATCGTGCCCGTCTTCGCCTTCGTGATGGGCGTCAGCTTCCTGCTGATGCTGCTCTGCTTCCGCTCCCCCGTCATCGCCACCACCTCGATCGTCCTCAACCTCCTGTCCGTGCTCGCCGCCTACGGCGTGATGACCGCGGTCTTCCAGAAGGGCTGGGGCGACGAACTGGTCGGCACGACAGCCGTCGGCGCGATCGAGTCCTGGATGCCGCTCTTCGTCTTCGTCGTCCTCTTCGGCCTGTCGATGGACTACCACGTCTTCGTGGTCTCCCGGATCCGCGAGGCCTACGACCAGGGCGTCGGCAACCGCGCCGCCGTCGCCCACGGCATCCGCTCCACCGCCGGCGTCGTCACCAGCGCCGGACTCATCATGGTCGCCGTCTTCGCGGTCTTCGGCACCCTGTCCATGCAGGACTTCAAGCAGCTCGGCGTCGGCCTCGCCGTCGCGGTCCTGCTCGACGCCACCCTCGTGCGCGCCGTCCTGCTGCCCGCCGTCATGGCCCTGCTCGGCCGGTCCAACTGGTGGCTGCCCTCCTGGCTGAAGTGGCTCCCCGAGCTCTCGCACGGCGAGGAGGCGCCGGCCCCGGCCCCGAAGCACGCCGCGTCCTCCGCGAACCGGCGGACCGCGTCGGACGAGCACACCCTCGCGGGCCGCTGAGCCGGGCGAGCACACCCTCGCGGGCCGCCGAGCGACGGCGGCCCGCACCCTCCCATCCGCTCACGATCTCAAGGACCTTCCTCCATGTACGAGTTCAGCGTCGTCGGCGGCAAGACCGCGCGGGAGATCATCTCGGCCTCCCGCCAGGACATCGTCGACGTCGTCCGCGACACCTACCTCGCCCACCACGCGGGCGACTCGGTGAACCCCGACAGCTACTTCCTCCGCTTCCCCGAGAAGCCCGACGCCCGCATCATCGCGCTCCCCGCGCACCTGGGCGCCGGCGCCGACGTCTCCGGCATCAAGTGGATCAGCAGCTTCCCCGCCAACATCGAGCGCGGCATACCGCGCGCCTCGGCGGCCCTGCTGCTCAACGACCACGAGACCGGCTACCCCTTCGCCTGCCTGGAGGCCTCGCAGATCAGCGCCGCCCGCACGGCCGCCTCCGCGGTCCTCGCCGCGGAGCGGCTGACCGGCGGGCGCACCGCCGGGAAGCTGACCGTCGTCGGCGCGGGCATCATCGCCCGCAACATCCTGGAGTTCTTCGCGTCCCGCGACTGGCAGGTCGCCTCGGTCACCGTCCACGACAAGAACGAGGAGTACGGCGCCGCGCTCGCCGCCCACGCGACGGACGCCCTCGGCTACCCGGCCGGCACCGAGTCCGACCTCTCCGCCGCCCTCACCGGCGCCGACGTGATCGTCCTCGCCACCACCGCCGCCGAGCCGTACATCACCGACCCGAGCGCCTTCGCGCCCGGCCAGGTCGTCCTCAACATCTCGCTGCGGGACATCGGCCCGGAGCTGATCGAGGGGGCGTACAACATCCTCGACGACGTCGAGCACTGCCTGAAGGCCGACACCTCGCCGCACCTCGCGGAACAGAAGTACGGCGACCGGCACTTCGTCACCGGCACGCTCGCCCAGTTCATCCAGGGCGAGGTGACCACCGGCGACGACAAGCCGGTCATCTTCTCGCCGTTCGGCCTCGGCGTCCTCGACCTCGCCGTCGGCCTGCACGTCTTCCGCGCGGCGCGCGCGGCGGGCGAGGCCGTGGAGATCGCGGACTTCTTCGGCGAGACCAGCCGCTGGTAGTCCACCACCCCCACGCACGACGGGGCCCGGGCGGGTTCTCCCGCCCGGGCCCTGCCGCGTCCGAGGAAGGAGCGATCATGACCACCCCCCGCCCCGGCCCCCACGGGCAAACACTGCCTGCCGCGGCACTAGTGTCCTGCGCCAGTAGTTGATCGTTAGTAGTTGTGTGACTTCTGCTGTTGGTGCGTCAGTTCCTCGTCGGGGCCCGAAGCTGGAGCCGTTGCTGCTGTCTAATGACGAGCGGGCGGTGTTGGAGCGGTGGACGCGGCGGGCGTCGTCGGCCCAGGCGCTGGCTCTGCGCGCGCGGATCGTGCTGGCGTGTGCGGGTTCGGAGGTGCCACCGATCGTCGTGGTCGCCCGCGAGTTGCGGGTGGCCGCCGACACCGTCCGCAAGTGGCGGCGCCGGTTCCTGGCGGAGCGGCTGGACGGCCTGGTCGACGAGCCCCGGCCGGGCCGGCCGCCCACCATCAGCGTGGATCAGGTGGAAGCGGTCGTGGTCACGACGCTGGAGGAGATCCCGAAGAACGCCACCCACTGGTCGCGCAAATCGATGGCGGAGCACAGCGGCCTGTCGAAGTCGACCGTCGGCCGGATCTGGCGGAAGTTCCAGCTCAAGCCGCATCTGACGGACACTTTCAAGCTGTCGACGGACCCGCTGTTCGTGGAGAAGGTCTACGACGTCGTCGGGCTGTACTTCAACCCGCCCGAGGGTGCGGTGGTGCTGTCGGTGGACGAGAAGTCGCAGATCCAGGCCCTGGACCGGTCCCAGCCGGTGCTGCCGATAATGCCGGGCATGCCGGAGCGGCGCACCCACGACTACGTCCGCAACGGGCTGACCACCTTGTTCGCCGCGTTCGACGTCGCCACCGGCGAGGTCATCAGTGCCCTGCACCGCCGGCACCGGGCAGCGGAGTTCAAAAAGTTCCTGATCCGGATCGACAAAGAAGTGCCCGCGCACCTGGCGGTCCACCTGATCTGCGACAACTACGGCACCCACAAGACGCCCGCGATCAGGACCTGGCTGGCCAAGCACCCACGCTTCCACATGCACTTCACCCCGACCGGCTCCTCCTGGATCAACCAGGTCGAGCGGTGGTTCGGCTTCCTGGCCGACCAGAAGATCCGCCGCGGCGCCCACAAAAACGTGCAGACCCTCGAGGCCGACATCCGCGCCTGGGTCAAGAACTGGAACGAGGACCCCAAGCCGTTCATCTGGACCAAGACTGCCGAAGAGATCCTCGACTCCCTCGCCCGCTTCTGCCGACGGATCTCTGGCGCAGGACACTAGCCCACCATCCGGTACGAGGCGGCCACCCCGAGGAAGACCAGCGCCGCAAGCGTGCTGCACGTGTAGTGCACCCGGCCGGTCACCCGCCACCAGCGCCGCCGCCAGGCGAGGAACGCGCACACGACCATGGCGCCCGTGGTCGCCAGCGCGACGCCGGTCAGCGCCGGGACCGCGGTCAGCAGCGGCGAGTCGCCCACGATGATCGTGCGGTTGAGGGCGTTGGGATCGGCGGACAGCAGCATGAAGCAGACCGTCGCCGCGAGGATCAGCGCACCGGACGTCCACAGCAGCACCTTGGCCGCGCGTGCCCCGGCCGGCGCGCCCGGCGAGCGGCGGCGCACCAGGGCGAGCACCGGCAGCGCCAGCACCGTCAGGGCGAGGAAACCCAGCGAGCCGAGCAGCACCCGCTGGTGCAGCGCGGGGGAGAGGTACCAGGGCAGCCGCTCGTAGGTGACGGAGGCGTCGGAGGCGACCGAGAGGCGCCCGTCGCGGAAAGCGATCCGGTCCTGGCCGCCCCGCTCCTGGAAGAGCCCCGGGCTCAGCTGCACCCAGTGCCGCTCGGTCACCTCGGGGTTGCGGGACAGCCCCGTCGTGGTCAGCGTCGCGCCCTCGCCCGCGCTCACCCGGACCGAGCCGATCAGGGCGCTCACCCGGGTCAGCTCCGAGGCACTCGTACGCGTCGAGCGGTACTCGCCCTCGTACGGCGTGACGTCGGCCTTCGAGACGGAGCGGCGGGCGGCGGCCGCGGTGCCGAAGTGGTCGGCGAAGCGGTCCACGACCTCCTGCCCCGCATAGGCGGCGACGCCGTTCTCGCCGTCGCCGTCGTAGACGACGTACACCGCCGCGTCCCGGTCCGGCAGCAGGGCCAGGTTGCCGTGGAAGCCGGGCAGGTCGCCGTCCTTGACCAGCATCCGCATCCCGTCCCGTTCCCGCTCCTCCAGGATGTAGCCGAGGCCGGGCAGCCGGTCGTCGTTCCCGAACTGGCGCTTCATCAGGGCGTCGGCCGAGCGCTGGGTGAGCACCGGACCGCCGCCGTCGAGCAGCGCGCCGAGCAGCCGGCCCATGTCGGCCGCCGTGGTGACCGCGCCCGCGCCGGTCGGGGACCAGTCGCCGTACTGCCCGTCCTGGACCCGCTGGTGGCCGCCCTGCGGACGGTGACCGCGGGCGAGGTCCGCCGCGATCGCAGGGGGGTGCGGCTGAGCGAAGCTGGTCCGCGTCATCCCGAGCGGCCGCAGCACCGACCGGTCCAGGTACGTGGCGAACGGCGTGCCCGTCACCGTCTCGACCAGGTAACCGGCCAGCGCCACACCGTAGTTGTCGTAGCTGGCGACCTCACCCGGCGGACGCACCCGGCGCGGCTGGTGCGCGGCGAGGCTCTCGCCGAGCGGGCGCACGTCCTCGGGCCGGGTGGCGGCCCGCCCGATGATGTTGTTGTCGAAGCCCGCCGTGTGCGTGAGGAGATCGCGTACCGTCACGGGGTGCCCCGGATACGTGTCCTTCACCTTGAAGGTCGTGAGGTAGCGGTTGACGTCGGCCGACAGATCGAGGCGACCGCGCTCCACCTGCTGCAGGACCGCGACGGCCGTGAACAGCTTGGCGTCGGAGGCCAGGAAGAACCCCGTGCGCCGGGGGTCCACCGGGGTCCCCGAGGCCGCGTCGGCGACACCGTACCCCCTCGTGAGGACCGGCCGGCCGTGCTCGACGACCACCACCGACGCGCCGGGGATCCGGTAGTCGGAGAGCTGCCGGCGCACGAGGGCGTCGACCGCCCCCGTGAGACCGGCGGGCCCGGAGGCCGCGGGGAGTTCGGACGAGGCGCGGGTCTCCGCCCGGACCGTCGGCGTCGCGGCGGCGGTGCCGGCGCCACCCGCCAGCAGCAGCGGCACGCAGAGCGGGAGGAGCAGGTGCCGCAGTCGCAGTCGCAGTCGCTTCGTCATGGATACAGCCAAGCCGTCACGACGAGGACGGGACAGCCACCCCGGTGGCGTTCCGGGGTGTACCTGGGTACACCGTCGCGGACGGGACCCACGTCCCCTGCGCACGGTGTCCACAGGGAGAAGACTCAGGGCATCATCACGGCAGGGAGCCGTGCACAGAGGGGAACGGGACGACCGTGGACAACCTGAACATCCGCACCGGCCTCCGCGCCGTGGGCAAAGGACTGACCGTCCTCGGTCTCGCGATCGCGGAACTCGTCCTCTTATGCCTCTTCCTGACGGCGGTCCCGCTCATCGGCATCGGCCTGGGCGTCCTGCTCGTCCCGGCGCTCGCCGTCGCCGTGCGGGCCGTCGCCGACGCCTCCCGCAGGACCGCGGAACGCTGGTCGGGCCGCGCGATCGAGAACCCGTACCTCCCGGCGCCCGCCGCCGGACCGGGCCTCAAGGGACAGTGGCAGCGCACCCACTGGGTGCTCACCGACCCGGCGACCTGGCGCGACCTGGCCTGGATGCTGGTCAACCCCGTGGTCGGCGTGGTCGTCGCCCTGATGCCCCTCGCCCTCGTCGCCGCCGGGATCGGCGGCCTCCTGATGCCCGCGATCTACCGCCCCATCGCCGACGCCGGCACTAACTACTACCTGTGGATCCAGATCAGCGACCTCACGTCCGCCTGGTACTGCGCCGCCCTCGGCGCCGTCCTCCTCACCGCAGGTCTCACCACCGGCCCCGCCCTGCTGCGCGCCCACGCCTCCCTCGCCCGCACCCTGCTCGCCCCCACCCGCACCGCCCAGCGCGTCCGCCGCCTCACCGACAGCCGCAGCGACGCCGTCAGCAGCTCCGCGGCCGAACTGCGCCGCATCGAGCGGGACCTGCACGACGGGGCGCAGGCCCGGCTGGTGGCCCTCGGCATGAACCTCGGCGTCGCCGAGCAGCTCCTCAGCAAGGACCCGGAGGCCGTCCGCGCCATCCTGGCCGACACCCGCAAGGCCTCCGCCGCCGCCCTGACCGAGCTGCGCGACCTCGTCCGCGGCATCCACCCGCCGGTGCTCGCCGACCGCGGCCTCGCCGACGCGGTGCGCGCCCTCGCCATGGACAGCCCGCTCGACGTCACCGTCAACGCCGACCTGCCCGGCCGCCTCGAGGCGCCCGTCGAGTCCGCCATGTACTTCGCGGTCGCCGAGGCCCTCGCCAACGCCGCCAAGCACGCCGCACCCGACACCGTGAGCATCGACCTCTGGTACGAGGGCGGTGCGCTGCGCGGCCAGGTCATCGACGACGGCCGGGGCGGCGCCGACCCCTCGCGCGGCACCGGGCTGCGCGGCATCGAACGCCGGCTCGCCGCCTTCGACGGCCTCCTCGCCATCAACAGCAAGCCGGGCGGACCGACCACCCTCACCATGGAGCTGCCGTGCGTGTTGTCCTAGCCGAGGACCTCTTCCTGCTGCGGGACGGCCTCGTCCGCCTCCTGGAGTCCTACGACTTCGAGGTGGTCGCCGCCGTGGACACCGGGCCCGGACTGCTCCAGGCCCTCCTCGACCACAAGCCGGACGTCGCCGTCGTCGACGTCCGGCTTCCGCCGACGTTCACGGACGAGGGCCTGCGGGCCGCACTGGAGGCCCGGCGCCAGATCCCCGGCCTGCCGGTCCTGGTCCTCTCCCAGTACGTGGAGCAGCTCTACGCCCGCGAACTCCTCGCCGACGGCAGCGGGGGCATCGGCTACCTCCTCAAGGACCGGGTCTTCGACCCCGACGGCTTCGTGGACGCGGTACGCCGTGTCGCGTCCGGCGGCACCGCGATGGACCCCGACGTCGTCGCCAAGCTCTTCGCCAAGGAGTACCACCGCGACGGCCCGCTGTCCCGCCTCACCCCACGCGAGCGCGAGGTCCTCGGCCTGATGGCGGAGGGCCGCTCGAACGCCGCGATCGCCCAGGAACTGGTCATCACCGAACGCGCGGTGATCAAGCACACGTCGAACATCTTCACCAAGCTCGACCTGCCCCCCTCGGAGGCGGACAACCGAAGGGTCCTGGCGGTACTGGCGTACCTCAAGTGAGGCGCGCTGCCCGCGGCCGAGAAGGGCGGCGATCTAGGGGGCGATGCTCATGACGCCATGGAACCAGGCCCCACTGACAACGGCTTCCCTATTCGCTGCCACCCCGCTGCGGGGTGAGCTTGTCGAGGTCCAGGTCGATCTCGAACGGCACCGGGCGCTTGAGGGCGCCCCGGAAGATGCCCGCGGGTGCGTAGGCTCCGGTCGGTTCGTCGAGTTCGTAGACGTGGACGACCGGGGCGCCGTCCTCGTCCTCGATGCACCACTAGTGCGGGATCTTGGCCTCTGCGTACTTTTGCAGCTTCACGGTGCGATCGCGGTGGGCGGACTCCGGCGAGACCACTTCGACGACGAGTCGGACGTCATCCGCGGGCAGTGCGGTCATGGTCCAACCGTAGCGATCCGGCGAGGACCGGACCACGCGATCGTGGACGGGCCTCGTCGAATCGCTCACCACCTCTGGTGAGTGAAGCCCGCCCAGCCGGTCAGGTCGTCTGGCGGGGTTCTGCGGTGGGGGTCCAGCATCCACAGTTGTGCCCGGCGCAGGGCCTGGCCCGGCGGCAGCGCCTCGCGGCGCAGAAATCTCGATCCGCCGCCCGCGCCCTCGGTCAGCTCCTCCGCGGCCGGCCTGCTTCCCCCCGGCCAGTTCCAGGTACACGCTGTGCCGCTCACCGGACTCGACCCATGGGTGACAGGCCGGATGCAGTACACCCCCGCGCAGGTCCGCCGGCCGTGCCGTCCTTCACCTCGACGTGGATGATCCCGTCGACGTCGTAGGAGTGGAAGACCTCGAACGGCGCGCCCTTGGGGGAGCGCGGGATCTCGATGACGCCCACCGGGAGAGCCCTTCCCGCCGACGCCACACCCCGTCGCGCCCCGCATGCCGCATCCGTCCGCCACACGCTTACCATGCGCGCAGTCGTACGTCAGTTCTGTCCGCATCGCCGACCCGTCCGATCCAGGAGAGCACGGTACCCGTGTCCATACCCCCGCCCCCCGGGCCTCAGCAGCCCCAGGACGACCCGTACCAGCCTCCGCAGCCGCAGGCCCCGAACCCGCAGTTCCCGCACCCGCACGACCCGCACGGCCGGCCCGTGACGGGCGAGCCCCCGCAGGGGCAGCAACCGCACGGACAACCCCCGTATCCGCAGGGCCCCTTGCCGCACACCCCGTACCCCGCCGCTTCCCAAGTGCCCTACGGAGCGCCCCCGTACGCGGTCTGGGGGCAGGGATACGCGCCCCTCAACCGGCCCGCGCCGGTCAACGGGGTCGCCATCGCCGCCCTCGTCCTCGGTGTGCTCTGCTTCCTGCCGGCCGTGGGGCTGATCCTCGGGATCGTCGCGCTGGTGCAGATCAGGAAGCGGGGCGAGCGCGGCAAGGGGATGGCGATCGGGGGCGCGGTGCTGTCCGGCCTCGGCCTCGCGGTGTGGATCCTGCTCCTGGCAACGGGCGGCGGGTCCGCGTTCATAGAGGGGGTCAAGGAGGGGGCGGCCCGCGACACCAGTCTGTCGCTCGTGAAGGGCGACTGCTTCGACGTACCGGGAGCCTCCTTCGACAAGGACGTCTACGACGTCGACAAGGTCCCCTGTGCCGGCGAGCACGACGCCGAGGTGTTCGGGGTCGTCCCGCTGCCCGGCGACGACTACCCCGGCGACGGCAGCATCTCGGATCAGGCCAAGGATGAGTGCTGGACGCTCCAGTCCGCTTATGCGATGGATTCCTGGTCCCTCACCGAGGACGTCGAGGTGTACCACCTCACGCCGACCCGCGAGAGCTGGGAGTGGGGCGACCGAGAGATCACCTGCGTCTTCGCCCACGCCGGCGAGAAGGGCGCCCTCAGCGGCTCCCTGCGCACCGACGCGACCACGCTCGACCCCGACCAGCTGGCGTTCCTGACCGCGATGGCCACCGTCGACGACGTGCTCCTCCAGGAGCCCGAGGACCTCGCCGAGGACGACCTGACGGCGAACCGCAACTGGGCTTCCAACGTGGGTGACATGACGAGCGTGCAGGCGCGGGAGCTCAGCGGTCACCCCTGGCCCGCCGAGGCCGAGAAGCCCGTCACCGACCTCGTGACGGACCTTCAGGATGCGGCCGAGGAGTGGGCGGCGGCGGCCGAGGCCTCCGACGCCGACACCTTCTACGAGCACTACGAGAACGCGTACGCGTACGTGGACGGCGACGCCACCGTCACCGCGCGCAAGGCTCTGGGGCTCACTACCATGCGACCCTCCTACGGCGACGGAGACAGCGGCGGCGCGGGCGGCGGCACCGGCGTGGGCGGCCTCGACGTGTGATCACCTCCATAGTGGGCAGAAAGTGCCTGCGTAAAGCCCCCGGCCGGAGGAAGTCATCACATCGGGTGATTCTCTGGCCTTTGCTTGCACGGCGGAACCCACGGTTGCCAGGCTGTAGCTGTCTGTACAACCTGATGGGAGTGGCCAGTGACATTCGGTGAGCAGCCGGCCTACCTGCGCGTCGCAGGTGATCTCCGTAAGAAGATCGTCGACGGTTCGCTGCCACCGCACACCCGGCTGCCCTCACAGGCCAGAATCCGCCAGGAGTACGGCGTCTCCGACACCGTCGCGCTGGAGGCGCGCAAGGTGCTCATGGCGGAGGGGCTGGTCGAGGGCCGCTCCGGTTCGGGCACGTACGTGCGGGAGCAGCCCGTCCCGCGCCGGATCGCCCGCTCCGGCTACCGCCCGGCCAGCGGCGCGACGCCGTTCCGCCAGGAGCAGTCCGAGGGGTACGCGCACGGGACGTGGGAGTCCAGCAGCGAGCAGACCGAGGCGAGCCGGGCGGTCGCCGAGCGGCTCTGCATCCAGCCCGGGGACCGTGTGATGTGCACCAAGTACGTCTTCCGGGAGGCCGGTGAGGCGATGATGCTCTCCACCTCCTGGGAGCCCCTGGCCCTCACCGGCCGCACCCCGGTGATGCTGCCCGAGGAGGGCCCGCTCGGCGGGATGGGCGTCGTCGAGCGCATGCGCGCGATCGACGTCATCGTCGACAACGTCGCCGAGGAGGTGGGGGCCCGCCCCGGCCTCGCCGACGAACTCCTCGCCCTGGGCGGCGTACCCGGGCACGCGGTGCTGGTCGTCCAGCGCACCTACTACGCCTCCGGCCGCCCGGTCGAGACGGCGGACGTGGTCATCCCGGCGGACCGCTACCGCGTCGCGTACCACCTGCCGGTGCGGTGAGCCTCGGCCGCGGGGCGTGCGGCGCACAACCCCGCGGCAGTTGCCCCTGGAAACCGCCCGCCGCGCGGGTGCTCACGGGCCGTCGTAATCCGGTCGTTTCGCGCTGTTCCCGCAGGTCGCTCCCGGAAAGCGCGGCAACGCGCCGACCGGAGACGTCATGTCCCGCGCCCGGCGCGTTCGGTCCCGTGCGCCCCCTGCGTCTTGGCTGGTTGCGTACCTGTTTGTGAAAAGCCGTGTTCGCTGCGTAAAGGTAAGGCGTACGCTCGGGCATATGCGGATTGCGGTTTCCTCAGAGGGCGGGGCGCGAAGCGGGCCGCGGACGACATCCGGGCGGACCGCCGAGGGAAGGAGACGCGGGGCGTGACGAACGACAGCACCACCTCTCTGCCGTGGCTCGTCATACGGCAGGACGACAACGGCAACCGCTACCGCGTAGGCCAGTACGCCACGCGCGCGGAGGCCCAGAAGATCGCGGACAGCCTCGACGGCCGCGGACACAAGCAGCTCTACTGGGTAGAACGCATAGGCCCCAACGGCACCGCCGTCCGCGCCTGACACCGCGCGGCCGCCGCCCCGTAGGTCAGGCAAGCCGGTTGTCGGGTGTGGAGTCGCAAGATGCGGCGGAGGTTCCTGGGCGACTGCCGTCGAGGCGGGTGGTCGTCGCGGGCGCTGTGCGCCGGTACATCCTGGCAACAGCCGCGCACTGCAGGGCCATGGATGCTGCCATGGCCAAGCAGATGCCGGGCAGTCCTGCCCCCGACAGGCCGTACGCGAGCGCCAGTTGAAGCGTCACCCCGCACGTGGTGATCCGCGCGAGGGCGGGACTGTCACCGCTGCCCTCGAACACCCCGCCCACCGCGATGAAACAGGCGAGCAGTACCAGATACGGTCCGAGGCACCGCAGGTAGAGCGTGCCGGCCTCGGCCACGGCGCCTTCACTGCCGAATGCCCGCATGATCCATGGCCCGGCGGTGAGCAGCGCCAGCGCGGCCGCGAGCCCCAGCGCCCCGGCGAGAAGCAGCGCCTGCCGCCCGATGGCCCGTCGCTCGTCGTGTCCGGTGCCGAGGCGGTGGGAGGTGCGGATGGCGGCGGCTTGACGTACCGAGTAGAAGGCCATGGTCGCGACGTACCCGGCCTTGGTCGCGATTCCGTAGGCGGCGACTTCGGTGACACCGATCCGGGCGACGACGGCTACGAGGGCGAGCGCACCCGTCATCCGCACGACGAAATCGGCTGACATGGGCAGCCCTGTCGCGGCGACCCTGCGGGCATCGGAAGCGAGTGACATGGTCCCGTCCAGGGGCGCCCTGGCTGCCTCCCGCAGGAGGGCGTTGCGGCGCAGCGCGATGAATCCGCAGACAAGCGCGACCGTCCGGCCCAGCACAGTGGCGATCGCGGCCCCGCGGACCCCGAGCCCGCATCCGAGGATGAGCAGCGGATCCAGCGCGAGGATCAGTCCGTTGGCGAGCATCGCGAGTCTCATCGGGGTGCGGGTGTCACCCGTGCCTTTCAGGATGCCGTCGACGACGTTGGTCGCGAAGAACACCGCGATTCCCGGCAGCGCGATCGAGAAGTAGCCGGTGGCGAGGGGCAGCGAACTGTCTTCGCCGCCCCCGAGCACGAGTCGGGCGAGTGGCCGGCGACACAGGAAACCGCCTGAGGCGACGACGGGCGTGACGATCGCCCACAGTGTCCAGCCGCCACGAACGGCGGCCCGCATCGCTGCCGGATCCTCCGCGCCTCTGGCCCGTGCGACCAGCACGGTCATGCCCGACCCCGCGACGAGGATGACGCCGAGCAGCAGGTTCTCCAGGTTGGTGGCGACGGCCACCGCGGCGACAGCCGCTCCGCCGAGCCTCGCCACCCAGACCATGTTGATGATCCCGGCGGTGACGCCCGCGAGCAGTTCCAAGTAGACCGGATACGCCAGCGACACCAGCTTGCGCCGATGCTCTGCTGCCCTCATGACCGCGCCCCCTCTTTTCGTTATACCTCGATTAGAGGTACAGCGGAAAGAGGTAGCATGGCCGCGCGGGACGGGCAAGCGTCCGGAGAGGTGCAGGAAGGGGTTCGGTCGCGTGCTGGAGCTGTCGATTCTGGGTTTCCTCTGCGAGGAGCCCTTGCACGGATACGAGTTGAAGGCCCGCATCCAGGGCCTCAGCGGCCATATTCGCCCAGTCAGCGACGGCGCGCTCTACCCGGCCATCACCCGGCTGGTGAAGGCGGGTCTGGTCGAGCAGCGCACCGAGCCCGGAAGCGGAGCGGCACCCCGGCGGATCCTTTCCCTCACCGAGGCGGGTCGCGCCGGCCTCCAGGCCCGGCTCCGGGAACCCAAGGACACCGAAATCACCGACGGGCAGCGCTTCTTCACGCTGCTGGCGTTCTTGCGACACCTCCCCGACCGGGCGGAGCAGGCCGCCGTCCTCCGCCGTCGGCAGGCCTTTCTCGACGCGCCGGCGAGCTTCTTCTACCGCGAAGGCAAGCCGGTACGGGCTGAGGAGGCGCCGGATCTCTTCCGCCAAGGCATGCTGCGCATCGCCCGCGCGACGGGCGCCGAGGAGAAGCGATGGCTGGCCGAGGCGATCGCGACCCTGGAGGGCTGAAACGGCCCGGCGGACGCGTGCCTGGCTCGTTAAGGTCCTGACTGACGAGGGTTTCGGATGGCGAAGGCGGAGTGATGACGGTCCTGATCGACACGGTGGCGTGGGTGCTCGTGGAGAACGGCAGGATTCTCTGCGCCAGGCCCCGGGGGAAGGACGTCTTCTACATCCCCGGTGGCAAGCGGGAGGGTGCGGAGAGCGACCTGGAGACCCTGCTGCGTGAGATCAAGGAGGAGCTGACGGTGCTCCTCGATCCGTCCACGGCGGAGCACGTGGGCACATATGAGGCCGAGGTGCCCGGCGCGCCGACCGGCACCGTGGTGCGCATGAGTTGTTACACCGCGCACTACGAAGGGACGCTGTCCGCGAGCAGCGAGATCGAGGAGACCGCCTGGTTCTCGTACGCGGACCGCCCGCTGGTGCCTCCGGTCGACCAGCTGCTGTTCGACGAACTCAAGGCCGGCGGAACACTGCTCTGAGGGTGCACCGAGCCCGGCTCCCCTCAGTCGGCGGTCCTCACACGTCTCTGGTGATCACGCGCTTCCCGCAGAGCTTCGACCAGTCGTCGCGGTCGGAGGTCACAACGATGGCGGGGGCCGGGACCCGGAGCGCCGGCGGGGCGACGGGGGCGTCGATCGCGCACTTGTGCCCGTGGAGCCCGCCTGCGCCCGAAGCAGCGCCACCGGCGGCGGGGAGTCAGGCGGCGGCCCGACTCCGGTTGCTCGCGCGGTAAGACGTGGACGATATCGGGTATGGGCCCATTAACCCCAAGAAAACGGACAGGGGTGTTCCTCGCCGGGCCCGGGATGTGATCGGCGTGATCGACAGCGGAGGCGAGCGCGCCGAGTGGACCTTCCCCGCGGACCCGGGAGCGGTGCGCACGGCTCGCGGCGCCGTCCGGGGCCAGCTGCGCGGGTGGGGCCTCGACAGCCTCGGCGACCTCGCCGCCCTGCTGGTCAGCGAACTGGTGACCAACGCGCTGCGGCACGCCACCGGCCCCATCGGCGTCCGGCTGATCCGCCCGGCCGGGCTGGACGGCGTCCTGCTGGTGGAGGTCTCCGACCCGCTGCCCGACCCGCCGCACGAGCGCGTCGCCGAGCTGGACGACGAGGGCGGCCGGGGGCTACAGCTGGTCGCCTCTTCCTCGCGCCGTTGGGGCACCCGCCCCGGAGGCATCGGCAAGACGGTGTGGTTCGAACTGGCCGTGCCCGGTTGAGCCGGAAGCCCACGGGAGCGGGGTCGCGTCTGGAAGGCTGGGGCTCCGGAGGTCCGCGCGGGCCTCCTGTCGCGCCGGCGCCCGCCCGTGCGTCGCGCCCCGGCCGGCGGCTCCCGGACGCCTCCCCGGCGACCCGTGCCGGAAGGTGTGGTTCGACCACGGGTCCGCTGGTTAGAAGACTGGCAGTGTTGTCACGGAACGGTCCGGAAAGCAGCGGGACCGAGCTGTGATCGTGAACACCGTGCCGCGCGGCGCCGTAGTGCTGGATACTGCGGGCAGCCGCCCCCGGTGACCGGTGCCGGGCGCGGTGAGCTGGAGGGGACGGTTCGCGTGAGCGAGATACCAGCGAAGGCCACGGAGTCCGAGGACCCGTCGGACGGCGCGAGGGCGAAGGCCGCGGGGGAACTCGCCGCCGGCGTCGGTCGCGACGCCGGGCGGGACGCCGGACACGCCGACGTGACCGACGGCGACGGTGACGGTGAGGGCCGCGAGGCCGAGAGCCGCGGCCTGGAACGCCGGGGCGAGAACGGCGACCGGAGCGGAAACACCGGCATCGACGGAACCTCCGGCATCGACCGAAACCCCGGCCGCGACGACCACACCCACCGCGACGAACCCGCCGCTCCCACCCCGTTCGGCCACGACGGCCTCGGCGGTCTCGGCGCACTCGGCGGTGAGGCCCACCCCGGGGACGCCGTGTGGCAGAGCAGCCCGCTCGGCTCGATCTACGACTACATCAAGGTCGCCTCGTTCTCGATCGGCCCCGACGGACTCGTCGACCAGTGGAGCCTGCGCGCCGAGCAGATCTTCGGCATCCCCGCCGGACGGGCCGTCGGCATGGACCCCATCGACGCGTTCATCGACCCCGACCTGCGCGAACACGGCCAGCGCAAGATGGCCGAGATCCTCGACGGCCGCGAGTGGACCGGCGTCGTCCCCTTCCGGATGCCCGACACCGACGACGGCCGGCGCGGCGAGGACGGACTCGCCGAGGTGTACGTCATGCCGACGCGCACCCAGGAGGGCGAGAAGGCCGCCGTCTGCATCGTCGTCGACGTCCGCACCCTGCGCAGCATCGAGACCGACCTCGCCGCCTCGCAGGCGATTTTCGGTCAATCACCCTTCGGCTTCCTGCTGATCGACCCCGACCTGCGGGTCCGGCGCGCCAACCACCGCTTCGCCTCCCTCTTCGGCGGCACCCCCGACGACCACCGCGGCAAGGGCGTCCACGACTACCTGCCCCGCTCCGAGGCCGAGCGGGTCAGCGCGATCCTGCGCCGGGTGCTGCATACCGGTGACTCCATCACGGACATGCACGTCACCGGGTTCGTACCGGACTCCGACGAGCGCCGCCACTGGTCCATCAACCTCTACCGCGTGCACAGCGGTTCGGGCCGGCCGATCGGCATCGCCTGGCTCGCCACCGACATCACCGCCCGCCGCGAGGCCGCCCGCGAGGCCGCCGCCGCCCGGCGCAATCTCGCCCTTCTCAACGACGCGGGGGCCCGCATAGGGAACTCCCTCGACCTGGAGACGACCGCGCGCGAACTCCTCGACGTGGTCGTGCCCGGCTTCTGCGACCTGGCCACCGTCGACCTCTACCAGGGCCTCCTGGTCGGTGAGGAGACCCCGCCCGGCCTCGCCGACGGCAGCGGCGAACTGCGCCGCGTCGCCTTCGCGTCCGCCGTCTCCGACGCCCCGTTCGCCGCCGGCGGCACCCCCGTCGCCGTCGGCGCGGTCCACCACTACCCCTTCAACTCCCAGTGTGCGGACGCCCTGCGCACCGCACGCCCGCAGTACATCCCCGGCGAGGAGGGCGGGGCCGTGCAGTCCACGCTCGCCGTCCCGATGGTCGCGCACGACACCGTCGTAGGACTCGCGCAGTTCTCGCGGACCAAGGGCAGCGAGCCGTTCGGGGACCGCGACCGGGACCTGGCCGTGGAGCTCGCGGCGCGGGCGGCGGTGTGCATCGACAACGCGCGCCTGTACCGCCGGGAGCACGAGCGGGCGTTGATACTGCAACGGTCCCTGCTGCCGCCCGGCGACCCGGTCGCCTCCGGACTGGACATCGCCTGCCGCTACCTGCCGGGCAGCGTCTCCACCGGCCGCCCCAGCGAGGTCGGCGGCGACTGGTTCGACGTCATCGAACTGCCCGGCCACCGTACGGCGTTGGTGGTCGGCGACGTGATGGGGCGCGGACTGCGCGCCGCGGTCGCCATGGGCGAACTCCGCACCGCCGTACGCACGCTGGCGCTGCTCGACCTCGAACCGGCGGAAGTTCTCTCGGCGTTGGACGAGATCGCACGCGGCCTCGGCACCCCCGGCGGCGTCCAGCAGGCCACCCGCGCGGCCCGCCGCCCCCGCGAGGCCGACCTGTCCGAGGTGTACCTCGCGACCTGCGTGTACGCGGTCTACGACTCCGTCACCCGCCGGTGCACCTTCGCCAACGCGGGTCATCTCCCGCCGGTGCTGGTGGAACCCGGCGAGGCGGCGCTGATGCTCGACGTGCCGCCGGGCATGCCGCTCGGCGTCGGGGGCGAGCCCTTCGAGGAGGTGGAGGTGGACCTGCCCGAGGGCGCGCTGCTCGCGCTCTACACGGACGGCCTTGTCGAGTCCCGCGACCATCCGCTCGACGAGGGGCTCCAGGCGTTCGTCGGCGCGCTCACCGACCCGTCCAGGCCGCTGGAGGACGTCTGCGACCACGTCCTCAACACCCTCGACACCCACCACGGCGAGGACGACATCGCCCTGCTGATGGCACGTGTCCAGGGCCTGCCCGTCGACTCGGTCGGCGACTGGACCCTGCCGCGCGAGCCGCGCAGTGTGGGCAGGGCCCGCGAGCACGCGCGCACCCAACTGCTGGCATGGGGCCTCGAACAGCTCGTGGACACCACGGAGTTGCTGGTCAGCGAGCTGGTGACGAACGCGCTGCGGTACGGCGAGGGCGAGATCCGGCTACGACTGCTGCTCGACCGCACCCTCGTCTGCGAGGTCTGGGACGCCGGTCTGGTCCAGCCGCGCCGCCGTCGCGCCCGCGACACCGACGAGGGCGGCCGGGGCCTCCAACTGGTCGGCCTGCTCTCCGCGGCCTGGGGCTCCCGGCGCACCCCGCGCGGCAAGACCGTCTGGTTCGAACTCCCCCTCCCCGACGGGGAGACGACGCTCACGGACCCCGCGGAGGCGCTGCTCAGCCTGTTCTGACCCGCTATCCCGCATGATCGCAACCGGAACACCCGTTCCCCTCGTCCTCTTCGGCAACGTCGGCCACATCACTCCGGCCGCACCGCCGGGCAGCACGTCGTGCGCCAGAAGGGGGACCCAAGATGGGCAACTCGCCGCAGACCGACGAGCCCGCGGCCGAGAAGAGACGACCGGAAGACGAGGCGCAACCGACCGAGGAAGCACGACCGACCGAGGAACCACGACCGACCGAGGAACCACGACCGACCGAGGAACCACGACCGACCGGGGAAGCACAGCCCACCGAGGAACCCCGACCCGCCGAACCCCCGCTGAGCAAGCGCCGCCGCCTGCTCCGCCGCCTGGCCCTCGCCGTCCCCCTGATCCTTCTCGTCCCCCTCCTCACCGCCCTCACCGCCCTCCGCGTGAACTACATGGGGGACCCGGCCGACGGCACGTTCACCCGGGGCAAGGACGCCCTCTGGCTCGGCCACGCCTGGGTCGACGGCCGTAAGAAGGACGCCGACGTCACCGCCCTCGCCGCCCGGCTGAAGCGCACCGGCATCCGCGACCTCTACGTCCACGCGGGCCCCCTGGAGCACGACGGCACACTGCCCGCGTCGGCGTACCCGAACGCCCGCTGGTTCCTGGCCGCCGTGCACCGTGAGATGCCCGGGATCAGGGTCCAGGCATGGCTGGGCGACGTCCTCGCCAGTGAGGGGTCCAGCGGCATGCGGCTGGAGAGCGCCCCGACGCGGGCCGCCGTGGTGCGGTCGACCCGCGAGATCCTCGCCGCCGGCTTCGAGGGCGCCCACTTCGACCTGGAGCCCCTGCACTCCGACGACGCCGAATACCTCACCCTCCTCGACGCCCTGCACGCCGTCACCGCGGCCCGGGGCGTCCCGCTCTCCGTCGCCGCCCACCAGATCGACCCGCTGCCGGGCCTGCACACCGCCCGGGGCACGCTCACCGGCCACCCGAAGTGGTGGTCGCAGCGGTTCTTCGGCCAGGTCGCCCGCCGCGTGGACCAGATCGCGCTCATGTCGTACGACACCATGCAGCCGCTGGAGAGCACGTACGGCGGCTATGTCGCCCAGCAGACCTCCCTGGCCCTGGAGGTCACCCCGGAGACCACCGACCTGCTGATGGGCCTGCCCTTCTACCACCAGAAGGGGTTCGGCCACTGGGAGCACGCGGAGACCGTCGCCGGCGCCGTCCGCGGCGTACGCCTCGGCCTGTCCCGCACGGACGCGGACCGGCGCAACTTCGGCGTCGCCGCCTACGTCGACTTCGCCGCACAGGAGGAGGACTGGCAGGCCTACCAGGACGGCTGGGTCCGTTAGCCAGGTCCCTGGGGGGCGTCAGCTCCGCCGGCGGATCTTGTCGCCCAGCCACACCAGGGGGTCGTACTTGCGGTCGACGGCACGCTCCTTCAGGGGGATCAGGGCGTTATCGGTGATCTTGATGCCTTCGGGGCAGACCTCCGTGCAGCACTTGGTGATGTTGCAGTAGCCGAGGCCGTGGGCGTCCTGGGCGGTCTTCTTGCGGTCGAGGCCGCTCTCCTCGGCCGCGTCCAGCGGGTGCATGTCCAGCTCCGCGATCCGCATGAGGAAGCGGGGCCCCGCGAAGACCGGCTTGTTCTCCTCGTGGTCGCGGACCACATGGCACGTGTCCTGACACAGGAAGCACTCGATGCACTTGCGGAACTCCTGCGACCGGTCCACGTCCTCCTGGAACATGCGGTACTCGCCGGGAGCCACCCCCGTCGGCGGTACGAAGGACGGGATCTCCCTGGCCTTGAGGTAGTTGAAGCCCACGTCGGTGACCAGGTCGCGGACGACCGGGAAGGCGCGCAGCGGTGTGACGGTGATCGTCTCGTCGCGGCCGAAGACGGACATGCGGGTCATGCACATGAGCCGGGGCCGTCCGTTGACCTCCGCCGAGCAGGAACCGCACTTGCCCGCCTTGCAGTTCCAGCGCACGGCGAGGTCGGGGGCCTGGGTGGCCTGGAGGCGGTGCACGATGTCGAGGACCACCTCCCCCTCGTTGACCTCGACCTCGAAGTCCTTCAGGCCGCCGCCCTCGACGTCGCCGCGCCACACTCTGAAGTGGGCCTGGTAGCCGCTCATCGGTACAGCTCCTCTTCGGCGAAGTACTTGACCAGCTCCTCCTTCTCGAAGAGGGCGAGCAGGTCGGGGCGGACCGGGTCGGTGGTCTCCCGTGACAGGGCGATCTGCCCGCGGGACGGGTCGGCGGCGCCCTCCGGTCCGGCGGCCGGTTCGGCGGGCCGGCACAGCAGATTGACGTTGCGCCAGGCGCGTTCCATCGCCGGGTGGTCCTCGCGGGTGTGGCCGCCGCGCGACTCGGTGCGTTCCAGCGCGGCCCGCGCCACGCACTCGCTCACCAGCAGCATGTTCCTGAGGTCCAGGGCGAGGTGCCAGCCCGGGTTGAACTGGCGGTGGCCCTCGACGCCGGCCCGCCGGGCCCGTACCCGCAGCTCCGCCAGTTTCTTCAGGGCCTGCTCCATCTCACCCTGCCGGCGGATGATGCCGACCAGGTCGTTCATCGTCTGCTGGAGTTCCTGGTGGAGGGTGTACGGGTTCTCCGCGGGCGCCCCGGAGGGCTCCTCGGCGGAGAAGGGGCGCAGGGCCTCCGCGGCAGCCAGGTCGACTTGGGTGTCGTCGACCGGGGGCCGTCCGGCGGCGAGGGCCGCCGCGTACTCGGCGGCGTGCAGTCCCGCCCGGCGGCCGAACACCAGCAGGTCGGAGAGGGAGTTGCCGCCGAGCCGGTTGGAGCCGTGCATCCCGCCGGCCACCTCACCGGCCGCGTACAGTCCGAGCACCCCGCGCGCGGCGGCCGTGTCGGAGTCGACGGCGATGCCGCCCATCACGTAATGGCAGGTCGGGCCGACCTCCATCGCCTCCGCGGTGATGTCGACGTCGGCGAGCTCCTTGAACTGGTGGTACATCGACGGCAGCCGCCGCTTGACGACCTCGGCGGGCATCCGCGTGGACACGTCGAGGAAGACGCCC
Organism: Streptomyces sp. NPDC088254; assembly: GCF_044740925.1. Lineage (NCBI taxonomy): Bacteria > Bacillati > Actinomycetota > Actinomycetes > Kitasatosporales > Streptomycetaceae > Streptomyces > Streptomyces sp. NPDC088254. Next base: position 320,025 of record NZ_JBIURQ010000013.1, on the reverse strand, counting down.
CCGTGCGGGGAGCCCCGGCCCGCCTTCACCTCGGCGTTGATGGCGCGGGCGACCTCGTCGCGGGGGAGCAGTTCGGGGGGCCGCCGGTTGTGGTCGGGGTCGTCGTACCAGCGGTCGGCCTCGTCCTCGGACTCGGCGTACTTCTCCTTGAACACGTCCGGGATGTAGTCGAACATGAACCGCCGGCCCTCGGAGTTCTTGAGCACCCCGCCGTCGCCGCGCACGGATTCGGTGACGAGGATGCCCTTCACCGACGGCGGCCAGACCATGCCCGTCGGATGGAACTGCACGAACTCCATGTTCAACAGGGGCGCGCCCGCGAGCAGGGCGAGCGCGTGGCCGTCGCCGGTGTACTCCCAGGAGTTCGACGTCACCTTGAAGGACTTGCCGATGCCGCCGGTCGCGATCACGACGGCGGGGGCTTCGAGGACGAAGAAACGGCCGGTCTCACGCTCGTATGCGAAGACCCCGCTGACGCGTGAGCCGTCCTTGAGGATCCGGGTGACCGTGCACTCCTGGAAGACCTTGAGGCGGGACTCGTAGTCGCCGGTCTCCTTGAAGTCCTCCTGCTGAAGGGCGACGATCTTCTGCTGGAGGGTGCGGATCAGCTCCAGGCCGGTGCGGTCTCCGACGTGCGCCAGGCGCGGGTACTCATGGCCGCCGAAGTTGCGCTGCGAGATCCGGCCGTCCGCAGTGCGGTCGAACAGGGCGCCCCAGGTCTCCAGCTCCCACACCCGCTGTGGCGCCTCCCGCGCGTGCAGCTCGGCCATCCGCCACTGGTTGAGGAACTTGCCCCCGCGCATGGTGTCGCGGAAGTGCACCTGCCAGGTGTCGTGCTCGTTGGCGTTGGCCATGGCCGCCGCGATGCCGCCCTCGGCCATCACGGTGTGCGCCTTGCCGAACAGCGACTTGCAGATCACGGCCGTGCGCGCGCCCCGCTCACGCGCCTCGACGGCGGCGCGCAGACCGGCGCCGCCGGCCCCGACCACGACGACGTCCCACTCCTGCCGGTCGACCACGGACATCAGAAGCCCCACTCGTCTAGAAGAAGCGCGGATCGGCGAAGGCGCCCGAGGCGACCAGGTACACGTAGAAGTCGGCGAGCGCGACGCTGATCAGCGACGCCCAGGCCAGCTGCATGTGGCGGGCGTTCAGCCTCCCCGCCCACTGCCACAGCCGGTAGCGCACGGGATGCCTGGAGAAGTGCTTGAGCTTGCCGCCCACGATGTGCCGGCAGGAGTGGCAGGAGAGCGTGTACGCCCAGATCAGCACGATGTTGACCAAGAAGACGACGGTGCCCAGGCCCATGTGGCCCCACGCGTAGTGCTCGTCGCGGAAGGCGAGCACGGTGTCGTAGGTGAGGATGCCCGCGACGGGGAGCGCCGCGTAGAAGAAGTAGCGGTGGACGTTCTGCAGGATCAGCGGGAAGCGGGTCTCGCCGGTGTACCGGCGGTGCGGTTCGGCGACCGCGCAGGCCGGCGGGGAGGCCCAGAAGCCCCGGTAGTACGCCTTGCGGTAGTAGTAGCAGGTCAGCCGGAAGCCCAGCGGGAAGATCAGGATGATGATCGCGGGCGAGATGCCCCACCAGCTGCCGAAGATCTCCCAGTTCGGGCCCGCGCGCATCGGCTCGCAGCGCTCGGCCAGACAGGGCGAGTAGAACGGCGAGACGTACGGCGCCGCGTAGTAGTGGGCGTCGGAGAACGCCCGCCAGGTCGAGTACACGATGAAGGCGAGCAGCCCGGCGGCGGTGACGGCGGGGGCCAGCCACCAGCGGTCGGTGCGCAGGTGGGGGGCGGTGACGGCGGCGCGCGTGGGGGTGCGCACGCCGCTCGGGGGACGGGGTTCCGTGCCTGTGGCCAACGTAAGGACGCACCTTTCGGGGATCGGTTCGTCTCCGGAGCGCGGCAGCCGGCGTCGGGCGCGCAGCGGCCCGGCCGGGTCGGATCAGGGCGCGTGCCGGCGCGCGCCGAAGCCCTCGTCGTCGGTGTCCACCCACAGGCTGTCGTCGTAGGGGGTGTCGGAGATGGTGACCAGCGGGGGCCTGTCCGCCGCGGCGGGCGACGCGGCCGCCGTGCGCAGCAGGGCGACGCTCTCCCGCAGATGGTCGGCGTCGACGCGGACGCGGCGCATCTCCAGCCCGCTGCTGCCGAGTTGCTGCTCCAGACGGCCCACCGAGCGGGACAGGTCGTCGAGGCAGCGCTGTACCGATGTCAGATCGTCGTGCACGGACATGACGTGACCTCACTTCCGCGGACCCGTGGGCCCTGGACGGCGACGCTCATGCGCCAGCGAGTGTTGCGCGTCACACGGGTGATGTGAAGGCGTGTGCGGCGATTGGCGCATTGTGCGCCTAGCCGCACGCCCGTACGCGCTCTGTGTGCGCCGGGAGCGCGCTTTGCTCCGCACGAGTGGGCTTGCGCCCCCGCGCCGCCGTGTCGCCCCCGGCTGAGGAAGCCTTTCCTCTTCAGTGGGCCGTAGATCTGATCAACTCCAAAATACCGCCGAATGTGAACATAACGCACGCGTGTCACGGGCGGCAGCGGCTCCCGGAGGTACCGGATATGTCCTACGACGGCGTCGGCCCCCGCGCGGTCATGCGCTCGGTCGCCTTCCTCACCGCGGGCGTCCTCGCGGTCACCACGCTGACCGCCTGCGGCTCCGAGGACCCGGCCGGAGAGCCGCTCGCCGCTCAGGACATCGCCGCGGCCGCCCGCTCCCAGGTCGCCGACGGCGGCACACTGCGCTGGGCGGTCGACACCGTGCCGGAGACCTTCAACGCCTTCCAGGCGGACGCCGACGCCACCACCTCCCGGGTCGCCCAGGCCGTCCTGCCGTCGATGTTCCGGCTCGACGCCGACGGCCGGCCGCGGCTGAACACCGACTACCTGGAGTCCGCCGAGGTCGTCGACACCGAGCCCAAGCAGGTCGTCCTCTACCGGCTCGCCCAGCAGGCCGTGTGGAGCGACGGGCGGGAGATCGGCGCCGCCGACTTCGCCGCCCAGTGGCGCGCCCTGTCCGGCAAGGACAGCGCCTACTGGACCGCCCGCAACGCCGGCTACGACCGGATCGAGAAGGTCGAACGCGGCAAGAACGACCTGGAGGTCAGGGTCACCTTCAGCCGCGCCTACGCCGACTGGCGCTCGCTGTTCACCCCGCTCTACCCGAAGGACGTCATGGGCACCCCCGACTCCTTCAACGACGGGGCGCGCGGCAAGCTCAAGGTGACCGCCGGGCCCTTCGGTATCGGGCAGGTGGACCGCCCCGGCGGCCGCATCCTGCTGACCCGCAACCCGCGCTGGTGGGGCGAGCCCGCGAAGCTCTCCGAGATCGCGCTGACGGCCGTGCCGCGCGAGCGGCGCGCCGACGCCCTCGCCGCCGGCTCCGTCGACCTCGCCGAGATCGACCCCGCCGCCGCCCGCCGCGTCGACGAGGCCGCCCGGGGCGCGGCGGGACCGCTGACCACCACCGGCTCCGGACGCACCGCCGCGAAGGCGCCGAACCCCCCGGCACAGGGCGACGCGGCGGACAAGACGCTGGGCGAGTACGAGGTGCGCAAGTCCCTGGAGCCCGCCTATACCCAGCTCGCCCTGAACGGCGCCGACGGCCCGCTCGCCGACGAACGGGTGCGCCGCGCGGTGGCCCGGGCGCTGGACCGGGCGGATCTGGCGAAGGCGGTCCTCGGGCCGCTGGGCCTGCCCGCCGTGCCCGTCGGCAGCCACCTCGCGCTGTCCGGGCAGGAGGCGTACGCCGACGGAAGCGGAGCCCTCGGCGGGCAGGACGCCAAGGAGGCGCGGGCCCTGCTCGCGGACGCCGGCTGGGTGCCGGGCGGCCCGGTGAAGGAGGAGAAGAAGGCCGAGAAGGCGGCCGGGTCCGAGGGCGGCAAGGCCGGCGCGCGCTCCTCGCAGAAGGAGTCCGCGGGCGGCGACGACGGCACGTACATCGTCGGCGAGGACGACAAGGCGGGCCGGGAACAGCAGCAGGGACACCTGCGCGGCACGGCGGCCGGGGAGGAGGGCGGACGGCAGCTCGCCCAGGACGGCAAGCAGTACGTCAACAAGCACGGCGCGCCCGGCGCGTACGCCCCCCGGGGCACGGCCGCCCCGGCCGGCGCGGCGCACGGCGGCCTCGCCAAGGACGGCAAGGCGCTCACCCTGCGGTTCGTGCTGCCGTCCGGGCCGGGCTCGGCGCCCCTGCACACCGTCGCCGGGCGGATCGTGTCCATGCTGGAGAAGGTCGGCATCCGGATCGAGGTCACCAAGGTCGCCGACGAGAGCTACTTCAAGGACCACATCGCCTCCGGCCAGTACGACCTCGCCCTGTACTCCTGGCCGGCCTCGGCGTTCCCGGCCACCGACGCCCGGCCGATCTACGCCAAGCCGGTCCCGGCCGCCGACGGGTCGCTCACCGTCGAGCAGAACTACACCCGGGTCGGCACCGACCAGGTGGACCAGCTGTTCGACCAGGCGGTCTCCACCCTGGACGAGGAGGAGCGGCGGTCCCTGATCCGCAAGGCCGACGCCCGGATCTGGGCGGCCGCCGGATCGATTCCCCTCTACCAGCGCCCCCAGCTCACGGCGGTGCGCAAGAACCTCGCCAACGCCGGAGCGTTCGGTTTCCAGACCCCCGTCTACGAGGACATGGGCTTCCTGAAGAAGGGCGCCGCGGGTCCGGCGAACCCGTCGGCGAAGTGACCCCCGTGGCCCTGCGGAGAACGCCCCCCGCCGGGCCACGTACCATGGGGTGAGGCCGTGGCATGTCAAGCCCGGCAGGGCCCGCGTAACACAGACGTACGTGCAGGCCTTCCTCACACTCCGGGAGAACGCCGCTTTATGGCCGTGTCCGCAACACGTCACGACATCCGCAACGTAGCCATCGTCGCCCACGTCGACCACGGCAAGACGACCATCGTCGACGGCATGCTGAAGCAGGCCGGGGCCTTCGCCGCCCACCAGCTCGACTCCGTCGACGACCGCATGATGGACTCGAACGACCTGGAGCGTGAGAAGGGCATCACGATCCTCGCCAAGAACACGGCGGTGAAGTACCACCCCAAGGCCGGCGGGGACCCGATCACGATCAACATCATCGACACCCCCGGCCACGCCGACTTCGGCGGCGAGGTCGAGCGCGGCCTGTCGATGGTCGACGGCGTCGTCCTCCTCGTCGACGCCTCGGAGGGTCCGCTGCCGCAGACCCGCTTCGTGCTGCGCAAGGCGCTGCAGGCCCGGCTGCCGATCATCCTGTGCATCAACAAGACGGACCGTCCGGACGCCCGGATCGACGAGGTCGTCAATGAGACGTACGACCTCTTCCTCGACCTGGACGCGGACGAGGAGCAGATCGAGTTCCCGATCGTCTACGCCTGCGGCCGTGACGGCATCGCCTCGCTGACCAAGCCCGCCGACGGCACCGTCCCGGAGGACTCCACCAGCCTGGAGCCGTTCTTCTCGACGATCCTCCAGCACATCCCCGCCCCCACCTACGAGGAGGGGGCCCCGCTCCAGGCGCACGTCACCAACCTGGACGCCGACAACTTCCTCGGCCGTATCGCGCTGCTGCGCGTCCACCAGGGCGAGCTGAAGAAGGGGCAGACCGTCGCCTGGATGAAGCGCGACGGCTCCGTCACCAACGTGCGCATCTCCGAGCTGATGATGACCGAGGCGCTCACCCGCAAGCCGGCCGAGAAGGCGGGCCCCGGTGACATCTGCGCCGTGGCCGGCATCCCCGACATCATGATCGGCGAGACGCTGGCGGACCCGGAGAACCCGGTTCCGCTGCCCCTGATCACGGTGGACGAGCCCGCGATCTCCATGGTCATCGGCACCAACACCTCCCCGCTGGTCGGCCGTGGCGGCACCGGCAAGGGCGCGGACGCCAAGGCGGCCGTCAAGGACCGCAAGGTCACCGCCCGCCAGGTCAAGGACCGCCTCGACCGTGAGCTGATCGGTAACGTCAGCCTCCGCGTCCTGGACACCGAGCGCCCGGACGCCTGGGAGGTGCAGGGCCGCGGTGAGCTGGCGCTGGCCATCCTGGTCGAGCAGATGCGCCGCGAGGGCTTCGAGCTGACCATCGGCAAGCCGCAGGTCGTCACCAAGGAGGTCGACGGCAAGGTCTACGAGCCGGTCGAGCGCATGACGGTCGACGTGCCCGAGGAGCACATGGGCGCCGTCACGCAGCTCATGGGCGTCCGCAAGGGCCGGATGGACAACATGTCCAACCACGGCTCGGGCTGGGTCCGCATGGAGTTCGTCGTGCCGTCCCGGGGCCTGATCGGCTTCCGCACCGAGTTCCTCACCCAGACCCGCGGCACCGGCATCGGCCACTCCATCCACGAGGGCCACGAGCCCTGGTTCGGCACGCTGCAGACCCGTAACAACGGCTCCCTGGTCGCCGACCGCTCCGGCGCCGTCACCGCCTTCGCGATGACGAACCTCCAGGAGCGGGGCGTGCTGTTCGTGGAGCCCGGCACCGAGGTGTACGAGGGCATGATCGTCGGCGAGAACTCCCGCGCCGACGACATGGACGTCAACATCACCAAGGAGAAGAAGCTCACCAACATGCGGTCCTCGACGGCCGACGTGGCGGAGTCGATCGTCCCGCCGCGCAAGCTGTCGCTGGAGCAGTCGCTGGAGTTCTGCCGCGACGACGAGTGCGTCGAGGTGACCCCCGAGGCGGTTCGCATCCGCAAGGTCAACCTGGACGCACGCGAGCGCGCCCGCGCCGCGAGCCGCGCCAAGCACGGCTGACGCCTGACGGCGCCCCGGCGGGCGCCCTCTGCGCATCCCTCGTCGCCCGGCCCGCCCTGTCCGGCGGGCCGGGCTTCAGGCATGTCTTTGGGCAGCCGGCCGGCGGGTCGCCCTCAGGGGTGGGCGACGGCGTGTCCGGGTGACGGACCGTCACCCGGTCGGCGCAGTCCGGATACCGGTGAATCAGCGATCGCGTTTCGGACATGTAAACCGAAACCTGTCAGTTAATGTCCGTTTTGACGGTTGTTCATCTTGGCTGTCAAGCGCGCTCAGGTGTCGGTCTGCGCAATTTTTCCTCAAAATATCGGCGGTAGGGAGATCCCTATGTCTTCCGCCCTTGACGCGCGTTGAACACTTTGGCGAAAGTTCCCCCAAACCACAGAACCTGCCGGTTTCTGTGCTGCGCTCAACTCTCAACCCCCCGGGGGAAGAACAAACATGACCAGTCCAGCCAAGGCTGAGGGCACCGGGCCGTCGATCGCCTTGGAGCCCGAGCTCGAGCCGAACCCCGTTCCCGCCAAGGACGAGAAGAAGCTCGAGGGCCGTTCTCCTGGCCAGTTGATGTGGCAGCGCTTCAAGCGTGACCGTACCGGTGTCATCTGCGCGTGGGTAGTGATTATCTACTTCGTCATCGCGCTGGCGGCGCCGCTGCTGGTCAAGCTGAGCGGGACCGACCCGTACACGCTGTACGGCCAGGACCCGACCTACGCGGACAAGCCCGTCCTGGACGAGTTCGGGCTGCCTCTGGGGTGGTTCGGGGGGATTTCGGGGGACCACTGGTTCGGTGTGGAGCCGCAGTTCGGCCGTGACGTGTTCGCCATGCTGGTCTACGGCATGCGCACCTCGCTGTTCATGGCGCTCGGGGTGACCACCCTGCTGATGACGACGGGCATCGTCATCGGCCTGATCGGCGGCTACTTCGGTGGCCGTACCGACTACTGGATCGGCCGGGTCACGGACTTCTTCCTGTCCTTCCCGCAGCAGCTGTTCTTCATCGCCTTCATGCCCGTGGTGACCTCGTTCTTCGTGGACCCGCGGGAGGAGACGCCCACCTACTTCCGGGCGCTGGCGATGCTGATCGTGCTCTGGCTGCTGGGTTGGATGAGCATGGCCCGACTGGTCCGCTCCACCGTGCTGTCCCTGCGGGAGCGCGAGTTCGTGGAGGCGGCGAAGGTCTCCGGGGCCTCGCCCGGCCGGATCGTCCGCAAGGAGATCCTGCCCAACGTGGTGACGCCGATCCTGGTGCAGTTCACGTACCAGCTGCCCAGCACCATCCTCACCATCGCCTTCCTGTCCTTCGCGGGCGTCGGCTTCGTCGAGCCGACTCCCGACTGGGGCCGTCTGTTCGCGGCCGGCTCCAGCTACGCGCAGCAGGACCCCGCCTTCATCTTCTTCCCGGGCGTGGCGCTGGTGATCTTCGTCCTGGCCTTCAACCTCCTCGGAGACTCGGTGCGGGACGCCTTCGACCCCAAGTCCGGGCGGTAACCGTCCATTGGTGGGGGGTGACTGCCGCCCCCGCGTCGGCCTACCAGCCGCGTCAGGCAGTACTCATGGATAACAACCGACAGGTAGGTGTTTTCGCCATCATGAAGCCGTTCACCTCACGCAGGGCGCGTGCCGTCGTGGTCGCCATCGCGGCCGGCTCGCTGGCGCTCACGGGCTGCTCCGAGAACAAGGGCAGCAAGTCCAGCGGCGACTCCAAGAAGGACCAGGCGGAAGCCGCGACCCAGTCGAAGCCGGTCACGTACAGCGACGCGGCGGGCTCCACCGGTCCCGCCAAGGAGATCCCCGGCGCCAAGAGCGGCGGCACGGTCACGGTCTACCAGGAGGCGGGCCTCTCCCACCTCGACCCGAGCCAGATCTACGTCTCGGACGCCGGTCAGGTCGCCAACCTGCTCTTCCGCCGCCTGACCCAGTTCCAGGAGGACGACAAGGGCAACGTCTCGGTCGCCGGCGACATCGCCACCGACTCGGGCAAGTCCTCCGACGGCGGCAAGACCTGGACCTTCACGCTGAAGGACGGCGTCAAGGACGCCAACGGCAACGTGATCACCTCCGCCGACGTCCGCCACACCGTCGAGCGCCAGTTCGCGAAGTTCATCTTCGACGGCCCGCCCTACCTGCAGACGTGGCTCGCGGGCAAGAAGTACGAGGCTGACTACCGCAAGCTCCTGCCGGGCGGCGGCTTCGACGGCAAGCACCTGCCGGCCACCGTGCTGGACACCCCGGACGCGAAGACGGTGATCTTCCACTTCGACACCGCCCGCCCCGACCTGCCGCAGACGCTGGCCATGGCCGGCTACGGCATCGTCCCGGCGAAGACGGACACGAAGGAGAAGTACGACAAGGCCCCGGTCGCCACGGGCCCGTACAAGATCGCTTCGTACAAGGCCGGCAAGTCCCTGGTGCTCGTCAAGAACACCAACTGGGACCCGAAGACCGACTCCGTGCGCCACCAGTACCCGGACGGCTTCAACTTCCAGTTCGGCGTCACCGAGGCCACCCAGACCCAGCGTCTGATCGCCGACCAGGGCGGCGACAAGAACGCCATCCAGCTCACCGGCGCGGTCGAGGCCACCCAGATCCAGAAGGTCATCGGCACCCCGTCGGTCAACTCCCGCACGGTGAAGGGCTACCAGCCCTACGTCATGCAGCTGAGCTTCAACCTGGACCGGGTCAAGAACAAGGCGGTCCGCGAGGCCGTCACCTACGCGGTGAACTCCAAGTCGCTCATCGCCGGTGAGGGCGGTGTCTACGGCGGTGACGTGGCCCCGAACTACTTCGCCCCGACCCTGCCGGGCTACGAGCCCAAGTACGACCCGTACGGCCGTCTGAAGACCCCCCAGGGCAACGTGGCCAAGGCCAAGGAGCTCCTGAAGGACATCCCGGCCGCCGAGAAGAAGCTCGTCTTCGCCTACTCCAACAGCTCGGCCGGCCAGAAGCGCAAGGTCGCCATCGAGGACGCGCTGACCAAGGCGGGCTTCGAGGTCGTCTCCAAGGAGGTCGACTCCGCGAGCTACTACGAGCAGATCGGCAAGGTCAACAACCCGTACGACATCTACATCACGGGTTGGGGCCAGGACTGGCCGTCGGCCGGCACCGTGATCACGCCGATCTACGACCCGAGCCTGGTCTCCGACGGTTCGCCGAACTACTCGCACACCAAGGACCCGAAGGTCAAGGCCCTCATCCAGAAGGCGCTGACCCAGGAGCCGGTCGAGGCCGCGAAGACCTGGAAGGAGGCCCAGCACTACCTGCTGGAGACCGTCCTGCCGTCCGCTCCGCTGTGGTACACGAAGCAGTTCCAGCTCTCCGGCTCCAACGTCGGCGGAACCCGCTACGGCTCGGTGTCCAGCCTGCTGGACATCAACCGCATCTTCCTGAAGTCGTAACTCTCTACGGCTGATCGGCGGGGGCGCGCACCAGGCGGAGCGCGCCCCCGCACCTCCGTGAAACCTCCCACCGTCTCCGCAGAGAGCAGCCTCCCCGCCATGTTTCAGTTCATCATCCGGCGCACGGTCGGTGCCGTCGTCACTCTGTTCCTCATCGGCGCCGCCACGTTCTTCCTGTTCGTCGCCGCGCCCTCCGACTACGCGTCCCTGGCCTGTGGCAAGGACTGCTCTCCGCAGCGACTCGAGGACATCCGTACGGCTCTCGGCCTGAACCTGCCGCTGCACACGCAGTTCTGGGACTTCATGTCCGGCATCGTGATGGGCCGTGACTTCCCGACCGGACACTGCAACGCGCCCTGCCTCGGCATGTCGTTCTACTCCGGCGACCCGGTCTGGTCCACCATCATGGACCGCTTCCCGACCACCCTGACCCTCACCGTGGGCGGCGCGGTCGTCTTCCTCGTCGTCGGTGTCGGCGCGGGCATGGTCGCCGCGTACAAGCGCGGCTCGTTCGTCGACAAGATCGCCACCGGCGGGTCGATGGTGCTCAGCTCGTTCCAGATCTACTTCCTCGGCCCGATCGTCCTGATCATCTTCGTCTACAGCACGGGCTGGATGGAGAACTCCCAGTACCGTCCGATCACCGAGGACCCGTTCGGCTGGTTCACGGGGATGCTGCTGCCCACGCTGGTGATGGCCACCATCTTCACCGCCCAGTACACCCGTATGGCGCGCTCGTCGATGATCGAGCAGCTCGCCGAGGAGCACGTGCGCACCGCCCGCGCCAAGGGCATGCCCCGCAAGTACGTGTTCTTCCGCTACGCCTGGCGCGGCTCCCTCATCCCGATCGTCACCGTTCTCGGTATGGACATCAGCGGCATGCTGGGCGGCGCCGTGGTCACCGAGATCACCTTCTCCCTCCAGGGGATCGGCCGCCTCGCCGTCGACGGCGCGCAGACCAAGGACCTGCCGCTGACCATGGGCGTCATGCTGTTCGGTGCCTTCTTCATCCTGATCTTCAACATCCTCACCGACATCGCGTACGCCTACATCGACCCGCGCGTCCGGCTCTCCTAGGAAGAACGAACCACCGTGACCACACTGACCAAGACCGAGGACGCCCCGGCCCCCACCGGCCCGGAGAGCTTTCTGTCGGTGCGTGATCTGAAGGTGCGGTTCTCCACCGAGGACGGCATCGTCAAGGCGGTCGACGGCCTCTCCTTCGACGTCGAACGCGGCAAGACCCTGGGCATCGTCGGCGAGTCCGGCTCCGGCAAGTCCGTCACCAACCTGACGATCCTGGGCCTGCACAACTCCCGCACCACCACCGTCGACGGCGAGATCGTCCTCGACGGCCAGGAGCTCGTCACCGCCTCCGAGAAGGAGCTGGAGCGGCTCCGCGGCAACAAGATGGCGATGATCTTCCAGGACCCGCTGACCGCGCTCTCCCCGTACTACACGGTGGGCCGGCAGCTGTCCGAGCCGTTCATCAAGCACACCGGCGCCTCCAAGAAGGAGGCGAAGGACCGGGCCGTCCAGATGCTGGAGAAGGTCGGCATCCCGCAGCCCAAGGCGCGCTTCGACGACTACCCCCACCAGTTCTCAGGCGGTATGCGCCAGCGCGCGATGATCGCCATGGCGCTGATGTGCGACCCGCAGCTGCTGATCGCCGACGAGCCCACCACCGCGCTGGACGTGACCGTGCAGGCCCAGATCCTGGACCTGCTCAAGGACCTCCAGCAGGAGTTCGGCTCCGCGATCATCTTCATCACCCACGACCTCGGCGTGATCTCCAACATGGCCGACGACCTGCTGGTGATGTACGCCGGCCGGGCCGTGGAGCGCGGCACGGTGCGCGAGGTCATGAGCGCGCCCCGCCACCCCTACACCTGGGGTCTGCTCAGCTCGATGCCGCGACTGGACAGCGACGTGGACGAGGCGCTCGTGCCGATCCCCGGCTCGCCGCCCTCGCTGCTCAACCCGCCCACCGGCTGCCCCTTCCATCCGCGGTGCGCCTTCAAGGACGAGGTGTCGGGCACCCTGTGCACCGACAGCCGTCCGCCGCTGGCCGAGGGCCGGGCGTCCGCCTGTCATCTGACGGCCGAGCAGAAGCAGGCCATCTTCATCGACAAGATCCAGCCCCGGCTGCGCTAGGGAGAACCGAGACATGAGCGACAACCTCACCCTCCCCACGCCGCAGGACTCAGCCGGCACCACCGCGTCCGAGCCGCTGCTGACGGTCGAGGGCCTCACCAAGCACTTCCCCATCTACGGCGGCTTCCCGATCAAGCGCAAGGTCGGCGCGGTCCAGGCCGTCGACGGCGTCGACCTGACGGTCGGCGTGGGCGAGAGCGTCGGCCTCGTCGGCGAGTCCGGCTGCGGCAAGTCGACCACGGGCCGGCTCATCACCCGGCTCCTGGACCCGACCGGCGGAAAGATCACCTACGCCGGTCAGGACATCACCAAGGCCTCGCGCAGGCAGCTGGCGCCGGTGCGGTCCGAGATCCAGATGATCTTCCAGGACCCGTACTCCTCGCTGAACCCGCGGCAGACCGTCGGCTCCATCATCAAGTCGCCGATGGAGGTCAACGGGATCGAGCCCGAGGGCGGCCGGGAGAAGAAGGTCCGGGAGCTGCTGGAGCTGGTCGGCCTCAACCCCGAGCACTACAACCGCTTCCCGCACGAGTTCTCCGGCGGTCAGCGCCAGCGCATCGGCGTGGCCCGCGCGCTCTCCCTGAACCCGAAGCTGATCGTGGCGGACGAGCCGGTCTCCGCGCTGGACGTCTCCATCCAGGCCCAGGTGGTCAACCTGCTCAAGCAGGTGCAGGAGGAGCTGGGCATCGCCTTCCTCTTCATCGCCCACGACCTGGCCGTCGTCCGGCACTTCTCGCAGCGCGTCGCGGTCATGTACCTCGGTAAGGTAGTCGAGGTCGGCGACCGCGACTCCATCTACAACCGCCCGCGCCACCCGTACACGCACGCGCTGCTGTCGGCGGTGCCGGAGGTGGAGCTGGACGGGGAGGACAGCCGGGAGCGGATCCGCCTCGCCGGTGACGTCCCCTCGCCGATCCACCCGCCGTCCGGCTGCCGGTTCCGCACCCGGTGCTGGAAGGCGCAGGACAAGTGCGCGACCGAGGAGCCGCCGCTGGTGCAGCTCTCCGGCAACCGTGAGAGCCATCTGACGGCCTGCCACTTCCCGGAGGACCCGACCACCGGGGCCCGTGCCGAGGACGTCGTCCTGGACCCGGCGCTGAAGGCCCTGGAGGCCGGGGCGGCCGCGGAGCCGGGCAGCGCCGCGAAGGAGTGACCCACGGGCGCAGCGCAGTGTGTTTGCGCTGCAACTGCGTTAACAAGCAGGCAACTTGACTGACGTCGTCCCGATATACGGACGCGTCAGGCTGAACGGCGTACGGCCGTGCGGGTGCCGTAAGCGGGCCGGGGAGCATCATGCGCCCCGGCCCGCCGCCGTGCTCTGGGAGAGGCCCAGCGAGCGCTTGAGGAAGTCCACCTGGAGCAGGAGCAGGTTCTCGGCGACCTGCTCCTGCGGGGTCATGTGGGTGACCCCCGACAGCGGGAGCACCTCGTGCGGGCGGCCGGCGGCCAGCAGGGCCGAGGACAGCCGCAGGGCGTGCGCGACGACCACGTTGTCGTCGGCGAGGCCGTGCACGATCATCAGCGGGCGGTGCGGCTCGGCGGGCGAGGAGAGCCCCTCGTCGGTCACCAGGGAGTTCTCGGCGTACGTCCGCGCCGCCGTGGCCGGGTCGCCGAGGTACCGCTCGGTGTAGTGGGTGTCGTACAGCCGCCAGTCGGTGACCGGCGCGCCCGCGATGCCCGCGTGGAAGACGTCGGGGCGGCGCAGCACCGCCAGGCCGGCCAGCCAGCCGCCGAAGGACCAGCCGCGGATCGCCACCCGGGACAGGTCCAGCGGGTACCGCTTCGCGAGGTCCTGGAGCGCCTCGATCTGGTCGTCGAGGGCGACGGTGAAGTCCTGGTGGATCGCCTTCTCCCAGCCCGGGGAGCGGCCGGGCGTGCCGCGCCCGTCCGCGACGACCACCGCGAAGCCCTGGTCGGCGAACCACTGCGAGGTCAGGTGCGCGTTGTGCGCGGCGAGCACCCGGGGGCCGTGCGGGCCGCCGTAGGGGTCCAGGAGGACGGGGAGCGGGGGAGCGGAGGCGGGCGAGACGTCACCGGGGTAGTCCGTGGGCATAACCACGGCGCACGGGATGCGCCGTGCGCCCCCCTCGGTGAGGAACACGCGGGGGGACAGGCCGGGATCCTCCGCGAACGACCGGATCGTGACGCCCGAACCCGCGCCCGAGACCGCCTGCGCCCCCCTTTCCCTCCGGCCGCCCTCGCGCAGCACCCGCGCCTGACTTCCCGGCCGGTCGAGGGTCGCCGACACCAGCACGGTCACGCCCCCGGCGCGCACCGCCGAGTGCACACCCGGTTCCCTCGAAAGGCGCTCGACGCCCAGTTCGTTGACGCGATAGACGTGCACCTCGCCGGTCTCCGGGTGTTCCGCGGCCTCCCCGGCCGAAGCCGCCACCAGCACGTCCTCGGCCGTCACGTCCAGCACCGCTCGCACATGCAACTGCGCCCCCGTCAGCGGCCGCCCGCCCACCGAGAGCACCCGCGCGCCGCCCTCGTCGGCGATCCGCACCAGATGCCCGGAGGGGCTCCAGCACGGCACCCCGGGAAAAAGATCCAGCCAAATCGGATCTTCGTCGGCATGCACCATACGGGTGGCCCCGGAGTCGGGGTCCACCGCCAGGAACAGCTGACTGCGCTGGTCGCGCGCCTGTACGAGCAGCAGCGGCGCACCCGCCGCTGACCAGTGCACTCGCGCCAGGTACGGATAGCGCGCCCGGTCCCAGCGGACCTCCGTGCGCACCCCGTCGAGGCCGAGGACGAACAGCCGTACCTCCGCGTTGGCCGTACCGGCAGCCGGATACGGCACGTGGTGTGGGTCACGTTTCGGCTGCGCCGGATCCGAGATCCACCACCGCTCCACCGGCGCGTCGTCGACCCTCGCCACCAGCAGTCGGTCCGACTCGGGAGCCCACCAGAAACCCCGCGAACGCCCCATCTCCTCGGCCGCGATGAACTCGGCCAATCCATAGGAAACCGACTCCGACTCCGGCTCGGCCAACGCCCGGTCGCCCTCACCCTCGGCGCCCACCACCCGCAGCGAGCCCCCCGCGACGTACGCCACGAGCCGGCCGTCCGGCGAGGGACGGGGGTCGATCACCGGCCCGGCGACCGGCAGTTCACGCGCAGTACCGGCCCGCAGCTCAGCGGTGAACAGCCGCCCTGACAAGGCGAAAGACGCCAACTCCACGGCGTCGTCCGTGGCGTAGGCGACGATCCCCGCCCCACCCTCGCGGCTGCGCTCACGCCGTGCCCGCTCCTGCGGGGAGAGGTCCTCCGAGGCCCCGCCCAGCAGGGCGCGCGGATCCGCCGCCACGCGTTCCCCGGCGTCAACGGGGTCGAGCACCCACAGCGCGTTCGCCCGGTCCGTGCCGGAGGCCGAGCGGAGGAACAGGACACGGGAGCCGTCGGGGGCCACCGTGAAAGACCGCGGCGCGCCGAGCGTGAACCGCTGGGTGCGGGCGTGCCGTCGGGGAAAGGAGTCGGACTCGGTCGTCATGCCCTGACCATATTGGCCATGCGCCCCCTTGTGCGGCTGTGCGCCGAGAGATGCGCGCGCACCCGAAGTTATGATCACTGGCGCTACGTGGGTATGAACCTGCTGGCAGTTGTATGGATTTACAAGTTCCCTAGCCCTGTTCCCCCACGTACCCGGGTTCTTGGAGGTGAGCCGCCGTGGCACTCTCGATTTCGGCGGTGGTGCTGCTGGCGATCATCGTCTTCTTGTTGATCAAGAAGTCAGGCCTGAAGGGCGGTCACGCGGTTGTCTGCATCCTGCTCGGCTTCTACCTCGCCTCCTCGACGATGGCGGGGACGATCAACGACCTGACGACGAGCGTGGCCAGCATGATCGGCAGCATCAAGTTCTGACACGCGCGCTGAGCCCTGAGCGCCGGTGGACAGTTGACCGGAGCTCACTCCCGACCGCCGTGTGTACCGCGTCTTCCCCGGATCCGGGTCCATAAGCCACCCGGATCCGGGAGAGGCGGCCCCGACGAGTGCGGCAGCCGTCCGTCTGGCCCGAGGCCGACGCCTGAGCCGTCGGCCGGCGGGCTGACCGGGGGTGGGGAGGTGGCCTGGTGGCGGGGGTCGCCTCGTAGGGTTGGGGCATGACCGAACTGCCCGCGCGGCGTCTGCTGCTCGTCCACGCGCATCCCGACGACGAGTCGATCAACAACGGGGCCACCATGGCCCGGTACGCGGCCGAGGGCGCGCACGTGACCCTGGTCACCTGCACGCTCGGCGAGCGCGGCGAGGTCATCCCGCCCGGGCTGCGGCATCTCGCGGGCGCCGCCCTGGGCGCGCACCGGCGGCGTGAGCTCGCCGACGCCGCTGCCGCCCTCGGCGTCACCGACGTCCGGCTGCTCGGCGGCACCGGCCGCTACGCCGACTCCGGGATGATGGGCCTGCCCGACAACGACGACCCCGCCTGCTTCTGGCAGGCCGACGTCGACGCCGCCGCCGCGGCCCTCGCCGAGGTGGTCCTCGACGTGCGCCCCCAGGTCGTCGTCAGCTACGACGACGAGGGCGGCTACGGCCACCCCGACCACATCCAGGCCCACCGCGTCGCCATGCGGGCCGTCGAGCTGGCCGGGGACGCCGGCTGGAGCGTCCCCAAGGTCTACTGGAACCGCGTCCCGCGCACCGTCGCGGAGGCCGCCTTCGAGCGCCTCCGCGAGCGGCTGCCCGGCCTGCCCTTCGCCAAGAGCGCCGCCGTCTCCGACGTGCCCGGCGTGGTCGACGACGCGCTGGTCACCACCGAGATCGACGGCACCGCCCACGCCGCCGCCAAGGCCGCCGCGATGCGCGCGCACGCCACCCAGATCGAGGTCGCCCCCGACGACAGCTCCTTCGTCCTCTCCAACGAACTCGCACAACCCCTCTTCACCACCGAGTACTACCAACTCGTGCGTGGGGAGCGGGCGCAGGGCGCCGGCCGGGAGGACGACCTGTTCGCCGGCGTCGAGGCGGAGGCGTGATGACGTACCACGGCTCCCCGCTCGCCCAGCCCTTCGAGCGCCCCTCCGCCGGACGCGTCGCCGTCTGCCTCGGCCTCTTGCTGCTCGGCGCGGTCACCGGCCTGGCCGGGGCCCTCGTCCAGGCCGGCTGGTTCCCCGGCGGGCTGCTGCTCGCGCTCGTCGGCGCGGCCGGCCTCTTCGTCGGCGGGGCCCGCGCCCTCGGCGGCCGCGCTGGGGCCGTCGCGCCCGCCGCGGGCTGGATGATCTCCGTCGTGCTGCTCACCTCGGGCCGGCCCGAGGGGGACTTCCTCTTCGCCGCGGGAAGCGGCTCCTATCTGTTCCTGCTCGGCGGCATGGCCCTCGCTGTGATCTGCGCCACCCTTGTCCCGGGGCGGCAACCGGTCGGCGACGACGCCCGACTTGGCAAGTGACGTACCACTTCTCCCCGGTGTGACGGTGGGAGACCCGTGGGGGTTTCCCCGGCGGTCGTGGGATACAGGCCAGAAGTGGCCAGTATGGTGGTGCGCGCCGCCGAGCCGCCCGTGAGGTTGTGGCGGGCGGCGGAGCCAACCTGGAGAACCTGCCTTGAGTCGTGAAACTGACAGTCCGTCCTCCGGGCCCAACGGGCGCGGCGGAGCCGCATACCCGTCGGGCACCCCGCCGTACGGCACCCCCGTGGTGTCCGACGGCGGTGCGGACGCGGGCCGTTCGGCCGCGCAGCCGGAGGAACGCAAGACCGAGACCACGCTGACGACGCGGATCCGCATCAACATCCCCGGATCCCGGCCCATTCCGCCGGTCGTCGTGCGCAAGCCCGTCGCGGACGCGGAGGGCAAGGGCGGCGGCAGCGGCGCCGACGCGCAGGCCGCCCGCTCCGCCAGGGGCGGCACGGGCGCCGCTGCCACGCCGACCGGTGCGCCCGGCGGCGGGAGTTCGGCCGGGGCCACCGCCTCCGCCGGCGCCGTCGAGGCGTCCGCCGAGCAGCCGCCCGGCGCGGAGGAGAAGCAGAGCGACTGGTTCGCGCCGCGCAAGTCCGGCGGCGGCAAGGGCGGTCCGGGCTCGGGCTCCAGCAACGGGGCGGGTCTGCCGGGTGGTTCGGCGGCGGGCATGGGTCCCGGTCCCGCCGGCCCGGCCGACGGCGGTGCGCGCCCGGGCGGTTCGGGCGCGGCTGCGCCCGGCGGCCGCCCCGGTGCGGGTGCGGGACGCCCCGGCGGTGTGGTCGGCTCCATGAGCGTGCCTGGCGGCGCGCGTTCGGGCGGCACGAACGGCGCCGGCATGCCCGGCGCCCGCTCCGGTGGGACCAACGGCGCCGGACTCCCCGGCGCCACCGGCGGTCCCGTCGCGCCGGGGCACGGCGGCGGCACCGGCTCCTTCGACGTCACCGAGGCGCTCGCCGCGGGCCCGCTGGGCGGCGGCGCGCGACCCGCGCAGGGCGGCGGCCCCGAGACGCGCCGCGACGACCTGCCGTACTTCTCCGACAACGACGGCGCGCGCAACGGCCAGGGCGTTCCCGACGCCCCCGGCGGCGGTCCCGGCGGGTCCGGTGGTCGCGCCGGCCTCGGCGGCCCCGGCGATCCCCACGACTTCAACGGGCCGGACAACCCCCGCGGCCTCGGCGGCCCGCAGCACCCGTCAGGCCCGACCGGCGGTCCGGTCACCGGCGCCGGCCCCGCCGTGCCGCCGGTGCACGGCGGAGCGCCCGGCGCGCACGCAGGCTCCCTGGGCGCGCCGCAGGCCCCTCACGCGCCCGGTGCGCCCGCAGGTCAGGGCCGCCCCCGCGGCGGTCAGGGCAACCCCGCGGGCCCGGGCGGCCCCGGCCGTCCCGCGGGACCCGGAGCCCCTGCCGGTCCCGGCCGCCCCGGTGCGCCCGCGGCCGGTGGCGCTCCCGCGGGCCGGTACCCCGGCGGCGGGCTCAGCGACGACACAGCGATCCTCACCCCGCAGAAGCCGGCCCCCGAGCCGGGCGCGGGCGGCGGCTACCCCCGTCACGACAACGTCTCCTCGGACACCGTCACCAGCGGTATCCCCGTCGTGCCCTCCGCAGGGCAGCAGCCGGGCCCCGGCGACCGGTTCGCGCCGGCCGGCCCCGGTGACGGGCCGCTGCCCAACACCCCGCCGACGGGGTCCGAGCCGGCCGGCCAGAACGCGTCGGCGGGCGGCTCCAAGAAGAACCAGAAGGCCGCCAAGCCCAAGAAGAAGGGCCGCAGCAAGCTGGTCCTGGTCGGCGGTCTGCTCGTCGTCGGCGCGGCCGGCGCCTACGGCGCGGGTCTGCTGATGAACCACTCCGACGTGCCCAAGGGCACCACCGTGCTCGGAGTCGAGATCGGCGGGGGCACCCGTGACGACGCCGTCAAGAAGCTCGGCAAGGCCTTCGACGGCCGGGTGAACAAGGCGCTGAAGCTGTCCATGGACGGCTCCGACGTCACCCTCAAGCCGGAACAGGCGGGCCTGCAGTTCGACATGCAGGCCACGGTCGACGCGGCCGCCGGGAGCGACTACAACCCGGTCTCCGTGATCGGCTCGCTGTTCGGTCAGCACCGCGTCGTCGACCCCGTCATGCCGGTCGACGAGGAGAAGCTCCAGGCCGCCCTGAAGAGCGCCGCGGGCGGTGCCGGATCGTCCAGCGACGGCACCATCAAGTTCGAGTCCGGCAAGGCCGTCGCCGTCTACGGCAAGGCGGGCAAGGGCATCGACGCGGCGAAGGCCGGCACGGCCGTCGCCGACGCCTACCGCGCCCAGGTGGAGAGCGGCACCGCGACCCCGGTGAAGGTCCCCACGACCACCCGCCGGCCGACGGTGTCCGACGCCGAGGTCGACCGGATGATGAAGGAGTTCGCCACACCGGCGATGTCGGGCAAGGTCACCGTCCAGACCGACGCGGCGCACTCCGTCCCGCTGAGCCCGAAGAACTCGTTGTGGAAGTTCCTCGGCGTCAAGGCGGTCAACGGCAAGCTCGTCGAGTACTACGACAAGGCCGCCCTCAAGGAGCTGTACGGCAGCGCCTTCGACGGCGTCCTGATCACCCGCGGCACCGGCCAGAAGACGCCCGTCACCGTCGAGGACGTCATCAACGCGCTGCGCCCGGCCCTCAAGAGCGAGACGAACCGGGTCGGAGTCATCGACACCGACCCGAGCTGACCCGCGCTTCCCCACAGGGGCGTCCGGCACAACCACCGGGCGCCCCTGTACATGTCCCGGCGCCTCAGCGCACGTCCCGGCACCCCGCCGTCCTCAGCCCCGGCACGGGGCCGGCCGTCCTCAGCCCCGGCACGGGGCCGGCCGGTCTCCGCCACGCCTCGCGGTCCGGCAGGTCTCCGCCCCGCCCGGCGGCTCAGCCGCCTTCGGGTCGCCCCGGCGTGTCGGCCGCCCTCCGCGGGTGCCCGGCCGGCCTCCGCGTACCCGGCGCCCACACCCCGCGCGACTCTCCCGTAGTGCCCATGACATCTGTCATGCGGCAGTCCGGACGCCCGACACTGCCGTCGGAGACATCCCGCGGGCCACCATCGACGCATGACGACGACGACACCGGTGGTCGAGTTCGACCAGGTGCACAAGGGGTTCGGGGACGTGCGGGCGGTGGACGGGCTCAGCCTCGCCCTGCACCCGGGGGAGACCGTGGCGCTGCTGGGGCCCAACGGCGCGGGCAAGTCGACCACGCTCGATCTGCTCCTCGGCCTCAAGAACGCCGACAGCGGCACGGTCCGCGTGTTCGGCGCGAGCCCGCGGGAGGCGATCGTCGCCGGGCGGGTGGGCGCGATGCTGCAGAGCGGCGGTCTGATGGACGAGGTCACCGTCGCCGAACTGGTGACGCTCGCCTGCCGGCTGCACCCGAAGCCCTACCGCCCCGACGAGGTGATGGCCCGCGCGGGCATCAC
This sequence comes from Streptomyces sp. NPDC088254, assembly GCF_044740925.1. Lineage (NCBI taxonomy): Bacteria > Bacillati > Actinomycetota > Actinomycetes > Kitasatosporales > Streptomycetaceae > Streptomyces > Streptomyces sp. NPDC088254. The sequence continues at coordinate 298,906 of NZ_JBIURQ010000013.1, read as the reverse complement.
CAAGATCGCCGCCCAGAAGGTCGACAAGCTCTCCGGCGGCCAGGCCCAGAGGGTCCGCTTCGCCCTGGCCACCGCAGGGGACAGCGACCTGATCGTCCTGGACGAGCCCACCACCGGCATGGACGTCACCGCCCGCCGGGCGTTCTGGGCCACCATGCGCGAACAGGCCGACCAGGGCCGCACGGTCCTCTTCGCCACCCACTACCTGGAAGAGGCCGACGCGATGGCCGACCGCGTCCTGGTCCTGCGCCGCGGCCGCCTCCTCGCCGACGGCACCGCCGCCGAGATCAAGGCCAAGGCCGGAGCCCGGCGGATCGCCTTCGACCTCGCGGACGACGCGATCGGCGAGGCCACCGAGAGCGCCCTGCGCGGCCTGCCCTTCCTCACCACGCTGGACGTCTCCGGCCACACCGTCCGCATCCAGTCCACCGACGCCGACGCCACCGTCCACGCCCTCTACGCCCTCGGCCTCTACCCCCGCAACCTCGAAGTCGCCGGCCTCGGCCTGGAGCAGGCCTTCGTCGCCCTCACCGCCGCCGAGGAGGCGCACACGTCATGAACGGCCTCATCAAGCTCGAACTCACCCGCGCCCTGCGCAACCGCAAGTTCCTGTTCTTCTCGGTGATCTACCCCTCGGTCCTCTTCCTGCTCATCGCCGGCAGCGCCGACAGCACGACGAAGATCGACGGCACCGGGCTGACCCTCCCGACCTACATGATGGTCTCCATGGCCTCCTTCGGCGCCCTCACCGCCGTCCTGATGGGCAACAGCGAGCGCATCGCCAAGGAACGGGAGAACGGCTGGGTACGGCAGCTGCGGCTGACCTCACTGCCCGGCCGGGGCTTCGTCCTCGCCAAGACCGCGAGCGCCGCCGTCGTCAGCCTGCCGTCCGTCGTCGTCGTCTTCGTCGCCGCCGCGGCCGTGAAGCACGTACGCCTGGAGGCCTGGCAGTGGCTGGTCCTGACCGCCGCGATCTGGGCCGGAAGCCTCGTCTTCGCCGCGCTCGGCGTCGCCCTCGGGTACCTGGCGAGCGGGGACGCGGTCCGCCCGATCACGATGATCACCTACTTCGGCCTGTCGATCCTCGGCGGTCTGTGGATGCCCACGGCCACCTTCCCGGAGTGGCTCCAGCAGATCTCGAAGTGGGTCCCCACGCACGCGTACGCTGCCCTCGGACAGAACCAGGCACCGCACGCCGAGGACATCGCCGTCCTGGCCGTCTGCTTCGCCCTGTTCACCGGCGCCGCGGCCTGGCTGTACCGGAAGGACACGCTGAAGGCGTGAGCGGCATACGCATCGGGCAGCGCCCGCAGAACAACCGGCAGAGATACGTCAAGCTGCTCTGGATCAGCATCTGGCTGGCGTATCTCGGCGCACCCGTCAGCGACCTGCTGCACGGCGGGCACAGCACCGTGGCCCGCGGCCTCGGCTGGATCGGGCTGGTCGCCTTCGTCGCCTGGTACCTGGCCCTGGTCTTCCGCACCGGGCGGGGTGAGCGCAACGGCGCGGTGCTCGCCTCGCTGGCGGTCCTGGCGACCGAGTCGACCGTCCTCGCCCTCTGTCTGGGCCGTGAATGGCTCGTGCTCTTCGTGTACGTGGGGATCTCCTCCGGCGCCGCCCTGCCGCTGCGCCTGTCCCGCTGGACCGTCCCGGCCGTGTCCGCCCTGCTGACCGGGGTCGCCTTCGTCGTCCCCGGCGGCAGCGACTATCTGACGGGGCTGCTCTTCCCGGCCCTCCTCGGCGGCTTCTCGATGACCGGCGTACGCGAACTCATCCGTACGACCGTGGAGTTGCGCGAGGCACGTGCCACCGTCGCCCAACTCGCCGCCAACGAGGAGCGGTTGCGGCTCGCCCGTGACCTGCACGACCTGCTCGGACACTCGCTGTCGCTGATCACGCTGAAGAGCGAACTCGCGGGCCGTATGCTCCCCGATCACCCCGACCGGGCGGCCCAGCAGATCGCCGACATCGAACAGGTCAGCCGGCAGGCCCTCGTCGACGTCCGCGAGGCCGTCACCGGATACCGACGGCGCCGGCTGCCCGCCGAACTGGCCGGGGCCAAGGTCGCGTTGGCCGCCGCCGGAGTCACCGCCGACCTCCCCGACGAACCCGACCTGTCCGGCGTGCCCGAGGAGAGCGAGGCGGCCCTCGCCTGGGCCCTGCGCGAGGCCGTCACCAACGTCGTACGGCACAGCGGGGCCCGGCGCTGCACGGTCGACCTCGCCCGGCGGCAGACCCTGGACGGCGCGGTCATCGAGCTCAGCGTCGAGGACGACGGCTCGGGCGGCCCGGGGGGAAGCCCCGGCAACGGGCTGACCGGCCTCTGCGAACGCCTGGAGAAGGCCGGCGGCTCCCTGGAGGCGGGCGGCGCCCGGCACGGCTTCCGCCTGGTCGCCCGCGCCCCGGCGGGCGCTCCGGCCGCCGACGTAGGATCCCGCGCATGACGACCCGAACGATCAAGGTCCTGCTCGCAGAGGACCAGTCCATGGTCCGCGAGGCGCTCGCCGCCCTGCTCGGCCTGGAGGACGACATCGAGGTGGTCGCCCAGGTGGCCCGCGGCGACGAGGTGCTGGCGGCCGCCCGGGAGCACGGCGTCGACGTGGCCCTCCTCGACATCGAGATGCCCGGCGCGACCGGCATCGAGGCGGCGGCCGAGCTGCACGCGGCCCTGCCGGGCGTGAAGCTGGTCGTCCTCACCACCTTCGGCCGCCCCGGCTACCTGCGCAGCGCGATGGAGGCCGGCGCCGACGCCTTCCTGGTCAAGGACGCCCCCGCCGCCCAGCTCGCCGAGGCGATCCGCAAGGTCCTCTCGGGGGACAGGGTCATCGACCCCACGCTCGCCGCGGCGGCCCTCGCCGACGGCGCCAACCCGCTGACCGACCGCGAACGCGAGGTGCTGCGCGCGGCGGCCGACGGCTCCACCAACGCGGAACTCGCGGCGGCCCTCCACCTGTCCCAGGGCACGGTCCGCAACTACCTCTCCACCGCCATCCAGAAACTGACGGCCCGCAACCGGGCCGAAGCGGTGCGCATAGCGAGGGAGAAGGGCTGGCTGTGACCCCGCCGCGGACAGCCGGGGCGGCGACCGCCTACCGGTGCCCCGGCAGGCGACGTTCCCCCCCGTCGCCCGAACGTTGGCTGCCGCGGCGCTAGTTCAGCATCGACCGGGCCGCGTGGGCCTCCCGTCGCACCCGGTCGGCGGTGCCCTCGTCCACCACCTCCACCAGCCCCGCGTACTCCTCCATCTCCACCGCACCGGCGACGAACTCCCCGCGCTGCACCAGCAGTTGCCCCCGCTCGTAGCGCAACCGGGCCGGATGCGAGGGCAGCAGCAGCGCCAGCTCCACCGCCCACAGCGCCACATCCGAGCGCTCCGGCCGCGCCGACGCCCACGCCCGCACGTTGTTGAGGATCCGCGCGACCACGTCCACCGGCTCCGCCGGCCGCAGCATCTCCGGGTCCGGCGGAGCCCCCGTCGCACCCGTCACCAGCAGCTCCGCGTCCCGCCCGGACAGCAGCCGGCCCCCGTCGAACGGGTCGACGAGCACCTGCCGTCCCGGATCGTCCCGCGGCCCGAACCCGACCACGAAGTGCCCCGGCAGAGCGACCCCGTACACCGGCGCGCCCGCCCGCCGGGCCACCTCGATCCACACCACCGACAGCAGGATCGGCAGCCCCCTGCGCCGCTGCAGCACCCGGTGCAGCAGGGACGACTCCAGCCGCTGGTAGTCCGCCGCCGAACCGCGGAACCCCTGCCGCTCACCGAGCAACTCCCGCACCGCCACCGCCCACGACCGGGGACCGCCCGGCCGGAACGGCACCTGGCCCGCCAGCCGGTCCAGCTCGACCTGCGCGACGTCCATCCCGGCCTCGTCCAGCGCCCCGTCCGCCTCCGCGCCCACCAGCAGGCACAGCAGCGACAGATCGGGCCGCTCGGACCGCGCCTCCTCGGCGAACCGCCGCCGCACCTCGCTGAACTCCGGCCCCGTCACGGCGCACCCGCCGCAGGCTGCCGGTAGTGGTGGTAGGCGTGGTGCGCCCCGAAGCCCAGCCCCGCGTACAGCGACCGCGCGCCCGCGTTGTCGTCCTCGACCTGCAGCCAGGCCGCCGAGGCGCCCTCCTCCAGCGCCCGCCCGGCCAGCGCGGCCATCACCCGCGTCCCGAGCCCCTGCCGCCGGCGCGCCGGATCGACCTCCACCGCCGCGAACCCGGCCCACCGCCCGTCCACGACCAACCGGCCGACGGCGGCGGGGACGCCCGCCTCGCCGGGCACGGACGCGAACCACACCGACGGTCCCGAGCCCAGCACCTTCAACGCCACCTCGCTCACCCCCTTGCGCCCGTACCGCGCGAGCCACGCCTCGTCGGCCTCTCGGGCGAGCACCACACCCTCAGCGTCCGCCCGGTCCGCGACCGGCGCCAGCGCTCCGATCCACAGCTCGGCGCTCACCTCGCGCACCCACCCGCGCCGCTCCAGCTCCGCGCACAGCAGCTCCTGCGTGCCCTCGGCCCCGGTCGCGGTCTGCACATAGGCGGGCAGCCCTCGGGTGCCGTACCAGTGCCGTACGGCGTCCAGCGCCTCGTCGAGGGGGAGTCCCGGGTCGCCGAGGGGGAGCACGGAGTTGGCGCGGCGGGTGAACCCGGCGGCGGCCCGCAGCTCCCAGCCGCCCAGCCGCTCGCTCTCCAGCGGCCGCCACGCCCGGGACGCCGCCCGCGCCAGCTCCTCGTAGGAGGCGGCCGGCCCCCGGCGGCGGGCGGGAGCGGCCGGCACGACCTTCCCCGCGACCAGCGAGGACGCGGGGATGCGGACGCTCTCACCGCCCTTGCGTGTGATCACCAGCACATCGTCGTCCCATGATGTGAGAACACCGACCGTGTCGGTGAATTTCCCCTGTGTCACCCCGGGTTCGCCAAGGCGGCGCACGGAGACGCGTTTGCCCACGTCAGCAGCGGTGATTCGGACCTCGAGGCGTCCGGCGGCCGAGATTTCCACGGGTCGACTCCCCCCTCCTGTTCGGATCATTGCCAGGAACGGAGATACTAGGGGCGGGCATCGACGACGCCGCGCTCCCGCGCGCCAGGCGGCGGAGCCTGAGAGAGGCCCGCCAGCGCCCTATCGAGGAGGAACGACAGCGTGACCTACGTCATCGCGCAGCCTTGTGTCGACGTGAAGGACAAGGCGTGCATCGAGGAGTGCCCGGTCGACTGCATCTACGAGGGCCAGCGGTCCTTGTACATCCACCCGGACGAATGCGTCGACTGTGGCGCCTGTGAACCGGTCTGCCCGGTCGAGGCCATCTTCTACGAGGACGACACTCCCGAGGAGTGGAAGGACTACTACAAGGCGAACGTCGAGTTCTTCGACGAGCTCGGCTCGCCGGGCGGCGCCAGCAAGCTGGGGCTGATCGAGCGCGACCACCCCTTCATCGCCGCGCTGCCGCCGCAGGCCGGGTAAGGGGCCCTCGGACCCCTGAGGCGCACGAGCGCCCCGTACCGCTCCGTGCCGCCTCGGCCCCGTACGGCCCGATCACGGCCGTGCGGGGCCGATCCGTCCGCCGTACGGGGCCGTCGCATCCGACGAAAGCGAGCCAGTGACCGTGTCCGCAGTCTCCGACCCCCCACCCGTCACGCGCCACCGCCCTTCCACGGAGTCGCTGCGCGACCGTCTCCCCGACTTTCCGTGGGACAAGCTGGAGCCGTACAAGAAGACGGCCGCCGCCCACCCCGACGGCATCGTCGACCTGTCGGTCGGCACGCCGGTGGACCCGGTCCCCGCCCTGATCCAGAAGGCCCTGGTCGACGCGGCGGACTCCCCGGGCTACCCCACCGTCTGGGGCACCCCGGCGCTGCGGGACGCGATCACCGGCTGGGTGGAGCGCAGGCTCGGCGCCCGCGAGGTCACCCACCGGCACGTGCTGCCGATCGTCGGCTCCAAGGAACTCGTCGCCTGGCTCCCCACCCAGCTGGGCCTCGGCCCCGGCGACCGGGTCGCCTTCCCCCGCCTGGCCTACCCGACCTACGAGGTCGGCGCCCGTCTGGCCCGCGCCGGACACGAGGTCTACGACGACCCGACCGAGCTGGACCCGGAAGGGCTGAAGCTCCTCTGGCTGAACTCGCCGTCGAACCCCACCGGCAAGGTCCTCGGCAAGGCCGAGCTGACCCGGATCGTCGCCTGGGCCCGCGAGCACGGCGTCCTGGTCTTCTCCGACGAGTGCTACCTCGAACTGGGCTGGGAGGCCGACCCCGTCTCCGTCCTCCACCCGGACGTCAACGGCGGCTCCTACGACGGGATCGTCGCGGTCCACTCCCTGTCCAAGCGGTCGAACCTCGCGGGCTACCGCGCCGCCTTCCTGGCCGGCGACCCGGCGGTCCTCGCGCCGCTGCTGGAGATCCGCAAGCACGGCGGCATGATGACGTCGGCGCCCACACAGGCGGCGGTCGTGGCCGCCCTCTCCGACGACGTCCACGTCCACGAGCAGCGCGAGCGCTACGCCGCCCGCCGCGCCGCCCTGCGCGCCGCCCTGCTCGACCACGGCTTCCGCATCGAGCACAGCGAGGCCAGCCTCTACCTGTGGGCCACCCGCGACGAGTCCTGCTGGGCCACCGTCGCCCACCTGGCCGACCTGGGCATCCTGGTGGCCCCCGGCGACTTCTACGGCACGGCGGGCGCCCACCACGTACGGGTGGCCCTGACCGCCTCGGACGAGCGGGTGACGGCGGCGGTGGCCCGCCTGACCCGGCGCTGACGCCGGCCGCACCCGCGCTCGGCGGAAACGGCGAAGGGGCCCGGCGTGATCGCCGGGCCCCTTCGCGCGTCACGGGCGTCAGCCCAGCGGCAGCCCCTTCGTCGGCAGCCCCTTAGCGGGCAGCGTGCCCGCCCCCGGCAGGCCGCCCTTGGTCGCCGAGGAGGCCGTGTCCCCGAGGATCCCGCCGGCCGACCCGGCAGCCTCGCCGGCCGCCTTCTGCGCCACCGGCGTGGCCTTCTTCACGGCCTTGCCCCCGGCCTTGCCCGCCGCCGGAACCGCCTGCTTGACCGCCTTGCCGCCGGTGTCGGCCGCGGCCCCGGTGACGCCGCGCGCCGCGCCGTCGAGCGTGTTGCCCACGTTCGCCCCGTCCAGGGCGGTCAGCCCGCCGACGTTCGGGGCGGCGGGCAGTGCGGGGGCCGCGCCGGCGGAGCCGGCCGCACCGACCCCGGCGGCCGCTCCCGCAGCGACGAGCAGCGCGGCACGGGCGATCCTGCGGGTCAGGGGGAGGGTCATGATGCTCCTTACACGGTTACGCGAATTCACGGGTCACGCGGAGGGAAACGCCGGACGATCGTCAGGAAGCCGATCGTCCGCCTCGGTCGCAGTGACTACCGCTCGAGATCCACGAAGGTTGCGGACCGCCGCCGTAAAGAGTTGGCAATGCGTCGCATAATCGCCTGCGGATGAAACGGGCAAAAAGTGCTCGGTGTGAAAGTCCGTCAACCCCTCGGAGCCCAGTCCTCCCAGGGGTTCGCCCGACACCGGGAGCGGTGGCGCGAGCGACCGGCCGCCCCCGGCCCCGCACCGGCTCCCCGTGTCCCGCCCGGGTGACCGCCCGTACTACCGACCGGTGACGATCCGTACGGCGTTCGCGCCGGAACCCGCGCTCGAACCCGTGCCCGCGGCCCCCGCGGCCTCCGTCCCGCTCTCCTCGGCCGGACGCCACTTGCTGTCGGTGTGCCCGGCGGTCCACTCCCGCCCGGCGTACGTGACGCGCTCGATGTGCAGCGCCGAGGCGTTGGCCACCGCCCAGTGCGCGAGCTGCCAGCCGCGCTCGCCGACGGCCCGCCCGCCCGTGGAGCCGCCCTCGGACAGCGGGAGCGTCACGGTCCGCCCGCTGGTCTCCGCGGCCGGCACGTCCGCACCGGTGGCCGACGACTTCGACGCCCCGGCCTCGGAGTCGTTCCCGGCCTTCGAGTCCTGCTCCTGCGCCCCCTCCGCGCGGGCTCGCTGCGCCGCCTCCCGGCCGAAGTCGCGCGCGAGCGCCGCGCGCACCGCCTCCGGGCCGGTGGCCGTCGCGCTCGTCGGCACGCCCTCGCAGGTCAGCGTGGCCGCCGAGGTGCCCGTGAGCGCGGCGGCCAGCAGCGTGGCGTCCGGCTCGTGCTTGGCGTACGCCTCCGGGTAGCCGCTGCGCTGCACGCGCTGCGCGGCCACCGTCAGCGGCAGTTGCGTGTAGTCGCGCACCTTCGCCAGATGCGCGTAGAAGACGTCCGCCGCGTACGTCGGGTTCGTGACCTGCCGCTCGGTGCCCCAGCCCTGCGAGGGCCGCTGCTGGAACAGGCCGAGCGAGTCCCGGTCGCCGTGGTCGAGGTTGCGCAGCGCCGACTCCTGCAGGGCGGTCGCCAGCGCGATCGTCACCGCCCTCTGCGGCATGCCCCGGTCGGTGCCGACGGCGGCGATCGTGGCCGCGTTCACCGCCTGCTCGGGCGTGAACTCGTACTCGGGGCCGCCGCCTTGGGCGGAGACGACCCTGCACCCCGGGTCACCGGCGCCGCCGGTGACGTACTGCACCGCGACATAGCCCGCGACGGCGGACAGGACCACGCAGGCCGCCCCTGAACGGAGGAGGCGGCCGCGACGCTTGCGGGAAGGCGACGGCTCTGGCACGCGTACAAGGTACTGGAGAGTACGGAAACCGGGGAGACCGAAGGGAAGGGAGGGAACGGCGGGAGCCGCAGTCGGCGCGTTAGGGTCGACGGCATGGCCGAGACCCCGCTTGACCTCACGCTGGACGCCGCTGCGCTCACCGCCCGGCTCGTCGACTTCCCGTCGGAGAGCGGCGCCGAGAAGCCCCTCGCGGACGCGATCGAGACCGCCCTGCGCGCGCTGCCGCACCTGACGGTCGACCGGCACGGCAACAACGTCATCGCCCGCACCCGGCTGGGCCGCCCGGAGCGGGTGATCCTCGCCGGCCACATCGACACCGTCCCCATCGCCGGCAACGTCCCCTCCACGCTGGACGAGGACGGCGTGCTGTGGGGCTGCGGCACCTGCGACATGAAGTCCGGCGTCGCGGTCCAGCTGCGCATCGCGGCGACCGTCCCCGAACCGAACCGGGACCTGACCTTCGTCTTCTACGACAACGAGGAGGTCGCCGCCGACCTCAACGGTCTCAAGCACGTCGCCGAGGCCCGCCCCGAGTGGCTGGAGGGCGACTTCGCGATCCTGCTGGAGCCGTCCGACGGCCAGGTCGAGGGCGGCTGCCAGGGCACCCTGAGGGTGCTGCTGAAGACCCGGGGCGAGCGGGCCCACTCCGCGCGCGGCTGGATGGGCTCCAACGCGATCCACGCGGCCGCCCCGATCCTGGCCCGCCTCGCCGCCTACGAGCCGCGGTACCCCGTCATCGACGGCCTGGAGTACCGCGAGGGCCTCAACGCGGTCGGCATCAGCGGCGGCGTCGCCGGCAACGTCATCCCCGACGAGTGCGTCGTCACGGTCAACTTCCGCTACGCGCCGGACCGTTCGCCCGAGGAGGCGATCGCCCACGTGCGTGAGGTCTTCGCGGGGTGCGGGGTCGAGGAGTTCGTCGTGGACGACCACAGCGGCGGCGCGCTGCCCGGTCTCTCCCACCCGGCCGCCGCCGCGTTCATCGAGGCGGTGGGCGGCGTCCCGATGCCCAAGTACGGCTGGACGGACGTCTCCCGCTTCTCGGCGCTCGGCGTCCCCGCCGTCAACTACGGCCCCGGCAACCCCCACTTGGCGCACAAGCGGGACGAACGCGTCGACACGGCGAAGATCCTCGCGGGCGAGGAGCGCCTGCGCGCCTGGCTCACCGGCTGAACCGTCACAGGACCGGACACGCCGACGTCCCCCCTCCGTAACCCGCGTGGATCTACGCTGAGGTACGAACGACGCGCAAGCGGAGGGAGCTCACATGGCTACAGGCAACCCCGAGGGCAAGAAGCAGCCACCGGAGGAACAGCGCCTGGGACCGGTCCTCCGGAGGCGGGACCAGGTGCAGGCGAGCACCACGGACCAGCGGCTGCTGGACGAACGGGCCCCGTCCGACTGGGTCCACACCGACCCCTGGCGGGTGCTGCGCATCCAGTCGGAGTTCATCGAGGGGTTCGGCACCCTCGCCGAACTTCCGCCCGCCATCAGCGTGTTCGGCTCCGCCCGGACGCCCGCGAACTCCCCTGAGTACGAATCGGGCGTGCGGCTCGGCCGGGCGCTGGTCGAGGCCGGCTGGGCCGTCATCACGGGCGGCGGCCCGGGCGCGATGGAGGCCGCCAACAAGGGCGCGAGCGAGGCGGGCGGCGTCTCGGTGGGGCTGGGCATCGAACTCCCCTTTGAGCAGGGCCTGAACCCGTACGTCGACATCGGCCTCAACTTCCGGTACTTCTTCGTCCGCAAGATGATGTTCGTCAAGTACGCCCAGGGTTTCGTGGTGTTGCCCGGCGGGCTCGGCACCCTCGACGAACTCTTCGAGGCCCTCACCCTCGTCCAGACCCAGAAGGTCACCCGCTTCCCGATCGTCCTCTTCGGCACGGAGTACTGGGCCGGCCTGATCGACTGGCTCCGGAACACCCTCATCGCCCAGGGCAAGGCCGCCGAGAAGGACCTCCTTCTGTTCCACGTCACGGACGACGTGGAGGAGGCGGTGGCACTGGTGTCGAAGGAGGCGGGGCGTTAGGGCGCCTGTCCACCGACCGAGTCAGGTGGCGGGTGGGCACAGGGCGGGGTCCAGGGGCGGAGCCCCCTGGTGCGGCCCGCCGGACGACCGCCCACCCACCACCGCCGGCGGCTCACGCGAGCCCCCGCCGCGCCACCGCCGGCGGCCGGTGCCCCGCGATGGACGCCACCATGTCCAGCACCTGCCGCGTCTCCGCCACCTCGTGCACCCGGTACACCTGAGCCCCCAGCCACGCCGACACGGCGGTGGTCGCCAGCGTCCCCACCACCCGCTCCTTCACCGGCCGGTCCAGCGTCTCGCCCACGAAGTCCTTGTTGGACAGCGACACCAGCACCGGCCACCCCGTCTCCACCATCTCCGGCAGCCGCCGCGTCGCCTCCAGGCTGTGCCGCGTGTTCTTGCCGAAGTCGTGCCCGGGATCGATCAGGATCGACTCGCGCGGCACTCCCAGCCCCGCCGCCCGCTCCGCGAGCCCCACGGTCACCCGCAGGATGTCGGCCATGACGTCGTCGTACGTCACCCGGTGCGGCCGCGTCCTGGGCTCCGCGCCGCCCGCGTGGGTGCACACCAACCCCACCCCGTACCGTGCGGCGACCTCCGCCAGCCGGGGATCGACGCCGCCCCACGCGTCGTTCAGCAGATCCGCGCCGGCCTCGCACACGGCTTCGCCGACCTCCGCCCGCCAGGTGTCCACGCTGATCACGACGTCGGGGAAGCGCCGCCGCACCTCGGCGACGAAACCGACCGTGCGCCGTGCCTCCTCCTCGGCGGACACCTCCTCGCCCGGCCCGGCCTTGACCCCGCCCACGTCGATGATCGCGGCGCCCTCCGCCACCGCCCGCTCCACGCGCGCGAGGGCCGGCTCGTCGAGGAAGGTGGCCCCCTGGTCGTAGAAGGAGTCGGGGGTGCGGTTCACGATCGCCATGATCACCGGCTCGTGGGTGCCGAATTCACGCCTGCCGAGCCTGAGCATCCGCTGTGACCTCTCCTGGAACGTCCTGCACATCCACCGCCTGCGACCCTAACCGCCGCGCCCGCATGGCACGATCGGACCCTGACACATCCGATACGAGCACAGCGAGCGTGGTGGCCCACCGATGGTTATGTTCTTCTTCCTGGTCGTCGCGCTCGCCGTCGTGGTCGCCGCGGTGACGCTCGCCGTGGTGGGCGGCGGCGAGGGCGACGGCCCGCTGCCGGACGCCGTCGCCCAGCGGCTGCGCGACCCGCTGCCGCCGGATCGCCCCGTCCAGCGGGCCGACGTCGACCGCCTCCGCTTCCCCCTCGCCGCCCGCGGCTACCGCATGGCGGAGGTCGACGACGTGCTCAACCGCCTCGGCGCGGAACTCGCCGAACGCGACGACCGCATCGCCGAACTGGAATCCGCCCTGACCGCCGCCCGGACGCCCGAGCACCGGGTCTCCATGGACAAGCCCGCCCCCGAGGACCAGCGATGAGCGACGGCGCGGCCCTCGCCGGCCCGGACGGCGCGCTGCGCTGCCCGTGGGCCCTGTCCACCGCTGACTACGTGACGTACCACGACGAGGAGTGGGGCCGCCCGGTCCACGGCGACGACGCCCTCTTCGAACGCCTCAGCCTGGAGGCCTTCCAGTCCGGCCTGTCCTGGATCACGATCCTGCGCCGCCGCCCCGGCTTCCGCAAGGCGTTCGCGGACTTCTCGATCAGCTCCGTCGCCGCCTTCACCGACGAGGACCGCGAGCGCCTCCTCGCCGACCCCGGCATCATCCGCAACCGCGCGAAGGTCGACGCGACCCTCGCCAACGCGCGCGTGCTCGCCGACTGGGCCCCGGGCGACCTGGACGACGTGATCTGGTCCCACGCCCCCGACCCGGAGGGCCGCCCGGTCCCCCGGACCCTCGCCGACGTCCCGGCGGTCACCCCCGAGTCGACGGCGCTGTCCAAGGCGCTGAAGAAACGGGGGCTGCGCTTCGTCGGCCCGACGACGGCGTACGCCCTGATGCAGGCGTGCGGCCTGGTCAACGACCACCTGGAGACCTGCGTGAGCCGCTGACGCCGTCCCGCCGGAAAGCCCCTACCGGCCCAGGTACTTCGGCTTCTCCTTCTGCACGAAGGCCTGCACGGCGATCGTGTGGTCCTCGGACCGTCCCGCCCGCGTCTGCAGCTCGTCCTCCTTCTGGAGCGTCTCGGCCAGCGAGTGGGAGAACCCGTACGCCACGGCCTCCTTCAGCGCCGCGTAGGCGACCGTCGGCCCCTCGGCCAGCGCCCGCGCGACGCTCTCCGCCTCGGCGCGCAGCTCCGCCGAGGGCACGACGCGGTTGGCGATGCCCAGGTCGTACGCCTCCTGCGCCTTCACGGTGCGCGGGAAGAGCAGCAGGTCGGTGGCCCGGCCGGGGCCCACCACACGCGGCAGGGTCCACGAGACGCCGGAGTCGGCGGTCAGCGCCACGCCCGCGAACGAGGTGTTGAAGGCGGCCGTGTCCGCGACGATCCGGTAGTCCGCCGCGAGGGCGAAACCGAAGCCGGCTCCGGCCGCGACACCGTTCACCGCGGCGACCACCGGCTTCGGCGCCTCGGTGATCGCGCGCACGATCGGGTTGTAGTGCTCCCTGACCGTGCTCATCGTCTGCCCCGACCCGGTCTCCTTGTCGGCGGCGAGCAGCCCGATGTGCTCCTTGAGGTCCTGGCCGACGCAGAACGCCCGGTCCCCGGCGGCGGTCAGCAGCACCGCCCGGACCGCATCGTCCTCCGCCGCCGAGCGCACCGCGTCGCGCAGGGCGACCTTGGTCGCGATGTTCAGAGCGTTCATCGCCTCGGGGCGGTTCAAGGTGATCGTCGCGAGCCCGTCGCTCACCTCGTAGAGCACGGTGTCGGCCATGGGGTGTCCCCTCCGTCGTCGGTCACGGTCCGTGGTTGCGGGCGACGGCGTACCGACCGGTACGCCGTCGCCCAGGACAGCATGAAGGACGCGGGAGCGGTGGTCGTGTGACCTGCGTCTAACAATCTGCGGTGATTTCCGGCGGCCCTGAGCGCGTGCGGACGCGAAGTATGGCATCCACATCGCCGAAATGAGTGGTTTTGCTCGCGTGCGTTGCCCAAGCGATGCCTACTGATGTTGGTCATCGGGTCCTGAGATGCGGGATAATGGCCTGGAAGCAATGTGTTCGATGCCGGTGTCGCGCGTCCCCTGACGGAGTGCGCGTGCCCTTCACGGGCCGTCGGCCTTGACGATGAGCTGGTTTCAGGAAGGGGAACGAGCATGGCGGCCATGAAGCCGCGGACGGGCGATGGCCCGCTCGAGGTGACCAAGGAGGGGCGGGGCATCGTCATGCGCGTTCCGCTCGAAGGCGGCGGTCGACTCGTCGTCGAGCTGACCCCTGACGAGGCCGACGCGCTGGGCGACGCCCTCAAGAAGGTCGTCGGCTGACCGCGAGCGAGCTGTGAGGCGCAGGTCGCGAAAGCGTGCTTGCCGCCCGAGCGGGGGTGGGCCTGTCGTCGGCTGACGCGCAAGCGACCATACCCTTTCAGTCGCCCCGGCATCCTCACGGGTGCCGGGGCGACTGTTTCTCCACAAGGCCGCGTGCCGCGCCGCCCTGGTAGGCGGGAGCGCCGCCCGTCAGCGCTTGACCGCGCACAGCAGGCCGTCGCCCACCGGCAGCAGCGAGGGCACCCACTCCTGGCTCTCCCGCACCTCCCGCAACAGCTCACGCACTCTTATGACCTCCGTGGGCTGCGGGCCGGAGTCGATCGTGCGGCCGTTGGCGAACACGCCCTCGAACACCACCAGGCCCCCCGGCCGCAGCAGACGGAACGACTCGGCCAGGTAGTCCATGACCTCCAGCCGGTCCCCGTCGCAGAAGACCAGGTCGTATCCGGAGTCCGCGAGCCGGGGCAGGACGTCGAGCGCGCGGCCCGGGATGAAACGGGCCCGGTTGCTGGCGAAGCCGCAGGCGCGGAAGGCCTGCCGGGCGAACTGCTGGTGCTCCGGCTCCGGGTCGACGGTCGTCAGCACGCCGTCCGGGCGCATGCCGTGCAGGAGGTGTATCCCGGAGACGCCGGTGCCGGTGCCGATCTCCGCGACCGCTTTGGCGTCCACGGTGGCGGCCAGCAGGCGCAACGCGGCGCCCGCGCTGGGCGACACCGAGCGCAGCCCTGCCTCGCGGGCCCGCTCCCGGGCCCAGCGCAGCGCTTCGTCCTCGGCGACATAGGCGTCGGCGAACGCCCAGCTCGTCTGCCGGTTGCCGGTGATGTCCCTCTCCTGTCCCCATGGTTGCCTCGGCGTGACTGTATCCGTTGGCGTCGGGAACCCGCAGATGGGACCGCGCGTTTGAAGGGGTGGGACAGACGACGGGGGACACAGTTGGATCACGACGAGGGACGAGACGTCGAGCAAGTGCTGACGCAGCCGGATGAGCGGCGCCAGCGCACATCAAATTCTCGTAAAACCGCTTATCCGGAGCTAACGGGCGAGGTGGCTATGGTAGGGGCTCCACTGGACACCACCAGAGCCGACAGGGGAGGTGCGGCTGCACCTGTGGATCGGGGAGGAGTGCTGCGGCGCTTCCTCGGATCGGCGGGCAGGCCGAAATCCGTGAACGACACCGCTGCCGACCACAGCCAGGCCGCCGGTCCCACCGCCGGCCACGCCCCGACCGCGACCTTCTCCACCGACGCGGACGGGCAGGCGTGGACTCCGCCCACGTGGGAGGAGATCGTCAGCATGCACAGCGGCCGGGTCTACCGGCTCGCCTACCGCCTCACCGGCAACCAGCACGACGCGGAGGACCTCACCCAGGAGGTCTTCGTCCGCGTCTTCCGCTCCCTGTCGACGTACACGCCGGGCACCTTCGAGGGCTGGCTGCACCGCATCACCACCAACCTCTTCCTGGACATGGTCCGCCGCAAGCAGCGCATCCGCTTCGACGCGCTCGGCGAGGACGCGGCCGAGCGGCTGGCCAGCAGGGAGCCCACCCCGCAGCAGATCTTCAACGACGCCCACTTCGACGCGGACGTCCAGCAGGCCCTGGACACCCTCGCGCCCGAGTTCCGCGCCGCGGTCGTCCTCTGCGACATCGAAGGACTGTCGTACGAGGAGATCGCCGCGACCCTCGGCGTCAAGCTCGGCACGGTCCGCTCGCGCATCCACCGCGGCCGCTCGCAGCTGCGCAAGGCGCTGGCCCACCGTTCGCCCGAGGCGCGCGCGGAGCGGCGCTCCTTCATGGCCCGGGTGCCCGCTCTGGGGGGAGGGGGCGCGACGGCGTGAGTGGATCCCGTCCTACCCCTGCGGAACAGCACCTAGGCGACCGACTCTCCGCCCTCGTGGACGGCGAGCTCGGTCATGACGCGCGCGAGCGGGTGCTCGCGCATCTGGCGACCTGTGCCAAGTGCAAGACGGAGGTCGACGCGCAGCGCCGGCTGAAGAACGTCTTCGCCGAAGTGGCCCCGCCGACCCCCTCCGAAAGCTTCCTGGCCCGGCTCCAGGGGCTCCCCGGGGGAGGTGATCCGGGCGGCGGCGGCATGCCGCCGCTCGGGGGAACGTTCGGGGACCGGTTCACAGCCGCCCGCCCCGGAGCCTCCTCCGTATTCGGGGTGAGACGCGACGAGCCGTTCGAGTTCGGCTACGTCCCCGCCCGTGAGCACGGCTCGGAGCTCCCGCCCTCCCCGGACCGCGGTTTCCGGATCCACCCGGTGGGCCGGGGCGACGCCGAGCGCTCCCGCGGGCTGCGGCTCGCGTTCGTCGCAGCCGGCGCGGTGTCGCTGGCCGCGATCGCCCTCGGCGGCATGAACACCGGCATCCCGGCCGACGCGGAGGCCCGCGGCGGCGCGGGCACCGGAAGCAATGTGACCCCGGCCCGCACACCGGGCGGCTCCGGGGCGACGGCGGTCCCGGAGAACCAGCGTCGGCGTGCCACAGGGCCCCTCCTGTCCCAGGGCACCGGGGCGACCCTCGGCGACGCCCCGGTGGCCCCGACCCAGGTGTCCGCGCCGCTGCTGCCCGGGATTCCGGCCCCGGCCGGCACTCCCGTGGAGCCGCAGGTGCTGCACCGGCTCACCACGCCCATGGTGGCCGGGGCGGCGGCGATGTCCCCGCTGATACGCCCGCTGGCCGCGCCTCCGCCGATCGCGCTCACCGCCTGGGACGCCGCGCCCTCGCCCGGTGCGCCCAACCTGCTCGCCGCCCCCGCTTCCGTACCCGAGGCCGTGCCCGCTCCCAGCCGCTCTCCCTTCTCTCCGCAGATCGCCCGCTGACCGAACCCTGCCGCCGGGCCGCCGTGACCTGGTTGAATCCAGGGAGGATCGCGCCCGTGCGAGGAACCGGGCGCGACGGGGGCCGAACGGGGAGAGCATGGACGAGGGCAAGCCGACCAAGGCGAAGTGGTGGAACCGCCCACGCCCCGAGCCCGGAGAGACCCCCGACGGCGACTTCCAACTCGCCGACCCGAACCCTCCGCCGGAGCCTCCGGCGGCCACGCAAACGGACCAGGCGGAGGCACCCGCCGGAGTTGAGGCGGGCCGGCCGGCGGCGTCCGCCGGGGTTGCGCTGGACCAGCCGGCGGCGTCCGCCGGGGTTGCGCTGGACCAGCCGGCAGCGTCCGCCGGGGTTGCGCTGGACCAGCCGGCGGCGCCCGCCGGGGTTCCGCTGGACCAGCCGGCGGCGCCCGCCGGGGTTCCGCTGGACCAGCCGGCGGCGTCCGCCGGGGTTGCGCTGGACCAGCCGTACTCGCTGGGTGATACGGCGGACCAGCCCGGGGCGCTCGCCGGCGCGCCTGTGGATCAGGCGGGGGCGCTCCCCGGGGTTCCGGGGGCCCGTTCCGCCGACGTGTCCGAGGGTGTTGCCGTGGGGCAGGCCGACTCGGCCGCTCCCGTCGGGGAGCCCCTCGGTCCGCCCCCCACCCCTCCCGTCGGTGACGTGCGTCCCAAGCCGCTGCACGATCCCGACGCCTACAGAACCCCGCCCTACGGCGAGCCCGGCCCCTGGGCCCCCGCACCGCCGGTGCAGCACCCTGCGGCCCCGCACGCCCAGGGCATGCCGCCGGCCACCCCGGTCCCGCCACCCGCACCGCCGGTGCAGCACCCTGCGGCCCCGCACACCCAGGACATGCCGCCGGCCACCCCGGTCCCGCCACCCGCACCGCCCGTGCAGCACCCTGCGGCCCCGCACGCCCAGGGCATGCCGCCGGCCACCCCCGTCCCGCCACCCGCACCGGCCGCCCCCGTCCCTGAGGGCGACGCGCCTCCCGAAGCCGCCGACCCCTGGTACCGGTACGACCCCTGGGCCGCCCCCGGTGGCGTCTCAGCGTCCGCCGGGCCGTTGCAGCAGACCGGGGCCGCCGTGCTCAGCCGGGATCAGCGTCGTAGTCGGGTGCGGAAGGCGCTCGTCGGAGGAGCCCTCGGCATCGCGCTCGTGTCCGGGCTGATCGGCGGGTTCGTCGGCGCCCAACTGGAGCGCAACGGCGGGCTCGACACCGTGAAGCTGCCGCAGGCCTCCGCCGCGCCCGCTGGGCGGGACGCCGACAGCATCGCCGGGATCGCCGCCCGCGCCCTGCCCAGCGTCGTCACCCTGCACGTCAGCGGAAGCGCGGAGTCCGGCACCGGCACCGGCTTCGTGCTGGACACCCGGGGCCACATCCTCACCAACGAACACGTCGTCGCGCCCGCCGGATCCGACGGCGAGATAAGCGTCGTCTTCAACGGCGGCCGGACCGCCCGCGCCGAGATCGTCGGCAAGGACAGCGGGTACGACCTCGCAGTGGTCAAGGTGAGCGGGGTGCGGGGGCTGACCCCGCTGCCCCTCGGCAACTCCGACAACGTCCGGGTCGGCGACCCGGTCGTCGCCATCGGCGCCCCCTTCGACCTGGAGGGCACCGTCACCTCCGGCATCATCAGCGCCAGGGAGCGGCCCATCACCGCCGGCGGCGAGAGCGGCGACGGCAGCGACGTCTCGTACGTGGACGCGCTGCAGACCGACGCGCCCATCAACCCGGGCAACTCCGGCGGCCCCCTCCTCGACGCGCACGGCCAGGTCGTCGGCATCAACTCCGCCATCCGCTCGGCCGCCGACGGCTCCGACGCCGACGGCGGTCAGGCCGGCTCGATCGGCCTGGGCTTCGCCATCCCGGTCAACCAGGGCAGGCGGGTCGCCGAGGAGCTGATCAACACCGGCCGGGCGACCCATCCGGTCATCGGCGTCACCCTCGACATGGACTACACGGGCGACGGCGCCCGGGTCCGCGCCGAGGGCGGTGACGGCGGCCTCCCGGTCACTCCGGGCGGCCCCGGCGACCGGGCCGGCATCCGCGCCGGCGACGTCATCACGGCGATCGACGGCAGGCGCGTCCACTCCGGTGAGGAACTGATCGTCAAGACGCGGGCCCACCGCCCCGGAGACCGTATGAAGCTCACCGTCCGGCGCGACGGCGGGGACCGCACGCTCACCCTGGTCCTCGGCTCCTCCGGGGGCAGTGACTGACAGCGGCTCACAGACGGCCGCCGGCCCGCGGCGCGCCAAGGCAGACAACGCTCAAAACCGGCCGCCGACCGGCACGCGTCTGCCGTGGGGCGGTACCGGTCGGACAGGTGCGACAGGTACCGTGGACCCGGCCCGGACCACGGAAGACCGGAACTGACCACCGAGGGCCGAGGACCGCGGACATCGCAAGGAGCTTCAGGTGTTCAATGACATAGGCCCGCTCGAGCTGGTGACGCTCGCCGTCCTCGCCGTGCTCGTCTTCGGTCCGGACAAGCTCCCCAAGGTCATCCAGGACGTGTCGCGCACGATCCGGAAGATCCGTGAGTTCTCCGACAGCGCCAAGCAGGACATCCGCGCCGAACTCGGCCCGGAGTTCAAGGACTTCGAGTTCGAGGACCTCAACCCCAAGACCTTCATCCGCAAGCAGCTGGACAACGAGGACCTGGGGCTCAAGGAGATCCGCAACGGCTTCGACCTGAAGAAGGAGATGGCCGAGGTCACCGACGCCGTCCACGGCCACGAGCCGGACTCCACCGCCCCGTCGTCGTCCTCGTCCTCGTCCGGCGGCCGTCTGGACATGACCAAGAAGCCTGAGGAGCCGGGCAAGGACGACCGCCCCCCGTTCGACGCGGACGCCACCTGAGCGTCACGCGCCCCGCGTCGCCCCCTCCGATGTGAGGGGGCGCACGCCGTGCGCACCGGGTGGTTTCCCCGCGGTCGGCGACAGGGTGGCTATGCTGCCTGGTTGTTGTGCGGGCCGTACCAGTGAGGCGACGCCACCCGAAGGGCGGCGGGCCGGGGCGGTCCGGCGAGAGCGAGGAGGCGTCGGGCACATGGAGACGACGAGTCGGGCAGTCGAAGAGGCGCCGGCCGCGGAGGGTGGACAACAGGTCACCTCCACCCGGCGCGCGGTCGACCGCTACCTGGAGGCGCCCTTCCCGTGGTACGGCCTCGACGAGGCCTTCACCGGGCCGCGCTGGCTGATGCAGGTGGGCACGGCGGCCGACGGGGCCGTCGAGCACGGCGCGATCGGGCACGGCGAGGAGCCGTCGGTGCGGCACGAGACCTCGGGCGAGGACCGCGGGAAGTTCGCGGTCGTCGTGACCGTCGCCGCGAACCCGGTGCGGCGCAGCGCGGACGGCACCGGGCTGCTGGAAGCCACGTCGGTGTCCTCGGCGGCCTGGCTGGCGGGGCTGGGGCTGCTGTCGCACACCTGGCCGGGCCAGCTGGACCACAGCCTGCGCGACGACTGGCTGGACCAGCAGACCGAGACGGCGTGGGCTCTTGCGGACGACCTCGCAGGCTCCGCCTGGTCGACGCTGTCCCTGCCGGTCGACGGCGTGTCCGCGCCGTTCCACTACCGGGAGTCCGAGTTCGGCTGGGTCCTCGCGGGCACGACGGGACAAGGGGTGCACGTCGGGGCGTACGGCAGGGGGATGAGCGCCTACGGCCTCGGCTTCGCCATGATCAAGGACATCGCCGCGTACGCGTGAGGCCGATCGCCCCGCGGGCATGACAGAAGGGGCGCCGCGGGCGGCGCCCCCTTGTCGCAAGGCTCAGCGCTCGGGAAGAGCGTCGGCGGCATCCCGTGGGATCAGAACTTGTTCCTCGGCGTGATCCCCAGGGCCAGTCCCGAAAGGCCCCTCTGGCGTCCCCCCAGCTTTCCGGCGATGGCCCGCAGGGCGGAGCCCGCCGGGCTGTCCGGGTCGGTCAGGACGACCGGCTTGCCCTCGTCGCCGCCCTCGCGCAGGCGGACGTCGATGGGGATGCTGCCGAGGACGGGCACGGACGCGCCCGTGGTGCGGGTGAGACCGTCGGCGACCTTCTGGCCGCCGCCCGTGCCGAAGACGTCGACCATCTCGCCGCAGTGCGGGCAGGGCAGGCCCGACATGTTCTCGACCACGCCGACGATCTTCTGGTGGGTCTGCACGGCGATGGAGCCGGCCCGCTCGGCGACCTCGGCGGCCGCCTGCTGAGGCGTCGTCACGACGAGGATCTCCGCGTTCGGGACCAGCTGCGCCACCGAGATCGCGATGTCGCCGGTGCCCGGCGGCAGGTCGAGCAGCAACACGTCCAGGTCGCCCCAGTACACGTCCGCCAGGAACTGCTGGAGCGCGCGGTGCAGCATCGGGCCGCGCCACACCACGGGGGCGTTGCCCGGGGTGAACATGCCGATCGAGATGACCTTCACGCCGTTCGCCGACGGCGGCATGATCATGTTCTCCACCTGGGTGGGACGCCCGTCGGCGCCCAGCATGCGCGGCACGCTGTGACCGTAGATGTCGGCGTCGACGACACCGACCTTCAGGCCGTCGGCGGCCATCGCCGCCGCCAGGTTGACCGTCACGGACGACTTGCCGACGCCGCCCTTGCCGGACGCCACGGCGTACACGCGCGTGAGGGAGCCGGGCTTGGCGAAGGGCACCTCGCGCTCGGTCTGGCCGCCGCGCAGCGCGCCCGCCAGCTCCTTGCGCTGCTCGTCGCTCATCACGTCGAGCGTGACGTCGACGCGGGTGACGCCCTCGACCCCGGAGACCGCGTCGGTCACGCGCTGCGTGATCGTCTCGCGCATCGGGCAGCCGGAGACCGTCAGGTACACCGCGACCGCGACCGCTCCGTCCGAGCCGATCTCCACCGACTTGACCATGCCGAGCTCGGTGAGGGGCCGGTTGATCTCGGGGTCGTTCACCGTCGCCAGCGCTTCGCGCACCGCGTCTTCCGTAACCATAGGACGATGGTACGGCGCTCGGCCGGGGCCCCGGGATGCCGGTCACCGGTCGTCTACGTCACGTCCACGCGACCGTTCTGCCGGGAATACGACGTGCTCGTGGTGTCCGTCGCGCCGTCCATCCAGTTCCTTGACCATGTCCTGCAGTTCGGAGCGGATCCAGTCGCGGGTGGCGACCTCGCCCAGCCCGATGCGCAGGGCGGCGATCTCACGCGTGAGGTACTCGGTGTCCGCGATCGACCGCTCGTTCTGCTTGCGGTCCTGCTCCAGGTTGACCCGGTCCCGGTCGTCCTGCCGGTTCTGCGCGAGCAGGATCAGCGGGGCGGCGTAGGAGGCCTGGAGGGACAGCATCAGCGTCAGGAAGATGAACGGGTACTCGTCGAAGCGCAGCCCGCTCGGCGCGAAGATGTTCCACACCACCCACAGGATGATGACGACGGTCATCCAGACGATGAACCGGCCGGTGCCCAGGAAGCGCGCGATGCGCTCGGAGAGCCGTCCGAAGGCCTCCGGGTCCCACTCGGGCACGATCCGGCGGCGGGGCGGACGCGGCTGGTCCAGACGGACGCGGGTCCGGGCGGCGGTGGCGCCGGACGGGGTCCGCTCGGCCCGCCCTCCCTCACGCTCGGGCGTCACTCGGACCACCCCCCGTCGAGTTCTCGTCGAGGTGGAACTCCGTCTCCCGCCAGTCATCGGGCAGCATGTGGTCCAGGACGTCGTCCACGGTCACCGCGCCCAGCAACGACCCCGAGTCGTCCACGACGGGCGCCGCGACCATGTCGTACGCCGCGAAGAACCCGGCGACGACGGGCAGCGCCGCGTCCGGCTCCAGGGGCTGCAGGTCGGCGTCGAGGATGGAGCCGACGAGGGTGTACGGGGGGTCGCGCAGCAGGCGCTGGAAGTGGACGGTGCCGAGATACTTGCCGGTGGGGGTGTCGTCGGGCGGCCGGCAGACGTAGATCTGGGCGGCGAGGGCGGGGGACAGGTCCGGGTTGCGGATCCGCGCGAGGGCGTCGGCGACGGTGGCGTCGGGACGCAGCACGATCGGCTCGGTCGTCATCAGACCGCCCGCGGTGTGCTCCTCGTACGCCATCAGACGCCGCATGTCGGCCGCGTCGTCGGGCTGCATCAGGCTCAGCAGCCGTTCCTTGTCCGCCTCGGGCAGCTCGCTGAGCAGGTCGGCCGCGTCGTCGGGGTCCATGGCCTCCAGGACGTCCGCCGCGCGTTCCTCCTTCAGCTTGCCGAGGATCTCGATCTGGTCGTCCTCCGGCAGCTCCTCGAGGACGTCGGCGAGGCGGTCGTCGTCGAGGGCGGCGGCGACCTCGGCGCGGCGCTTGGAGGAGAGGTGGTGCAGCACGTTGGCGAGGTCGGCGGGGCGCAGCTGCTCGAACGTGGCGAGCAGGTTCTCCGCGCCCTGTCCGTGCTCCTCCAGGGAGAAGCCGGTGACGGCGGACCACTCCACCATCAGCGTCTCGCCCTTGCTGCGCCGGAAGGCGCCTCCCTTGCGGCCCTTGCGCACGAAGACCCGGTCGATCTCCCAGTCCCGGCGGGCGGGCAGCTGCTGCACGGACACGTCGAGGGTGGTGACCTCCTCGCCGGTCTCCACGAGCGTGACCCGCCGGTCCAGGAGCTCGCCGACGACGAGACGTTCGGTGGGCCGCTGCTCGAAGCGCCGGACGTTGAGCACGCCGGTGGTGATGACCTGTCCTGACTCGATGCTGGTGACCCGGGTCATGGGCAGGAAGATGCGGCGGCGGGTGGCCAGTTCGACGACCAGCCCGAGCAGCCTGGGCGGCTTGCGCCCGACACGCAGCATGACGACGAGGTCGCGCACGCGTCCCACCTGGTCGCCGTTGGGGTCGAAGACGGCGACACCGGAGAGGTGCGAGACGAAGATCCGGGGGACGCCCGCGGCCATGGCCGCACCTCCTTCTCGTACGCGCGCGTACGGGGCAGGGAACTGATCGGTCGGTGAGGTGTTTCCTGTGGGGTTCTTTCCCCGATTGCCCGCTCGCGCGGGCTTCAGGCTAGCCCGTCCCGATCGGCGCCGCCCTGGTGAGCGGTCCGGACGGACTGCCTCCGCCGGGCTCACGCGCCCCCGGTACGCTGCGGTACGCCGTTCAGGACACCCCCGCAGAAAGGCAGCCCCCTCTGTGACCGCGATTCCCCAGGGCCGTACCCGACGCCGGACCGTGCTGGCGGGCGCCGTATGCGCGCTGGTCGTGACGAGCACGGGACTGACGGGGTGCGGCGGCGAGGATCCGGACGCCGGCACCAACGGGGTGGGCAAGCTGGCCGCGGACGAGATCCAGGCGAAGGCGAAGGCGGCGGCCGGCGCGGCCGGAGCGGTGCGGCTGGCGGGGACCGTGGTCGCCGGCGGCCGGTCGTACAAGCTCGACATGCGGCTGAAGGCGAACGGGGGCTCCGGGACGGTCACCGCGCAGGGATCGTCCTTCCAGCTGCTGCGGGTCGGCGAGGAGCTGTATCTGAAGGCGGACGCGGGGTTCTGGAAGCACGAGGACTCCAAGGACTCCGAGGGCGGCGGCGGGAAGGACACGGACGCCGCGGACAAGCTCGACGGCAAGTACGTGAAGGTGCCGACGGGCGACCCCTCGTACAAGAAGTTCAGCGGTTTCACCGACAAGGCCCTCCTCCTCGACTCTCTGCTGACGCTGCACGGTTCGCTGGGCAAGGACGGGCACCAGGAGGACCCCGCCTCCGGGGCGCGCACCATCCGGATCTCGGGCGGCGGCGGTTCCGGCGGCACGCTGGACGTCGCCCTGGAGGGGCAGCCGTATCCGCTGCGCCTGGTGCGCGCGGGCGACGCCGGGACGCTGAGCTTCTCGGCGTGGGGCGAGGACTTCGCCCTGGCCGAGCCGGCGAAGGACGACACGGTGGACTACGGCAAGGAACTGCCGACGTCCTGACCCGGGTCGGGGCGGCATGCGCCCGGGGCGTCAGCGTCCGGCCCGTTTGCGCTTTCTGAGCAGCAGGCGGGGGAGCCCGGCGGGGACCGGCTCGCGGGTCGTCGCCGGGGACGGCAGCGGGGCCTCGGCCAGGGAGCCGTCGGGCAGCGGTGCGACGCCGCCCGCCGGCTCCAGCCGCAGCACCCGGCACTCGGCCGCCCACCGCCCGGTCATCGCCTCGCCGTCGGGTGCGTTCAGCCGCTTGCCCTTGAGTTCGGCGACGGTCGCCTCCCACGCCTCGGTGCCGGGGGCGAGCTGGACGACCGTCGCGGTCCAGGAGACCAGCCGGCCTCCCTTGTCCTTGCTGCGCACGGTCACCTCGGCCGAGTCGCCGTCCGTCAGGTGCGGCAGCGGCTGCTCGCCGCTCCCGTCGCCGACCAGGCAGGCCGCGCCGTCGTGCCACACGTGCCACAGCGCCCGCGCGGCGGGGGCCCCGGCGCCCCTGACCCAGATCAGGCCGGACTTCTTCGTGGCCTCCTCGACGAGCGCCCGCTCGGCGAGGGACCGGTCCTGTGGCTCGCGTGTCATGGCCTCACCCTATCCAGGGCCGCTCACAGCCAGCCGTTGCGCTTGAGCATGCGGTGGATGCCGAGGCAGGTCAGCACGGTGACGCCGAGCACCATCGGGTACCCGAACCGCCACCGCAGCTCCGGCATGTAGTCGAAGTTCATGCCGTACACCCCGCAGACCATCGTCGGTACGGCGATGATGGCCGCCCAGGACGTGATCTTGCGCATGTCCTCGTTCTGCGCGACGGACGCCTGCGCGAGGTTGGCCTGGAGGATGGAGTTGAGCAGCTCGTCGAAGCCGACGACCTGCTCCTGGACGCGGGCGAGGTGGTCGGCGACGTCCCGGAAGTACTTCTGGATGTCGGGGTCGACCAGCCGCATCGGCCGCTCGCTCAGCAGTTGCATCGGCCGCAGCAGCGGCGACACCGCCCGCTTGAACTCCAGTACTTCACGCTTGAGTTGGTAGATCCGGCCGGCGTCGGTGCCGCGCGGGGCGCCCTTGCGGCCGGGGGAGAAGACCTCGGTCTCCACTTCGTCGATGTCGTCCTGGACGGCGTCGGCGACAGCGATGTAGCCGTCGACGACGTGGTCGGCGATGGCGTGCAGCACGGCCGAGGGGCCCTTGGCGAGCAGCTCGGGGTCGTCCTGGAGGCGGTGGCGCAGCGCGCGCAGCGAGCCCTGGCCGCCGTGCCGCACGGTGATGAAGAAGTCCTTGCCGGTGAAGCACATCACCTCGCCGGACTCGACGACCTCGCTGTTGGCGGTGAGCCGGTCGTGCTCGACGTAGTGGATGGTCTTGAAGACGGTGAACAGGGAGTCGTCGTAGCGCTCCAGCTTGGGCCGCTGGTGGGCCTGCACGGCGTCCTCCACGGCGAGCGGGTGCAGCCCGAACTCCCTTGCGATGCCCGCGAATTCGCTCTCCGTCGGCTCGTGCAGCCCGATCCACACGAAGCCCCCGTCGCGCCGTACCTGCCGCATCGCCTCGTGGGGGGTGAGCGGCGTCGCGTAGTGCACCCGGGCCCCGTCCCGGTAGACGGCGCAGTCGACGACGGCCGAGGGGGTCGCCGGGTCGCGCGTGGTGTCGTACGAGCCGCTGTCGCTCCGCAGGGAGGGACGGGACGGGCGGACCACGGCGCGCAGGTCGCGGATCATCGACATGGCAGGCTCCTTCGCTACGGGCGACGGAAGGCCGACGACGGGTGGAACTGCCCGGAATGGGGACGTCCTGAGTGCGGATGTTTGGCACGTCCACAAAGCGGGGAGCACCGCACCGTCGCGGTGGCGTTCTCGTTGCTGGTACAGCTACTGCTTCTGATCGGATGGATCGGTCGGACCGCGGGCCGAGGAGTTCGGCCGGGTCGGACGGATCAGGCAAAGCGAAACGCAGCGCTCTTCCGCGCGGTGTGGAGATGCGAGAGGTGGCGGTCAGCCGGAGCCGGGTCAGCTACGTCAGCGGCGGGAAGAGCGAGTGGTACTGCACGGTCGACTTCGATCCATGACAGCCCCACCTCCTCCGGCCGGTCCCCCGTGGGGGATGCTCATCGGCGTCGGGGCTTGATCGCGACGCTCTGCGTGCTGCCCCGAACCACCGGGCAAGAGTATCAGCCGACCACAGTGTCAAGGCGCTGCTTTGCCCGGTGCTGACGAGTTCTATGCTCGCGGCATGGCAGATGTTCTTCCCCTGGTCGAGGCCCGGTTGCGTACCGCGCTCGGCGAGCCCGACGCCCGCGCCGCCGTCACCTTCCTCGGCACGGACCGCATCGAGGTCCTGCGTTTCCAGGAGGGCGACATCGTCCGCTACGCCACGCTCGGCATGTCCGCGCAGCCGATGAGTGACCCGACCGCGATGCTCGCCGACGCGGTGCGGGGTCCGCGCGCCGAGCTGGTCCTCTCGGTGCGCTCCGGGCTGGCCGACACCGGCAAGGTGCTGCGCCCGCTCGCCGTGCTCGCCGCGTCCCCGCAGGTCGAAGGGGTGGTCGTGGCACCGGGCGCGTCCCTGGACGTCGGCGAGCCGCTGTGGCCGGGCGCGCCGTTCACCTCGGTGCTGGTCGCCGAGCCGGGCGGTCTGGTGGAGGACCTGGAGCTCGACGAGCCGCTCGACCCGGTCCGCTTCCTGCCGCTGCTGCCGATGACGCCGAACGAGGCCGCCTGGAAGCGGGTGCACGGCGCGCAGGCGCTCCAGGAACGCTGGCTGACACACGGTACGGACCTGCGGGATCCCTCCCGCAGGTCCGTACCGCTGGACTGAGGACGCGTGACCAAGGTCACCAACTGACCTCCGGGACAGGGGGATTGACCCGGCAGCGGATGTCGTCCGCTTGTCCCTGACGGTCAGTCGGCGAAGACGGCGACCCCGTCCTCGGTGGCGTGCGCCGGTGCCGACTCCTCGGCCTCGTGCATGAGCGCCTCACGGCGTACGACGACGACCAGCGCGCCCACGGCCGCGGTGACCGCCGCCACCACGAACGGGATGTGGACGTCGGTCCACTCCTCGATCTTCGGCGCGAAGAAGGGAGCGGCAGCCGCCGCGAACCAGCGCACGAAGTTGTAGCCCGCGCTCGCGACCGGACGAGGGGCGTCCGAGACCCCGAGCGCGAGTTCGGTGTAGACGGTGTTGTTCACGCCGATGAACGCGCCCGACAGAACCGTGCAGACGACGGCCGTGACGTGGTCGCCGTAACCGAGGGCCAGCACGTCGGCGGCGAGCAGCACCAGCGAGCCGCCGAGTACCTTCAGCGAGCCGAACCGCTCCTGGAGGCGCGGCGCGACGACGACCGAGAAGACGGCGAGCAGCACACCCCATGCGAAGAACACCGCGCCCGACTTGTACGGCGTCATGTCCAGCACGAACGGCGTGAAGGCCAGCACGGTGAAGAACGTGTAGTTGTAGAAGAACGCCGAGACCGCCGCCGAGGCGAGACCGCCGTGGCCGAGCGCCCGGATCGGGTCCAGCAGCGAGGTCTTGCGGGCGGGCCGCGGCTGCTCCTTCAGGAACGCCGTGATGCACAGGAAGCCCACCGCCATCAGGGCCGCGGTGCCGAAGAACGGGTAGCGCCAGCTGGCGTCGCCGAGCAGCGCGCCCAGCAGCGGTCCGCAGGCCATGCCGAGGCCGAGGGCGGACTCGTACAGCAGGATCGCGGCGGCGCTGCCGCCCGCCGCCGCGCCGACGATGACCGCGAGGGCCGTCGAGACGAACAGCGCGTTGCCCAGACCCCAGCCGGCCCGGTAGCCGACGAGCTGGCCGACGGTGTCGGAGGTGCCGGACAGGCCCGCGAAGACGACGACGAGGGCGAGGCCGAGCAGCAGCGTCTTGCGTCCGCCGATCCGGCTGGAGACGAACCCGGTCACCAGCATCGCGAAGGCCGTGATCAGGAAGTACGAGGTGAACAGGAGGGAGACCTGGCCGGCCGTGGCGTTCAGTCCGGAGGCGATGGACGGCAGGATCGGGTCGACGAGCCCGATGCCCATGAAGGCGACGACGGACGCGCCGGCGGTCGCCCAGACCGCCTTGGGCTGCCGCAGAAGACCGCCTGCTCCGGCGGGCGCCTCGAGGGGGGACTCCGTGTCGTGCTGCATGCCGATGCTCCAATCCCGCGACTGATGGGTGGTGTTTACATACATTAAATTAGGATGGCTAATTAATGCAAGATACATCTAACTTGGCCGGTCCAGACGGGTGATCGTCCTTGACGCGGACGGAATCGGGTAGGACCGTGGGGCTCTATGAGGGGCGAACCCAGTTGCCCGAAGTGCGGTGGCCGGGTCAGGGCTCCCGGACTCTTCGCCGATTCCTGGCAGTGCGATGTGCACGGCACGGTGCATCCGCTGCAGCCCGTGATCCCGCCCAGCGTCGAGGCCCTCAGCGTGGTCGTGCACCGCACCCGGGTACCGGTGTGGATGCCGTGGCCGCTGCCCGTCGGCTGGCTGTTCACGGGCGTGGCGTACGCCGGTGACGACCGCAGCGGCGGGCGCGCGAGCGCAGTCGCCTGCTCGGGCCCCGGTCCGCTCGGCGGCATGGGCGAGCTGATCCTCGTCGCCGAGGAGCTCGGCGTCGGCCTCGGTGCACGCTACGCCGGCATGGAGGGGCCCGACCCCGGTCCCTATATGGATGTCGAGAAGCCGCCCCAGGTCAAGGTTCTGGCCGCCGGTCGCCCCACCCCCCTGTGGCATGTCACCGGCGCCCCCGACGACCGCGCGGTCTTCGCGGGCGAAGCGTGCGGGCTGTGGCTGTGGGCGGTGGCGTGGCCCGAGCAGTCCGGGCTGCTGATGTACGACGAGCTGGTGCTGACGGACCTCCGGGACGCGGGCGCCGAGGTGGAACTGGTGCCCTGCGGGGCGTTGTCGCCACGCCTGCTCAAGCCCTGAGGGCCGGCCGGGGACGCGTCGGCGCAGCGCGGGGTGCATCCGGGCGTGCTTCCGCTGTGTAGGGGGCGCTGGCCGGGTGCGGGTGTGACAGAGGTCGTCCGGATTCCCGTTATGCTGAAGCGTCCCGTTCCGCTCTCTCGCCGTCTGGAGCCCGTGCCGTGCGCATCGACCTGCACTGTCACTCCACGGCTTCCGACGGTACGGACACCCCCGCCGAACTGGTCCGGGGCGCGGCCGCGGCCGGCCTCGACGTCGTCGCGCTGACCGACCACGACACCACCCGTGGACACGCCGAGGCGATCGCCGCGCTGCCCGAGGGGCTCACCCTCGTCACCGGTGCAGAACTGTCCTGCCGGATCGACGGCATCAGCATGCACATGTTGGCCTACCTGTTCGACCCCGAGGAGCCCGCGCTGCTCGCCGAGCGGGAGCTCGTGCGCGACGACCGCGTGCCGCGTGCCCGGGCCATGGTCGCCAAGCTCAACGAGCTGGGCGTCCCCGTCAGCTGGGAGCAGGTCGCGCGCATCGCCGGTGACGGTTCCGTCGGCCGGCCGCACGTCGCCACCGCGCTGGTGGAGCTGGGCGTCGTCCCGACCGTGAGCGACGCGTTCACCCCCGACTGGCTGGGCGACGGCGGGCGGGTCTGGATCCCGAAGCACGAGACCGACCCCTTCGAGGCGATCCGGCTGGTCAAGGCGGCGGGCGGCGTGACCGTCTTCGCCCACCCGGCCGCGAGCAAGCGGGGCCGCACGGTCCCCGAGTCCGTGATCGCCGAACTGGCCGCCGCCGGCCTCGACGGCATCGAGGTCGACCACATGGACCACGACGCGGACGCCCGAGCGCGACTGCGGGGACTCGCCCGCGACCTGGGTCTGCTGGCGACCGGGTCCAGCGACTACCACGGCAGCCGCAAGACCTGCGCGCTCGGCGAGTACACGACCGACCCCGAGGTGTACGGGGAGATCACGCGACGGGCGACCGGGGCGTTCCCCGTCCCGGGGACCGGCGGGCCCGAGGCCCTTCGCGCCTGAGGCCGTCACGCCCTCGGGTTCAGCTGCGCACGTCCACTTCCACCCTCTCTCGCGCAAGGCATCCGCACTGATGTTCGACGTTGCCGTCTTCGGCTCCCTGTTCCTCACCCTGTTCGTCATCATGGATCCCCCCGGCATCACCCCGATCTTCCTGGCCCTGACATCGGGCCGCCCGGGCAAGGTGCAGAAGCGGATGGCGTTCCAGGCCGTCTGCGTGGCCGGCGGCGTGATCACCGTCTTCGGGCTGCTGGGCCACCAGATCCTGAACTACTTGCACGTGTCAGTGCCCGCGCTGATGATCGCCGGCGGGCTGCTGCTCCTGCTGATCGCGCTCGACCTGCTCACCGGCAAGTCCGACGAGCCCAAGCAGACCAAGGACGTCAACGTCGCGCTGGTCCCGCTGGGCATGCCGCTGCTCGCCGGACCGGGCGCGATCGTGTCCGTCATCCTCGCCGTGCAGAAGGCCGGCAGCGTCTCCACGCAGGTGTCGGTGTGGGCGGCGATCTTCGCCATCCACGTCGTGCTGTGGCTGGTGATGCGCTACTCGCTGCTGATCATCAAGGTCATCAAGGACGGCGGCGTGGTCCTGGTGACACGGCTCGCGGGCATGATGCTCTCCGCGATCGCCGTGCAGCAGATCATCAACGGGGTCACCCAGGTCGTCCAGGGCAGCTGACGCGGCGGCGTTGTCACGGCTGTGTGATCCGTACGCCGACGTGACCGTGCACCAGTTCAGGCCTCGTGGTGATCGGGGCGGTCGGAGTGGGCGCGCAGACGCTGCCAGCAGCGGTGCACATGCCGCTCGGCCTCCAGCACGGCCGATTCGGCGGGGCGGACGCCGCCGTGGGGCGTCGTGGTGCGACGGGCCGCGGCCGGGGTGTGCGTGCGTCGCGCCGAAGCGGGTGGCGTGGGTCCGGAGTGCGGCCGGGCAGCCGGCTGGTCGTGGCGGGCGGGTGCCTCGGGGGACGTCGCGGCGCGCCACCCGCACCTGCGGGCGGCGCCGACCGCCCGGCGCCGCGCATAGGGGCGGGTGGCCGCGAACCGTGCCGCCAGGATGACGCCGGTGGCTGCCGCCGCGGCCAGAGCGGGTTCCGCATGGTGTACGAGCACAGGGAGAGGGCCTTCCCGTGAAGTGGCGGTCGGGGCGGCGCGGACGCCGGGTGCTCACCAGGTACCCGCGTCGGACGGGATCACCCCGGGCAACTTCCTCACTCTGGCCCCCTCGCGCTCGCGAGGATTTCCGACCCGCCCACCTTCACCCGTTCGGGTGAATTCCGGATGCGGCCTCCCCGCCCCGGCCGGACATGGGCGGAGCCCCGCCCGGCGTCGTGTCGACGCGGTGCGGGGCTCCGGAACGCATGTGAGAAGGCCCGTAGAGGGGGTCGAGGTGCTACGAGGCCGAGGTGTCGGCCGGACGGATCCACAGTCGCTGCCCGATGGCGGCGGCCTGCTGAACGATCCGGTTGACGGAGGCGGCGTCCACGACGGTGCTGTCGACGGGCGTGCCGTCGACGTCGTCGAGTCGCATGATTTCGAAGCGCATGGTGGCTTCTCCCTTCGTCTGGTCATCCTCCTGAGGAGAACTGCTGGTGTGAGGCCCACGGGACGACGGTGCCCCCTGTTCCGTACGTATTCAACGCGGTGCTTGTTACAAACATTCCCTACGCTAATGAAATTTTTCGAACGCCTAATTACTGACGGGTAGGCGCAGTGGCCGTGGGGGGACAGGGGCGGAACGGGACTGAACGGGACCGGTTATGTTCATAGCGTGAGCGCCAGGACAATGGAAGGGATGAACGACGACCTGACGGCCCTCGCCGCCCGTATCGACCGCACGAACGAGCTGCTGACACGCATGCTCGCCGAGGTGGCGAAGACGCCGTCGACGCACGCGATCTTCGTCGACGCCGGCTATCTGTACGCGGCGGCGGGCCGGCTGGTCGCCGGGACCGAGGACCGGCGGGCGTTCGACCTGGACGCCGAGGGCCTGATCGAGGCGTTCATCGACCGAGCCCGCACGATCTTCGCGGACAGCCGGCTGCTGCGGGTCTACTGGTATGACGGCGCCCGGCGCCGCATCCACACCGCCGAGCAGCAGTCCATCGCCGAACTCCCGGACGTCAAGGTCCGGTTGGGCAACCTGAACGCCAACAACCAGCAGAAGGGCGTCGACTCCCTGATCCGCACCGACCTGGAGTCCCTCGCCCGGCACCGCGCCATCAGCGACGCGGCGCTGCTCGGCGGCGACGAGGACCTGGTCTCGGCGGTGGAGGCGGCCCAGGGGTACGGCGCCCGCGTCCACCTCTGGGGCATCGAGGGCCCCGAAGGCCGCAACCAGGCCGAGCCGCTCCTGTGGGAGGTCGACAGCCAGCGCACCCTGGACCTCGACTTCTTCAAGCCGTACGTCGCACGGCGCACCGCCCCGGCGTACGAACCGGCCGGCGTGCAGCGGCCCACCCGTGAGGAGGTCCGCTTCGCCGGCGCGCAGGTCGCCGCCAAGTGGCTCGCGGCGCGCGGCAGGGAGTCCTTGGCGGACCTCCTCCCCGGCCACCCCTACCTGCCTGGCTCCGTCGACCAGGACCTCCTGGTGGAGGCTGAGCGCATCCTGCAGTACTCGCTCCGCGGGCAGGCGGAGCTGCGACGCGTACTGCGGGACGGCTTCTGGGAGCACCTCCAGACGCAGTACTAGTGGCCTCGGGACGGGCTCCCGTCCGGTCAGCGGTCCGGTCGCCCGCGTACGACCTTGTCCCAGAAGTCCGCCAGGCCGTGGGCCGTGGCCAGGGGCTGGTCCAGGTTGGGGGAGTGTTCCGCGCCGGGGATCACCGTGCGGGCCGCGCCCAGCTCCACGGCCATGTCGTCCAGGACGCTCACCGGCCAGGTGTCGTCACGCGCGCCCGACAGAACGTGCAACGGCAGTGGCACGGCGGCGAGTTCGGCGACCCGGTCAGGCTCGACGAGCAACTGACGGCCCGTGGCGAGGAGTTGCGCCGGCTTGTGGTTCAGCCAGCGCAGCCGCATCAGAGCCAGTTCGCCGAACCCCCGCGCGGGGCCGCCGATCTCCTCCGGCGGGCCCATCGCGAGGATCGCCTCCCACACCTCGGGCATCTCCATCACCGCGAGGGCGTCGTGCAGCAACTGCACGCGCTGCCGCTGCGACTCGGAGATGTGCGCGGGACCCGAGGCGACGAGGGTGAACGAGACGAAGGGGGAGTGGTCCAGGAGGACGGCCGCCCGCGCCACCTGGCCGCCCATGGAGTGCCCGACGAGATGCACGGGAGTGTCGAGGACGGCCGCCTGCGCGAGCACATCCCGCGCCAACTCGGCTTGAGCGTAAGGGGCCTTGTCGCGCGCTGGGCCGTGGGACTCGTTCTGCCCGCGTCCGTCCACGGCGACCGTGCGGTAGCCGCGGGCCGCCAAGGGCTCGTGCAGGAAGTGGAAGTCCTCCTTGCTCCCGGTGAACCCCGGCAGCAACAGCGCGACGCCCAACGGCTCGACACCGGGCGCCGCCGGCGCGTCGACGACGGCGAACTCACCGCGCGCTGTCCGCATCTGGTACGCGCGTGCGCCGGGAGGCGGGGTGAAGCTGATCGGCGTGGTCACGGGCTGAGGTTACCGGGACAACGGAGGCCGGGTGCAGAGCGCCTCTCGGCCCGGGCAGAACCTCTTCCCACGCCGACGGCCCGGCTCCCCGAGGGGAACCGGGCCGTCGGCGGTCGCTGTCGTCGCGCGCGGCGATCAGCTGTCCGCGGGCTTCGCGGCGGCCGTCGCCTTACGCGTACGCCGCGGCTTCGGCTGCGCCTCCGCCGTGTCGGCGGCGGCCTCCGCGGGGGCGGCCGTCTTGCGGGTCCGGCGGGGCTTGACCTCCGGCTCCTGCGAGACCTGAGCCGGAATGGCGGCCGTACCGGCCGCCGGGGCGGCGGTCTTGCGGGTGCGGCGCGGCTTGGCCTCCGTGGCCTCGGCCGTGTCGGCGGTGACCTCTGCCGGGGCGGCAGCGGTCTTGCGGGTGCGGCGCGGCTTGACCTCCGCGGCCTCCGCGACGTCGGCCGTGTCGGCGGCCGTTGTCGTGGCGGCGGCCGTCTTGCGGGTGCGGCGCGGCTTGGCCTCGGCCGTTTCCGCCGTGTCGACGACGGCTTCCGCCTTGGCGGCCGCGGTCTTGCGGGT